>NZ_VDUZ01000010.1 GCF_008039615.1 Vineibacter terrae | reverse complement strand
AGCGCCGCCGCCTCGGCGTGCGGCCGGCCGCCGCGCGCCGTGCGGCCGCGCGCCAGCGCCACGCCGTCCTTCACCAGCACGCAGCCCACCGTCGGGTTGGGCCACGTCTGGCCCAGCCCGCGCCGCGCCAGGGCGAGCGCGCTGGCCATCCAGTCGGCATCAGCGTGGCGCATGTCGGTCCCTGGCGGCGAAGCCGCGCATGAGATTGGGCGTCGACCAGGTCGCGACACCCGTGCCCGCAAAGTCGCGATCCGTCGTCCATATGTCCGCCTCGACGCTCCACGCCAGCGCCAGGACGTGGTCGTCGCGCGTCGAACTGTTGCGGCTCGCAACAGCATCCCTGAGCGCCGCCGCGCTGCCGTCCAACGCCGCCGCCAGGGCGGCGACCGGCACGATCGTCATTTCCGCCACCAGATCATCGAGAACCCGCGCCAGCTCAGGACGCTGCAGGCCCAGCCCGATCCGACGGCGTGCCTCCTGCACGACACGGTCGGTCGTCACGAGCGTCGATGCGCGCGCCGCCTGCAGAATGGCGCCCGAGCTCCTGCCGCGCGCCGCCGCCACCAGGATGGCGGCGTCGATGACCAGTGTCGAGGACGGCGGCCGCATGCGTCAGCCGCCTTCCTTCTTCATCAGCGCGCGCACCGCCTCGATCGACCAGTCCACGGGATCGACCTCTCCGAAGCGCGCAAGCGCAGCATCGTCCGCGGCGTCATCGCGCCCCCTGGCCAAGGCCTCGGCCCGCGCCAGCACCGCGGCCAGCCGCTCCGGGTCGGCGGCCTTCAAGGGGATCAGCAGCCCGACCGTCCGCTCGCCCGACTTCACGGCCGTCGGCCCTGCCAGCGCGCCTATCGTTTCGCTCGAGATCTTCTGCAGATCACGAATGCTGAGGTGCGTCATCGGACTTACATACGCCTATATGTAAATTATGGCAAACCGCTCGGGCGTCCGGCGCCGAAGCGCTGCTGCCAGTCGGGCACGGCGTTGGCGAACGGCAGCGCCGTGGCGGCATGCACGCCGCGCGCGATGGCGCGCGCCAGGCAGTCGGCGGCGACGGCGCCCAGCTCGGTCAGCGCCGGCGGCTCCTCGGCCGCGGCGCCGCGGCAGGTGGCGGCCGCGAACACCGTGTCGCCGTCGTTGGGCGCGTGCACCGGACGCAGGGCCCGGGCCAGCCCGTCATTGGCCATGATCGCCAGCCGCTTGCATGCCGGCTTCGACAGCGTGGCGTCGGTGGCGACCAGCGCGATGGTGGTGGCGGTGGCCGGCGCCGGCAGCCCCTTGAAGCGCAGGCCGAGCGCCGATGCCGGCAACCTGGCCGGCCAGCCCAGGCCGCCGAACTCCTGCCCCTGCTCATAGGCGCCGGCCCAGAAATGCGGTCCGTCGCCGATGGTGGCGGCGCCCACGGCATTGACGGCGACCAGCCCCCCCACCGTGAAGCCCTGCGATGTGCGGGCGCTGGCCGAGCCCAGCCCGCCCTTCAGGTTGACGGTCGTGGCGCCGTAGCCGGCGCCTGCCGTGCCCAGCGCGAACGCATCCGACGCCGCCAGCGCCGCATCGCGGCCCAGCTCCCAGTAGGGCGGCCGACACTCCATGGGCGCCCGCAGCCAGTCCTTCTCGCCGCCATTGGTGAGATCGAACAGGATGGCCTGGACCGCCACCGGCAGGGTGATGCCGCCGAACGTGCCGCCGTGGCCGCCGGCCACCAGGACCGAGGTCGCGCCGCCGGCCGCATCGAGGCCGAACAGCGAGCCGCCCGACAGCACCACGGCGTCGATCCGCCCGCGCATCATCTCGGGCTCGAGCAAGGAGACGGCGCGCGAGCCGGGCGCGCCGCCCAGCGTCGCCACCCCGGCGACGGCGCCGCCCTCGAAGACCGCCACGGTGGCGCCGGTCGCGGCCCGCGCATCCTGGGCATTGCCCACCCGCACACCGGGCACGTCGGTGATGAGGTTCTTCACGGCCGGCACCTCGCCATAAAATAATGCAGCCCAATCAATGACATGCGAATTTCGACCTGCTCAGGGGCGTGACGCAAACGTCGCAAAATACGAAAACTCCCTGCCCGCCATGACCGGACATACCAGAGCGCTTTTGGGCCCGGATATCAAAAGCTTGGTCACTGCAACGGCAGCGCCGCCTGGAACCAGGCTGGGATCGCGCATCGGCTTCCTCGCGCAGATCGTGGTTGACGGAAGTGCTGGCGGCAGCTCGCCCGACCAAGCTGAGCGCTTATCGCCTCTGTCGTACTATAGGTAGTTCTCTTTTGAAGATCAATGAACATTGCGACAGATAACGACCGGGACATCAATTATTAATTGTAATTTTCACAGCATATGCTAACATCTCGGTGCAAAATCGCGTCTTGGGGAGGCGATTTAATGGCGGGTGCCTCGATCAGCGCTCGGGAGGGCCGCTATCCAGGGCGACACTATCCTTATCGATCAAGTTCAGGGATGGTGCTTGACCACGCTCCCGAACCGCTTGCGGATATCGCACCCGGAGAAGTCGTCAGGTTTTTTCTAGGGCAGGACGACATCGCTGTTGTCCTCGCGCCATCCGACATTCAGAGGGAGCTCAACGACCCGTTCGCACGGCTCGTGCTAACGCCGGGTCATCGGCCCAAGAACCTTGTCGAAGTCTTGAAAATCATCGACCTGGCTACGGGCGCGGATGCCGTTCCCGGGCAGCGGATTTACCGGATTGCGGATGGCGGACAAATCCCGTGGAATGATGAAACGGCCACGCTCGACCGCCACCTGCGCATTGCGATCACGAGGCATCGCGGCGAAGAAGCCGAACTCTTCATTTCGACCGCGCCGCCATTCTCGTCTGAGACAATCTTTCTTCAGATCTTTGCCTGGGATCCGAAGAGTGGGGCCTACAATTTCTACGAACGCCGGCGCGGCGTTTGGTCATGGGCCGGGAGCTCATGGCAGGCATTGATGGAGCCCACGCGCGGCCGCGGACCGTTCGACAGTCACGTCAACGGCGGCCCCGTAATGAAGGAGCTGAAGCTTCCCTGGATGCATTGGCATTCGCAGTCGTCGCAAATTCGCGACGACATTTTCGCTCCCGACGATCCCTTCCCGAAGGATCCGTTATGGAACAGCAGCAACTTGAAGGGCGCGGAGGATCTGGAGCTGATCGTGCGCTCGGGCACGGCCCGTTGGACGCGGTCACGCTTCGATCGTCGGACGGCCAACGGCCGCCTCTCCAATGCCCGCGAGTTTCTGCGGCAGATCCTCACGACCACGACAGTCAATCTTGCCTGTTCGCCACAGCCAAGTGCTTCGTTGTCGGACGACGACATGCTTCGCTTGCCGACGACCTTCTTCCTCAACTCGGATTGCCTTGTCGGCGAGCTCGCCCTGCCGGCAACACTCTCGCGGGCCAAGACGCCAGCGTCGTTCTATCGAGCAGGCCTCGAGAAATACGAGGTCTGCCTGCGCGATGGCGGGAACATCTTCAAGCGTGACACCCACTTCGCGTTTCCAGTGCCGGAGCCCTCGTTGGAAGACCAGATGGTCCTGCGTGAGCTCCTCGCACGCGGGGCGATCTCGCGCCGCCTCGCCCTGTGCTTGCTGATGGTCGATTTCCCAAATCCGGTGTTTTCTGACAGGCGCGCTACCCTCCTCGAGCATATCCCGGAAGCCCTCGTCCTGGATGGCGGTGCAGACCTCGATGGTCGCTTCCCCGCTGCCGTGAAAAGTGTGATCGCGAGCAAGGGGGCGGACAGCGCAGAGGCGGAGTTCACCATGCTCTGGGAAACCGCTGGCGACTGGGAGATGGAATTTGCCGCACGGGTCGACCGCTATTGGGCGCTGGTGCTGGCTCGCCTGCTTACAGCCGAAGGCTTCGACGCCTTCTTTCAGCTTGCCGAGTCACGCAGACGCCAGTTCCGGAACCGGCCGTTGGCGGAATTCGGCCTCACCCTTCCCGTTGCCACCAAGCTGGACCTACCCGCCTTCCTCAGCCTGACCGAGCAGGCCCAGGTCCGCCCCTTGTAAGGATCCATGATCATGGAACGCTTCGACCCACCGGGAATGCTGACGGACCTCGATGATGCCGAGCTCCAGGCTTGGAGCGACTGGATTTCGGAGCAGATCGACGAGGCCCGGGCCGGGCGGCCCGATCTGTACGATTTCGACGCGCCGCGTCCACGTTTCTTCAACCAGCTGACCACGCCTGTCGGCCAGGACACCGTCGAGAAGGACATCACCTGGGGCGCTTTCCCGCGGCTGGTGGCGCTCGATTCGGCTACCGACGAGGAGCGGTGGCAGACCGCCGACTCTTCGCGCGACGTCCAGGACGAATACTGCGAGTGGAGCATCGACCGCGTCGGCAACCAGATCAAGCGCGTGACCTTTACCTGCGAAGGGCCGGAATATTGGCAGTTCCTCGCCGCCGTGAAGCCTGCAACGGTGCTCGCACTCTACCGCCAGCACGTGAGCCCGACGGCTGCCAACAACGATCTGTTCGGCGCCGACGGTAGCTACGACCCGAAGAACAAGTGGAACAGCACCACCAAGCGCGGCGCGATGCATCTAGTCCAGCGCAACAACACACTGGGCGCTGAGATCGAGCTGGCCGGCGGTGCCAGCAACGCGCGCATGCGCAACGGGGTGCTTCTGACCGACGCGCACCAGCTTATTCTCTGCGGCGCCTACGGACAGCCGGAGCGCCACAGTGATCCCGCGATCGGCGCTGAGGTGAACGCTCTGGCCAGGGCCAACGCGGATATCACGCTGGCCAATCCGGTCGGAATCTATTTCGCCGGCCTCAGCACGACCGGCTGGGTCACCCCGGACAACTCCGACCCGGCATCTTACTGGAAAATCACGCGCGGCACTGCGCAAAAGCCCGTGCGCGCCGTCTACGAGGTGCCGGCCGAGCACGGTTTCGCCGTGAGCGACATCAAGATCAACGGCAAGCCGATCCAGTACGGCGCCCAGATCGCGGATTTCATCACCATGAAGCTGACGGGCGTTGCGACGCGACTCGGCGCGGCAAACTATCCCCCACTCTCGGGCTGCAAGCGGCGGGCAGCCCACGCCCATGCAGCAGCAATCGACGTGGCGTCGGTGATCGAGCCGAGGCCCCCGAGACGCTAGGCACCGCGCGACAGGAGGACGAATTGGCCGCGAAGAAGAAGTCGACAGTGAAAAGCGCGGCGCGGCGCACACGAACGCCCGGCTCACGGGAAGGCACCCCGGAGGCACCGGCCGGAGCGTCCATCACTTCGTTCTGGTCGGATGTCCTCTCAAGCCCCACCGCAAGCACGTGGCTGGCCCTCGCGGCGAAGTTGGCGAACACCCCGACGATGCCAGCCGCGGCATTTGCGCTTGTTTCGCCGCCGTCATCGGACAGGCTTGGTACCCGCCTGTCGGCGATCGAGACCTTGACGACGGGCGAAAGCCTGAAGCCGATGCCATGGAAGGTGTCGACTGCCATGGACCCGCGCCTGCAACTTGCAGTAGCCAATGCCAAGAGCGGCAAGCCGGGTCTGGCGCTCGCCTCTACTTCTGGCGACGAGATCGCGGTGATTGCACGGGTGAAGTCGGTGAGTGAGTGGGAAGCATTGCCGGACGTCGTCCCGGGCAGCACGCTCGGCAAGACGCCTGACGGAAGCTGGATCGTCACCGGGCGCCTGCCGGTGCGCCGCGCCGAAGCGGTCCGGACCGATCCCGTCGTGCTGAGCCTCAAGGCTTCACAGCCTGTTCATCAGGCGCTCGCCGCGACGGTGCAGGCCATGCAGGTCGCGCCGCTGCCACCTCAGGTCAGGCCCGACGGAGCCCGTGGCGTCGTGGTTGGAATCGTTGACTTCGGCTGCGACTTCATGCACCGGAATTTCCGCAAGGTCGACGGCAGCTCGCGCATCCTGACGATTTGGAACCAGGGTGCGCCCGCCTTGCCGTCCAGCCCGTTCGGCTACGGCCGTCGCTACGACAAGCCCGACATCGACGCGGCGTTGAAAACGTCCAACCCCTACCAGGGGTTGGGATATGGGCCGCCGCATGATCCTTCCGGGACGCATGGCACGCACGTGACCGACATCGCCGCGGGCAACGGAAACGGGTCTGGCCAGCCGGGCGTAGCGCACGAGGCAGATATCATCTTCGTAGAGGCGGCCACCAGCGACATTGCGTGGACTGGTCCCAAAACGCTCAACCAGGCATTCGGCGATTCGGTGCAGCTGCTGGAGGCCGTGCGCTTCATTTTCAACGAGGCAGGCGACCGGCCGTGCGTCTGCAACCTGAGCCTGGGCACGAACGGCGGACCGCATGACGGCACGTCGCTCGTCGAACAAGGCCTCGATGCTCTGGCAAGAGAGAAGGACAATCGCGCCGTTGTCATCGCTGCCAGCAATTCGCAGCTCGACGATATCCACACCAGTGGCAAGGTACCCAGGAGCGGCACGCACGACATCGTCATCAGGCAGAGCCAGGGAGGCGGCAGCGAGTTTGAGATGTGGTATCCTGGGAATCGTCGGCTGGAGGTCTCCCTCGTGACGCCCGACGGCACCACCTTCGGACCTGTGCAGCCGGGAGACAATCTGCCCATCGGGGCGAACGACCAGATCGCTCTCTTCATCAGCAGCCGGCTCGATGATTCCAACAATCATGACAACGTCATTGGCATTTGGCTTGCCGAAGGCCTGTCCGGCGATGATTTCACGGTGAGGGTGCGCTCCCTCGACGACGAGGCGGTCGACTATCACGCCTGGATCGAGCGCAACGATCGCGCGCAGGCCAGCTTCGCCAATCCCGTGCCGACGCACACACTCGGGTCGATATCGACAGGGTACGAGACGGTGGTCGTCGGATCCTACGACGCGCACAAAAGCGCTTTGCCGCTGTCCAATTTTTCGAGCTCCGGGCCTACCCGAGACGGCCGCAACAAGCCGGAAGTATCCGCGCCAGGGCATGCGGTGGTCGCGGCCAAGTCCGGCACCCTCGATGGCGTTGTACGCAAGTCCGGCACGAGCATGGCGGCTCCGGCGGTGACAGGCTTGATCGCCCTTGTGCTCGCTGAAGCGAGTCGCAAGGGACAATCGTTGTCGAGTGGCGCGCTGCGACAGAAGCTGTTGGCGCACGCTGCGATCAATCCGCCAGCGATGGCAGCGGGCGACTGGAATAGTCGCTACGGGTCCGGCCGGGCGAATGGGTCTTCAATCCCCTGACGATGCAAGGACGTGGGAACGCTCGGTTCTTGAACGCGTTGGCATGAGACCATATGTTTAGCGAGAAGCTTGAAAGATGCCCGATGGCTATCGACTTCAAATCGCTCAAGAAATTGGAGTCTCTGCCGGCCTCTGCGCAAGCGGGCCGGATTGACGACAACCAGCGTTTTCTCGTGTTGGTCAAGTTGCGGGACAGCGGCAAGCGCCCGGACTACGTCACGCCGCGGTCCGAGATTGGATCGCAAATGTTTTCCGCGGAAATCGAAGCTGCCGAGTTGAAGGCTCTAGAGGCGGATCCCGCTGTCGAGTCAGTCTCGATCTCACGGCGCATACCCTTGGTTAAGTAACCAAGGGCAAGAGACTCCTGCATCTGGGGTCTCGCCGTCCATATATATGGGCGGCGACCGGAGCTGGCCGCGCGTGGCGGTGCGGCAGGTACGCGCTGCAAGCCCGGGCCGGACTGACCAGCGGTGGTTGCCGGATCCTGGAGCGAAGTTGGTCGGCGCTGTTTGAAATTCTCCATTAGAGATCAATAACTGCCGCCACCCGCCGTTGGACCAGGGTCAAACGGCTGCGACGAGCGCGGCCATGTCGGCGACGGAGCGTGCCGCGCCCAGCACATAGCGGTCCGGCCGCACCACCACCGCATGGACAGCGTGAGTGGCGAGCCAGGCCTGCAATGCAGGCGCTGGGTCAGTGACGACGGCGACATCCTTCTCCTGCAATCGTGCCAGCAGCGCATCGGGCAGCGACGCGTGGAACGACGGATCGAGCAAGGCCGCGAAGCGGTAGCCGACATGATCGTCCAGCCGCGTGCCGTCGGCGAGGATCGGCTGCGGCGCCACTTGGCCGACGAGGTCCTGTATACCTGCCCCGAGGCCGGCGCCGAGCAGCGGCTTGATCGTCTCCATGCGCGCCGGCTCGCGGCGTGACAGCCCGCCCGGCACAGCGGCTTCCGCCGCGCGGGTGTTGATGAGTCCGCCCAGCCTGACAGCAAGCTCGATATAGGCGCGCACATGCGGCGCGCGTTCGCCCTGATAGGAATCGAGGAGGCTGTCGGCCGCCTCACGGCGGACGACCCGCGCAAGCTTCCAGGCGAGGTTGGCCACGTCCCTGATCCCGGCGCACATCCCCTGCCCCAGGAAGGGCGGCGTCTGGTGCGCCGCGTCACCGGCGACAAGCAGGCGACGATCGCGCCATCGCGCCGCGATCACCGAATGGAATGTATAGCAGGCGGCGCGCTCGAGCCTGGCGTCGGCGCGCGCGATGAAGCGCTCGAGCAGCCTCCACACCTTGTCCGGCGCCGTCATCTCGAGCGGATCCTCGGTCGGCAGCAGCGCGATCTCCCAGCGGCGCCGACGGCCGACGCCACGCACATAGGTCGCCGGCCGCACCGGATCGCAATACTGCACGCTGTGATCGCCCAGCGACGGCAGGTCGCGCTCCAGGATCGCGTCGACCACCAGCCAGGGCTCGTGGAAGCCGAGATCATCCTGGGCCGATCCGATCAGGCGCCGCACCAGCGACCGCGCGCCATCACAGCCGACGACGTAGCGCGCGCGTGCCGAGCGCGGCGCGCCGCACCGCAGATCCTCGAAGCCGACCGTGACGCCCTCGCCATCCTGATCGAGCGCGACCGCTTCGGCCCGCAGCCGCACGTCGATATTGGCCCTTCCGCCGGCGGCGTCACGCAGGACACGCTCGAGATTAGGCTGATGGAAGCGATAGCTGACGTTCCAGCCCAGCGGACCGACATCAGGGGAGCGCGACCAGTCGAGCACCAGCCTCCCCTGCGCGTCGACGAAGCGCATCCCCGGCGAGACATGGGTGTGCGGCAGCATCGGGTCGGCCAGCCCGAGGGTCTGGAAGACCCGCATCACCTCGTCGTCGAAGTGCACCGCCCGGGGCAGCGGGTAGATGCCGGCTTCCCGTTCCAGCACCAGGATGGAGAGCCCGCAATCGGCCAGCAGGTTGGCCAGCGTCGCCCCGACCGGCCCGAACCCGATGATCGCGACGTCGAACACGTCCGGTCGTGCGCGTTGCTCGCTCACGGACGACGGAGGCTACACGTCCGTCGGATTGAAGAAGCGGGTCGACAGGCCGCCCACCGTCTTCTCGGCGAAGCTGGCGACGACGCCGCTGGCATCGCGCCAGGCGCGATAGGTCTCGTAGTGCCGGCGCGAGGCCCAGCGCATCACGAGCAGGATGTTGTCGGGATTGTCATCGTTGGCGGTCACGTCGACGTTGAGGCAGCCCTCCTTGTTGCGGGTTTCCGGCAACGCCTCGCGGAGATCCTCAAGAACCGCTGCCCCCGTGCCCGGCTTCGCGGTCAGCTCGAGCAGAACGTAGCACGCCATGTGTTTCCCCCTCCGGTTTCAGGACACAGCATTGGCACATCACGCGCCGTGCGTCATCACCCGCGCCGCGGCGCTTCGCTTGTCAGTGTCGGGTCACGGCCATCCAGATCAGGGACAGGCCGGAGAACAGCATCACGGCGTCCATCAGGATGCGGAAGTGCCGCGCGTCCAGCCGGGTGACAATCTGCTTGGCGATGAGCGCGCCGATCATCAGGCTCGTGCCGATGACGAGGCCCTTCAGCACGGCGTCGAGCGGCAAGGCGCCGAACTGCTGGAACGCCACCGTCTTGCTGGCGAAGATGGCAAGCGAGCCGGCGGCCTCCGTGGCCAGGAACGCACCTTTCACCAGGCCGTAGCCGAGAAAGACAGGAACACTCAGCGGGCCGGTCGAGGCGACGATGCCCGTCAGGTAGCCGATCACCGCGCCGGCCACGGCGAGATGCCAGCGGTTGAGCCGCAGCGCCTTGCGGTCGGCCCACCGCCGAACCGGTATCATCACCAGGAAGAACGCGCCCAGCACGCCATCCACGATGTCCGCCGGCAGCACCAGCAGCGTGCGCGCGCCCAGCACCGCGGCCGGCGCGCC
The DNA here is from genome assembly GCF_008039615.1 of Vineibacter terrae. Taxonomy (GTDB): domain Bacteria; phylum Pseudomonadota; class Alphaproteobacteria; order Reyranellales; family Reyranellaceae; genus Vineibacter; species Vineibacter terrae. The sequence goes on along the minus strand of NZ_VDUZ01000010.1, from coordinate 182,554 downwards.
CGTCAGCGCGTACGCCGCGCAGGCCGCCCAGTCGATCTCGCGCCACCACACCAGCACGCGCGAGATGTTGGCCATCAAGGCGGCGACGGCCATGATGGGGATGGCCTGCTGCGGACCGTATTGCAGGACCAGCGCCGGGATCAGGATGATCGAGGAGCCGGTGCCGACAACGCCGGCGATCGTGCCCGCCAGGAGGCCGAGGCCAAGGACAAGAACCAGATCCACGCCGTCCCTCCCCCGGCAGCAAGGCCGCAGCAGCAGAAAATGAGCCTCGCGCGCCCCGGCCGTTCCTTGGACGTGCATCGGCACACCGCGCCGTGCGTCGTCACACCATCATCACCTCATCCCTGCCCGTCCTGCTGCGCTCGGCGCAGCTGGCGGGGCGAGACGCCCCACCACTCGCTGACCGCCCGCGAGAAGGCGCTGGCCTCCGAGTAGCCGAGGCGGGCGCCGATCTCGGCGACGCTGGCGCGCGACCGCGACAACAGAATGTGCGCCTCCTCCATCCGGTGGCGGTCGAAGATCGCCTTGAAGCTCGACCCCGCCGCCGCCAGGCGCCGCTGCAGGGTGCGCGGCGAGCAGCCGATGTCATGCGCCACCGTCGTGATCGTGGCCTGCCGCGGGCCCAGACGGCCGACCGCCGCGCGCACCGATCCGCACAGCGAGTCCATGGTCCGATGCGTCGCCAGCAGCGATTCGGCATAGGCCACGTTCAGGTTGAGCAACGCCGGATCGGCGCCCGGTGTCTGCTGGGCCAGCGCCGCATTCCCATAGTCCACGACCGCCTGGGCTGCGCCGAGCTGCACGGGACAGCCAAGCCGGCGCGTGAAGGCCGCCGGATCCTGGCCGCGGCGTCCGACCAGGCGGATCGCCAGCGGCCGCGGACCATAGGCGACCAGCGAGGCGACGCCGGAATCGATCTGGATCGGCTCCATCGCGATCACGGCGGCCGCCGGCCTGTAGGTCAGCCGCACCCCGCGCCCGGCCGGCCGCATATGAAAGCGGCCTGTCTCGCTCAGCAGCGTCTGGTATCGGATCATCGCCCGCAGGAAGGCGCCGAAGCTCGCGCTATGCGCCCGGATGATGGCCATCACATGGCCTGCCTGCGCCGGCAGCTGGCTGCCGACCTCGAGCCCCAGCAGCGGGTCGGTCGTCATCTGCTGCGCCCGCCGCCAGATCAACCGCGACAGGGCGACCTCCATGCGCGCCGTGCCGGGGACACGGCCACCCTCCAGGCCGCGGATGTCGGCGGTCAGCGCGGCGCGGTCGAGGCCCTCCTGCTCCATGCGGTCGAGCACGGCGTTCATCCAGGCCGAAGCGACGGTCAGGGATCGGGGGCTATCGCTCATGGCTTCTCACATCACCTGTCATCCCGAGCGCAGCGAGGGATCTCCTGCGAATTGCGCACCGTGCGCCTTGCCGCAGGAGATCCCTCGCTGGCGCTCGGGATGACAGCGAGGTCATATGCGAATGCCCTGGGTCCTCTGGGGATCACTCGAGATGACATCACCCGCCAAAAATGGCGCCATCCGATGGCGCATAATGTCATCTATTTGGCGGTCGGTGTCACGGACATTGGCGCCCGCCTGCCCTAGAACCCCATGCAGGGAAGAAGACGGTGACAGAGAGACGCAAGATGCCGACGCACGCCAGGACGCCCCTCGCCTTCGATCCGGATCAGCTGCGCGCGAAATACCGCGCCGAGCGCGACCGGCGCCTGCGCCCCGACGGCGATACGCAGTATGTCCAGATCGCCGGCGCGCTGGCCCACTACGCCGACGATCCCTATGTCGCGCCCGGCTTCAGCCGCGCGCCGGTCGCCGACAGCGTAGACGCGGTGGTTGTCGGCGGCGGCTTCGGCGGCCTGATCGTGGCGGCGCGGCTGCGCGCGGCCGGGATCGGCCGCATCCGCATCATCGAGAAGGGCGGCGATTTCGGCGGTACCTGGTACTGGAACCGCTATCCCGGCGCCGCCTGCGACATCGAATCCTACATCTACATGCCGCTGCTCGAAGAGCTCGGCGCCATGCCGACCGAGAAGTACGCCAAGGCGCCGGAGATCCTGGCGCACACCCAGGCGATCGGCCGCCATTTCGACCTGTACCGTGACGCCCTGTTCCAGACCACGGTCAGCGGGCTCGCCTGGGACGACCGCGCGGCGCGCTGGACGGTCACCACCGACCGCGGCGATCGCATGACGGCGCGCTTCGTCGTGCTGACCACGGGACCGCTCAACCGCCCGAAGCTGCCCGGCATCCCCGGCGTCGAGAGCTTCGCCGGCCACAGCTTCCATACCAGCCGTTGGGACTACGCCTATACCGGCGGCACCTCCCTGGGCGGGCTCGACAACCTCGCCGACAAGCGCGTCGGCATCATCGGCACCGGCGCCACGGCGGTGCAGTGCGCTCCGCATGTCGCCCAGAGCGCGCAGCACCTGTTCGTCTTCCAGCGCACGCCCTCCTCGATCGACGTGCGCAACAACCGGCCGACCGACCCCGACTGGGCGGCGCAGCTGACGCCCGGCTGGCAGCGCCGGCGCATGGAGAACTTCAACAACCTGGTGTCGGGCATCGCGCAGGACGAGGATCTGGTCAGCGACGGCTGGACCGAGATCATGCAGCTGATCCGGCGCGACCATCTCGCGGGCAATCCGCTGCAGGCGCTGCAGCTCGCCGACTTCGCCAAGATGGAGCAGGTGCGCGCGCGGGTCGACCTGGTGGTGCAGGATCCGGCCGCCGCCGCGGCGCTGAAGCCCTGGTACAAGCAGTTCTGCAAGCGGCCCTGCTTCCACGACGAATACCTGCAGATGTTCAACCGGCCCAACGTGACGCTGGTCGACACCGACGGCCGCGGCGTCGAGCGCATCACGCCCGAGGGCGTCGTCGTGGCCGGCCGCACCTGGCCGCTCGACTGCCTGATCTTCGCCACCGGCTTCGAGGTCGGCACAGCCTATGAGCGCCGCTCGGGGCTGGAGATCCATGGCCGCGGCGGCCTGACGCTGACCCGGAAATGGGCCGACGGCGCCCGCACCCTGCACGGCCTGCTGACCCGCGATTTCCCCAATTGCTTCATCGTCAGCACCATCCAGTCGGCGCTCGCCCCCAACTTCCCGCATATGCTGATCGAGCAGGCCGACCACATCGCCTATATCGTGCGGCGCTGCCTGGCTTCCGGCTGCGACGCGGTGGAGCCCACGGCGGCCGGCGAAGCGGAATGGACGGCCACGATCATGAAGGCGGGTGTGTTCCGCAAGGCCTACCAGGAGGACTGCACGCCGGGCTACTACAACGCCGAGGGCCAGCTCTCCGAGCGCAACATCCAGAACGGCGTCTACGGCCGCGGCGCGCCGGCGTTCATCGCCATCCTCGACGCCTGGCGCGCAGCCGGCGACTGCCACGGGCTCGAGTTCCAGCGCGCCGCCGCCGAGGTTGCCTAGCCCGTAAAGATCCCTTTCAGCGCCGCCCGCTCCTCGGTGACGAAGTCGAAGAAGGCCGATACACGCGGCGTGCGCCTGAGGTCCGGATGCGTGAGCAGACGCCAGCTTCTCGCCAGCTGCGCAATGGGCCCGAGCACGCGCACGAGATCCTCCTGCTCGTCGGCGATGGCGGTCGGCAGCGGCCCCAGGCCGATGCCCGATTTCACGGCGTAGACGAGACCCAGAACGCTGTTGTTGCGCGCCACAATCTTCGCCTCGGGCGCAACGGCCTTGAGCCAGGTCACGGCGCGGTGGTTGGCCAGCGACTCGTCGAGGCTGACCAGGAGGTGACGCGCGAGGTCCTCGACGCGCTCCGGCTTGCCATGCCGCTCGATATAGGCAGGGCTGGCATAGACGGCCCAGATCGAGTCCGCGATCTTGCGGCCGACCAGGTCATCATCCGTATCGCCTGAACGGAAGGCGATGTCGGCTTCACCCTTGAGAAGGTCGAGGTAGCGATCGCTGGTCACGAACTCGACCTGGAACCGGGGATAGCGGGCATGAAAGCGCTCGATGAGCGGCATCAGCCTTGGAACGATCGGCTCGGGACAGGTCAAGCGGATGATGCCGCGGCGGTCGCGCGCGGCGTCCGCCACGTGCTGGTCCAGCTCGTTGGCTGCCGCTTCGACACGCTCGGCATACGCCACGAGCTCGCGGCCGAACGCCGTGAGGCGATAGCCCGCCGTGTGGCGCGTCACCAGCTCGCGTCCGAGGCGTTCCTCGAGCTCGCTCAGCCGGCGGTGGACGGTCGACTGGCTGACGCCAAGCGCCTTGCCTGCTGCGATGGTGCTGCCGTGCCGCGCAACCGCAAGGAAGTGCTTCAGGTCGTTCCAATCGAACATGCCGCATTATGCGATTGTGCGGCCCCCGCCGGCAATCTCGCGGCTCCCGCTCATGCTCGCGGGCCGGTACGGCTGGAGGAGCTCGAACGGAGCAGCGAGATCAACCTGGAGCCACGAGATGTGCACGATACCCACATCGACGCCCCCGACGGACGCCGAGGCATTCAAGCTTGCGGCGCGCCGCCAGTGGGATGCGTGCGCCAAGGGCTGGCATGACAAGAGCGCGTTGATTCGAAGCTGGCTTCGCGATTCCACCGACGCCATGCTGGCAATGGCCGACATCAGGCCGGGCGCGCGCGTGCTCGACGTCGCGGCCGGCGCCGGCGATCAGACGTGTGACATTGCGCAAAGGGTGGGCCCGACGGGCTACGTGCTCGCGACCGACATCTCGCCCGCCATCCTGGCGCTTGCGAAGGACAACACCCGCCGCGCCGGGCACGCCAACGTCGAGACGCGGGTCGCGGATGGAGAAGCTATCGAGGTCGGCGAAGGCAGCTTCGACGCTGCCATCTGCCGCCTCGGCCTCATGTTCTTTCCGGATCCCGGCAAAGGGCTCGAACGCATGTGCGGCGCGCTGAAGCCGGGCGGGCGGGCCTGCGTCATGGCTTTCTCCAGCCCGCAGCAGAATCCATGCATAGGCATCCTCGTATCGACCGCCTTCAAGCACGCCGGCCTGCCGCTGCCCGATCCCTACCGGCCGGGGGGCCTGCTAAGCCTCGGCAAGCCGGGGCTGTTGGATGCCCTGTTCCGCCACGCCGGATTTTCCCACGTGGCGACGACGAAGATCGCGGCGCCCTTCCGGCTGCCATCGGTGCACGACTATCTCGACTTCGTCCGCGTGTCGGCCAGCCCCATCCTGCAGATCGTCGGACACCTGGATGATGCGAAGCGAGAAGCCGCCTGGGCCGAGATCGCCGACCGGCTCAGCGCTTTCAACACGCCCGACGGCTGGGAGGGCCCCAACGAGCTGCTGCTGACAGCAGGACAACGCCCGACGCTGTAGCACCGGCTATCGGTGGAAGGTGAGTCGCGACTGTCATCCCGAGCGCAGCGAGGGATCTCCCGCGCAGGCCGCACAGTGCGCCATTCGCAGGAGATCCCTCGCTGCGCTCGGGATGACGGTCACGATTCACGTCGTCTGCCGCCAGCGCTTGGTCACGACATCGCCTGCCGTGGACTTCACCCCTTCGGGGAAAGCTCGACGACGCGCAGATAAGGCCGCAGCGCCTTCCAGCCCTGCGGGAAGCGCTCCTTCGCCTGCTCGTCCGAGAGGCTTGGGGAGATGATCACGGGCTGGCCCGGCTCCCAGTTGACCGGCGTCGCCACCTTCTCGCCGTCCGTCAGCTGCAGGCTGTCGATGGTGCGAAGGATCTCGGTGAAATTGCGTCCGGCGCTGGGCGGATAGGTCAGGATCAGCCGGATCTTCTTGCCGGGGTCGATCACGTAGACCGCGCGCACCGTGACGGTCGGATCGCTTTGCGGGTGGATCATGCCGTAGAGGTTGGCGACCCTGGCGTCGGCATCTGCCAACAGCGGAAAGTTGAGCTTATGGCCCTGCGTCTCGGCGATGTCCTTCTCCCACCGCAGATGCGCTTCGAGCGGGTCGACCGAGAGGCCGAGCGGCTTCACGCCACGCTTGTCCCACTCGGGCTTCAGGCGCGCGACCTCGCCAAGCTCGGTCGTGCAGACCGGAGTGAAGTTCTTCGGATGACTGAACAGGATGCCCCATGAATTGCCGAGCCACTCGTGGAAATGGAGCTGCCCCTCCGTGCTCTCCTGCGTGAAATCCGGCGCTACCTGGCCGAGCTGCAAAGCCATTGCCTGTCTCCTTGTCAAAACGAGAATAGTCGTCGAAGCGATGTCGTCCCGTGGCCTCAGGCGACGATCCCGGCGCGCATGACATAGTCGCCGAAGTGCTCGCCCGGCTGGCGCCCGGCAGCGAACTGCGCGAAGAGCGTGTCCAGCTCGTTCAATATCGCGGTCTCGCCGATATTCTCCCGGTGCAGCCGGTTGAGACGCTCGCCGTGGAAGCCGCCGCCGATATAGAGGTTGTATTTGCCGGGCGCCCTGCCCGTGAGACCGATCTCCGCGATATACGGTCTGGCACAGCCGTTCGGGCAGCCGGTCATGCGCAGCGTGATCGGCTCTTCCATCAGGTCGTATCTCGCCAGGATGGTTTCGATCCTGGATATCAGGCCCGGCAGATAGCGTTCGCTCTCGGCCATGGCCAGACCGCAGGTCGGCAGCGCCACACACGCCATCGAATTGCGACGCAGCGCGCTCGCTCCCGCCTGCCCGTCCAGGCCGAACTCCTCCAGCAGGGATTGAATGACCGGCCGGCGCTCGCGGGACACATCGGCAATCGCCAGGTTCTGGTTCGGCGTCAGCCGGAAGGTGCCGTCATGGATCTTGGCAATGGTCAGGATGGCATCCATCAAGGCCATGCCGGGGTGGTTGGCGATGCGCCCGTTCTCGATGAACAGGGTGTACTGCGATCGGCCATCTTCCGATTCCGACCAGCCCAGCACGTCACCATTGGAGGTGAACGTGAACGTTCGCTGCGGCGCCAGGGAAAAGCCCAAGCGGGTCTCGATCTCGGCCTTTATCCAGTCCAACCCTTTATCGTCGATCGTGTACTTGAAGCGGGCGTGGCTGCGGTCCTTGCGATCGCCGTAGTCGCGCTGCACGCTCATGACAGCGTCAATCGTCTCGATCACCTTGTCGGCCGGAATGAAGCCTATGACGCTCGCAAGGCGCGGATAGGTTTCGGGCTTGCCATCCGTCCGGCCCATGCTGCCGCCGATCGCCACGTTGTAGCCTTCGAGCGTGCGGCCCTTCGCGATGGCGATGAAGCCGAGGTCCTGCGCGTAGACGTCGATGTCGTTGCTGGGCGGAATGACGAAGCCGATCTTGAATTTTCTCGGCAGGTAGGTGTTGCCGTAGAAAGGCTCCTCCGTCTCCGACGAGGCCACCTTCCGCTCGCCGTACCATATCTCGTGATAGGCGCCGGACTTCCAGGTCGCATGGTTGCTGGCGTCGCGCGCCGCATCGTAGACTTCGGCATGCAGGCTGGAGAGCGCCGGATTGACCGCGCACATCACGCCCCGCGTGTCATCGCCGCAGGCAGCCACGGTATCAAGCAAGGCTTCGCGCAGGCCCTGGATCGTCGCCTTGAGATCACGCTTCAATATCCAATGGAACTGAAACGTCTGCCGTGTCGTCAGCCGCAGCGTCTCCCCGCCATGGGCGCGCGCCAGCTTGTCGAGCTTGACCCATTGCGCCGGCGTGCAGACGCCGCCCGGCAACCGCACGCGCACCATGAAGCAATGTGCCGGCTCCAGCTTCTGCCGGCGGCGCTCATCGCGCAGGTCGCGGTCGTCCTGCTGGTAGATGCCGTGAAACTTCAGCAGCTTCTGATCCCTGAACGCGACACCGCCGCTGATCTCGTCCAGCAGCCCGTCGGCAATTCCGCCGCGCAGGTGATTGCTTTCGGCCTTGAGCGTCTCGTCCGGTCCCAAGTTCGACAATGGCTGCGAACGATCACGGCTTCGCTCGACCGCCCCGTGGCGCGGCTTCATCGTCTCAATAGACATCGCGTTGATACCTGTGATCGCGTTGCAGGGTCCGGAGATAATCCTCCGCCGCGTCCGGTCCGAGACGGCCTTGCGTCTGTATGATGCTCAAGAGAGCCGCATGAACGTCCGGCGCCATGTGGGCCGCATCGCCACAGACATAGAGATGGGCGCCGGCCTCCAGCCATGCGAAGAGATCGGCCGCCTTTTCCGTGAGCTTGTCCTGGACATAGACCTTCCCGGCCTGGTCGCGAGAGAACGCCACGTCCATCCGGGCCAGCAGGCCGCTGCGCAGATGCTCCTGCCATTCGAGCTGGTAGAGAAAGTCACTGCGGAAATTCCGCTCGCCGAAGAACAACCAGCTCTGCCCTGTCGCACCGCGCGCCTCACGCTCCTGCAGGAAGGCCCGGAACGGGGCGACACCGGTTCCGGCACCGATCATCACGATCGGCACATCGTCGGCCGGAAGCCGGAAATGTGGATTGGATTGGACATAGACCGGCAGGACGGCGTCCGGTCCCGCGCCCGCGATCGTGTGGCCGGAAGCGACGCCGCAACGCATCTCCCCGTTCAGCGCGTATCGCACGGTGGCGACCGTCAGGTGCGCTTCGTCAGGGGCGGCGGCCAGGCTCGACGCGATCGAGTAGAGCCGCGGCTGCATGGGGCGCAGCCCGGCCAGGAAATCCATCGCGCTCACGCCGGGCACCGGAAAAGCCCGCACGATGTCGATCACATGGTGACGGCGGAGAAAGGCGTTGCGCTCCGCGCTGTTCTCCGGCGACGTCAGCCGCCGCAGCTCAGCGGCGCCGCTCAGCCGGGCCCAGGCTTCGAGAAAGCGTGGCGCGGCCGCCATGATCTCGAAGTCGAACGCAAGGGCCTGGGCGAGGCTTACCTCACCTCTCTTGAGAGACACCGCCGCTTCGCCGTCAAGTCCGGTCTGCGCCAGGATCGCATCCACCACGTCGATGCCGTTTGCCGGCAGCAGCCCCAGCGCATCGCCTGGCTCATAGACGAGGTTCGAGCCCGCAAGCGAGAACTCGACATGGCGGGTCTCCTTGCTGGAGCCGCGCCCGGTCAGGACGAGGTTGTCGATGACCGGCGCGTTGAACGGGTTGCGCCTGTCGACTATCGGGGCCGATGCGGCAGAAGGAGATGATACGACCGACAATACCGGACTGTGCGATGCCTTGTGCTGCTGCTGCGTGGCGAGGAAGGGTTGCACGGTATCCATCCACGCTTCGGATGGCTCCTCGAAATCGACATCGCAGTCGATGCGCGCTCCGACGCGCGTGGCACCCAGCTCCTCGAGACGACGGTCGATGCGTCTGCCGGCCTCGCAGTATTTCTCGTAGGTCGAGTCGCCCAGGGCAAGGACACCGTATTGGAGCCCGGGAAGCCTGGGCGCTTTGCGTCCTTCGACAAACTCGAAGAAGTTGAGCGCCGATTGCGGCGGATCGCCCTCCCCGTGCGTGCTGGTGATGATGAACAGGAAATGCTCGTCCTTGAGCTGGCGCAGCTTGTAGTCGTTCATGTCGCTGACGCGGACCGTGAGGCCATCGACACGCAGACGGGCAGCAAATCTCTCGGCCAACCGGGCGCTGTTGCCTGTCTCGCTGCCGTAGAGCACCGTGACGGGTGCGGTTGCGATCGCAGCCGCTGCCTGGGCTTCGCCTTGGCCGACCGGGCCGCCGACCCCGGCAAAGTATCCGCTGACCCACAGCGCCTGTTCGCGCGTGAGCCCTCTGGCGAACGTCTCCAGCTGGGCAAGTTGAGCGTGTGTGAGGTTCGCGCGCGCCGCGTCATCCGCTGCCTCGGCCTGCCTGGGAACCAAAGGCGCATACGCCGACTCTCCAAAGCCAGCGCTTGGTCCTCGGTCCCGACGTTGAAGGTTCAACATATTACACGCACAAACCGTAGTTTATAGATAAATAACATTTTCATGATGCAATTTCTGGTGCCGAGCGACAAATGAATGTTATTGCCAATTAAGAACAATAATTTTGTTGAAAATGAATGGTCGTCGACCGGCGCCAGGTCGCCCTGCCGCGGCCGAAAGCATCCGCTCAGCGGCGGCGGCGAGCCGAGCCTGTTGAACAGTTTGTAGACTGGCTGGCCTGGATACGCCGGACCACGGGCGTGTCAGCGCCGATCGTCTTTCGCTCTTCGCTTCGCTGCGAGCGAATGCGGGCGTGGACGCCCGCGGTCCAAGAAGGCGGGCATGGCCACCTCCCTCACTGCGTCGCCATCGTTGCGGCGACGAAGTCCCGGGTCATGATGGCCTGGAGGAGAAGCGTGGGCGACTCGCCCACATTCGCCCGCGGTGGAAAACGGAGGACGAAACCGGATGGTCGGCGCTTCGCGCCGATGCGGGCCGGGAGGCCCGCGCTCCGGGTCTTCGCTGCGCGCAGGGCTCAGTCGTGCTGGGCGTCGCCGAGGTCGCTGACGAAATCCTCGAAGTCCTTGGCCTCGCGGAAGTTCTTGTAGACCGAGGCGAAACGCACATAGGCGACCGGGTCGAGCGCGCGCAGCGCGTCCATCACCAGCTCGCCGACCTGGGTCGACGGAATCTCGCTTTCGCCCGAGCTTTCCAGGCGGCGCACGATGCCGTTCACCACGCGCTCGATGCGCTCGGGATCGACCGGCCGCTTGCGGCAGGCGGTGGTGATCGAGCGGGCCAGCTTGTCGCGGTCGAACTGCACGCGCTGGCCGTTCTTCTTCACCACCGTCAGCTCGCGCAGCTGCACCCGCTCGAACGTGGTGAAGCGCGAGCCGCACGACGGGCAATAGCGCCGCCGGCGAATGGCGGAATTGTCCTCAGTCGGACGCGAATCCTTCACCTGCGTATCGTCGTGACCGCAAAACGGACACCGCATCAGCCACCCCCTGTCTCTGCCGCAGCGGCCTGCCGTGCGGCCGCGTCCCTGCCCTTATCGATAGATCGGAAACCGCCGGCACAGCTCCTGGGCCTTGGCGCGGACCTGGTCCTCGACCAGCCGGTTGCCCTCGACGCTGTTGGCGGACAGGCCATCGAGCACGTCGGCGATCAGATGGCCCACCTGCCGGAACTCGCTCGGCCCGAAGCCGCGCGTCGTGCCGGCCGGCGTGCCGATGCGCACGCCCGAGGTGACGGTCGGCTTCTCCGGATCGTTGGGAATGCCGTTCTTGTTGACCGTGAGCCCGGCGCGGTCGAGCGCCTTCTCGGCAATCGTGCCGGTGGTGCGCTTGGGCCGCAGGTCGACCAGCATCAGATGGCTGTCGGTGCCGCCGGACACGATGGCGAGGCCGCGCTCGACCAGGGTTGCCGACAGCACCTTGGCGTTCTCGACCACCTGGCGGGCATAGGCCTTGAACTCCGGCTGCAGGGCCTCGCCGAAGGCCACGGCCTTGGCCGCGATCACGTGCATCAGCGGCCCGCCCTGCAGCCCGGGGAACACCGCCGAGTTGATCTTCTTGCCGAGGTCGGCGTCGTTGGACAGGATCATGCCGCCGCGCGGCCCGCGCAGCGTCTTGTGCGTGGTCGTGGTCACGACATGGGCATGCGGCAGCGGGCTGGGATAGGCCCCGGCCGCGACCAGGCCGGCATAGTGCGCCATGTCGACCATGAAGAAGGCACCGACCTCGTCGGCGATCTTGCGGAAGCGCGCGAAATCGATGTGGCGCGAATAGGCCGAGGCGCCGGCGACGATGACCTTCGGCTTGTGCTCGCGCGCCTGCCGCTCCATCTGCTCATAGTCGATCAGATGCGTGTCGGGCCGCACGCCGTAGGACACGACCTTGAACCACTTGCCCGACTGGTTGGCCGGCGAGCCGTGCGTGAGGTGCCCGCCCTCGTTCAGGGACATGCCCAGGAAGGTGTCGCCCGGCTTCATCAGGGCGAAGAACACTGCCTGGTTGGCCTGGGCGCCGGAGTGCGGCTGCACATTGGCGAAGCTGCAGTCGAACAGCTTGCAGGCGCGCGCGATGGCCAGCGCCTCGGCCTTGTCGACCTCCTCGCAGCCGCCGTAGTAGCGCCGGCCGGGATAGCCCTCGGCGTATTTGTTGGTGAGCACCGAGCCCTGCGCCTCCAGGACGGCGCGCGAGACGATGTTCTCGGAAGCGATCAGCTCAATCCAGTCCTTCTGGCGCTGCAGCTCGTCGTCCACGATGTGCTTGAGCTCGGGATCGGCATCAGCCAGGGCGGCGCTGAAGAAGCCGGACGGCACGACGGGAGGTTGCACGGCAGTGGCAGTCATGGGGGCGCTCCGAGGGGCGGCAGGCTAGCGGGACGAGAGCTTGGCCACGCGCGCAGCATGGCGGCCGCCCTCGAAAGGCGTTTCCAGGAAGGCGCGCAGGCAGTCCTTGGCGACCTCGGGACCGACCAGCCGGGCGCCGAGCGCGATCACGTTGGCATCGTTGTGCTGCCGCGCCAGGCGCGCCGACGTCACGTCATGCACGACCGCAGCGCGCACGGCGGGCTCGCGGTTGGCGGCGATCGAGATGCCGATGCCCGTGCCGCAGACGAGAACACCCCGCCCCGCCCGGCCGTCGCGGATGGCGCCAGCCAGCGCCGTGCCGAAATCGGGGTAGTCGACCGAATCCGTCGAGGACGTTCCCAGATCGAGAATGACATGACCGGCAGCCTGCAGCTCGCGCTTCAGGTGCTCCTTCAGGTCAAAACCGGCGTGGTCGGACGCCAAGGCTATGGTTTGCGCCGACATCGGCTGAAAGACCCAACATTTGTTGGCAGGCGGCGCACCGATACCATATCTCGCCGGCCGAAGCCAATCTCGCACCAGGACTTGGCGTGACTGCAGGTGCGATCGCAGAATACGTACCCTAAGCCGCTCATCTCAAAGCAAAAAAGCGAAAAGGCCAGGCCCACCGCCCACCCTCGCCCCGCGGCAGCAGGGAGAGGAGATGAGAACGGCCCGACATCGTCGGGCCGTTCGGTTCAGAGCGTCAGGCGGCGGTCACTTCGGGGCCGTGGACGACTTGCCGTCCTTCACGACATAGATGTCGTAGACCGGATTCTTGATGTCGCCCTTGGCGTCGAACTCCAGGGGGCCGATCACGGAGTCGTACTTGCCGGCGCGCAGCGTCTTGGCGACGGCCGCCGCGTCGGTCGACTTGGCCTTGTTGGCGGCCTCGGCCCAGACCTTGATGGCGGCGTAGCTCAGCAGCGTGTAGCCCTCGGGGTTGTACTTCTGGTCCTTGAACTTCTGGACCAGGGCCGCGTTCTTGGGATCGTTCTCGGCCGCCGGCGGGAAGGAATACAGCACGCCGTTGGTGGCGGCGCCGCCGATCTGCGCGAACTCCGCCGTCTGCAGCGAATCGAAGCCCATCATCTGCGCGCCCAGCCCCTGCTCGCGCGCCTGCTTGATGATCAGGCCGCCGGCGGGGTGGTAGCCGCCGAGCACGATGATGTCGATCTTGGCCAGCTTCATCTTGTTGATGAGGGCGGTGAAGTCCTTGTCGCTGTCGGTGTAGGCCTCGTACATCGCCTCCTTCATGCCACCCTTGTTGATGGTCTTCTTGGTCTCGTCGGCGACGCCTTTGCCGTAGGGCGACTTGTCGTGCAGGATCGCGACCTTCTTGCCCTTGTGATGCTTCAGCAGATAGGTGCCGACGGTGACGCCCTGCACGTCGTCACGGCCGCAGGTGCGGAAGATCGTCGTGTTGCCCTCGGCCGCCGCGTCGTCGGTCAGCTTGGGGTTGGTGGATGCCGGCGTGATCTGCAGGATCTTGCCTTCCTTGTAGATCTTCGAGGCCGGAATCGACGAGCCCGAGCAGAAATGGCCGGCCACGAACACGACCTTGTCCGACACCATCTTGTTGGCCACCGCCGTGGCCTGCTTGGGATCGCAGGCGTCATCGCCGACGAGCAGCTGCAGCTGCTGGCCGTTGACGCCGCCGGCGGCATTGATGTCGGCCACGGCCATCTCGGCGCCGCGACGCAGCTGCTCGCCGAAGGCCGCGAGCTGGCCGGTCATCGGACCGGCCGAACCGATCTTGATCTGCGCCCATGCCGAGCCCGCTCCCAGCGCCAGCGCGATCGCCGTCGCGGTGCCGAGCGATACAGCAAGCCTTTTCATGAATTGTCTCCCTCTTGCCCTGTATGCGGGGGCCTTGCCCCGCGCCCCGCCCCGACTGGAGCGACTGACGAAAGCCTATCGCGGCCCCGATACGGCGCCAAGACGCCGCGTGCTCAGCTGCCGGCTTTTTCGCGCCAACCGAACGGGCCGGCCGGCTCATAGAGCCAGGGATATTGCCTGATCATCATGCGCGCCTGGGTGAGCCGCCACGCCACCAGGCCGAGCCCGATCAGGATCAGCGCCGATACGAGAAAGCCGCCCGGCGACAGCAGCTCACCCTCGGCCAGGGCGTAGTCGATGAAGCGCTCGGCCGCCGCCAGCAGGGTGCAATAGATCACGACCCACCATGGCGACTGCCAGCGCGCGGCGATGCCGTTGCCGGTGGCGAACGCCGCCCAGCCAAACACCACGAGCGTCAGCAGCAGGAACGTGCCGAGCGTATTGCCGAGGATGGGTGCCGGTTCCATGGCCCTGCTCCTGCGTTACCACCCCTCGCCCCGCGAGAGCGGGGAGAGGGCTACTTCTAATGCGCGCCGCCTTCGAGGTAGGCGGCGCGCACCTCGGGGTTGGCCAGCAGCTCGGCGCCGCTGCCGGCCATCTTCACGCGGCCGTTGACCAGCACGTAGCCGCGGTCGGCCAGCCGCAAGGCATGGAAGGCGTTCTGCTCGACCAGGAAGATGGTGACCCCCTCGTCGCGCGCGATCGCGCGGATGGTCTCGAAGATCTGCCTGACGATCAGCGGCGCCAGCCCCAGCGACGGCTCGTCCAGCAGCAGCAACCGCGGCCGGCTCATCAAGGCGCGCCCGATCGCCAGCATCTGCTGCTCGCCGCCCGAGAGCGTGCCGCCGCGCTGCTGATGCCGCTCCTTCAGGCGCGGGAACAGGGTGTAGACGCGCTCGAGGTCGGCGGCGAAATGCGCCGGATCGGCGAACGCAGCGCCCATCTGCAGGTTCTCGAACACCGACATGCGGGCGAAGATGCGCCGCCCTTCCGGAACCTGGGCGATGCCGCGGCGCATGATCTCGTGCGTCGGCAGGCGCGTGATGTCGTTGCCTTCGAACAGCACGGCGCCGCGGCGCGCCTGGGGCGCGCCGCAGATGGTCATCAGCAGGGTCGACTTGCCGGCGCCGTTGGCGCCGATCAGGGTCACGATCTCGCCGCGGCGCACCGCCAGGTCGACGCCGTGCAGCGCCTGGATGGCGCCGTAGAAGGTCTCGATGCCGCGGACCTCGAGCATGGTCGCGACGCCGCGGACCTCGACCAGCGCGGGCTCAGCCATGGCCCGCCTCCGTGCTGTCTTCCGCCTCGCCGAGATAGGCGCGGATCACGGCCGGATTGGCGCGCACCTCAGCCGGCGTGCCGTCGGCGATCTTGCGGCCGTAGTCCAGCACGACGATGTGGTCCGATATGGTCATCACGACGCTCATGTCGTGCTCGATCAGCAGGACGCCGATGCCGTCGCGATCGCGGATGGAGATCAGCAGGTCGTTGAGCTCGGCCGATTCGCGCGGGTTGAGGCCGGCGGCGGGCTCGTCCAGGCACAGCAGCAGCGGGTCCGTGCACATGGCGCGCGCGATCTCCAGCCGCCGCTGGTAGCCGTAGGGCAGCTCGCCGGCCTGGCGGTCGGCATGCGCCAGCAGTCCGATGCGATCGAGCCACCCCCGTGCCTTGTCGATGGCCTGCGCCTCGGCGGTACGGTAGCTCGCCAAGCCCAGCACGCCCAGGAACGTGTAGCCCGAGGCCAGCATCAGCTTGTTGTGCTGGGCCACCAGCAGGTTCTCCAGCACGCTCATGCCGGGGAACAGGCGGATGTTCTGGAAGGTGCGGGCAACACGCGCCTTGGCGGCGATCTCGAAGCCGGCCATGCGCTCCAGCAGGTACTCGCGCCCGTCGTGGCGCACCGCCAGGCGCCCGACGGTCGGCCGGTAGAAGCCGGTGATACAGTTGAACACCGTCGTCTTGCCGGCCCCGTTGGGGCCGATGATGGCGGTGATCTGCCGGCTCGCCGCCGTGAAGGAGACATCGTCGATCGCGACAAGGCCGCCGAACCGCATGGTCAGGTGGTCGACCTGGATCAACAGCCCGTTCATGCGGGCATGCTCTGGCAGAAAAATCCTCCCGACGCTTCAGCGTGGGGGAGGGAGTCATCGGTTCTCATTGCGTCACCCCGCGCCAGCGGGGTGCAGGCGCACCGTCGGGTCGCGGTGCGACACCAGGCCCTTGGGCTTGAACACCATGATCAGCACCATCGCCAGGCCGAAGGCCAGCATGCGGTACTGGCCCAGGTCGCGGAACCATTCCGGCAGGCCGATCAGCAGGATCGCGGCCAGCACCACGCCGAACTGGCTGCCCATGCCGCCCAGCACCACGATCGACAGGATGATCGCCGACTCGATGAAGACGAAGCTCTCGGGGCTGATGAAGCGCTGCTTGGCGGCGAAGAACGAGCCGGCGAAGCCGGCGAACATCGCGCCGATGGCAAATGCCGTCAGCTTGGTGTTGGTGGGGTTGATGCCCAGCGCCTGGCAGGCGATCTCGTCCTCGCGCAGCGCCTCCCAGGCGCGGCCCACGGGCAGGCGCCGCAGGCGCATGGTCACGAAGTTGGTGATCAGCGCCAGGACCAGGATCACGAAATAGAGGAAGATCAGGCGGTGGTTGCCGGAGAACTCGATGCCCACCCATTCGTGGAAGGTCGTCTTGCCCTCGGGCGCCTGCTCGGCGAACACGTGGCCCAGCACCGTGGGGCCGGGAATGCCGCCGATGCCGGCCGGTCCTTCGGTGAAATCCACCCAGTTCTGCAGCACGATCTTCACGATCTCGCCGAAGCCCAGGGTCACGATCGCAAGATAGTCGCCGCGCAGGCGCAGCACCGGGAAGCCCAGCAGCACGCCGAACATCGCCGCCAGGATGCCGGCCACGGGCAGGCAGATCCAGAAGCTCCAGCCGTGCTGCGTCGACAGCAGCGCATAGGCGTAGGCGCCGACGGCATAGAAGGCGACGTAGCCCAGGTCGAGCAGGCCGGCGAGGCCGACCACGATGTTCAGCCCCCAGCCCAGCATCACGTAGGTCAGGATCAGGATGCCCAGGTCCATGACCTTCTGGTCGGCGAACGGCAGGAACGGCATGACCACCGCGAACGCCAGCAGCGCGGCGCCGAACCAGGGATAGAGCCGCTGGGTGCCCTGCCCCATGCTGCTCGACAGGCCGGCGATCGCGGCGCTGCCGCCGCTGGAGCGGCGCAGCCAGACCCACAGCGCGCGCAGCATCAGCGCCACGCCGATCATGCTGATCACCACCGTCAGGAACGACGACGGCAGCTTCAGCCCCTGTGCCGCCGCCAGCAGCGCGGCGCCGATCACGAACGTCACCAGCGGCCAGCCATTGGCGGCCGCGGTGAGCGCCAGCCGGCCCAGGAAGATGGCCACGCAGGCGACCAGCAGGTCGACCAGGTGGTACTCGAACTGCAATCCCGCCGAGCCGTAGTCGGTGGTGCGGAAGCCGACCATGAACAGGCCCAGCGCGCCGGCCAGCAGCCCCGTGACCAGCGCGTCCCAGGCCGCCGCCGGCCAGTCGAATGTGGCGCCAGTGGGGGCGCCGGCCGGGGCGGCAGGTCGGGCGGTGGCGACGGCCATGGTCAGACCTTCTCGATCTCGGGCTTTCCAAGCAGGCCGGTGGGCCGGAAGATCAGCACCAGCACCAGCACCGAGAAAGCGGCGACGTCCTTGTATTCGGTGGAGAAGTAGCCGGCCCAGAAGACCTCGATCAGGCCGATCAGCAGGCCGCCCAGCATGGCCCCCGGCAGCGAGCCGATGCCGCCCAGCACCGCGGCGGTGAACGCCTTGATGCCGGCCAGGAAGCCGACGAAGAAATCGACCACGCCGTAGTACATCATGAACATCATGCCGGCGACGGCCGCCATCGCCGCCCCCATCACGAAGGTGAACGAGATGGTGCGGTTGACGTCGACGCCCAGCAGCGCCGCCATCTTCATGTCCTGCTCGCAGGCGCGCTGCTGGCGGCCCAGCGCCGTGCGGTTGATCAGCAGCGTGAAGCCGGCCATCAGGGCCACCGTCACGACCATGATCACGATCTGGATGTAGCTGAGGTTGACCGCGAAGCCGTCAGCCTCGTGCAGCTTGATGCTGCCGGTGATCACGGAGGCATGTGGCTTGGGACGGGCGCCCTGGGCCAGCTGCACGAAGTTCTGCAGCACGATCGACACGCCGATGGCCGAGATCAGCGGCGCCAGGCGGAACGAGCCGCGCAGCGGCCGGTAGGCCAGCCGCTCGACGGCCCAGCCATAGACCGAGGTGAAGGCCATCGCCAGCAGCAGCACCAGCACGATGGCCAGAGGCGCCCAGCCGATGCCCAGCAGGGAGCAGATCATGAAGCCGATCAGGGCGATGAAGCCGCCCACCATGAAGATGTCGCCGTGGGCGAAGTTGATCATGCCGATGATGCCGTAGACCATCGTGTAGCCTATGGCGATGAGGCCGTAGATGGCCCCCAGCGTAAGCGCGTTGATCAGCTGCTGAAGGAAATATTCCATACCCTGATGCCGGCCACCGGCGAGCCGGCGCAGCGTCCCTGTTCTTTCGTTGCCGGTCCTTGGCGGGCCGGGTATCCATGGATATAAGCCGATTCACCGGAAGGCGGGCAAGCGTTACTGCCACCCTCCCGGCGGAATCTGCATCGCGGGCGCGATCGTCACGGGACGGCCGGCCGCGACGCCTTATCCTAGCAAGGGTCACGCCATGTCGTCCGCCATCGCCGCCGCCAGCAAGCTCGCCAACGCCCGAGGCACCCGGGAAGGCGCCCCGCCGTTCGACTGGCAGGACCCCTTCTACCTCGACGCCCAGCTCAGCGAGGAGGAGCGCTCGATCCGCGACGCGGTGCGCGACTACTGCCAGGACAAGCTGATGACGCGGGTGATCGAGGCCAACCGGCACGAGAAGTTCCACCGCGAGATCATGAACGAGATGGGCGCGCTGGGCATGCTGGGCAGCACCCTGCCCGAGAAGTACGGCTGCGCCGGCACCAACTACGTCACCTACGGCCTGGTGGCGCGCGAGGTCGAGGCGGTCGACAGCGGCTATCGCTCGGCCATGAGCGTGCAGTCCTCGCTGGTGATGCACCCGATCTACGCCTACGGCACCGAGGAGCAGCGCCAGAAATACCTGCCCAGGCTGGCCTCGGGCGAATGGGTCGGCTGCTTCGGTCTGACCGAGCCCGACCACGGCTCCGATCCCGGCGGCATGAAGACGCGCGCCACCAAGGTGGCCGGCGGCTTCAGGCTCAACGGCTCGAAGATGTGGATCACCAACTCGCCGATCGCCGACGTGGCCGTGGTGTGGGCCAAGAACGATGACGGCGCCATCCGCGGCTTCATCCTGGAACGCGGCATGAAGGGCTTCGAGACGCCCAAGATCGAGGGCAAGTTCAGCCTGCGCGCCTCCGTCACCGGCGCCATCATGATGGGCGACGTTTTCGTGCCCGAGGAGAACCTGCTGCCCGGCGTCTCCGGGCTGGGCGGCCCCTTCGGCTGCCTCAACAACGCACGCTACGGCATCGCCTGGGGCGCCATGGGCGCGGCCGAGTTCTGCTGGCAGCGGGCGCGCGACTACACCGTGGAGCGCAAGCAGTTCGGCCGGCCGCTGGCCGCCAACCAGCTGATCCAGAAGAAGCTGGCCGACATGCAGACCGAGATTGCGCTCGGCCTGCAGGCCTGCCTGCGGGTCGGCCGCCTCAAGGACGAGGGCAAGGCGCAGCCCGAGATGATCTCCCTGATCAAGCGCAACAATTGCGGCAAGGCGCTCGACATCGCCCGCGTCGCGCGCGACATGCATGGCGGCAACGGCGTCTCCGACGAGTACCACGTGATCCGCCACGTCATGAACCTCGAGGCGGTCAACACCTACGAAGGCACCCACGACGTGCATGCCCTGATCCTGGGCCGCGCCATCACCGGCATGCAGGCGTTCACCGGCGCGTAAGATATTCCCTCTCCCCAGCAGAGCTGGGGAGAGGTGGCCGAAGGCCGGAGGGGGAGCCAACGTGGTCTCCACTACCACGATCACCAAGGCTCCCCTCCGTCCCTTCGGGGCACCTCCCCAGCAGAGCTGCTACGGCATTCACACATCTTCACTGTCATCCCGAGCGCCAGCGAGGGATCTCCCGCGGAAGACGCACGGTGCGCCATTCGCAGGAGATCCCTCGCTGGCGCTCGGGATGACAGTTCTATTTTTCGGGCCCCAAGCTCTCTGAAACTGGATGTGTGAATCCCGTAGGGCAGAGCTGGGGAGGAATTAGCGCCGCATCGCGCGGCTGCGCTTGAAGGTCTGCGACGGGCTTTCGCCGAACTGGGCGCGGTATTCGACCGAGAAGCGGCCCAAATGGTTGAAGCCCCAGGTCAGCGCGATGTCGGTCACGCTGTCGCCATCGCGGGCGCGCATCAGGGCCTCACGCACCCGCGCCAGGCGTGCCTGGCGCAGATAGCGCATCGGCGACGTGCCGCGATGGTCCTTGAAGTGCTGCAGCAGCGTACGGCCGGGGATGCCGGACGCCGCCACGATGTCGGCCAGCGTGATCGGCTGGCTCAGCCGGCCCTGCATGTAGTCGACCGCCCGCTGCACGTCGCGTGACGGCGCCTGCGCCGCCCGCCGATCGAGCGCCTCGCTGCAGCTGTTGGGCTGGTGCAGCAGCAGGCCGGTGATGATCAGCTGCTCGTAGGCGCCGGCCATGATCGGGCTGGGCGGCCCTGGGCCGTCGTCGAGATCCGCGATCGCCAGCCTGATCTGGCGGCTGATGCTGCGGCCGGCCGGCGACGCGAGGTCGATCCCGGCCGCGAAGGCCGGCATCTGGCGCGGCGCTTCGCCCAGCAGCGCCGCCGCCTGCCCGGCGATCGCCGCCGCCGTGATCGACAGCGTGATGCGCGTGCTGCCGGCCTCGGCATGCATCACATGGCCGCTGGGCGCCGAGATGACGGCGTGGTCCCGGCGGCAGACGACGCGGCCGGCATGGTTCAGCACCTCGGCGCGGCCGCGCAGCGGCAGGTGGATGAAATAGTCGTCGCGGGCGCGGCCGTCGGGCACCCGCACGGTGGCGGCCGAGCCGTACTGGATGTAGCCGAGATAGCTGTTGGGCAGGTAGACCGCGCTGGTCGCGAAATCGAACGTGCGCGCCGCGCCGGCCGGCAGGTCGAGATGGAATTCCTTGGCCGCCATGAAGCTGCCGGTCATGTCGGGGTCCCGGCTTTCCAGGACGCGCCGGTGCTGCAGAACCGATGTGTCAGCGGACGCCATGGCCGATCGCCCCCACCCCGTTGATGCGCAGGATACCAGACGCGCCTGCCGCCGGATTGCGATTTTCGGATAGTCCGGCTGCGGCCGTCGGATTTCGCGAGTCCCGCACCCTGCCTACCCTGCGTCGCATGGCGTGGACCGCCTTGGTGACGGGAGAGTGCAGATGCAGAAGGAGTTCCAGCTGACCGGCCGCGTCGGGCGCGGCTGCCGCAACTTCGGCGGCGACGTGGACAAGGTGGCGCTGTGGCTGGGCAAGGTGCCGGCGCCGCAGGGCGGCGGCACCACGACGGCGGCCGAGGTTTCGTCCGGCAGCGCCGTCGAGCGCTTCCAGCGCCGGCAGTTCCCGGGCTGGTCGACCTTCGACGGCCAGATCTGGGTCGAGGGCACGACGCACAAGCGGCTGGCGGCGCTGGCCGCCGGTGGCGGCACCGCCGCGCCGCAACCCGCTGCGTCGGTGGTCACCGACTTCACTGCCGGCTTCTACCAGGCCGTCGCGCCGTGGGGAAAGATGCGGCTCAACAACAGCCGCAAGACGCTGCAGAACGCCGGCTGCCTGCTGTCGTGCGTCGCCTCGGGCCTGAAGTGGCATAACGTCCATCTGCCGAGCGACGCCGCGACCCGCGCCGCGGTGAAGGCCGTCCTCGATTACCAGATCAACGGCGACGTACCGAACGGTATTCCAGCCAACCCGACGCTGAAGCTCATCAGCCTCGACGGCGAGATGAACCCCGGCCTGCTCAACGCCTGGCTGACGGCCAATGACGGCCAGGGCTTCTCGCCGGGCTCGCTCGACCTCGATCCGGGCCGTGTGCATGCCCTGCTGTCCAAGATCTACGGCAACCGGTTCCTGTACTGGGGCCGCTACCAGGAAGACGCCGCGGGGGCTGCCTATCTGCGCGACTTCAGCCCCGACAAGGTGTGCAAATGGATCGCCAAGAAGAACCTCGTGATCGCGCATCTCGACCCGGAGACGACCGGCCACGACAACCACTGGGTGCTGCTGACCGGCTATGACGCCACGACCGGCCGCTTCAGCTGCTGGGATGTCGGCTATGGCCCCGACAGCGACGAGCACACCGCATCGCTGGCCACCGACGAATACGACCGACTGCACCGCATGGGGCCGCCGGTGTAGCGGCGGCGCGGCGGCAGACTCGGCACGACGCCCCGGCCGGTTCGCGCTAAGCTGCGTCCCTAAGCGACCGCAGGGCAATCGCATATCCTCTCCCCGCTGCTGCGGGGCGAGGGATAAACGGCTGCATTTGCGATCGCCCCGCCAGCAGCAGGGGGTGTGATGATCCGGGGGCGATGGTCGATCTGGCTGATGGCGGCGGCGATCGCGGCGCCGGCAGCGGCAGCGCCGCCGGACACGGGGTGGCAGGCCTGCCGCGCGGCGCCGACCCGGGACTGCGTCTTCGCCGAGGCGATCGGGCGCATGCGCGACGACGCGCCGCCGGGCCGCGATCCGCAGTTCGCGGAATGGGACAGCCTGCTCTACCTGCGCCTGAGCGAGATCGCGGCCGCCAGGAAGGACCGGGCGCTGTTCGACGAGGCGAAGCGGTCGGCGGAGGCCAACCAGATCGCCGATGCGCGACGCTCCGCCCTGCGCTGGGTGGCCGCCGCCCAGGCCAAGGCCGGCTTCGCCGACGACGCCGCCCGGACCCTGGACGACGGCGATGCCGGCGGCTTCGCGGCCGAGGAGATCGCGCTCGCCCTGGCGCGCGCCGGCCGGCCCGACGACGCCGTCGCGACGGCGGAGCGCCTGACGTCGACCGAGGCGCGGCTGCGGACGCTCACACGGCTGGCCCAGGCGACTCGCGATCCGGCCTATCTCGACCGGGCGCTGGCCCTGGTGCGCGGGCTCGACGACGGCTACGAGCAGAGCGCGCTGCGCCCCGGGCTGGCGCTGGCCTATGCCGAGCTGGGACAGGTCGAGCAGGCCGTGCGGGTGGCGCGCACCACCGCCGTCAGCTACCACCGCGCCCAGGCGCTGGCCGCGATCGCGGCGGCGACGCGCGACGCCGCGCTGCTGGTCGAGGCGCGCAGCTTCGCCACCGGCTTCGACGGCCGCGGCAACGAGGATGAGGTCTGGGCGGCGCTGGCCCGCGCCGAGGTGGTGCTGGGCGTCCTGCCGGGCGCGCGCCTGACCCTGGAGGCGCATATCGGACAGACGCCCTCGCGCGCCCTGGCGGCGGCGGTGGGCGAGCTGGCCGCGGCGCACTGGCTGGGCGGCGGCAAGGTCGCGGCCGAGAAGCTGATCGACCAGCTCCTGGCCGGCTCGTGGACCATCGGCGAGGCGCGCGCCGTGCTGGCGCGCCGGCTGATCGCGGCGGAACGCTTCGACGAGGCGCGCCAGGTCTCGTTCCTGGCCGACGAGATCACGTTCGACAACCTGTCGGCCGAGATCGCGCTGAAGCAGGCCCAGACGCGCGCCTTCGCCGAAGCCCTTCAGAGCGCCGACAAGATCCAGCACCCGGCGCGCCGCTCGCCCACCCTGGCCGAGATCGCCGCCCTGATGCCGCCGTGACGACGGCGGCTGCGGAGATCTGCGCTCGGAATGACGGTTATCGTTTACCCGTCATCCCGAGCGCCAGCGAGGGATCTCCCGTGAGAGGAGCCCCCCTCGTCTCGGCAGTCTCCTTCGGCCCACCAGTTCGCGCTCAGGTCTTTCCATTCGGGATTTGCCGCGCCTACGAGGACGTTTTTCTTGCTGCGGCTCCAGCCCTTGAGCTGCTTCTCGCGTGCAATGGCGTCGCTCGGCGATGGGTGCTCCTCGACATAGACCAAACGATCGACGTTGTATCTCGCCGTGAAGCCATCGAGCGCCTTGGAACGATGCTGCATGATCCGCCGCTCAAGCTCGCTCGTGACGCCGACATACATCACGTTGCGGTTCTTGTTGGTCAGAATGTAGACATAGGTGGCACGCGGCATGGCGGCTTGGTTCGTGTGTCGGCTATCGGCATGGCCACCGTCATCCCGAGCGCAGCGAGGATCTCGTGCGGGAAGACGCACACTGCGCTATTCGCGGGAGATCCCTCGCTGGCGCTCGGGATGACGGGTGGGTTGGGGACGGGCGTGTCGGGATGACGGGTGGAGCTGGCGCGCGGTCCCTACCCCGCCAGCCACTTCTTGCAGCCGGTGGCCGACAGGATCGTGTCGAGGCCGGGCGCATCCTTGGCGGCGACGTATTTGCGGCGGATCTCGGCCAGCGAGCGGGCATGGTATTTCTGCGCCTGCTGGGTGAACGGCTTGCCTTCGAGCGCGACCGTGAACTCGGCGTCGCCCTTGGCCACGGCGGCTGCGTTGGCGGCCGACCAGGGCAGGAACAGGCCGGCGACCTCGGCCTCCAGCAGCCGCTCGATGCCCCAGTGCACGGACTTCCAGGGATCCCAGCCGCCTTCGACCTTGGGGTCCAGCATGCGCTCGATCCAGCGCCAGGTGGTGGGGTAGAGCTCGTTGATCAGCTTGCCCGGCGTCGGGTCGGTCCAGCATTCGTAGAGCTGGCCCCAGAGGCCGAAATCAGCCAGCGACGGGCGGTCGCCGAACAGGTACTTGCGGGTGCCGAGCTGGATCTCCAGCGTGTCCAGCACGCGGCGCAGCGAGCCCTCGATGGTCTCGCGCGTGCCGGCATGCGAGCCCACGAACGACAGGCGCGGCACCATGCGCTGCGCCACCGCCTCGGCGGCCTTGGCCACCTGCTCCGGCGCGGCGCCCTCGCCCGCGACCTGGGCCGCGATGCGCCCGGCCGCCGACTTGCAGTCCGCTTCGTAGGACCAGCGATAGTGGAACATCGGCTTGTTGGCCCACTCGTCGGCGTATTCTTCCAGCAGCTCCGACAGGAAGCGCAGCGCCGGGTCGTCGGGATGGATCGACGGCTCGGGCTGCGCCGCTTCCAGCCGCTCGATGATCGGCGTCGAATCCTGCAGCCCCTGGCCGTCGGGCGTCACCAGCAGCGGGATCAGTGGCAGCTTGGCATGCTTCTGGAACTCGGCCGCGGTGGCCGGCCCGCGCGGCAGCCATTGATGCTCGATGCCCTTGAAGCGCAGATACGAGCGCACCTTCACCGAATACGGTGACAGCTCCGAGCCGAACAGGCGGTAGGTCGGCGCATCCATCTCAGGTTTCTCCTGTATGTCGTTGTCTTCCTCCCCAACGAAGTTGGGGAGGTGCCCCGAAGGGGCGGAGGGGAGCCGACGTGGTCTCGGCAATCAGCACCACGTCGGCTCCCCATCCGGCTCAGGCACTTCGACGCAAAGCGTCGAAGTGCCGAATCGGCCACCTTCCCCACGCTTCGCGTGGGGAAGGAAATTCAAAACCACCGCTTGCGCTTCATCCACAGGAACAGGCCGATGACGATGACCGCCACCATGCACCAGAAGTAGACGTAGCCGAACGGCCATTTCAGCTCCGGCATGTTGCCGGTCTCGGTCTCGAAGTTCATGCCGTAGATGCCGGTCAGGAACGACAACGGCATGAAGAAGGCGGTGATGATCGCCAGCGTCTTCATCACCTCGTTCATGCGGTTGGACGTGTCCATCAGATAGACTTCCATCAGGCCGTTGGCCATGTCGCGGTAGCTCTCGATCAGCTCCATCACCGCGACGGTATGGTCGAAGCAGTCGCGCATGTAGGTGCGCGTCTCCTTGATGACGAACGGCACCTCCGGCCGCATCAGCGACAGCACCGTCTCGCGCTCGGCCCACTGGATGCGATGGAACGCCATGAGCGCGCGGCGCGCCTCGTGGATGCGCTTGAGCGTCGCCGAGGTCGGGCGGTCGAGAGCCTCGTCCTCCAGCGACTCCAGCTGCGCGCTGACCTTCTCGATCACCGGGAACTTGCGGTCGACGACCAGGTCGACCAGGGCATAGACGAGATAGTCGATGCCCTTGCGCCGCAGGCGCGAGCCGGTGCGCAGCACGCGCTCGCGCACCGGCCGGAAGATGTCCTCGTCGGCGTCGTGGAAGCTGATCACGTAGTTCTCGCCGAAGAAGATCGACACCTGGCGCGGCTTGATCTCGCCGTCGACATAGACCGGGTCGTTCAGGACGATGAAGCCCTGCTGCTCATAGATGTCGAGCTTGGGCCGCTGGTGCGAGTGGAACACGTCCTCCAGCGCCAGCGGGTGCAGGTGGAAGGCATCGCCCAGCGCGTTCAGCATCTGGGCGCTGGCGCGGCCGGCGACATCGATCCAGGTCTTCTCCGGCGTCGCCAGGTGGAACTTGCACCGCTCGACGGTGGCCGCCTCCTCGACCTCGACGGCGTCGGCGGCGTACTCGACCAGGGTGAAGTGCAGCGCCTCCTCGCCCACCGGCGCCCGGCCGGCCAGCGTGCCGGGCGGCGCGCCCGGCTCGATGCTGCGACGGACGATGCCATCCATGCCCGCCTCCTTGCTGGCCGGTCGGCCAGCCGGCCGGTCAGACTTCCTGCATCACCTGCACCTGCGGCCGCGCCGCCAGGTAGTCGCCCAGCTTGCGGCCCAGGTCCTTGAAGTGCGGCGAGGCACGATGCGCGTCGAGCGCCGCCTGGTCGTCATAGCGCTCCAGCATGACATAGACGTTGGCATCGTCGGTCTTGTGCAGCGCGTAGAGCTTGTTGCCCGGCTCGCCGGCGCGCACGGCGGCGGCGAGCTTGCCCATGGTCTCCTCGAACGCCGCGTTGGTGCCCGGCTTGATGGTCAAGGTCGCGATGATACCTAGCATGGTCCCTCCTTCAGGATCGGTCTCAGGATGACGGGGTCGGCGCGGCCGCTTCAAGGCCGCCGACATAGAACCGGTTATGCGTCGGGCTGATGATGA
Source organism: Vineibacter terrae (assembly GCF_008039615.1). GTDB lineage: Bacteria > Pseudomonadota > Alphaproteobacteria > Reyranellales > Reyranellaceae > Vineibacter > Vineibacter terrae. Next base: position 155,495 of record NZ_VDUZ01000010.1, on the reverse strand, counting down.
TCTCGTTGACGCAGACGCGCGCCGGCAGGGTGGCGACGAACAGGATGGCGCGCCCGAGATCCTCCTCCTGCATCATGCGCGCCAGCTCGTGCGGCGGCGGCTTGACCGGGCGGCGCTCCATGATCGGCGTCGCCGCCTCGCCGGGGCAGATGACGCAGGCGCGGATGCCGTTGATGCCGTCCTCGACGTTGATCGTCTCGGTGAGCGCCGCGACTCCGAACTTGGACGCCGTGTAGCCGGGCCCGGCCAGGCCGGTGATGTACTTGCCGAACCAGCTCGAGACGTTGATCACGACGCCGTCCTTGCGCGCGCGCATCGACGGCAGCACGGCATGGCAGCAGTAGAACGTGCCGTCGAGGTTGATGCGCACGATGTCGTCCCAGCCTTCGGGCGTCACCTGCCCCCAGGTGCGCTCGCGCAGGTTGATGCCGGCGCTGTTGACCAGGATGTCGATGCGCCCATGCGCCGCCAGGATCGCGTCGGCCACGCGCCTGACGGCGTGCTTGTCGGCGACGTCGAGCAGCGCCGCCGTGCCGCTTCCGCCGGCGTCGCCCGCCAGGCGCGCCGTCTCGTCCAGCGTCTGGCGCGTGCGGCCCGACAGCATCACGTGGGCGCCTTCGCGCGCCAGGGCGATGGCGCCGGCCCGGCCGATTCCGGTGCCGGCGCCCGTGATCCAGGCAACCTTGCCGTCCAGCAAACCCATGGCGTCGCGTCCTCCGTTATACGACCGGGCCGAAGCTGGCCGGGAGCGCCTTCACGCCTGCGGCCGCTTCTTGACGAGATATTTGTGCTCGCCGTCCATCACCAGCGTGCCGTCCTGGTTGTGGATCGTGATCTTGACGACCACGACCCCGGTGGTGCGGCCGGGGCGCAGCTCGCTGATCTCGAGCATGGGAAAGAGCGTGTCGCCGACATAGACCGGCCTGAGGAGGCGCGACGACTGCTCGATGAAGCCGATCAGCGAATCGCCCACGACATGCGGGAAGATGCCGGCACCGGCCGCGGCCTGGATGGTGACCTGCAGGCCGTGCGCCAGCATGTCGCGATGGCCGCGCGCCTGGCAGTAGACGCGATCGTAGTGGATCGGGTGGTTGTCGCCACTGGCCAGCTGGAAGGCGGCGAACAGCGCGTCCGTCTGGGTGCGCGAATTGACGTAGAAGCGCTGACCAACCTTGAGGTCCTCGAAATAGTGCGAGGGGCCGAAGCTATGGTTTCGCGGATCGAACTTCGCTGCCTCGTCGCCGACCTTTCCCGACACGCCCACCTCCGACTAGGATGCACTTTCACAATCGCCCGCAATGCTACGGAGGAAACACCATGCGCGCCATGCAAATCGTCGAGTTCGGCAAGCCGCTGCAGCTGAACACCTATGCCGACCCGGCGCCTTCGGGCAGCGAGGTCATCGTGCGCATCCTGTCGAGCGGCGTCTGCCATTCCGACCTGCATCTGTGGGAAGGCTTCTTCGATCTCGGCGGCGGCCAGAAGCTGGAGGTCACCAACCGCGGCATGACGCTGCCGCACACGCTGGGCCACGAGATCGCGGGCGAGGTCGTGGCGGTCGGGCCGGACGCCAAGGACGTGCGCGTCGGCCAGCGCTTCGTGGTGTTCCCGTGGATCGGCTGCGGCCAGTGCGCCGCCTGCCAGGCCGGCGACGAGCTGCTGTGCGCCGCGCCGCGCACGCTGGGCACGCGCCGCGACGGCGGCTATGCCACGCATGTCGTGGTGCCGCATCCGAAATACCTGGTCGACCATGGCAACACGCCGATCGAGCTCGCCTGCACCTATGCCTGCTCGGGGCTGACCGCGTATTCCGCCATCCGCAAGACCGAGACGGTGAAGAACCGCAAGCGGCTGCTGCTGGTCGGCGCCGGCGGCGTCGGGATGGCCGGGCTGGAGGTCGCCAAGGCGATCTTCGACGGCGAGATCATCGTCGCGGATATCGACGACAAGAAGCTGCAGACGGCCAAGGAGCACGGCGCCCACGACGTGGTCAACACCCGGGCCGAGGGCGCGCTGGCCAGGCTGCAGCAGCAGACCGGCGGCGGCGTCTGCAGCGCCGTGGATTTCGTGGGCGCGGCCGCCTCCTTCCGCTTCGGCTTCGACGCCCTGCGCCGCGGCGGCAAGATCGTGATCGTCGGCCTGTTCGGCGGCGACGCGCCGTTCGCGCCGATCGCCATGCCGTTCAAGATGGCGGCGATCGAGGGCTCCTATGTCGGCGATCTGCCCGAGTTCCACGAGCTGATGGCGCTGGTGCGCGCCGGCAAGATCGGCCCGATGCCCTACGCCACGCGGCCGCTCGAGGCCGCCAACGACGTGCTGGAGGAGCTGCGCGGCGGCAAGGTGGTGGGCCGCGTCGTGCTGCGGCCGTAGCCGCGCCTCTTTCCGGTCATGCGCGGACGTGATATCCATTGTAAAATAGGTATGGCCAGCACGCCTTAACGTTCCTACCCCGCGCCCGCCGACGATGCGCCTGACCTTGCACACCGATTACGCCCTGCGCCTGCTGATGATGCTGGCGATGGAGCCGGACGACCTCCACACGGTCGAGGAGGTTGCGCGCCGCTACGACATCTCGCGCAACCACCTCACGAAGGTGACGCAGACCCTGGTGCAGGCGGGCTTCGTCGAGAGCCAGCGCGGTCGCGGCGGCGGGCTGCGGCTGGCGCGCCAGGCCGAAGCGATCAACCTTGGCGCCGTCGTGCGCGCGACCGAGGACAGCTTCGATCTGGTCGAGTGCTTCGACGCGGCGCGCAATATGTGCGTCATCACGTCCGCCTGCGGCCTGCGCGGTCCCCTGGACGAGGCGCTGCGCGCTTTCCTGGCGGTGCTCGACCGCTATTCCCTGGCCGACCTGATCAGCCATCCCCGCGCGCTCCAGCGCATGCGCCGCCTGCTGGCCGAGACGCCGGCGGCCTAGTCCAGAGCGACCGGCCCCTGCTGCTGCCAGCGACGGAACAGCACAGGCTTAAATGGGTATTTGATTTACCCCTTTATGCGTTAAAATAGTCATATCAGATACCTATTAAAGGCCAGCCATGACGCTGCCCATAGCCCCTGGCATGCAACGCCGCGCCGAGATCACCGACCGCATCCGGGCCGAAACCGGCATCGACGAGGCGATGATCGACCAGCTGGTGCGGCGCTTCTACGACCGCGTGCGGCAGGACGCCCTGCTCGGCCCCGTCTTCGCGGCCCGCATCGCAGACTGGGAGCCGCACCTGCAGAAGATGTGCGCGTTCTGGTCGTCGGTGGCGCTGATGAGCGGCCGCTACCACGGCCAGCCGATGCAGGCGCACCTGCCGCTGCCTGTCGACGCACAGCATTTCGACCGCTGGCTGGCGCTGTTCGAGGCCACGGCGAACGAGATCTGCCCGCCGCAGGCGGCGGCGCACTTCATCGAGCGGGCACGGCGGATCGCGGAGAGCCTGGAGCTGGGCATCGCCTGCGGCCGCGGCGTGCTGCTCGCCAAGGGACAACGCTACCGGCGCGATGATCCTGCGCGCGCCGCCAACAGCTAGGGAGGGCTTGCCATGACCGCTGCAACGTCGGTTGCCGACAGCGTCCACGACCACCAGCCGACCTTCTTCCGCCGCTGGTTCCTGTCCACCAACCACAAGGACATCGGCACGCTCTACCTGGTCTTCTCGGCCTGCGCCGGCCTGTTCGGCGCCGCGCTCTCGGTCTACATGCGCCTGGAGCTGCTCGAGCCGGGCGTGCAGTACATGCTCGGCGCCGACGGCCAGCCCAACGGCCACCTGTGGAACACCATCGTGACCGCGCACGGCCTGGTCATGGTGTTCTTCGTGCTGATGCCGGCGCTGATCGGCGGCTTCGGCAACTGGTTCGTGCCGATCATGATCGGGGCGCCCGACATGGCCTTCCCGCGCATGAACAACATCTCGTTCTGGCTGCTGGTGGCGGGCTTCGTGATGCTGTGCTGCTCGCTGCTCTTCGGCGAGGGCTCCGGCACCGGCTGGACCATCTATCCGCCGCTGAGCGCCTCGGGTCATCCCGGTCCGTCGGTGGATTTCGTGATCTTCTCGCTGCATCTGGCGGGCGCCGGCTCGATCCTGGGCGCGGCAAACTTCATCGCCACCATCTTCAACATGCGGGCGCCGGGCATGACCCTGCACCGCATGCCGCTGATGGCCTGGGCGATGCTGGTGACCGCCTTCATGCTGCTGATGTCGCTGCCGGTGCTGGCCGGCGCCATCACCATGCTGCTGACCGACCGCAACTTCGGCACCACCTTCTTCAATCCGGCCGGCGGCGGCGACCCGACGCTGTACCTGCACCTGTTCTGGTTCTTCGGCCACCCCGAGGTCTACATCATGATCCTGCCCGCGTTCGGGATCGTGAGTCATGTCGTGTCGACCTTCTCGCGCAAGCCGATCTTCGGCTATCTCGGCATGGCCTATGCGGTGGTCGCGATCGGCATCATCGGCTTCGTCGTGTGGGCGCACCACATGTTCACCGTCGGCATGGACGTCGACACGCGCGCCTATTTCATGGCCGCGAGCATGGTCATCGCGGTGCCCACGGGCGTGAAGATCTTCAGCTGGATCGCCACCATGTGGGGCGGCTCGATCCGGTTCCCGACGCCGATGCTGTTCGTGCTGGGGCTGATCTTCATGTTCACCATCGGCGGCGTCACCGGCGTGGTGCTGGCCAATGCCGGCGTCGATATCGCGCTGCACAACACCTACTACGTCATCGCCCACTTCCATTACGTGCTGTCGCTGGGCGCGGTGTTCGGCATCTTCGCCGGCTTCTACTACTGGATCGGCAAGATGAGCGGCCGCCAGTACCCGGAATGGGCGGGCAAGGTGCATTTCTGGACGACGTTCCTGGGCGTCAACATCACCTTCTTCCCGATGCACTTCTCGGGCCTGGCCGGCATGCCGCGCCACTACCCCGACTACCCCGACGCCTTCCACCTCTGGAACGAGATGTCGTCGATCGGCGCCTTCATCACCTTCGCCTCGACCCTGTGGTTCGTGGGCGTCGCGCTCTACACCATCACCGCCGGCCGCCGCGTCGGCGCCAACTACTGGGGCGACGGCGCAACGACGCTGGAGTGGACGGTGTCCTCGCCGCCGCCGTTCCACACCTTCGAGGAGCTGCCCACGGTCACGCGAGGCCACTGATGGCACAGCTTCCCCACGGCCTCGTCGCCTACAAGCGCACGCCGGTCTTCGACCAGGACAGCCTGCCGGCCGGCTTGCGGCGCGAGCACCGCACCAAGCCCGGCGTCTGGGCATTGATCCACGTCATCGAAGGAAGGCTGCGCTGCCGCATCCACGATCCGGCGCACGAGGAGATCCTGGAGCCCGGCAAGCCCGGCGTGGTGCAGCCCGAGCAGCCGCACGACGTCGAGCCGCTCGGGCCGATGCGGATGTTCGTCGAGTTCCACGCCATGCCGTGACGGCGTAAAGGCCGTCATAGGCAGGACCATCACATGCGAGTGACGTGTCATCCCGAGCGCAGCGAGGGATCTCCTGCGGCAAGACGCACGGTGCGCTATCCGCGGGAGATCCCTCGCTGCGCTCGGGATGACGGAAAGGGCACCAGCGCGGCGTCGCGCCATATGCGATCGCCCTGCCCCGGAGGGGGAAGATCACAAAGGCTCGGAATGACGGATGACGACATGCGATGGCCGGCCGCCTCAGGTCCGGCGGTGACCATTGCCGGTCCGGCAGCGGCGCGGCGGTGACCAGGGCGTGCAGCGCCGCGGCCCCGGCTCGCGGCGGCTCGCCGCACCGGACGCGGCCACCTCGCCGAGGTCGCAATCGACGCATGGCAGCAGGCGCGTCGCGCCCAGCTCCTCGAGGCGCCGGTCAAGCCATGGTCCCGCTTCGCGGTAGCGCTCGTCCCCGGCCGCGCCGAGCGCGAAGACGGCATAGCGCACCCCCGGCAGCCGGGGTGCCCGGCGAGCCGCCGCGAAGGCGAAGAACGGCGCCGCCGGCGTCGGCGGATCGGCGTCGCTGGTGCTGGTGACAACCAGGATGTCCTGCTCATCGCGCAGCCGCGGCAGCGCGTAGTCGGCCATGTCGATCACCTCGGCGGCAAGCCCGGCCGCGGCCGCCGCCCTGGCCAGGGCAGCGACGATACCGGCGCTGGCGCCCGCCTCGCAGCCGACCAGGATCGTGAGCGGACGTCGTGGCGCCGATGCGGATGCCGGCGCCACCGCCAGGGCCATCTGGGCCGCGATCCACTGCGCCGCCTTGTCGACGCCCGTGAAATGGCCGCTGACCCAGAAGGTCTGCGACGGGCTCAGCGCCTGCACCAGCGCCTTGATCTGCTGCCACTGCTCTGCGCTCAGTCCCGGTCCCGGAAGCTCCGTCATGGTCGTCCTGCCTGTCGTCATGTACTGAAGCTGGTGCTCGACGACACTGCAGACAAGCGAATGCTATTGCTGTTTGACAGCAATGGTTTTGCTATAAGAGAATCATGGATATCGGCCTTGCGCGCACCTTCCTCGAGGTCGTCGCCAGCGGCAGCTTCGTCACCGCCGCCGACCGCCTGCATCTGACGCAGACGGCGGTCAGCGCCCGCGTCCGCGTGCTCGAGCAGCAGCTCGGCCGGCGCCTTTTCGTGCGCAACCGGGCCGGCGCTCGGCTGACGGCAGCCGGCGACCGCTTCGTGCGGCACGCCACCGCGCTGGTGCAGGTCTGGGAGCGGGCGCGCCAGCAGGTGGCGCTGCCCGCCGGACGCGCCGAGGTCGTGAGCGTCGGCGGCGAGCTCAGCCTGTGGGATCCCCTGCTGGCCGACTGGCTGGTGTGGATGCGCCGCCACTGCGCCGACATCGCGCTGCGCACCGAGGTCGACGCGCCGGGCCGGCTGCTCGACCGCGTCCAGGAAGGGTCCCTCGACCTCGCCGTGCTGCACAGTCCGCCGACACGCTCGGACCTCGTGGTCGAGCTGCTCGTCGAGGAGACGCTGGTCATGGTCACCACGGCGGCCGACGGCACCTGGCGGACGGACGACTACGTGCTGGTCGACTGGGGCTCGGCCTTCATGGCCAGCCATCGCGCGGCCTATCCGGAGCTCGCCAATCCGCCGGTCTCGATCACGCTGGGACCGCTGGCGCTGGCCTACCTGCTGACGGTCGGCGGCGCCGGCTACTTCCGGGCCAGCGCCGTGCGCCAGCACCTGGCCGACGGCCGCCTGCAGCGCGTGCGGCGCGCGCCCGAGTTCTCGCACTCGGTCTATGCCGTCTATTCGACTCGCGGCGACGCCGAGGTGCTGGGCCGGGTCCGCGACGGACTGCGCGTCTGCGCGCGCCCCGCCGGACCACGGCGACGACGTGGCACGGCCTGATCCGGGTCATTGCGCGCGCCCGTCATCCCGAGCGCAGCGAGGGATCTCCCGCGAATGGCGCACCGTGCGTCTTCCGCGGGAGATCCCTCGCTGCGCTCGGGATGACGGCTCGACCGCGCTCGTATGGTCCGGATCGGGGCTTACGCCGCCGCTTTCTGCCGGTCCCGGAAGCCGTAGAGGTCGAGCATGCGCTCGCGCCAGGCGACGATGGGATCGGCGTCGTCGAGCAGCGCGAACACCGAGGCCGTGCGGGCCCACAGGAAGGCGCTGGCGACGATGTAGTCGGGATAGGCCGGGGCTTCGCCGCTCAGGTACGGCCCTGCCCGGAGCTGCAGGCGCAGCGGCTCCAGGCTCTGGCGGAACGCCGCCAGCCGGCTCGCGCGCGCCGCCGCCTGGAAGCCGGCGAGATCCTCGGTGCCCAGCCACTTGGCCCGGCTCTGGCGGAAATAGTCGCTATCCTGCGGCCGCACCCGCGCATGCATGTCGCCGACGATCAGCGAGAACAGGCCGGCATGCAGCACTGAATTGGTCCAGTTGCTGACGAAGCGCGCAAAGGCCGGGTCGGCGCCGAGCAGCGGCTTGTCGGGATAGGTCTGCTCCAGGTAGGCCGCGATCCGGCCGCTGTCGTGCACCGGCTTGTCGTCGTGGGCATGGTCGACGATCACCGGCACCAGCTTCTGGCCGGAGAAGGCGATCTTGTCCTTCTCGCCGAAGCCGATCGGCACCTCCTGCCAGGCCAGGCCCTTGTGCGCCAGCGCGAACTTCGTACGCCAGCAGAACGGGCTTGGCCGCGCGCCGTCGGCGAACTCCAGATCGTAGAGCGTGATCATCCGGGCCTCCCTCTTCCCTCCCCACGCCAAGGCGTGGGGAGGATTTTCGTCACAGCCCCAGGATCGCCTTGGCCATGATGCCGCGCTGCACTTCCGAGGAGCCGCCATAGATCGTCATCTTGCGGCCGTTGAAGTAGCGCGGCGCCAGCACGTCCGAGCCCTCCGGGCCGATCGGCTCGTCATTGGCGCCGGGCACGCGCTGCACGGGGAACGGCATGGCATAATGGGCCGCCGCCTCGACCGCGTACTCCTGGACCTGCTGCATCATCTCGGTGCCGCGCAGCTTGATCATCGACGACCACGGCCCGGGATTCTGGCCGCTGGCCAGCCGCGAGTAGAACTCCAGCTCGAACATCTCCAGGCTGGCGATCTCGATGTCGGTGCGCGCCAGCTTCTCCTTCCAGGCGTTGTCGCGCATCAGGGTCTTGTCGCCGTCGGCGGTGGCGTCGACCAGGCGCTTGAGCCGCTCGAAGGAGCTGCGCAGGCGCGGGCTGTAGGCGCTGCCGCCGCGCTCGAACTCCAGCAGGTACTTGGCGTAGGTCCAGGCCACGTTCTCCTCGCCGACCCGGTTCTCGACCGGCACCTTCACGTCGGTGAAGAACACCTGGTTGACCTCGTGCGTGCCGGCGCGGTTGCCGTCCGACGTGATGATCGGCTCGACCTTGATGCCCGGCGTCGTCATGTCGATCAGCAAGAACGAGATGCCGTCCTGCGGCTTGCCGCCGCTGGATGTGCGCACCAGGCAGAAGATCCAGTCAGCGATATGCGCCGTCGTGGTCCAGATCTTGGTGCCGTTGACGATGTAGAAATCGCCCTCGCGCACGGCCCGGGTCTTGAGCGAGGCGAGGTCCGAGCCCGAGCCCGGCTCGGAGTAGCCCTGGCACCAGATCAGGTCTGAATTGAGCATCGGCGGCAGGTGCTTGTCCTTCTGCGCCTGGTTGCCGTACTTCATGATCACCGGCGCGCACATGCGCGGCCCGAACGGCGACGTGCCCGGCGCGCCCACCCGCGCCATCTCCATCTCGAAGATGTATTTCTGCGTCGGCGTCCAGCCGGGGCCGCCATATTCCTTCGGCCAGTTGGTGCACAGCCAGCCCTTCCTGGCCAGCCGCTTCTGCCAGTCCAGCAGCCGCTCGCGGCTCATGAAGGCGTTGCGCGCCACCTTGGCCTCGGCGACGATCTCGGGTGTCAGGTTCTCCTTCAGCCAGTCGCGCACCTCGGTCTGGAACGCGATATCGGCCTCGGTGAAGTTCATATGCATGAGCGGTCCTCGTCAGGCTGGCATGCCTTGCCTGGCCGCCACGGTATCGCGCGCTGCCGGCGCCATCAATGACGGCGAGCCGCCATTCCGAGGCGCGGAAGCCACCTCTCTGGACCCATAGGCACCCCTGCCCGCATTGGTCACACCTCGACGACCATCCCGTCCTCGGCGACCTCGAAGCGGCCGGCGAGATCGCGGCCCAGCATGTCGGGGCTCATATGGGTGAGGATCATCCGCCGGGGCCGCAGCACGTCCATGTGCGCCAGCACCGTGTCAAGGTCGAGGTGGAAGCGGACCTTGCGGTCATGGAAGTAGGCCTCGGCGATGAACAGGTCGACGTCCTGCGCCACCGGGACCAGCGCCTCGGTCCATTCGGTGTCACCGGTATAGGCGACGCTGCGGCCGTCGATCGTGAGCCGCAGCGCCAGGGGCGGCGCATCGCAGGGATGCTTGACCTGCATCGGCAGCACCGACACCACCCCGACCGTCGCGGCCGCGTCAGGCGCCAGTTCGACCACGTCGAGGGTGAATTTCTGCGCGATGCCCGACGAGCCGGGAAAGAACACCTCCATCGCCTGCGCCAGCCGCGCGCGCAGGCCCGGCGGACCGGCGATGGTGAGCGGCCGGGTGCGCCGGCTGACGAGCTGGGCGTCGAGGATCAGGAACGGCAGGCCGCCGAAATGATCGCCGTGCAGGTGCGTGATGAAGACGGCATCGATGGTGTTGGGATCGACGCCCCACTTGCGCAGCGCCACCATCGACGACGCGCCGCAGTCGATCAGCACCGTGGCCGACGGCGACATCACCTGGAAGCAGGTATTGAAGCGCCCGCCGCTGCCGAACGCATCGCCACACCCGATGAAACGCAGCTGCATGATGCGGTGCCCTCGTACAATCGACCTCTGGCGCATTGACCTGCGCGCCCAGTCGCCTAACGTCAAGCCTGCAACAGGAAGGCGGCCATGACGTGAGGGGCTTGTTGTCCAACCGCGCGATCTTTCGGGCGTCGCTGCTCGCGGCAGCGCTCGGATTGGTGGTGCCCCCGATCCAGGCCGCGCCGCGCGACACCCCCGACTGGAAGACCTGCGCCGACTTCCTGACCAATGACGATGCCGAGCCCGCCTGCACCCGCCTGATCGAGAAGGGCGGCATCGCGCCGCCCGACCTGGCGCAGGTGCACTACTATCGCGGCTCGGGACGGTATTTCCGCGACGAGAACGCCGCCGCCGTCACCGATCTGACGGCCACGATCCGGCTGGTGCCCTCCCATGCCGGCGCCCGCATGATGCGCGTGGCGGCCTACTGGGACAACGGTCAGTGGTTCGCCGCCAGCGTGGACGTCTTGGTTCTTGTGTGGCGCAGCCTGACGGGAACCCTGACCGACCATGAGGAGGACGAGGCCTAGCGGACGCCGCGAAGCCCGGCCATCAGCTGGCAGGGCGCTTCGCCAGGGCGAGGCCGAGGCCGAGCGCGATCATCGCAGCCCCCGACGCTTCCCGCAGGCGGCGGATCAACGTGGGACGTGCTGCCGCGCCGTCACGAATGCCGCTCGACCTCGCCGTCATCCCTAGCGCAGCGAGGGATCTCCTGCAGCAAGACGCACCGTGCGCCATCCGCGGGAGATCCTCGCTGCGCTCGGGATGACGGCAGGTACGGCAGCGCGGTCCATACGCGCGCCCGGCTGGAGGGCCGGCGCCGGACGGCGCGCCTTGGTGTAGGCTGCGCGTGCTGAAATCGGATCCCAGGAGATGCCATGCCCAGCCGCATCAACCGCGCGATCGAGCTTCTGGCGCAGGACCAGGCGATCTACTACGACGGGCCGCACAGCGGCCATGTGCTGACCCATGCCCAGGGCGCGGCCGATGCCCGGACCTGGGCCGACTACATCAATGTCGGCATGGAGCATGGCGCCTTCGACATGACGGGCCTGGCCGAGTACATGCGCGGCCTGGTCGACGGCGGCCCGACGCGCTCCGGCCATCGCACCCCGGCCGTGATCGTCGAGGCGCCGGTGAACGGCACCGACGCGGCCAATGTGCGCTTCAACGCCTGGCAGTTCCGCCAGATCCTGGGCCGCGGCGTGCATGGCATCCTGCTGTGCCAGGCCGAATCGGCCGATGCCGTGCGCGCCTTCGTCGAGTCCTGCCGCTATCCGTTCCAGCTGGCCGGCGTCGATCCCGCGCTGCCCACGCCGCATGATCGCCTGCGGGGCGCGCAGCGTCCCGGCACCGTGCTGCCGCTGGGCACGGGCACGCGCGGCCGAGGCTCGGAGCCGACGGCGGCGCCGGTCTGGGGCCTGGCGCCGGACGACTACATGCAGCGCTGCGATCCCTGGCCGCTCAACCCGCAGGGCGAGCTGCTGCTGGGCGTGAAGCTGGAGAGCCCCGAGGGCGTCGCCAATTGCGAGGCGATCCTCGACGTGCCGGGGCTGGGCTTCGCCGAGATGGGGCCGGGCGATCTCAGCCTGTCGCTGGGCTACACGACCATGCCGCGCGATCCCTACCCGGCCGAGATGCGGGACGCGCGCAACCGCATCCTCGCCGCCTGCCGCAAGCACGGGCTGGCGTTCCTGGAGGGCTGCACGGCGCAGAACATCGCCGCCCGCATCGACGAAGGCGTGCGCGTCGTGGCCGGCCACCGCGAGGACACCGCCCGCATCGGCCGCGCGCACCAGAAGCGCACGATGCCGGTGTAGCTTTGGAACCTCTCCCGCTGGCGGGAGAGGTCGGCGGGCGCGCAGCGCCCGACGGGTGAGGGCTTCACGCACAGCACCGAGTCCTTGGGCCCTCACCTTCCCATCGTGCTGCGCACGATGGGCCCCTTCCTCTCCCGCACAGCGGGAGAGGAGCAAGAGGCTTCACCTCTCCCGCGCAGCGGGAGAGGAGCTTCAGATTACCCTGCCACCGGCAGGCGCTTGCGCAGCTCGAGCTTGTGCACCTTCTCGAGCGTGCTGCGCGGCATGTCCTCGACCACGAACACCTGGCGCGGCCGCTTGAAGTCGGCGAGCTTGGCGGCGCATTCGGCCATGATGCGGTCCGGCAGCTCGTTGTTGCCGTCCACCGGCACGCCCGGCGCCGGGATCACGAACGCCACCGGCACCTCGTCGAGCATGCGATGCTTCTGGGCCACGACGGCGCACTCGCCGACGCCCGGCACCAGCGCGATCACCCGCTCGATCTCCGAGGCCGCGACATTCTCGCCGCCGACCTTCAGCATGTCCTTGTCGCGGTCGGCGAAGGTGATCATGCCGTCGGCATCGAGCGTCACGCGGTCGCCGGTGATGAACCAGCCGTCGTCGGTGAAGCTGTCCCTGGTCGCCTGCGGGTTGTTGAGATACTCCAGGAAGATCTGGATGCCGCGCACGCCGTGGCATTGCAGATGCCCGGTCTCGCCCGGCGCCACCGCGGTCTGCAGGTCATCGCGCAGGATGCGGATGCCGTAGCCCGAAGCCGGCCGGCCCGTCGACATCGGCCGGTTGCGCAGCAGCGCGTCGCCGATGATGCCCTGGCTCACCGTCTCGGTCATGCCCCACCAGCCGATGGTGCGCACGCCGAACACCTCGTCGAACGGCGGCTCGTTGACGGCGTTGCCGAACATGCGGAAGTGATGCCTGGGGATCTCGCTCTGCATCAGCGCCTTGAGGAAGAACGGCAGGGTCGAGGCCCAGGTGCACTTGTTGCGGAGCGCCACGTCCCACCAGCGCCGGGCCGAGAATTTCGGCTGCATCACCACCGTGCCGCCGGCCCACATGGTGGGCAGGATCGAGTAGGTGCGGGCGTTGGTATGGAACGACGGCATCACGACATGGTGCACGTCGTCCTGGGTCAGCATCTGGTGCGCCGCCGTCGTGCGCGCGCCCCACAGGGCATTGCCCTGCGTCCACAGCACGCCCTTGGGCCGCGACGTCGTGCCCGACGTGTACTGCACCGAGCCGGGCCGCCACGGGTCCGCCTCCAGCGCCGGCAGGTCGGCGGGATCGCCGTCGATCGAGGAGAAGGCGCTGGCCCGGTCGGGCGCGAGGCTGGCCGGCGGCGGGCCGCCCTCGACCAGATGCTCGGTGACGGCAAGCCAGCGGATGTTCCTGGCGTTCTTCGCCACCATCTCGGCCAGCTCGGGCTGGGTGATGGCGGCGGCGGCGCCGCAATGCTCGGCGAAGTATTCCAGCTCGGCGCCGGCCGAGCGCGTGTTGGTGGTCACCACCACCGCGCCCAGCCGGGCGCAGGCGAACCACAGGAATTCCATCTCGGGCGAATTGTCGAGATGCACCAGCACGGTCTCGCCGGCCTTGATGCCGCGCTTGCGCAGCCCGGCGGCGATGCGCAGCACGCGGTCGCGGAACTGGCCGTAGGTCCAGACCTGGCGCTCGCCGTCGAACGGCTCCCAGACCAGGAAGGGATGGTCACGCCGCGTTTCGGCGCGGAAGTCGAGCAGCCAGTTGAGATCGCGGCCGGCGAAGGGATTGACGATGCGGCCGCGCGCGTCGGCCGGCGTGAACGAAGACATGGATGGGTTCCGCTTCCGGGGTTTCCTCAATGCATCGCATCATAGGCGACCACCCTGCCCCCGCCACAGCCGAAAGCGCCGCGCGTCGATAGGCGGAACAGTTCTCGTCATCCCGAGCGCAGCGAGGGATCTCCCGCGAAGGGAGGCTCAATCCTCAGGAGATCCCTCGCTGCGCTCGGGATGACGGTGGAGGCGTGTGGATACGACGGCTCAAGCGTATCCTGGTGGCGGGGCGAAGCCGCCGATCAGGTCGGCCAGGCGCCGGGCGACGTCGATCGGCGTGCGATCCTCCAGGTAAGGGCCGACGATCTGCATGCCGACCGGCAGCCCGGCCTTGGTGCGGCCGATCGGCACCACGGTGGCCGGCAGTCGCACATTGCCGATCAGCCCGGCCCAGCACAGGGCATCGCCGTAGGGCCGCGCCGTGCCGTTCACCGTCAGGCGCCGCGACAGCATGTCGGGCGAATGATCGTGCGGAAACGCCGCCATCGGCACCACCGGGCACAGGAACACATCCCAGTCGCCGAAGAAACGGCCCCAGGCGGCGCGCTGCTGCTGGCGAAGCGCGGCCGCCTGATTGTAGGCGGCATGGCGCATCGACGCGCCGCGCGCGAAGAGGTCGGCGTAGGCGATCGAATCGTCGGCCGCGGCTTTGGCCCGCGCCTCCAGCCCCTGCAGCACCGGCTCGGGAAAGCCGGCCGCCAAGGTCGCCGCCAGCATCTGATAGAAGTGGCGGAAGCTCTGTCCGAAATCGAGATCCGGCCTGGCATCGGCGACCTTGGCGCCGGCTTTCGCCAGCGCCGCCGCCGTAGCCCGGATCAGGCCGGCGATCTCGGCATCGACAGGGCAGAACGGGTCGTCGGCGCAGATGGCGATGCGATAGTCCCGCAGCTGCGCCTGGCGCGGCGCCGGCAGCTCGACCCGCCAGGCCGGCGCATCGAACTCATCGGGTCCGGCCAGCACGGCCAGCGCCAGGTCGAGGTCCTCGGCCGAGCGCGCCAGGGGACCGGCAACACCGATATCGACCTGCAGCAGCGAGTTGGGCGGACCGGGCACATGGCCGCGCACCGAGATCAGGCCGTAGCTGGGCTTGTGGCCGTAGACGCCGCAGAAATGCGCCGGGTTGCGGATCGAGCCGCCGATATCGCTGCCCAGCTCCAGCGGCGTCAGGCCGGCGGCCAGGGCCGCCGCCGAACCGCCCGAAGAGCCGCCGGGGCCGCGGGACGTATCCCACGGGTTGTTGGTGGTGCCGTAGACGTCGTTGTAGCTCTGCAGGTCGCCTGCGAAGAGCGGCACGTTGGTCTTGCCGAAGATCACCGCGCCGGCATCGACCAGGCGCTGCACGGCATCGGCGTGACGCTGCGCGGCATTGGCCTTGAGCGCCGGCGCGCCGGCCGTGGTCGGCAGGCCGGCGACGTCGAAGCATTCCTTCACCGTCATTGGCAGCCCATGCAGCGGCCCCCACGACTCGCCGCGCCGCCGCGCCGCGTCCGCCTGCGCCGCCCGGGCGCGGGCCTCCTCGGTGTCACGCACCACGATGGCGTTGATGGCCGGATTGAGCTTCTCGGCCCGGGCCAGCAGATGGTCGAGCAGCTCGACAGACCCGACGCGACCGGCGCCGAGGTCCGACAGCAGCGCCGTCGCCGTGCGGTAACCCAGATCCATGACGTCTTCTCCCCAAAAGCCTGCGACCTACGAGCTGAGCACGACCTCGTGCAGGATGGCGGCGTAGTGGCAGCTCGCCGCGGCCAGCACGAAACCATGCCAGATCGCGTTCTGGAACGGCAGCCGGCTCCAGAGATGGAACACCATGCCCAGGCTGTAGAGACCGCCGCCGACGATCAGCAGCACGAAGCCGGCGGTCGAGATCCCCGCCAGCAGCGGCTCGATCGCCACCACGACGCTCCAGCCCAGCACGAGATAGACGACCACCGAGAGGCGCTCGAAGCGGTGCGGCCAGCACAGCTTCATCATCACGCCGGCGAGCGCCACCGTCCACACGAACGCCAGCAGGCCGATGCCCCAGGGGCCGCCGATGACGTGCAGCGCAAACGGCGTGTAGGTCCCGGCGATCATCACGAAGATCGCCGAATGGTCCAGCCGGCGCAGCACGCGCTTGAAGCTGCCGTCGCGCGCCATGTTGTAGAGCGCCGAGCACGACAGCATGCTCATCAGGCCGCTGCCGTAGAGGCCGATGCTGACCGCCAGCCGGTAGCCCGTCGACGGCAACGCCAGGACCGCCAGCACGACGCAGCCGATCAGCCCCGACGCGACGCCGATGACGTGGATGATGCTGTCGGCGAGCCGCTCGGACTGTCGATACTCGCGATGCAGGATGGTGCTCATGGCGCCAGTATGAGCACGCCGCGCCGCCCTTGTCGAACCTGGGGTCTGAACCTCTCCCGCAAGCGGGAGAGGAGCCCAAGATCTGAGCCTCTCCCGCAAGCGGGAGAGGTCGACGGGCGCGTAAGCGACCGTCGGGTGAGGGCTTCACGCACGGCGCCGCGTCCTTGGGCCCTCACCTTCCCATCGCTTCGCGATGGGCCCCTTCCTCTCCCGCTCGCGGGAGAGGAGCCTAAGATCTGGACCTCTCCCACGCAGCGGAAGAGGAGCAAGAGCCCCTACTCCAGGCGCAGCCGGCGCTTGATGGCGGCGCTGATCGGGCCCTGGACGAAGCCCTTGCCGCGCAGTCCGGGCAGCCACTCCGCCAGGGCGCTGATGGTGGCATCGTGCGGGTGGCCGATGGCGATGGCCACGCCCTGGCGCCGTGCCACGCGCTCGGTCTCGGCCAGCTGCTGGCGCACATTGTCGGTGCTGTCGACATCGTCCAGGAACACGTGGCGGTCGACATGCGGCATGCCCAGCTCGTCGGCCACCAGGCCGCCCACGCTCTGGGCGTGGGTGCGTGAATCGAGCCACGCCAAGCCGCGCGCCTGCATCAGCTTCAGCGCGGTCTCGACCCCCGGCCGCCATGTCGTGAAGCGGCTGCCCATGTGGTTGTTCACCGCGACATAGCCGCCGAAGCTGTCGAGCGCCGCCGCCGTGCGGCGGCGGATCGCGTCGTCCGCCAGGGTCGTCAGCAAGGCGTTGGGACCAGGGTCCATGACGCTGGACATCGGCTCCATCGGCAGATGCAGCATCAGCTCGTGGCCACGCCCGCGCGCCGCCCGGGCCTGATCCTGCAGCTCGCGCGCATAGGGCAGGAAGGACACCGTCAGCGGCGCCGGCAGGTCCAGCACGCGGCGCGACCGTGGGCGGTCCAGGCCCATGTCGTCGATGACGATCACGATCAGCGGCCGCGAACGGTCATCCTGGAACGCAATCGCGTTGCGCATCCAGGTCGCATCGGCGCTGGCGCGGCGCGCGACCGGCGTGACGGCCGGCGGCCGCTCCTCGTAGACCGGCCGCGGCTGGCCCTCCGCCTCGCTGTAGCGCGGCAGGTCGGGCAGCTCGTCGATGCTGCCGTATTTCGGGACCGGCGGCGGCGCTTTCGGGGCCGTGGCAGCGGCCGGCGGCCGCGACACCGACGCCGCACGGGTGCCCGGGCTGCCGACCAGGGCCTGCGCCAGCCAATAGCCGCCACCGACGCCCACGACCAGCAGCACGATCAGGCCGGCGGCGCTGAAGAAGGCCCGGCGCGACGCCAATGCCGCGCCCGCCCGCCGCCACAGCGCATCGCACCATGCCAGCACGGCATCCAGGCGCGCGCCGACGGTCGCCGGCGCCGCCTTGCCGCGGCCGCGCCCGCCTTTGCCTGAACGTGTCGTCTTGCGGCCCGTCCTGGGGGACCGCTTCGTGCCTTGCGCCATCAGAGGGGGATATTCCGTTGTCGTTGCCCCGACTATAGCATGGCGCTTCGCGGCTTCAGAAGAGCGGCGGACCGTTCATCAAAATCAGTCCACACACGATCACCGCCGCCGCAACGACGCGCCGCGCACCGAACGGCTCGCGCAGCAGGAAGGTGCCCATCAGCGCGCCGAACAGCACGGATGTCTCGCGCAGCGCGGCGACATGCGCCATCGGCCCCTGCGAAAGCGCCCAGATCGCGATGCCGTAGCCCAGGGCCGCGATGGCGCCGCCGGCCGCGCCGCGCCACCAGCCGCGCTGCAAATAGGCCACCAGGGATGCGCGCCGTCGCGCCAGCGCGAACAGGAACAGCCACGGACCCTCGATCACGTTCAACCACGCGATGTAGGCGACCTTGTGCTCCAGCGTCGGCCCCGCGGCCCGCACGCCCAGCCCGTCCACGACGATGTAGCCGGCGATGGTCAGGCCCGTCAGCAGCGCGAACAGCGTCGCCAGCCGATGGCGCCGGACGGCGTCCGGCGTCGCCGGCACGTGCGGCATGCGGCGCGACGGCATCGCGAGCGCGATCAGGCCGATGCTGAGCAGAACCACGCCGGCGACATCCTGCGCCCGCAGCGTCTCGCCCAGCAGCCGTCCCGAGAACAGCGCCACCAGCAACGGGCCCATGCCGCGCGCGATCGGGTATGTGTGGCTGAGATCGCCATGGGCATAAGCCTGCAGCAGGAAGAAATAGTAGAAGATGTGAATGGCGGTCGAGGCCGCCATCCATTTCCAGGCCGGCGCCGCGACCCAGGGCAGGAACGGTGCCATCAGGCCGCCAATCACCGCGCCGCTCAGCATGATGACACCGAAGGTGGTCACGCGATCGGTGGCGTCCGATTTGAGTATCGCGTTCCACGAGGCATGCATCAGGCCTGCGGCCAGCAGCAGGCCGATCACCAGCGGATCAAGGACTGTGGACATCGAGGGGAACGGACGGGCGGTTGCTTCTGCGTTGTGCAGCAACCTACGCCATGCGCCGCGCAACGTCATGAACAACAGGTGCACGGCTTGTGGAGGCGCGCGATGGGCTGGACTGGACCGCGCGGCGCCTGCCACGCTCTTCGTTTCATCAGTCTGCGATGAGCGCGCCGGGAGGCGCGCGGTCCGGTTGAAACGCCGTGCGCGCCCCCGCAAGGCGGCCATCAGCGGTGGACGGCCCGTACCTTGCAAGCTACGGTGCGCGCCAACGGAGACCCCCATGCTTCTCGTCATCGATAACTACGACAGCTTCACCTACAACCTCGTCCATTTCATCGGCGATGTCGGTGGGCGCTGCGTCGTGCGGCGCAACGACCAGATCACGGTCGATGAGGCCCTGGCCCTGAAGCCGGCGGGGATCGTGCTGTCGCCCGGCCCGTGCACGCCCAACGAGGCCGGCATCTGCCTCGACCTGATCGCGGCCGCGGCCAAGGCCCACATGCCGCTGCTCGGCGTCTGCCTGGGCCATCAGGCGATCGGCCAGGCGTTCGGCGGCAACGTGGTGCGCGCGCCCGTGCCGATGCATGGCAAGCTCTCGACCGTCGCCAACACGGGCAAGGGCGTGTTCGAGGACGTGCCCTCGCCCTTCTCGGCCACGCGCTACCATTCGCTGATCGTCGCGCGCGACAGCCTGCCCGGCTGTCTGGAGGTCACCGCCAGCCTGACGGACGGCATGATCATGGGCATGCAGCACAAGACGCTGCCGATCCATGGCGTGCAGTTCCACCCCGAGAGCATCGCCTCGCAGCATGGCCACAAGATCCTGGAGAACTTCCTGAAGATTTCCGGCGACCACCCCAGCCAGCAGCGGCGTGCGGCGTAGCGGGAACGCCGGCACCGAGACATGATCCTTCCCCCGGAGGGGGAAGGTGCCCCGAAGGGGCGGAAGGGGATGTTCGAGCGGATTCGGTTTCTCTTCAGCCAACATCGATTTTGCCACAACATCCCCCTTCCGGCGCTTCGCGCCACCTTCCCCCTCCGGGGGAAGGTGCAGGACAACACCCATGACCACGACCAGGCATTTGTCCCCCGAGTCACTGGCAGCGCAGGCGCTGGGCTGGGTCGACGAGACCACCCGCGCCGTCGTGCCGCCGATCCACGTGTCGACAACGTATTTGCGCGATCCCGACAACCAGTACCGCTCCGGCCGGGTCTACAGCCGTGCCGACTCGCCCAACTACAACCAGCCCGAGGCGCTGCTGGCCCGGCTCGAGAAGGGCGCCGGCGCCCTGGTGTTCTCCTCCGGCATGAGCGCGGCCAGCGCCTGCTTCCTGGCGCTGACGCCGGGCGATCATGTCATCGTCTCGCGGGTGATGTACTGGTCGCTGCGCAACTGGCTGCTGACCTTCGCGACGCACTGGGGGCTGAAGGTCGAGCTCGTCGACACCGACCGCATCGATGCCGTCAAAGCCGCGATCAGGCCGGGCTACACCAAGCTGATCTGGATCGAGACGCCGGCCAACCCGCTCTGGATCATCAGCGACATCGCCGCGCTGTCCGACCTGGCCTACCGCGCCGGTGCCCGGCTGGCCGTGGATTCGACCTGTGCCACGCCGGTCTTCACCCGCCCGATCGAGCTGGGCGCCGACATCGTGATGCACGCGGCCACCAAGTACCTCAACGGCCATAGCGACGTCATTGCCGGGGCGCTGGTGGCGGCGCGCGACGACGACTACTGGCAGCGCATCCGGACCATCCGCGGCCAGCTCGGCACGGTGCTGGGCGCGCTCGAGTCCTATCTGCTGCTGCGCGGCATGCGCACGCTGTTCCCGCGCGTGCGCACGGCCAGCGCCAACGCGCAGTGGCTGGCCGAACGGCTCGCCGCCCATCCGGGAGTCGAGGCCGTGCTTTATCCCGGCCTGCCGGATTTTGCCGGCCGCGCCGTGGCGGCCAAGCAGATGCGCGGCGGCTTCGGCGCCATGCTCTCGGTCCGCATCAAGCCCAACGCCGATATCGGCGTGAACGGCGAGCAGGCCGCCGTCGCCGTCGCCGCCAACACCACGCTGTGGAAGCGCGCCACGTCGCTGGGCGGTGTCGAGAGCCTGATCGAGCACCGCGCCAGCGTCGAAGGCGCCGGGACGCCGGCACCGCCCGACCTGCTGCGCCTGAGCGTCGGCATCGAGGCCAAGGAAGACCTGCTCGCCGACCTGGAGCAGGCGCTGGCAATCGCGCACCGCCGCAACACGATCTGATTTTTGGACCGCGGGCGTCCACGCCCGCATTCGCTCGAAGCGAAGCGCAGAGCGAAGATGGTCGGCGCTAACGCGCCGATGCGGGCGTGGACGCCCGCGGTCCGAAACAGCAAAACACTTGCGTGCCTCTCCGCCCTGCGCGACGCTCCATGTGAATGGCTGTTCATACGGAGAAGGACATGGCGGGGCGCCTGCAGGACAAGGTTGCGATCATCACCGGCGGCGGCAGCGGCATGGGCCGTGACACGGTGCTGCATTTCCTCGACGAGGGCGCGCGCGTCATGGTCGCCGACATCAACGAGGACAATGGCCGCCAGACGGTGGCGCTGGCCAAGGCGCAGGGCCATGCCGACCGTGCCGCGTTCGTGCGCTGCGACGTCGCCGAGGAAGCCGAGGTGGCCGCCATGGTCGCGGCGGCGGAGCGGACCTTCGGCACGCTCGACATCACCTACCTGAACGCCGGCGTCGGCGGCGCCTTCGGCCCGATCGGCGAGACCACGGTCGAGGGCTGGGACTACACCTTCGCGGTGCTGGTGCGCAGCGTGTTCCTGGGAATGAAGCACGCGTCGCAGGCCATGCGGCGCCATGACCGCGGCGGCGCGATCCTGAGCACGGCGTCGGTCGCCGGCATCGTCGGCGGCGCCGGCTCGCACGCCTATTCCGCCGCCAAGGCCGCCGTCATCAGCCTGACCCAGAACGTGGCCACCGAGCTGGCGCCACACCGCATCCGCGTCAACGCCATCGCGCCGGGCGTCATCTCGACGCCCCTGCTCCATCGCGGCAAGCCCGAGAAGTTCGAGGCGCAGTTCAGGCGCCAGCCATGGCCGGAGCGCGGCGAAGGCAGGCACATCGCGACGGTCGCGGCGTTCCTGTGCTCGGACGACGCGCGCTTCGTCACCGGCGAGACGGTCAAGGTCGATGGCGGCCTGCTGGCCCAGGGCATCGCGATCTGGGGCGCCGGCGCCGAGAACCCGCTGCTGCGCGCGCCGGGCGTGAACTACGGCTCCACCGGGCGGCGCTGACGACCGGCCGCCGGCACCGGCGGCGCGCTTCTTTCAGTTCGGGACCGGTCGGGCCGCGGCGCTCCAGCGCCGCATCCGGCGCACAGCGCCGGACCGCATGAGCGGCGCTGGAGCGCCGCGGCCCGGCCGACCACTGATATGTCACGGTGTTGCGATAACCGCTCTGGCATGATGCCGGCATGATCATCGTGGACAAGGCATTGCGCGCGCGGGCCCAGGCCGGGCGGCCGCTGCGCGTCGGCATGGTCGGCGCCGGCTTCATGGGCCGCGGGGTGGCGCTGCAGATCGCCACTGCCGTCCCCGGCATGCGGCTGGCCGCGATCGCGCACCGCCGGCTCGAGCCGGCGCGGCAGGCTTTTGTCGAAGCCGGGCAGAGCGACATACGCCATGTCGAGACCGCCGGCGCGCTGCAGGCCGCCATGGCAGCCGGCCAGCCGGCCATCACCGAGGACTGGCGGCTGCTCTGCGCCGCCGACGGCATCGACGCCATTCTTGAGGTCACCGGGTCGATCGACTACGCCGCCGCCGTCGTGAGCGCCGCGATCGAGAACGGCAAGCATGCCATCCTGATGAATGCCGAGCTCGACGGCACGGTCGGGCCGCTGCTGAAGCAGCGCGCCGACGCCGCCGGCGTGGTCTACACCAATGTCGACGGCGACCAGCCCGGCGTCACGATGAACCTCTACCGGTTCGTCTGCGGCATCGGCGTGCGGCCCGTGCTGTGCGGCAACATCAAGGGACTGCACGACCCCTACCGCAACCCCACGACCCAGGAGGGCTTTGCCCGGCGGTGGGGGCAGAAGGCCCACATGGTGACGTCGTTCGCCGACGGCACGAAGGTCTCGTTCGAGCAGGCCGTCATCGCCAACGCCACGGGCATGCGGGTCGGCCGGCGCGGCATGTTCGGGCCGACCGTGGCCGCCGGCACGCCGATCGACGAAGCGGTGAAATCGCTGCCCGCCGAGGCCTTCGTCAACGGCCCGGGCATCGTCGACTATGTCGTGGGCGCCGCGCCCGGCCCCGGCGTGTTCGTGCTGGGCACGATCGAGCACCCGGCGCAGCGCCACTACCTCAACCTCTACAAGCTGGGCGAAGGGCCGCTCTACTGTTTCCACACGCCCTGTCACCTGTGCCATTTCGAGGTTCCCAACACGATCGCCCGCGCGGTGCTGTTCGGCGACGCCGCCATCGCGCCGGCCGGCGCGCCCAGCGTCGAGGTGATCGCCACCGCCAAGACCGACCTGAAGGCCGGCGACATGCTGGATGACCTCGGCCACTACATGACATACGGCCAGTGCGAAAATGCCGATGTCGTGCGCCGCGAGCGCCTGCTGCCGATGGCCGTCGCGCCGGGCTGCCGGCTGCGGCGCGGCATCGCCAAGGACCAGGTGCTGCGCTACGCCGATGTCGAGGTGCCGGCCGGCCGGCTGATCGACCGACTGCGCCAGGAGCAGGACGCCGTGTTCGCCGGCAGCATCGCCGCGGTTGCCTAGAGCATGCTCCGATCGAATGGCATCACTCCTGTCATCCCGAGCGCAGCGAGGGATCTCCCGCGTGGGACGCACGGTGCGCCATTCGCGGGAGATCCCTCGTTGCGCTCGGGATGACGGAGGTATCAGCGACCTGCGATTCCCAGCATTAGCCGGACGAGCCACAGCTTGGTCACCGCCGCCCGCAAGCAGATGCATGCAACATTCTGGTAGTGTCGCGGTGCCAGTGCCCAGCGTACGGAACATTGCCTGACAAAAGGCATCGAGGTGGAAACCATGGGCGAAGCCCACCGCCTGCGTGATCCCGGAAGTGGCGTCCTCACACCACCGACGACCACCATCACCCTCGTCCCGCCGCTGCCGGCGACCAGCCTGTCCCCGCCTACGATCGAGACGCTGCGGGACGACGGTCCCCGCCCGTTCTGGTCGGTGATGATCCCGATCTACAACTGCCCCGCCAATTACCTGCGGGAAACCCTGGAAAGCGTCCTGTGCCAGGACCCCGGCACCGGCGAGATGCAGATCGAGGTGGTCGACAACTGCTCGACAGTGGGCGATCCCGAAGCCCTGGTCCAGGAGATCGGGCGCGGCCGCATCCAGTTCCACCGCCAGCCGAGCAATCTCGGCATCGTCGAGAACTTCAACACCTGCATCCGGCGCGCCCGCGGGCACTGGGTCCATATCCTGCACGGCGACGACACGGTGCGACCGGGATTCTACGCCCGCGCCCGGCAGGGCATCACGGCGAACCCGGATGTCGGCGCCGCGTTGTGCCGCACCGTCTACACCGACGAGGACGGCCAATGGCTGGGCCTGACCGACGTGGAATCGCGGCAGCCCGCCGTCCTGGGCCCCGGCTTCGTCGACCGCCAGCTCGTGGATCAGCTCATCCAGTTCGTGTCCATCGTCGTGCGGCGCGCCACCTACGAGGAGCTGGGCGGGTTCCGATCGTCCCTCACCCACTGCCTGGACTGGGACATGTGGAAGCGCATCGCGATCCGCAAGCCCATCTTCTACGACCCCGAGCTGCTTGCCTGCTATCGCCTGCACGAGGCTGCCGACAGCAGCCGCCTCATGCGCACCGGCGAGAACGTCGCCGACGAGCGGCGGTCGATCGAGATCTCCTGCGCCGACATGCCGCCGGAGCGGGCCCGCGCGGTGCGGCGCGCGGCGCGCAAGGCGGCCGCGGTCCGCGCCGTGCGCCGCGCGCGCCGGCTGTGGCAGAAAGGCGATCACGCCACGGCATGGCGGCAGCTCACCGAGGCGTTCCGCTGCAGCCTCGCGCCGGCGGTGCTGGCACGCACCGCCTATTTCTTCGTCCGCGTCGTCCTGCGATAGCTGTCGGACAGCCTACGCGGCACGCTTCAGCAGCGACAGCGCCGCCGTGGCGATGCGGCGCTCGAAGACGAGGACGCAGCCGCCAAGCACCACCGTGCCCAGCGCAAGCTCGGCCCACCAGTAGCGGTCCAGCGCCGGCGGCAGCATGACGATCGCCAATGCCACCGCCGCCGCGCACAGCAGCGGCGGCGCGACGACCGAGACGATCGGATGCCGGCCGATATCGAGCCGCTGGCGCATGAC
This sequence comes from Vineibacter terrae, assembly GCF_008039615.1. GTDB lineage: Bacteria > Pseudomonadota > Alphaproteobacteria > Reyranellales > Reyranellaceae > Vineibacter > Vineibacter terrae. The sequence continues at coordinate 130,469 of NZ_VDUZ01000010.1, read as the reverse complement.
CAGGATCATCACCAGAGCCATGAGCTCCGCCGCCAGCGTCGCGGCGATCGCGCCCCAGCCGCCGTGTGAGGGTATGAGGATCAGGTTGAGCGCCAGGTTGGCGATGCCGGCGATGGCCGTGATCTTGAAGTGCAGCTTCTGGTAGCCCCATGCCAGCAGCGGCGTGCCGATGCCGATATTGACGAACACCAGGCCGATATTGAGGCACAGCCATTCGAAGTAAGGCCCGCCGCGGACGAAGTCGCTGCCGAACATCAGGTCGTTGACATGCCGGCCGCAGGCCCAGCCCAGGGCCGCGACCGGCAGGCCCATCCACGCCAGCAGCGTCATGAACTCGCGCGCGACACGCGCGGCTTCGCCGGGCGGGCCGCCGCGCGCCCGCGCCAGCACGGGGAAGTAGGCGGTCAGCATCGCGCCGCTGATCACGGTCGAGACCATCATCAGCTTGTAGGCCGTCGTGTACAGGCCGACCTCGGCGTCGTCATGGGTGAAGCCCAGGATGATGGCGCCGCAATTGTAGATGAGCAGCACCGCGCCTTGCGACAGCGCCAGCGGCCAGGCCTCCGCCAGCAGCCGCCTGGCGCCGGCGAGCCGCCAGCGCAGCGCGCCCAGCCGCAGCACGCCATGGCGGTTAATGTACCAGAAATTGTAGGCCGTGAGCGCCACGACGAACGGCACCGTGTAGAGCACGAAGGCGAAGACGTCCTCGGGGCCGTGAATGATCGCGATCAGCACCGGGATCTGCAGCAGGCTGATCACCAGCGACGCGATCGAGGGCGCCACCATGCGCTCGTGCGCCTGCAGCACCCAGGCCACGCTGCCGGCGCCGGCCAGCAGCGTGACGCCCTGAAGCAGGAGCAGCAGGCTCACCTGCGCGCCGCGGGGATTGACGACCGCGATCAGCACCACGACGCCGTAGGCGACCACCGCCAGCACCGCCTGCAGGCTGAGGATCAGCGATGCCAGCGTCGCCGTGCGCGTGCGGTCGGCCGCGATGTCGCGCTGACCGACGATCTGCAGCCCGGGATTGGCGATCAGCCCGACATGGGCCAGCACGGCGGCATTCCAGTTGACCTGGCCGATGACGACCGGCCCGAGCATGCGGCGGCTATAGGCCGTCGTGAGGATGCCGATCAGCACCGCAAGCCCGCTGCTGAGGCTCACGGCGAGAAAGTTCACGGCGATCCGGCGCCGGTCGGCAGCGGCGCTTTCCGCCGATGCAGGTGCAGCGGAGCGCGCCTCGATCGTTTCCACGCCGGCTGCGTCCGCCAAGCAGATGCCCTCGCGATGTGTCTCGAGCGTCAGTGCCGCCTTCCAGCAGTGCCAGCCGGCGGGCGTGCACGCAATAGTGCATGCAAGCGCCACAACTTGGTCACTCGGCGGAGGGCATACCTGACCGTAATCTTACTGCGACATCGACGGTGCGGAAGCCGCGACATGAAGGTGGTCATCTTGGCGGGCGGCTACGGCACCCGCATCAGCGAGGAAAGCGCCATCAGGCCCAAGCCGCTGGTCGAGATCGGCGGCCATCCGATCCTGTGGCACATCATGAAGATCTACTCGGCCCATGGCCTCAACGACTTCGTGATCTGCTGCGGCTACAAGGGCAACCTGATCAAGCAGTACTTCCGCGACTACATCCTGGCGCGCGCCGATGTGACGTTCGACCTGCATGACAACGCCATGCACACCCACCGCAACGGCGTCGAGCCCTGGCGGGTGACGCTGGTGGACACCGGCGAGAAGACGATGACGGGCGGCCGCATCAAGCGCGTGCGGCAGTATCTCGGCGACGAGACGTTCTGCCTCACCTACGGCGACGGCGTTTCCGACATCAACATCGGCGAGCTGATCGACTTCCACCGCAGCTCCAGCGCCCTGGTGACGGTGTCGGCGGTGCGCCAGCCCGGCCGCTTCGGGGCGCTGAGCCTGGAGCAAGGCGCCGACCGCGTCGCCGGCTTCCGCGAAAAATCCAACGATGACGGCGGCTTCATCAACGGCGGCTACTTCGTGGTCGAGCCGGAAGCGCTCGACTACATCGCCGGCGACGACACGTCGTGGGAGCGCGAGCCCCTGGAGGCGCTGGCCGGCGAGGGCCGCCTGGCCGCCTACCGCCATCGCGGCTTCTGGCAGAACATGGACACGCTGCGCGACAAGCACCTGCTGCAGGACCACTGGGAGAACGGAAACGCACAATGGAAAATCTGGTGATCCCGCAGGCGGCCGCCCGCGCGCCGGCCGCCGCGGCGATGCGGGCGCCGCTGCGCGTGCTGGTGACCGGCGCCGACGGCTTCATCGGCTCGGTGCTGACGCCGGTGCTGCTCGACCGCGGCTTCGACGTGGTCGGCCTCGACACCGGCTACTACCGCGCCGGCCTGCTGTACCATGACGGCAAGGACCGGCCCGCGACCCTGACCCGCGACGTGCGCAGCCTGGCGGCGCGCGACCTCGAGGACTTCGACGCCGTCGTGCACCTGGCCGAGCTGTCCAACGACCCGCTCTGCCAGCACGATCCGCAGAAGACCTACGCCATCAACCATCTCGGCTCGGTGGCGCTGGCACGGGCCGCCAAGCAAGCCGGCGTGTCGCGCTTCGTGTACGCCTCCTCCTGCAGCGTCTATGGCGCCGCCGGCGACAGCACCAAGACCGAGGCCGCCGAGCCCGATCCCCAGACCGCGTACGCGCATTGCAAGGTGCTGGTCGAGCGCGACGTGCAGGCCCTGGCCGACGACGATTTCAGCCCAACATTCCTGCGCAACGCGACGGCGTTCGGCGCCTCGCCGCGCATCCGCTTCGACATCGTGCTGAACAACCTCGCCGGGCTGGCCTGGACGACCGGCCGGATCGCGATGACCAGCGACGGCACGCCGTGGCGCCCGCTGGTCCACGTGCAGGATATCTGCGGCGCCATCGCCGCCACCCTGGAGGCGCCGCGCGCCATTGTCGCCGGCCAGATCTTCAATGTCGGCGACAACGCCAACAACTATCGCGTCCGCGAGATCGCGGCCGCCATCGGCGAGGCGTTCCCCGACTGCAGGATCGAGCTCGGCAGCAACGCCGGCGACAACCGCAGCTATCGCGTCTCGTTCGACAAGATCCACAGCGTGCTGCCGGGCTTCCGCTGCCGGTGGACGGCGCCGCGCGGGGCGCGCCAGATGCGGTCCCTGTTCGAGCACATCGCCATGCCGGAGCAGACGTTCAACGCGGCGCCCTTCACGCGGCTGCGCGAGCTGCAGCGGCTGCTCGACACGCGACAGATCGATTCCGACTTCTACTGGCGGCCCCATGATTTTTCATGAGACGGCGCTGTCCGGCGCCTATGTCGTCGAGCTCGAGCGCTACAGCGACGAGCGCGGCCATTTCGCCCGCTCGTTCTGCCGCGAGGAGCTCGCGCGCCAGGGGCTGCCCGGCGACCTCGTGCAGGGCAACGTCTCGGTCAATCCGACGCGCGGCACGCTGCGCGGCATGCACTACCAGGTCGCGCCACACGAGGAGATCAAGCTGCTGCGCTGCGTGCGCGGCGCGATCTGGGACGTGATCGTGGACGTGCGGCAAGGCTCGCCGACATTCGGCAGGTGGATCGGCGTCGAGCTGACGCCGGCCTCGTTCCGCATGCTCTACGCGCCCGCCGGCTTCGCGCACGGCTTCCAGACGCTGCTGGACGACACCGAGGTCAACTACCTGGTGTCGGCGCCCTACACGCCGGCAGCCGCCCGCGGCCTGCGCCACGACGATCCCCGGCTGGCGATCACGTGGCCGCTGCCGGTCACGCGCATCTCCAGGCAGGACGCGTCCTGGCCGCTGATGCAAGCGGCCGACTGCTAAAGCATATTCCGATCGAAGGGCATCCCCACTGTCATCCCGAGCGCCCCTTCGACAGGCTCAGGAGAGGGATCTCCCGCGAATGGCGCACCATGCGTCGCTTGCAGGAGATCCCTCGCTGCGCTCGGAGCTTGTGATTTAATCCTTCCCCCGGAGGGGCAGGGCATTCGCATATGGCGTCGGGCCGCCGAATCTCAACGATGCCCTCTACCTTCCCCCGCTTGCGGGGGAAGGTGCCCGAAGGGCGGATGGGGGGCGTTGCAACGACGCGGATGCTCGATGGGATACACCATTTGCGTTGAAGCATCCCCCATCCGGCGCTTCGCGCCACCTTCCCCCGCGAGCGGGGGAAGGTAGTCGAAAACCGACGGCTTCCATCCATATGCGAATGCCCTGCCCGGAGGGGGAAGGTGCCCCGAAATGACGTTTCGACGCTGTCGCGTCGAAACGTCAGAGGCGGATGGGGGATGTTCGAACGGATTCAGTGTCCATCAGCTACATCGAATCCGTTGCAACATCCCCCTTCCGGCGCTTCGCGCCACCTTCCCCCTCCGGGGGAAGATCAAATCACACACTCTCGGGATGACGGATGTATCAGCGCCCGGTGATTCCAGGCACCAGAGCCGTCCGTTCAGGGTGCCGGCCGTTTGTCGAGGGTTTCTTACCACGGATGATGAGCCATGGTATCGTCAGGCAGCATGATAGAGGTGCGCCATGGCCCATAGCTTGATCGCTAGCGATCGTGTGGAGGGAACCCCGGTTTGCCGACCAACTGGCGAGAAGATCGGCGAGATCCAGCGGCTCATGATCGACAAGGTGTCAGGCAACGTTGCCTACGCAGTCCTGAGCTTCGGCGGCTTCCTCGGCTTCGCCCAAAAGCACATTCCCATTCCATGGGCGTCTCTCAAGTATAATCTGCAATCAGGTGCCTATGAGCTGGACGTCACGGAGGACCAGCTCCGTGCCGCGCCTTCATACGCTCCTGGAGGAGAGGCGGAGTTTGACTGGGGCGACCGGTCCGACGAGATCATTGTTCGTCATTATCGGAAACGCTAGAAACGCGCGCTACAACTGCTTCACCTCAGGGTGCCCTCGCCACTCGCTCGGCGCCATGCCGGCCCATCGCTGGAATGCGTGGTTGAAGGTGCTTGCGTCCGCGTACCCCATGGCGAGCGCAACATCCGTGACCGGCATTCTCGTGCCCATGAGCATCTCGCGGGCAACGTCGAAGCGTGCCTTGTTCAGCAGGTCACGGAAGGTCGTGCCCTCTTCCTTCAGACGACGGTTCACCGTCCGGGCCTGCATGCCGAGATCACCCGCGACCTCTTCCAGCGAGGCGCGGTCGAATATGATCGCGGCGCGAAGAAGCCGGATGGCCTGCTCTGAGACGCTTGGCTTCTTGGCTGCCCAGTATTTCGCCACCGACGCTTCCAGGATCCGTCTCAGCTGGCGATCCGCCCCCTGAACGGGCGCGGCAAGCAACCGAGCCGGGAACACGATCGCGTTCTGCTCCGCGCCGAACTGCGGCACGTACCCGTAGAACTGCCGATATGGTTCAACATCTCTGGGCGGTTGACGCAAGCTCAGCACCGCATCGGGTGACACGCCCGACAGCTCCCTGAACATGCTGACGCCCACGGCGGTCGCGCCGTCAACGAGCTGCTCCCTGGCCTGCATGCCCTGAAAGTAGACAGCGTATCCCCAGAAGGCGGTCTCGCCTTGTAGCGCGAGATACGTGACGGCACCCTGCACATAATACTTCTGATTAACGCATATATCCCGGATCGCCTGTCCAAGCGTCGGCGCATTCCGCATCAGCCGGCCCACGAGTCCAAGGCTGGCAGTCGTCGATCGCCGACCGACAAGAAATCCGAAATGCTGACAATCCGTCGCCGTCACGCAGGCCTGCAAAAGTCTTCCGACCTCGGTGAATGACAGGAAGTTCTCGGGATTCCGCAAGACATCAGGATTAATCCCGGCGCGGGCGATCACTGCCGCCGCCTCCTTGCCCATCTCGTCAAGAATCACGGGGATCCCGGCCAGTGCCCCGACCCGCTGTCGCCCTTCCACGCGCTCCCCCCGCGTATGAGCCCGCTCACGCAGCATCGCACCACGCCAAGAGCGAGCCGCTCATGCACCCATCATCGTCACTTTGTCGCAAATAAACAAGCGGCCTGGCCCTGGCGGAATTATCCAGGAACGCGACAAGCAGGGCCACGATGACCTGCGAATCTGCCCGAGTCAGAAGCTTGGTAGGTGCCGCTGCCGTCGCGGCAATGAAGGCAGCCTGACAGCGACTTTCCTGCACCGGCTCGCATTCGCGGTGCCGCCTCAGAACGCGACGCCTCGTCCGTATTGGGCCGTGATCAGACTTGGTCGACCAGCAACTGGAGGCTACTTATGTACTTCACCGACGACTCGCTCTTTCCTGAAAACATGCAACCGCTGATGATCACGGCGGCACCGTTCGGGCCGGAATGGCTTCCGGGAGATGCGGATATTCCGGTCAGCTGGGACGAGCAGGTGCAGCGTGCGGTCGATTGCTACAACGCGGGCGCCACGATGCTGCACGTCCATGTGCGCGATCCCAAGACCGGCCAGGGCTCGAGCAATTTCGAGGAATACAACTATTTCATCGGCCGCCTGCGGCAGGCGGTGCCGGAGATGATCCTGCAGGTGGGAGGCTCCATCTCGTTTGCCCCGCATACGGAAGATGCCAAAGCCAAATGGCTCGACTACGACACCCGGCACATGCTCACGGAGCTCGATCCCAAGCCCGACTGCGTCACGGTGACAACAGGCACGACGCTCTGGGACGTCACGCAAGCCTTCGTGCCGGACGATGCCAAGGGAACGCACCTGGACGACCCCAAGGTGCAGGCCGCCTGGGCCGACATGGTCGTCGACTCGACATCCAAGTTCTATGTGGAGCACCTGAAGCGGCTGCGCGCGAACCGGATCCAGCCCTACTTCGTTCCCGGCCATGTCCATCAGCTTGAGATCATCGAGCGGCTGATCCGCAGGGGTGTGTACATGGGACCGCTGAACGTGGCCCTCTGTGGCTACGGCGGTGGCTCGATGGGCCGCAATCCGTTCGACTGGATGGAGATGCTGCGCCGCACGCCGCACGGGTCGAGCACCGTGACCTTCTGGAGCAGCATGCGCGGCAACATCGCGATCCAGAACCTGGCGCTCATTCTTGGCGCTCATGTGCGTGTCGGCAACGAGGACAATCTCTGGGACGCGCGCAAGCAGCGCTGGGAGTCGGTCAGGCAGGTCGAGTGGGCCGTGAAAATGGCCGAGCAGTTCGGCCGCAAGGTCGCGACGGCCGACGAGGCGCGCAAGATGATGAAAATCGGCGAATGGTACGACACTGTCGAGGAAACGCTCTACAACCTTGCGCTGCCGCCGAACCGGCCGGAAGGTTACAAGGGGTTCCTCACCTATGCTACCGACGGGCGTTTGCCCAAGGCGGCGGACGCACGGACCAGTCCCACCAGCATCCTGTAGCCTTCGTGGCACCGGCGACGCTCGTATCGGCGGCGCCGCAGCCGGCGATCCGAACGTCATGAGCGCACTGGCGACGGGGGAGGAACAGCATGCCGACGGGTTCGGAAACCGGGCCGTGGGATGCAGCGCTCGATCAGCTGCGCAGCTGGGATCCGGCATGGAGCGCCATCTGCGTCGGCATGACGACCAATCCGTGGACCAGCGGGGTCCTGCCCCGCAAGTTCATCGAGCTGATCGGCATCGCCCTGAACGCGGCCTGCACCAACCTCAACCCGGACGGGACGCGACGCCATATCCGCGCCGCGCTCGAAGCCGGCGCGACGCGCGAAGAGATCGTCATGGTCCTGAAGATGGGATCGGTGATGGCCATCCACTCGTGCAGCCTCGGCGCGCCGGTCCTGCTCGAAGAGGCGGCTGCGACAGGCGTGAGGGCGGCAACGAAGCCTGCGGCGCCGACGCCGGCATGCGACAGGATGCGGGCGGTAGGCCAATGGAACACGGCCTGGGATCCGTTCGTCGTGCTCGACCCCGTCTGGACCGACGCGTTCATGGCGACGGGTGTCGGCATATACGCGAGCTCAGTGCTCACGCCCAAGGAAATCGAGCTTCTGAGCATCGCTTTCGACGCATCCTATACCCACATGTACGCGCCCGGGACGCGGCGCCACATCAAGGCGGCACTCGAGCTAGGGGCCACCGTCGAGGAGATCATGGAAGTGCTCAAGCTCTGCGTGGTTCAGGGCGTGCAGACCTGCAACATGGGCGTGCCGATCCTCGAGGAGGAGCTGGCGGCACGCGCGCTCGCACAAGCATAGGCACCGGTCCGGAGGCGGCGTTCCATGGACGGGCACGATACGGCATCCACCCAGCCGGAAGGTCACGGGCGAACTCTGAAGGCGCGCGCGATCGATGAGGTCAGGCGCTTCGTCATCCTGTTCATCTATCTGTGGATCCTGTTCGGGCTGTTCGTCCTCAACGAGCGAATCGTCCTGCAGCAGCGCCAGATCGACTTCGCAGCGCACGGCTTTGCGGTCATCAATGCGCTCGTCCTCGCGAAGGTGATGCTGGTCGCGGAGGATCTGAATCTGGGGCACTGGCTGGATCGCCGGCCGCTGATCTACCCTATCCTTCAAGATTCGCTGCTCTTCGCGCTCCTGTTCATCGGCTTCCACGTCGTGGAGCATGTGATCATCGGGCTCTTCAAAGGTGAAGCGTTGAAGGCAAGCGTTCCGTACATTGGCGGCGGAGGATGGGCGGGCGTTCTTTGCGTCGCGGTGATATTCTTCTTCGCGCTGATGCCTTACTTCGCGCTCAGAAATATCAACCGGGCTCTGGGTCCGGGCAGGCTGGGCGCGCTGCTGTTCGGCACCGGCGCCGGAGCGCAGCCTGACCGCTGACGCCCGCGGAGGTCATGGGGGCAGGAGAAACGACATGAAGAAACCCGGGATGCCGAACCTGCGGACAGAGCGGATCGCGGGATCAGGGTCTGCATCGAGCGCGTGAAGATGTGGGAACAGGTGGCCCGTGACCGCATTACGTTCAATCGCAGCGTCGATCCTGTTGCTTCTGACGACAGCCGGCGTGGCATCGGCACAGACGCCACCGCCTCCCGGCATGACGCAGGAGCAGTTCGATGCGCTCGTCAGCGCCATCAGCAAATCCGTCGTCGAAAAACTGAAGACCGAGGGCGTTGCTGCCAAGCCCGTTCCGGACACAACGCCAAAATCGAGGCCCTTCAGCCATGCCGGGCCGGAAGCCCCGGACGAGCTTGCTGTCTTCGTGCAGCAGGTGACAACGGTCGTGAAGGCCGTGCCCGTGCTTGGCCACCATATTGCCGCTGTACCCGCGGCGCTCGACGAACGCGCAAGAGGTGGGCGCGGAACGGGCGAGTTCCTTCTGGTCCTCGTGCTGGCCGTCGCCGGGGCGCTGGCCACCGAGGCAATTCTGCGGACGATCTGCGGTGGCCTGCGGACCCGGATCGCCGCCGGCGCCGTGCCCGAACGGGGGCTGCGGTCGCTGGCCAATCTCGGCGCCCTCGCGTTTCTGGACGGTCTCGGCGTTGTCGCCCTGTGGCTGGTCGGCCGCGCGGAAGTCGGCCTGTGGTTTTCCGGGTCGGCCGTCCAGGACAAAGTGGCCGCCGGCGTCATGACCGCCATCGTCTATTGGCGACTGTACATTCTTGTCTTCCGCATTGTCCTGCGGCCCGGCCTGCCGCCCGCGCGACTCTGCGAGATGCACGATGACGACGCCCGGCGGATGTACGGCCTGCTTACGATCATCATCCTGCTGGCGATCGTCTTGCGGCTTGGCAATTTCATCCTTGCCGGTCTTCAGACCCCGGTGGAAGCCATCCAGGCCTGCCGGGTCATCGGGTCTCCCATCGTTTTCCTGATATTCGTGTGGATGCTCGTGCGATCGCGGGACGCGGCACGCCAGTGGCTGACCGGCCTGGGAGAGGCGGCACCGCTGTTCGGGTTCATCGGCCGAAACTGGGTGGCGCTCGCGACGATTCTGGTCCTGGCGCTGGCCGCGACACAGACATACGGGGCCATTTCCGGCCGCATGGACGTGCCGATTGCCGTCATTCTGACGATGAACCTTCTTGTCGGCCTGATCCTGTTCGAGACCTTGCTGCAGGCATTGGTGCGACGGCTCGACTCGCAACTGGCCGGCTTCACGCCCGCCGGCACGACGCCCAGGCTGCCTGATGTCATCGCCCGCTGCGTGCGGATCGCGGTCCTGATCGGCGTTGTCGTGATCATCGCGGAGAGCTGGGTTGTCGAGGTGCTCGAGCTGGTCGATGCCAGCGCGTGGGATCAGCTGACGCGCGCCTGCAGGACCGCAGGGATCGCGCTCTTCACCGCTTTCGTGATCTGGGAGCTGTTCAAGTATGCCCTGGACTCCTATCTGGACCGGCTTCCGGAACGCGAGCCGGGAGCCCGGGGAGTCGAGACGCGCGGCGCGTCGATCGGCTCGCGCCTGGTCACGGTGATGCCAATGCTGCGCGCCACCGTGGCGGCCATCCTGTTCGTCGTTGCCGGCCTGATCGCGCTGGAAGCCATCGGCGTCAACACCACACCCCTGCTCGCCGGAATGTCGGTGCTCGGCCTCGCCCTTTCCTTCGGAAGCCAGACCCTGGTACGCGACATCGTCTCGGGCATCTTCTACCTGGCCGAGGATGCCTTTCGGGTCGGCGAGCACATCGAGTGCGGTGGCTCCAAAGGAACGGTGGAGGGCTTCACGCTTCGTTCGATCCGGCTGCGTCACCCGAATGGCCAAGTCTACACGATCCCGTTCGGCACGCTTGGCCAGATCACGAATTTCAGCCGGGACTGGGCCTCAGCCGAGCTCAAGCTGCGATTCTCGCGCGCCACGGACCTCGAGAAGCTGCGCCAGGCGGCCGATGGAATCGGCACGGCCATGATGGATATCCCTGAGCTGAAGGCCGCCCTGATGGAGCCATTCAGGATGCAGGGTGTTGCCGATGTCACCGACAGTGCAATGACCGTCAGCTTCAGATTCACGGCCCGCCCGGGCAAAGCGGACCTGATTCAGAACGAAGCCATGACCCGAATGCTGCAGGCTTTTCCGGAACTCGGAATCGAGTTCGCGAAGTAGGCACGACGGAAAAAGCAGCTACGCCTGATTTCGTTCCGTTGTGCACGCCTGCAGCCCCACCATATACGGCACCTCCATCGGCGGGCACTACCCGGAGGCAACCGTGGCACAGGCGACTTTCAGTCATTGTTGTCGTTGTTGTCACGCGTTTCGCGACGGCGATCTTGTTTTCGGGCATCGCCGCACGCGTCGCACGGGTGCTGCCACGTCCTTGATTTCCCTGCACAATCGAATTGGCGCAATTGCGCAACCCATGTACCGACGAGGACCGCGCGCGCCGCCTTGACGCCGACCACGAAAGCCGCGACGGTGCGCAGCGGCACGTCCGGAAAGGATCCTCGATCGGCTCGGATGGTGCGAGCGTCCGGGGAGAGTGGTGGTGCCGCGCGTCCAAGACGTCCCTTCCATCCCGCCCGCCGGGCGTGCCGATGACGGCGGCGCCCTGCCGCCGGTGCTCGACGTGCAGGACCTCAAGACCTTCTTCCCCACCGATGCCGGCACGGTGCGGGCCGTCAACGGCGTCAGCTTCGCCGTGCGCGAGGGCGAGACGCTGGCCATCGTCGGCGAGTCGGGCTCGGGCAAGTCGGTGACCGGCCTCACGATCATGCGCCTGCTGGGCCGCGCTGGCGCACAGATCGCCGGTGGCGAGATCTGGCTGACGCGCGGCGACGGGAACCGGGTCGACCTGGCACGGCTGGCGGACGCGGACATGGAGCGGCTGCGCGGCAGCGAGATCGCGATGATCTTCCAGGACCCGATGTCGAGCCTCAATCCGGTGTTCCCGGTCGGCGAGCAGATCGCCGAGCCGCTGCGCCTGCACAAGGGCCTGTCGCGCCGCGCGGCGCGGGCGGCGGCGGTCGAGCTGCTGGCGCTGGTCGGCCTGTCCGACCCGGCGCGCCAGGTCGACGCCTTCCCGCACCAGCTCTCCGGCGGCATGCGCCAGCGCATCATGATCGCGATCGCGCTGGCCTGCGAGCCGCGCCTGCTGATCGCCGACGAGCCCACGACGGCGCTCGACGTCACCGTCCAGGCCCAGATCATCGCGCTGCTGCGCGCGCTGCAAGCACGCCGCCGCATGGCCATGATCTTCGTGACGCACGACCTGCACCTGGTCGGCGACGTCGCCGACCGCGTCGCGGTGATGTATGCGAGCCAGGTGGTCGAGGAAGGGCCGGTCGCCGACGTGCTGGCGACGCCGGCGCATCCCTATACCCGCGCGCTGCTGGCCTGCGTGCCGCGCCAGCAGCGCGGCGAGAAGCGGCGGCGCATGACGCCGATCCCCGGCACGATGCCCAGCGCGCTCGCCGTGCCGTCGGGCTGCCGCTTCCATCCCCGCTGCGCGCATGCCGCGGCGCGTTGCATCGAGGCCGTCCCGGCGCTCGAGGCGATCGCGCCGGACCGCCGGGCGCGCTGCGTGCGTTGGCGGGAGATCGGGCCGTGACCGCGGCGGCAGAGCCGCTGCTGGCCGTGCGCGGCATCACCAAGCATTTCGCGGCCAAGGGCCCGCCGGTGCGTGCGGTCCAGGACGTCTCGTTCGAGATCGGCCGCGGCGAGGTGCTGGGGGTGGTGGGCGAATCGGGCTGCGGCAAGTCGACCCTCGGCCGGCTGGTGCTGCGCCTGGTCGAGCCGACCACGGGCACGGTGGCCTTCGACGGCACCGAGCTGATGGCGCTGGCGGCGGCCGAGCTGCGGCGCTTCCGGCGCCACATGCAGATGATCTTCCAGGACCCGTTCGCCAGCCTCAACCCGCGCATGACGGTGGGCGAGGCGCTGGCCGAGCCCGTGCGCTTCCATGACGGCCTCGGCCGGGCCGCCGCGCGCGACCGCGCCGCCGCCCTGCTCGCCCAGGTCGGCCTCGGCGCCGAGCATCTGGACCGCTATCCGCGCGCCTTCTCCGGCGGCCAGCGCCAGCGCATCGCGATTGCCCGGGCGCTGGCCACGGCGCCGCGCTTCCTGGTCGCCGACGAGGCCGTGTCGGCGCTCGACGTGTCGATCCAGGCCGAGGTCGTCAACCTGCTGAAGAGCCTGCAGGAGACGTTCGGCCTGGCACTGATGTTCATCAGCCACGACCTCAGCGTCGTCGAGGCGATCTCCGACCGCGCCATGGTGCTGTATCTCGGCCGCGTGATGGAGATCGCGCCGATCGACGACCTCTACAGCCGTCCGGCGCATCCCTACACGCTGGCGCTGCTGCAGGCGGCGCCGGGCGGCGGCAAGCGCGGCGGCGACCGGCTGATCCTGAAGGGCGAGATCCCGAGCCCGTCGGCGCCGCCCTCCGGCTGCGTGTTCCGCACGCGCTGCCCGTTTGCGCTTGCCGACTGCGCGCGCGACATTCCCCGCCTCACCGCCGTTCGACCCGGCCACCTGAAGGCCTGCATCCGTGACGACCTCACCCTCTGACGCACCATGCGCTTCCGTCGTTGTCGTCGGCGGACGCGGCTTCGTCGGATCGCACATCGTGCGCGCCCTGCTGGCTGCCGGCCATCGTCCGCATGTGCTCGGACCGGCGATGGATTGCGACCTGCTGGCCGACCTTGCCGGCCGCATCGACGAGACCGTCGGCAGCCTCGAGGACCAGGCCCTGGTGCGCACCGTGCTGGCGCGGGTGCGGCCGGCGTCCGTGGTCTGCTGCGCCGCCTTCGGGGCCGGACGCGAGGGCCTGATGCGCTCGGGCGAGCGCGACGCCGACCGCGCCTTCGCCGTGAACGTCGACGGCTTGCGCCACCTGCTCGACGCCGCCGCCGCGGCCGGGGTCGAGCGCGTCGTGTGGACCAGCTCGACGGTGGTCTATGGCCCCGCCGGCGACTACGGCGCGGCGCGGGTCGATGAGGACGCAGCCAAGCGGCCGCGCACCGTCTACGGCCTCACCAAGCACCTGGCGGAGGAAGCTGCGGCGTTCGCCGCCCGGCGGCACGGCATGCCGATTGCCGGCCTGCGCCTGCCGCTCGTGCTGGGGCCGGGCCTCTGGTATGACGGCGCCGCCGCCGGGCTCATGGGCCTGCTGCGCGCGACGCCGGCCGGCGGCACGCACCGCATCGCCTTCCACGACCAGCCGATCGACCTCATGCATGTGCGCGACGCCGCCGCCGCCTGCCTGGTGGCGCTGGCGTGCACGCCGCCGCTGTCGGGCGCCTACAACATCAACGGCTTCACTGCCTCGGTGCCAGAGATCATCGCCCGGCTCCGAGTCCGCCGTCCCGACCTCCTCGTCACGCACGACATCGCGCCGCCGGGCGCGCTCTTCCCGCTGGTGAGCGACGCCCGCTTCTGTCGCGACACCGGCTTCACGCCGGCCATCGACCTCGCCGGCCTGATCGACGACATGGCGTCGGTGACGGCATGAAGACGACGATAAAGCCACATCCTGTCGTCCTGAGCGAAGCGAAGGACCTTGCGGCGCGCCGATCACTTGCAATGGCGCGAACCAACTACCGCGGAAAGTCAAACCACAGCGACACAGCGCAGCCGTTGGCCGCAACCCAAACGGCGGAAAAACGCTTCATGGTGAGCTTGTCGAACCATGAAGCGCCGCACCACTGTCCGTGCGACGCCTTCATGGTTCGACAGGCTCACCATGAAGGCTATAAAAAATCGCCGCGGCTTGCGAAGATTCTTGAGGTCAGAGGATACAGAGGAGCACGGAGAAAGAAGAATGTTGCGCGCCGACGGCGCGCAGTTGGTTTTCTCTGTGTTCCTCTGTGCCCTCCGTGTCTCTGTGATGAAGTCTTTTTCCCTCCCATCGCACCGCTCGTGCGATCGACGCACCGCAAGATCCTTCGCTTCGCTCGGGACGACAGAGGGGTGACGACATGATCGCTGAACGACTGAAGCGCCTGGGCCTGGTCCTGCCGCCGGCGGCGCAGCCGACCTTCAACTACACGCCGGTGAGCCTGCATCAGGGCGTGGCCTATGTCAGCGGCCAGCTGCCCAAGGTCGACGGCGAGGTGCGCGTCTTCGGCAAGGTCGGGCGCGAGGTGTCGCTTGATGCCGCGCGCGAGGAGGCCCGCATCTGCGTGCTGCAGGGTATCGCCTGCCTGGCCGATGCCCTGGGCGACCTGGCCCGCGTCGAGCGGATCCTGAAGGTCACGGGCTTCGTCGCCTCGGCCCCCGGCTTCAACGACCAGCCCAAGGTGATCGACGCCGCCTCCGACCTGCTGGTCGCCCTGTTCGAGGACAAGGGCCGGCATGCGCGCTCCGCCGTCGGCGTCGCCGAGCTGCCGCGCAACGCCGCCGTCGAGATCGAGCTCGTCGTGGCGTACACCGAGTAAAAGGAAAAGCTTCATGGTGAGCTTGTCGAACCATGAAGCGCCACGCACGGACCGCTGTGCGAGGCCTTCATGGTTCGACAAGCTCACCATGAAGGCCACCAGAAGGGAGCGAAAAGAATGAGGCCCGCAATGAACGCAACGCGCCGCTGGGTGCTGACGGCCGCCGGCCTGGCCGCGCTGACCGGCCTGCCGGCGAGGCCGGCCGCGGCCCAGGAGCTTTACGGTCCGAAGGCGGCCGGGGCCTCCAAGGGCGGCACGCTCACCTTCGGCTCGCTGGTCGAGCCGCCGGCGCTGGATCCCTACCACCAGGGCGCCGACGCGCGCATCCGCTTCACGGTGCTGATCTACCAGGGCCTCTTCTATGAGGCCGCGTCGGGCGAGGCGATGCCGCTGCTGGCGCAGGGCTACACGGTATCGCCCGACGGCCTGGTCTACACCGTGACCTTGCGGTCGGGCGTGAAGTTCCACACCGGCCAGGCGATGACCGCCAAGGACGTGGCCTACAGCTACAACTACCTGCGCGACCCCAAGAACGGCTCGCCCGGCGCCGGCGACCTGACGCTGGTCACGGCCATCGACGCCGTCGACGACACGACGGTGCGCTTCACGCTGTCCAAGCCCAACGCGGCCCTGCCCATGACCCTGGGCAACAAGTATGGCGGCGTGGTGCCGGCCGGGTACTTCGATGCTCCCGACGCCAAGCAGGCGCTAAACCAGAAGAGCGTCGGCACGGGCCCGTTCAAGCTGGCCGAGTTCAAGCCCAACAGCCACCTCGCCCTGGTGCGCAACGAGCACTACTGGGAGCAAGACGCGCCCTATCTCGACCGCATCAACATCCTGTTCGTGCCCAACAGCGCCAGCCTGATCGTGGCGCTGCGCAACAAGCGCGTCGACCTTGCCCTGCTCACCCGCCCGCAGGACATCCAGCAGGTCGAGAAGGCGCCGGGGCTGGCGCTGGAGCGCTGGCCGTCGCTGAACCAGAAGGCGCTGGACCTGGGCTCGGAGCTGGCGCCGCTGGGCGATGTGCGCGTGCGCCAGGCGGTGGCGCTGTCGCTCGACCGCGAGGAGATCATGCGCGCCGCCGTCGGCGGCTACGGCAAGGTGCTGGGCACCATGGTGCCAGCGATGCAGGAGCGCTGGGGCGCGCCGCTCGACAGCCTGCCCAACCAGAAGCCCGATATCGAGAAGGCCAAGGCGCTGCTGGCCGCTGCCGGCCACGGCAACGGGCTCAGCCTCACGCTCACCACCATCAACGGCTACGACTGGATGGATCCGGCGGCCGTCACGATGAAGCAGCAGCTGGCGCGGGCCGGCATCGACCTCGCCATCCGCCGCATCGATCTGGGGGTCTGGATCAAGAACTTCCAGTCCAAGCAGATGGGCCTCACGTTCAACGACTGGGCGACGCAGCCCGATCCGCACCTGCTGTTCTACCGCCACTTCCACAAGACGCCCGAGGGTGCCGATTTCCGCAACTGGGCCAATGCCGAGGCCAGCGCCCTGCTCGACCGCGGCCTGAGCGAGACCGACGCCGCCAAGCGCAAGGAGGACTACGTGCAGTTCCAGAAGGTGCTGGCCGAGACGGTGCCGACCGTGATGCTGTTCAGCGCCGACCATGTCAGCGTGCGCAGCGAGGCGGTGCAGAACTACCAGCAGCATCCGACCGGCTGGTTCTACGGCCTGGCGCGGGCGTACCTGAAGAAGTGACGATTTGCCTTCTTCCTCCCCAGCTTTGCTGGGGAGGTGCCCCGAAGGGGCGGAGGGGAGCCGACGTGGTCTCTGCTACATGGACCGCGTCGGCTCCCCCTCCGGCCTTCGGCCACCTCCCCCAACAAAGTTGGGGGAGGAAATAGCCCCCATGACCCGCTATCTCGCCCGCCGCTTCGCAGCCTCGGTCGTCACGGCCGTGCTGGCCTCGATCGTCGTGTTCCTGATCGTGCGCGCGGTGCCGGGCGACGTGGTGGCGCAGATGCTGGGCCAGACCAGCGATCCGGCGGCCAGCCGCTCGCTGCGCGCCTTCTTCGGCCTGGACCAGCCGGTGTGGGTGCAATACGGCAGCTGGATCGGCGCCGCGCTGCAGGGTGATTTCGGCACCAGCTGGGCCAGCGGCCGCCCGGTCGCCATGATGGTGACGGACGCCTTCATGGTCACGCTGGAGATTGCGCTGCTGACGCTGGCGCTGGCGTCCGTGGTCGGCGTGCCGCTGGGCCTGCTGTCGGGCGTCTATGAAGACTGCTGGCCCGACACGCTGATCCAGACCTTCAACCTGCTGGGCCTGGCCGCACCCGTGTTCTGGACCGGCCTGATGCTGCTGGTGCTGGCCTCGTCCATGCTGGGCTGGTCGCCGCCGCTGGTCTATGCCGCGCCGGGCGAGTCGCTGGCGGACAATCTCTCCATCCTGGTGCTGCCGATCCTGGCGCTCGGCCTGCTGCAGGCTGCGGCCTACAGCCAGTTCGTGCGCCAGAACGTGGTGTCGGCCCTGCACCAGGACTATGTGCGCACCGCCATCGCCAAGGGCGTGCCGGCACGCCTGGTGTTCTTCAAGCATATCCTGCGCAACATCGCGATCCCGCTGGTCACCTTCATGGGCCTGATGCTGACCCAGATCCTGGGCGGGGTGGTGATCGTGGAGTCGCTATTCGCCATTCCCGGGCTGGGCCGGCTGCTGCTGACCGCGATCCAGACCCGCGACTATCCTGTCCTGCAAGGCGCGCTGCTCGTTGTCGTCGTCGCAGCCATGCTGGTCAACCTGGGTGTCGACCTGCTGTACCGCGTCATCGACCCGCGCGTGCGGCTGGCCTGATGACGATGGCCGATACCGACACCGCTCCCCTGCCCCTGCTGCCGCGCTGGTCGCGCACCTTGCGCCGCGAACCGGGGCTCGCGCTGGGTTGCCTCGTGCTGGCGCTGCTCGGCCTGGTGGCCATCGCGCCGGGCCTGTTCAGCGGCCAGTCGCCCTATGACATCGACGTCGCCAACGCGCTGCAGCCACCGACGGCCGCGCACCTGTTCGGCACCGACGACACCGGCAGGGACATCTTCGCGCGCGTCATCCACGGCACCCGCATCACGCTGGCGATCTGCGCCGGCGCCCTGCTGATCGCGGCCGCGGTCGGCGGCGTCGCGGGCACGGTCTCCGGCTTCTTCGGCGGCTGGATCGACCTCGGCCTGGGGCGGTTCGTCGACGTCATCCTGAGCTTCCCGCCGATCATCCTCGGCGTGATCGTCACCGGCGTGCTGGGGCCGCAGACCGCGAACCTCATCTTCGCGTTGAGCGTGATCTATCTGCCGGTCTTCTTCCGCATCGCGCGCGCCGGCGCCGTGAGCGAGGTGGGCAAGACCTATGTCGAGGCGGCGCGCGGCCTGGGGCTGCCGGAGACCATGATCCTGCGCCGCCACGTGCTGCGCAATGTGCTGCCGCTGGTGCTGATACAGTACATCGTGCAGTTCCCCCTGGTGCTGCAGATCCAGGCGGCGCTCGGCTTCCTCGGCCTGGGGGTGCAGCCGCCGACGCCGGACTGGGGCGCCATCCTGCAGCAGGGCAAGGACGCGATCCTGCTGGCGCCGTGGATCTCGCTCTTCCCCGGGCTTGCCGTGCTGATCACCGCCTTTGCGCTGATGCTGACCGGCCGCGCCCTGCAACGCACCGTCGACCGCCGCTAGGAGAGCCGCACGCGATGACCAACGAGCCCCTCACCGACGACGAGCACGAGCTGCACTACAATCCGCAGCGCGCCGTGCCGCACTTCAAGGACTACCAGGCCGAGCGCGCCGCCAGCAACGGCGCCGCGCGGGCGCAGAAGACGGCGACGCTGGACGTCGCCTATGGCGCGCACGCCCTGCACAAGCTCGACATCTTTCCCGCCGCGGCGTCGGCCGGCGCGGCGCCGGTGCATGTCTTCCTCCATGGCGGCTATTGGCGGGCGCAGGACAAGGAGAACTTCGCCTTCGTCGCCGGCACGCTGGCGGCGCTGGGCATCACCACGGTGATCGCCAACTACGAGCTCTGTCCGGCCGCGACGCTGGACGGCGTCGCCGCCTCGGCGATCGCCGCCGTCGCCTGGACGCGCCGCGAGATCGCCCGCTTCGGCGGCGATCCGGCCCGCATCACGATATCGGGACACTCCGCCGGCGCGCATCTCGGCGCCGAGGTGCTGGCCGCCGACTGGCGCGCCCAGGGCATCGACCCCGGCTTCATCAGGGGCGCGGTGCTGATCAGCGGCATCTTCGATCCGGCGCCGGCGATACGAACCACCGTCAACGCCGAGCTCAACCTCACGCCCGAGCTCGCCGCCCGCCACAACGTGGCGCAGCGTGCGCCGATGCTGGCCTGCCCGGTCGCCATCCTGGCCGGCGGGCGCGAGCCATGGCGCTGGATCGAGCAGTCGTTCGCCTACTCGCACCACCTGCGCCGGCATGGCCTCGATCCGGCCGTCGAGGTGCTGCCCGGCTACAACCACTTCGATATCATGAACCAGTATCTGCAGCCCGACTCCGCCATCGTGCGCGCCATCCGCGCGCAGGCTCTGGACGGTCCTTGATTTCGGTCGGGCCGCGGCGCTCCAGCGCCGCTCATAGGTCCGGCGCTACGCGCCGGATGCGGCGCTGGAGCGCCGCGGCCCGACCTTGAAACGGGCCTTGGCCATCCCCATATAATGATGAACGCCAGGACGACCTGGCGTTTTTCTATGATCGATCGACGGGGACGACCCTGTCATGGACCGGAGGGTTGCCATGGCTTGGGTCTATCTTTTCTTCGCCGGCCTTCTCGAGATCGGCTGGGCCGTCGGCCTGAAATACACCGACGGCTTCACGCGTCCGCTGCCCACCATCGCGACGATCGTCAGCATGGCGGCGAGCCTGGGCCTGCTGGGCCTCGCCCTGCGCACCCTGCCGCTGGGCACCGCCTACGCCATCTGGACCGGCATCGGCACCGTCGGCACCGTGATTGTCGGCATGCTCGTGCTGGGCGAATCGACGGCGGTGCTGCGCCTGGCCTGCATCGGCCTGATCGTCTGCGGCATCGTCGGGTTGAAGCTGCTGACGCCCGCCTGAGCCGGTTCCGGCACATCGCTGCGGTGTTCCGCAGCGCGGATAGCACGGGATGAACAGTTGTTCATGATCGCCGGCAGTCGCTAGGCTGCCGGCGAAAAACAATGCACCGCCGGAGGACGGGATGAAGTTCACCTGGTTCCACCTGATGCCGTGGCCGCATCTGCCGGACGATTTCCGCGAGAAATATCGTTCGGTGTGGGTCGACATCCCGACGACGCTCTACGACGCCAAGCGCGGCCACCAGATCTATCACGACTACCTCGATCAGCTCGAGTTCGCCGAGAAGATGGGCTTCGACGCGCTGGGCGTGAACGAGCACCACGCCAACGCCTACGGCCTGATGCCGTCGCCCAACATCATGGCGGCGGCGCTGGCACGGCGCACGTCGAAGGCAGCGGTGATGGTGCTGGGCGACTCGATCGCGCTTTACAACCCGCCGATCCGCGTGGCCGAGGAGTTCGCCATGCTCGACGTGATCACCGGCGGTCGGCTGGTGGCCGGCTTCCCGGTCGGCACGTCGATGGACACCAACTACGCCTACGGCCAGATCCCGGCGCTGACGCGCGAGAAGTACGCCGAGGCGCACGAGCTGATCATGAAGGCGTGGCGCGAGGACGAGCCGTTCGCGTTCAACGGCCGCTACACGCAGCTGCGCTACGTCAATTGCTGGCCCAAGCCGATCCAGCGGCCGCGGCCGCCGATCTTCATCCCCGGTGGCGGATCGCTGGAGACCTACGATTTCTGCCTCGAGTTCGACTACACCTACTGCTACCTCAGCTACTCGGGCTATCTGCGCGCCAAGCAGCTGATGGACGGCTACTGGGAGCGCGTCGCCAAGAGCGGCAAGGACGACAGCCCCTATCGCGGCGGCTTCGCGCAGGTGATCTGCGTCGCCGACACCGATGCCGAAGCCGAGCGGCTGTACGCGCCGCACGTCCACTATTTCTACAATCGCTGCCTGCATGTCTATCCGGGCTTCGCCGACGCGCCCGGCTACCGCACGATCAAGACGCTGCAGGCCAACATGATCACGCAGCTCACCCAGGCGCAGCTGCGCAACTATCCGACGCTCACCTGGAAGGATCTCGTCGACCAGGGCTACGTCATCGCCGGCTCGCCGCAGACGGTCTACGACCGCATGGTCGACCTCGCCAAGACGCTGCGCGTGGGCAACATCTTCGCCCTGTTCCAGGTCGGCGACATGCCGGGCGACAAGGTGCG
This sequence comes from Vineibacter terrae, assembly GCF_008039615.1. Lineage (GTDB taxonomy): Bacteria > Pseudomonadota > Alphaproteobacteria > Reyranellales > Reyranellaceae > Vineibacter > Vineibacter terrae. Next base: position 108,975 of record NZ_VDUZ01000010.1, on the reverse strand, counting down.
GCACTCCACGCAGCTCTTCGCCGAGAAGGTGATGCCGCGCCTGAAGGCCGAGATGTTCCCGGAGTGGCGCAACGAGGACCGCTTCTGGATCAAGCCGATGCAGGATTCCGAGCGCCGGCTGGCCGCGGAATAGGACATGTCGTGGCTTGGTGTCATCCCGGGCACGGCGCGGGATGACACAGGCTGCCCACTCAACAGTCACAGCTTCCCGAGCACACCATGCCTCTCTCCTCCCGTCTGATCGACGTCGCCGGCGGCCGCGCCAAGGTTCGCGTGTATGAAGGCGGCGACGGCCCGCCCCTGCTGTTCCTGCACGGCGCCGGCGGCCTGATGCGCGACGATCCGTTCCTGGCCGCGCTGGCGACGCGCTATCGCGTGCATGCGCCCCTGCTGCCAGGCTACGAGGACTCCACCGGCGAGGAGCGGCTGCGCACGATGCTCGACATCGCGCTGCACGCCTACGACGTGTCCGACGCGCTGGGGCTCGCCAAGCCGCTGGTCTGCGGCCTGTCGATGGGCGGCATGATCGCGGCCGAGATGGCGGCGCTGGCGCCCAACGAGATCGAGCGGCTGTGCCTCGTCGCCTCGGCCGGCCTGTGGCTGGCGCAGCACCCGCTGCCCGACCTGTTCGCGATGCTGCCGCAGGAGCTGCCGGGCTATCTCTTCCATGACGTCGAGCGCGGCAGCAAGCTGATGGCGCCGGGCGGTGACCTCAACGACATCAAGTTCCTGGCCGACTTCATGGTGATGAACGCCCGCCGCCTGGGCATGGCCGGCAAGATGCTGTTCCCGATCCCCGACCGCGGCCTGTCGGACCGGCTCTACCGCATCAAGGCGCGCACGCTGATCGTGTGGGGCGAGAACGACAGGCTGATCCCGCTGCCCTATGCCGAAGCATTCCGCAGCGCCCTCGCCGACGCAAGAGTCGTGACGATCCCACAGGCCGGGCACCTGGTCGGCCACGAGAAGCCCGACGAGGTGCTGCGCGCGCTTGCGACGCTGAACTGAGGCCGCGCCGGCCGGCCACCTGTCATCCCGCGCCGCGCTCGGGATGACAGGACGCTACCAATTTCGAGCGAATGTTCATACAATGAGCAATTGATCGCCCTATCGCTTCAGCAGGACGGGCACGCGACAGGCGGTGGCCATGGAACTGTCCGATAGCGAAAAGTTGCGCCTCGACAATGCCGCCCGCGCCGGCTGGCTCTATTTCATCGCCGGCAAGACCCAGGACGAGATCGCCCGGGTGCTGAATGTGTCGCGCCCCACCGCCCAGCGCCTGGTGTCGCTGTGCCTGGCGGAGCGCCTCATCACCTTCCGCCTGGAGCATCCGATCGCCGCCTGCATGGAGCTGGCCACACGGCTGACCAATACGTTCGAGCTGCGCCTTTGCGAGGTCGTCCCGAGCGATCCGGCCTCACCGGCCTCCACGGCCGGCATCGCCGAGCGGGCCGCCGCCGTCCTGGAATCGATCCTGCGCCGCAAGAAGCCGGCCATCATCGGCATCGGCACCGGGCGCGCCATGCGCGCCTCGGTCGAGCAGCTGCCATCCATGGATTGCCCGAACCATCAGCTGGTGTCGCTGGTGGGCAACATTTCCCCCGACGGCTCCGCCAGCCTGTTCGATACGATCGGCCGGTTCGCCGACCTGACCAAGGCGCGCCACTATCCCATGCCGCTGCCGGTCTTCGTCTCGTCCAAGGCGGAGCGCGCCCAGCTGCTGAAGATCAACTCCGTCATGCGGGTGCACGCGATGGCGGAGCAGGCCGACCTGCGGCTCGTCGGGGTCGGGCAGCTCGATCAGGGCGCGCAGCTGCATGTCGACGGCTTCATCTCGCGCGAGGAGCTGCTGGAGCTCATGCGCCTGGGCGCCGTCGGCGAGCTGACCGGCTGGGCTTTCGACGCGCAGGGCCAGATCATCGACGGCGGCACCAACCTGCGGGTCACGAGCGTGCCCCATTGCGTATCGGACACCATGCTCACGGTCGGCGCAGCCCTGGGACCCTCCAAGGTCGTCGCCATGCGCGCGGCATTGAAAGGCCGCATGCTGAACGGCCTCATCACCGACGAAGCGACCGCCCGGGCCCTGCTGGCGGCGAGTTGATCATCTGCCCCGGCACGCAGCTTCCGCACGCCTGAATGCGGTTGACAGGCCGCGTCCAGGGTGTGAGCGATATGATCGCGCCTTGAGCATATGCTCTCTAATGAGCAATGTCTCAACTCGAGGCCGGGAGGAAACATGAGAACCACCGTTGGAGTCCTTCTGGGCTCCGTTGCCCTGTTGGCCGCCACGACCACGGCGTCGGCGCAGACCGCATTGACGATCGCCACCGTCAACAATGGCGACATGATCCGCATGCAGGGTCTCACGAGCGACTTCACTGCCAAGAATCCGGGCATCACGGTGAAATGGGTCACGCTCGAGGAGAACGTGCTGCGCCAGCGCGTGACCACGGACATCGCGACCAAGGGCGGCCAGTTCGACGTCCTGACCATCGGCACCTACGAGGTGCCGATCTGGGCCAAGCAGAAATGGCTCGTCCCGCTCGACAAGCTCGGCGCCGACTATGACGTGGACGATCTGCTGCCGAAGATCCGCGCCGCGGTCTCCGCCAACGGGAAGCTCTACGCCGCACCGTTCTACGGCGAGAGCTCGATGATCATGTACCGCACCGACCTGTTCGCCAAGGCCGGGCTCAACATGCCCGAGAAGCCGACCTGGGACTTCGTGATCGACGCCGCGAAGAAGCTGACCGACAAGACGGCCGAGGTCTACGGCATCTGCCTGCGCGGCAAGGCCGGCTGGGGTGAGAACATGGCGTTCCTGACCGCTATGGCCAACTCGTTCGGCGCACGCCTGTTCGACGAGAAGTGGCAGCCGCAGTTCAGCGGTCCGGAGTGGAAGAAGACGCTCGTCACCTATGTCGATCTCATGAAGGCGGCCGGCCCGCCGGGCGCCAGCTCCAACGGCTTCAACGAGAACCTGGCGCTGTTCAACGCCGGCAAGTGCGCCATGTGGATCGATGCCACGGTCGCGGCGTCCTTCGTGACCAACCCGAAGGAATCGAAGGTCGCCGACAAGGTGGGCTTCGCCCTGGCGCCCAACACCGGCCTGGGCAAGAACGCCAACTGGCTCTGGGCCTGGAGCCTCGCCATTCCCGCCGGCTCGAAGAAGGTCGAGGCCGCCGAGAAGTTCATCGGCTGGGCCACGAGCAAGAGCTACACCGAGCTCGTCGCCGCCAAGGAAGGCTGGGCCAACGTGCCGCCGGGCACGCGCACGTCGCTGTACCGCAACGCCGACTACCTCAAGGCGGCGCCGTTCGCGAAGCTGACCCTGGCGTCGATCGACTCGGCCGATCCCAACAATCCGGCGGTGAAGCCGGTGCCGTATGTGGGCATCCAGTATGCCGCGATCCCCGAGTTCCAGGGCATCGGCACGCGGTAGGGCAGCAGTTCTCCGCGGCGCTGTCGGGGTCGACAACGGTCGATGCCGCCCTGTCGGCGGCCCAGTCGGCGACCGAACGCGAGATGAAGCGCGCCGGCTACCTCAAATAGCCGCGCGCCTCGAGCGGTGCCGGAGCCTGTCGCGCTTCGGCACCGCCGCACGGTAGACGCGGCTGCGTCGAATAGCCTCCCGATCCAGGCAAGGGAGCCACAGATCCATGGCCACTCAGCAAGCGCGCACGCTTGGCCGGCTCATGCTGTCGCCGACGATCATCCTGCTGTTCGTCTGGATGATCGTCCCGCTGGCGATGACGATCTATTTCTCGGCCCTGAACTACAACCTGCTCAACCCCGGCATGGAGAATTTCGCCGGCCTCGACAACTACTACTACTTCCTCACCGATCCCGCCTTCCTCGCCGCCTTCAGGAACACGCTGGTGCTGGTCGGATCGGTGCTGGCCATCACGGTCGTCTTCGGCATCCTCATCGCCCTGCTTCTCGACCAGCCCATCCTGGGTCGCAACGTCGTGCGCCTGATGGTGATCGGCCCGTTCTTCATCATGCCGACGGTCAGCGCGCTGGTCTGGAAGAACCTCCTGATGCACCCGGTCTCCGGCCTCTTCGCCTGGATCGCGACCTCCCTCGGCCTGGAGCCGATCGACTGGTTCGCCGAGGCGCCGATGTTCGCCATCATCCTGATCGTCTCCTGGCAGTGGCTGCCGTTCGCGACCTTGATCCTGCTGACGGCGCTGCAGTCGCTTGACGCCGAGCAGCGCGAAGCGGCCGAAATGGACGGCGCCCGCTCGCTCTCGACGTTCCTCTACATCACGCTGCCGCATCTGGCGCGGCCGATCACGGTGGTGATCCTGATCGAGACCATCTTCCTGCTGTCGGTGTTTGCCGACATCTTCGTGACCACAGGCGGCGGCCCCGGCCTGCAGACGACGAACATCGCGTTCCTGATCTACTCGCAGGCGCTGATGCACTATGACGTCGGCACGGCATCGGCCGGCGGCCTGGTCGCCGTGGTCGTCGCCAACATCCTGGCCTTCTTCCTCGTCCGCATCGTCGGCCGCAACCTGGAGGCCTGACGCCATGGCCCGACGCGTCGCGGTAGCGCACACGGTCACGGCCACGGTCGCCGCCTGGATCGTGGGCTTCGTGATCTTCTTCCCGATCCTGTGGATGGCGATCACCAGCTTCAAGACCGAGCTGGAAGCGTTCAACACGCCGCCCTCGTTCCTGCTCTTCCAGTGGACGACCGAGAACTACGCCACCGTCCAGGAGCGCAGCAACTACCTGCACCATGCGCCGAACTCGATCATCATCGCCGGCGGCTCGACCTTGGTTGCCATGGTGATCGCGATCCCCGCAGCCTGGTCGATGGCCTTCGTGCCGTCGCGGCGCACGCGCGATATTCTGCTGTGGATCCTGTCGACCAAGATGATGCCGGCGGTCGGCGTCCTGGTCCCGATCTATCTCATCTTCCGCGACCTGGCGCTGCTCGATAGCCGCATCGGGCTGCTCTGCATCCTCTGCCTCAGCAACCTGCCGATCGTCGTGTGGATGCTGTTCACCTACTTCAAGGAAATCCCCAAGGACATCCTGGAGGCATCGCGCATGGACGGCGCCACGATCGGCCGCGAGCTCGTCTACGTGCTGACGCCGATGGCGGTGCCGGGCATCGCCTCGACGATCCTGCTCAACGTCATCCTGGCGTGGAACGAGGCGTTCTGGACGCTCAACCTGTCGACCTCGGAAGCCGCGCCGCTCACGGTGTTCATCGCCTCGTACTCCAGCCCCGAAGGGCTGTTCTGGGCCAAGCTGTCCGCCGCCTCCACGCTCGCCATCGCGCCCATCCTGGTCCTCGGCTGGTTCACCCAGCGGCAGCTTGTCCGTGGACTGACCTTCGGCGCCGTCAAATAGGTTCGCCATGGGAAGCATCACCCTGCAGGACGTGCGCAAGGCCTTCGGCCCCCACGTCGTCATTCCCGGAGCCAATCTCCAGATCGAGGACGGATCCTTCGTCGTGTTCGTCGGCGCCTCGGGCTGCGGCAAGACCACGCTGCTGCGGATGATCGCCGGCCTCGAGGACGTCACCAGCGGCCGCATCATGATCGACGGCGCCAATGTCGTGGACGTGCCGCCGGCCAGGCGCGGCCTGTCCATGGTGTTCCAGTCCTACGCCCTCTACCCGCACATGAGCGTGCGGGGCAACATCGCGTTCGGGCTCAAGATGGCCGGCCTGCCGCGGCCGGAAATCGACCGCAAGGTCGACGCCGCTGCTGCCATCCTCAATCTCACGAGCTACCTCGACCGCAAGCCGCGCGAGCTCTCCGGCGGCCAGCGCCAGCGGGTGGCGATCGGACGGGCGATCGTGCGTGAGCCGAAGGCGTTCCTGTTCGACGAGCCGCTATCCAACCTCGACGCCGCCCTGCGCGTGCAGATGCGGCAGGAAGTGACCCGCCTGCAGCGGCAGCTCAAGACCACCGCCATCTACGTCACCCACGATCAGGTCGAAGCCATGACGATGGCGGATCGAATCGTGGTGCTCAACGCCGGCAGCATCGAGCAATACGGAACGCCGCTGGAGCTCTACGAGCGGCCGGCCAACCTGTTTGTCGCCGGCTTCATCGGCTCGCCGCGCATGAACATGATCGAGCGCGAGACGGAACAGCACCGGGGCGCGGCCACCATCGGCGTCCGGCCCGAGCACATGACGGTCAGCCGCGACGGCGACGGCTGGAGCGGAACCGTCCGCGCCGCCGAGCATCTGGGCAGCGACACGTTCCTCTACGTCGACACGCCCGAAATCGGCAGCATCACGGTGCGCTGTGTCGGCGAGCTCGGCCTTGGCGAGGGTGACAGCGTGCGGCTGCGGCCCGATCCGACGCGCATCCACCGCTTCGACAAGAGCGGGACGGCCATCCGATGAGCAAGCTCGCCGGCAAGGTCGCCGTCGTGACCGGCGGCGCCCGCGGCATCGGCGCCGCCATCGCGCAGCGCTACGCCGCCGGATCAACGTCAACAGCATCGCGCCCCGCGTCGTCGACACGCCCATGTGGACCGAGGTCGATGCGCTCTTCGCCCGATACGAGGGGCGTCCGCCGGGTGAGAAGAAGCGGCTGGTCGGCGCCGCGGTGCCGTACGGCCGCATGGGATATCCCGAGGACCATGCCGGTGCGGCCGTCTTCCTGGCCTCGGCCGAGGCCGATTACGTCGTCGCCCAGACCATCAACGTCGATGGCGGCAACTGGATGAGCTGACCGGGGCTCCGCCGAGAATCCTCAATCCGCATGCGAGGGACGTGCCATGTACCTGGACCTGTTCAAGCTCGATGGCCGCGTCGCGCTTGTCACCGGCGGCGGCGGCGCCATAGGGCTGGCCTGCGTGGAGGCGCTCGCCGACGCCGGGGCCAAGGTGATCATCGCTGATCGCGACCGGGCGCTGGCGGAGCAAGGCCGCGCCGTCCTCCAGGCCAAGGGACATGACCCCGAGGTCGTCGCCATGGATGTGACGCTGCCGTCGCAGGTCGCCGAGGTCGCCGCCGATGTCGTGGCGCATCACGGCAGGATCGACATCCTGGTCAACAACGCCGGCATCGCCCGCAGCGAAACGCCGGCCGAGACCGTGACCGACGAGCACTGGCTCAATGTTCTCGACGTCAATCTCAACGGCACGTTCTGGTGCTGCCGCGCATTCGGCCGGCACATGTTGGCCGCGAAGTCCGGCGTCATCGTCAATGTCGGCTCGATGTCCGGCTTCATCGTCAACAAGCCGCAGGAGCAGAGCTACTACAACGCATCCAAGGCCGCCGTTCATCACCTCACCAAGTCGCTCGCCGCCGAATGGGCAAGCCGCGGCGTGCGCGTCAACGCCGTGGCCCCCACCTATATCGCCACGCCGCTCAATGAATTCGTCAAATCCAAGCCGGCCATGTACGATGCCTGGATCGGCGGCACACCCATGGGCCGCCTCGGCGACGTGCGGGAGATCGCGTCCGTGGTGCTGTTCCTTGCCTCCGATGCCGCCAGCCTGATGACCGGCAGCGTCGTCCTCGCCGACGGCGGCTACACGTGCTGGTAGCCCCGAGCCCGATGATATGAGCGGCGCGGCGCGGCGTGCCTTCATCGGCGTCGACGTCGGCACCACGTACGCCCGCGCCGGCATCTTCGACGCCCACGGTACCTTGCTGGCGACCGCGCGTCATCCGATCACCACGTGGCACGAGGCCGGCGGCATTTTCGAGCAGTCGTCCTCGGATATCTGGAACGCCTGTGCGCTGGCTGTCCGGACGGCCATGAAAACCGCGGCGCTGCCGCCATCCGCCGTCAATGGCATCGGCTTCGACGCCACCTGCTCCCTGGTCGCGCTCGATCCTGCCGGCCAGCCGCTGACCATCAGCCGATCCGGCGATCCGTCGCACAACGTCATCGTCTGGATGGACCATCGCGCGACGGCCGAGGCACGGCACATCACCGAAACCGGCGACGACGTGCTGCGCTATGTCGGCGGCATCATCTCACCCGAGATGCAGTCGCCCAAGCTGCTGTGGCTGAAGCGGCACCTCCCGGCGACCTATGAGGCGGCCGGGCATTTCTTCGATCTTGCCGACTATCTGTCGTTTCGTGCCACCGGCAGCACGGCGCGCTCGATGTGCACGGTGACATGCAAATGGACCTATCTCGCGCATGAACGGCGCTGGAGCGACGCCTATTTCGAGCGGATCGGCCTCGGCGCGCTGACCGCCGACGGCTATCGGAAAATCGGCCGCGAGATCGTCGAGCCCGGCACGGCGCTGGGACGCGGCCTGACCAGCAGCGCCGCCGCGGATTTCGGCCTGATGACCGGCACGCCTGTGGGCGCATCGCTGATCGATGCGCATGCCGGCGGCATAGGCACCGTGGGCAGCGCCGATCCGTCCGGTGAGCCGGCCACCGCGATTGATCGGCTGGCGTACATCATGGGCACGTCCGCCTGCATCATGGCGACGACCGCCCAGGCTCAGTTCGTGCCGGGGGTCTGGGGACCATACTTCTCGGCCATGGTTCCCGGTCTGTGGCTCATCGAGGGCGGCCAATCCGCGGCCGGCGCCGGCATCGACCATCTCGTGCGATCACACCCCGCCTACCCCGAGGCCGCTGCCGCCGCGCGCGCTGCCAACCTGGACATTCTCGACTTCCTGGAACGGCGCCTGGCAGCACGCTGCGGCTCGCCGGGTGACGCCGCCTTGCTGGCGCGCGACATCCACGTGCTGCCCGAGTTCCTGGGCAATCGCTCACCGCATGCCGACCCCGATGTGCGCGCCATCATCGCCGGCCTCGATCTCGACAACGACATCGAGAGCCTCGAGCGCCTGTTCGTGGCCGGGCTGTGCGGTCTTGCCTATGGGCTGGCGGAAGTGGTCGACGCCATGGGCGCGCAAGGGGTTCGTTGCGGCATGATGGTGATCAGCGGCGGCGCAAGCCGCAGCCCCCTGGTCAGACAGATCATAGCCGACACGACCGGCTTGACCGTCGCCCTGCCGGCGACGGCGGAGCCGGTCCTGCTCGGTGCCTCGATGCTGGGCGCTGTTGCCGGTGCGGCCCACCCGTCGATCCCGCACGCCATGCGTGCCATGTCCCGTCTCGGGCCATCGACGTCTCCCACGGCACCAGGCCTGGCGCGCTATCACGCCGCGAAGCGACAGGCCTATCAGCTGCTGCGGCAGCTCGACCGGCAGGGCCGCGCGGTCATGGCAGGCTTCGCCGCCGACAACCTCGGCGGCTGACGGGAGCGTGCCGTGCTCCTGAGCTGCGGTGATGCGTTGATCGATTTCATGCCCGCGAGCACCGGTGACGGGCGTGATGCATACATCCCGGTTGTCGGCGGCTCCTGCCTCAACGTCGCGGTGACCATGGCTCGCCTCGGCGCTCCCACCGGGCTGATGGGAGGCATCTCGACCGACCTGTTCGGGCAGATGATCGCCGATCATGCACAGCGATCGGGCGTCGACCTGCGCTACGCGACCCGCAGTCCGCATGAAACCACGCTCGCTTTCGTGCATTTCATCGCCGGCGAGCCGCACTACGTCTTCTACGATGACGGCACGGCGGCACAACGCTGGACCTACCGATCCGGCGCGATCGACTTCACGACGATCGACGCGCTGCATGTCGGATCGACGACGCTTGTCAACGAACCGGCATCGACGGAAACGCTGACGATGGTCGATGACGCACGCGGCTCGACCACGGTCTCGTTCGACCCCAATTGCCGACCCAACCTCGTGCGCGACAAGGCGCTCTACGCCGCCCGCATGGACTCATTCGCTAAGCGTGCGCACATCGTGCGCATGTCGGATGTCGACTTCGATTTTCTCTATGGCGGCGACGACCATGAGTCCAAGGCCGCGGCGCTCATGGAGGATGGCGCCAGCCTGGTCGTGATCACGCGCGGCGAGCGCGGGACTTCGGCCTGGCATCGCAGCGCCGGACGAGTCGACGTGGCGACGCCACCCGCCCGCGTCGTCGACACGGTCGGCGCCGGTGACAGCTTCCAGGGTTCGCTGCTGATGGCGTTGCGTGAAATCAACCGGATCGCCCCCGATGCGCTCGCCACGATAAGCACGAATGAGCTGCACCGGGCACTGACATTCGCGGCCGCGTGTGCCGCCGTCACCTGCAGCCGCAGTGGCGCCAACCCGCCACACCGCCACGAGCTCGATGTGGGCCTGTTCGAGGCCCTGCTCGGCGATAGCCCTTCACCGTCTAGCGAGCCACGGATGCCTCCGCACCGTGGCGTATAGCCGGTATGCCATGCGTCGATGCGTGGTTGACATCCGATATCAAAACCCGCATATCGTTCGCCATCAAACGTTTACGCGTTTGACCTCTTCTCGCGGTAACGCGCCTCGCCCGCTTCGAGCCGGCATATCAGCGCGCTGCTGAGACCTCCCAGAACCCGCCGTCGCGAGCCAAGGGTTTGAATGCGGACCGTCCGCGCGCGCCCAGACGTGCGTCGCGATTGCGCGCCCGCGATGCCCTCACGCCCCCGTTTGCGGGCCGGGCATGTCTGTTTGGAAAGAAACATCACAACAATGACTTCGTTCACCGACCTCCAGCTTGCCGAGCCCCTCTCGCGCGCGCTGGCCGCCGATGGCTACGAGACCCCTACCCCGATTCAGCAGAAGGCGATCCCGCCGCTGCTCGCCGGCAGCGACCTGCTGGGCATCGCCCAGACCGGCACCGGCAAGACCGCGGCCTTCGCGCTGCCGATCCTGCACCGCCTGGCGGCGGCGCGCCGGCGGCCGGCCGGCCGCACCTGCCGCGCGCTGATCCTGGCGCCGACGCGCGAGCTGGCGCTGCAGATCGCCGAGAGCTTCAACCGTTACGGCCGCTTCCTGCCGCTGCGTGTGGCATGCGTCTTCGGCGGCGTCAGCGAACGGCCGCAGATCCAGGCGCTGCAGCCCGGCGTCGACATCCTGGTGGCGACACCGGGCCGCCTGCTCGACCTGATCGGCCAGCGCGCCGTGTCCCTGGGCGAGCTCGAGGTGTTCGTCCTCGATGAAGCCGACCGCATGCTGGACATGGGCTTCATCCACGACGTGCGCCGCATCGTGCGCACACTGCCGGCGGCGCGCCAGACGGCCCTGCTGTCGGCCACCATGCCGGCCGACATCGCCACCCTGGCACGCGACCTGCTGCGCGAGCCGGTGAGGATCGAGGTGACTCCGCCGGCCACCACCGTCGAGCGCATCGCCCAGCAGGTGATGTTCGTTGACACCGCCAAGAAGCGCGAGCTGCTGGTCCACCTGCTGCAGGACTCGTCAATCCGCCGCGCGCTGGTCTTCACCCGCACCAAGCACAGCGCCAACAAGGTCTCCGAGGCCCTGGACAAGGCTGCGGTGCCGTCCGCCGCCATCCACGGCAACAAGTCCCAGGGCGCCCGCCAGAAGGCGCTGGCGCAGTTCAAGGAAGGCCGGCTGCGCGTGCTGGTGGCCACCGACATCGCGGCCCGCGGCATCGATATCGACGACGTCACGCACGTCTTCAACTTCGACCTGCCCAACGAGCCCGAGAGCTACGTGCACCGCATCGGCCGCACGGCGCGCGCCGGCGCCGACGGCGCGGCGATCGCGTTCTGCGATGCCGGCGAAGCCGGCTATCTGCGCGACATCGAGCGCACCACGCGCCAGAAGATACCGGTGTCGACCGACCATCCGTTCCACCACGCCGGCATCGCCAACGGCAGTGTCACGGCGCCGCCGCCGGCCAGCCTGCAGGGTCGCCGCACCCATGGCGGTGGCGGTGGCGGCGGCCATGGCGGGCGACGCAGCGAGCATCCCGGCCGCGGGCAGCGGGGCCATGGCGCCGGTGGGCGCAACGAGTCGCCGCGACACGAGGACCGGTCGACGCGCCATCTTCATCGCGGTGGTGATGGCACGCGTGGCGGCGCCGACCCGGCCAGCCGCAATCATCCTACGCCCAAGCGGGAACGCCCGGCCCATGCCGACAGCCGGCGCGACGGTGCCCGCCACAACGACGACGGCGCGCGCGCGCATGGGCCGCGCGGCGAGCGACGCCACAGCCATGGCAAAGGGCATCCGGGCGCTGACGGCGCGTCGCGGGCGTCCGGACCTGCGCGCGGGCCGTCGCGGCCGCGTGGCGACTCCTGGATGCGGTCCCTGAGCAGCCACGGTGGCGACGGCCGCTAGGCCTTCGCACGGAAGATCCTGGGGCACAGCCGGGCTCAGCCCGCCCGGCGACCCCAGGTGATGCGCATTGGCGTGCTGATCTGGTCGGCTGGACTCACCCCTCCACCAAGCCAATGCGGGTCTCGATCCGGGTGAGCCGGTCGCCGATATTGTCCATGCGCAGCGACTGCGTTGCCCAATCCTGGTGCAGGTCGGCGGTGAGCCGCTCCAGCCGGCCAAGCCGCTGGATGATCTCGCGCTGCCCCACCTCCATTCGGGCGATGCCGTCCAGCGCTTTCTGGACCATCACCTGGAGGAGTTCGAGCGAGGGTTCGGGCACGGCGGTCATTCTCCGATTATAGTGGGTTGATGGAAGGTGGTCACGTCTCGCCGCTCCACGCAGTCAGATGATCACTGGCTGCTCAACACGACAACGCTACTCGCGCAGGGCCCGCTTTTTCGGTCATCGGATCACTGCGACCTTTCAATTCGCCTTAAATTCCTATTAGTAGATTCTATGATACATAGAACTAATCTATAGTTGTATTTTAGGCTCCCTGCCCTGTTCGGATGCGCTGGTCGACTTGCCCCGGCACAGTGGCTATAGCTGCCTCGGACGTGATTTCCCGAGGGCGGTGTGGTGAGCGGAGACATCGACGAATTCCGGCAGCTTCTGGCCAAGGTCGGCACCGGCGCCGGTCTGACGCGGCCCGAGGCCGAGCGCGCCTTCGACATCATGACCGCAGGCAACGCCACGCCGGCCCAGATGGGCGCCTTCCTGATGGCGCTGCGCGTGCGCGGCGAGACGGCCGACGAGCTGGCCGGCGGCGCCGCCGTGCTGCGCGCCAAGGTGCTGCGGGTCAACGCCCCGCCGGGCGCCATCGACATCGTGGGCACCGGCGGCGACCATCACGGCACCTACAACGTGTCGAGCGCCTCGGCGCTGGTGGTCGCCGGCTGCGGCGTGCCGGTGGCCAAGCATGGCAATCGCGCCTTCACCTCCAAGTCGGGAGCCGGCGACGTGCTGGGCGCCCTGGGCGTCGGCCTCGAGCTGCCGGTGGAGACCCTCGAGCAATCGTTGCGGGAGGCTGGGATCTGCTTCCTGATGGCGCCACGCCACCACAGCGCCATGCGCAACGTCGCCGGCCCTCGGGTCGAGCTGGCGCCAACCCGCACCATCTTCAACATGCTGGGCCCGCTGTCGAACCCGGCCCTGGTGCGCCGCCAGCTGGTCGGCGTCTATGACCGCAAATGGGTGCGGCCGGTCGCCGAAGCCCTGGGCCAGCTCGGGCTCGAGCGCGCGCTGGTCGTGCACGGCGCCGACGGGATGGACGAGATCACGACCACGACCACCACGTTCGCCGCCGAGATGATGTCGCACGACGGCGGCCGCGTCACGATCCGCGAGCTCGAGATCACACCCGAGGAAGCCGGCCTGCCGCGCGCGACCCTGGAGCAGCTCAAGGGCCGAGACCCGGCCTACAACGCGGCGGCGATCCGCGGCGTGCTGAGCGGCGAGAAGAGCGCCTTCCGCGACATCGTGCTGCTCAATGCCGGCGCCGCCCTGACCGTGGCCGGCAAGGCCTCGACCATCAAGGACGGCGCCGCCATGGCCGCCCAGGCCATCGCCTCGGGCAAGGCCAAAGCCGCGCTCGACAAGCTGATCGCGATCTGCGGTGCGGCCAAGGGATAGATAGCGGACCGGCGGCGCATCGCGTAGACCATGGGCAGCGCCCCTGACAGCGGCCAGATCGGCAAGGACCCCAGGCAATGCCCGCAGACGCCACCACCCTGCAGATGATCGCCGGCTTCGCCGCCACCGGCACCGCGCTTGACCGCATCAACGCCGACAAGGCGGCGCTGGTTCAGCGGCGCAAGGCGGAGCGGCCGCTGGCGGCGGTGGAGGCTGATGCGCGCCGTGCCGAAGCGCCCCGCGGCTTCGGCGCCGCGTTGCAGGCGGCGGCGGATGGCGGGCGCTACGGGCTGATCGCCGAGATCAAGAAGGCCTCGCCATCCAAGGGCCTGATCCGGGCCGACTTCGATCCCCCGGCGCTGGCGGCTGCCTACGCATCGGGCGGCGCCACCTGCCTGTCGGTGCTGACCGACACGCCCTACTTCCAGGGCAATGACGCCTATCTCGTAGCCGCCCGCGCCGCCGCGCCGACGCTGCCGGCGTTGCGCAAGGACTTCATGCTCGACCCCTACCAGGTCGTCGAAAGCCGTGCATTGGGCGCCGATTGCATCCTGCTGATTATGGCCTGCCTCGACGAGGCGCTGGCGCGCGAGCTGTGCTGCCTGGCGCGGCGCTGGGACATGGACGTGCTGGCGGAGGTGCATGACGCGGCCGAGCTGGAGCGTGCGCTCGCCCTCGACACCAAGCTGATCGGCATCAACAACCGCAATCTCAAGACGCTGCAGGTCGACCTCGGCACGACCGAGGCGCTGGCGCGCGCAATCCCGCGCGACCGCCTGCTGATCTGCGAGAGCGGCCTGGACAGCGCCGCGGATCTCGCCCGCATGGCGCGGGTCGGCGCCCGCTGCTTCCTCATCGGCGAAAGCTTCATGCGCAAGCAGGACGTCGCGGCCGCCGTGCGCGCCATGCTCGCCGACCCGCTGCCGCTGGCGGACGCCGCGGGATGACGGAGGCTGCCATGGCCGAGCTGACCCATTTCGACGTCGAAGGCAATGCGCGCATGGTCGATGTCGGCGACAAGGCCGAGACCGAGCGGCTGGCCACGGCACGCGCCACCGTGACCATGCGTCCCGACACCCTGAAGCTGATCCAGGACAAGGTGGTCAAGAAAGGCGACGTGCTCGCCGTGGCGCAGCTCGCCGGCATCATGGCCGCCAAGCGCACGCCCGACCTGATCCCGCTCTGCCATCCGCTGGCGCTGACGTCGGTGCAGGTGACCTTGCGCTGCGACGCAGCGCGCGCTGCCGTCGACATCGAGGCCACCTGCAAGCTGACGGGCCGGACGGGAGTCGAGATGGAGGCGCTGACGGCGGCCTCGGTCGCGGCGCTGACCGTGTACGACATGTGCAAATCAGTCGACCGCGGCATGACCATCACCGACCTGCGGCTGGTCCGCAAGTCGGGCGGCAAATCCGGCACTTACGAAGCGCAGTAGGACGAGGTTCGCGCATGCTCACGGTAGACGAGGCGCTGGCCCGGATCGTGGCGCGGCACGCGCCGCTGCCGGCAGAAACGGTGTCCATCGCGGACGCCGCCGGACGTGTGCTGGCGGCACCCGTCGTGGCCCGGCTCGACCAGCCGTTCGCCGACCTGTCGGCGATGGACGGCTACGCCGTGCGCGCCGTCGATTGCGGCAGGCTGCCGGCCACGCTGCACGTGGTGGGACAGGCGCCCGCTGGCGGCGCCTATGCGGGGACGCTGGGCGCCGGCGAAGCGGTCCGCATCTTCACCGGCGGGCCCGTGCCGGCCGGCGCCGACACGATCGTGATTCAGGAGAACACCAAGGTCGAGACGGCCGGCACCGTCACGATCCTCGAGGGGGCTCAGCCGGGGCGGCATATCCGCCGACGCGGGCTTGATTTCGCAGCCGGCACTGTCGGGATCGAGACCGGCCGCCGCCTTGCGCCGCGCGACGTCGCCTTGGCGGCGGCGATGAACACGCCGTGGCTGTCGGTGCACCGGCGGCCGCGCATCGGCATCCTCGCGACGGGCGACGAGCTCGTCATGCCGGGCGAGCCGGTGGGGCCGAACCAGATCCTCTCGTCATCCGCGCTGGCGGTGGCCGCTCTCGTGCGCGGCTGGGGCGGCGAGGCGATCCTGCTGGGCATCGCGCGCGACACGCACGAGGACATCGGGACGCGCATCAGCGCCGGCTTGTCGTGCGACCTGCTGGTGACGCTGGGCGGTGCCTCCGTCGGCGAGCATGACCTCGTCCAGGACGCGCTCAAGGCGCAGGGTTTCGACCTCGATTTCTGGCGCATCGCGATGCGCCCGGGCAAGCCGCTGATGTTCGCCGAGCGTGCGGCGCAGACGGCGCTGGGATTGCCGGGCAATCCGGTATCGACCATGGTCTGCGCCCTACTGTTCCTCAAGCCGGCCATCGAGCGCCTGTCGGGCCTGCCCGGCAGCCCCGTTGCGACGCGGCGCGCCGTGCTCGGCAGCGATGTCGCGGCCAACGACACGCGCCAGGACTATGTGCGCTGCCGGCTCGGCCGCGACGGCAGCGGCCTGCCGGTCGTGACCCCGTTCAGCGTGCAGGACAGCTCGATGCTGTCCTTCCTCGCCCATGCCGACGGCCTGCTGGTGCGGCCGGCGCATGATGCGGCGCGCATCGCCGGCAGCGCGGTCGAAATCATCGATTTTGCCGATCTCGGCGGCACTTTCTGAGCGAATAAGCCCCTCCAGTTTGTAAGCCCTTGCTATTTGTCATGAACTAAACTAGAACATGGCGCCTGTTCTGGTTTTATTCCAGATGAGGCGGTGCATCAGGAGCGAGGGCCAACGTGCTGACCCGCAAACAGTATGAGTTGCTCGTTTTCATCAACAAGCGGCTCAACGAAGATGGCGTATCGCCTTCATTCGATGAGATGAAAGAAGCGCTGCGGTTGCGTTCCAAGTCGGGCATTCATCGCCTGATCACCGGCCTGGAGGAGCGCGGTTTCCTGCGCCGCCTGCCGCACCGGGCCCGCGCCTTGCAGGTGGTGAAGCTGCCGGAAGCGGCGGCCGTGCCGCACATGCCGGATCCAGCCTTCGTCCCCGCCGCCGGCCGTGCCGCCGCCAATATCGGGATGCGCGAACCAGGCTCGACTTTCGTGCCGCAGGTGATCAAGGGCGATTTCCGCCCCAACCTGCCGGGCGTGCTGGTGCCGGCAAACGAGGCTGCGGCACTGTCGCTGCCGCTTTACGGCAAGATCGCCGCCGGCACGCCGATCGAGGCGCTGCGCGACAACACCACGACGATCGACGTGCCGGTGTCGCTGCTGGGCCAGGGCGCGCACTACTGCCTCCAGGTCGAGGGCGACTCGATGATCGAGGCCGGGATCAACGACGGCGACATCGCCATCATCAAGAGCGGCGACACGGCCGACAACGGCAGCATCGTGGTGGCTCTGATCGACGACGCCGAAGCGACCCTGAAGCGCTTGCGGCGCAAGGGTGCCTCGATCGCGCTCGAGCCGGCCAATGCCCGCTACGAGACCCGGATCTTCGGACCGGACCGGGTCAAGGTGCAGGGCCGCATGGTCGGCCTCTACCGCAAGTTCTGATTGCGGCGCGGACGTTCCTCGCGGCGTCCCGGCGATCCTCTCCGATCATTCCCGGTTTCGGCCGGCCGCGGCCGCGTTTCCGGCTTGGGCACCCAGGGACGCTCGCCGCGGGCTTGCCGGGTGCTTTCAATCCGCAGGTCGCCATCGTCCTGCAGCCAGACTGCGTGAGCGCCGTTGCGCCAGATGTCGAACCGGTCGACGACCTGACGCACGGCCGGACAGCGCCGGCGCACCGGCACCAGCGACAGGATCATATCGACGGCATCGCAATCGTCGACCAGGGCATCGACCTTGCTGACGATGGCGATGCGCCGGCCGTCACGGCGGTAGATGCAGCCCAGCGCGTCGCAGCGCAGCCGGCCGTCGGCGCTTTCGGTGCCGACCGGCCACAGGCCGGCCTGCTCGACACCGGCGCGGCGGACCCAGCTCTCCCCCGTGAAACGCTCGATGCGGCCCGACGACAGCAGCATGCCGCCATCGGCCGTGCGCACGCCGACCAGCCGGGCATCGCCGCTCACCAGGATGTCCGGCGGCCGGTGCAGCGGCCCCAGCGCCATCGCCAGGGCCACGGGCGCCAGCCCCCACCAGCGCCACGACGTGCGCCACAGGCACAGCCACAGGCCGCCCAGTGTCAGCAGCCACAGCGATGCGCCCGGCATCGCCGGTGTCATCGTCGCGGCCGCCGGCCACGACGCGGCCTCGCGCGCCACCCACATGATGGCGTCGATGCCCCAGCCCATCGGCACCAGCGCCAGGGCCTCGCCACCGAACGGCAGCAGCAGGAGCGCCGCCAGCCCCCAGGGCATGACCCAAATCCCGGTCAGCGGCACGGCGAGGAGGTTGGCCAGGATCCCGACCAGGCTGAGCCGGTTGAAGTGGTAGGCCGAGAACCCCGCCGTGGCGATGCTGGCGACCAGGGTGGTGAACAGCGAGGCCGCCACATAGCCACCGACGCGCCCCGGGAAAGTCGGCGCCTGCCCTGCCTCGCGGCGGACCTGCCATGGCCGCCAGGCTTCCCAGGCCGCGACCAGGCCGACGACGGCCGCGAACGACAACTGGAAGCTGGCGCCGACCAGGCTCTCCGGCAGCAGCAGCAGGATCACCACCGCGGCCCAGCAGACCAGGCGCATCGTCAGCGCCGTGCGGTCTGTCAGGACCGCCAGCAGCACGATGGCCAGCATCAGGAACGACCGCTGGGCGGGCACCGGCGCGCCGGCCAGCATCGTGTAGAACAACGCGCCGAGCACGCCGGCCAGCGCCGCCCACTTCTTGATCGGATAGCGCAGCGCCAGGCGTGGCACGGCGGCCAGGCCGTAGCGCACCAGCCCCATCACCAGCAGCGCCGCGAAGCTGATATGCAGGCCCGAGATCGACAGCAGGTGCGCCAGGCCCGAGTCGCGCATGGCCTGCATCGTGTCCTTGGAAATGCCGCTCTGATCGCCCGCGACCAGCGCCGCTGCCAGGGCACCGGCATCGCCCGGCAGCACCGCCACGAGCCGCGCCGATAGCCGGCGGCGCAGCTCGTCGATCCACATGATGATGCCCGACGGCTGCCCCGCCTGGATGATTGTGGGCCTGCCCACGGCGTAGCCGACCGCCCCGATGCGCGCGAACCAGGCGAAACGCTGGAAGTCGAAGGCGCCGGGCGCCGCCGGGCCGGGCGGCGGCGACAGGGCCGCGACCAGGGTGATGCGATCGCCCGTGGCCAGGCGCTCGCCACCGCCCCGGGTCAGCGACACGCGCACCCGCGCCGGCGTCTCCTCGCGCCGCAGGCCGCGCAGCACGACATCGTCGAGCACCAGGCGCCGGCCGCCCGGCAGCAGCGTGACCTCCACCACCCGGCCTTCCACCGCCGCCGGTCCATAGGCGCGGGCCAGCACCGGCGCCGCCATCTGCGCGGTGCGCCATGTCGCCACGCCGAAGCCGGCGCCGAAGGCGATGACGGCAAGCGCCAACGGCCTGACCGGCATGCCGGCCATGGCCGACCATGCCAGCAGGACGCCGAGGCCGACGATGGCGACGCCTACCCATTGCGGGGGCTCGACCGGCAGCTCGAAGTACAGGGCGATGCCGCTGCCCAGCAGCACCGGCAACCACAAGACCCAGCGCTCTCGCTCGGCTTCCAGGCGCCGCCGCATGACGGCAAGCGCGCGCGCCGGGAGTCCGGCCACGGGCCCGGGCGACGGCGATGCCGCGATATCGACGATCCCCACGACCGTGCTGAAGCAGCCCCCCTGGCGCCATGCCGGCGGTTTGACTGACAGGGCGCGATTCTTATGCTACCCCGCCCTTTGTGACCAAAGCGGGGCCGACATGGCGCAAGCCACGATGTTTTGCGTGCCCCGACAACCGCCTGGACCCATGACTGTCGTTACCCGCTTCGCTCCTTCGCCCACGGGCTTCCTGCATATCGGCGGCGCCCGCACGGCGCTGTTCAACTGGCTCTACGCCCGCCACCACGGCGGCACGTACCTGCTGCGGATCGAAGATACTGACCGGCAGCGATCGACCAAGGCGGCGATCGACGCGATCGTGGACGGGCTCTCCTGGCTTGGCCTCGATTGGGACGGCGACGTCGTCCACCAGTTCGACCGCGCCGCGCGTCACGCCGAGATCGCCCACCAGCTTCTGGCGGAGGGCAAAGCCTATCGTTGCTACGCCTCGCCCGAGGAGCTCGAGCAGATGCGTGAGCAGGCACGGCGCGAGAGCCGGCCTATGCGCTACGACGGCCGCTGGCGCGACCGCGACCCCAAGGAGGCGCCGCCGGGCGTGAAGCCGGTGGTCCGGCTCAAGGCGCCGCAGAGCGGCGAGCGCACGATCGTGGATCGCGTCCTGGGATCGGTCACGCTGCAGAACAACCAGCTCGACGACATGGTCCTGCTGCGCTCGGACGGCACGCCGGTCTACATGCTGTCGGTGGTGGTCGACGACCACGACATGGGCATCACACATGTGATCCGCGGCGCCGATCACCACACCAACACCTTCCGCCAGGTGCAGCTCTACGAGGCGCTGGGTTGGCCGGTGCCGGAATTCGCGCACCTGCCGCTGATCCACGGGCCGGACGGCGCCAAGCTGTCCAAGCGGCACGGCGCCCTGGGCGTCGACGCCTACCGCGACATGGGCTTCCTGCCGGCGGCGCTGCGCAACTATCTGCTGCGCCTGGGCTGGAGCCACGGCGACGACGAGATCATCTCGACCGAGCAGGCCGTCGCCTGGTTCGACCTCGAGCATGTCGGCCCCTCGCCCGCGCGCTTCGATTTCGCCAAGCTGACGAACCTCAATGCGCATTATCTGCGCGAGACGCCGGATGCCGAGCTGCTGCCGCTGGTGCTGCCGGCCATCGAGGCGGCTGTCGGCGGCGCGCTCAGCGACACGGCCCGCGATCGGGTCACGCGCGGCATGAGCGGTGTCAAGCAGCGCTCGCGGACCCTTGTCGAGCTCGTGGCCGGGCTCGCGTTCTATGCGCGCACCGGCGCGCCAGCGCCCGACGAGAAGGCTGCCGCGATCCTGACGAAGGATGCCAAGGCGCTGCTGGCGGGTGCCGCCGGGGCGCTGGAGCCGGCCTCGTGGGCCGAGCCCGATCTGGAAGCGGCGATCAAATCCTACGCCGAGCGCAACGGCGTCAAGCTCGGCCAGGTCGCGCAGCCGCTGCGCGTGGCCCTGACCGGCTCAACGGTTTCGCCAGGGATCTTCGAGGTGCTGGCGATCCTGGGACGCGAGGAATCGCTGTCGCGGCTGCGTCAGGCGGCGGCCTGACGCGTCGAGCGTGTCAGCACGCCTGACAGAATTGCGCCCGCCGAACGGGCTTGTTAGGGTGCTGACGATTTCCGGGGCGATGCGGGGAAACGGATGCGTTCCGACGATGGTCGGGGGAGCCAATCCCTGTGCCGCGCCAAGGCCGGTATTGCACAGCAGGTGACGCCATGAGCAGCAACAGGTCCGTTACGCTTACCGATGATACGAGCGGCAAGAACTGGAAGTTCCCGGTTCTCGCCGGCTCGACGGGCCCGGATGTCATCGACGTACGGAAGCTCTACGGTGACACCGGCATGTTCACCTACGACCCGGGTTTCACGTCGACCGGCTCGTGCGAATCGAAGATCACGTATATCGACGGCGACCAGGGCATCCTGCTGCATCGCGGCTACAACATCGCCGATCTGGCCGAGCGCAGCGACTTCATGGAGGTGGCCTACCTGCTGCTCAACGGCGAGCTGCCGACGGCCGACGAGAAGGCCGAGTTCATCCACACGATCAGCCGGCACACGATGGTGCACGAGCAGATCACGACCTTCTATCGCGGCTTCCGCCGCGACGCGCATCCCATGGCCGTCTGCTGCGGCGTCGTGGGCGCGCTGTCGGCCTTCTATCACGACTCGCTGGATATCAATGACCCGCAGCAGCGGATGATCGCCTCGCATCGGCTGATCGCCAAGATGCCGACCATCGCCGCGATGGCCTACAAGTACTCGGTCGGCCAGCCCTTCATGTATCCGCAGAACAACCTCAGCTACGCCGGCAACTTCCTGCGCATGATGTTCGGCGTACCGGCCGAGGAATACGTGATGAACCCGGTCATCGAGAAGGCGATGGACCGGATCCTGATGCTGCATGCCGACCACGAGCAGAACGCCTCGACCTCGACGGTGCGCCTGGCCGGCTCGTCGGGCGCCAATCCGTTCGCCTGCATCGCCGCCGGCATCGCCTCGCTGTGGGGGCCCAGCCACGGCGGCGCCAACGAGGCCGTGCTCAACATGCTGCAGCACATCGGTGACAAGAAGAACATCCCGGCGTTCCTGTCGCGGGTGAAGGACAAGAACGACCACACCCGGCTGATGGGCTTTGGCCATCGCGTCTACAAGAACTACGACCCGCGCGCCACGGTGATGCGCAAGACCTGCCACGAGGTGCTGGCCTCGCTGGGCATCAAGGGCGACCCGCTGCTCGACCTGGCCATGGAGATGGAGCAGATCGCGCTCAAGGACGACTACTTCGTCTCCAAGAAGCTCTACCCCAACGTCGACTTCTACTCGGGCATCATCTTCCGGGCGATCGGCATCCCCGTCACCATGTTCACCGTGCTGTTCGCGGTCGCCCGCACCACCGGCTGGATCGCCCAGTGGCGCGAGATGATCGAGGATCCGCAATCCAAGATCGGCCGCCCGCGGCAGCTCTACACCGGCCTCACGGAACGCCCCTACGTGCCCATTCACGCCCGTAAATGACCCGGGCCCGGGCCACGGGCGGGCGGGCGATGAGCGCCAACAAGCCTCGTTCCAAGGGTCCTGCCGGCGGCGACGGCCGCCGGCAGGATGGTTTCCGCCGGTCGACCGTGGTGCGGGTCCCGGCGCCGGCCAACGACAACGGGCCGGCCTATGCGCGTAGCGCACGCCTTCTCGTCCGCCTGCTGCTGGTGCTGGCAGGCGTCGCGGTCCTGGTGGCCCTGATCAGATAGAAGCGCGGTTCAGCGCCCGCGGATCATCGCGGCAAAGGTCGCCTCGGCGGCGATGTTGCCATCGACGATCGCCTTGCCGGAGAACTTCCAGACGTTCTGTCGGCTCTGCAGCTTCTGGACATGCACTTCGACACGATCGCCCGGCACCACGGGGCGGCGGAAGCGCGCGCCATCGATCGACATGAAGTAGACGAGCTTGCCTTCGGCATCGGCGCCCATCGTCGCGACCACCACGACGCCGGCGGTCTGGGCCATGGACTCGACGATCAGGACGCCCGGCATGACCGGCTCGGTCGGGAAATGGCCTTGGAAGAACGGCTCGTTGATCGAGACGTTCTTGATCCCGATCGCGCCCTCGCCCAGCCGCAGGTTGATGACCCGATCGACCAGGAGCATCGGGTAGCGATGCGGAATCATCTCCATGATGCGGCGGACCTCGAGCGTGTCGATGGTCATGCCTTCAGCTGCCTTTGTTTCTGTTGCGCTCATGTCTGCATCCAGGAGCTTTGACCCGGGACCGCTACAGTCGGGTGCCGAAGCTAAACCGGAACCTCTCCGTCTTGTCGAACTTCTCTTTCTGGATCGGAATACCGTAGTCGATGCGGATCGGCCCGAACGGCGAGACCCACTGCAGCCCGATGCCCGCCGACACGCGCAGCGCGCTGGAGTCCTGCACGGAAGGATCCTTCTCCTCCGCGCCCCACAGGCTGCCGGCATCGACGAAGGCCTTACCCAGGATCCCGAGCTCGCGCGGCAACCCGATGGGGAAGCTGAGCTCGGCGGTCCCGACATAATAGTACTTGCCGCCCAGCGCGTCGCCACCGCTATGCGGGCCGACGCCGCCCGTGCGGAACCCGCGGAAGTTGTCGCCGCCGAGGAAGTAGCGGTTGGCGATCTTCAGATCGTCATTGATCGGCTGCACGACGCCGCCCTGGGCCTGCAGCGAGAGCACGACCTCGCTGAAGACTTCATAGTACCACTGGCCCTCGATCCGGTTGCGTACGTAGTGCTCGGTGCCGCCCAGGCCGCCAATGTCCAGCGCATAGCGCAGGACCCAGCCTTTGGTGGGATTCAAGCGGTTGTCGCGCGTATCCCAGGCCACCACCGTGCCGATCTCGGACGTCCAGGTCTTGCCTTCCTGCGCCTTGATCAGGGGCGAGGCGTTGTCGCCGACGTTCTTGATGACGTCGCGCCGCAACGTGTACTTCACGCTCTGGCGTGTATTCTCGGAGATGCTCCATCCGGCGCGCAGCGCGAAGCCCAGCGTGCTCTCGTCGTAGGAGCTGGTCTTCTGGTTGTCGCGGGTGATGCGAAAGATATCGAAGCCCGCCGAGACGTTGCGGTCGAGGAAATAAGGCTCGGTGAAGCCAAGGTCGATCTGCGTGCTCTTGGTGCCCAGCGACAGGCCGAGGCGCAGGTCCTGGCCGCGGCCGAGCAGGTTGCGCTCACGTACCGAGATGTCGCCCAGGATGCCCGAGGATGTCGAGTAGCCGGCGCCAATCGAGATCTCGCCCGTGCTCTGCTCGACGACATTGACCTCGATGATGGTCTTGTCCGCCGCCGATCCCGGCTGGTTGGAGACGTCGACCTTCTCGAAGAAGCCCAGGTTCTGCAGGCGCTGCTGCGAGCGGCGCAGCTTGGCGGTGTTGAACGCGTCGCCCTCGCCCAGGCGGAACTCGCGGCGGATGACCTTGTCCAGGGTGCGCGTGTTGCCGGTGATGTTGATGCGCTCGACGTAGACCCGCGGCCCCTCCTGGATGTCGTAGTCGACATCGATCGTCAGGGTGTCCTTGTTGCGCCGGATGTTGGGCCGCACGTCGACGAAGGCGTAGCCCAGGGTGCCGACGGCCTCGGCGATGGCGGTGATCGTCTTCTCCACCTGGTCGGCGTCATACCAGTCGCCTTCCCGGGTCGTGACCAGCGCCTTCGCCGCCTCGACATCCAGCCCTTCGAAGCGCGTCGTGACGTCGATCTTGCCGAACTTGTAGCGATCGCCTTCCGCGATCGTGAAGGTGACGTAGAAGCCGTCGCGGTCCGGTGCCAGCTCGGCGACGGCCGACACGACACGGAAGTCGGCATAGCCCTCCGAGAGGTAGAACTTGCGCAGCAGCTCCTTGTCGTAGTTCAGGCGGTCGGGATCGTAGCGGTCGTCGGACGTGAAGAGGCGATACCACGCCGACTCGGTGGTGCGGATCTTCTCGCGCAGCGTGCCGTCGCTGAAATGCTCGTTGCCGACGAACGTGATGCGGCGGATGCCGGTCGTGGCGCCTTCGTCGATCTCGAAGACGAGGTCGACGCGGTTCTGGTCGAGCTTGATGACCTTGGGCTCGATGCGGGCGTTGAACTTGCCGGCGCGGCGATAGACCTCGACCAAGCGGCTGACGTCCGACTGCACCTTGGCCTGCGTGAAGACCGTGCGCGGCTTGGTCTGGATCTCCTGCTTGAGCTGTTCGTCGTCGAGCTTCTTGTTACCTTCGAAAGCGACGCGGTTGATGATCGGGTTCTCGACCACCTTGACGACCAGCCTGGAGCCATCCTGCTGCAGCACGACATCGCTGAACAGACCTGTGCCGAACAGGGCCTTGAGCGACCGGTCGGCGGCTTCCGGGTCGTACGGCTGGCCTTCGCGCAACGCGATGTACGAGCGGATGGTCTCCAGCTCGACGCGGCTGTTACCCTGGACCACGATGCTCGTGATGACTCCGCCACGCTGGGCCACTGCCGGTGGGGCGGCAGCGACGGCGCAGGCGGCACAAAGGGCGATGACGCCCATAAAGCGTTTCAGACGCAACAAAGCTCCCCCTGCCCCGTCGGGGTCGTTTTCGATCTGACAGGCTTCCTGTTTAGCCGACAGCGGACGCTCATTCCACCCTCTATTCGAACTCATACTACTACTCATAGCGGTAGGATGCGCCCAATCAGCAACGAGATATCGTTGAAGGTCGCGAACACCATCAGGCCGCCCATGGCCGCGAGCCCGATCCGGAAGCCGATATCCTGGGCCCGCGCCGACAGCGGCCGGCCCCGGATCCACTCGATGGCATAGAACAGCAGATGGCCGCCATCGAGCATGGGGATCGGCAGGAGATTGAATATGCCCAGCGTCACCGACAGGCCGATCACGAAGTAGAGCACCGCGCTCCAGCCGATCTGCGAGACTTCGCCGGCCGTCTTGGCGATGCGGATCGGGCCGCCGATCTCATTGGCCGGCCGCAGCCCGAGCACGATCTGCCGGATCACCGTGTAGATGGTGCCCGACATGTGCCAGACCTGCGCTGTCGCCTCGACCGTGGCGTCCAGCGGGCCCATCTTGCGCACGACTGAGACCGAGCCGCTGGCAAACCCGAGGCGACCCTCGAAGCGCGGCTTGCCGTCGGCGCCACGCACCTCCTCCGGCGCCGGCGTCGCCGTGACGTCGATCACGGCGCCCCCGCGCTCGACCTTGATGGCGGTGGGCTGATTGGGCCGCTCGCGGATGAATCTTTGGATCTGACCAAAATTGTCGATCGGCGCGCTTTCGATCTCAAGGATCCGATCGCCGGCCTTGAGGCCGGCGCGCTCGGCGGCGCTGCCCGGCACCACCCGGCCGATCACCGGCAGGGCATTGACGTTCGACACGCCCAGGTCACCCAGGCGATGGATGTTGCCGAAGCGGTCCTTGAAGTCGATGGGCGCCGGCGTCACCATCGTTGTCTGGGTCTGGCCATCGCGCGTCAGCGTGACCGGGATGGTGATCCCCGGGTTCAGCTGCACGATCGACAGAATGTCCTCGAAGCTCTCGACCGAGCGGCCGCCGATCGAAACCACGGTGTCGCCGCTGCGCAGGCCGGCCTTGGCCGCCGCGCCCTGCGGCTCGGTCACGACCACGGTCGGCGGCGTGTAGGGCTGGCCATAGGTCATCAGCAGGCCGGCCATCAGCACGATCGCGAAGATCAGGTTCGCGGCCGGACCGGCGACAACGACAGCGGCGCGCACGCCGAGGCTCTGGGTGTGGAAGGCGCGCTTGCGCTGCTCACCGGTCAGGCCATCGTCGCCGCCGACGCTGGCCGGGTTGCTGTCGCCCAGGAACTTGACGTAGCCGCCCAGCGGCAGCGCCGAGATCCGCCAGCGCGTGCCGGTCTTGCGGCTGGTCCAGCCCCACAGCTCCGGCCCGAACCCGATCGAGAACACCTCGGCATGCACGCCGTTGCGCACGCCGATCCAGTAGTGTCCCCACTCATGGACGAACACCAGGACGGTGATGACCAGCAGGGTCAGGATGATGTTGTTGGTGAAGAACCCGATGAAGTCCATGGGACGGTGTTCTCCGTTCTTCAGCCTGCCGTGGCGCGCTGCGCGCACAGCCGCCGGGCCTCAGCCCGGGCCTGCTCGTCGACAGCGCAGATCTCATCGACGCTGGACGGCGCCGCGGCGCCGAAGCGGCCGCCCACCCGTTCGACCACGTCGGTCACGATCCGCATGATGTCCAGGAACGAAATTTGAGATTTAAGGTAAGATTCTACCGCTATCTCATTGGCCGAATTAAGAATAATGGCCTGACTTCCGCCCACTTGGAGAGCCTCTCGCGCGAGTCGCAACGCCGGGAAGCGCGCAGGATCCGGCGCCTCGAATGTGAGCGCCGACAATTTGGCGAAGTCGAGGCGCGCGACCGGCGTCTTCATGCGCCGCGGCCACGCCAGCGCATGGGCGATAGGCACGCGCATGTCCTTGTCGCCGAGCTGCGCCAGCACGGAGCCATCGGTGTACTCGACCATCGAGTGGATGACCGACTGCGGGTGCACCACGATGTTGATGCGCTCGGCCGGCAGGTCGAACAGGTGGTGGGCCTCGATCAGCTCCAGGCCCTTGTTCATCATGGTGGCTGAGTCGACCGAGATCTTGGCGCCCATGTCCCAGTTGGGGTGAGCCACCGCCTGGGCCGGGGTCGCCGTCTCCATCTGCTCCAGGGTCCAGGTGCGGAACGGGCCGCCCGAGGCGGTCAGGATCAGCCGCTCCACGGCGCTGCGGTTGGCTTCGTCCAGGCACTGGAAGATGGCGTTGTGCTCGCTGTCGACCGGCAGGAGCCGGGCACCGCTGCCGCGCACGGCATCCAGCAGCACGGCGCCGGCGCAGACCAGCGCTTCCTTGTTGGCCAGCGCCACGGCGGCGCCGCGCCTTGCCGCCGCCAGGGTCGGCGGCAGGCCGGCGAAGCCGACGATCGCCGCCATCACCCAGTCGGCCGGCCGCTCGCCGGCTTCGCTCAGGCCCGACGCGCCCGCGGCCGCCTCGATGCCGCTGCCGGCCAGCGCCTGCTTGAGGGCGCCGTAGCAGGACTCATCCGCCACGACCGCAAGGCGCGCCTGCAATTGCCGCGCCTGCTGCGCGAGAAGGGCGACATTGCGGTTCGCCGTCAGAGCCTCGACGTCGAAGCGGCCGGGCGCGCGCATGATCAGGTCGACCGTGTTGCGACCGACCGACCCCGTCGATCCCAGGATCGTCACACAGCGGGCCCCCTGGGCGGTCGCCGGTCGTGTCAGCTCCATCGTCAATTCCATGGTGTCGCTCCGCCGCCCAGCAAGCGGACTGCCGCGAGAAACAGCAGCCCAGCGAGCAGGCCATCCACCCGATCCAGAATACCACCATGGCCCGGTATGAGTCGGCCACTGTCCTTGAGGCCGAAATGCCTCTTTGCCGCCGATTCGGCGAGATCGCCCAGCTGGGCGACGATCGCGATCAACGCCCCCCAGAGCGCCAGCCACAACCCGGAGGCGGCGCTCCAGGCCATGAAGGCGACGCTGACCAGGGCGGCCGCAAGCACGCCGCCGGCCAGCCCGGACCAAGTCTTGCTCGGGCTGACGGTCGGCGCCAGCCTGGGCCCGCCCAGGCTGCGGCCTGTGAAGAAGGCGAAGACATCGGTCGCCCAGACGGCCGCCAGCAGCCACAGGAACGTCATCAGGCCGAACTGGGCGTCATGGCGCAGCCACAGTGCGGCGAGGACCGCCAGCGCGATGTAGGCATAGCCGAACAGGAGCCAGCCGGGGCGCCGCCTGCCGCCTGCCATCCGCCGCCACTCGGCCACCATCAGCACAGTCGCCAGCGCCACCAGCAGATCGAACCAGGGAAAATCGTACCAGACGGCAGCGATGGCCAGCGGCGCCATGACCGCCGCCGAGCCCACCCGTACCGCCAGATCACGGAAGCGGCCGGCGCGCGGCGCCTCAGCCGGCGACGGCGCCATAGCGACGTTCCCGCCGCCGGAATTCGGCAATGGCGTGCTCGAGGTCGGCCTTGCTGAAGTCGGGCCAAAGGGCGTTGGTGAAGACGAGCTCGGTGTAGGCCGACTGCCAGAGCAGGAAATTGCTGATGCGCTGCTCGCCGCCGGTGCGGATCAACATATCCAGCTCCGGCAGGTCGCGCGTCAGCAGACAGCCCTCGAGCATGTCCTCGTCGATCGCCGCGGGCGCCAGCTTGCCCTGCGCCACCGCCGTGGCCAGGCGCTGCGCCGCCTGCACGATGTCGGCGCGCCCGCCGTAGTTCAGCGCGATCGAGACATGGATGCGGGCGTTGGCCCGCGTGCGCTCCTCGGCGGTCTTGATCATGTCGACGATGTCCGCCGCCAGCCCGTCACGGTCGCCGACGACGCGCAGCCGCGCCCCCTCCTTGGCCAGGGTCTCGAGCTCGGCGCGCAGGTACTGCCGCAGCAACCCCATCAGGAAGTTGACCTCATCGAGCGGCCGCTTCCAGTTCTCGGTCGAGAAGCCGAACAGCGTAAGGTACTCGATGCCAAGCTCGCCGGCGGCGCGCACGGTGGCGCGCACGGTCTCGACGCCGCGCCGATGGCCCGCCGTACGCGGCATGCCCCGCGCCTTGGCCCAGCGCCCGTTGCCGTCCATGATGATGGCGACATGGCGCGGCCCCTCCGGCATCCCGGCGGGCATGGGAATGGGCGCGGCGAGCGTCGACATTGCCGGCAGGCGGACGGAAGAGGCGCCTCAGACCGTCATGATCTCCTTTTCCTTGGAGGCCAGCGTCTCGTCCGCGATCTTGACGAACCGGTCGGTCATCTTCTGGACCTCCTCGTGCAGACGGCGATGCTCGTCCTGGGAGATGGACTTGTCCTTCTCCGCCTTCTTCAGGTCTTCCATGCCGTCGCGGCGGACGTTGCGCACCGCCACCCGCGCCTGCTCGGCGTATTTGTGGGCGACTTTGGTCAGCTCCTTGCGCCGCTCCTCGTTCAGCTCGGGGATCGGCACCCGCACCAGCGTGCCGTCGGCCGAGGGGTTGAGGCCCAGGCCGGCTTCGCGGATCGCCTTCTGCACCGCGACGACCAGCCCCTTGTCCCAGACCTGGACCGACAGCAGCCGCGGCTCGGGCGCGCTGGCGGTGCCGCACTGGTTGAGCGGCAGACGCTGGCCGTAGGCCTCGACCACCACCGGATCGAGCAGGCTCACCGAGGCGCGCCCCGTGCGCAAGCCGGCAAATTCCTTCTTGAGCGCATCGATCGCGCCCTGCATGCGCTTCTCAAATTCCTTGAGGTCGGCAGCGGCCATGACCATCACTCCTTGTCATCACTGATGATGGTGAATGTACCTTCGCCACGCATGACCTCGGCCAGGCTACCGGCGCGATGCAGGTCGAACACGACGATCGGGATACGGTTCTCACGCGCCAGCGAGATGGCCGACGCGTCCATCACCTGCAGGTCACGGGAAAGGACATCCATGTAGGTCAGCCGGTCGTAGCGCTCGGCGTCCGGATGCTTGAGGGGGTCGGCGGAATAGACGCCATCGACCTGGGTGGCCTTCATCATGGCCCCCACGCCCATCTCGGCCGCGCGCAGGGCGGCGGCGGTGTCGGTGGTGAAGAACGGGTTGCCGGTGCCGGCGGCGAAGATCACGATGCGGCCCTTCTCCATATGACGCACCGCGCGGCGGCGGATATAGGGCTCGCAGACGGTGGTCATCGGGATGGCCGAGAGGACGCGGGTGTGCAGGCCGGTCTTCTCCAGCGCGCTCTGCAGGGCGAGCGAATTGATCACCGTGGCCAGCATGCCCATGTAGTCGGCGCTGGCCCGCTCCATGCCGCTGGCTGCTCCGGCCACGCCCCGGAAGATGTTGCCGCCGCCGATCACGATGCACACCTCGACGCCCATGGCGTGCACGGTGCTGATCTCGCGCGCGATCGCGCCCAGCATCTTGGGATCCAGGCCATACTCGCGCTCGCCCATTAGCCCTTCGCCGGACAGCTTGATCAGCACACGGCGATAGGTAGGTGCAGCGGACATGCCTGAACTCTTTGTCTTGTTGCCGACGGACCAGGGGCAACGGCGGATATTACACCAGCCGTCCCCCCACGCACGGTATTTTGTGCTCCACCGCATCAACCTTGCCAGATGCGGTGGAGACCTTGTTGTGACCGCCTAGGCCTTGGGCAGGCCGGCCTGGGCCGCGACCTCGGCGGCGAAATCATCCTGCTTCTTCTCGATGCCCTCGCCCAACGCGAAGCGGGCGAAGCCGACGAGCTTGACCGGCGCCCCGGCATCCTTGCCTGCCGCCTCGATCGCCTTGGCGACCTTGCTTTCGCCGTCGATCACATAGGTCTGCTCCAGCAGGACGACGTCCTGGTAGAACTTGCGCAGCCGGCCCTCGACCATCTTGGCGGCGATCTCCGGCGTCTTGGCGGTCTGGCCGGCCACATCCAGCTGCACCTTGCGCTCGCGCTCGACGGCCGCCGGGTCGAGGTCGGCGGTCGAGATCGACTGCGGGTTGGCCGCGGCGATGTGCATGGCGAGCTGCTTGCCGAACGCCGCCAGCTTGGCCTTGTCGCCGGCCGATTCGAGCGCCACCAGCACGCCGATCTTGCCCAGCGACGGGCTCACGGCCGAGTGCACGTAGCTGGCCACCACGCCCCGCGACACCGCCAGGCGGCGAGCGCGACGCAGCGACATGTTCTCGCCGATGGTGGCGATCAGGTGGGTGAGCTCGCCATGCACGTCACGGCCGGTGCCGGGATAGGCAGCCGTGGCGACCTTGGCGATGTCGCCGTCGTTGGCCAGCGCCTGCTGCGCGGCCGTCTGCACGAACGCCTGGAACAGGTCGTTGCGGGCCACGAAGTCGGTCTCGGAATTGACCTCGACCAGGGCGCCCGCCGTGCCGTCGGCGACCACGCCGACCAGGCCCTCGGCCGCGACGCGGCCGGCCTTCTTGGCCGCCGCCGACAAGCCCTTCTTGCGCAGCCAGTCGATCGCCGCCTCGAGGTCGCCCCCGGTCTCGTTCAACGCCTTCTTGCAGTCCATCATGCCGGCGCCGGTCTTCTCGCGAAGCTCCTTCACCAGGGCGGCGGTAATCTCGGCCATTGTCGGGTCTCCATGTCTTGCAATGCGAGACGGCCGGTCATGCGACCGGCCGCCCCGAATACGTCATGTGCAGGGGCGGCTCAGGCAGCCGGGGCCGGGCTTTCCTCGGGCGCCAACTCGGTCACGTCCGGCAGCTCCTCCGGCAGCGGCTCGGCGACCTCGCCGATATCACCGCCCGACGCCTTGATCTCCTCGCGGATGCCGTCGAGCACGGCGCCCGACAGCAGCTCGCAATACAGCGAGATGGCGCGGATGGCGTCGTCGTTGCCCGGCACCGGATAGGTGATGCCGTCCGGATCGGAGTTGCTGTCCAGGATGGCCACGATCGGGATGCCGCGCTTGCGCGCCTCCTGCACCGCGATCGCCTCCTTGTTGGTGTCGATCACGATCAGGATGTCAGGCAGGCCGCCCATCTCCTTGATGCCGCCCAGCGAGCGCTCGAGCTTGTCGCGCTCGCGCGACAGGTCCAGCGTCTCCTTCTTGGTCAGGCCGACCACGTCACCGGCCAGCTTGTCGTCGAGCTCGCGCAGCCGCTTGATCGAGGCCGAGATGGTCTGCCAGTTGGTCATCATGCCGCCGAGCCAGCGGTGGTTGACGAAGTACTGGCCGCAGCGCCGCGCCCCCTCGGCGACGCGCTCGGCCGCTGCCGGCTTGGTGCCGACGAAGAGCACGCGCCCGCCCGCGGCCACCGTGTCGCGCACGACCCGCATCGCCTGCTCCAGCAGGGGCACGGTCTGCGTCAGATCGATGATGTGCACCCCGTTGCGCACCCCGAACAGGTACGGCTTCATCTTGGGGTTCCAGCGGCGGGTGTGGTGGCCGAAATGCACGCCAGCTTCCAGCAGCTGACGCATCGTGAACGATGGAATCGTCATCTAACCTTCTCCGGTTGAGCCTCCGCGGGGGTCGTCCTTGCGGACACCGGAGCGAACGGCGGGATTTCTCCCCGCCGACCGCAGCCCCGCGTGCGAGATGGCGCGCGTGATACAGGGCCGCCGCCAGCTTTGCAAGAGGTCGCGACAGCGGGCGCTGAATGATCTCGCCATTCCTTGACGGCACTCATAAAAAGTGACTATTCAGTTATAAATTTTTCTTTGAGGTTGGGAACTGTCATGGCCGCGTTCAGGGTTGGCGACATCATCGACATGAGGGGCTATTTCCTGCAGCTGCATTTCATCCGCGGGCAGTCGCCGGCCGAGCTGGAGCGGCGGATCGGCTTCCGGCCCGGCCGATTGTCGCAGGGCTGGTACCTCTTCTTCATGACCCGCCTGCCCAGGCCCGACGACTACGCGATGCATGGCTACACCCATTTCTCGGGTGGCATGGTGCAGGGTCACCTCAAGCACACCACCCCGCCGCCGGTGCAGGAGCAGCTGCTGATCAAGGACCAAGGCTGGAGCGCCGCCGACGTGCGACGCTTCAAAGAGCGCCAGATCGCCACCCAGTTCTCGATCAGCGGCCACCAGCGCCTGGCCAAGGTGATTCCGGTCATCGACCACTCCGCCATCGAGACGTACCCGCCGGGCTCGGGCATCCCGCAGTGGAAGGGCCTCAACCCGCTGCCGTTCAAGGTCAAGGCGGCGCTGGGGCCGGGTCAGCCCTATCTGGGCGACTTTCTCTGATCGCCAGAAGCGCCTGGAAAAGCCGCAGCAGGGTCAGCGGCGCGCTGCCTTCGGCCTTGTTGTTGGCGATGATCCAGATCGCCTGGCCCGGCGCCAGGACGTCGTCGGCCAGCAGCGCGAGCGCGTGGCGCGTGTCGGGATCCTCGTCGACCAGGCGGTCGAAGGGAGCGTAGCGGCTCCTGGCCTGCTCGTAGCGGAAGCCGGGCCTCAGGTTCCAGCGCACGATCACCGGACCGGCCGGCGCATAGGGACCGTCGGGGCAGCCATCGAGCACGCGCAGGGCGTTCACCTGCCGCGCCGCCGGCGGCATGCGGTCGTGCAGCCCGACGACGTAGCGGGCCCCGACATCGCGCAGCGTGCGCATCAGCCGCGGCGTCAGCAGCTCGGGATTGCGCAGCTCCACGGCATAGATCGGCCGGCGGCCGCCGACATCGCGCGGCAGCGCCTCGAGGAAGAGGCCCAGGCGCTCCACCCAGGCGGCGGCATCGCGCAGGATGTCGCGCGGCGCCGGCGGCAGCTGGAACACCAGGGGACCCGCCTTGTCGCGCAGCCCTTCCATCGCCGGCACCACGAAGCGGTCGGTGGCGATGGCGCTGTCGAGATAGCAGGCGTTGGGCGCCCGCCCCTGCCCCGTCTCGGTGCGAATGACGGCGTCGGTCACCAGCTGCGGCGCCTTGACCAGGAAGCGGAAGCCGTCGCGGACCTGCGCGGCATAGGCCGCGAAGGCGGCGGCATCGATCGGCTCGTAGTAGGTGCGGTCGATGCCGACGCTGCGCAACAGGCCGACCCCGGCATAGGCGGCGAGCCCGCTGCGCGCCAGGGTCTCGGTCGCGTACGCGCCGTCCCACACCAGGTCCTTCCAGCCCGGGAACGACCACGACGACGTGCCGAGATAGAGCCCGGCGGGCGGCTGCAGGCGCAGCGGCGAATCGGGCGCCGGCGCCGGCAACGCCCCCGCCCGCCGCGCCGGCGCCGGCGGCTCGAACATGAAGAGCTGGTCGGTCACGGGGCTGGTTTTTCGGACCGCGCGCGTCCGCGCGCGCACCGGCGCGGCAGCGCCGGATCATGAGCGCGCGTGGACGCGCGCGGTCCGAAAAAAGCCATCACACCTCCTCGACCTGGGTGACGCCTTCGATGCGGGCCAGGCTTTCGCGCATGCCGGGCGCGACGGCATAGCCGCCCGGCAGCGCCACCTCGGCCTCGTCGTCGCCATCGACCGGCATCAGCAGGCTGATGCGGCCGCGCCCCTTGGACTGGCCGATGATCTCCTTCAGGCGGCTCAGCGCCGTCGGGTCGTTGAGCGTGATGCGCAGGCCGGCCGCGGCATGCTGCACGGCATCGTCGAGCTTCTCGACGGTCTGGGTCGTGAGCTTGACCTGCTCGCCGTCCAGCCGGCCGTCGGCCGACACCAGGATCGCCATGCCCGGCTGCAGCAGATCGCGCTTGGCGCCCAGCACCTCGCTGAAGACGGTGAGCTCGAAATTGCCCGATGCGTCGGACACCGAGACGAAGGCGAAGCGGTTGCCCTTGGCCGAGGTGCGCTCGGCCTTGTCGATCACCGTGCCCGCCAGCTTCACGCGCCCGCCGCCATGCTGCAGCCGGGCCGGCAGGTCGGCGGCGCGCACCACGCCCAGGCGCTCCAGGCTGCGGGCATAGGCGGCCAGCGGGTGCGACGAGAAGTAGAAGCCGATCGCGGCCATCTCGTGATCCAGGCGCTCCATGGCCGACCAGTCGCTGACCTTGGGCAGCGGCGGGCGCCGCGCGGCGGTATCGTCGCCGAACAGCGCCACCTGGTCGCTGCGGCGGCTTTCATGCGTGGCGTTGGAGTGCTTGATCAGGCTTTCGATCGCCTGGAAGGTCTGGGCGCGGTTGTTGTTCAGCGAATCGAAGGCGCCGGCGCGCACCAGGTTCTCGAGCTGCCGCTTGTTGAGCACGCGGTTGTCCAGGCGCTCGGCGAAATCCCACAGGGTCTTGAACGGCCCTCTGGCGCGCCGCTCCTGCACCAGTGTCTCCATCGCCTCGCGGCCGATGCCCTTGATGGCGCCCAGCGCATAGCGCACGGCCTTCTTGCCGTCATCCGTCGTCTCGACCGAGAACTCGGCGCCCGAGGCGTTCACGTCGGGCGCCAGCATGGCGACCTTCTGGCGGTCGAGCTCGCGGCGGAACAGCGACAGCTTGTCGGTGTTGCCCATATCGAGCGTCATCGAGGCGGCGATGAACTCGACGGCGTAGTTCGCCTTCAGATAGGCCGTGTGATACGAGACCAGCGCGTAGGCGGCCGCGTGCGATTTGTTGAAGCCGTAGCCTGCGAACTTGTCGACCTGGTCGAAGATCGAGGAAGCCTGGGCCGCAGCCACGCCGTTCTTCTGCGCGCCTTCGATGAAGATGGCGCGCTGGGCGTCCATCTCCGCCTTGATCTTCTTGCCCATCGCGCGGCGCAGGAGGTCGGCGCCGCCCAGCGAGTAGCCGGCCAGCACCTGCGCGATCTGCATCACCTGCTCCTGGTAGATGATGATGCCGTAGGTCTCCTTGAGGATGCCCTCCAGCATCGGATGCAGATGGTCGATCGGCTCCTCCTTCTGCTTGCGCTTGATGTAGCTGGGAATGTTCTCCATCGGACCCGGGCGATAGAGCGCCACGACGGCGATGATGTCCTCGAAGCGGTCGGGCCGCAGCTTGCGCAGCACGTCACGCATGCCGCTGCCTTCGAGCTGGAACACGCCCGACACGTCGCCGCGCGCCAGCATGCGGTAGGTCGGCGTATCCTCCAGCGGCAGCGATGCCAGATTGATCCTGTCGCGCCCGATCAGCTCGACGGCCTTCTCCAGCACCGTCAGCGTCTTCAGCCCCAGGAAGTCGAACTTCACCAGCCCCGCCGTCTCGACCCACTTCATGTTGAACATGGTGGCGGGCAGCTGGCTCTGGTCGTCGCTGTCGCGGAACAGCGGCACCAGCTGATCGAGCGGCCTGTCGCCGATCACCACGCCGGCGGCGTGGGTCGAGGCGTTGCGGTAGAGGCCCTCCAGGCGCAGCGCCAGATCGATCAGCCGCTTGATCTCGGGATCCTGGTACTGCTCCTTCAGCAGCGGCTCGCTCTCCAGCGCCTGCGCCAGGGTCACCGGCTTGGCCGGGTTGTTGGGCACCAGCTTGCAGATGCGATCGACCTGGCCGTAGGGCATGCCCAGCACGCGGCCGACGTCGCGCAGCACGGCGCGCGCCTGCAGCTTGCCGAAGGTGATGATCGAGGCGACGCGGTCGGCGCCGTACTCGTCGCGCACGTACTTGATGACCCGGCCGCGCTTGTCCTGGCAGAAGTCGATATCGAAGTCCGGCATCGACACGCGCTCGGGATTGAGGAAGCGCTCGAACAGCAGGCCCCAGCGCAGCGGGTCGAGGTCGGTGATCTTCAGCGCCCAGGCGACCAGCGAGCCGGCGCCCGAGCCGCGGCCCGGGCCGATCGGCACGTCGTGATCCTTCCCCCAGGCGATGAAGTCGGCGACGATCAGGAAGTAGCCGGAGAAGCCCATGCGGTCGATCATCGCGACCTCGTAGGCCAGCCGCTTCTCGTATTCGGAGAAGGCGATGCCCTCGGCCAGCCGGCCGGCATCGCGCAGGGCCACGAGGCCTGTCTCGGCCATCTCGCGCAACGCCTCGCCTTCGGAACGCTCGCCCAGCTTGGGATAGCGCGGCAGGATCGGCTTGCGCGGCTCGGGCATGTAGGCGCAGCGCCGCGCCACCACCAGCGTGTTGTCGCAGGCCTCCGGCAGATCGGCGAACAGGGTGCGCATCGCATCGGCCGGCTTCAGCCAGTGCTCCGGCGTCAGCCGGCGGCGGTTGGGATCATCATGCAGCGTGCCCTGCGCGATGCACATCAGCACGTCGTGCGCCTCGAACATGTCGGCGGCCGCGAAATGCGCATCGTTGGTCGCCACCAGCGGCAGGCTGTGGCTGTAGGCGAGATCGATCAGCATCGGCTCGACGCGCCGCTCGACAGCCTCGCCGTGACGCTGCAGCTCGATGTAGAGACGATCGGGAAACAAGTCCTTGAGCCGGTCCAGCAGGTGGCCGGCGGCCACCTCCTGGCGGTCGGCGAGCAGGCGGCCGAGCGCGCCGGCAGCGCCGCCGGTCAAGGCGATCAGCCCGTCGGTATGGCCCTCCAGCTCGCCGAGCGGGATGGCCGACAGCGTGCCGGTCTTGAAGCGCAGATGGGCGGCGCTCACGAGGTGCAGCAGGTTGAGGTAGCCCTGCTCATTCTGGGCCAGCAGCGCCAGCCAGTCGGCCTGCGGCGCCTTGATCGCGCCGGCGATGCCGCCCTCCTCCTCGCGCCTGATCGCCAGGTCGCAGCCGATGATCGGCTGCACGCCGGCGCCGGCGGCGTACTGCCCGAACTCGAGCGCCCCGAACAGGTTGTCGCGGTCGGTGACGGCCACCGCCGGCATCATCATCGACTTGGTCAATGACGCCAGCTTGTCGAGCTTGATCGCGCCCTCGGCCAGGGAATAGGCCGAACGCACGCGCAGATGGACGAAAGGAGCGAAGGACATCGGACCGAGGGGTGAAATGGTTGTTGGACGCTATCTTCGGCCAGGTCGGGTGTGGAAAACCAGGATTCGTCCCGCATCGGGTTTCCGGCCGGCCGGAAACAGGGGACATCCGCGCGAACCGTCTGCGCCAATTGCGCTGATAGCGCCGTTCCGAATTCGTTTGGAGCTGCAAGCGCTTGCATTCGCCGCGAAGCCCACTGCGGCGATTGCGCAGATGGCGCTATTTCCAGTCCAGCCGAGCGAACGGCCAACGAGGCTTCGCATTTTGGTGCCCCTCGATGGAAAGGTGACGGCCCGGTCGCGGCCACTGGCGGCGTGCCGGCCGGGACGATGGACCGGAAAGCGCGCATCAGACATCCTACTAAATTCTCAGCGGAAGAACAAGAAGATTACACCGATGTTCGATGCCCTACACCGCCGACTCCACCGCCATCGCCCAGAAGGCCGTCGCTGCCGGACGCTCCTCGCCCTTGGCGCGCAATAAAGTCAGGCCGGTGGCCGCCTCCAGTCCCTCGACGGGCCGGCTCACCACCGGCGCCAATCCCTTCAGGTGCGAGCGGCCGAACCAGCCCAGGCTCATCGCCGGCGTGCGCGTCACGGCGCCGTAGCGCTCGACCGCCAGGGCGTTGCGCTCGGGCGCCCGCACGATGTTGGCGCCGGTATCGTGCAAGAACCGGCCGATCGCATCGGTCAGCGCAATGCCGTGGGTGCGATCGAAGGTCACGACCGGCAAGCCGTCCAGCACCGACCGCGGCAGCACCGCCAGCCGGCTGGCCGGATGCTCGCGCGGCACCAGGATCTCGACCCGCCGCTGGCCCAGGATCTGCCGCTCGAGATCCGCCGCCACGGCACCACCGGCATCGAGCGGCGAATAGGTCGGCGCCGGCCCCAGCATGGGCTCGATCAGCAGCGCAAGGTCGATCTCGCGCCGCGCGACCGCCGCGAGGTGCCGGCCGTTGGTGTCATTGGTGATGCGCAGCGGGATATCCGGCCGCCGCATCAGGAAGCGCTCCAGCAGCGCCACGCGCTCGGGCACCAGCACCGTCTCGATCGCGGCGCCGATGGTGAGCTGGTTGGTGCGGATCGCCCGCGCGGCCAGCGCAGCCCCTTCGGTCTCCGCCACCATGCGCCGCGCGTTGCCGAGGAACAGGCGACCCTGCGCCGTCAGCTCGACGCTGCGGCTGGTGCGCTGGAAAAGCGCGAAGCCGAGACGGCGTTCGAATTCGCGTATCTGCGCCGACAGCGCCGGCTGCGAGACGTTGAGCCGCGCCGCAGCCCGGCCGAAGGAGCGTTCCTCGGCGACGGCGACGAAAGCGCGGTAGGGCTTGGCGTCGAGGTCCATGGCGTGACCGGCAGATGCGATCCATAAGGTTTTTGGATCAATCCGCAAAGGAAAAAGTATTGGAGCGGCACGCAGCGATGGCGCCAGTGTGCGCCCGGATGTGAAGGCCGGCCGGGCCGCGCCGCTGCAGCGCGCTTCCGTCGGGCGATCCATGAGCGTCGCTGGAGCGACGCGGCCCGACCCCCTGCCCCCTGGAGGACGCCATGTGGAGCTTCGAGACCGATCCCGACTACCAGAAGAAGCTGGATTGGGTGATGCGCTTCGTGAAGGACGAGGTCGAGCCGCTCGACTACCTCGGCGTCCAGTCCTACGACGTGAAGAACGAGAAGCGCAACAAGGCGGTCAAGCCGCTGCAGGCCGAAGTGCGGCGGCAGGGCTTGTGGGCCTGCCACCTGGGACCTGACCTCGGCGGCCAGGGATACGGCCAGGTCAAGCTGGGGCTGCTCAACGAGATTCTGGGCCGCTCGCATTTCGGGCCGATCGTCTTCGGCTGCCAGGCGCCCGACAGCGGCAACGCCGAGATCCTCGCCCATTACGGCACGCCGGCGCAGAAGAAGAAGTATCTGCAGCCGCTGCTCGATAACGAGATCGTCTCCTGCTTCTCGATGACCGAGCCGCAGGGCGGCGCCGACCCGAAGGTCTTCACCTGCCGCGCCGAGCTCGACGGCGACGAATGGGTGATCAACGGCGAGAAATGGTTCTCCTCGCACGCCCATCTCGCCAGCTTCCTGATCGTCATGGCGGTGACCGATCCGCAGGCCCCGCCCTATCGCCGCCTGTCGCAATTCATCGTGCCGGCCGAGACCCCCGGTATCGAGATGATCCGCAACATGCCGGTCGGCTACCATTCCAAGCCCGGCCACGCCTACCTGCGCTACAACAACGTGCGCATCCCGAAGGACCACATGCTGGGCAACCGCGGCGACGGCTTCGTCGTGGCGCAGACCCGGCTGGGCGGCGGCCGCATCCACCATGCGATGCGCACGATCGGCCAGGTGAAGAAGTCGTTCGACATGATGTGCGAGCGGGTGCTGTCACGCGAGACGCAGGGCTCGCTGCTGGCCGACAAGCAGATGGTGCAGGAGAAGATCGCCGACAGCTGGATGGAGATCGAGCAGTTCCGCCTCCTGGTGCTGCAGACCGCCTGGAAGATCGACAAGCACAAGGACTACATGAAGGTCCGCAAGGACATCTCGGCCGTGAAGGCGCTGATGCCCAAGATCTTCCACGACGTCGCGGCGCGGGCGCTGCACCTGCACGGCTCGCTGGGCGTGACGCCCGACATGCCTTTCGCCGAGCAGGTGATCGAGAGCTTCCACATGGGCCTCGCCGACGGGCCTACCGAGGTGCACAAGGTGACCGTGGCGCGCCAGGTGCTGCGTGACTATCACGGCACCAACCAGCTCTTCCCGACGCAGTACATCCCGCATCTGCGCGACGCGGCCATCGCCAAGCTGGGCGACCTGATCGAGCGCGAGGTCTCGGCGGCATAGCGATCTCCCGCTCCTGCAGAGGCTCGACAGGAGCGGAAAGCCGCGTCGTCAAGGGAGCAGTATCGGCACGCCGTACAGTGGCATGTTGGCGTCGCGCGTGATCAGCGTCAGCTCCTCTATGGCCGCCTGCGCGATCAGCATGCGATCGAATGGGTCCTTGTGATGCATCGGCAGGCCGGCCGCCGCGAGCGCGTGCTCTTCAGTAATGCCAAGAATCTGGATTCCCGACTCGCGTATTGCCAGCACGAAGTTCGCCGGCAAAGTTAGCTTGCCAGTCCGTGCCTTGATAGCGGCCTCCCACACGGAAGCGATGCTGACGAGAACATCGTTCTGAGGCTCGGCTATCGCCTCCCGTGCCTGCGGGCGCAGCACCTCGGGACTGTCCAGCAGCCAAATGAGGCTATGTGTATCGAGCAGCAGCCTCACTGCAGTCAGATCTCGTCATCGTTGAATCGACGAGCGATTTCTTCATTCACCTCGTCTGAGTCCCAATCGGGCGCTGGGCGGATCTGCCCGCGTAGAAGTCCGAACTTACGGGGCTCCCTTGCCGCACGACTTTGGGGCGCGGTTTCAACAGGCACAAGCTTGGCCTGGTGGTTGTCGTCCGTCGTGACAATCACCTCATCGCCAGCGCGAGCGCGCTCGACAAGCCTCGCGAGCTCACCCTCCGCTCTATATGTGTAGGTGTCTGGCATGGTATCCTGACCTGATACGGTACGCTTCGCTGTCAGGATCTACAATAGCAGGCGACAGAGCCTGCCGGAGACAGGCCATGGATGTCGCCGATTTCAGGGCATCGCTTGCCGGCGACACGCCGGGCACCAGCCTGCCGCCCCCGCTCGTGGCGCTGTGGTGGATGGGCAAGGGCGACTGGAACAAGGCGCACGAGGTTGCGCAGTCGCAGGATGATTCGCCCAGCGCCTGGGTGCATGCCCATCTGCATCGCGTCGAGGGCGATCTGTCCAACGCCGGCTACTGGTATCGCCGCGCGCAGCGGCCGGCGGCGACGGAGCCGCTGGACGTCGAATGGACGGCGATCGCCGAGGCCCTGCTGGCCGACGCCTGAGCGGGCTGACGAGGGGCCGCGCCCCGCGCTGCAGCGCCGAGCAGGCCGCCCGGCCCAAGCAAGTGCATCAGCGGCTCGCCGCTGTGGAGAAGCGAAGCTCGAACGGCGCTGCCCGTACCTGCGATGCGCTGCGGAAGTTGAGGTACGGCGGTCGGTTGAACCACAGGGCATAGCGCGTGCCCGGCGCCGTGCGGCACGAAACTTCAAATGCCCTGCCATCAGGCAGCAGTCGCGGCGGAAAGGCGCATTCGGGAAAGGCACCATTCTCGCTCGTCACGTAGGAGTGCGCGCCAGGCGCCATCGGCTGATCGAACGTCACGCGCAGGACGATCGTTCCGGCCGCGATCGCGGCGCCGGCTGCCGGCTCGGTTCCGATGACCTTGGGCGCAGCCTCCTGCGCCGAGGCGTCAAAGACGAAGCCCAGGGCGATCGCAGCGCACAGCGCCGCCCGCCCCGCTCGAGTCACCGGCAGGAACATGAATCACCGACCTTCTTGCGCAGGTTGGTCTCCACCCAGCGCACGGCGTCGGGGCCGAAGTCGAAGTTGGGGCCAATGATGCAGATCGTCGAATCGTCGCGGCCACTTTTCATCTGCGACAAGGGACGCGTATCGACCACGATCTTGTCGTTGCGGCAGTAGATGTAGGTCGTGGCGAGGGCCGTGCCGGGCAGGAGGATCACCAGCGCGGCAAAAGCGATACGGACCAGATGCATGGCATCCTCGTCGGTGACGTTGCACTCGACGAATGTGCACGAAAACCGCGGTCCGGTCTTGGACTGAGGCGAAATCCGTGCCCGCAAGACGCTGCATCGTGCAGCTTCTGAAGCACCCGGCTACCCGCAGGGCTATCTCATAAGGCGTTGAGCTGGTGAATTTCAGCGATGCCCTCTACCTTCCCCCGCTTGCGGGGGAAGGTGCCCGAAGGGCGGATGGGGGGCGTTGCAACGACGCGGATGCTCGATGGGATACACCATTTGCGTTGAAGCGTCCCCCATCCGGCGCTTCGCGCCACCTTCCCCCGCAAGCGGGGGAAGGTAGTCGAAAACCGACGCTCCCGGGCCGATCGCTTACGCCGCCTGGACGCCCAGGACGGCCTTGAGCTCGAGGAACTCGTCCAGGCCGAACTCACCGAACTCGCGGCCATTGCCCGACTGCTTGTAGCCGCCGAACGGCGCCGACGTGTCCATCGGCGCGCCGTTGAGGTGCACGTTGCCGGCCCGCATCTGGGCGGCCACGCGGCGGGCGTTCTCGATGCTGCCCGACTGCACGTAGGCCGACAGGCCATATGGCGTGTCGTTGGCCATCGCGATCGCCTGCGCCTCCGTCTCATACGGCAGGATCGACAGCACCGGCCCGAAGATCTCCTCGCGCGCGATCGTCATGTCGTTGCGCACGTTGGCGAACACCGTCGGCCGCACGTAGTAGCCGCGGTTCAGCCCGTCCGGCCGGCCCGGCCCGCCCGTCACCAGCGTCGCGCCTTCCGCGATCCCCGCCTCGATCAGGCGCTGGATCTTGTTGTACTGCGTCTCGCTCACCACCGGGCCCAGCCCGGTCTCCGGCGAGGTCGGGTCGCCCACCTTCAGCTTCTCCGCCGCCGCCTTGGCGATCGCCACCGCCCGGTCATGCTGCGCGGCCTGCACGAACATCCGCGTCGGCGCGTTGCACGACTGGCCGCTGTTGCCCATCATGCTGACCACGCTGCGGCCCACCGCCTTGTCGAGGTCGGCATCCGGCAGCACGATGTTCGCCGACTTGCCGCCGAGCTCCTGGTGCACCCGCTTGACCGTGTCCGCCGCCGCCTTGGCCACCAGAACGCCGGCGCGCGTCGAGCCGGTGAACGACACCATGTCGACGTCGGGGTGCGAGGCGATCGCCTGCCCCACCGTCGGCCCGTCGCCGTTCACCAGGTTGAACACGCCCTTGGGCACGCCGGCGTCGTGCATCACCTCGGCGAACAGGATGGCATTGAGCGGCGCGATCTCGCTGGGCTTCAGCACCATGGT
Source organism: Vineibacter terrae (assembly GCF_008039615.1). Classification (GTDB taxonomy): domain Bacteria; phylum Pseudomonadota; class Alphaproteobacteria; order Reyranellales; family Reyranellaceae; genus Vineibacter; species Vineibacter terrae. The sequence goes on along the minus strand of NZ_VDUZ01000010.1, from coordinate 64,756 downwards.
GCAGCCCGCCGCCAGCGCCGGCGCCACCTTGGCCGTGATCTGGTTGATCGGCCAGTTCCACGGCGTGATGAAGCCGCAGACACCGATCGGCTCCTTGGCCAGCAGGGTGGTGCCGCGCATCTCCTCGAACTCGAACGACTTCAGCACCTTGATCATCTGGTTGAGATGCCCGATGCCCGTCGCCGCCTGCGCCTTGGTGGCCAGCGTGACCGGCGCGCCCATCTCCATCGAGATCGCCTTGGCGATGTCGTCGTAGCGCTTCTTGTAGGCCGCCAGGATGGCTTCCAGCAGCGCCACCCGCTCCTCGCGCGTGGTGCGCGAATAAGTCGCGAACGCCGCCTTGGCCGCCGCCACCGCACGGTCGACATCCTTGGCCGAGCCCAGGCTGATCTGCGCGCACGGCTCCTCGGTGGCCGGGTTGATCACATCGATCGATTTGGGCACGGCCGGCGCCACCCAGGCGCCATCGATATAGAAGTTGAGGTTGTTGGACATGACTTTCCCTCCGCTCTGGGCAGGCTGGTGAAACGGTGATGTCGTTCCCGGCCCCTACCCTGCACCGAACTGGCCTCGGATGGCCAGAGGTCTTGGTGCCGCCGGGCGATATATCCGGCGTAGTATATCGTCCGGCAGCCTCGTGTCACCCCGAGCGTCCGTGACTTCAACCTTCCCCCGGAGGGGCTGCGGTATTCACACATCTTCACCGTCATCCCGAGCGCCAGCGAGGGATCTCCTGATTTAGGGATGACAGTCTTGAGAAAATCACCCGGGCACGATCACGCCGTCCTCCAGCCGCACGATGCGGTCCATCCGGCCGGCCAGCTCGGGGTTATGGGTGGCGATCAGGGCGGCAAGGCCGGCGCCCCGGGTCAGGGCCAGGAGCTGACGGAAGACCGTATCCGACGTGGCATGATCGAGATTGCCGGTCGGCTCATCGGCCAGCAGCACGCGCGGCGCGTTGGCCACGGCGCGCGCGATGGCGACGCGCTGCTGCTCGCCGCCCGAAAGCCGCGCCGGGCGATGGCTCTCGCGCTCGGCCAGGCCGACCATGGTGAGCAGCTCGTGCGCCCGGCTGCGGGCCACCGCGCGGCCGGTGCCGACCAGCATCTGCGGCAGCATCACGTTCTCCAGGGCCGAGAACTCCGGCAGCAGGTGGTGGTACTGGTAGACGAAGCCGAGATAGCGCCCGCGCAGCGCCGTGCGCTCGGCATCGGACAGGCCGGCCGCCGGGCGGCCGTCGAGCAGCACGTCGCCGCCATCGGGCTTCTCGAGCAAGCCGGCGATATGCAGCAGCGTCGACTTGCCGGCCCCGGACGGGCCGACCAGGGCCACGATCTCGCCCGGCTGCAGCTCCAGCTCGGCGCCGCGCAGGACCTCCAGGGTCCTGTCGCCCTGGTGGAAGGTGCGGCGGATGTCGCGCAGCGCCAGGGCGGCCACGGGTTCACTCATAACGCAAGGCCTCGACCGGATCGAGCCGCGCCGCGCGGCGGGCCGGATAGATGGCGGCGGCCAGCGACAGCGCCAGCGCCAGGATCAGGATCGCGGCGACCTCGCGCATGTCGACGCGCACCGGCAGCGAGGCCAGGAAATCGACCTCGCCGCTGCGCATCGGTCCACCGGTGACGGCAGTGAGGAACGTCCCCAGCGGCTTCATGTTGGCGCAGATCAGCAGGCCAAGCGCAGCGCCTACCAGCGTGCCCACGACGCCAACGCTGGCGCTGGCCAGGAAGAAGATGCGCACGACACCGCCGCGGGTGGCGCCCATGGTGCGCAGGATGGCGATGCCCCTACCCTTGGTGCGCACCAGCATGGTGAAGCTCGCGATCACGTTCATCGAGGCCACCAGCACGATCAGCCCCAGGATCAGGAACATCATGACGCGTTCCAGCTCCAGGGCGCCCACCAGCCGTGCATTGCGCGTGCGCCAGTCGCTGACCCGCAGCCCGTCGCGCTCCAGCCGCTGGCGCACCAGGGGCACCATGTCGGCGGCGCGGGCGGGATCGGCGATCATGATGTCGATCGCGGTCACGGCATCCTCGGCCAGGCCGAAATCCTCCTGGAACAGGTCGAGCGGGATGAACGCCAGGTTCAGGTCGAACTCCATGCGCCGGGTCAGGAAGCTTGCGATCACCTCGTAGGTCACCGGGCGCGTCTGCACCGCTCCCTTGTCGTCGCGCACATAAGCCGTGACACGGATCTGGTCGCCGAAGCGCACCCCCAGCGCCTGGCGCAGGCGATCGCCCAGCACGATGGGATTGGGCTTGTCGGTGAACCCGGCCAACGAGTTGCCGGTGAGGTTCCTGGCGATGATCTCGCGGCTCTCCAGATCCTCCGGACGGATGCCGCGAAGCGTGATGGCCCGCGTCAGCCCCTCGACCGTGACCATCGTCTGCCGCTCGGCCACCGGCGTCACCGCGGTCACCCCGGGAATGGCGGCCAGCCGTGTCACCAGCGGCTCCCAATCACTGATCACGCCTTTCTCAGGCGCCACCTGGATGTGGCCGTTCACGCCCAGGATGCGGTTGTAGAGCTCGCCGCGGAAGCCGTTCATGACGGCCAGCACCACGATCAGCGTGGCCACACCCAGCGCCACGCCGATCAGGGAAAAGATGGCGATGAAGGAGATGAAGCCGTCCTGCTCGCGGGTGCGCAGGTAGCGCAGCGCGATCATGCGCTCGGGACGAGTCGGGAAGAGGGTCATGGGGATCCCCTCCCCCACAACGTGGGGGAGGTGGCCGAAGGCCGGAGGGGGAACCCACGTGGTGCCGGCTTGCGAAGACCACGTCGGCTCCCCTCCGCCCACCGACGTTTCGACGCTTCGCGTCGAAACGTCGTATCGGGGCACCTCCCCAGCTTCGCTGGGGAGGATACTTTTCCGACATGTCTACCCACGGCGCAGGCCCTCCAGGGGATCGAGGCGGGTCGCGGCCCAGGCCGGATAGAGCGTGGCGAAGAAGGCGAAGACCAGCGCCATCACCGCGATCGACGTCACCTCGCCGGCGGAGATGCGCGCCGGCAGCTCGGACAGCAGGTAGAGCTGGGGGTCGAACAGGCAGACGCTGAACGTCGACTGCAGGCCCTGCCTGATGGCCTCGATGTTGCGCACGAACAGCAGCCCCAGCACCACGCCGATGCCGACCCCGACCAGGCCGATGCCCATGCCGTCGATCAGGAAGATGCGCAGGATCTGCCCGCGCGAGGCGCCCATCGTGCGCAGGATGGCGATGTCGGGTCCCTTGGTGCGCACCAGCATCATCAGGCTGGACACGATGTTGAAGGCGGCGACAACGATGATCATGGTCAGGACCAGAAACATCACGTTGGTCTGGATCTGCACGGTGTTGAAGAAGCCGGCGTTGGCCTCGATCCAGTCGAAGGCATAGGCCTTCCAGTCCAGGGCCTGCGATATCGGCCCCGCCAGCCGGCGGTAGCTGGCCGAATCGGCGGCGAAGACCTCGATCAGCGAGATCTGGCCGGGCATGTCGAAGAAGTCCTGCGCCTTCTGGATCGGCATGTAGATGAAGTTCGAGTCGTAGTCGAACATGCCGACCTCGAAGATCGCGGCGACACGCAGCCTGATCTTGCGCGGCACCCGGCCGACCGGCGTGTCGATGGTGCGCGGCGAGACGAGCTCGATGTCATTGCCGACCTGCACGCCCAATGTCTCTGCCAGCCGCACGCCCATCGCCACGCTGCCGTCGTCGGCGAGATCGGCCAGCCGGCCGCGCGCGCCGATCGCCGCAGGCGCGCCGTCGCGCGGGGCGCAGACGTCGGCGCGCGGCCGGCCCGAGCGCGTGGCCACCACCGCCGGCTCGAGCGACCGCGCGATCGGGCCCCGCGCCTCCAGGGCCGGCAGAGGCATGCCGCGCACCATGACGCCGCGCACGCCATCGGGCGACACCACCACGGCCTGGCCTTCGACCACAGCATTGGCGTTGGCCACGCCCGGCACGGCCCGGATCTTGTCCAGCAACGGCTCGTAGTCGGTGATCGGCCCCCGGCCCGATGTCACGCCGAGGTGGCCGTTGACCGCCGTGATCTGATTGAGCAGCTCGACACGAAAGCCGTTCATCACCGCCATCACGACGATCAGCGTGCCGACGCCCAGGGCGATGCCGATCAGCGAGAACCAGGCGATGATCGAAATGAAGCCCTCTTCCCGCCGCGCCCTCAGGTAGCGCAGCGAGATCAGGCGTTCGACAGCGCTGAAAGCCATGGCTATTTCGGACCGCACGCGTCCACGCGCGCAATCGCTCGCAGCGAAGCGGAGAGCGAATTAGCGGCGCTGCCGCGCCGATGCGCGCGTGGACCCTTCGGCGGGCTCAGGGCAGGCTGCGCGCGGTCCGAAACAACCCTCATGCGGCGAACGTGGCGGCGACCTGATCCAGCGCCAGCTCCGAGCGGGCGCCTGTCGCGCGGTTCTTCACCTCGACCTTGCCCGCGGCCAGCCCCTTGGGCCCGATGATCACCTGCCACGGCAGGCCGATCAGGTCCATGTCGGCGAACTTCGCGCCGGGCCGCAGGTCGCGGTCGTCGTGGAGCACCTCGACGCCCTTGGCCCGCAGCGTCGCATAGAGGTCGTTGCACGCCTTGGACACGGCGCCGTCATCCGGCTTCAGGTTCAGCAGCCCGATCCTGAACGGGGCCACCGACTCCGGCCAGATGATGCCGGCGTCGTCATGGCTGGCCTCGATGATGGCGCCGGCCAGCCGCGACACGCCGATGCCGTAGGAGCCCATCTCGACCGTGATCGGCTCGCCCTTGGGGCCCGACACCACCGCGTTCATCGGCGCCGAATACTTGGTGCCGAAATAGAAGATGTGGCCGACCTCAATGCCGCGCGCCGCAAGACGCCGCCCGGCCGGCACCTCGGTCTCGAACCTGGCCGCGTCGTGCATCTCGTCGGTGGCGGCGTACTGCGCCGTCCATTCGTTGACCAGCGGCTGCAGGTCGCCGGCGTAGTCGATGGCGCGGCCCAGGATGTCCTTGTCGACCAGGTCCCTGTCGCAGAACACCGCGCTTTCGCCCGTCTCGGCCAGGATGATGAACTCGTGGCTGAGGTCACCGCCGATCGGACCGGTGTCGGCCCGCATCGGGATCGCCTTCAGGCCCATGCGCGCGAAGGTGCGCAGGTAGGCGACGAACATCCTGTTGTAGGAGCGCGTCGCGCCGGCCTTGTCGATGTCGAACGAGTAGTTGTCCTTCATCAGGAACTCGCGCCCGCGCATCACGCCGAAACGCGGCCGCACCTCGTCGCGGAATTTCCACTGGATGTGATAGAGGTTCAGCGGCAGGTCGCGGTAGCTCTTCACGCCGTCACGGAAGATGGTGGTGATCATCTCCTCGTTGGTCGGTCCGTAGAGCATCTCGCGGTCGTGGCGGTCCTTGATGCGCAGCATTTCCGGGCCATAGGCGTCGTAGCGGCCGCTCTCACGCCAGAGGTCGGCCGACTGGATGGTCGGCATCAACACTTCCTGCGCGCCCGAGGCATCCTGCTCCTCGCGCACGATGCGCTCGATGTTGCGCAGCACGCGGTAGCCCAGCGGCAGCCAGGCGTAGATCCCGGCCGCCTGCTGGCGGATCAGTCCGGCGCGCAGCATCAGGCGATGCGACACGATCTGGGCCTCGGCCGGATTCTCGCGGAGCGTGGGCAGGAAATACTGGCTGAGGCGCATCGTGTTCGGGACCTGTGGCTCGAGAGCAGCCAGGCTGGCTGCAAAAGACGCGCGAATTTAGGCAACGGCCGCGCGGAAGGCAAACGGGGGGCTTCACCTCTCCCGCTGGCGGGCTGCGGTATCCAACACATCTTCACCGTCATCCCGAGCGCCAGCGAGGGATCTCCCGCGAATGGCGCACCGTGCGTCTTTCGCGGGAGATCCCTCGCTGGCGCTCAGGATGACGGTGGGAGAGGTTGACGGGCGCGCAGCGCCCGGCGGGTGAGGGCTCAAGGCGAAGCACCCGGTCCTTGGCCCCTCACCTTCCCATCGCTTCGCGATGCTCCCGCTTGCGGGAGAGGAGACGTGGCGTTTTCCCCAGGAATCGTGCGGCGGCGGCTGGTTGGGCTTGGGGGCTTTTCGCACAATCCCTGCGGCTCGATCGCAGTGGCGGGGAAAACAACATGCTCGAAACGCTCTTCAAGCTGCAGGAGAACGGCACGACAGTGCGCACCGAGGTGCTGGCCGGGATCACCACGTTCCTGACCATGGCCTACATCATCTTTGTCAATCCCGACATCCTGTCCAAGGCAGGCATGCCGCGCGACGCGGTGTTCGTCGCCACCTGCGTCGCGGCGGCGATCGGCACCCTGCTCATGGCCTTCCTGGCCAACTACCCGATCGCGCTGGCGCCGGGCATGGGGCTCAACGCCTACTTCGCCTTCGGCGTCGTGCTGGGCATGAACTACACGTGGCAGGTGGCGCTTGGGTGCGTGTTCATATCCGGCATCATCTTCCTGATCCTGAGCGTGCTGCCGGTGCGCGAGTGGATCGTGAACGCCATTCCCAAGTCGCTGAAGATGGCGATCGCAGCCGGCATCGGGCTGTTCCTGGCGCTGATCGCGCTGCAAGGCGCCAAGATCGTCGTCGCGCACCCCGCGACCCTGATCACGGCCGGCGATCTCAAGAGCTGGCCTGCGATCCTCGCCGCCCTGGGCTTCGTCCTGATCGCGGCGCTCGAATACAGGAAGGTGCCGGGCGGTGTGATCATCGGCGTGCTGGCGGTCACCGTCGCGTCGGCCCTGCTGGGCGCCAGCGCGTTCACAGGCGTGGTCTCGACGCCGCCCAGCATCGCGCCGGTGTTCCTGCAGATGGATCTCGCGGGCGCGCTCAATGTCGGCCTCGTGACCGTGATCTTCGCGTTCCTGTTCGTCGATCTGTTCGACAATTCGGGCACGCTGATCGCGCTCGCGCATCGCGCCGGCTTCCTGCAGAAGGACGGCACCGTGCCGCGCCTGGGCCGGGCGCTGATCGCCGATTCATCGGCCGCCATGATCGGCGCCGCCGTCGGCACCTCGACCACCACCAGCTACATCGAGAGCGCATCGGGCATCAACGCCGGCGGCCGCACCGGCCTCACCGCGGTGGTCGTGGCGATCCTGTTCCTGCTGGCGCTGTTCTTCTCGCCGCTGGCGGCGTCGGTGCCGCCATGGGCGACAGCGCCGGCGCTGCTCTACGTCGCGTGCCTGATGGCGCACGGATTGGTTGAGATCGAATGGAACGATGTGACGGAAGCAGCGCCTGCGATGGTGACGGCGCTTGCAATGCCCTTCACCTTCTCGATCGCCGAAGGCATTGCATTCGGATTCATCACCTACACGGCGATCAAAATCGCAGCAGGCTGCATCGGCGATGTGCATCCCGCCGTCGGCATCCTTGCTGTGCTGTTCGTGATCAAGTTCGCCGTCATCGGCTAGACTCGCTTCCGCACGGCGATTTCGTTGCAGATCAGCGAAATGGTATGACGTCGAACGATCTTGACGCGCTGCTGGGATTTCAAAAATAAGTATCCACTCGCAAGAAAAATTCCTAGGCAGGCAAGCGCGGTTCGGCTAGAAACGCGCGTCGGGTAGGTTGGGGCTCAGGCCCAGGGCCCGAGTTTAAGGGAGGAAAAACGCCCGGGAACGGGCAAGCGCGGCACAAAGACCGTGCTCAGGGAAACAGCGCCGTTGTGTGCACGAACGGTAAATCCTCCGGGGTTTACCGTTTGTTTTTTGGGCTACCCACCAGCGCGCAAGGCGAAGACGTCGAGCACCCATACAACGTACCAGAGCACCCAGAACACGGCCGTGATCGCAGTCGTGATCAGCGCCTTGGGCTTGAGGTCCGGCCGCTGCGGCGCCCCGCGGTCGGCGCCGCGCACGGCATCCTCGGCCCGCCGCACGCCTAGCGGCAGGATAGCGAAGATCACCGTCCACCAGATGACGGCGAAGACCAGAAAAGCGGTGTACCAGCTCATGCACGACCTTTCGGCCGGGAGCGCGCCACTCGGTGGCGCACCGGCCCGAAGAGCCGGGTCATGGCCAGCGGAAGGCATGAGCCGGCGCTGCGCGCCGGTGCGCCACTTCAGGGCGGGCTTGCCCGTCCGCAGTGGCGCGCTCCCGGCAAGGAAGATTACGCCTGCTCGATCTCGATCAGGGTGCCGTTGAAGTCCTTGGGGTGCAGGAACAGCACCGGCTTGTCATGGGCGCCGATCTTGGGCTCGCCATCGCCCAGGACCCGCGCACCCTGCGCCTTCAAATGGTCACGGGCCTGGTAGATATCCTCGACCTCATAACAAACGTGATGGATGCCGCCATCGGCGTTGCGGGTCAGGAAGTTGGCGATCGGGGATTTCTCGCCCAGCGGATGCAGCAGCTCGATCTTGGTGTTGGGCAGCTCCACGAACACCACGGTGACGCCATGGGCGGGCTGCGGCACCGGCGCGCTGACCTTGGCGCCCATGGTGTCGCGATAGAGCGCCGAGGCCTTCGCCAGGTCGGGGACGGCAATGGCGATGTGGTTGAGCCGGCCGATCATCACTTCCACTCCTTCGCATTGCCGTGGGCTGGCGGGTCTGGCCACTAGATGCGGACCACCTGCACGTCCGTCAACGGCTTCTTGTCGAACCGCGACTTGAAGACACGGCGCACCGCCCGCCGCGCCGCCTCGGCCACCGTGGAGTCGTCGCGCGCCTCGCTATCGGAAAGGTCGGCCACCGAGGCCCGCAGGGCGTCGACACCGGCCGCCAGCGCCTCGTCGACCGTGGCGGCGTCACCCGCCAGGCCCTGCACCGTCAGCTTGGGCGCAGCCAGCAGCCGGCCAGTGCGGTCCAGGACCAGCATGGCCACGGCGGCGCCGTTCCACAGCATCTTGCGCCGGTCGCGCAGGCCCATGTCGTCGACGGCCACCAGCCGCGTGCCGTCACGCGCCAGCCGGCCGGTCGGGACGTGGTCGATGACCTCGGCCGTGCCCGGCGCCAGACGCACAAGGCTGCCATTGGGCGCCACGATCGCGGTCGGCACCTGGCAGGCCTGCGCCAGCGCCGCATGCTCGACCATGTGGCGGCGCTCGCCATGCACCGGCACGGCGATGCGCGGGCGCACCCACTGGTAGAGCCGGGTCAGCTCGTCGCGCGCCGGATGGCCCGAGACATGGATGTCGGCGTCGCGGTCGGTGACGATCTCGACGCCCAGGACCGCAAGCTGGTTCTGCAGGCGGCCGATCGACTTCTCGTTGCCCGGAATGACGCGCGAGGAGAACACCACCGTATCGCCGGCCTGCAGGCCGATATCGCGATTGTCGCCCGATGCCAGCCGCGCCAGCGCCGCCCGCGGCTCGCCCTGGCTGCCGGTGCAGATCAGGCACACCTTGTCGCGCGGCAGCCAGCCGGCGTCGCGCTCGGCCACCGTCGCGGGAAAATCGGTCAGGTAGCCGTTCTCCTGCGCCGCCTCGACCATGCGATGCAGCGCCCGCCCCACAAGCACGGGCTGGCGATCGGCCGCGACGGCGGCCTTGGCCACGCTCTCGACGCGCGCCAGGTTGGAGGCGAAGCACGTGACCGCCACCAGCCCGGCACGATGCCGGATCACCTCGACCAGCTTGTCGCGCACCTCGGCTTCGGAACCGGCCTCGCCCGGCACGAAGACGTTGGTCGAGTCGCAGACCATGGCCAGCACGCCATCGGTGCCCAGCCGGCGCAGGGCGGCCTCGTCGGTCACGTCGCCGATCAACGGCTCGGGATCGATCTTCCAGTCGCCGGTATGCAGCACGACGCCGTGCGGCGTGCGGATGGCGACGGCATTGGGCTCGGGAATGGAGTGCGTCATGGTGACGAACTCCAGCTCGAAAGGCGGCAGCGACAGGGAGCCGCCCAGGGGTATGACGGTGACCGGCACCTCGTCCTGCAGCCCCGCTTCGTGCAGCTTGCGGGCCAGCACCGAGGCGGCGAACGGCGTGGCGTAGACCGGGCAGCGCAGCAGCGGCCACAGGTCGGGCACGGCGCCGAGATGATCCTCGTGGGCGTGTGTGAGCACGATGCCGACAAGGTCGTCCTTGCGCTCGACGATGAAGGCCGGATCCGGCATCAGCACGTCGAGCCCGGGCGTCGATTCGTCGGCGAAGGTCACGCCCAGGTCGAGCATCAGCCACTTGCCGCGGCAGCCGTAGAGATTGAGGTTCATCCCAATCTCGCCGGCGCCGCCCAGCGGCAGGAAGAGCAGCTCGTCGCCGGGCGTGGTCATTCAGATCACCTCTCGACGCCGGGAGCGCGCCACTCCAGTGGCGCACCGGCGCGCAGCGTCGGATCATGAGCAGCGTTGGATGAGCCGGCCCTTCGGGCCGGTGCGCCACTGGAGTGGCGCGCTCCCGGCTTCATGCGATCGGCCGGTTGCGGCGCCAGATCTCGAGCAGGCCGTACAGGGTCAGGTCCGGCTCGATGGCCTGGATGACCTTGGTCTCGGCTTCGAACACCTGGGCCAACCCGCCGGTGGCGATGACCTTCATCGGCTCGCCGAACTCGGCCTGGATACGTGTGACGAGGTTTTCGATCAGGCCGACATAGCCCCAGAAGATGCCGGACTGCATGGCGCCGACCGTCGACTTGCCGATCACGCCGCCGGGCCGCTCGACACGGATGCGCGGCAGGCGCGCCGTCATCAGGTAGAAGGCCTCGATCGACAGCTCGATGCCCGGCGCGATCGCGCCGCCGCAGAAATTGCCGTCGCGATCGACGACCTCGAAGGTGGTGCCGCTGCCGAAATCGATCACGATCAGCGGCCCGCCGTACTTCTTGTAGCCGGCGATGGCATCGACCAGCCGATCGGCGCCGGCGTCCTGCGGCCGGTCGATCAGCACCTTGATGCCGAGCTTGACGTCGGGATCGCCCACGACCAGCGGCTCGACGTTGAAATAGGTCTCGCACAGCCGCCGCAGATTGAAGAGCACGGCCGGCACCACCGAGGCGATGATGACGCCGCGCACCTGGCTCATCTCGAAGCCCTTGAGCGTCATCAGCTGGCTGAGCCACACGGCATACTCGTCGGCCGTGCGCTTGCCCTCGGTGCGCAGCCGCCATTGCGCCACCAGCGTCTCGCCGTCGAACAAGGCGAACTTGCTGTTGGTGTTGCCGATATCAAGCGCGAGCAGCATTGAACGCTCCTGGCAAGAGCCTACCCCACCGGCCGGAAAACTTCGCCCGAGACGATCCGGCGCGGCGGGCCATCGGATGGTTCCAGCAGCAGCGCCCCATCGGCGTCAAGGCCGGCGAAACGCCCTTCGACGCGGGTGTCTCCCTGCGAAACCGCCACACGCTCGCCCAGCCAGGCGGCGCGCGCCAGCCAGTCGGCGCGGGTGCCGCCGAAGCCCTGCCGCCACTGCGCCAGCCGCGCCGCCAGCGCCGCCAGATAGGCGTGCAGAACCTCAGGCGCATCGCGCCGGTCGCCGAGGTCGCGCAGGCAGGCGGCGGCGTAGGTCGCGACGCCGGCCGGCGGCGGCACGGCGACATTAATGCCGGTGCCGATCACCACATGCCCGACGCTGCCGTCGGTCGCCATCGCCGACTCCAGCAGGATGCCGGAGATCTTGGCGCCGTCGACCAGCACGTCGTTGGGCCATTTCAAGCGGATCGCACGTTCGCCCGGCAGGCCGGCGGCGGCTGCGTCGCACACCGCCAGCGCGGTCACGAACCCCAGCTGTGCCGCGCGCTCGGGCACGCAGCGCGGACGGATGATGGTCGAGCTGTAGGCATTGCCGGGTGGCGACGTCCAGGTGCGGCCCCGCCGGCCGCGGCCGCCCTCCTGCTGGCGCGACACGATGACCGTGCCTTCGGGCGCGCCGGCCTCGGCACGCCGCAACGCCTCGTCATTGGTGCTGCCGATCGTCTCGAAGACGACGGCCGTCCAGCCGGGCGGCAGAACGAGAAAGTTCATACCGGCATCCCCGGCAACCGACTAAGAAGCCTTCATGGTGAGCTTGTCGAACCATGAAGGCGGCGCACGAACCGTGGTGCGACCTGCTTCATGGTTCGACAAGCTCACCATGAAGCACTCACTTCCCGGAGAAGAACGTCTTGGCGGCGGTCTGGGCGCCGTTCAGGAACGGCGTCTGGAAGACCGGGAAGACCGGGAAGACGAACAGCGCCGCGGCCAGCATCACGACGGCCATGTCCCGCTCCACCGGCCGGTCGAAGACCGGCGCCGGAGCATCGAAGTACATCACCTTCACGATGCGCAGATAGTAGTAGGCACCCACCACGGAGGCCAGCACGGCGATCGCCGCCGGGATGTAGAGGCTGGCATTTATGGCGGCGATGAAGACGTTGAGCTTGGCGAAGAAGCCGGCCATCGGCGGAATGCCGGCCATGGAGAACATGAACAGCAGCAGGGCCGCGGCCATCATCGGTTGCCGCTGGGACAGGCCGGCCAGATCGGAGATGCGCTCGACCATCTCCCCCTTGCGGCGCATGGAGAGGATGACGGCGAAGGTGCCGACATTGGTGGCCAGGTAGATGATCATGTAGATCACCACCGAGCGCACGCCCTCCTCCGTGCCGGCAGCCAGGCCCAGCAGCACGTAGCCCATGTGGCCGATCGACGAGTAGGCCATCAGGCGCTTGATGTTCTCCTGGCGCAGGGCGGCGATGGCGCCCCAGACCGTCGACAGGACGGCGACCGCGATCATGATCTGCTGCCACTGCAGCAGCAGCGGCCGGAACGGCCCCATCACGACCGAGACGATCAGCGACAGCGCCGCGATCTTGGGCGCCACGGAGAACAGCGCCGTCACCGGTGTCGGCGCGCCCTCATAGACGTCCGGCGTCCACATATGGAACGGCACCGCGGACACCTTGAACACCAGCCCGGCCAGCACGAACACCAGGCCGACCACGACGCCGGTCGACACCTCGCCGGCCAGGAAGCCGCGCGCCAGGCTGGGAAAGCTGGTCGTGCCGGCAAATCCGTACACGAGCGAGATGCCGTACAGCAGCATGCCGGACGCCACCGAGCTCAGCACGAAATACTTCAGGCCGGCCTCGGTCGAGCGCTCGCTGTCGCGCTGGAACGCCGCCATGACGTAGAGCGCCAGCGACTGCATCTCGAGGCCGAGATAGAGCGTCATGAGGTCGTTGGCCGAGATCATGATCAGCATGCCCAGCGTCGCCAGCACGGCGAGCACCGGGAACTCGAAGCGCCAGGCGCCGGCGCGCAGGAAGTAGCCGCGCGACATCACCACGGCTATCCCCGACCCCAGCAGCGACAGCACCTTCATCGCCTTGGTGAAGGCGTCGACCAGGAACAGGTCGTGGAAAGCCGTGCCGTGCTCCAGCCGCAGCACCAGAAAGATGGCAACGGCGAGGCTGGCGACGCTCAGCCACGATACCAGGTCAGCGCCCTTGGTGCCGCGGAAGGCCCCGATCAGGAGCAGAGCCATCGCGGCGACGGCCAGGAAAATCTCCGGCGCCGCCAGGGTCCAGTTGTCCAATCCAGTCGTCATGCCATCACCGGCCCAGCATCGCGGTCGCCTTGGCCGCCTTGAGGGCAGCGTCGTAATCGGCGATCAGCTTGCCCACGGAAGCGTCCATCATGTCGAGGAATGAGGATGGGTAGATGCCCATCCACAGAGTGACCAGCACCAAGGGCGCGAACACCGCCACCTCGCGCATGTTCATGTCGGTCATGGCGCGCACCGCGTCGCGCGTGATGGTGCCGAACACCACCTTGCGGTAGAGCCACAGCGCGTAGGCGGCGCCCAGGATCATGCCGGTCGCGGCCAGCACGCCCACCCAGGTGTTGGCCTTGAAGGCGCCCGTCAGCACCAGGAACTCGCCGACGAAGCCCGACAGCCCCGGCAGGCCGACGCTGGCCATGGTGAAGACCATGAACACCAGGGCGTAGCGCGGCATGTTGTCGGCCAGCCCGCCGTAGTCGGCGATCTCGCGCGTGTGCAGGCGGTCGTAGACGACGCCGACGCAGAGGAACAACGCCGCCGACACCACGCCGTGGCTCAGCATCTGGAAGATGGCGCCCTGCACGCCCTGCACGTTGACCACGAAGATGCCGATGGTGACGAAGCCCATATGCGCCACCGACGAGTACGCGATCAGCTTCTTCATGTCCTGCTGCACCAGCGCCACCAGCGAGGTGTAGATCACGGCGATGCAGGACATGCCGAACACCAGCGGCGCGAAATACTCCGACGCCAGCGGCATGATGGGCAGGGAGAAGCGCAGGAAGCCGTAGGCGCCCATCTTCAGCAGCACGCCGGCCAGGATCACCGAGCCCGCCGTCGGCGCCTGCACGTGCGCGTCGGGCAGCCAGGTGTGGACCGGCCACATCGGCACCTTGACGGCGAACGAGGCGAAGAAGGCCAGCCACAGCCAGAACTGCCACTCGAAGGTGAGCTTCTTGAAGTTCATCGCCTCGACGATGTCGGTGTTGCCGACCTGATAGTAGATGGCGATGATCGCCAGCAGCATCAGCACCGAGCCGGCCAGCGTGTAGAGGAAGAACTTGAAGGCGGCGTAGACGCGGTCCTTGCCGCCCCACACCCCGATGATCAAGAACATCGGGATCAGCACGCCTTCGAAGAACAGGTAGAAGACCACGAAGTCGAGCGCGCAGAACATGCCCACCATCAAGGTCTCGAGGACCAGGAAGGCGACCATGTACTCGCGCACGCGCTTCTCGATCGCGGTCCAGCTGGCCAGCACGCAGAGCGGCGTCAGGAAGGTCGACAGCAGCACGAAGAACATCGAGATGCCGTCGATGCCCATGTGGTAGCTGATGCCGTAGGCCGGCACCCACTCCAGCCGCTCCTCGAACTGGAAGCCTGCAGCGCGCGGGTCGAACTTGGCCCACAGCGCCAGGGACACGATGAAGGTGATCAGCGACGTCCACAGCGCGGCGTGACGGGCATTGTTGGCGCCCGTCTCGTCCTCGCGGCAGACGACCAGGATCCACGCCGCGCCCACGAGCGGCAGGAAGGTGACGAGCGACAGGATCGGCCAGGAAGACATGAACTAGCGCCCGTGCGAGAGCATGTACCAGCTGACCAGCACGGCGACGCCGATCAGCATGGCGAATGCGTAGTGATAGAGATAGCCGCTCTGCACCCGGCTCAGGATGCCCGACATGCGGTTGGCGCCGGCGGCCAGCCCGTCGGGACCGACGCCGTCGATGATGCCGATGTCGCCCTTCTTCCAGAACTGGCGGCCGATCCACCAGGCCGGCCGCACGAACAGGAAGTCGTACAGCTCGTCGAAGTACCACTTGTTGTAGAACAAGCGATAGATCGGCGCGAAGGTGGCGCTCACCAGCTGCGGCAGGTTGGCCTTGGAGCCGACATAGAACCACCATGACAGCAGGATGCCGGCCACTGCCATGACCAGCGGCAGCAGCTTGACCAGCCACGGCGCCTCGTGCGCGTGGTGCAGCGCCTCCTTGCTCGACTCCATGGCGATGGCGCCGCGCCAGAAGCCTTCCCAGCCGTGGCCCACGAAGATGCTGTAGCCGGCGATGCCCGCCACCACGGCACCCGCCGCCAGGACGTAGAGCGGCACCAGCATCACCGCCGGCGATTCATGGGCGTGCTCGTAGTGGTGACGGTCGTGCGGCTGGCCGTAGAAGGTGAGGAACATCAGGCGGCAGGAATAGAACGCCGTCATGAAGGCGCCGGCGATGCCCAGCCAGAAGGCGTAGAAGCCGACGCCGGAATGCGCCCCCCACGCCGCCTCCAGGATGATGTCCTTGGAGTGGAAGCCGGCGAAGCCGATGCCGGTGCCCAGGATGAACGGGATGCCGATCCCGGCCAGCGACAGGGTGCCGATCCACATCAGCGCATGGGTCTGGCGGATCTTGTCCTTCAGGCCGCCCATGTGCCGCATGTCCTGCTCGTGGTGCATGGCGTGGATCACCGAGCCCGAGCCAAGGAACAGCAGCGCCTTGAAGAAGGCGTGCGTCATGAGGTGGAAGATGCCGGCGCCGTAGGCGCCGACGCCGCAGGCGAAGAACATGTAGCCCAGCTGGCTGCAGGTGGAATACGCCACCACCCGCTTGATGTCCCACTGGGTCAGCCCGATGGTGGCGGCGAAGAACGCGGTCGAGGCGCCCACCACCGTGACCACGGCCAGGGCCGTGGGCGAGAGCTCGAACAGCGGCGACAGGCGCGCGACCATGAACACGCCCGCGGTCACCATCGTGGCGGCATGGATCAGGGCCGACACCGGGGTCGGGCCTTCCATGGCGTCCGGCAGCCAGGTGTGCAGGCCCAGCTGCGCCGACTTCCCGCAGGCGCCGATGAACAGCAGGATGCAGATGGTGGTCAGCGCCGGGACCTCGTAGCCGAGGAACATGAAGCTCTGCTTCGCCAGCTCCGGCCCGAGCTTGAAGATGGCGTCGAACTGCACCGAGCCGGTCATCATGTAGACGGCGAAGATGCCCAGCGCGAAGCCGAAATCGCCGACGCGGTTGACCAGGAACGCCTTGATGGCGGCGGCGTTGGCCGACGGGCGGTCGTACCAGAAGCCGATCAGCAGGTAGGACGCCAGGCCCACGCCTTCCCAGCCGAAGAAGAGCTGCACCAGGTTGTCGGCCGTCACCAGCATCAGCATCGCGAAGGTGAACAGGCTCAGATAGGCCATGAACCGCGGGATGCTGGGATCCTCGGCCATGTAGCCGATGGAATAGAGGTGGACCATCGCCGAGACCGTGGTGACCACGATCAGCATCACGGCGGTCAGGGTGTCGACCCGCACCGACCAGGCGCCATCGAAGGTGCCCGACACGATCCAGGTGGCGATGCGGTAGGTGCCGCCGGCGCCATCGAAGCCGACCTTGAAGAACACGATCCAGGACAGCACGGCGCTGGCGATCAGCGCCAGGGTGGTGACCCACTGGGCGCCCTTGTCGCCGATCGCCCGACCGGCGAAGCCGGCGATCAGGGCCGCGAACAGCGGCAGGAAAACGATGGCTTTGACGAGGAATTCCATGGGTCCGTCGGAGCGCCGGCGAGCCGGCCTCAGCCTTTCATCAGGTTGATTTCTTCGACGGCGATGGTGCCGCGGTTCCGGAAGTACACGACCAGGATTGCGAGCCCGATCGCCGCCTCGGCGGCGGCCACGGTCAGCACGAACATCGCGAACACCTGGCCGACCAGGTCGCCCAGATGGGCCGAGAACGCCACCAGGTTGATGTTGACGGCCAGCAGCATGAGCTCGACCGACATCAGGATGACGATGACGTTCTTGCGGTTCAGGAAGATGCCGAAGATGCCGAGCGTGAAGAGGATGGCACCGACGGTCAGGTAATGCGCCAGCCCGATGGTCATGACGACACCCCCTCGCCCACGCCGGCCTTGACCAGCACCACGGCCTCCTCGCGGCGCCGTCCGATCTGGTCGGCGATGCGCTGGCGGCGCACGCCCGGCCGGGTGCGCAGGGTCAGCACGATGGCGCCGATCATGGCCACCAGCAGCACCATGCCCGCGGCCTGGAACAGGAACAGGTAGTCGGTATAGATCAGCTGGCCCAGCGCCTGGGTGTTGGACATCCTGGCCAGGTCCGGCGCCTTGGCGCGCAGCATTTCGTTGGCGATCGGCGACGTGGTCCACACGCCCAGCACCAGCAGCAGCTCGGCGAACAACGCCGTGCCGACGGCGGCGCCGATCGGCAGGTACTTCAGGAAGCCCTGGCGCAGCTCGGCGATGTTGATGTCGAGCATCATGACGACGAACAGGAACAGCACTGCCACGGCGCCGACATAGACGATCACCAGGATCATGGCGATGAACTCGGCGCCCATCAGCAGGAACAGGGCAGCCGAGTTGAAGAACGCCAGGATCAGGTAAAGCACCGAATGCACGGGATTGCGCGCCGCGATCACCATGAAGGCGGACACCACCGTGACGGCGGCGAACACATAAAACGCCAGGGTCTGGATCATGATTTCCTCCCCCACGCAGTGGGGGAGGTGGCCGAAGGCCGGAGGGGGACCCGACGTGGTGCCTCGCCAGGACACACCACGTCGGCTCCCCTCCGCCCCTTCGGGGCACCTCCCCACGCTGACGCGTGGGGAGGATTCACCCCCATCGTGGGTCCAGTCATCGGTACGGCGCCTCGGCCGCGAGGTTGGCCGCGATCTCGGCCTCCCAGCGGTCACCGTTGGCGAGCAGCTTCTGCTTGTCGTACATCAACTCCTCGCGGGTCTCGGTCGAGAACTCGAAGTTCGGGCCCTCGACGATCGCATCCACCGGGCAGGATTCCTGGCAGTAGCCGCAATAGATGCACTTCGTCATGTCGATGTCGTAGCGCGTGGTGCGGCGGCTGCCGTCGGCCCGCGGCTCGGCCTCGATGGTGATGGCCAGCGCCGGGCATATGGCCTCGCACAGCTTGCAGGCGATGCAGCGTTCTTCGCCGTTGGGGTAGCGCCGCAAGGCATGCTCGCCCCGGAAGCGCGGCGACAGCGGCCCCTTCTCGAAGGGGTAGTTCACCGTCACCTTGGGCTTGAACATGTATTTCAGCGTCAGCACGAAGCCCGAGATCACCTCGGTCAGCAGGAAGGCGCGCGCGGTACGGTCGAGGAAAGCCATGTCCGGATCCCTAACCGAGGAACTGGATCGCCGCGGCCGTCAGCACGAGCCACAGCAGCGAGAACGGCAGGAAGATCTTCCAGCCCAGCCGCATGAGCTGGTCGTAGCGATAGCGCGGCACGGTGCCCTTGGTCCACGAGAACACGAACAGCAGCACCGCGATCTTGAGCGCGAACCACACCAGGCCGGGCACCCAGGTGAAGGGCGCGAACGGCAGCGGCGAATACCAGCCGCCCAGGAACAGCACCGCGCCCATGCCCGAGAGCAGGATCATGTTGGCGTATTCGCCGAGGAAGAAGAGCCCGAAGGCCATGGCCGAGTATTCGGTGTGGAAGCCGGCCACCAGCTCGGCTTCCGACATCGGCAGGTCGAACGGCGTGCGGTTGGTCTCGGCCAGGGCCGAGATGAAGAACACCACGAACATCGGCAGCAGCGGCAGCCAGTACCAGTTCCAGAAGCCGCCGGCCTGCGCCTTCACGATGTCCGACAGATTGAGCGAGCCGGCGCACAGCAGCACCGTGACCAGCACGAAGCCGATCGAGACCTCGTAGGACACCATCTGGGCGGCCGAGCGCAGCGCCCCGAGGAAGGCGTACTTGGAGTTCGAGGCCCAGCCGGCGATGATGATGCCGTAGACGCCCAGCGAGGAGATCGCGAACAGGTAGAGGATGCCGACATTGACGTCGGCCAGGACCCAGCCGTCGTCGAACGGCACCACGGCCCAGGCGATCAGCGCGGTCGCGAACGTGATCATCGGCGCCAGGACGAACAGCACCTTGTTGGCGCCGCTGGGCACGATGGTTTCCTTCAGCACCAGCTTCAGGCCGTCGGCGAAGGGCTGCAGCAGGCCGAACGGGCCGACCACGTTGGGGCCGCGGCGCAGCTGGATCGCGGCCCACACCTTGCGATCGACATAGGTCATGTAGGCCACGGCCACCAGCAGCGGCACCGTGATCGCCAGGCACTGGGCCACGATCACGATGAGCTGGCCCAGCCAGTGGGTGGTGAAGAACTCCATCAGCGTCATCGCCCTACTCCGCCGCCACGGCCGTGGACTGCCGATTGGCCGTGCAAGCCGCCATGGTCTGCGACGCGCGACTGATGGGGCAGGTCATGAAATAGTTCGCGATCGGCGAGACGAACGGCGCATCCTTCAGCTCGCCCGGCGTGCCGAAGGCGCCCCAGGCGCCCGGCGCCTGGTGATCGACGGCGGCGAAGCTGGGGTTGGCCTTGACCAGGCGCTGGCGCACTTGGTCCAGCGTGTCATACGGCAGCGCCTGGCCGAGCGCCGCCGACAGCGCGCGCAGGACCGCCCAGTCCTCGCGCGCATCGCCCGGCGGGAAGCCGGCGCGCTTGGCCAGCTGCACGCGGCCCTCGGTGTTGACGTAGATCCCAGGCTTCTCGGTGTAGGCTGCGCCCGGCAGGATCACGTCGGCGCGGTGCGCGCCGGCATCGCCGTGATGGCCCTGGTAGATCACGAACGCCTTGCCCAGGCGCCTGGTCTCGATCTCGTCGGCGGCCAGCAGGTAGACCACCTCGATATCGCCCTTCTCGCAGCCGGCGTAGATGGCCTCGATGCCGCCCGGCGTGACCAGGCCGAGGTCGAGGCCGGCCACCCGCGCCGCCGCGGTGTGCAGCACGCAGAAGCCGTTCCAGTCGGCGCGCACGGCATCGGCCGCTTCGGCCAGCGCCCGCGCCTGCGCCAGCACGGCGGCGCCGTCCGGCCGCTGCAGCGCACCCTGGCCAACGATGATCAGCGGGTTCTTGGCGCCCTTCAGCACGTCGGCGAAGCCCAGGCGGCCTTCGGCCAGCTCGCGCAGCGTCGCCGGCCCATGGCCCAGGCGTTCGGCCGGATAGGTCAGGTCCATCGGCACGTCGCCGATCAGGGCGATCCGGGTCTTGCCGGCAAGGTAGCGGCGGCGGATGCGGGCGTTGAGGACCGGCGCTTCCCAGCGCGGGTTCGTGCCCACCAGCAGGATCGCATCGGCCTTGTCGATGCCGGCGATGCCGGCATTGAACAGGTAGGCGCCGCGCACCGAGGCGTCGAGCGCAGCCCCGTCCTGCCGGCACTCGACGGAAGAGGATCCCAGCGCCGCCATCAGATCCTTGAGCGCGACCATCGACTCGGCATCGCACTGATCGCCCGCGACGGCGGCGATCCGGGCGCCGTCCAGGCCCTTCAGCCGGGCCGCGATCGCCTCGAACGCCTCGCCCCAGCTCGCCGGCTTGAGCTTGCCGTCGCGGCGCACATATGGCTGGTCGAGCCGCTGGCGCTTCAGGCCGTCGATGGCGTGGCGCGTCTTGTCCGCGATCCACTCCTCGTTGATGTCCTCGTTGACGCGCGGCAGCACGCGCATCACCTCGGCGCCGCGGGTGTCGATGCGGATGTTCGAGCCCAGCGCGTCCATGACGTCGACCGACTCGGTCTTGCGCAGCTCCCACGGACGGGCGTTGAAGGCGTAGGGCTTGGAGGTCAGCGCGCCCACCGGGCAGAGGTCGACGATGTTGCCGGACAGCTCCGACGACAGCGTCTTCTGCACGTAGGTGGTGATCTCCATCTGCTCGCCGCGGCCGGTGGCGCCCAGCTCCTCGATGCCGGCCACCTCGGTGGCGAAGCGCACGCAGCGGGTGCACTGGATGCAGCGGTTCATCGAGGTCTTGACCAGCGGCCCGAGATCCTTGTCGGGCACCGCGCGCTTGTTCTCATGGAAGCGGCTGCGGTCGTAGCCATAGGCCATGGCCTGGTCCTGCAGGTCGCACTCGCCGCCCTGGTCGCAGATCGGGCAGTCCAGCGGGTGGTTCACCAGCAGGAACTCCATCACGCCGTTGCGGGCCTTCTTGACCATGGGCGTGTTGGTCTTGATCACCATGCCGTCCATCACCGGCATGGCGCAGGACGCGATCGGCTTGGGCGCCTTCTCCTGCTCGACCAGGCACATGCGGCAGTTGCCGGCGATCGACAGGCGCTCGTGGTAGCAGAAACGCGGGATCTCGACGCCGGCCAGCTCGCAGGCCTGCAGGACCGAGATGCCGGCCGGCACCTCGATGTCGATCCCGTCGATCTTCATCTTCGGCATGGCCGCCCTACTCCGCTGCGATCCGGCGCGACTGGAACTCGTTGATCCGCCGCTCCATCTCCGGCCGGAAATGGCGGATCAGGCCCTGGATCGGCCACGCCGCCGCATCGCCCAGCGCGCAGATCGTGTGGCCTTCCACCTGCTTGGTGACGTCGTGCAGCACGTCGATCTCCTCCAGGCGCGCATTGCCGGTGACCATGCGCTCCATGACGCGCCACATCCAGCCGGTGCCCTCGCGGCACGGCGTGCACTGGCCGCAGCTCTCGTGCTTGTAGAAATAGGACAGCCGCGCGATCGCCTTCACGACGTCGGTCGACTTGTCCATCACGATGACGGCGGCGGTGCCCAGGCCCGACTGCACGTTGCGCAGGCTGTCGAAATCCATCAGCACATCATCGCAGATCGACTTCGGCAGCAGCGGCACCGAGGCGCCGCCGGGGATCACCGCCAGCAGGTTGTCCCAGCCGCCGCGCACACCGCCGGCATGCCTGTCGATGAGCTCGCGCAGGGGGATGCCCATGGCCTCCTCGACATTGCACGGCTTGTTCACGTGGCCGGAGATGCAGAACAGCTTGGTGCCGGTGTTGTTGGGCCGGCCGATGCCGGCGAACCAGGCGGCGCCCCGGCGCAGGATGGTGGGCGCCACCGCGATCGACTCGACGTTGTTCACCGTCGACGGGCAGCCATAGAGGCCGGCGCCGGCCGGGAACGGCGGCTTCAGCCGCGGCATGCCCTTCTTGCCCTCGAGGCTCTCGAGCAGCGCCGTCTCCTCGCCGCAGATATAGGCACCGGCGCCGCGATGGACATAGACGTCGAAGTCCCAGCCCGAGCCGCAGGCGTTCTTGCCGATCAGGCCGGCATCATAGGCCTGGCGCACGGCGGCGTTCAGCTTCACGGCCTCGTCGTAGAACTCGCCGCGGATGTAGATGTAGGCCGCATGCGCCTGCATGGAGAAGCCCGCCACCAGGCAGCCCTCGATCAGCATGTGCGGATCGTGGCGCATGATGTCGCGGTCCTTGCACGTGCCGGGCTCGGACTCGTCGGCATTGACGACCAGGTAGTGCGGCCTGTCGCCGACCTCCTTGGGCATGAAGGACCACTTGAGACCGGTCGGGAAGCCGGCGCCGCCACGGCCGCGCAGGCCCGACTTCTTCATCTCGTCGATGATCGCGGCCGCGCCCTTGGCCAGGATCGCGGCGGTGTTGTCCCACAGGCCACGCCGACGCGCGCCATCGAGGCCCCAGTCGTCGAAGCCGTAGAGGTTCTTGAAGATCCGATCGTCGTCGCTCAGCATCGCCCGTCACTCCAGGCGTTTATCGGTCGCGCGGCGCAGCGCCGCCGGGAATGCCCGTCAGGGTCGTTGGACCGCCGACCGGGGCCGAGGTCTGGCGATCCACCTGCGGGCCAGGCCTGGGCGTCTCGCCGCGCTTGAAGGCTTCCAGCAGGCGGCGGGTCGAGGCCTCGTCGAGATCCTCATAGAAGTCGTCGTTGATCTGCATCATCGGCGCGTTGACGCAGGCGCCCAGGCACTCGACCTCGACGGTGCTGAAGAGGCCATCGGCGCTGATCTCGCCCGGGCCGACGCCGCTGACCTCGCGGCATGCCTTCATCACGCCATCCGAGCCGCGCAGCCAGCACGGCGTGGTGGTGCACACCTGCAGCAGGTATCTGCCGCGTGGCTTGAGCTGGAACATCGTGTAGAAGGTCGCGATCTCGTAGACCCGGATCGGCGCCATCTGCAGCAGCTCGGCGACGTGGTCCATGGCCGCGCGCGGCAGCCAGCCGCCGGCCTGGCGCTGCGCCAGGTCGAGGCAGGCGATCACGGCGCTGGCCTGCCGTCCGGGCGGGTAGTGCGCGATCTGCTCCTTGGCCTTCTCGAGGTACTCGGGCGTGAACGAAAACGACTCGACGTGCGGCACGTCCTTGGGGTCGGCAGTGATCATGCTCATGGTGCCGACTCTCCTAGCGGTCCACTTCGCCGAACACGATGTCCAGCGAGCCGATGTTGGCCGACAGGTCGGCCAGCATGTGGCCCTTGCTCATCATGTCCAACGCCTGCAGGTGCGGAAATCCCGGCGCGCGGATCTTGCACCGGTACGGCTTGTTGGTGCCGTCGGAGACGACATAGACCCCGAACTCGCCCTTGGGCGCCTCGACCGCGGCATAGGCCTCGCCGGCCGGGACCTTGTAGCCCTCGGTGTAGAGCTTGAAGTGGTGGATCAGGGCTTCCATCGAGGTCTTCATCTCGCCGCGCCGCGGCGGCGCGATCTTGCGGTCGTCGACGCGCACCGGCCCGCTCACCTTGCGCAGCGCCTCGATGCACTGGAGCATGATGCGGAGGCTCTGGGTCATCTCCTCCATGCGCACCAGGTAGCGCGCGAAGCAGTCGCCGGTCTTGCCCACCGGGATCTCGAAGTCGACCTTGTCGTAGACGTCGTAGGGCTGGGCGCGGCGCAGGTCCCAGGCGACGTTCGAGGCGCGCAGCATGGGGCCGGAGAAACCCCAGGCGATGGCGTCCTCGGCGCTGACGGCGCCGATGTCGACCGTGCGCTGCTTGAAGATGCGGTGCTCCGTGATCAGCCGCTCCAGATCCACGAGGAACTCCGGGAACTGGTCGCACCAGGCCTTCATCTTGTCGAGCATGCCGGCCGGCAGGTCCTGGTGCACGCCGCCGGGCCGGAAATAGGCCGCATGCATGCGCGAGCCCGACACGCCTTCATAGAACTCCATCAGCAGCTCGCGCTGCTCGAAGCCCCATAGCGTCGGCGTCAACGCACCGACGTCCATGGCGAAGGTGGTGACGTTCAGCAGGTGGTTGAGGATGCGGGTGATCTCGGAGAACAGCACCCGGATCCACTGCCCGCGCTCCGGAACCTTGATCTCCAGCAGCTTCTCGACGGTCAGGGCGAAGGCATGCTCCTGGCACATCGGCGAGACGTAGTCGAGGCGGTCGAAGTACGGCACCGCCTGCAGGTAGGTCTTGTACTCGATCAGCTTCTCGGTGCCACGGTGCAGCAGGCCGATATGCGGGTCGCAGCGCTCGACGACCTCGCCGTCCATCTCGACGACCAGGCGCAGCACGCCGTGCGCCGCCGGATGCTGCGGTCCGAAGTTGAAGGTCAGGTTCTTGATGGCGACGTCGGACATCGGGCGGGCCTCAGGTCTTGGTCGCCTTCTCGTCGCCCGGCAGCACGTAGCGCGCGCCTTCCCACGGGCTCAAGAAGTCGAAGCGGCGGAACTCCTGCGTCAGCTTCACGGGCTCATAGACCACGCGCTTCTGCTTCTCGTCGTAGCGCAGCTCGACGAAGCCGGTCAGCGGGAAGTCCTTGCGCAAGGGATGGCCCTCGAAGCCATAGTCGGTGAGGATGCGCCGCAGGTCGGGATGATCGGCGAACCAGATGCCGTACAGGTCCCAGGTCTCGCGCTCGAACCAGGGCGCGGCCGGGTGCACCGGCGCCGCCGACGGCACGGGCGTATCCTCGTCGGTGGCGACCTTCACCCGCACGCGCTGGTTCAGGCGATGGCTCAGCAGATGGTAGACCACGTCGAAGCGCTGGGCACGCTCGGGATAGTCGGCGCCGCAGATATCGACCAGCTGCCGGAACAGGCATTTCGGGTCGTCGCGCAGGAAGGTCAGCAGCGACAGCAGCTTGCCGGCGGTGGTCTGCAGCGTCAGCTCGCCCAGGCGGACGGTCGAGGCCGTGACGGCATCACCGGTCGCGGCCGTGACGTGGGCGGCAAGGTCGTTGAGCTTGTCATCCATGATCGGATCACCGGATCAGGGTGCCGGTGCGGCGGATCTTCTTCTGCAGCTGCAGGATGCCGTACAGCAGCGCCTCCGCCGTCGGCGGGCAGCCCGGCACGTAGATATCGACCGGCACGATGCGGTCGCAGCCGCGCACCACCGAGTAGCTGTAGTGATAGTAGCCGCCGCCATTGGCGCAGGAGCCCATCGAGATCACGTAACGCGGCTCGGCCATCTGGTCGTAGACCTTGCGCAGCGCCGGCGCCATCTTGTTGGTGAGCGTGCCGGCCACGATCATGATGTCGGCCGAGCGCGGGCTGGGCATCGGCGCGACGCCGAAGCGGTCGAGATCGTAGCGGCTCATCCACGTGTGGATCATCTCCACCCCGCAGCAGGCCAGACCGAAGGTCAGGCCCCAGAGCGATCCGGAGCGCGCCCACGACACCAGCTTGTCGAGCTGCGAGACGACGAAGCCCTTGTCGGCGAGCTCGCTGTCCAGGGCCTGGCCCAGCGCGGCGGTGCCGGCGGCGGAGCTAGCGGCCGTCATTCCCATTCGAGGGCCCCTTTCTTCCATTCATAGATGAAGCCGACCGTGAGGATGCCGAGGAACAGCATCATCGACCAGAAGCCGACGGCCCCGATGTCCCGCAGCGACACCGCCCACGGAAACAGGAAAGCGACCTCAAGGTCGAAGATGATGAACAGGATGGCGACCAGGTAGAAGCGCACGTCGAACTGGCCGCGCGCGTCGCTGAACGGCGCGAAGCCACACTCGAACGGCGACAGCTTCTCCGAGTCGGGATTCTGGCGGGCGATGATGTAGGAGCCGCCCAGCATGGCGATCACCAGACCGACCGCGATACCGATAAAGACGAGGATGGGCAGGTACTCGATCAGCAGCGCGTTCATCGCTTCCCCTCGTCCCGCATCCCGCAGACAGCCCGGGCCGGTCGCGCCGTTTGCCGTTCGGCACTCCGACCGCGCACTGCCACACTATTGATGCGTCCTGGCATACGCGTGAGGGGTATGGCGGAAGACAGATTGCCTCACCCCCCTGCCGGACGGGGCCGATGACCTTCCATTCCCCTTCCCGGGAAATGGCGCGAGCGACGGGACTCGAACCCGCGACCTCCGGCGTGACAGGCCGGCGTTCTAACCAACTGAACTACGCCCGCGTTTGGCCTCGTTGGCGGGCGCACGTTTAGACGTTTGCGCCCCTGCGTGTCAATCAATAGTGATATCGGTATGAGGTGATTTTTGCCTGGAGTTTCAGCGTTCTGGGGACTGCCGGCGAGATGGTGCCCCGGCTGCGGCCCAATCATCCCCAGGCGGCGGGCCCCGGAGGGCCCCGCCGTGTCGCATGGTGGGCGATGACGGGCTCGAACCGCCGACCCCCTCGGTGTAAACGAGATGCTCTACCAACTGAGCTAATCGCCCGCGACGCGGCTGGTGCATATCATATTGCGCTGCGACGGCACCACCTGTCATCCCGCACGGCGCTTCAAGTCAGGTCATCGAGGCCCGTCATCCCGAGCGCAGCGAGGGATCTCCTGCGAATAGCGCACCATGCGACCAGCCGCAGGAGATCCCTCGCTGCGCTCGAGATGACGGTGAAGGGAGAGGCACTCCGGGTCAGCGTCAGTTCAGCGCATCCTTCAGGCCGCGGCCGGCCTTGAACTTGGGCTGCACCGCCGGTGCGATCTTGATCGGCTCGCCGGTGCGCGGATTGCGGCCGACGCCGCCCTTGCGCTTGGTGGCGTAGAACGTGCCAAAGCCGACGATCAGCACTTTGTCCTTTTTCTTCAAGGCTTTGATGATCGAACTGAAGACCGCGTCAACGGCATCGGCGGCCCCTGCCTTGGACAGGTTCGTCTGGGTAGCCACGGCCGCGACGAGATCATTCTTGTTCATGATTGACGGTCCCCTCATTAAACCGAGTACGCTGGCAGCGGGACGCAGTCTATGAGGCGGCCTCCGCTCGCGTCAACGACTTGAAACAACATTTGGCGGCTCAGGCACGTCATAATAGCTGCATCTAGCGTGCCCAATAAAAACGGGCGGCCTCCTCGCGGAGACCGCCCGTCTTGTCCAGCCCGAAGGCGGATCAGTGCGTCATGACGCCTTCGACAGCATCCTCGGAGCCGGGGGCCGCGACATCCGACTCGGCCTCCTTCCACTCGATCGGCACCAGCGGCCGGGTGAGCGCCCGCGCCAGGACCTCGTCGACCATGGTGACCGGCACGATCTCCAGCGCCTTCTTCACATTGTCCGGAATCTCGGCCAGGTCCTTCTCGTTCTCCTTCGGGATCAGCACCGTCTTGAGCCCGCCACGCAGGGCCGCCAGCAGCTTCTCCTTCAGGCCCCCGATCGGCAGGACACGGCCGCGCAGGCTGATCTCGCCGGTCATGGCCACATCCTTGCGCACCGGAATGCCGGTCAGCACGGACACGATGGAGGTGCACATCGCCACGCCCGCCGACGGACCGTCCTTGGGGGTGGCCCCTTCCGGCACGTGAACGTGGATGTCGCGACGCTCGAACACCGTCGGCTTGATGCCGAACGACACGGCGCGCGAGCGGACATAGGACTTGGCCGCCTGGATCGACTCCTGCATCACGTCGCCGAGCTTGCCGGTGATGGTCATGCGGCCCTTGCCGGGCACCAGCACGGCCTCGATCTGCAGCAGCTCGCCGCCGACCTCGGTCCAGGCCAGGCCGGTGGTGACGCCGACCATGTCCTCAGCCTCGGCCTCGCCGAAGCGGAACTTGCGCACGCCGGCGTACTTCTCGAGGTTCTTCGCCGTCACCTTCACCTTGTCGACGCCGTCCATCAGGATTTCCTTGACGGCCTTGCGCGCCAGGTTGGCGATCTCGCGCTCCAGGTTCCGCACGCCCGCCTCGCGGGTGTAGTAGCGGATCAGGTCACGGATCGCCTCGTCCTTGACGACGATCTCCTCTTCCTTCAGGCCGGCGGCCGAGATCTGCTTGGGCGCCAGATGCTTCTTGGCGATCTCGATCTTCTCGTCCTCGGTGTAGCCGGCCAGCCGGATGATCTCCATGCGGTCCAGCAGCGGCTGCGGCATGCGCAGGCTGTTGGCCGTGGTGATGAACATCACGTCCGACAGGTCGTAGTCGACCTCCAGGTAGTGGTCGTTGAACGTGTTGTTCTGCTCCGGATCCAGCACCTCCAGCAGCGCCGCCGAGGGATCGCCGCGCCAGTCGGCGCCCAGCTTGTCGATCTCGTCGAGCAGCACCAGCGGATTGGAGGACTTCGCCTTCTTCATCGACTGGATGATCTTGCCAGGCATCGAGCCGATATAGGTGCGGCGGTGGCCGCGGATCTCGGCCTCGTCACGCACGCCGCCCAGCGACATGCGCACGAAGTTGCGCCCGGTGGCCTTGGCCACCGACTTGCCCAGCGACGTCTTGCCGACGCCCGGCGGGCCGACCAGGCAGAGGATCGGGCCCTTCATCTTCTCGGTGCGCTGCTGCACGGCGAGATACTCGAGGATGCGCTCCTTGACCTTCTCAAGCCCATGGTGATCGGTGTCGAGGATCTGCTGCGCGCCCCTGAGATCCTTCTTGATCTTGGTGCGCTTCTTCCACGGCACCGACAGCATCCAGTCGAGATAGTTGCGCACGACCGTCGCCTCGGCCGACATCGGGCTCATGGTGCGCAGCTTCTTGACCTCGGTCAGCGCCTTCTCGCGCGCTTCCTTGGTCAGCTTGGTCTTCTTGATGCGCGACTCGAGCTCAGACACCTCGTCCTTGCCGTCCTCGCCTTCGCCCAGCTCCTTCTGGATCGCCTTGAGCTGTTCGTTCAGGTAGTACTCGCGCTGCGTCTTCTCCATCTGACGCTTCACGCGGTTGCGGATCTTCTTCTCGACCTGCAGGACGCTGATCTCGCCTTCCATCATGGCGTAGATCTTCTCCAGCCGCTCCGAGACCGATTCGATCTCCAGCAGAGCCTGCTTGTCGGCGATCTTCAGCGCCAGGTGCGAAGCGATCTGGTCGGCGAGCTTGGACGGATCGTCGATCTTGTTGATCGAGACCACGACCTCGGCCGGCACCTTCTTGTTGAGCTTGACGTACTGCTCGAACTCGCTGGCCACGGTGCGCGCCAGCGCCTCGACCTCGGCGCTGTCCACGGGCTGCTCGTCCAGCACCGTGGCGTGCGCCTCGAAGAACTCCGCGCGGTCGGTGAACTCGGAAATGCGGGCCCGGCGGCCGCCTTCGACCAGCACCTTGACGGTGTCGTCCGGCAGCTTCAGCAGCTGAAGCACCGTGCCCACGGTGCCGACCCGATGGATATCATCCGGGCCAGGGTCGTCCTGGGCGGCATTCTTCTGGGCGACCAGCAGGATCTGCTTGTCGTCACCCATCACCTCTTCGAGCGCCCGCACCGACTTCTCGCGCCCCACGAAGAGCGGCACGATCATGTGCGGGAAGACCACGATGTCACGCAGCGGCAACACCGGAAAGAGCGGTCCACGGGGGTTGGAACTCATCACGCCTCTCTTTGGCCCTTCAGCCCTTTATGGCGCCAACGCGCTTGCCGCACCAGTGCGCACATATCGCGCGACAGGACCTTCTGTAGTGGACAGATAGCGATTCGTGCCTCCGGTTCAAGGATACCGGGGGAAACTGGACCAATTGTGCTCGTACTGGCCAATACGCTGCCACCGGACCATTGATGGGCCGGTGGCATCAAGCAGCTATCGCGCAGCGGAATAAAAACCAGATCAGGCCCCAGCCGGCGCCTCGAGCTCCTTGCGCTCGCTATACGTATAAAGCGGCTGAGCGCGGCCCTCGGCGACTTCCCGATTGACCACAACCTCGTCGACCCCTTGCAGGCCAGGAAGCTCGTACATGGTGTTCAGCAGGATGGCTTCCATGATCGACCGAAGCCCGCGGGCGCCCGTCTTGCGGGCGATCGCCTTCTGGGCGACGCAGCGCAGGGCCTCGTCGGTGAACTTCAGCCGCACGCTCTCCATGTCGAACAGGCGCTGGTACTGGCGAACCAGGGCGTTCTTGGGCTTGGTCAGGATCTCGACCAGGGCCACCTCGTCCAGATCGTCCAGCGTCGCCACCACCGGCAGGCGGCCGACGAACTCGGGGATCAGCCCGTATTTCAGCAGATCCTCAGGCTCCAGGTCGCGCAGGATCTCGCCCGTGCGCCGGTCGTCGGGACCGCGCACCTCGGCGCCGAAGCCGATCGACGTGCCCTGGCGGCGATGGGAGATGATGCGCTCGAGGCCGGCGAAGGCGCCGCCGCAAACGAACAGGATGTTGGTCGTATCGACCTGCAGGAACTCCTGCTGCGGGTGCTTGCGGCCACCCTGCGGCGGCACGCTGGCGATCGTGCCCTCCATGATCTTCAGCAGGGCCTGCTGCACGCCCTCGCCCGACACGTCGCGCGTGATCGACGGGTTGTCGGACTTGCGGCTGATCTTGTCGACCTCGTCGATGTAGACGATGCCGCGCTGGGCGCGCTCGACATTGTAGTCCGACGCCTGCAGCAGCTTGAGGATGATGTTCTCGACATCCTCGCCGACATAGCCCGCCTCGGTCAGGGTCGTGGCGTCGGCCATGGTGAACGGCACGTCGAGCATGCGCGCCAGCGTCTGGGCCAGCAGCGTCTTGCCCGAGCCCGTCGGCCCGATCAGCAGGATGTTGGACTTGGCGAGCTCGACGTCGTTGTTCTTCGCGCCGTGATGCAGGCGCTTGTAGTGGTTATGGACCGCGACCGAGAGCACCTTCTTGGCGTAGTCCTGGCCGATCACATAGTCGTCGAGGATCTGGCGGATTTCCTTCGGGGTCGGCACGCCATCCTTGGACTTCACCAGGGTGGTCTTGTTCTCCTCCCGGATGATGTCCATGCACAGCTCGACGCATTCATCACAGATGAATACGGTAGGCCCCGCGATCAGCTTACGGACCTCGTGCTGGCTCTTGCCGCAGAACGAACAGTAGAGGGTGTTCCGCGAATCGCCGCCGGTCTTGTTCGTCGCCATGGGCGTACACTACCTCCAGAGCGCACCCGCCGGCACGCTATCCCTATGTTACGCCCCGCAGTCGCCTCGGTACAACATCAAAATATTGTGGGTATGACTTCGCAGGGCGCATGAACCGTCCACAGAGCCTCCAGACACATGCATGGTGACCACTGTGGACGCCTTTGCAAGCACGACTTCTGCCGCTTCAGACAGTAGTCTTCACCGACTCCACGGCCGTCGGCCGCTTCAAAAGAACATCGTCGATCAATCCGAATTCCTTCGCCTCTTCCGGACTGAAGAATTTGTCGCGATCCATCGACTGTTCAATGACCTCGATCGGCTGGCCGGTATGCTCCATGTACATGCGATTGAGCTTGGCGCGCATCATCAGGATCTCGCGCGCCTGGATCTCGATATCGGCCGCCTGGCCCTGGGCACCGCCCGAGGGCTGGTGGATCATCACCCGGGCATTAGGCAGCGCGAAACGCTTGCCCTTCTCGCCCGCGGTGAGCAGCAGCGAGCCCATCGAAGCCGCCTGTCCGATGCAGACCGTGGAGATGCCGGGCCGGATGTAGCGCATCGTGTCGTAGATCGCGAGGCCGGACGAGACGACGCCTCCCGGTGAGTTGATGTAAAACGCGATGTCCTTGGTCGGATTCTCTGATTCCAAATACAAAAGCTGAGCGCACAGCAGCGTCGAGACATGGTCCTCGACGGGTCCGCTGAGAAACACGATCCGCTCCTTCAGCAGGCGCGACCAGATGTCGTAGCCCCGCTCGCCGCGCGCCGTCTGCTCGACGACCATCGGCACGTAGATGTTGTTGTAAACTTCGACGGGATCGCGGTCGCGAATCATGTGACGGAGTCCTTCTCACCCGGCCTGGTTTTGCGGCCATTCGTCGCTATCTGGGTTAGCCGCGCCACCGAAATCAATCGTCGACGGCGCGCATGTCCTCGTCTCAGACATGGCGTGTTGCCAGCCGCAGCGCAAGCATTTCAGGGCGTGCCCTCCTGCTTCATGGTTCGACAAGCTCACCATGAAGGCTGCCACGACCGGGTCTCGCTCAGGCCGCGTCGGCCTTGTCGTCCTCTGCCTCGCGCGCGGCCTTCAGCAGGTCGTCGGGCGAAACCGATTTGTCGGTGACCTTGGCCAGCTCGAGCGCGAAGTCGATCGTCTTGTCCTCGAAGATCGGCGCCCGCAGGCGATCGCGCATTTCCGGGTTCTTCTGGTAAAACTCCAGCACCTGGCGCTCCTGGCCCTGGAAGCGCTGGGCTTCGCGGAAGACCGCCTGGTTGATCTCGGCGGCGCTGACCTCGATGTTGTTCTTGCGGCCGACCTCGGCCAGCAGCAGCCCCAGCCGCACCCGGCGGTCGGCGATGCCGCGATACTCCTCCTTCAGCTTCTCCTCGTCGCCCTCGACCTTCTGGCCGGCAGCCTTGGCATCCTCCACCTGCTTCCAGATGCCCTCGAACTCCAGGTCGACCAGGCCGGCGGGGACGGAGAACTTGTGGCGCTCGGCGAGCTGGTCCAGCAGCTTGCGCTTGACCAGCGTGCGCGAGACCTGGGCGTAGTCCTGCTCGATGCGCTCGCGCACGGCCTTGCGCATGGCCTCGAGGTTGTCGAAGCCGGACGCCTTGGCCAGCTCGTCGTCGATCGGCCGAGCCACCAGCTCGCGGATCTCCTTCACGGTGACCTTGAACGTGGCTTCCTTGCCGGCGAGCTCCTTGTTGCCGTAGTCGGACGGGAACGTCACCTTGACCTCGCGGTCCTCGCCCGCCGAGGCGCCGACGAGCTGGTCCTCGAAGCCGGGGATGAGGCTGGCCGACCCGATCTCGACCGTGTAGTCGGTGGCTGCGCCGTTGGGGAACGCCGTGCCGTCGACATAGCCGGTGAAGTCGATCTTCACCATGTCTCCCTTGGCGGCCGGCCGTGGCGCCTCCAGATCCTTCTGCTCCTTGTTGGCGGCGGCGATGCGCTCGAGCGCCTCATCGATGGCCTTGTCCTCGACAGCGACCTTGAGCCGCTCCAGCTCGATGCCGCTGAAGTCGACATCGCCGATCTCGGGCATGATCTCGACGGTGACATCGAACTCCAGGTCCTTGTCCTCGCCGATCGCCTTGACGTCGACCCGCGGCTGCAGCGCCGGGCGCAGGCCGTTGTCCTCGACGGTCTTGCCGACGCTGTCCTGGACCGCCTTCTGGACGGCCTCGCCGAACAGAGCCTGGCCATACTGCTTGCGCAGGATGGTCACCGGCACCTTGCCGCGGCGAAAGCCCGGCATCACCGCCGTCTTCGACATCTCTGTCAGGCGGCTGTCGACCTCGCCGGTCAGCGTCGCGGCCGGAACCACGATCTTGTAGGCGCGCTTGAGGCCTTCGTTGGCGATTTCAGTGACTTGCATGGTCGTGAAGATCCGCTACGTCCAAAATCCGTTGTTACGCGCCTTGCAGCGGGACAATGGTGCGGGCGGAGGGACTTGAACCCCCATGCCTTGCGGCGCTGGAACCTAAATCCAGTGTGTCTGCCAATTCCACCACGCCCGCGGCCACGCCCGCGCGCTCGGCGCACCAGTCCGGTGGCCAAGGGGCGCCTTCTAGCCCGCGATCCGAAGGCGGTCAAAGGGTTATGATGGGAAGATGCACGCCCGAGGCCGGCAGCGTGTCCCGAAGGCCGGTAACGCCCTCTACGAGGCCAGCGACTGCAGGACCTGGGGCAGCTGGACCGGCAGATCCTCGGCGATCAGGCCCGGACCGAACCGGGCAGCCGCGGCACCGTGCATCCACACCGCCGCGGCTGCAGCCGCGAACAGGGTCATGCCCTGGGCCGCAAGGCCCGCGATCATGCCGGACAGCACGTCCCCTGCCCCGGCCGTGGCCAGCCAGGGTGGCGCATTGGCGTTGATCACAGCCCGCCCGTCGGGCGCGGCGACGATGGTGTCGGCTCCCTTCAGCAGCACGACCGCCCCCGCCAGGCGCGCGGCTTGGCGCGCACGGTCGAGCTTGCCCAGGTCCGGCCGCAAGCCGGGAAACAGGCGGGCGAACTCGCCGTCGTGCGGCGTCAGCACGACCGGCCCCTTGATATCGCCGAACAGCGCCGCCGGATCACCCGAGAACGCCGTCAGCGCGTCGGCATCCAGCACGCAGGCCCGGCCGGTGGCCAGCGCCTCGGCCACCAGCCGCCGGGTTGCCGGCGTGGCACCAGCACCCGGGCCGACGACGAGCACATTGCGGCGCGGGTCGGCCGCCAGCTGGCGAAAGGCGCCGGCACCGTCGAGCGGCGCAACGATGTTGCCCGGCTCAGCCGCCTGGTAGACCGAGACCGCAGCCGACGGCGCAGCGATGGTCACCAGGCCGGCGCCGATCCGCCGTGCCGCCAACGCTGCCAGTCGGGCGGCGCCGGTCATGGTCTCGCCACCGGCGACCATGACGTGGCCGCGCACGTATTTATGGTCGGCCAGCGACGGCGTGCGCAGCGCCGCCTGCCATAGCGGCGGCTCGTTGCGCCACTGGCGGGCGTCGACCATTTTCAGCGCCGCACGCGGAATGCCGATATCGACGACCCGCAGCTCGCCGCACAGCAACCGGCCGTTGACCGACAGATGCGCCGGCTTGGGCCGGAAGAACGTCACCGTCATTGCGCACCGGGGCGCATGGCCGAGGATGCGGCCGGTATCACCTTCGAGGCCGCTGGGCATGTCGACGCCGATACACGCCAAGCCCCGGCTGTTGATCATCTCGATGACTTCGGCCGCCTTGCCCTCGATCGGCCGCTTCAATCCGGCGCCGAACAGCGCGTCCACGACCAGCGGCCGGCCGGCCAGCAGTCCTGCCGACACCGGCTCGACCGCCCCCTCCCACAGGATCGCCGCCCACATGGCGTCGCCCGTGAGCTTGGCACGCTCGCCCAGCAGGCCGACCCGCACCGGCCAGCCGGCCGCGGCGAGGTGACGCGCAATCACGAACCCGTCGCCGCCGTTGTTGCCGGGACCGCAG
Source organism: Vineibacter terrae (assembly GCF_008039615.1). GTDB lineage: Bacteria > Pseudomonadota > Alphaproteobacteria > Reyranellales > Reyranellaceae > Vineibacter > Vineibacter terrae. Next base: position 29,389 of record NZ_VDUZ01000010.1, on the reverse strand, counting down.
AGCACGGCGACCGGTTGCGGCAAGAAACGTTCGATGACGGCATTGGCCACCCCGGCCCCCGCCGCCTCCATCAGGGTGCTGCCCGAGGCCGACTCGTCGCCACCGCCGCCGGCTCCGCGCATGGCATACCGCTCGGCAGCCTGCATCTCAGCGCAGGTCAGCAGCACGAGATCGTCGTCGGGCACCAGGTCGCGGGCCGGCGCGCCAGGGGAAGGGTCGGGTCGGTCCGTCATCCGCTAGGCCGAGCGGCGCGCCCGCCGGCGCATGGCGGCGAACCGGCGCGACAACCATCCCGGGTGCGCCACGAGACGGCGCACGCGGTGCAGGAAGGCGGTGGCCATCTGCCAGGCCGGCAGCGCCTTCACGAAGGCGTAGAGCCAGTCGCGCCACGCGAACACCCAGGCCTCGGCCCGCACGAACCATTGCAGGGTCGATAGCGTCGGATGCAGCAGCTTGTAGATGCGGGCCGCGACAGCCGTGCCGACGACCTTGCCGACCATGATGATGCCGCCGCCGAGCAGAAACTTGCCCTGGGCGATCATCCACACCGCGGCCAGCTTGATCGGGAACAGCACGATCGCCGGCAGCAGGAACAGGATCATCGCCGGATACGGCGGCAGGCGGCTGATCCGGGCTTCCAGCGCTGCGACCCAAGGCAGCCTGGCGAAAGCCGCCATCAACCCTTGCAGCCAGGCGATCAGGGTCTCTTCGAGCAGCACCAGCAGCGCCGCGATGACCGCAAGCGGCGGCGTGACCAGGCGCTTCAGGAAGCGACGCATGCGATCGGACCTCACGCGGCACATATAAGCATCGCAGGGTGGGCCTGCATCAGCCGCTTGTCCATCGCCATCCCGTCGCCGAGAGCTTAGAGTGTGACGCATTCCTTTTCCTTCCCCCCGGAGGGGGAAGGTGCCCCGAAGGGGCGGATGGGGGATGCTCGAACCGCTTCGCTGCTCCTCAGTCATATCGAATCCGTCGCAACATCCCCCTTCCGGCGCTTCGCGCCACCTTCCCCCTCCGGGGGAAGAACAGGTCGTCGAGCGTGGCGAGGGATGACGGCGGGGAATGTGTGCGGCTCACCCTTGACGCAAACTGGAGGCCGGAGTACCTACGCGCCCGGTTTTCCGGGCTTCGGCCCGGCCCTGATGGCGGCCGTAGCTCAGTTGGTTAGAGCGCCAGATTGTGATTCTGGATGTCGCCGGTTCGAATCCGGTCGGCCGCCCCATCTCCCCCAGCAGGACAGTGCTGCTGCCGCCCCGTCACATCGCGGTGCGCAGGTGCCAGAGCTCGGGAAAGAGCACGACGTCCAGCATCCGGCGCAGGTAGGCGACTCCGTCCGTGCCGCCAGTGCCGCGCTTGAAGCCGATGATCCGTTCCACGGTCGTGACATGGCGGAAGCGCCACAACCGGAAGGCATCCTCCAGATCCACCAACTCCTCGGCCAGCTCGTAGAGGTCCCAATAGTGGCCGGGGTCGCGATAGACGGCGAGCCAGGCGGCCTCGACATCGGCGTCATGGCGGGTCGCGGTCATCTTGTCGCGGTCGACCACCGCCTGCGGAATGGCGAATCCCCTGCGCGCCAGCAGCGCGATCGCCTCGTCGTAGATCGACGGCGCCCGCAGCGCGGCATCGACCAGCGCCAGACGTGCCGGATCGTGCCGGTGCGCCTCGAGCATGGCGGGATTCTTGTTCCCGAGCAGGAACTCGATCACGCGGTACTGTGAGGACTGGAAACCCGACGAGGTGCCCAGCGACGGCCGGATGGCGCTGTATTCCGGCGGCGTCATGGTCGACAGCACGTCCCAGGCCTTCACAAGCTGCTCCATGACGCGGGAGACCCGCGCCAGCATCTTGAAAGCCGGCGGCAACGCATCCGCCCGGATCGCCGCGATGGCCCCTTCCAGCTCATGCAGGATGAGCTTCATCCACAGCTCGGTGGTCTGGTGCTGGATGATGAACAGCATCTCGTTGCGGTCATGCGAGAGCGGCCGCTGGGCCTGCAGCACCTTGTCGAGCTGCAGGTAATCTGCATAGGACATGTCGGCACCAGGCTGGCTCACGACCGCCTCCCTCACGTTACCGCATCGGGCCCCGGCAGCGGCACGGCCTGCCAGGCGCCGGACCGCAGGACGTCCTCCACCGCCAGCACGGCGTCCCACACATCGACATGGCGCACGTACAAGGGTCCGAAGCCGAAGCGCATGACATCGGGCGCCCGGAAATCGCCGATGATGCCGCGCCCGATCAACGCCTGCATGACCTGGTAGCCGGCGGCATGGGTGATCGAGACATGATTGCCCCGGCGCGCGCCGTCACGCAACGTGGCCAAGTCGCAGCCCAGCGGCGCCAGGCGCTCGTCATGAAGCCGGATCATCAGGTCGCCGAGCGCCCGTCCCTTGGCCTGCACGTCGTGCATGGCGATGCCGTCGAAGGCGTCGAGCGCCGCTTCCAGCGCCGTGTTGGCCAGCATCTGCGGCGTGGAGCACAGCATCGCGCGGATACCATCCGCGCGGGCGAACCCGGGCTCGAACTTGAACGGCGCGGCATGACCGAACCAGCCGGTCAGCGGCTGGTCGAGCGCCGCATGGTGCCGCTGCGCGACGTAGACATGCGATGGCGCCCCCGGCCCGCCGTTGAGGAACTTGTAGCCGCAGCCAACCGCGAAATCGGCGCCTGAATCATCCAGCGCCAATGCGACGGCGCCCGTCGAATGGGCCAGGTCCCAGATCGCCAGGCCGCCGCGCGCGTGGACGGCGGCGGTCACCTGCGCCATGTCCTGGATCTCGGCCGTCCGGTAGCTCACATGCGACAGCTCGGCCACCGCGGTGTCGTCGTCGACCGCAGCCGCGACGGCGCCGGCCGGGACGTAGCGCACGGTCATGCCGTGCATGCGCGCGACGCTGTCGACGACGTGATTGTCGGACGGGAAATTGCCCTGCTCGGCGACGATCGTCCTGCGGCCGGGCCGCAGGCGTATCGCCGCGACCAGCAGCTTGAACAGGTTGACCGAGATCGTGTCCGTGACCGTCACCTGGTGCGGCGCCGCCCCCAGCAGCGGCGCCAGCTTGCGGCCGATCCGGCCCGGCGATTCGTACCAGCCGGCCGTGTTCCAGGATCGCACGAGTCCGATCCCCCACTCCTGCCGCACCATCGCCTCGACGCGCTCGGCAACGCCGCCCGGCAGCGCGCCCAGCGAGTTGCCGTCGAGGTAGTTGACGCCGTCGGGCAGGATGAAGCGCCGCCGCGCGTGTGTCAGAGGGTCAGCTTCGTCGAGCCTCGCGCAATCTTCGCGGGTCAGCGCCATGCCGTCCCTCCCATGCCCGTGTCGTTCGGCGAGTCCTGCCGACCGTCGTCGTGAACGTAGCGAGGGATCCGGCAAGGATGAAGGCTTCATTCACCGCAGATGGTCGCGATGACAGTGAAACCGCAAAGCGGGACTGCTACGGTCAAGGCAAGCAACCATGTCTTGGGGGATATGCACGATGGCCCGAACGCCTCTTTTCCGCGCCCTGCGCCGCCACTGGCAAGCTGCCGCAACGCCGGCTGACGGCCTCACGCGCCGGCGCTTTCTCGCCGGCTCGGCCCGGCTCGCGACCGCCGGCCTTGTGGCGGGTCCCGTCGCGGCCTGCGCCGACGTGGTGGCGAGCGGCCCGCTGACGGGGGAACCGGTGGTGATCGTGGGCGCCGGCGCGGCAGGCCTCACCGCCGCCTATGCGCTGGGCAAGGCAGGCGTCCCCGCCGTGGTCTACGAGGCGGCCGGGCGGGTCGGCGGGCGCATCTGGACCCTGAACGGCTTCAACGCCGACGGACAATTCATCGAGCTCGGGGCCGAGCTGGTCGATACCGACCATGCCGACCTGCGACGGATCTGCGCCGAGCTCGGCGTCGGCGTGCAGAAATTCTCCGAGCCGCCGACCGACATCACCGGCGAGATCTTCCACTATCGCGGCCAGATCTACACCGGCCGGCAGTTCGAGCAGGGCCTGAGGCCCTTCGTGCAGGCGGTCGCGCGCGCCCGGCGCGAGATCGGCGGCGGCGCCAGCGACTTGTCAGTGACCTATGCGACACCCATGAACGCCGCCGCCTATGATCGCATGACGCTGGCCGAGTTCCTCGACCGCCAGACGGATGTCGAGCCCTGGGTCCGCGAGATGGTGCGGATCGCCTATGTCGGCGAGATGGGCAGCGAGGCCGACATCCAGTCGGCGCTCAACCTGATCCTGCTGATGAACCCGCCCCGGCCCGGCCTCTACGGCGACAGCGACGAGGCCTGGCGTATCGCCGGTGGCAGCTCCTCGATGATCGAGGCGCTGCGCGATGCCGTGGTCCGCCGCGCCGGCGGCAGCGCCGACAGCGTGCTGCGCTTGCGCCACGAGCTGACCGCGATCCGCGACGACGGACGCCAGCTGGTCCTGAGCTTCGATCACGGCGGGCAAGCCGTCACCGTGCCGGCGAGCCGCGTGGTGCTGGCCCTGCCGTTCTCGGTGCTGCGCCGGGTCGACGGCATCGCCACGCTCGGCCTCGACCCGGTCAAGAAGCGCAGCATCGCCGAGTACGGCTATGGCACCAACACCAAGCTGATGTCAGACTTCTCGAGCCGGGTCTGGCGTACCGCCAGCAACCGCATCCCGGCTTATGACGGCTTCCTCACCACCGATGCAGGCCATCAGAATTTCTGGGAGACCAGCCGCGACCAGAAGGGTGGCCACGGCGTGCTCACCAACTTCCTCGGCGGCAAGGCGGGCGCCGACTTCTCGGCCACCGCGCAGCGGGCACCCATCCGCTTCCTGGCGACGCTCGATCCCCGCCTGGGGCCAGCCTTCAGCGGCGTGCAGCAGTTCATGAACTGGAGTCGATACCGTTTCGCGCTGGGCTCCTACTCCTCGCCCCGCCCCGGCCAGTACACGGCTTTCTTCGGCGTCGAGGCCAGGCCCGAGCTGGGCGGCCGCCTGTTGTTCGCGGGCGAGCACACCAGCGTCGCCTATAGCGGCTTCATGAACGGGGCGGTAGAAAGCGGCCTGCGCGCCGCCCGGCAGGCCCTGGGTCGGGTGGCATAGGATCTACCTCTCTCCGCGCAGGCGCTATGGAGTGGACACATCTTACGCGAAGCACGCTTCTGTCATCCTGAGCGCAGCGAAGGATCTTTTGGACCGTCGTTCCGCACGGACGAAACTTGTCGGCGCACGGATATCTAGGATGATACCCGTGCGATCCCACGGCTCAACAGATCCTTCGCTTCGCTCAGGATGACAGCGAAGTTGACCTGCGAGAGGTGTCCACCCCATCCCGCGCAGGCGGATAGAAGGTCTTTCACGCGCCGTCACAGCGGTGTCATGGAACGCGCCGACATCTCAGGTCCGACACGATCGGGGCATACATGGACTACTTCAGACGTTTCACCTTTCTGTTCGCCGCGCCGAGCTTTGACGCCGACGACCTCGAGGGCATCCGCTTCAACCAGATCATCGACGAGATCGAGCGTTCCGGCTTCGAGGTCGTGAAGGCCCGGCGGCTCGAGGATGCCGAGGTCGCGGTGCGCACCGACGCCGCCATCGGGTGCATGATCGTCGACTGGGGCAAGAAGGGCCTGGAGGGCAGGACCGCCGCGCTCATCAACCTGATGCGCCGACGCGGCCTGGACTTTCCGATCATCTTGCTGATCCGGCGCAAGCGTTTCGAGGACCTGCCGGTCGAGGTGCTCGACTTTATCGACGGCTACGTCTTCCTGTCCGAGGAGACGCCCGCCTTCATCGCCAAGAACCTGATCAGCCGCCTGAAGCAGTACGCCGAGACTCTCAAGACGCCGTTCTTCGGCGCCCTCGTCGACTATGCCGAGGAAGGCAACCAGCTCTGGACCTGCCCCGGACACAACGGCGGCGTCTTCTACAACCGCAGCCCCATCGGCCGGGTGTTCATGGAGCATCTGGGCGAAGCCGTGTTCCGCGACGATCTGGACAACTCGGTGCTCGACCTCGGCGACCTGCTCACCCACGAGGGCCCAGCCCTGCAGGCGCAGAAGGAAGCGGCGCAGATCTTCGGCGCCGAGAAGACCTATTTCGTGCTCAACGGCACGTCGACCTCCAACAAGGTGGCGCTGGCGGCGCTGGTCACCGACGGCGACCTGGTGCTGTTCGACCGCAACAACCACAAGGCTGCCCATCACGGCGCCCTGCTGATCAGCGGCGGCATTCCGGTCTATGTCCCGACGGTCCGCAACGCCTGGGGGCTGATCGGCCCGATGAGCTGGGAGGCGCTGGACGAAACCGCCCTGCGCGAGCAGATCCGCCGCCATCCGTTGATCAAGGACCCCGAAGCCTGGCGCCGGCCACGCCCGTTCCGCGTCGCCGTGATCGAGCAGTGCACCTATGACGGCACGATCCACAGCGCCGAGATGATCCTCAAGCGCATCGGCCATCTCTGCGACTACATCCTGTTCGACGAGGCCTGGGCCGGGTTCATGAAGTTCCACCCGCTCTACGCCGGGCGCTTCGCGATGGGCCTGGCCGATCTCGGCCCGGAATCGCCGGGCATCATCGCCACGCAGTCGACGCACAAGCAGCTGGCGAGCTTCTCGCAGGCCTCGCAGATCCATATGAAGGACCGCCACATCAGGGGCCAGAAGCGCCGCGTCGAGCATCGGCGCTTCAACGAGAGCTTCATGCAGCATGCCTCGACATCGCCGTTCTACCCGCTGTTCGCCTCGCTGGACGTGGGGGCGCAGATGATGAAGGGCCGCTCCGGCGAGGTGCTGTGGGACGACACCATCCGGCTGGGCATCGAGCTGCGCAAGAAGATCCGTGCCATGCGCCGCGAGTTCGAGGACAAGGAGACGCGCCCCGAGCGCCGCTGGTTCTTCGAGCCCTTCGTGCCCGAGCGCGTCACGCTTCCACATGCCAACCGCCCGGACACGATGCCTGATGTCGTTCCCTGGGAATCGGTGGGCACCGATCAGCTGGCGACCACCCCCGCCTTCTGGCAGCTCGCGCCGGAAGCCGGCTGGCACGGCTTCGACGGCATGGCGGCGGGCTTCGCCATGACCGACCCCAACAAGCTCACCCTGCTGACGCCGGGCTTCGACCGTGCCACCGGCGGATATGCCGAGCACGGCATCCCGGCGCCGGTCGTCGCCCAGTACCTGCGCGAGAACCGCATCGTGCCGGAGAAGAACGACCTCAACTCGCTGCTCTTCCTGCTGACCCCGGGGGTCGAGGCCAGCAAGGCGGGCACGCTGATCAGCGGGCTGGTCGCCTTCAAGAGGCTGCACGACGACAACGCGCCGCTGGAGGAGGCGATCCCCGAGTTCTTCCGGCGCCGGCCGGCGCGCTACGCCGGCGTGCGCCTGCGCGACCTCTGCGGCGAGATGCACCGCTTCTTCCGCGCCGCCGATGTCAGCGCCCTGCAGGCCAGGCAGTTCGCGCCCGAGCACCTGCCGGAGATCGCCCTGTCCCCTCATGACGCGGCACGCTGCCTGGTGCGCAACGACGTCGACTACCTGCCCATCGACGCCATCGCCGGACGCATCGCCACGACGCCTTTCGTGGTCTATCCGCCCGGCATCGCCACGATCGTCCCGGGCGAGCGGCTGACAGAACGAGCCAAGCCGATGATCGACTACCTCAAGATGTTCGAGGCCTGCTTCAACACCTTCCCCGGCTTCGAGGTCGAGATCCAGGGCGTCTACCGCGAGGTCGACGAGCGCGGCCGCGTGCGGCTGCATACATACGTCGTCAGCGAGTAGCGCGAGAGGAAGAGAAGAAGAAGATTAACCACAGAGGCACAGAGGGCACAGAGGTTCACAGAGAATGAAAATGTTGCGCGCCTCCGGCGCGCTTCGGTTTTCCTCTTTTTCTCTGTACTACTGACCTCAAGAATCCTGGCGAGCCGCGGCGATTTGAGTCTGCTCGCTGTCATCCTGAGCGCAGCGAAGGATCTTTTAGACCGTCGTTTCGCACGGGCCCGCCCCGTCGAGACGCCGTACGCCATCATCGTTCCCGTGCGATAGAACCGCTCAAAAGATCCTTCGCTGCGCTCAGGATGACAGCGAGCGCGTGGCGGGCCCCGTCTTTGGTTGCGGCCAACGGCTGCGCTGTGCCTCTGTGGTGATCTCTTCAAGATCATCGCCTGAAATGCCGGGCCAGGCGATCGATCGCTGCGTCGAGCGTGGCGTCGTGCTTGCAGAAGCAGAAGCGCGCGAAATGCTGCGGGGCGCCCTGGCCCTGGTAGAAGGCGCTGAGCGGCACCGCCGTCACGCCGGCCTCGACCGTGATATGGCGGCAGAAGTCCTCGTCGGTGCCGTTGAAGCCCAGCGGCCGGAAATCAGCCGTGATGAAGTAGGTCCCCTGCGCGTCCATCACGTCGAAGCCGATGGCGCGCAGCCCCTTGGCCAGGTAGTCGCGCTTGGCCTGCAGATCGCCTGCCAGGCCGGCGAAATAGGCATCGTCCTTGCGCAGCCCGTGCGCCGTGCCCCATTGCAGGTTGGGCGGCGTGGTGAAGGTGACGAACTGATGCGATTTCAGGATCGGCTTCAGCACAGCCGGCGCCGCCGTGATGTAGCCCACCTTCCAGCCCGTGACGCTGAACGTCTTGCCGGACGAGCCGATGCGGGCGGTGCGCTCGCGCATGCCGGGGAACGTCATCAGCGGGATGTGCGGCCGGCCGTCGAACGTGATGTGCTCGTAGACCTCGTCGCACACGGCGAAGACGTCATGACGCACGCACAGATCGGCGATGAAGGCGAGCTCGTCTGCCGTGAAGACCTTGGCGGCGGGATTCATCGGCGTGTTGAGCAGCAGCAGCTTGGTGCGCGGCCCGAACGCCGCCGCGAGCTGCTCGCGCGGCAGCTCCCAGGCCGGCGGCTGCAGCCGCACGAACTTCGGGATGCCGCCGGCGCGGCGCACGATCGGCACGTAGCTGTCGTAGAGCGGCTCCAGGACCACCACCTCGTCGCCCGGCTCGATCAGGCCGAACAGGCAGTCGCCCAGCGCCTCGGTAGCGCCTGACGTCACCATCACCTCGCTCTGCCAGTCCACGTCCAGGCCGTAGAAGCGCTTGTTGTGCGCGGCCACCGCCTGGCGCAGCTCGGGTATGCCCAGCATCGGCGGATACTGGTTGTGGCCGGTCATGAGGTACTCGGCCGCCTGCCGGCGCACGTCCTCGGGCCCGGGATCGTCAGGAAACCCCTGCCCCAGGTTCACCGACTGGTGCTGGCGCGCCAGCGCCGACATCTGCTCGAAGATCGTGTCGGCATAGCCGCCCAGAACGCTGTTGCCCTGCTTCATCGATGAGTATCCACGCCCTGCCCAATGGCTCGCCGCGGGTTGTAGCGCAGTTCGGTCGGCGGTAGCAGGGTTTGTGGCATCATGGCCAGCGACGGACGGAGAGACGGTCATGTCAGAGGCAACGAAGGTCCCAGGCTTCGCAGCGCCCGCCGGCACGTGGATTGCGCATGCCGGGGTCGCGCATGCCGGCACGACACACGCCGCGGCGCCGGCGCCGGCTCCGGCGCGCCCGGGGCCTGCGGTCGACGACGACCTGACCGCCGACCTGGGCGATGGCGTGTCGCTGCTGTTCGCCACGCCGATGCTGCGCCTGCTGATGCCCGATGCCGCGCGCGTCAATCCAGGACTGCGCGCCACGATCCTGCGCCGTGCCCAGGACGATGCCGGCAAGGCGATCAGCAATGTCGGCGGCTGGCAGTCGCGCAACGACCTCTTGGACTGGGACATTCCTGAGGCCGCCCAGCTCAAGACCTGGATCGCCGCCGCCGTGCGGCAGATGGCGCAGCACTCGCCGATGTTCCGCGGCCGCGCGCCAGGCACGACGCGGTTCCGTGCCTATGCGTGGGCCAACATCAACCGCGACGGCCACTACAACCGCCTGCACCTGCATCCCGGCGAGCACTGGTCGGGCGTCTACTATGTCGATGCCGGCCAGCCCGACCCGGCCATCGCCAACAACGGGGTGATCGAGTTCCTCGATCCCCGACCCACCGCGCGGGCCATGCCGGTCCCCGGCTTCAAGTTCGACCGTGGCATCAGCATCGTGCCAGCCTCGGGCATGCTGCTGCTGTTCCCCAGCTGGCTCGATCACTGGGTGAGCCCTTACCAGGGGCCGGGTGAGCGCATTTCCATCGCCTTCAACTGCACCCTGGAATAGTGCCGCGAAGTTAACCTCAAGATGTCTATTTAATCACCATATTGCATATATTTTGATCATGCCGGCCTTTGCAAACTGGGCTATAGCACCGTCCGCCGGCAATTGACCGCAGATTGCACAGCACTCTGCAGGCTGGCACAGAACGTGCTGTTGGTGTCAGGCGCATCGGCGCCGTCCGGCGGCCGTATGGTGGTGGTGCGGCAATTTCGGACGGGCAGGACGATGAAAAAGGTCGAAGCGATCATCAAGCCCTTCAAGCTCGACGAGGTGAAGGAGGCGCTGAACGATATCGGCCTCAAGGGCATCACGGTGCTGGAGGCCAAGGGCTTCGGCCGGCAGAAGGGCCACACCGAGCTCTACCGCGGCGCCGAGTACGTCGTCGACTTCCTGCCCAAGGTGAAGCTCGAGCTGGTGATCGAGGACGAGATGGTCGAGAAGGCCGTGGAGGCGATCCGCACCGCGGCGCAGACCGGCCGGATCGGCGACGGCAAGATCTTCGTCTCCCCCATCGAGGAAGCGGTGCGGATCCGCACCGGCGAACGCGGCAACGAGGCGGTCTGACGGAGCCGTTTGACAGAGCGCCGCGCAGGCGGGTCTGCGTGGCGAAGACCAAGGCAACGAGTGCAACCACGGGCAATCAGAAAGGACGCAGGGACCATGGCCGACGCCAAATCCGTTCTGCAGATGATCAAGGAGAAGGACGTCAAGTTCGTGTCCTTCCGCTTCACCGACCCGCGCGGCAAGTGGCAGCACACGGCCTACACCGCCCACTCGGTGGACGAGGGCACGTTCAGCGACGGCGTGATGTTCGACGGCTCCTCGATCGCCGGCTGGAAGGCGATCAACGAGTCCGACATGATCCTGATGCCCGACGCCTCGACCGCCGTGCTCGATCCGTTTACGGCCCAGAACACGCTGGTCCTGTTCTGCGACGTCATCGAGCCCTCGACGATGCAGGGCTACGCCCGCTGCCCGCGCGCCACGGCCAAGCGCGCCGAGGCCTACCTGAAGCAGTCGGGCATCGGCGACACCTGCTACTTCGGCCCGGAGCTGGAGTTCTTCGTGTTCGATGACGTCAAGTACGACGTCCAGATGCGCGGCTCGTTCTACAAGCTCGACTACGCCGAGGCGCCGCACAACACCGGCGCCGATATCGAGGGCGGCAACCTCGCCCATCGGCCGGGCGTCAAGGGCGGCTACTTCCCCGTGCCGCCGGTCGACGCGCTGATGGATCTGCGCTCGGAGATGTGCTCGGTGCTGGGCGAGATGGGCCTCGACATGATGATCCATCACCATGAGGTGGCGCCGGGCCAGAACGAGCTGGGCTTCGGCTTCTCGACCCTGGTGTCGACCGCCGACAACGTCCAGAAGTACAAGTACGGCGTGCACAACGTCGCCGCCCAGTGGGGCAAGACGGCGACCTTCATGCCCAAGCCGCTCTACGGCGACAACGGCTCGGGCATGCACGTCCACCAGTCGATCTGGAGCGGCGGCAAGCCGCTGTTCGCCGGCAACGGCTATGCCGACCTGTCGGAGACGGCGCTGTACTACATCGGCGGCATCATCAAGCACGCCAAGGCGCTGAATGCCTTCTGCAACGCCTCGACCAACAGCTACAAGCGCGTGATCCCGGGCTTCGAGGCGCCGGTACTGCTGGCCTACTCCTCGCGCAACCGCTCGGCCTCGTGCCGCATCCCCTACGTCGCCTCGCCCAAGGGCAAGCGCGTCGAGGTGCGCTTCCCCGACCCCAGCGCCAACCCCTACCTCGCCTTCGCCGCCATGCTGCTGGCCGGCATCGACGGCATCCAGAACAAGATCCATCCCGGCGACGCGATGGACAAGAACCTCTACGAGCTGCCGCCGGAGGAGCTGGTCAAGGTCCCGACCGTGTGCGGCTCGCTGCGCGAGGCCCTCAACAGCCTCAACGCCGATCGCAGCTTCCTGACCAAGGGCGGCGTCTTCACCGACGACCAGATCGACGGCTACATGGAGCTGAAGTGGGAAGAGGTCTACAACTGGGAGCACCAGCCAGCCCCGGTCGAGTACAAGATGTACTACTCGATCTGATCCCGCCAGATCGGACGACATGCGAAGGGGCCGCGCAAGCGGCCCCTTTTTGCTTTCAGGAATAGACTTTGGTGGTCGTCGGATTGAGGGAAAGACGCTATATTGTTGGCTGACGTGAGCCTGAGGCTGTCATGGACTGGCGCGAACGCATCACAATTGAACCGGGCAAGCGCAGTGGTAAACTGTGTGTTCGCGGCACCCGAATCACGGTCGCAGACATTTTGTCGTACCTGGCTGGCGGCGAGACAGAAGATTCTCTGCTGGCGGAGTTCCCCCAGCTTTCGCGCGAAGATATTCGCGCCGCGCTAGCCTACGCGGCCGACAGCGAGCGGCATACGAAGCTGCTGGCCGCAGAGTGAAGCTGCTGCTGGACGAAAACCTGCCACCCAGCCTCGTCCGAACAGTGGCTGGCAAGTTTCCCGATTCGACACATGTTCTGCAACTCGGCTTCGGGCAAACACCGGACGAGGCTATTTATCGGTTCGCCGGCAGCAATGGCTTTACGATCGTATCGTCACGAAAGACGACGATTTTGAATTCCTGTCGCAGCAATTCGGAGCTCCGCCGAAAGTCGTCTTGCTGAAGATCGGCAATACTACCGTGACGACGCTACGCGAATTCCTCGACCGCCATCGCCACCTGATAGCCGACTTCATTCAGGCGGCCGACGAGCATCGCCTCCTGAAGATCGGCCCTGCCGCTTGAAATCAAGCGGCCTCCGGCCTGCGGAGCGACCTATCACGCCGGCGCTGGTGCTGACTTCGCTACCTCCACCAGGGTGTCGGAGAAGGTCGGCGCATTGCCGTAGTCGGCGAAGGCCGGCGGGTTGATGGCGTTGACCGTGCGCCGGGTGCGGCTGTCACGCGGCCAGTAGCCCATCGGCGCCACCACGACGCCGGCCATCGCATCGCCGGAGATCTCGGCCACGGCCTCGAAGGCGCCGCGGTCGTTGAAGACCCGCACCATGTCGCCACCGGCGATGCCACGGGCAGCAGCATCCTGCGGATTGATGACGACCTTCTGCGTGCCGGCGTGATGCTGTTGCAGGGGCATGTTGCCGTACGACGAGTTGAGGAAGGCATGGCTCTTGGGCGACAGCATGTTCAACCTGTAGCGCGCTGCCAGCGCCGGACTGGTCGCCGGCGATTCGTTGGGCGGAATGTAGTTCGGCAGCGGATCGACCGCCTCGCCGCTCTGGTCGCCGGCATAGCCCTGGCGGAACAGCGGCAGGACCATGTTGCCGCCGGCCGCGATCGACGACTTGAACTCGCATTTGCCGGACGGTGTCGGGAAGTTGCCCTCGCGGTGGGGCACGAACGTGTCCGGCGTGCCCACGTTCAGCCGTGCGTAGCCGGTCCGGCGCAGCGCCGGCAGGTCGATTCCCGCCAGGACCGGATTGTTCCAGTCGAGCGCCGCGGTCACCATCTCCTCGTCGCTGCGCTGCCAGTACGTGTCGTTGAAGCCCATGGTGCGGGCGAGCCGCCGGAACAGCTCGGTGTTCGACACCGCCTCGCCCAGCGGCGCGATGGCCGGCTCGTTGAGCGTCAGATAGAGATGGCCCCAGGAGAACATGAGATCGAACTGCTCGAGCTGGGTCGTGGCCGGCAGCACGATGTCGGCATAGAGCGCGGTGTCGGTCAGGAACTGCTCGCTCACGACGGTGAACAGGTCCTCCCGCGCCAGGCCACGCTCCAGCTTCTCCTGTTCGGCAATGACGACCATCGGGTTGGAGTTGAAGACGAACAGCGACTGGATCGGTGTCGTCAGCGGCAGCTCGCCCATCAGCGCCTGCCCCAGGCGCCACTGGTTGACGACGGGCGTGCCGGGCCTGATCCAGTCGGGCCGGCTGACGGCGTCCCAGTTGACCGGAAAGGCCCAGATCGGCATGTGCAGGATGCCGCCGCCGCAGTGGCGCCAGGAGCCAACCAGCGCCGGCAGGCAGGACAGCGCCCGCACGGTGTTGCCGCCGCCGGCGCTGCGCTCGATGGCGACCCCCATGCGGATCACCGACGGCTGCGTCGTGGCGAATTCGCGCGCGAGCCTGCGCACGTCGTCGGCCGCGACGCCGGTGATGGCGGCGACCTTGTCGGGCGGAAACTGGGCGGCGCGCTCCTCCAGCTCGTCGAAGCCGACGGTGTGCTTCTCGACATAGTCGCGGTCGACGAGGCCCTCGGCGATGATCACGTTCATCATGCCCAGCGCCAGCGCCGCATCGGTGCCGGGCCGGATCCGGATGTGCCAATCGGCCTTCTTCGCCGTGCGGGTCGCGACCGGGTCGACCACCACCACCTTGGCGCCGCGTGCCTGCGCCTCGGCGATGAACGGCCAGTGGTGCAGGTTGTTGCTGATGGTGTTGATGGCCCACAGCACGATGTACTTCGAATGGACGAAGCTCTCCGGGTCGACCGCCGCGGTCGGGCCGCAGGACATGAAGAACGCGGTGATCGCGCCCGAATCGCAGAACGTCCGCTCCGAGATCGTGGCGCCGAGCTTGTTGAAGAAGGCATCGCCGGCATTGAGGCCGTTGAGGATGCCCTCGGTGCCGAGATAGCTGTAGGGCAGGATGGCCGCCGGGCCGTGACGGTCGATGATCGCCGACCACCGTGACTTGATCTCGCCCAGCGCCTCGTCCCAGGTGATGCGCTGGAACTGGCCGGCACCCTTGCGGCCGATGCGCTTCAGGGGATGGAGCACGCGATCGGTGCTGTAGACCCGGTTCTGATAGTCGTTGACCTTGACGCACAGGCCGCCGCGCGTGAACGGATGGTCCGGGTTGCCGCGCACCTCGATCGCCTTGCCATCGCGGACCGTGGTGATCATGGCGCAGGTATCCGGACAATCATGCGGACAGGCGCTGAAGATCTTGTGCTCGCTCATCTCGTGCCTCCCCTGTGGGTGATCGGGCCTCAAGTGATCGTGCGGCCTTCGCAGGCTTGCGGCCCGGCTCTCAAAGGCTTGCTGTCTGCGGACGCGGACTGGTCGGCCGGACGGCACCGTGAACATCTTGTGGCGCCGCGGTGCGGGCTCTGCGTCGGGGAGCATACGCTTCCTCCGGCGTGAACGCATGGGGCATGTCGCGCCGATCGGGCACGGCATCTTTCGCCTCAGCTGAGGCCGCGGGCGATTTTGTCACATGTTTTTGCCGGCCCGGCGTATTCTCCACCATCCCGTCCACCGTCAGGTCAGGCCGAGCTGCTCATGCCGCGTCCCCTCCTTCGTCGCCAGGCGATCGCCGCTTCGGTTGCCGGACTTGCGTTGCCGTTGCCAGCGCAGGCGCAGCCCCGCCCCCTCACCCGCGTCGCCTTCGGGTCCTGCGCCGACCAGGCCAGGCCGCAGCCGGTGTGGGACGCCGTGCTCGGCTACCGGCCAGACCTGTTCCTGTTCCTGGGCGACAACGTCTATGCCGACTACGCGACGTCCGCCGCCGACACGGCCAGCCTGTTCGCGGCCTACGACCGGGCCCAGAAGATCGAGGGCTATGCCCGCCTGCGGCGCGAGGTGCAGCATCTCGCGGTGTGGGACGACCACGACTACGGCGAGAACGACGGCGGCGCCAGCTATAAGCTGAAGGGGCAGTCCAAGGAGATCTTCCTCGATTTCTGGCGGGCGCCGGACAACGATCCGCGGCGCCGGCGGGAGGGCCTCTACGATGCGCGCATCTTCGGCCAGGCCGGCCAGCGCGTGCAGGTCATCCTGCTCGACGTGCGCTGGTTCAAGTCGCCATGGCGGCCGACGGACGAGCGCAACGCGCCGGGCAAGGAGCGCTACCTGCCCGATGACGATGCTGCCAAGACGATCCTGGGCGAGGCGCAATGGGCCTGGCTGGCCGAGCAGCTGCGGCAGCCCGCCGACCTGCGGGTGATCGGCTCGGGCATCCAGATCGTGGCCGACGGACATGGCTGGGAGCGCTGGGGCAACTTCCCGCGCGAACGCCAGAAGCTCTACGACACGATCCGCGACGCGGGCGCCAGCGGCGTGGTGCTGATCTCCGGCGACCGGCACCTGGGCGCGCTCTACCGCGAGGCCACGGGCACCCCCTACCCGCTGCTGGAAGCCACGTCGAGCGGGCTGAACAAGTTCTTCCCCAACCCGCGCGAGGCCGGCCCCAACCGCCTGGGCGGCGTCTACGGGCTGCCCAATTTCGGCACCATCGACATCGACTGGTGGGAAGGCAAGGTCGCGCTCGCGATCCGCGACGACGCCGGCCAGGTGATGCGCCGCGCCGAGGTGCGGATGGAGCTGTTGCGGGCGACGTAGGCCGACGCCTCGCCCCGCTCCGGGGCGAGGTGATGATGCCTACGCCACCATCAGCGATGACGATCCGCCCATCTGGCGCTCGACCAGGCGGCGGTAGAGGCCGCCGGGCCGCGCGATCAGGGTGTCGTGGTCGCCCTGCTCGACGATGCGGCCGTCGTCGAACACCAGGATGCGGTCGAGCTGGCGCACCGTCGACAGGCGATGCGCGATGACCAGGGTGGTGCGGCCGCGCATCAGCCGTTCCATCGCCTGCTGGATCAGCGCCTCCGATTCGCTGTCCAGGCTCGACGTCGCCTCGTCGAGGATCAGGATCGGCGCGTCGGCCAGGAAGGCGCGCGCCAGCGCCACCCGCTGGCGCTCGCCGCCCGACAGCTTCACGCCGCGCTCGCCGACCAGAGTGTCGTAGCCCTTGGGCAGGCGCGAGATGAAGTCATGCGCGTGCGCCAGCTTCGCCGCTTCCTGGATCGCCGCCAGGCTGGCATCCGGCCGCGCATAGGCGATGTTCTCGGCCAGCGAGCGGTGGAACAGCACCGGCTCCTGCTGCACGATCGCGATCTGCCGGCGCAGGCTGGTCTGGGTCACGCCGGCGATGTCCTGGCCGTCGATCAGCACGCGGCCAGCGTCGAGGTCGTACAGGCGCTGCACCAGCTTGACGAACGTGGTCTTGCCCGAGCCGGAGTGGCCGACCAAGCCGACCCGCTCGCCGGCCGCGATCCCGAGCGAGAAGTCGGTGTAGGCCGGCCGCACCTGGCCGGGGTAGCGGAAGCCCACCTTCTCGAAGGCGATGCGCCCCTCCGTCACCCGCAGCGGCACGGCGCCGGCGCGGTCCTCCACGCCCAGCGGCTCGTCGTGGAAGCCGACCAGCTCCTCCAGCTCGTTCACCGCGCGCTGCACGTTGGTGACGTGATCGCCGATGTTGTGCAGGTAGCCGTTGATCACGCCGTATGTCGTCAGCACGTAGGCCACGTCGCCGGCCGTCGCTTGCCCCTGCCACCACAACATGATCACGCCACCCGTCACCGACAGGCGGATCGTCAGCAGCAAGGCCTGCTGCACCGAGCCGTTCAGCACGGCGCGGTTCCAGGTCAGCCGCGTACGCGACTGCCAGCGCTTCAGCACGCGCCCCAGCCGCAGGTCCTCGCGGACCTCGGCGCCGAACGCCTTCACCACCGGATTGCAGGTGATGGCGTCGGCCAGCGTGCCGCCCAGGCGCGTGTCCCAGCGGTTGGAGAGCTGGGCGATCGGCGCCACGTAGCGCAGCGCCATCAGCGAGGCGAACACGATATAGGCCGAGCTGCCGACGCCGATCACCAGCCCCATGACAGGCCAGCGCAGGCCGAACGAGATCGTGGCCAGCACCAGCACCGAGACGGCCGGCAGCAGCGCCAGCATCAGCGTGTCGTTGAGCTGGTCGAACGCCCACATGCCGCGGCTGACCTTGCGCACCGTCGAGCCGGCGAAGTTGTTGGCGTGCCAGTCGGTCGAGAACCGCTGCACGCGCCAGAACGCCTCCTCGGCCACCTGCTTCATCATATGCAGCGTGAAGCGCACGATGCCGCGGAACAGGCCGAAGCGCAGCGCCACCATGGCGGCGCCCATGCCGGCGAGCCCGATGAAGATCTCGATCGCCGCGTCCAGCGACGTGCGGCGGTCGGCAAGCCGGTCGGCGACAACGTCGATCAGCCGGCCCGCGAGCAGCGGGATCAGCAGCTCGACCAGCGTCAGCACGACGACGCAGGCGATGATCGCCAGCGCCAGGGCCGGCTGGCGCCGCCATTGCGAGAAGACGAAACGCAGGGTGCGCCGGAACGGATCGCCGGCACTATCGGAGGAACGCAGAGTCATGACCGCATACGGACGGCGCGCGGGCACCATCCGGTCCTTGCAGGCGACAAGGCTGCCCGCGCGCCGCAGCACGGCGCCGGCACGAGTCGCTGTCGTTTAGAAGACGAGGCTAGACGGGTATGGCCGCTGCGCTGGCCGATCCACCCGAGGGCGACCTAGTGGCCGGTGCGAAGACCGGGCAGGTCGGGAAAGACGAACGAGCTGATGTTGATCAACATGCACGCCTCCCGCGCAAAGAGTATCGCCAAGGGCGGCGTTCATATCGCAAACCGCGCCGCGATGCAACCGTCGCGACGCGCCGCTTGTCTGCAGCGACGTCCGCTTTCTCCCCAAACGCCCGCGCGGGATCCCCGCGAATGGCGCGTGAGGTGCGCCACCCGCGGGAGATCCCTCGCCCAAGCTCGGGATGACAGGAATGAGGTCTTATTCCGGTTGCACGCCGGCGGCCTTGACGGCGGGCACCCACTTCTCGATCGAGGCCTTCAGCAAGGCGCCCAGCGCCTGGGGCGACGACTCTTCCTTGGTGGGCAGGTCGACGGCCAGGTCGATCAGCCGCTTGCGCACCGCCTCATCGGCCAGGGCCTCGCCCAGCACCGCGTTCAGTTTCGTGACGATCGCTTCGGGCGTGCCCTTGGGGGCGAAGAGGCCGTTCCAGATCGTGACCTCGTAGCCCGGCAGGCCGGCCTCATCGATGGTGGGCACGTCGGGCAGCTGCGGCAGGCGCTTCTTGGTGCTGACGCCGATGGCCTTGATGTTGCCGCTCTGGATCTGCGCCAGCACGTTCACCGCTTGGTCGACCATGTAGTCGAACTGGCCGGCGACGAGGTCGTTGAGCGCCGGACCGGTGCCCTTGTAGGGGATCTCCAGCACCTCGACCTTCATCATGCTGTTGAGCATCAGGCCGCCCAGGTGCGACGCGGCGCCGATGCCGGCCATGCCGTACTGCACCTTCTTCTGGTTGGCCTTCACGTACGCGGCAAACTCCTTGAAGTCCTTCACCGGCAAGGTCTTCTTGGTCACCAGCACCATGGGATTGGTGCCGCCGATGCCGACCGGCACGAGATCCTTCTGGCTGTCGTAGGGCAGCGACTTGTAGAGCGCGATGTTGACCGCCAGCGTTCCCATGTGGGTGAACAGCACGGTATGGCCGTCGGGCGCCGCGCGCGCCGCCTTGGCCACGCCGATGGTGCCGCCGGCGCCGGCGGCATTGTCGACCACGATCTGCTGGCCGAGCTTCTCGCTCATCTTCTGGGCGATCACCCGGGCCAGCGCGTCGGTCGGCCCGCCGGCCGCGAACGGCACGATCATGGTGATGGGCTTGCTGGGATAGTTCTGCGCCTGCGCCGTGCCGGCAAGGCTGATGAGGGTGGCGCCGAGCAGCGCCGACATTGAGCGTCTGAGCATCATTCACCCCCTGTGCTTTCGCGGTGGTGCATAGCATCCCGGCCGCGAAAGTCAGCCGCCATCTTGCCACAGGGTTACGGAACCGGCACGGAGCCTCAGGCCGCCTTGACCGCCTCGACGATGGCGCGAGTCAGGTCGCGCGTGCCGCCATTGCCGCCGAGGTCCGGCGTCTTGGGGCCCCCGCCGGCGAGCACGACCGCGATGGCACGCACCACGGCGTCGGCCGCCTCCTTGTGGCCGAGATGCTCCAGCATCATGGCGCCCGACCACACCTGGCCGATGGGATTGGCGATGCCCTTGCCGGCGATGTCCGGCGCCGAGCCGTGCACCGGCTCGAACATCGAGGGATGGGCGCGTTCGGGGTTGATGTTGCCGCTGGGGGCGATGCCGATCGAGCCGACCACGGCCGGCCCCAGGTCGGACAGGATATCGCCGAACAGGTTGCTGCCCACGACCACGTCGAACCAATGCGGGTTGCGCACGAAATGGGCTGTCAGGATGTCGATGTGGAACTGGTCGGTCGTGACGTCGGAATAACGCTCCTTCATCGCCGCGAAGCGCTCGTCCCAGAACGGCATGGTGTGGATGATGCCGTTCGACTTGGTCGCCGACGTGACGTGCTTGCGCTGCCGCGTGCGCGCCATGTCGAAGGCATATTTGAGGATGCGGTCGACGCCCTGGCGCGTGAAGACCGCCTCCTGCACCACGAACTCGCGGTCGGTGCCCTCGAACATGCGGCCGCCGGCGGCGGAATATTCGCCTTCGGTGTTCTCGCGCACGACATAGAAGTCGATCTCGCCCGGCTTGCGTCCGGCCAGCGGACACTGGACGCCCTCGAACAGACGCACCGGGCGCACATTGGCGTACTGATCAAAGCCGCGGCGGATGGGAATGAGCAGGCCCCACAGCGAGACATGATCGGGAACACCGGGCCAGCCCACGGCGCCCAGGAAGATCGAGTCGAACGGCCGCAGCTGATCCAGCCCGTCCTTGGGCATCATCTCGCCGGTCTTGGCGAAACGCTCGCAGCTCCAGTCGAACGCCGTCCACTGGAAGTCGATGCCGAAGCGCCGACCGGCCGCCTCGATCACCTCGATGCCCGCCGGCACCACCTCCTTGCCGATGCCGTCACCGGCAATGACCGCGATCTTGTGCGTAGCCATGGTCTGGATCCCCTGTGAGTGCGGCAGGCGACCCTACTACATCTAACGACGGCTCAGCCATGCACCAGAGGCATTTGCCGATCCGGCCCGGCACCGGCACAATGCCGGCTGGTAAACAATCGTTCACATCGGGCGCGGGCCCTAAGGAGGGCGCGATGACATTCGATCTCAAGATCACCGGCGGCACCATCATCGACGGCAGCGGCAAGCCAGGCTTCGCCGGCGATGTGGGCGTCAAGGACGGCAGGATCGTGGCGCTGGGCAAGGCCGAGGGCGATGCCGGCACCACCATCGATGCCACCGGCCGGGTCGTGGCGCCGGGCTTCGTCGACGTGCATACGCACTACGACGCGCAGGTGCTGTGGGATCGCATGCTCTCGATCTCGCCCTGGCATGGCGTCACCACCACCGTGATCGGCAATTGCGGCTTCGGCGTCGCGCCCACGCGCGCGGCGCACCGCAAGCTGATCCTGCAGACCCTGGAGAAGGTCGAGGGCATGAGCCTCGACGCGCTGCAGGCGGGCCTGGGCGACGACTGGCCGTTCGAGACCTTCCCGCAGTACCTCGACGCGCTCGAGTCGCGCGGGAGCGCGATCAACATCGCAGCCTTGTTCGGCCACACCCCGCTGCGCCTCTACGTGATGGGCGAGGAAGCCACCGAGCGCGCCGCCACGCCCGACGAGGTCAACCGGATGAAGGCGCTGGTGCGCGAGGCCATGGAGGCCGGCGCCATCGGCTTCGGCACCTCGGCGTCGATCACCCACAACGGCTTCGGCGGCAAGCCGGTGCCCAGCCGGCAGGCGACCGTGGAGGAGATGGACGCGCTGGTGTCGGCGATGGGCGAGCTGAAGCGCGGCCTGATGCAGATCACCATCGGCAAGTCGTTCTCGACCAAGGAGATGGCCCAGGTCAGCCGCAAGCACGGCGTGCCGGTCACGTGGACGGCGCTGCTGTCCTACATGTACGGCCCCGGCGGCCATCGCCGGCAGCTGGATCTGGCCGCCGAGCAGCGCCAGAGCGGCGCCATCGTGATCCCGCAGGTGAGCTGCCGGCCGCTGAACTTCGAGTTCACCTTCGCCGACCCGTTCATCTTCGAGGTGATGAAGATGATGAACGAGCTGTCCGCCGAGGAGGCCCGCTCGCCCGGCGCCCGTGCCCGCGCCTATCGCGACAAGGCTTGGCGCCAACGCTTCACGGCCGAGCTCACGCCGGTCATGCGCAACTGGTGGGATCGCACGATCATCGCCTGGGCGCCGTCGGCGCGCGAGCTGGAGGAAATGCCGTTGGCGCATGCCGCCCGTCAGCGCGGCATGGACCCGGTCGACCTGGCGCTCGACCTCAGCCTCGACAACCAGCTCGGCGCCCGCTTCCGCATGGCGGTGCTGAACTTCGACGAGGATGAGGTCGCCGACCTGATCACCGACCCGCATACCGTGATCGCGCTGTCGGACGCCGGCGCGCATGCCAGCCAGCTGTGCGATGCCTGCTACTCGACCTATCTGCTGGGCCACTGGGTGCGCGAGAGGAAGACCCTGACGCTGGAGCAGGCCGTGCACCACCTGACGCAGCGACCGGCCGAGATGTTCGGGATCACGGACCGTGGCCTGCTGGCCGACAAGCGGCCGGCCGATATCGTGGTCTTCGATCCGGCCACCGTCGGGCCCAGCAAGCTGCGGCGGGTCTATGACCTGCCCGCCGGGGCCGACCGCCTGATCGCCGACGCGCACGGCATCGATGCCGTGGTGGTGAACGGCCGCGTGATCCGGCGTGGCGGCCGCGACGCCATCGCGGCAGACGCTGCGCTGCCCGGACGGGTGCTGCGCCACGGCCGGGCCGCCTGAGCGCGCGCCGGGCGGCAGACGGTGCTATGGTCGGCCCATGCGGTCGATCCGGCACGTCTGCCTCGTCATGTGGCTCATGCTTGCGGCGACCACGGCAACTGTCGCGCGCGGCCAGATCCCGTTGCCCCGCGACGTCGGCACGACCGCCGAGCCGCGGGTGCATGACGGCCGCGAGCGGTACCTCGGCGTATGGGGCCGCGACGCCTGGAGCGAGTCGCGGCCGGCGGCGGTGGAAGTCGAGGTCGACAGCAGCACAGGCGGACTGACCGTGACCAATGGCTTCGACCGCGACCATTGGCGCCCCTTCCCCTCCGGCTTCCTTCGCAGCGCCGGCCGCATCGAGAACGGCGAGCTGGTGACGGCATTGTCGCCGGTGGTCACCGGGCGCTATCGCCTGCTGCCCGACGGCCGCCTGTTCGCCCGCCTCGAGCGGCGCGGAACGTGGCACGAGGTGCGCTACGCGATCTTCGAGCGGCTGCCGACTGAACCGCAGGCACGCGCCGCAGCGCCTGCCGACACCGAGGCGCGGCCATGGCGCATGGTCGATATCCCGATGACCGACCCCGGCACGGGACGGCCTATCACGCTCAAGGCGACATTCTACCCGCCGGTCGTGCCCGGCCCGGTGCCGTTGCTGCTGATGAACCACGGCGATGTCACGCCGGGCGTCGAGTCTCTGGTGCAACGGCACGGCGAGCTCGCGCGGCTGTTCGTCAGCCGCGGCTGGGCCGTGCTCGAGCTGATGCGTCGCGGCGCCGGCGGCTCCGGCGGCACGCTGCTGCCGGAAATCCGGCGCGACGGGCCGCTCACGGCCGAGTATGGCGACCGGCGCATGGCGTCTGACATCGCCGATGTCGATGCCGCGCTTGCCGCGGTGCGTGCCTGGCCGCAGATCGATGCCCATCGCATCCTGCTTGGCGGCCAGTCGCGCGGCGGCCTGATCGCGATCGAGTATCTCGCGGCGCGTCCGGAGTCGGCGCTGGGCGCCATCAACTTCTCCGGTGGCGCCTGGAGCGAGGCCGACGAGCGGACATTTCTGCAGGGCCGCTACACGCGCGACCGCTTCGCACGCGCCGGCGCCGTGATCCGCAAGCCGACCTTGTGGCTGTACGGCGACAATGATCGCTACTACAGCGCGCCATTCATCCAGTCGTGGTTCGACGCCTACCGCGCCGCCGGCGGCGACGGCACACTGCGGATCGTCAGCGGCGTGCCACGCAATGGCCACGACCTGGTGTTCCATCCCGATTTCTGGGAGAGCACCATGCTCGACATGATCACGCGGATCACGGACGCCAAGTGAAGGCACCCGCCGCACGCGCCGCCGTATATAGTCATCCCATTCAGCCCAGTGGAGGAAGGAACCATGATCCACGTGCTCGCCATCATCACCACCAAGCCGGGGATGCGTGACGCGGTCCTCAAGGAATTCCGTGCCAATGTGCCCAACGTGCATGCCGAGAAGGGCTGCGTCGAGTACGGGCCGGCGACCGATGCCGACGGCTTC
The DNA here is from genome assembly GCF_008039615.1 of Vineibacter terrae. Lineage (GTDB taxonomy): Bacteria > Pseudomonadota > Alphaproteobacteria > Reyranellales > Reyranellaceae > Vineibacter > Vineibacter terrae. The sequence continues at coordinate 5,150 of NZ_VDUZ01000010.1, read as the reverse complement.
TCGGCCGGCGCCAAGCTCGGGACCGACACGTTCGTGGTGATCGAGAAGTGGGAGAGCATGGAGGCGCTCAAGGCGCACGCCGCGGCGCCGCACATGGCCGCCTATGCCGCCAAGACGCGCGACATGATCGCCAGCCGCACCATCCACGTGCTGTCGCCGGCCTAGCCGTCGCCGCACCGCGACGGCAGTGGCGCTCGCGAAACGAACCGTCTAACATCCGCCCGGCACGGAGCGGCGGCCAACGCCGCCCGTGGTTCGAGGGAGGACGTCATGACGCATCCGTTGCGGGTCGCGGCCGTCGGTGCTGCGCTGCTTTTCGCAAGCCTTTCAAGCGCCGCGGCGCAGACGGTCGAAGGTCCCAAGGTCAACTGGAAGCTGGCGACCTGGGGCAAGCCGCGCGCCGTCACGGCCGGCATCGAGACCCTGGCCCGCCACGTCAAGGAACGCACCGGCGGCAAGTTCACCATCGCCATCGGCTACGAGAGCTTCGGCGGCCCCAAGGAGCTGCTGGACATCCTCTCGGTCGGCGGCCTGGACATGACGATGATCTGCTCGTCGTACCATCCCGACAAGCAGCCGGCCTACACCGGACTCGACCTGCCCTTCCTGCCGCTGCCCGACTTCGAGACCCAATGGAAGGTGCACGACGCCTATCACAAGCACCCCTACATCCAGCAGGAGATGGGCAAGTGGAACGCGATGTTCTACGTGTCCAGCCTGCTGCCGCAATACGAGTTCGTGGGCCGCGGCAAGCCGCCCAAGACCCTGGCCGACTTCAAGGGCATGCGCGTGCGCGCCATCGGCGGCATCGGCGAAGCGATGCGCAATCTCGGCGCCGTGCCCACCTCGGTCGACGCGACCGAGGTCTACACCTCGCTGGAGCGCGGCGCGGTCGATGCCGTGTCGTTCCCCAGCACCTACGCGCACGGATCCTACAAGACCTACGAGATCAGCAAGTGGTTCACGGTAAACATGGCGCCCGGCACGCAGGCCTGCCCGGTGCTGATCAACAAGGACGCCTGGGCCAAGCTGCCGGATGCCTACAAACCTCTGTTCGATGAGGTGCGGCCGCAGATCAAGGACAATCTGATCAAGGCCTACGGCGAATCGGATGCCAAGTACGTGCCGCTGTTCAAGCAGAAAGGACTTGAGTTCATCACCTATTCGGAGAAGGACCTCGAGACCTTCCGCCAGGTGGGCGGACGGCCGGTGTGGGACAAATGGGTGAAGGAGATGGCGGCCAAGGGCATCCCGGCCCAGGAGCTGCTCGACCTGATCCTGAAGACGGCAACGGACGCCGGCAAGAAGACCTGAGTCGCTGACACACCTGTCTCCGGAAAGCACCGTGGCTGCCGCTCATGGCCCCCCACCCGCCGCCGGTCGGCCTTCCGCCGATGCGCCGCTGATCGCGCGGCTCGACCACTGGTACGGGCGGTTGGAGGAAGGCCTCAACCTGGCGGCAGCGTTGTCGATCTTCGTGCTCATGATCGTCGGCATGCTCCAGATTGTGGGCCGGACCGTCTTCGATCTCCCGATCGAAGGCTATATCGACTGGATAGAGTTCTTCGCCATCCTCTACGCGGTGGCCGGCATCTCCTATTGCCAGAGCAAGGGTGGCCATATTCGCATGGAGATCCTGCTGGGCGAGATGCGCGGCCGGCTGCTGTGGTTCTTCGAGGCGCTGGCCGTGCTGATCGGCCTCGTGATCATCGGCTTGCTGGTCTACAGCACCTGGCAGAATTTCGAGCGCGCCTGGAGCATCGGCGATTCGAGCATGGACATCAGGCTGCCGCTCTGGCCGTCGAAGCTCGTCGTGCCGGTGGCGCTTGCCGTGCTGTGGCTGCGGCTGCTGCTGCAGCTGGCCGGCTACCTGCGCCTGTTGCGTGATCCGACGTTGCCGCCCGTCGCGGTTCCGATCGTGCAGACCACGGCCGAGACGGCGCGCAAGGAGATCGACGAGGCGATGCGCGCCCTGGAGATCGAGCAACGCCAGAAGACGGGCCGGGGTTGATGATGGAACCGCTGACGATCGGCGTCATCGGGGCCGCCTGCCTGGTGGCGCTGGCCGTGCTGGGCGTGCGCATCGCTTTCGCCGCGGCGCTGGTCGGCACGGTCGGGCTCATGGTCATGCTGCCGTCGCCTCTGGCCGGGCTGATGACCGCCGGCACGATACCCTACGACAAGTCCGTCAAGTACACGCTCTCCGTGCTGCCGATGTTCATCCTCATCGGCTATCTTGCCTACTACGCGCGCATGACCGAGACCAGCTTCGAGGCGGCACGGCGCTGGTTCGGCTGGCTGCCGGGCGGCTTGGCGATCGGCACGATCTTCGCCGTGGCCGCCTTCTCCGCCGTATCGGGCGCCAGCACCGCGGCAGCTGCCGTCTTTTCACGCGTCGCCATCCCGGAGATGCTGAAGGCGAAGTACGACCGCCGCCTGGCGGCCGGCGTCGTGGCGGCGGGATCGACCCTGGACTCGCTGATCCCGCCCTCGGCGCTGCTGGTGATCTACGGCATCCTGGTGGAGGTCTCGATCGGCAAGCTGCTGGTCGCCGGCTTCGTGCCCGGCTTCATTTCGGCCCTGGTCTATTCCGCCATCGTGCTGGTGCGCTGCACGCGCAATCCGGCGATCGGCCCGCGCATCACCGGCTACAGCTGGGCACAGCGCTTCGAATCGCTGCCCGGCACGGCGCCGATCTGGATCGTGATCGGCCTGATCTTCACCAGCATGCTGTGGGGCTGGGCGACGCCCACCGAAGCCGGCGCGCTGGGCGCCTTCGCGGTGTTCTGCTTCGCGCTGTGGTACGGCATGAAGTGGCATGACCTGAAGGGCGCGCTGCTCGAAGCGGCCAAGCTCACGGTGATGATCTTCACCATCATCTGGGGCGTGCTGATCTTCGTGCGCTTCCTGGGGTTCGCCCGCCTGCCTGATGCCTTCGCGAGCTGGGTCGTCGACCTCGCCCTGCCGCCGGTGATGGTGATCGTCGCGATCTATCTCGTCTACTTCATCCTCGGCATGTTCATGGACGCCATCGGCATGATGCTGCTCACGCTGCCGGTATTCTATCCGGTGGTGGTGGCGCTGGGCTACGATCCGATCTGGTTCGGCATCATGGTGGTGAAGATGTGCGGCATCGGCCTGCTGACGCCGCCGGTGGGCCTGGCCTGCTATGTCGTGAACGGCGTGCGGCCCGAGATCCCCCTGGGCGATGTGTTCCGCGGCATCTGGCCTTTCGTGCTCGCCGATATTTTGACCGTCGCCCTGCTCACGGCCTACCCTCAGCTGGTCACCTTCATCGTCGCCGACTGAGGAGCCACCATGTCCGAGATCGCCGAGCTGACCCTGGCCGAGCTGTCTGCCGGCCTGAGCCGCAGGCAGCTGTCCAGCCGCCAGGTTGTCGATGCCTTCCTGGCACGGATCGACAAGGCCGACGGCAAGCTGCACAGCTTCGTCGAGGTCTATCGCGACGAGGCGCGGACTCTGGCCGATGCCGCCGACGCCGCGCGTGGCACCGGCCTGCCGCTGGGCCCCCTGCATGGACTGCCGATCGCGCTGAAGGATCTGTGCGACATCGCCGGCCGTGTCGGCACCGGCGGCTCGAAGGCCTGGGCGGCGCGCGTCGCCACCGAGACCTCGGCGACCGCCGAGCGGCTGCTGGCGGCCGGCATGATCCCGATGGGCAAGCTGCACATGGTCGAGTGGGCCTATGGCGGCTCCGGCCGCAACCCGCTGATGGGCACGCCCTGGAACCCCTGGGACCTCAAGACGCAGCGCCTGCCGGGTGGCTCGTCGAGCGGCACCGGTGTTGCCGTGGCGGCACGCCTGGTGCCCGCCGGCATCGGCAGCGACACCGGCGGCTCGGTGCGCATCCCCAGCGCCTTCAACGGCATCGTGGGGCTGAAGGTCACGTACGGCCGCATCAGCCTGCACGGCACGCTGCTGCTGAGCTGGACGCTCGATTCGATCGGGCCGATGGCGCGTTGCGTCGAGGACTGCGCCCTGCTGCTCAATGCCCTCGCCGGTCCCGACCCACGTGATCCGGCGACCCTGAACCAGCCGCTGGAGGATTTCACCGCGGCCGTGCGTGGCCCGGCCGACGTGCGCGGCATGCGCATCGCGCTGCCCGACGAGGCCGTGCTGCCGTCCGCCACCCATGCCGACGTGAAGGCGGCGTGGCGCGCGGCGGCGCGCACGTTCGAGAGCTTGGGCGCTCGGGTCGAGACCGTGCGCCTGCCCGACTGGTTCTTCAGCATCATCGCCAGCACGACAGCGATCAGCGGCTCGGAGGCCTACAGCCTGCACAAGGACTACGTCGACGACATGAAGCTGCCGATCGGGCCAGACGTGCGGGCCCGCGTCCAGCATGGCCGCACCATCGCGCCCGGAGCCTATGCCGCCGAGCTGAGGCTGATGGCCGAGCGTCGGCGCCAGTACCAGGAGCAGTTCCGGCATCTCGACGCCCTGCTGATGCCGACGGTGCCGATCCCGGCCGCCGTGCTGGCCGAGTTCGACGAGATGGCGCCGCTGCCACCCCTCTATACCCGGATCGGCAATTATCTCGGGCTCTGCGGGCTGGCCATGCCCGCCGGCCACTCGAGCGGCCTGCCCTTGTCGGTGCAGATCCTCGGCAGGCCGTATCAGGAGGCCACCGTGCTCAAGCTGGGCAAGGCCTTCCAGGATGCGACCAGCTTCCACAGCGCCAAGCCGGACCTCGCCGCCATCGGCCTCTAGGCGCTACGCGCCCGGATGTCCGCTGTCGCACGACACCCAGATCGCCAGGGCGAGCCGCGCCGCCGCCAGCCCGGCGCGCGCTGCCGCCGTGCTGTCTCCTCTCCCCGCTGCCGCGGGGCGAGGGTGAACGGCAGCGCCTGCGATCACCCTAGCAGCCTGTCGGACTTGAGCCGAGAGCTGGAATGAGATTCATTATCGAGGGTTGATATTGGCTCGAGCCAGCGTGGTTGTGATGAGTAATTTCCGCCAAGTTGATCGTCAGACCGATTTTTTGCTGCCGCCGTCGGTGGACGAGTGGCTTCCGGAGCGTCACCTGGCGCGGTTCGTGGTCGAGGTGATTGATCGGCTGGACCTGTCTTGCATGGTGAAGTCGTATCGCGGCTCGGGGTCGGCATCGTATCATCCGAGCGTGCTGCTGG
>NZ_VDUZ01000009.1 GCF_008039615.1 Vineibacter terrae | reverse complement strand
CAGGATCACTGCCGCCGGTGCCCTCGACCGCCAGCCCGAGCCCGCCATGTAGTGAAGACCTTTCACGAGCCGCCGTTGATTCGATTACACTTTCTGCCTTCGCTACTCGCCAGTAGGGAAAGTTGGGCTAGGCGAGCAGGTCCATGGCGCGGTGCAGCATGAACGGCACCGATTCGCCCAGGACCTCCCACGCCGGGTTGTCGACCTTTCCGGTGCGATGCCGCTCGTAGTAGTAGGTGGTGATGCAGGCGAGCCGGTAGCCGGCGAGCGCGCGGTACCAGCCGATACGGCTGAGATCCAGCGGCGAGAGGCTGCGGTAGAGGCTGACGAAGAAATCCGGGCCCGGGTGCCAATCCATCGTGCGCCGGCGGATCGGCCCCCAGCTCGCCTTGTCGTACATCATCGCCACCCACCCGAGATCGAGCAGGCTCGGTCCGATCGAGGCGCCCTCCCAGTCGACGATGCCCGACAGGCGCCGTCCGTCGAAGACCCAGTTGTTGGAATAGAAATCACCGTGGACGATCCCGATCGGCACGTCGTCGGGTGTCGTGCGGTGCAGGCGATCGCGCACATCCAGGCCCAGCGCGATCCAGTCGGCGTTGCTCGATTTGCGCAGCACCTGCACCCAATGATCGATCTCGGCCGGCGGCAGGCGCACGGCATTCCACCCGGCGAGGCCTGACCGCGCGTCGATGGCGTGCAGCCTGGCCAGAGCCCGGACCGGCTCGGCGAAGAGCCCGGCAGCGTCCGCGACTCCCAGGCCCGATTGCGGGCCGAACAGGTCGGGCAGCGACGCACCCTCGAGCCGCGACATCATGAGGTAAGGCGATCCGAAGTGGCGCTCGTCCTCGGACCAGTGCACGGCCCGGGGCGCCGGGATCCCCTGCTGCTGCAGCAGGCGCAGGATCGGCACCTGGCGCAGCACATCGAAGTTGTTCTTGCGGTTGACGCCCACCGGCGGCGCCTTGAGCACCAGCCGCTGCACGATCCGGCCTTCGACGCGCACGTCGAAGCCGATCGTGACGGCCGAGTGGCCGCCCAGCGAGCGCACGCTCTCGACCACCGCGCCGGCGCCATAGGTCTGCCGGCTCCAGGCGCCAAGCCGGGGCAGCATTCCGCTGACCGCTGCGTCCGTCGCATCGGTCTGGTTCGCGCTCATTCCATCACGGTGTTATGGATATCCTTTCCGATATCTCCGTGCTCTATCAGACGTGCAACACACAGACAATAACACTGTTACAAACATCCATGGCAATGCTGAGCAGTGAACAGGCGAGTTCCACGGCGCGAACCTTCGGTCACGGGCGGCTTGAACTGTTGTCCCCGTTGTCCGCACTCTTGCGGGCACCGCACCAACTTCGGGACGATCTTCCATGACCATCGCTCAGCTCGACAGCCTCGTCACCCTGCTGCGCTCGCGCCCCGCCCCCGAAAAGCCCAGCGTCGCCGACGCACGCGCGGGCTTCGAGAAGCTGGCGGAGGTCCTGGGCGGCGCGCCGGACGCCAGGTGCGAGAAGGTCGATGCCGGCGGCGTGCCTGCGGAATGGGTGGCCGCGCCGGGCTGCGATGCCCAGCGGGCGGTGCTGTACCTGCATGGCGGCGGCTATGCCATCGGCTCGATCGCCACGCACCGGCGGCTGGCCTACGACATCTCGGCCGCATCGGGCGCGCGGGTCCTGGTGATCGACTACCGCCTGGCGCCGGAGCACCCCTTCCCGGCGGCCGTGGACGACGCGACGAAGGCGTGGAGCTGGCTGCTGCAGCAGGGGATTGCCGCCAACCGGCTGGCGATCGCCGGTGATTCGGCTGGCGGCGGGCTCACCCTGGCGACGCTGGTCAATCTACGCGACCGCAAGCTCGGCCTGCCGGGCTGCGCCGTGATGATCTCGCCCTGGGTCGACCTCGAGGGCATCGGCAACAGCATCACGGCGCGCGCGGCGCAGGATCCCATGGTGCAGAAGGCCGGGCTGCTGTGGATGGCCGGCATGTATCTCGGCGGCAAGGACGCCAGGACGCCGCTGGCGGCACCGCTACACGCTGACCTCGAGGGCCTGCCGCCGATCCTGGTCCAGGTCGGCACGGCCGAGACACTGCTGGACGACGCCACGCGCATCGCCGAGAAGCTGCACACGTCGGGCGTCGAGGTGCGCCTGGCGGTGTGGCCGAACATGCTGCACGTGTTCCCGCTGTTCGCACCCATCCTCTCCGAAGGACGCGACGGCTGCGTCGAGATCGGCACCTTCATCCGCGGCCGCACGGCCTGAGCGAGGCCGGCACAGCTCGCACCAGTTAGATCGAAACCGTCATCCCGAGCGTAGCAAAGGATCTCCCGGCAGGGGGGCCTCCTGTCGCGGGAGATCCCTCGCTACGCTCGGGATGACAGAGTTCCCGAGGGAGTCCCATGTTCAAGCGTGTGCTGATCGCCAATCGCGGCGAGATCGCGGTTCGCATTGCCCGGGCCGCGGCGTCGCTCGGCATCGAGTCTGTCGCCGTCTTCACGCCGGCCGATTCATTGTCGCTGCATACGAGGCTGGCGAGCACGGCACGCGCCATCGGCAATGCCGCCGCGGACCCGGTGCGCCCCTATCTCGACGTCGACGCCATCATTGCCGCCGCCAAGGACAGTGGCAGCGACTGCGTGCATCCCGGCTACGGCTTCCTGTCGGAGAATGCCAACTTCGCGCAGCGCTGCCAGAGCGCGGGCCTGCGCTTCATCGGCCCGTCGCCCGCGACCCTGGTGCTGTTCGGCGACAAGGTCGAGGCGCGCGCCTTTGCCCAGTCACAGGGCATTCCCGTCGTCCCGGGCGCGCCCGGCGCGCTGGCCTCGGGCGACGAGGCCAAGGCGCTGGCGCAATCCGTCGGCTATCCGGTGATGCTGAAGGCGTCGGCCGGCGGCGGCGGGCGCGGCATGCGCGTGGTGGCGCGCGCCGAGGAGATGGACGAGGCATTCGCGCGCTGCCAGGGCGAAGCGCAGGCGGCGTTCGGCGACGGCGCCGTGTTCCTGGAGAAGATCGTGCCGCGGCCGCGCCATATCGAGGTGCAGGTGCTGGGCGACGGCCAGGGCAATGTCGTGCATCTGCACGAGCGGGACTGCTCGGTGCAGCTTCGCAACCAGAAGGTCGTGGAAGTGGCGCCGGCGCCGAACCTCGACGACGGCCTGCGCCAGCGCATCTTCGCCGATGCCCTGAAGCTCGCGCGCGCGGCGCGGTTCGAGAACGCCGGCACCATCGAGTTCCTGGTGAACCCCGAGTCCGGCGAGCACTTCTTCATCGAGTGCAACCCGCGCATCCAGGTCGAGCATACGATCACGGAGCAGGTGCTGGGCTTCGACCTCCTCGAGGCGCAGTTCCGCATCGCCGCCGGCGCGACGCTGGCGGCGCTGGGCCTGGCAAGCCAGCAGGCGGTGCCGGCGCCGCGCGGCTTCGCCATCCAGGCGCGCGTGGTGGCGCAGGGCACGGGAACGCTCAGCGCCTACCGCGAGCCGTCCGGCCCGGGCATGCGCGTCGATGCCTGCGGCTATGTCGGGCTCACGCCGCCGCCGCAGTTCGATCCGCTGCTGGCCAAGCTGATCAGCCAGTCGAATTCCTCGGGCAGCTTCGAGTCGGCCATCACGCGCATGGAGCGCGCGCTCGACGAGTTCCATGTCACGGGCGTGCCGACCAACAATGCGCAGCTGCGCGCGATCCTCGCCCATCCCGCCTTCCGGGCCGGTGATGCCCGCACCACCCTGCTCGGCGAGGCGCCGATGAAAGCCGCTTCGGCTTCCGCCACGGCGACGCTGCAGCTGCTCGACCAGCAGGCGGCGGCGCTGGGCCGGCAGGGCGGCACGGCAGCCGCGCCGCAGGCTGCCAGGCCGTCGCTGCCCGTGCCCGACGGCCATGTCGGCGTCGAAAGCCCGCAGGCGGGATCGGTCATCGATGTCAGCGTGCGCGAGGGCGAGCAGGTCAGCGCCGGCGCCACCCTGTTCGTGGTCACGGCCATGAAGATGGAGACGGCGGTGACAGCCCCGAGCGCCGGCGTCATCGCCGGGCTGGCGCCGCTGGCGGCCGGCGACGCGGTCGATGCGGGCCAGATCCTGGCCGTGATCCGGCCATCGGCCGATGGCGGCGCTGCCGCGGCGCGTGGAACAGCCGACGGCGGCTGGACGCCGATGCTGGCCAAGGTCGACGCGCTGCGCGCGATCGCGCACACGCGGCTGGCGCCGCAATCGCAGGAGTCCGGCGTGGTGCGCCAGCGCAACCGCGGCAAGCACACCTGCCGCGAGCGCATCGATGCGCTGCTCGATCCCGGCAGCTTCCGCGAGATCGGCAGCCTGGCGGGCTTCGCCTCCTTCGACGAGGACGGCGAGGTCATGGCGTTCACGCCGGCCAGCCATGTCGGCGGCCAGGGCCGCATCGAAAGCCGCTCCTGCATCGTGTGCGCCGACGATTTCACCTCGCGCGGCGGCCATGCCGATGGCGCGATCGGCCAGAAGTCGCGCTACCTCGACCGCCTGTCGATCGAGATGCGCGTGCCCTCGATCCGCCTGCTCGACGGCTCCTCCGGCGGTGGCAGCGTCGCCACCATGGTGCCCAAGCAGGACGGCACGGCATCGGCCAAGGAAAGCACGGGCGCCATCAAGGCCGGCCGCCCGCGCGTGGTGGGTGGCGGCGGGTCGTTCCTGCCCAGCCATCTCGGCAGCACGATGTTCGTCGAGCAGCTGGCCACGGTGCCGGTCGTGAACATGCTGCTGGGCAGCGTGGTCGGCATCGGTGCGGCCAAGGCGGTGCTCGGCCACTTCTCGGTGATGGTGCGCGACATCTCGCAGCTTTTCGTCGCCGGCCCGCCGGTCGTGAGCCACGCCATGGGCTACGAGGTCACCAAGGAGGACCTCGGCGGCTGGCAGATCCATTGCCGCAACGGCTCGGTCGACAACCTGGCCGAATCGGAGCAGGACGCCATCGCCATGACGCGGCGCTTTCTGTCGTACCTGCCCGCCAGCGTCTACGAGGTGCCGCCGGTGGCGGCGCCCGATCCCGCCGATCCCGCCGACCGCCGCGACGAGGCGCTGTTGACGCTGATCCCGCGCAAGCGCACCGCGACCTTCGACGTGCGCCAGGCGATCCGGCTGATGGCCGACAAGGACTCGTTCTTCGAGGTCGGGCCGCTCTGGGGCACGGACCAGGTCGCCGGGTTCGTGCGCTTCAACGGCCATCCGATGGGCGTGATCGCCTCCGACAGCCGGCACATCAACGGCGGCGCGCTGACGGCCGACGGCTGCGACAAGCTGCGCCGGCACCTGGACCTGTGCGACCTCTTCCACCTGCCGGTGCTGAACCTGGTCGACAACCCCGGCTTCGCGGTCGGCATCGAGCACGAGATCGCGGGCACGATCCGCAAGGGCGGCGAATGGATGGTGGCCTTCGCCCAGGTGAACGTGCCGATCTTCACGGTGCTGATGCGACGCAGCTTCGGTGTCGCCGGCAACAACTACGCCACGCCGCGCGCGGCGGCATCGGTGCGCGTGACCTGGCCGGCGGCCGATGTCGGCGGCATCCCGCCCGAAGGCGGCATCGAGGCGGCCTACAAGCGGCAGCTCGCCGAGGCGGCCGACCCCGCCGCGCTGCGCGCCGAGATCTATGCCCGCATCGAAAGCGTGCGCGGCCCGATCGGGCCGCTGAACCGCTTCGAGATCGAGGAGATGATCGATCCGCGCGACACGCGCCGGCTGATCTGCGAATGGCTCGTTGATGCCTACCGCATCATCGCGCAACCCTCACGGCTGGTGCCGCGCGCGCTGCAGTTCAGGCCATAGGGGGACCCGTTCCCCGGCGCCCGGCCTGAACCCGCGGCACCGCCCGATAGGCCGCTGACCTGCCTACCCATCGGCATGTCTCCCCGCGCCGGCCTACGGTATTCGCACATCTTCACTGTCATCCCGAGCGCCAGCGAGGGATCTCCCGCGAAAGACGCACCGTGCGACATTCGCGGGAGATCCCTCGCTGGCGCTCGGGATGACAGTCCTGTTTTTCGGGACGCAAGCGCTCTGAGACTGGATGTGTGAATCCCGTCCCCGCGCCAGCGGGGAGACATGCCTTTTGCCAAGCGCCCCGCGTCATGTCAGATTGTTTCGTCCAGCGGAATCTGGGCCGAACAAATGAAGCAAACGCGGGAGGATAGTCATGCAGCGTCGCACGTTGATGCGCTCTGCCGGCCTGGGCAGTGGCGCAATGGTTGCTGGTGGCACGCTCGCGGCGCCGGCGATCGCGCAGTCGATGCCGGAGCTGAAGTGGCGCCTGGCGTCGAGCTTCCCCAAGTCGCTCGATACGCTGTACGGCGCCGGCGAGACCTTCGCGAGATACGTCGCCGAGGCGACGGACAGCAGGTTCCAGATCCGCGTCTTTGCCTCCGGGGAGATCGTGCCCGGGCTGCAGGTCGCCGATGCCGTGCAGAACGGCACAGTCGAGATCGGCCACACCGCCGGCGCCTATTATGTCGGCAAGGACCCGACCTTCGCGTTCGATACCGCCATTCCGTTCGGCACCAATGCCCGGCAGCAGGATGCCTGGATCAACTGGGGCGGCGGCCGCGAGCTGCTGGGCGAGTTCTACAAGGGCTACAACATCCATAGCCTGCCTTGCGGCAACACCGGGGCGCAGATGGGCGGCTGGTTCCGCAAGGAGATCAGGACCGTCGACGACATGAAGGGGCTGAAGTTCCGCATCGCAGGGCTGGCCGGCGAAGTGTGCAACCGGGTCGGGGCGGTATCGCAGCAGATCGCCGGCGGCGACATCTATCCCGCGCTGGAGAAGGGCACGATCGACGCCGCCGAGTGGGTGGGCCCGTATGACGACCAGAAGCTCGGCTTCAACAAGATCGCACCCTATTACTACTACCCGGGCTGGTGGGAGGGCGGGCCACAGACATCGGCATACATCAACCTCGGCAAATGGAATGAGCTGCCGAAGGCCTACCGGGCGGTGATAGAGGCGGCCGCGGCCAAGGCGCACACGCTGATGGTCTCCAAATACGACGCCGAGAATCCCAAGGCGCTGCGCGAGCTGGTCGCCGCCGGCACCAAGCTGATGCCATTCCCCCAGTCCGTCATGGAGGCGTGCTTCGTCGCGGCGACGGAGCTCTATGCCGAGATCGCGGCGAAGAACCCGAGGTTCAAGAAGATCTATGATTCGTGGCGGCCGTTCCGCAACGAGACGATCCTGTGGTTCCGCGTCTGCGAGAACACCTTCGACAACTTCATGGGACGCCAATCAGCCGCCAACAAGCTGTGAGAGGATCACGCAGCGGGATCGCCGCCGCCGCAACCGACGCGGCGGCGGCGCATGCCGCACCTCGCTCCCACGAGCACGAAGCATGCCTTATCATTGTCGCAGATCGGCCCAACAGTGCCTCGTCGCGGCCGTGGCCGGCCTTCGAACAGGCTTATCGTGTCGAGAGGAACCGATCCGATGAAGAAAGCTGTCGTGATGCTGGGCCTGGGTGCCGCCCTGGCGGCATGCACGCCGGATCATCCGGCGACAACAGCGCTGGACGCGGACGCCAAGCGCTTCGAGCCCAATCCGGGCGCCGGCGCGATCTACATCGTGCGCGCCCGCGACGCTGTCTTCCTGGCCGGCGTGCCGGTGCAGCTCGATGGGCAACCCATCGCATCGCTGTGGCGCGACGGCTATGCCCGCATCGACGTCCCGCCCGGGCAGCACCGCATCAGCTGCGGCGATACCAACACCGCGCAGGTGGTGCAGGTCGCACCGGCGCAGGTCGCCTTCGTCGAGGCCAAGCTCCAGGTCGGCCTGCTGGCGCCAAGCTGCGCCTTGCAGCCGCTGGACGACGTCAGCGGCCGCGAGCGGGTCATGAGCGGCAAGCGCGCCGGACCGCAGATGTAGTGCGGGAACGCGCTGTCATCCCGCGCTGCGCTCGGAGCCTGCTACTTAATTCTTCCCGGAGGGCGCAGGGCAATCGCACATGGCCCTGCTGTCATCCCGAGCGCAGCGAGGGATCTCCTGCGGCAAGGCGCACGGTGCGCTATTCGCGGGAGATCCCTCGCTGCGTTCGGGATGACAGAGAGGGCAGCCGCGCAGCATCACGCCATACGATGACGGACGATCAACGCTACGCCGGCTGCGGCTGGCGCCGGCTTGCTGACGGCAACGGCGGGAAGGCAAGCGCGATGGCGGCGGCGCCGATGCCGATGCCCAGCGACCCGATATAGAGGAAGCCGTAGCCGTTGAACGTGTCGTAGATCCAGCCGCCCACCGCCGGCCCCAGCGCCATGCCCAGCGCCGACACCATGGTGGCGGCACCGAACACGGTGCCCATGATGCGCATCGGGAAGTATTCGCGCGCGATCACGGCGTAGAGCGGCATCACGCCGCCATAGGCGACACCGAAGACGACAGCCACGGCATAGAACTCGCCGAGCTGGCGCGTGAAGTAGTAGCTGCCCGCCGCCAGGGCCTGGACCATGAGCCCGGCGACCAGCGCCGGGCGGGCGCCGAACCGGTCGCCGGCGATGCCGAACAGGAGACGGCCGCCCAGGCCCGCGAGGCCCTCGACGCTGTAGATCGTGACCGCCGCCATGGGCCCCAGGCCGCAGGCGATGGCGTAGCTGACCGTATGGAAGATCGGGCCGGAATGCGCCGCGCAGCAGCAGAAGAACACCAGCGACAGCACGATGAACTGCGGCGAGCGCAGCGCCTGGCCGACGCTCATGCCGGGATCGCCCGGAGTGACGGAACCCGGCGCCGCACCATCGCCCGCGACGGCAGGGGCCCTGCGCACCAGCAACGCAATGGGCACGATCAGCACCCACGCCATCACCGCGATCACCATCTGCGCCGTGCGCCAGTCGTAGGTGGAGATTAACCAGGCCGCGAAAGGCGAAATCGTCATGGGCGCCACGCCCATGCCGGCCGACACCAGGGAAACGGCAAGGCTGCGGTGCTTCTCGAACCAGCCCGTCACCGTGGCGATCGTTGGCGCGAAGATCGCGCCGGCGGCAGCGCCGACCACCAGGCCGTAGGCAAGCTGGAACTCGAGCAGGCTGCCGGCGCGGCTGGCGAGCGCCACGCCCAGGCCCAGCAGGACCGCGCCCGACAGCACCACGGGCCGCGGGCCGAAGCGATCCATGATCGCGCCCCAGAAGAAGGCCCCGACTCCCATCGTGATGAAGTCGAGCGTCATCGCCATGGATATGCCGGTGCGCGACCAGCCGGTCGCCTCCGAGATCGGCTGCAGGAAAACCGCCAGCGAAAACACCGTGCCGATGGCGACACAGCCCATCAACGCGCCGGCCGCGACCACGACCCATCCGTAGTAGAGCTTCATGGGGCCCTCACGAGCATCAGACTGCCTGCCCCAAGGACGACTGAACCCGGCATCAGCCGACATCAGCCACCAACAAAGATTTTTCACGCGGGGCGCTCTTGTCAGACGCTCTCCGATCGTTCCCAAGAACACCTCTTCGTGTGCCCGGATGACAGCGTGGGCGCACGCAACGCCGCCCGTTACCTGTCATCCCGAGCGCAGCGAGGGATCTCCCGCGAACAGCGCACCGTGCGTCTTTCGCGGGAGATCCTCGCTGCGCTCGGGATGACAGTCACGATGTGTGAATACTGTAGCCGTAAGCGGGAGAGGGGTGAACGACGGCGTATGCGAATCCTGGGCTCAGGCGAGGCGGACCAGTTCCTCGACGGGGGCGCCGCCGCGGAAGCGCGCGACCAGCGCGTCGGGGTCGAACTCGACGCCGATCGGGTTCTTGGCAAAGGCCTCGGACTGCATGTAGGCCTTGCCGTCGACCACGTCATCGAAGTTGTCGATCTGCAGCTCGACCTGGTTGTTGTCGGGGTCGCGGAAGTACATCGACGTGGTCGGCCCGTGGTTGATGCACCAGAACGGCCGGATGCCGACCTCCTTCAGGCGGCTGAAGGTGTCGAGCAGATCGCCCAGGCTGGCGAAGGTGAAGGCCATGTGGTGCAGGCCGGCCTCGGCGCCGGCGCGGATGTCGCCGCCCTGCCCCGGCTGGCGCGCCGCCAAGGCGCCCGGATTGATGAAGGCCAGCCGGTGATGCTCGTCATCGTAGCTGATGAAGCAGATGAAGTCGTTCTCGTGCACCACCGTGGCGCCCAGCACCTGGCAATACCAGTCGCGCAGGGCGGCCGGCTGATTGGTCTGCAGCACGATGTGCGCGAGCTTCGTCGGCGTCTTCATGGCGCCACCTCCCTGGACAGTCGATGCATGAACGGTAGCCCTGCGCCGGCACGCCGGCAACATGCACATCTGCCGATAGCCCTGCGGGAGGCCGCCGTGCCAAGATCGACCGGACGCAACGAACAGCAGGATACAAGATGCCCCGCATGACCGGCGGCGACGCCATTGTCGATTCATTGCTGCGCCATGGGATCGATACGATCTTCGGCCTGCCCGGCGTGCAGATGTACGGCCTGTTCGACGCCTTCGCGCGCAACGCCAACCGCCTGCGCGTGATCAACGCGCGGCACGAGCAGACCACCGCCTACATGGCGCTGGGCTACGCCCAGTCGACCGGCAGGCCATCGGCGTTCACCGTGGTGCCGGGACCGGGCGTGATGAACACCATGGGCGCGCTCACCACCGCCTGGGGCATGAACGCGCCGGTGATGTGCATCACCGGACAGGTGCCCAGCGCCATGATCGGCCGCGGGCGCGGCCAGCTGCACGAGATGCCGGACCAGCTCGCCACGCTGAAGACGCTGCTGAAGTTCGCCGAACGCATCGAGCATCCCACCGACGCGCCGCAAGTGATGGCGCGCGCCTTCCAGGCCATGGTCTCCGGCCGGCCTGGGCCGGTCGCCGTCGAGATGCCGTGGGACATGTTCTCGGCCAGCGCCGATGTCGACCCGGTCGAGACGCTGGGCCGGCGCGCCAACCCGGTGCCCGATGCGCAGAAGATCACCGCCCTGGCCAAATTGGTGGACGGCGCCAAGGCACCGATGATCTGGGTCGGCGGCGGCGCCGCCGAGGCCGGACCGGAGATCCTGGCCCTGGCGGAAAAGATCGGCGCGCCGGTGGTCTCGTTCCGCGCCGGCAAGGGCGTCGTGGACTCGCGCCACGAGCTGTCGCTGAACACGGTCGGCGGCTTTCAGCTCTGGGACAAGACCGACCTGCTGATCGGCATCGGCACGCGCCTGGATGTACCCACTGCGCGCTGGACGCCGGCCCCCGCCGGGCTGAAGCTGGCGCGCATCGACATCGATCCGGCCGAGCATCGCCGGCTGGCCGTGGATGTCGCGATCGTGGCCGATGCGGCCGACGGCGCCCGCGCCCTGACAGCGGCCGTGACACGCCGCGAGAACGCCGCGTGGCGAGATGCCGTGGCGGCAGCCAAGGCGGCGGCGCTCGCCGCGATCGAGAAGGCGCAGCCGCAATATTCGTTTGTCGAGGCCATCCGCGACGTGCTGCCGGACGACGGCATCGTGGTCGATGAGGTGACGCAGGTGGCCTATATCGCCTGGTACGGCTATCCGGTCCATCGGCCGCGCACCCTGATCACGTCAGGCTTCTCCGGCACGCTGGGCTACGGCTTCCCGACGGCGCTGGGCGTGAAGGTGGCCAACCCCGACCGGCCGGTAGTGTCGATCACCGGCGATGGCGGCTTCCTGTTCGGCGGCTCCGACCTGGCGACGGCGGTGCAGTTCGGCATCAACCTGGTGACGGTGGTGGTGAACAACGCCGCGTACGGCAACGTGCTGCGCGACCAGCAGCGGCTGTACGACGGGCGCCATGCCGGCGCCGAGCTGACCAACCCCGACTTCCTTGCCTATGCGCGCGCGTTCGGCGTCGCCGCCTGGCGGGTGGAGACCGCCGATGCCCTGCGCGGCGCGCTGCGCGAGGCGCTCGCCGGCGACGGGCCGGCGCTGATCGAGGTGGTGTCCGACATCACCAAGGATTATCCGCCCTACGAGTTCCACCAGCCCCGGCGGCGCTGATATCACCGGCGCAGATCACGGCTATCTCAAACTTTCGCTTGAGTCGCGCCAGCGCGCCACGAACAACGGCATGGGTGCATCGAACCAGGAGAGCCGTCATGCGTGCGATCATCAGCCGGGCCGAGTCTTTCTGCAGCCGCTTCGGCCTGCGCGTGCCGATCCTGCTGGCGCCGATGGCAGGGGCCTGCCCGCCAGCATTGTCGATCGCGGTCGCCAGTGCCGGCGGGCTCGGCGCCGGCGGCATGCTGCTGATGCAGCCCGACGAGATCATGGCCTGGGCGAACCAGGTGCGCGCCGGCAGCAACGGCGCCTTCCAGCTCAACACCTGGATCCCGGATCCGGCACCCAGGCGCGATCCCGATCACGAGGCCCGCGTGCGGGCCTTCCTCGAGCAGTGGGGACCGGCGGTGCCGCCTGAAGCGGCCGAGGTGACGCTGCCCGACTTCGCCGCCCAGTGCGATGCGATGCTGGCGGCGGGCCCGCGCATCGTGTCGTCTATCATGGGCCTCTATCCGCCACCGTTCGTGGCGCAGCTCAAGGCGCGCGGCATCGCCTGGTTCGCCACCGCAACGACGGTGGCCGAGGCTCGTGCCGCGGCAGCGGCCGGCGCCGATGTGATCGTCGCCCAGGGAGCGGAAGCCGGCGGGCATCGCGGCGCCTTCGAGGCGGCGGATGCCGAGCGCCGCCAGGTGGGACTGTTCGCCTTGCTGCCGGCGGTCGTCGACGCGGTGCAGGTGCCGGTGGTCGCGACCGGCGGCATCGCCGACGGGCGCGGCATCGCCGCGGCGCTGGCGTTGGGCGCCAGCGCCGCGCAGATCGGCACCGGCTTCCTGCGCTGCCCCGAAGCCAAGATCCATCCGGCCTGGGCCGATGCCCTGGCGCGCACCGCGCCCGAGGACACGGTGGTGAGCCGTGTCTTCAGCGGCCGCGCCGGCCGCGCCATCGCCACGACCTATGTGCGGGCGGCGCTGGCCGACGGCGCGCCGGCGCCGGCCCCCTATCCGATCCAGCGCGGGCTGACCGGTGCGATGCGCGTCGCGGGCCAGAAGGAGGGCGACCTGCAGCGCATGCAGGCGTGGGCCGGACAGTCAGCGGCGCTGGCCAGGGCCGAGCCGGCGGCGGCGCTGGTGCAGAAGCTGTGGGATGAGGCTCGCGCCATACTATCATGACGCCGCAGACGTTTGCGGAGCGAAGCCATGCCGAAGGGATCGGACCTGCTGGTCAGCGCGCTGGAGAATGAGGGCGTCGAACGGATCTTCGGCGTTCCAGGTGAGGAGAACCTCGACGTCGTCGAATCGCTGCGCCAGTCACGGATCCAGCTGGTCCTGACGCGGCACGAGCAGGCGGCGGCGTTCATGGCGGCGACCTACGGGCGCCTCACGGGGCGGCCGGGCGTCTGCATCAGCACGCTCGGGCCCGGCGCGCTCAACCTTGCGACAGGCGCCGCCTACGCCCATCTCGGCGCGATGCCGATGGTGCTGATCACCGGGCAGAAGGCAATCCGAACGGCGCGCCAGGCGCGATTCCAGATCGTCGACATCGTCGCCACGATGAAGCCGCTCACCAAGTCCGCGCGCCAGATCGTGAGCGCCGGGACGATTCCGACGCTCGTGCGCGACGCCTTCCGCACCGCCCAGGAGGAACGGCCGGGACCGGCGCATCTGGAGCTGCCGGAGGACGTCGCCGGCGAGGAAGCCGATGCCGCCCTCGTGCCGCCGCATCCGATCGAGATACCGGTCGCGGATCCGGCGGCCCTCGATCGCGCGGCCGCGCTCATCGGCGCCGCCCAACGGCCGCTGATCATGCTCGGCGCGGCAGCCAGCCGACCGCGCCTGGCCGACGCGCTGTCGGCGTTCGTGCAGCGCGCGCGCATTCCCTTCTTCAACACCCAGATGGGCAAGGGCTCGGTCGCAGGTGGCTCGAACCTCTACATGGGAACGGCGGCGCTGTCGGAACGCGACCATCTCCACGCCGCCATCGACCGGGCCGACCTGATCGTCGCGATCGGTCACGACACCATCGAGAAGCCGCCGTTCATCATGGGGCCGCGCGGCCCCAAGGTCATCCATGTCGGCTACACGCCGGCGACCGTGGAGCAGGTCTTCTTCCCGCATGCCGAGGTTGTCGGCGATGTCGGGTCTAGCCTTGCACTGCTCGCCGACCGGCTGGACGGCAAGCTGCCGCGCGCCTCGGCGCTGCTGCCCCTGCGTGACGGCATCCTCGCACGGATCGCCGAGCGCGCGACGGAGGCGCGCTTTCCGCTGACGCCACAGCGCATCGTGCATGACGTGCGTGCCGTCATGCCCGCCGACGGGATCGTGGCGCTCGACAACGGCATGTACAAGATCTGGTTCGCACGCAACTACCGCACCACGGTCGCCAACACACTGCTGCTGGACAATGCGCTGGCGACGATGGGCGCCGGCCTGCCTTCGGCCATGATGGCGTCGATGCTGCACCCGAACCGGCGCGTGCTGGCCGTCTGCGGCGATGGCGGCTTCATGATGAACTCGCAGGAGCTCGAGACCGCCGTTCGGCTGCGGCTCAACCTCGTCGTCCTGGTCCTCGTCGACAATGCCTACGGCATGATCCGCTGGAAGCAGGCTGTCGACCGCTTCCCCGACTGGGGCCTGACATACGGCAATCCGGATTTCGTCAAGTACGCCGCGGCGTACGGCGCCAGCGGCTGGCATGTGCAGCACGCCGACGGGCTGGTCCCGACGCTTGAAGCGGCCTTCAAGGCCGGCGGCGTGGGCCTGGTCAGCGTTCCCGTCGACTACTCGGAAAACACCCGCGTCCTGGTCGACGAGCTGAAGGCCAACGTGACGGCGCCCGAGGCCCGCTGAGCGGGCAAGGTACGGCACTGTCACCCCGAGCGCAGCGAGGGATCTCCCGCGAATGGCGCATGGTGCGTCTTCCGCAGGAGATCCCTCGCTGCGCCCGGGATGACAGCTTATGCGGTAGCCGGCGCGCCCTACACCGGGCGGAATACCGGTGTCGGCTGCCCGTCACGCTGCTCGAAGGCGAGCGTCACCTTCTGGCCGACCGACAGGTTGTCGAAGTCGCAATCGACGATGCTGGTCAGCAGGCTCACGCCTTCGGGCAGCGTGACGTAGGCGATCGAGTACGGCGGGCTGGCGCGCCGTTCGACGCTCCAGGAGTAGATCGTGCCCTCGCCGCTGGTCTCGAGCCATTCGGTCTTGTCGCTGAAGCAATGCGGGCAGAGCGGCCGTGGGTAGTAGTGATTGCGGCCGCAGGCCTGGCAGTGCTTGATCAGCAGCTTGCCGCGCGCGGCGGCGTCCCAGTAGGGCTGCAAGGCGATGTCGGCGACGGGGGTGCCGGTCTTCTTGTCGGCCATGGCTCAGGCCCTTTCCATGATCAGGGTGGCGCTGCCGTGCCGGGTGCCGAGAAAGCCGCCGGTGCCGTGGGCCAGCGCCAGATCGCAGTTCTTCACCTGCACCGCCGGATGCGCCTCGCCGCGCAGCTGGCGCACCGCCTCGATGACCTTGGTCATGCCGCCGCGGTTGCCGGGGTGGTTGTTGCACAGCCCGCCGCCGTCGGTGTTGAACGGCAGCTTGCCGACGCCGGAGATCAGGTTGCCGTCGGCGACGAAGCGCCCGCCCTTGCCTTTCTCGCAGAAGCCAAGATCCTCGAGGGTCATCAGCACCGTGATGGTGAAGCTGTCGTAGATCGAGACGTACTTGATGTCGGCCGGCTTCACGCCCGCCTCGGCGAAGGCGGCCGGGCCCGACCACACGGCGCCGGAATAGGTGATGTCGACCAGGCCGCCATTGACGTTCTTCATCGCCTCGCCAGCGCCGATGATGCGCACCTTTGGCCGCTTCAGCGTCGCGGCGATCTCGGGCGCCACGATCACCAGGGCACCGCCGCCGTCGGAGATCACGCAGCAATCCAGACGGTGCAGCGGGTCGGCGACGATCGGCGAGCTCACGACCTGCTCGACGGTCACCACGTCGCGCAGCATGGCGTGCGGGTTGTGCTGGGCGTGCTGCGAGGCCGCCACCTTGACCCAGGCCAGCTGCTCGGCCGTGGTGCCGAACTCGTGCATGTGGCGCCGGGCGCAGATGGCATAGAGGTTCAGCACCGTGGGCTTGAAGGGCGCCTCGAAGGCAAAGTCCGGCGAGTCGACAGGCTTGCGGCCGCCGCCCGGCGGGGCGCCGCCGCTGCGCGGCTTGCCCGCCAGGGTCACGAGCGCCACCTTGCACTTGCCGGCCGCGATCGCCTCGGCGGCGTGCGCGGCATGGATGACATAGGACGAGCCGCCGGTCTCGGTGGAGTCGACATGGCGCGGCTTCAGCCCGAGATACTCGACCATCGACATCGGCCCCAGGCCTGGCGCGTCGCCGGCGCAGAAATAGCCGTCGACGTCGTCGCGGCTGAGCCCGGCATCGGCCAGCGCGCCGCGTGCCACG
Organism: Vineibacter terrae; assembly: GCF_008039615.1. GTDB lineage: Bacteria > Pseudomonadota > Alphaproteobacteria > Reyranellales > Reyranellaceae > Vineibacter > Vineibacter terrae. The sequence goes on along the minus strand of NZ_VDUZ01000009.1, from coordinate 196,962 downwards.
TCGGCATGGATCTGGGCCAGCGAGATGCCGTCGGCCTTGCGTGTCGGGTGCTCGTAGATCCCGGCGATATACGCCTTGCCTTTGATCGTCATCCGCCTCTCCGTCTGGGTCCCTGAAGCATGCCGCTACATCGCGCACCGGCGCCGGCCATGTCCATGCCTGCCGGCGCAAGGCTCATCGGCGTTTATTCCTCTTCCCGATGCCCGGACCGATCCGGCAACATCGCGCGCAACGAGAGGCCGCCTTGCCATGGAGCATGTCGATGAAAGCCGCCTGGTATGAGCGCAACGGCCCCGCCCTCGCGGTCATCGAGGTCGGCGAGATGCCCGACCCGGTGCCGGGCCGTGGCGAGGTGCTGGTGCGGATCCGGGCCTCGGCGGTGAACCCGTCCGACGTGAAGTCGCGCGCCGGACTGCGCAGCAAGATGAGCGTGCCGCGGCAGATCCCGCACAGCGATGCGGCCGGCGAGATCGTGGATGTCGGCGCCGACGTGCCGCGCAGCCGGATCGGCGAGCGCGTCTGGACCTGGAACGCCGCCTACGGCCGATGGAATGGCACGGCCGCTCAGCTCTGCACCCTGCCCGCGGAGATGGCCGTCCCGCTGCCAGCGATGCTCGACTTCGCACAGGGCGCCTGCCTCGCCATCCCGCTGCTGACGGCGCATCGCTGCCTGTTCGCCGACGGGCCGCCGACCGGCGAGACGGTGCTGGTCTCGGGCGGCGCCGGCGTCGTCGGGCACTACGCGGTGCAGCTGGCGCGCTGGGCCGGCGCACAGGTGATCGCCACGGTGAGCGGCCCGCAAAAGGCGGCCCATGCCGCAGCGGCCGGGGCGCACGCGGTGATCAACTACAGGACCGAGGACGTGGCCGCGCGCGTGGCGCAGCTGACCGGCGGCGCCGGCGTCGACCGCATCATCGAGGTCGAGCTCGGCGAGAACCTCGACATGGACCTCGGGATGCTGCGCGACCAGGGTGTGCTGGTCTACTACGGCTCCAAGACGCCAGCGGCGCAGCTGCCCTTCTTCCGCAGCATCCTGAAGAACGTGCTGATCCGGCCGGTGCTGATGTACACCATCACGCCGGCGCAGCGGGACCAGGCGATCCGCGACATCGGCCGCTGGCTGGCCGACCGCGGCCTGGCCGGCGCCGACAACCCGGGCGGCGCAGTTCGCGATCGCCCAGCGCTTCCCGCTGGCCGCCACCGCCGACGCCCATGCCTGCGTCGAGGCCGGAACCAAGATCGGCCACGTCGTCGTCGACATCGATTGAGCTGGCATCGCTGCCGGCGCACGCATCAGCGCAGTGACTGCGCCGCCCACTGCTCGATCCCGGCCGCATCCATGAGGCCGGACCGGCGCGCGATCTCCTGCCCGTTGCGCAGGAGGAGCAGTGTCGGAATGCTCTGAATGCCGAACCGCGCTGCCAGCCCCTGCTCCTCCTCGGTATTGACCTTGGCAAGCCGCAACGCCGGCTCGAGACGGCCAGCCGCCTTCTCGAACTGCGGCGCCATGACCTTGCAGGGCCCGCACCACGGTGCCCAGAAATCGACCAGCAACGGGATGTCGCTGCGCGCGGCGTGCGGCTCGAAGCTGGCGCCATCCAGCGCCACCGGATGGCCGTCGAACAGCGGCGCGCCGCATTTTCCACACTTGCCGCGCAAGCCCGCGGCCAGCTTCTCCCGCCGGGCACGGTTGACAGTATGACAGCGTGGACAGGCGAGATGCAACAGTTCGGTCATGATCGCGTTTCCTGATATCCAGGCGATATGAGCCAAAAGCGTCTGCCTTGTCTTAATCCAGATCAAGGCCGATGCTGTAAAGGTCGTGCGACAGGGGCTTGAACCCGGCGCATCATCGGAGGCCGCCTCATGGCATACCGCGTCATCCTCGTCCCGATCATGGGCGATCCGGCCGAGCAGCACGCGCTGGATCTCACGCGCAACCTGACCGACATGATCCGCTCGCACATCGTCGGCATCCATGTGCGCCATCCGGTCGGCCTTGCCGTCGCCGGCGGCATCGTGGGGCCAGGTTACATGACACGAGGCGTCGTCGACGCGCTCGAGGCCAGCGGGCGCGCCAGCGCCGCCGCGGCGCGCGACAAGTTCCGCGCCTGGCAGGAAGCGGCCGACATCCAGAGCGCTTCGACGCCGCCGTCTTCCGGCAGCGTCACGGCGGAATGGTGCGAGGCGCAGGGCCCGGTCGCGCAGGAGATCGCGCGCCGCGCCCGCACCGCGGACCTGACGGTGGTGGCCCGCACCGGACGCCAGTACGCCGTGGATTCGGATCAGACCCTGCAGGGCGCGCTATGGGAGTCCGGTCGACCGGTCCTGCTGGTGCCCGGCGAGAGCAAGGCCGGATTGTTCGACACGGTCGTCATCGCCTGGAACGACACCCGCGAGGCGGCGCATGCGGTCTCGGCGGCGTGGTCGCTGATCGCCCGCGCGCGTCGCATCGTCGTGTTCGTGGGTGGCGGCGACCGCCAGCTGCGGGAGTCGGCCGACGACCTGGTGCGTCACCTGGCCTGGCGCGCCTGCGCGCCGGCGACGGTGGTCAGCGACCCGGCCGACAATGCCGGCGCCGGCCTGCTGGCCGTGGCGGCGCAGGAGAACGCCGGCCTGATCGTCATGGGCGCCTACAGCCACGGGCGCCTGCGCAATCTCGTCTTCGGCGGCGCGACGAACATCGTCCTGCGCCACACCACGATCCCGGTCCTGATGACGCATTGACAAGCGTCGCCCCCGGCCTGGTCCGCGAACGTGCGTCGGGCGGTACATCTGACGCGCCCCGGGACATCCTGCACCATGGATTTGCTTGGCTGAGAGGCGGCATCGGGCCTGCCTCGCCCTCATGCCGGCCTCAAATTTTTAGACTTCTTCCGGAGCCCAAGTCGCGCAAGGCAGCGACAAGAATTCCGAAATGGGTGTATCTTCTGCCGTGAGGATCCGCGGGAGAATTCACTTGGCAAGATCATTGCCAATCCGCCGATCGGGCTCCTTGAGCTCAAGGAAGCTGCCATGACCGTACAGAGATACGCTGGTCATCCGCTGTTCGCGGCGATCGTGCTCATCGTCCTCGCCTGCTCGGCCTACGCGCAAACTGCCGGCGTCACGCCGACCACGCCGCCACCCGCCACGGTGCCGGCGAGCCCCGAGGTCGAGCTGGCCAAGGCGCTCGGATGGCCGATCGCAGCCCTGGTCATCGCCGGCATCTTCTTTCAGCCGATCTCGAGGTTTGTCAGCGCGATCGGCAGCCGCATCACGAAGCTGTCGATCTTCAAGGTCGAGGTCGAGCTTCTGCCCGCGACGGCCGCCGTATCGACGCCGCTGCTCGATGACATTCGCACGGCCACGAGCTCGGCCGACATCAACGACTCCTCACGCATGATGCTGGAGCAGGTCCAGTCCGGAGGACCCGCCGATTTCGCGGTCGTCGCGCTGGGCGCCGGCGAAGAATGGATCACATCCCGGCTCTATATCGCCGCCGTCATGATGGAACGCATGCGCGGCCTTCAGGCCCTGGTGTTCGTGGAGCGCTCGCCGTCGAGCGAGCGCAAGCTCGTGGCGGTCGCGTCCGCGCGCCAGGTACGCTGGGCGCTCGCGCGCCGCTATCCATGGCTCGAGGCGGCACTGGCGCGCGCCAGCCTGTTTGTCTTCCCAGCGGAGATTCCCGCGGCGGCGGCAGCGTTGCCCCCCGGTGCCTCCTGGCTGCCGGATCCTGGCAAGGTCGCCGTGCCGCAGCCGGTGATCGTTTCGGACAGCGGCGGCTTGCAGCCCTTCCAGGCACGCCAGATCGTCAGCAGCTTCATCGACTCCCTGCAGATCAAGGGACCTCCGACGCCGCCGATGAAGGAAGGCGAATGGGTGCAGCTGGGAACAGGCACCGTCTTCGAGCGGGGTGTGTACGTCACCCGTGAGCTGCTGTCGTCGTTGCTGCCGCCGTCCGCCTTCACCGCGTGGACGAATGCGCTGCGCGATGCCCCACGCAGTCAACGAACGCGCGCGGTCCTGCGGCGCCAGGCGGATTTCGTCGCCATGGTGGAAGGCGAGGATCGCGAGTTCACGCGTCTGACGAACCGCCGGGCGCTCCTCGAGGAGATCGCGACAGCGCTCGGCGAAGAGCCGGAAGGCAGCCCCGGTTGAGCCTTTGGGAGGCGACGCGGGCTCACACGTCCGAGCCGGCGATGATCTTGCCGAAACGCTCCCATGTCTGGCCGTTCCAGCGCATGAGCTGGACCTGCCGCAGGGGGTGGTAGTTGGTGGGGCTGGTGTTGACAGTGATGCCGGGCAGCAGGGTCGGCACCTCCACGTCCTTCAGATTGGCGGCCTGGTGCATGATGTTCTCGCGCGTCAGGCGGCCCTCGCATTGGCGCAGCACCCGCATCAGCACCTGGGCCACGGTGTAGGCATAGGTGTTGTAGGTGTCCTTGACGTTGCCGTCGGGGAAGTGCTTCTGCATGAAGGCGCGGTACTCGGCGATGCCGGCATCGCCGTCCCAGGCCGGATCGTTGGGATCCTTGACGTAGGCCGACGACATGACATCGACCGCACGCTCGCGTCCGACGGGCTCGATGACGCCGGCCACCGACGTGGCACCGCTGGCGATGAAATGCATCGGCTTCCAGCCCAGGTCGCTGACCTTGCGGATCGACTGCGCGACGAACTTGGCTGTGCCACCCGACAGCAGGACGTCGGCATTGCTGGCGCGTAGCGAGATGATCTGCGAATCGACCGTGGCGTCGGTCACCTCGTAGGAGACAGCCTGCGCCTGGCTGGCGAAGCGGTCGCCCAGCACGTCGCGAACGCCGGCGAGGTAGTCCTTACCGAGATCGTCGTTCTGGTAGAGGATCGCAAAGCGGGCGCCGGGCTTCTGCATCAGCGCGTGCTTGGCATAGATCTGCGCCTCGATGCGGGCCGACGGCGCGAAGCCCATGGTCCAGGGATTGGTCTTGTAGTCGCCCCACTTGTCGCCGTTCACCGACAGGAACAGGTGCGGCACCTTCTTCTGGTTGATGTACTTCACTACCGCCGAGTTGGGCGCGGTGCCCAGCATGTTGAATAGCAGCGCGACCTTGTCCTCCTCGATCAGGCGGCGCACCTGCTCCACGGTCTTGGGCGGGCTGAAGCCATCGTCATAGTAGATGTAGGTGATCTTGCGGCCGGCGATGCCGCCCTGCTCGTTGACCATCCTGAAGAAGGCCTCCTGGCACCGGGCCTGCACCCCCAGCGCCGACACCGGACCGCTGAGCGACGTGGTGCTGCCGATACGGATCTCGGTGGCCGTCACGCCGGGCGTGTCCTCGGCGCGCGCGACACCGGCGAGCGCGAGCGCGGCCGCGGAGCCGGCCAGAAGCGAGCGGCGATGGATGGCGGGCATGGTTCCTCCTGGATTTTGCTTGCTTGGCGCGTGGCGGTGATCGGCGGCTGCGCCCAGCCTACGCCGGGAATGCCTCGCCAGGGAAGACGACGCGCCCGCAGTGGCATGCCCCAGCGCATGGACGTCGCATCCGAGTCAGCTTCTATCGACCGCCCGCTTCCGCCACGCAAAGTCGGTCGACCATGTGCCGCGCGGCATCGGGATCGCGGGCGAACAACGCCACGACATCGAGCAGCTTGGGATGGTAGCGCAGCGACAGCAGATGCTGGGCGAAGGCGCCGGCCGCGATCTCGGCCAGCGACGCCAGGCCCACGGTGGGCTTCAAGGGGCCAAGCGCGAACAGCGCCACGCGGTGCCGCGCCGCCAAGGCGCGCGACGGCTGCTGCCCTTCGACATGATGGAAGAGCTCGTGCGCGAGAAAGACCGCGCGCGTGCCCGCGGCCAGGCGGTCACGGTCGGGATAGGCCTCGAGGCGGCGGTCCAGGGCGTCGATCGCGGGGGCATAGAGACGGATGCAGGGCGGCCGCTTCACGTAGTCGGCAAAGACCGAGACGCTGCCGAAGCCACCTTCGCCTGCAACCACTTCCACCCGCACGCCCAGGCGCCGGGCCAGCACCTGAGGATCGTCCGTGCCATGCGCGGCGCGCCCGGCGCGGGCTGCCTGCTCGCCGCTGGCCAGCGCGTCCTCGACCAGTGGCTGCCGCGCGGCTTGCGGAATGCGATGGAACTGGCGGTCGGCCTGCAGCTCCACCAGGCCCAGAGCGACCGGCGTCGCGGCCGGCGCGGCGCGCGCCAGCAGCTCGGCCAGCGCCGCTCGCATCTCAGCGGCGCGTGCCGGCGACGGCGATGAAGACCACGCCGGCATCGGGAGACAGCCCTTCGAGCTCGGTCCGCGCCACCGCCAGCGCCTGGTCGAGGGCGACGACGCCGGTGAGGTCCAAGACCTGGGCGCCCACGATGATGAACATGTCGGGCACGATCACACTGTCGCCGTTGTAGATCGTCGCCTCCTCCCAGATCGCCTTCAGCGAGTCGAGCCCGTGCCGCGCCTCGGCCCGGCTCACCTTGGCATCGGCGCGCTGCACGCGGATCACGCCGTCGAGATCCACGGCGCGCACCGGGTGGCGCCGCCGGGTCAGGATCTTCCAGTACTTCTCGGTGATGGTTCCCTGGATCACGCGCATGCGGTCGGTCTCGGCCGCCACGCGCACCGCTTCGACCGGCAGGCCCATCGAGCGCGCCCCGATGGCCTTGGCTTCGGCTTCGTCGACCGCGCTGGTGCGGGTGCGGGCGCGCATCTCGGAAGCGCCCATGGCAGTGGCGCGCACACGCTGGGTGTGCGGGTTGACCTCGATCGTGACCTCGACGTTCTCGGCCGCGGCCCCCAGCCTCACGACCGCGTCGAACGCCTCGCGCTTGATCGCCTTCAGATCGTCGGGCTGCGGATTGGGAATGACCCGCTCGACGCTCTCGCGCACCAGCGCCAGCGCCACGCCGATGGAGGAGATCACCTCGGCGTCCTTGGAGATGGTGTGGGCCAGCTTCATGCGCTCGGCGGTGAACGGGATCAGCGCGCCGGCGCCGCCGCCCTCGCCCACCAGCACGGCCTGGTCGCGGTCCAGCCCGTACTCGGCGATCAGCTGCTCCACGATCGGCACGGCCTTGCCCGTGGCGCGGTCGAGGATCTGGCGCGCGGCCTCCTCGATCGGGCAGCCCAGCAGCGCCGCCAGCGGCGCCAGCGCGCGCCGCGCCGATTCAGGATTGCCGTAGGCATGCAGGCCGGGCTTGACGTAACCCAGCACGTTGGCGGCGCAGGTGTTGGTGATGGCATAGCGCGTGCCGTCGGCGACGCGGATCGACACGTAGTCGTCGGGATCGTCCGACTTGGGCTGGAACAGCTCGACCTCGGCGTCGACGAACACCGCCGGGTCGGCGAAGGCGGCATAAGGCAGGCCGGCGATGTGGGCGCTGCGCGGCCCGACATCGACCAGCTTGCCGTCGCGCGCCCGCACCATGCTGCCGCCGGCGATGCCGATCACGCGCACGTCCAGCGAGCTGACATAGGTCTCGTGGCCGCCGACGCGGGCATACTTGACCGTGGGCCGGCCGTTGCGGATGACGCCGATATTGGTGCTGGTGCCGCCGACCTCGAAGTAGATCCCGTCGGAGACGCGCAGGTGCATCAGTGCGCCGGCGACGCTGGCGGCCGGCCCCGACAGCATGGTCATCGCCGGGCGGCGGCGCATCTCCTGGATATCCATGACGCCGCCGTCGCCGCGCATGATCATCAGCGGCGCCTGGATGCCGGCCTCGCGCACGCTGGCCTCGGTCATGCTGGCGGTGTCGATCATCTTGGGCAGGATGCTGGCGTTGATCACGGCCGTGCGGGTGCGGGTCGTCAGCCCGTAGAGCTTGGAAATCTCGTGACCGCAGGTCGCCGGCACGCCGGCGCCGACGGCGGCATCGCGCACCGCCTCCTCGCCGCTGTGGTCGTCGACGCCGAAGGCGCTGGTGGCGACCACGACGCGGGCGCCCTCGGCCTGCAGCTCCTGGACGGCGGCCAGCGCGCTATTCGGGCTGAGCGCGCTGGTGGTGACGAAGCGATGGGCCGGCCGCAGGAACCGACCGGGCGCCAGCTCGATCTCCCTGATGTTGCTCTGCCCGCGCGCCAGCAGGGCCTCGACGCGGCTGGCCATGCCGATCACGCCGACCGGCGCGACGTCGCCTTCCAGCAGCGCGTTGGTGGCCTGGGTCGTGCTGTGGGCCAGGAAGATCACGTCCTTGGGATCGACCCGCGAGCGCTCCAGCACGTTGCGGAAGACATCCACCACGCCTTTGGCGACGCCGCGGGAATCGGCATGCGTGGTCAGCACGGAATAGCGGCCGACCACGTCATGGGTGGCGTTGTCGATCAGCACCGCCTTGGTGAAGGTGCCGCCGACGTCGATGCCGATGCGATAGGCTTTCCTGTCCATCGGGCTAGGCCAGCATGAGGTAGGCGATGGCGGAATTGAGCGCCACCATGAGGCAGCCGAACGGCAAGGCCGTCTTCAGGAAGTCGCCGTGTGAGATCTTGGTGTAGCCGATCGTCCACAGGGTCCAGGAGTTGGTCGGATCGACGCTGCCCTGCATCACCGTCGGCGCCAGCCACAGCGAGTAGAGCAGCGGCACCGGCAGCTCGTTGTTGGCCAGCACCAGCGCCAGCACCGCGGCGCCGGTGCCGATCACCACCAGCGGCCCGCGATAGATGCTGCCGATGCCGCCCAGCACGCCGAAGAAGATCGCCGCCTGCAGCGGCGTGTGCGGCAGGATCGGGCCGAAGATCGGCTTCAGCGACGCCGACACCTGGGGCATCTGGCCACAGACGATGATCATGCCGCAGATGGTCCACAGGGCCGCGATCGTGGCGATGTCCGGAAACGCGTCGTAGAAGGTCTTGTTGAACAGGTTGACGTGGCCCTGGACGGTGCGGTCCTTCCATGTCAGCGCCAGCGCCAGCACGATGCTGAGGATGAAGGTCGGGATGATCTCCCACTTCGCGATGATGATCATCAGCACCGGGAAGATCGGCACGATGTAGGTGTAGTATGGCGTGCGCCGGCGCACCGGCGCAGCGCCGGCGGCGTCGACCGACGCCATCTGGCGCACGCCCGAGCGCTTGAGCACGATGGCGGTCATCAGCCAGGCGCACAGCACGTAGACGCAGGCGCCGACCGCCCAGTAGGTGAGGTGCGGGCCGCCGTACACGATGCCGGGAAACAGCTTCTGGAACGTCCCGAACTGCACCAGGTTCACCATCGTGCCGGCGCCGATGCCCATGGTGAAGGCCGGCGCCGCCAGCCGCGGCGGGATGCCCTGGCTCATCATGATCGGCAGCGCGATGACGCCGATGGCGATGGCGGCGCCGACGCCGTACATCGACGTGAAGAGCAGCGCCGTCACCACGGTGACGGTCATGGCCGAGACCATGGGCCGGTCGCCGGCCAGCTCGACGGCCGAGCGGATCACGCTTTCGGCGATGCCGGTCTGGATCAGGATCTGCGCGAACCAGGCGCCGAACACGATGATGATGACGGCGCTGGCGAACTGCACGCCGCCGCCCTGCAGGATCTTGGCCTGGATGTCGTTGACGCCGATGCCGGAGATCGCCGCCCAGGCGATCGCCAGCACCAGCAGCATGATCACCGGACTCTGGCCGCGGATGATCAGCACGACCACGGCGAGGAACGCCAGCAGCAGGGCGATCCCGGTCAGCATTTCCATGGCGCCTCTCTCCCCTTGATATTTTGCGTCGGCCCAAGAGTGTGTGACGTCATCCTTCCCCGAGAGGGATAGGGTTATCGCCCATGGCTTCTGTCATCCTGAGCGAAGCGAAGGATCCCTTGAGCCGTCGACACGCACGAGCCGTCGAGAGAGCCCGCATCTTGCGTCATCGATGGTTCCGTGCGAACCGATCGTTCAAGGGATCCTTCGCTTCGCTCAGAAGGACAGAAGCCATATGCGCTGCCCTGGCTCTACCCGCCGGAGGAAGGACAAGATCACAGACTCCGAGCGCAGCGAGGATCTCGTGCGTCAAGCGGACGAGGTGCCATTCGCGGGAGATCCTCGCGGCGCTCGGGATGACAGTGATTACGGCCGGAAATGCTCCTGGCCGGTGCCGCGGTAGAGGACCTGGACCTGGCGGCCGACAATGGCGGCGTGGGCGGCCAGCGCCTCGGGCGCGCAGTCGGCGGACGGCCGCGCCTCATGATCGAAGTGATGGTAGGTGTCGACGCCGCGCACCAGGGTGGCGCTGTCCTTCTCGCCGACCGCCTGGCTGACATGGGTCGGGATGTAGCGGATCGCGAAGCCGATACGGCGATCATCCGATTTGTTAGGCGCCGAGCCGTGCGCCAGCAGCACGTGGTGCAGCGATGCCTGCCCCGGCTTGAGGATCGCGGGCACGCCCTTGGATTCGTCGACCTTGACGGCGATCTCCTGGCCGCGGCTCAGCAGGTTGTTCTTGTCGAAGGTATCGCGATGCTCGAGCTGCTCGCGGTGCGAGCCGGGCATGAACATCATGCAGCCGTTGAGCAGGTTGGCCGGCGTGAAGGCGACCCACACGGTCATGACGGCGGGCGAGCTCAGGCCCCAATAGGTCGCGTCCTGGTGCCAGGAGACGAAGCCGGCATCCGATGCCTCCTTGATGAAGAAGCTCGTGCTCCAGCACAGGAGATTGGGACCCAGCACGTCCTCGACGGTGTCGAGGATGCGCGGGTGGCGGATCAGGTCGTTCAGCCACGTCAGGTAGAGATGGGCCTTGTGCCGGCGGTCGCCCTGGATCGGGCCGCCAGCGCCCGCCTCATGGGCTTCCAGCCGCCGGCGCAGATCCAGAGTTTCCGCCTCCGTCAGCACGTCGATCGGGAAGTGGTAGCCGTTGCGCTGATAGGCGGCGACCGCATCGTCCGAGAGAAGCTTGGGCATCCGGCATGCCTCGTTTGTGCGTTTCCTGCATCCGCTCGCACCATCGATCGGTGCGCCGGCACGCCCGAACTCTATGGTAGCGCTTCCATAGGCGTCAAGGCGAGCCCGCCGCATCCCAGGGCTGCACCACGGTGCGGATCGTCTGGCCGCGGCGCATCGCGTCGAAGCCATCGTTGATGCGCGCCAGGGGCAGGCGCGCCGTGATCAGCTCGTCCAGCTTCAGCTTGCCGTCGAGATAGCAGCGCGCCAGCCACGGAAAGTCGCGCTCCGGCCGGGCGCCGCCGTAGCTCGAGCGGGTGATCTTCTTCTCGCCCATCAGCGCGCCCCAGCGGAAGGACACGTCCTGGGACACGTTCACCTTGCCGAGGAACACGAGCTGGCCGCCGGGGCGCGTGATCTCGGTGGCCAGCCGGAAGCCCTCGGCGCTGCCGGCGGCCTCGAAGACGTAGTCGGCGCCACGGCCCGCGGTCGCCGCCTTGACGCCGGCATCGACGTCCTCGCCCACCGCGCCGATGGCGAGGTCGGCGCCGAAGGTCCGCGCCAGGTCGCGGCGCGCCGCATCCCGGTCGATGCCGATGACCGTGCCGGCGCCGACCAGGCGCGCGCCCTGGATCACATTCAGGCCGACCGCGCCGCAGCCGATCACGGCGACCGTCGCGCCGGCCTGGACCGCGGCGACGCGGACCGCAGCCCCGACGCCGGTCATCACGCCGCAGCCGATCAGGCAGGCGCGATCGAACGGGATCTCGCGCGGCACGCGGATCGCGCCGGACCGCGGCACCACCGCATACTGCGCGTGCGAGGACACTACCGAGAAATGGTGGACGGCCTGCGCCCCGGCGCGCAGCCGCGAGGCGCCGTCGAGCAGGTGCCCGCGCGGCTGATGCCAGGTGAACGGCTCGCACAGGATCGGCTGGTCGCGCCGGCAGTAGAAGCAGTGGCCGCAATGCGGGTTCCACGAGGCCACGACATGGTCGCCGGCGGCGATATCCTCGACGCCCTCACCCACGGCCTCGACCACGCCGGCGCCCTCGTGCCCGAGGATGATCGGCATGGGATAAGCGAGCGATCCGTCGATGACCTCCAGATCGGTATGGCAGAGGCCCGATGCCATGATGCGCACGAGCACGTCGCCACGCTCGAGCCGGTCGATCGTGACGCGGCCGATCGCCAAGGGCTGCCCCACCTGATGCAGAATCGCGGCCTGGAAATCGGTCATGGCGATGGGCAGCCCCGTTCGGTCGGTCAGGCCGAGCGTAGCGGGACATCGCCCTCATGTCATCGCAAGCGACTCGCGGAATGCCGCGTCGTCACCCGCCGGGATCATCACCGGGCGGCGCTGATCCTGATCACGTCGCCGATCGACACCCAGCGTGTGCCGTCGAACTGGCCCAGCTGCATGCCGTGGAAGGCGAGGTAATCCTGCGGCGAGTTGCTGAGCGTGATGCCCGGCAGCAGCATCGGCGGCGCGACATCCTTCAGGCTGGTGGCCTGCTTCAGCACGTTCTCGCGTGTCAGATCATCGCCGCACCGGCGCAGGACATGCGCGATCATGAAAGCGTTGATGTAGCCCGGGACCGCCGTGTTGTCCTCGATGTTGAGGCTGGGCATGTGCTTCTTCACGAAGGCCGCGTAGGCGACGACATCGGGGTCGTTCAGCGTCGCCGGATCGGTGGGCAGCTTCTCCCAGCGCGCCGTGATGATGCCCTTGGATTGCTCGACGCCGGCGGGAACCAGGGTCGCGCCGATGCCCGAGGCGATGCTGGCCAGGATGTGCAGCGGCTTCCAGCCGAGGTCGTGGACCTTGCGGATGCCCTGGGCGGCGAATTTCGACGTGGTGAACTGCATCAGCGTGTCGGCGCCGGCGCCCTTCAGATCGATGATCTGGCTGTCGATGCTGGGATCGGTCAGCTCATGGCTGACCTCGCGCACGATCATCGACCTGGCCTTGTCGCCCAGGCCGATCTTCAAGCCGTGCAGGAAGTCCTTGCCGAGATCGTCATTGAGATAGACCACGGCGATCTTCGCGCCGGGCTTCTGGTCGAGGATGTAGCGCGCGAAGATGCTGCCCTGCGCGACATAGGTCGGATAGAGCGGCACGATCCAGGGATACTCCTTCGGATCGTTGAAGCGCTCGGCGCCCGAGGTGAGGAACAGGCTCGGCACCTTCCTGCCGTTGAGGTATTTCTGGACCGAGGTGTTGGGCGCCGTGCCGAGGAACCCGGCGATGGCCAGCACGTTGTCGCTCTCGACCAGCTTGCGCGTCTGCTCCAGGGCCTTGGGCGGGTTGTAGGCATTGTCGAGCGAGATCAGGTTGACCTTGCGGCCATTGACGCCGCCCTGCTCGTTCAGCATCTGGAAATAGGCCGATTGCGCCTGGCCGTAGACACCGAAGCCCGACGCCGGGCCGCTGTAGGGCGACGTGGTGCCGAGCTTGATCTCCGAATCGGTGACGCCCGGGCCGTAGCTCTTCGCCGCAGCGCGACCGATGCCGCAAGCCGCCAGCGACGCGCCGGTAACCCCTGCCAATGCCGCGCGCCGCGTCACGCCCCTGCTCATGGCTTCCTCCCGGGTCTGATTGCCGCAGAACATAGCCACAAGCCTCGGGAGCGCAATCGAAATCTAACAGATGGTAGTTATTTTCTACAACGTGGTCATCGCGCGTGAAGCGAGGGGATGACAGTGATCGGGACGGCAGGAGCCGCGCCGCCTCAGCGCGGCACGACCACGATCTTGCCCACGACCTGGCGGTCGGCCATCGCGCGCAGCGCCGCCGATGCCTCGGCCAGCGGATAGGTGCGGTGGATGTGGGGCTTGAGCTGGCCGGACTCGAACCAGCCCATCAGTCGCTGGAACTCGGCGCGGCCATGCTCGGGCTCGCGCCGCAGATAGTCGCCGTAGAACACGCCGATGGCGGCGCAGCCCTTGAGCAGCAGCAGATTGGCCGCCAGCTTGGGGATCTCGCCAGCGGTGAAGCCGACGACCAGGAAACGTCCGCGCCAGGCGGTCGACCGCAAGGCCAGCTCGCTGTAGCTGCCGCCGACGGTGTCGTAGACCACGTCGACGCCCTTGCCGTCGGTGAAGGCTGCGATCGCGGCACGCAGATCCTGGGTGTTGTAGTTGACGACGGCGTCGGCCCCGGCGGCCGCGACCTGTGCCAGCTTGGCATCGCTGCCGCCGGCAGCCAGCACCCGGGCGCCCATGAGCTTGGCGAGCTGGACGGCCGACAGACCGACGCCGCCGGTCGCGCCCAGCACCAGCACGCTCTCGCCCGGCGCGAGCTGCGCGCGGTCGGCCAGCGCGTGCAGCGACGTGCCGTAGGCTGCGCCCATCACGGCACCGGTGACGAAATCCACCGCGTCCGGGAGCGCGACCACCTGCTTCCCGGCGACGACCACCTCATCGGCGAAGCCGCCATGGCCCACCGAGCAGCGCACGCGCGCGCCGACGGGAAAGCCCGTGGCATCCGGCCCCGTCTCGACCACGACACCGGCGACCTCACCGCCAGGCGCGAAGGGCAGCGGCGGCTTGAACTGGTAGCGGCCCTGCATCATGAGCAGGTCGGGGAAGTTCACGCCGCAGGCATGCACTGCGACCCTGAGCTGGCCCGGCGCCAGCGGCGGCGACGGCAATTCCTGCAGCACGAGCGACTCCGGCGGGCCGAATGCCCGGCACATCATGGCTTTCACGCGCGTCCTCCGATCAACGCACCTCATTCGGGTTCGATATTGGCATCCTTGATGGCCGCGCCCCAACGATCATATTGGTCCTGCACGAAGGCGGCGAAAGGCGTCGCGGTCTCGCCCATGGGCTCGAAACCGAAATCGAGAATGCGCGCCGCAATATCCGGCAGACGCACGATACGATCGATCTCGACGCGCAGCCGCTCGATGATCGGCGCCGGCGTCGACGCCGGCACGAAGGCGCCCGCCCATCCGGTCAGCCCGCCCAGCGGAAAGCCGGCCTCGTCGAAGGTCGGCGCGTCAGGGTAGCGGGTGAGGCGGCGGGCTCCCGACACGGCCACCATCCGGATCTTGCCGGGATGCTGCGCCACGCCGCCGGCCGAGCCGAACACGGCGCTGACCTGCCCGCCCAGCAGGTCGTTGATCGCCGGCGCCTCGCCCTTGTAGGGCACATGCACGATGTTCATGCCGGCCGTGCGCTTCAGCATCTCGCCGATGATGTGGCCGCTGGAGCCGATGCCGTAGGAGCCGTACGACAGCTTGCCGGGCCGCTGCTTGACCATGTTGACGAATCCCGCAAGGTCGCGCGCCCCCAGCGCCTCGGCAATGCCGAAGGCGACCGGCAGATCGGCGAGCTGCGTGACCGACGCCAGCTCGCGCAAGGCGTAGGGTGGATTCTTCTGCAGGCGGATGCTCTGCACGACACTGCTGATCGCGAACAGAACGGTATGGCCGTCGGGCTCCGCCTTGGCGACGGCATTGGCGCCGATCATGCCGGTCGCACCCGGCCGGTTGTCGACGATGACCGGCTGGCCCAGCACGGCCGCCAGCCGCTCGGTGATCAGACGGGTCATGGCGTCCATGTTGCCGCCGGCCGCCAGCGGCACCACCACCCTGACCGGACGCGACGGATAGGGCTGCACCGCCCACGATGACGACGGCGCCGCCGCCATGGCCACGCCGCCCATGGCGGCAAGATCGATGAAGCGCAGCCTGCGCATGATTGCCTCCCGACGTCTCGACCCCGAAAACTTACCTTTGTTCGAATAGAACAGATGTTAGAATTCAGCGCAAGCCGGGTTCTGTCATCTTGAGCGCAACCGTCATCCCGAGCGCAGCGAGGGATCTCCCGCAAATGAGGTACGGTGCGCCATGCGCGGGAGATCCCTCGCTGCGCTCGGGATGACAATGGTGGGACTGCTCGGGATGACGGCGTGGATCGTCCGGAATGACAGCGTGGGCCGCTCGGGCGAGCGGCGCGGCTATGCGGGCTTGATGACACCGTCGCGCAGGATGCGCATCAGCTCGTCGGCCACGTCGTCGAGCGACATCGGGCCTTGCGGGTCGTACCACTCGGCAACCCAGGTGAGCGCGCCCATGGCCAGCATGCGCACCACCGACAGATTGTAGCCGGGGCGCAACGCCCCCTGCTTCTGGGCTTCGCGCAGCAGGCCGGTGAAGATCGCGGCGTACTCGCGTTCCTGGCTCATGTGCTGGTCGCGCAGGCGCTTGGGCAGGCGCCTTATGGCCTTGAGCCGCGCCGAGAAATGCTCCTCGACCGTGTATTTCAGATGCGCCCGCAAAGCCGCGTGGAAACGCTCGATCGGCGTGCTCTGCGGGCCGGCGGCGGTGATCGCTGCCGTCACCGCCACGGTGGCGCGGCCGATACCGTCGGCCAGCACGGCGCGAATGATCTCATCCCGGGATTCGAAGTGATAGTAGATGCTGCCGGCCTTCATCTTGGCCGCCGCCGCGATATCGCGCAGGGTCACGACATCGGAGCCGTGCTCCTGAACCAGGCGCTTGGCGACGTTGATCAAGCGCGCCTTTGTCTTGTCTGCCTTCGATACCGCGTTCTTCGTGGTTTTTGCGAACTGCTGCATCACCTGCCCGCAATACGTGCCGTGCGGCCCCACCACCGCGATCTTATAGGAGCCGCCTCATGCAACGTCCAGCCCGAGGAAGCGCCGTGCGGCGCTGGACCACAGTGTGGCGCCCCCGGCGACCCGGTCAGCGACGCCGGCGATGAAGGCAGCGGGGTCACGCTGCTCGATGAGATAGGGATAGTCGGTGCCGGCGAAGACCTGGCCGGGCGCGACATCCGTCACCAGGTGCGCAAGATAATGCGCATCGTAGACCAGGCTGTCGTAGAAGAAGCGCGCGGCATAGGCTTTCGGCGACTGCGGCAGCTTGCCGTCGAAGCCGCGCATGCGGTGCCAGCCGTTCTCCATGCGGTGCAGGATGGGCGCCAGGACGCCGCCGCCGTGGCTGAACCCGATCCGCAGCCGCGGGAAGCGCTCCAGCACGCCGTCCATGATCAGGCTGGCGGCGCACAAGGCGGTGTCGACGGGAAACGCCGCCAGCGCCACCAGGGCCGGGCTCGCGGTCAGATGCGGCGCCTGCAGCGGATGCAGCGCATGCACGAAGACGGCCAGGTCGAGCTCCTGCGCCGCGGCGAAGAACGGATCGAAGCGGCGGTCGCCGAGATAGCGGCCATTGATGTTGCTGCCGATCTCGACGCCGCTCAGCCCGAAGCGCTCCTTGACCAGAAGCAGCTCGGCGGCGGCGCGCTCAGGGTCCTGCAACGGCACGGAGCCCAGGCCGTGGAACCGGTCGGGCCGCTTGGCCACCATCTCGGCGATGGCGCCGTTGATGAAGCGCGCCAGCTCGGTGGCCGGCGCCGCATCGATCCAGTACGACAGCAGCTCCGGCATCGGCGACAGCACCTGGGCCGACACGCCGTCGCGGTCCATGTCGGCGATGCGGCGCTGGATGTCCCACGAGCGCTCGTCGATCTCGCGGAACGGCTTGCGCCCCATCAGGACGGTGGCCGCCGTCGCGCTATGGCACTGGATGCAGGGCCACTTGTCGATGCCGCCGGCCGTCGGCTCGGCCGGCAGGTCGCGCGGCACGATGTGCGAGTGCACGTCGATCAGGCCGTCCATCAGCAACGCTCCATCGTCAGATGATGATGCTGAGCTTGCCGGGATAGAGCATGTCCATGTCAAGCACGGAGCGCTTGGAGCGGATCCTCCACGGCGCCGCGTTGCAGTCGATCCGGTAGAGATGCTGGCCGTAGTAGGTGTCGACCACGCCGCGCCGGGCGCGGTAGGTGACGAAATTGCATGCGACGTCGGCGACACCGTCGACCAGCGCCGTGACGCGCACGTTGCTGACCATGTGGCGTTGGCGCGAGCGCGGGAACTCGGAATGCGCGTCCTTCTTCAGCAGCCGCGTGACGCGCTCGCGCAGGCGCACGTAGTCGTCGGCGATATAGAACAGCGACGTGGCCGGGTCGGTCTCGTCGCCATCGCCCGTCGGCGGCACCTCGTAGGTCGCGCCCTCGGCGAAGAGCGCGAACCATTCCTCGATGCGCCAGCCGTCGAGCAGCGCGGCCTCGTGATAGAGGAAGTTCTCGACCTTGGCCCGGGTGCAGCTTCCGCTCATGGCCAGGTCATCGGCGATCGGCGAGTCGGCGTTCATGTCGCACCTGCTCCCATGCCCGCTCAAGCGGCCGCCGTCATGCGGCGGCGCCATTCGCGCCAGAAGCAGCGCATCTGCTCCTCGTCGTCGTTCCTGGGGGCGCCGGCCCGCGGCATGCCCTTGGAGATGTCGTTCCAGCCCGCCTCGCGCATGTTGCGATAGCCGCGCTGGCAATTCTCCAGCGCCTCCTGGTCGTCGGGCGTGGCGAAGCCGCCTGGCCCCAGGAACTCCAGGAAGTTGAACAGCCTCAGCTTGCGCAGGGCGGCATCCTCGCCGCACGGGCCCAGCGCCCAGGCGCTAACCGCCATGCGGTCCGCCGCCTCGGGATAGAAGGTGCGCACGGTGATGGCCATGATGTCGTTGATCACCAGGTTCGGGAAGATGATCATGTTGCGGCTGGTCTCGGCCATGCGCAGGCCACGCACCTCGCCGAAACGCCGGATCAGCCCCTGGCGCAGGCGCTGCACGACGTCGCGCGTCTCCTCGCCCCAGGCCGGCACCCAGCGCGCGATCGGCCGGCCCCAGGGCGAGCCGTACTCGATCACGGCATGGCCGTTGCCCAGGTCGGTCATGCGGTTGGCGCTGGCGTCGAAGCCCTTGCCCATCCGCAGGCTGCCGACATTCTGCAGGTAGTCGAAATAGGTGCTGTGCGTGGGCAGTCCATGGAAGGCATCGACGCTGTTCTCGGCCAGCAGCTTCCAGTTGGCCTTGATGATGTATTGCTGGCCGCTGCCGATGATCTCCATGCCGGCCTCGGCCTGGTCGGCCACGAGGTCGATGAACTCCTTGGCCTGCGCCAGGTAATCCGGCAGCGGCACGGCGTTGCGGTCGAAATTGATGAACCAGAAATCGCGATAGCTCTCCAGGCGCGGCACCTGCACGAGGTCGGCGCAGCCGCCGTCGTAGTGGTCCTTGCCGTAGTTGCCTTCCTCGAAGCGCGACGCGAAGCGGCCGTTCACGTTGAACGACCAGCCGTGATAGAAGCAGCGGAACGACAACGCATTGCCCTTGCTCTCGCGCACGACCGTGGCGCCGCGGTGGGGGCAGGTGTTGAGGAACGCATGCACGGCGCCGCCGCGGTCGCGATTGAAGATCAGCTCGCGGCCGCCGACCGAGCGGGTCAGGAAATCGCAGTTGCCGGCGATCTCCGAGCCATGGCCGATATAGAGCCAGCAGCGATCGAAGATCTGCCGTCGCTCCGCCTCGAGCACGGCCTCGTCGGTGAAGGCCTGCCGGGCGACGCGGAACAGATGCCGCTCCCGGTCCTCGCGGATCATGCCGGCATAGGCGCCGGACGAGTCCGGCAGGGCGGCCACGATGCTCATGCTTTCCTCCCTCACGGCGCGATGACGGCCAGCCTACTCGGCGGCCTTGCGCTCGACCATGTCCATGACGCGGTCGCAAAGCGCCCGGGCGCCGCCGAACAGCTCGGCATTGGCGCACAGGCCCTTTCAAGTCAATAAAAATAACAAACATCCGTTAGAATCTTGAACCGGCGACCGGCCCACGGTTATAGTGCCATCGGACGCGGGTGCACGACCAATCGTCATTGCGCTACGATGCCGGAACTTTTCTCGGCATCTTTGCAGGCAGGAACGCGTGAACGAATCGCTTGTCATCATCGGCGCAGGACATGCCGCCGGCCAGCTCGCCGCCAGCCTGGCGCAGGACGGCTTCAAGGGCGCCGTGACGCTTGTCGGCGAGGAGCCGCATCCGCCCTACCAGCGGCCGCCGCTGTCCAAGAAGTTCCTGGCCGGCGAGGTCACCCTGGACCGCCTCTATGTCAGGCCGCCCGCGTTCTACGATAAATCAGGCGTCCGCCTGATGCTGGACACCCGCGCCGTGGCCATCGACCGGTCGGCGCGCACCGTCGTCATCGACGGTGGCGCGGCGCTTCCCTACACCACCCTGGTGCTGGCCACGGGCAGCCGGCCGCGCGCGCTGCCGCTCGCCGGCAACGATCTCGACGGCGTGCTCTACCTGCGCACGGTGCAGGACGTGCAGGCGATCCGCGCCCGCCTGGCGGCGGGCCGGCGGCTGGTGATCGTGGGTGGCGGCTATATCGGCCTGGAGCTGGCGGCGGTCGCCGCCAGGCAGAAGCTGCAGGTCACCGTCCTGGAGCAGGCGCCGCGGCTGATGGCACGCGGCGTCGGCCCGATCGTCTCCGGCTTCTACGAGCGGCTGCACCGCGAGGAAGGCGTGAACGTGATCACCGGGACGGCCGTCAGCGGCTTCGCCGGCGACGACCGGGTCACGCATGTCGTCTGCGGCGAGGCGCGGCATGAAGCCGACCTCGTGGTGGTGGGCGTGGGCGCCGCGCCCAATGTCGAGCTGGCGCGCGACGCCGGACTTGCCGTCGAGGACGGCATCGTGGTCGATGCGCAGTGCCGCACGGCGGATCCGGCGGTCTATGCCGTCGGCGACTGCACCCGGCGACTGCATCCGATGCTGGACCAGAACCTGCGGCTGGAGTCGGTGCACAACGCGCTGGAGCAGGCGAAGATCGCGGCGGCTTCCATCTGCGGCCGGCCGCCGCCGGCGATGGAGACGCCGTGGTTCTGGTCCGACCAGTACGACGTGAAGCTGCAGATGGCGGGGCTGTCGGGCGGCCACGACACGGCCATCGTGCGCGGCTCGCCGGACAGCGGCCGGTCGTTCGCGGTCTTCTACCTGCGCGACGGCGTGCTGATCGCGGTCGACGCCGTCAACCGCATGCCGGAGTTCATGGCGTCCAAGGCGCTGATCGCAGCGCGGGCGCGGCCCGACCCGTCGCGCCTGGGTGACGAGCGCGTCGCCATGAAGGCGTTTGCCGTCTAGGGTAGGCCGTCCACGGTAGCGTCACCAGGAAAGAGCACATGGCCAAGATCACTTTTCAGGACAACAACGGCAAGGAACAGACAATCGAGATCAGCAACGGCCTCTCCATCATGGAAGGCGCCGTGCGTGCCATGGTGCCGGGGATCGATGCCGATTGCGGCGGCGCCTGCTCCTGCGCCACGTGCATGGTCTATGTCCCCGACGACTGGCGCGACCGGCTGCCGGCCAAGGACGCCAACGAAGAAGCCATGCTGCAGTTCTGCCCGCATGCCGACGAGCGGTCGCGCCTGTCGTGCCAGATCAACGTGAGCGACGACCTGGACGGCTTGCGCCTCTCGCTCCCCGAAAGCCAGCATTAGAACCGCCGAGAGGAAGCGACCATGGCCGAGATCCTGGCACTTGGGATTTCCCACTACCCGCCGCTGGCGGGCACCGACGAGCGCATGTCCTGGATCCTCAAGCGCATGCTGCAGAATCCGAAGCTGCCGGCAGCGCTGCGGACACCGGCGGGCTGGCCCGAGCCGATGCGCGCCGAGTGGGGCAACGACGAGGGCACATCATCGGCCATGCGCCACCGCGCCGACCTGGTGGGCTGGATGGACAAGACCCGGGCTGCGCTCGACGCCTTCGCGCCCGACTTCATCCTGATGTGGGGCGACGATCAGTACGAGAATTTCCGCGAGGACATCATCCCGCCCTACTGCATCAACGCCTATGACCGCTTCACGTTCTCGCCGCCGCCGGGCAATGTATGGGGCGAGACCGACAGGAAGTTCGACCTGCCGGGACATCCGGCCGCTGCCAAGATGCTGGCCAGCCGCCTGATCGAGGCCGGCTTCGACACGGCCTATTCGTACAAGCCGCTGCACCACCCGCTGGGGCACGCCTTCACCAACGCCGTCATGTACCTCGACTACGGCCGCAAGGGATTTGCCTATCCGATCGTGCCCTTCGCGGTGAACTGCTACGGGCGGCGGGTGATCTCCCAGCGCGGCGGCATGCCGGTCTTCGACCGCGAGCTGAGCGACGACGACCTCGACCCGCCCGCGCCGACGCCGCGGCGCCTGTTCGATCTCGGTGCCGCGACGGCGCGGATCCTGGCCGAGTCGCCCTACCGGGTGGCGCTCCTGGCCTCGTCGGGCTGGTCGCATGCCTTCCTCACGGCCAAGAACCATTTCCTGTATCCCGACACGCCGGCCGACCAGCGGATGTACGACGCGATGTGCGCCGGCGACTACCAGACCTGGCGCAACTACACGGGCACCGAGGTCGAGGACAGTGGCCAGCAGGAGATCCTCAACTGGGTGTGCCTGGTGGGGGCGCTGAGCGCGCTGCAGCGCAAGCCGCAGCAGACCGGCTTCGTCGACACCTGGATCTTCAACTCGTCCAAGGCGTTCCTGATCGCGCCACCGCACTGAGGCTGCCGCCATGAAGCTGAAGGACAAGGTCGCGATCGTCACCGGCACAAGCCCCAATATCGGCGGCGGCATCGCCGAAGGACTGGCGGCGGAAGGCGCAGCGATCGTCGCGGTCGATGCGCACGCCGCCAACGCCACGGACTGCGCCAACGCCGTCGCCGGCGCCGGCGGCCGCGCCATCGCCGTCACATGCGACGTCACCGACGAGGCTCAGGTGAAGGACGCGGTGGCGGCAGCGCTGGCCGCGTTCGGCCGGATCGACGTGCTGGTGAACAACGCCGCGTTCTTCAACAAGAAGGGCGTGATCGACATGTCCTTCGAGGAGTGGAACCGGCAGACCGGCGTCATCCTGGGTGGCGCCTTCCTGTTCACCAAGCATGCCTGCAAGGCCATGATCGCGCGCGGCGCGGGCGGCAGCGTGATCAATATCATCTCGACGGCAGGGCACCAGGGCGAGCCCGGCAACATCGCCTACAGCACCGCCAAATGCGGGCTGATCAACTTCACGCGGTCCGCCGCCATGGAGCTGGTCGGCCACGGCATCCGGGTCAACAGCCTGACGCCGACGGCAACCGATCCCGCCGAATCCTTCGAGCGCGCCGCCCGCTGGGGCCGCGCCGTCAAGCGGCCGGAGAATCTCGACCGGGTGATGGCGCCCTTCCGCGCCCGCATTCCGATGCAGAGGCTGCCGGTGCCCAGCGACTACGGCCGCGCCGCCGTGTTCCTCGCTTCCGACGATGCCGGCATGATCACGGGCACCGATCTGCGTGTCGATGCCGGCGCCGTGGCGCGCTACTGGGCCTGGGATCCGGCCGCCGCCGTCCGCGTGTGATGATGCGCGCCGGCCACTGGCCGGTCAGCCGGGCGTCAGGCCATGCCGACAGGGTCGCCATGGCTTCGACGGACTCGGGAACAGACCGCCATGCTGCTTGCCTGGGCGCTGCGCCGCCTGATCCGGCGCGGCCATCTCACGCTGATCGATGCGCGGGGGCGGACGTTCGAGTTCGGCGCCACCGGCGCGCTGCCGGCCGCCACCATGCGCCTGCACGACGCGACCCTGCACCACCGGCTTGCGCTCGAGCCCGAGCTGGCCCTGGGCGAGGCCTGGATGGACGGCACGCTGACGACCGAGGGCTGCACCCTGGGCGAGCTGCTGACGGTGCTGTCGCTGAATCTGGATACCGCGCCAGCCCTGCCATGGGAAGCCGTGGGCGAGCGGCTCGCACCGGTCCTGCGCCGGCTGCAGCAATACAACCCGATCGCGCGCGCCCGACAGAACGTGGCGCACCACTACGACCTCTCGGACCGGCTCTACGATCTGTTTCTCGACTCGGAGCGGCAATATTCCTGCGCCTATTTCAGGCACGCCGACGATTCACTGGAGACCGCGCAACGCAACAAGATGCGCCATATCGCGGCCAAGCTCGCGATCGAGCCCGGCATGCGGGTGCTGGACGTCGGATCGGGCTGGGGTGGGCTGGGGCTCTACCTGGCGCGGACATGCGGCGCCGATGTCACCGGGCTGACCCTCTCCACCGAGCAGCATGCGCGCTCGAACGCGCGCGCCCGCGAGATGGGGCTGCATGACCGCGTCCGCTTCGCGCTACGCGACTATCGCGAGGAGGCCGGCACCTACGACCGCATCGTGTCGATCGGCATGTTCGAGCATGTCGGTGTCAACCACTATCCGGCCTTCTTCGCGACGCTGAAACGACTGCTGGCGCCGCAGGGTGCGGCCCTGCTGCACGCCATCGGCCGCATGGACGGGCCGGGCACCACCAACGCCTGGCTGCGCAAATACATCTTTCCCGGCGGCTATGCGCCGGCCCTGTCGGAAGTCCTGCCGGTGATCGAGCGCGCCGGCCTGTGGGCCTGCGACGTCGAGATCCTGCGCCTGCACTACGCCGAGACCCTGCGCCACTGGCACGAGCGCTTCCAGAGCCACCGCTGTGAGGTCGCGGCGCTGTATGACGAGCGCTTCTGCCGGATGTGGGAGTTCTATCTCAAGGGCGCGGAGATGGATTTCCGCTACCTGCGCACCATGGTGTTCCAGATCCAGATCACGCGCCGGATAGACGCTCTGCCGCCGACCCGCGACTACATGGTCGACTGGGAGCAGATGCACGCGTGAGATAGTGCGGCTTTTCTTGTCGTCCGGAGCGCGAAGGGATGGAAGGGTTAGAATCCGTATAGCGCCGTGGGGTTGTCGACGAGGACGCGCTTGCGCAGCGCCCGGTCGGGTATCCAGCGGCCCAGGATCGCCAGGGTTTCGCCGGTGCCCATCATGCGCCTGGCGAAATGCACATGCGGCCAGTCGCTGCCCCACAGCATGCGCCCGGGCGCCGCCGCCAGAAGCGCCTGCGCCATCGGATCGACGTCGGTCCAGTCGCGGTCCTGGGCGCTGATGCGATAGGCGCCGGAGATCTTCACCCAGGCATGCCCATCCTTCACCAGCGCCAGCAGCGCCTGGAACGCCGGATGCCCGACGCCATCAGCGGCGGGCACCATGGCCATGTGGTCGATCACCACGGGCACCCCCAGCCCGGGCAGGCGCGACGCCACCTCGACCAGGCGCGCCGGCGTGGTCAGCAGCTGCAGGTGCCAGCCCATGGGCGCGATGCGCGCTGCCAGCATCTCCAGCGCCTCGAATCCGACACCGCCGCCGACCGACACGTTGAGGCGCAGGCCGCGCACGCCGGCATCGTGCATGTCACGCAGCGCCGCGTCGCTGACATCAGGCGCCGCCACGGCGACGCCACGCAGCCGCCGCTGATGGTTGCGCAGCGTCTCCAGCATCAGGCGGTTGTCGGTGCCGTGCACGCTGACCTGCACAAGCACGCCGTGGGTCATGCCCAGCGTGTCGAGCATGCGCATGTACTGCCGCTCGGTCGCTGCCGGAGGCGTGAAGCTGCGGTCGGGCACGAAGGGATATTCAAGGCCGTCGCCGATGACATGGGCGTGCGAATCGCAGGCGCCGAACGGCACCTGCCACGACGGCGGATGCAGGTCGGCCCGCGGGCCGGCGCATGCCGGCGCCGCGGCCGTGGCCAGCGGATGGACGGGCGGCTCCCGCGTCATGGCGATCTTCCCTGGGTCGACGGTCGGCGCCGTCCTGCCCCCAGTCAAGCACCCCCCGGGCGCTGCGACAAACGCCTTGCCGCGCCGCCGAAGCGGGTCGTCACTAAATTGTCGGCGGCCGCTGAAGCGGATGCTACCGTCGCGGCTGGTTTTGATGATTGGTGCCATGATCCGACAACGTGCGTGGGCGGCGATCGCCGCTGCGACCCTGCTCAACCTGCCGATGGGGTCGCTCTATGCCTTCAGCGTGTTCCTGAAGCCGCTCGAAGCGTCGCTGGGCGCCACCCGCTCCGAGCTGTCGGCCGTGTTCGGCGTCGCGACCGTCTGCTTCACGCTGGGCATGAACCTAGCGCCGCGCCTGTTCCATGTCGCCAGCGCGCCGGTGCTGCTGCTGGGCTGCACCGCCGGCGGCACGGTCGGCGTGGCCCTGGCCGCGGCGGCGACCAGCCTGGTGCAGCTCGCGCTCGGCTATGGCGTGCTGTTCGGCATCTGCGGCGGTGCCGCCTACATCTTCCTGCAGCAGGGCGTGAACCTGATCGTGCGCCGCCGCCTGGGGCTGCTGAACGGCTACATCGTGAGCCTCTATCCCGCCGGCGCGATGATCGCGGCGCCGCTGTTCGGCTGGGCGCTCAGCCGCTGGGATGTGCACACGACCCTGGCCGGCCTGGCTGCCGCCGTCGCGGCGACAGGACTGGCAGCCACGGCGCTCGCGATGCATGGCGGCGTGCGCCTGCCGACCGCGGCGGCGCACACGTCGTCATCGGCTGCCGGCACGGCGCGGGTCTGGATCTTCTGGCAGATCTGGACGGTCTTCTTCCTGGCCGCGGCCGCCGGCCTCACAGTGCTGAGCCAGGCGGCCGGCATGATCGTCGCGTATGGCGGCTCGACCGCGATGGCGCTGGCGGCGACCACGGCGATCACCGGCGCGATCGCGGCAGCGCGGCTGGGCGGCGGCTGGCTGGTCGACCAGTTCCCGGTGCCCGTGGTGATGGCTGCCGCCCATGTGCTGGCGCTGAGCGGCACCATCGTGCTGACGCTGTGGCCGACGCCCGTCGTGTCTCTGGCGACGCTGGCGATGATCGGCATGGGCTACGGCTTCATCTCCGGCTCGACCGCCGGGGCGATCGCCGCCTATTGGCCGAGCAGCGACTACGGCCGCATCGCCAGCCGGCTCTACATCGCCTGGTGCGCCGCGGCCGTGACGCTGCCGGTGCTGGCCGGGCATCTCTATGATCTCTCCGGCGGCTACCGGCTGGCGATCGCCATCGCCGGCTGCGGCAATCTGCTGGGCATCGTCGTGGCCTGCTTCCTGCCACGGCAATCGCCGGTGAAGTCCGAAGCGGGCGGCGCGTCCGGTTCCCAGGCCGTGTCGAACGCACCGCGCAGTCCGTCCGGCACCATGAGCGGCCGTGACTCGACGATCGCACGAGGCTAGCCTCCGCCATCCGTTCCGCCCTGGGAGGCTGGCGATGTCGTCCCTCTTGACCCGGCAGCTGCGCACCCTGCTCGTCACCGCCGCACTGGTGGTGTCGGTCCTCGTGGCGCCGGCCCTGGCGCAGAAGACGCTGCGCGTGGCGATGCATTCCGACCTCAAGATCCTGGACCCGATCTGGACCACGGCGCTGATCTCCACGCACCACGGCTATCTCGTCTACGACACGCTGTTCGCGCTCGACGAGAAGCTGCAGGTGCGGCCGCAGATGGTCGAGCGCTACGACGCCAGCCCCGACAAGCTGGTGTGGACCTTCACGCTGCGCGAGGGCCTGGCCTTCCACGACGGCGCGCCGGTGACGGCGGAAGACTGCGTGCAGTCGCTGAAGCGCTGGGCGGCGCGCGACACGGTAGGCCAGAAGCTGATGTCGTACGTGGCCGAGCTTGCGGCCGCCGATGCGCGGACCCTGCGCATGACGCTCAAGGAGCCTTACGGCCTGGTGCTGCAGAGCCTCGCGAAGTCGGGCTCGAACGTGCCCTTCATGATGCCCAGGCGGGTGGCGGCCACCGATCCCAACACCCAGATCACCGACGCCACCGGCTCGGGCCCGTTCATCTTCGTCAAGGATCAGTGGAAGCCGGGCGAGAAAGCCGTCTACGTCAAGAACCCGCGCTACAAGCCGCGCGTCGAGCCGCCGTCGGGGCTGGCCGGCGGCAAGGTGCCGATGGTCGATCGGATCGAATGGGTGTGGATCCCCGACCCGCAGACCCAGGTCAACGCCCTGATTGGCGGCGAGATCGACCTCATCGAGATCTTGTCGCCCGACCTGCTGCCGCTTCTGACCGACAGCAAGGACATCGAGGTTCGCGTGGTGAACGCGGCCGGTCGGCAATACGCCATGCGCTTCAATGTGCTGCACAAGCCGTTCGACAATCCCAAGATCCGCGCCGCGGCGCTGATGGCGCTCAGCCAGAAGGAGTTCCTCGACGCCAATGTCGGGGATGCCAAATGGTACCGGATATGCAAGTCGCTGTTCCCCTGCGGCTCGCCGCTGGAATCGACGGCGGGCTGGGCCGATGTGCTGAACGGCGATGCCGCCAAGGCCAAGGCGATGCTGGCCGAGGCCGGCTATGACGGCACGCCTGTCGTGCTGCTGCACCAGACCGACATCAGCGGCCACAGCAACCTCGCCACTGTCGGCAAGGCGCAGCTCGAGCGCGCCGGCTTCAAGGTCGACCTGCAGGCGATGGACTGGCAGTCCCTGGTGGCGCGCCGCGCCAAGAAGGACCCGCCGGCGCAGGGCGGCTGGCACGCCTACTTCACGTCATGGAGCTCGGTCGACGTGCTCGATCCGGTGGCCACCAGCTTCCTCAACGCCGCCTGCGACAAGGCAACCTTCGGCTGGCCGTGCGACGCGGACCTGGAGAAGCTGCGCGATCAGTACGCCAAGGAAACCGATCCCGACAAGCAGAAGACGATCGCCGAGGCCGTGCAGCGCCATGTGCTGACCTATCCCACCCACGTGCCGCTGGGCCAGTTCACCACGCCGACGGCGTTGCGCAAGACCGTCACCGGCATGCTGGCCGCGCCGTCCTTCGCTTTCTGGAACATCGACAGGAAATAGAGCCGCCGGAGGTTGCTGCGATGCGCGTTCACAATCTCTATGCCGATGCTGACGGCGAATCGCATTTCCGCGACGTCGAAGTGGAATGGGTCGAGGACACGCCCGGCGGCAAGCTGTCGAAGCGCCTGCCCGCCACCGGCATCATCTTCCGCCAGGTGCCGCCCACCTACGATCTCGACTGGCACCCCGCGCCGCGGCGCCAATACATCATCAACCTCGATGCCGGCGTGCAGATCACGGCCAGCGACGGCGAGGCACGCGTGATCGGCGCCGGCGAGGTGATCCTGGTGGAGGACACCAGCGGCAAGGGCCATCTGTCCAAGGCGCTCGACGGCAAGCTGCGCCACTGCATCTTCGTGCCGATCGACTAGGCTGCCTCACTCGACCCGGTACTGCGCGACCACGGCAGGGTCGAGCGTGACGCCCAGCCCCGGCCCGGGCGGCAGCAGCAGGTGGCCCTCCTCGAGCGCCAGCGGCGTGCGCAGCAGCCGCGTGCGCAACGGGTTGTCGCTCATGTCGTACTCGACCAAGGTCGGATAGGGAATATTGTCGCCATGCGGATGGGCCGGCTGCGAGGCGACCAGATGCAAGGCGGCCGCCAGGCCCACGGCCCCGCCCCAGGCGTGCGGCGACACTCTCAGGTTGGCCGCCTGCGCCATCACCGCGATGCGCTTGGCCTCTGTAAGGCCGCCCACCGTGGGGATCGACGGCTGCACGATATCGACACAGCGCCCCTCGATGAGCTGCCGGAAATCGCGCAGCGTATAGTGCGCCTCGCCGGCCGCCAGCGGAATGGGCGAGCGGACGCGCAGCTCGGCATAGCCCCGCAGGTCGGCCGGCGGCAGCGGCTCCTCGAGCCAGTGGATGTCGTAGCGCTCGATGGCGCGGATGCAGGCCAGCGCCAGATCGACCGTGTAGTTCCCGTTCACGTCGACGATCAGCAGCGCGTCGTCGCCGAGCATCTCGCGCGCCAGCCTGCAGCGCGCCGCATCATCGGCCGGCCCGCGCCCGATCTTGATCTTGGCGCCCGCATACGGATGGGCTTTCACCACCGCCAGCTGGTGCTCGAGCTGATTCGTCGGGTCCTTCGAGAAGAAGCCGGTCGAGGCATAGACCGGCAGGCGGTCCGTGCCACAGCCGCCGATCAGGTCGCAGGCGCGCACGCCGTGGGTCCTGCCGATGGCGTCGTGCAGCGCCAGATTGATGCCCGACAGGCAGGCGGTGAGCTGGTTCTGCGCGCCCAGATGGTACATCCGGTTGCGGATGCCGGCTTCGACATGGTCGAAATCGTAGATCGACCGGCCGCGGAACAAGGGCTCGATCATCTGGAAATAGGCGCTTGTCACGCGCGGATCGCCGAAGGCCTCGCCGGTGCCGGTCACGCCCTGGTCAGTGACGATCTCGACCAGGCCCCCCATGCGCCGGTTGCCGACGGCCCGCGACATGCCGAAGGCTTTTTCCGGAGGCATGACGTATTCGAGGCCGGTGAAAGCCAATCGTTCGATCGTAGGCACGGCGGTCCTCCTGGGCAGCTCGGCCATCAGGAACCGAATGCCCCTGCCGGCGCAAGCCCCGGCGGGCGGCGCAGGCGGAGCCGACGCCGGCTTCGCCGTGGCGCGGCGCCCTGTGCATGCCGCGCTGGAAAGGATGGATGACTTGGTGCAGGCGGCTTCATATGATGCGCCGCCGTAGCGGATGACCGGGGGACAGTGTGACAGGAGGAGCCAGTGCGCGTACGCAGTCGAGGCTATCCAGACCGTGGCCCCCTGCCGCTGGTGGTGACAGCCAGTGACTGCCCTACGCGCGCTCATTCTCCTGGTTGTCGGCCTGGCGTTCTTCGAGACTGTCCCCGCGTCGGCCCAGCTTCGGCCGGACAGGAAGCCCGACCGCACTGACCCCGACCGGGTCCGCCAGCAGCCGGTGGTGCCCTCGCGCGAGAAGCCGTCCACCGAGCAGCCGGTGCTCGTGCAGGCCAACGACGTCACCTACGACCGCACGACCGACGTGGTCACCGCCAGCGGCAACGTCGAAATGTCGCAGAACGATCGCATCCTGCAGGCCGACCGCGTCGTCTACGACCGCAAGCGCGACATCATGACCGCGATCGGCCATGTCCGCATCGTCGAGCCTACGGGCGAGGTGATCTACGCGGACCAGATGCAGGTCACCGGCGACCTCAAGGAAGGTGCCGCACGCGACATCCGGGCACGGCTGGCCAACGACGCGCGACTGGCCGGCAACAGCGGCCAGTTCACGGAAGGCAAGATCACCGAGATCAAGAAGGCAGTGTATTCGCCCTGCGATCCCTGCAAGGACGATCCCATGCGCGCCCCGCTGTGGCAGGTGAAGGCGGCGCGCATCGTCCACGACAAGGAAAAGAAGGACATCTACTTCTACGACGCCACCCTGGAGTTCTTCGGCGTGCCGGTGGCGTGGACGCCCTACTTCTCGCATCCCGATCCCAGCGTGAAGCGGCGTTCCGGCATCCTGACGCCCAGCTTCGAGCACTCGGGCCAGCTCGGCTACGGCATGACGCTGCCGTACTACGGCGTGATCGACGACACGGCCGACATCACGCTCTCCCCGCGTTTCCTCACGAGGCGCGGCCTGGTCATGTCGGGCGACATCCGCAAGCGCTTCGACGAAGGCGACATCCAGTTCAAGGGTTCGATCACCCGCGACTGGTTCCACGACCGCGAGGGAGCCGAGGTGCGCGGCCATGTCTTCGGGACCTCGCAGTTCAACCTCGACGAAAACTGGCGCGCCGGCATGCAGCTCCAGCGTGCCACCGACAAGACCTACCTGCGCTATTACGATATCGACAGCAGCTCGTTCCTGACCAGCAAGGCCTGGGTCGAGACGTTCAACCGCCGCAGCTACGGCTCGATCTTCGCATACGGCTTCCAGGAGATGCGCTCGAACGTGTCGCAGCGCCAGGCACCGTATGTCCTGCCGATCGCCAGCTACAACTTCGTGGGCGAGCAGATGCCGTTCGGCGGCCATTTCATCGCCGACACCAACATGCGCTACCTGTTCCGGGACGAGGGTGCCGACAGCACCCGCCTGATGGCGCGCATCGGCTACGATTTCACCCACGTCACGCGCGACGGCCACGTCTTCAACGTGCTGGCAACGGTGCGCGGCGACATCTATGACGTCCACGACGCCGTCGACCCGGAGAACACCGCCAACCAGTTCACCGGCGTCAAGGCTCGCATCTTCCCGCAGATCTCGGCCGACTGGCGCTATCCCCTGATGCGCCGCGCCGGCGAGCGGTCGTATTTCACGATCGAGCCGATCGTGGGCTTCGTCGCCGCGCCGCCCATGGGGCGGCAGTGGAAGATCCCCAACGAGGACGCCGTCGACCAGGTGTTCGACGAGACCAACCTGTTCAGCCCCAACCGCACCACCGGCGACGATCGCCTCGAAGGCGGCCAGCGCATCAATTACGGCTTCAAGGTGGGCCTCAACGATGCCGGCGGCGGCTCGAGCTGGGTATTCGTCGGCCAGAGCTTCCGCTTCCAGCGCGACACGTCCTTCCCCAGCGGCAGCGGCCTGCGCTCGGGCCTCTCCGACCTCATCGGCGCCCTGTCGATCAGCCCTGGCCGGTACTGGGACGTGTTCGGGCGCATCCGTGTCGACAAGGACAATCCGACCCGCGTTCGCCAGGTCGACGCCCTGGTCAGCGCCGGGCCGCGCGAGTTCCGCGGCTTCCTCGGCTATATCAAGGTCCAGGACAACCTGCAGCCGACGGCGTCGCTGGGCAACCGCTCCGAGGGGCGGATCGGAGTCATCGTGCGGCCGCACGAGAACTGGATCGTCACGGCATGGGGATCGCGCGACCTCCAGGCCGGCGCAACCCGCGAGATCCAGGGCAAGGTCGAGTACGAGGACGAGTGCTTCCTGATCGGCCTGCGGGTGACACGCCGCTACTTCACCGACAAGGAAATCAAGCCCGATACCCGCATCGGGTTCCAGATCAGGCTCAAGCCGACCACGGACACGACGTTCTGATGGCCCGCCGGAAATGCCCCCCACAGGGCTGACGGAACCGCGCCGCGATATCATATGATGCCCGCATCCCAGGGAGGGCACGATGGAGTTGCGCAGGCTCGGACGGACGGAGTTGAAGACATCGGTGCTGGGTTACGGCTGCGGTGCCGTGGGCGGCCTTATGGTGCGCGGCAGCGCCGCAGACCAGGAGCGCGCCATCGCGCGCGCAGTCGAGCTGGGCATCAACTATTTCGATACGGCGGCGCTGTACGGCGATGGCGAGTCGGAGCGCAATCTCGGCCGGGTGCTCGCGACATTGCGGCCTGACGTCATCGTGGGCACCAAGGTGCGCCTGCCGACACCGGTCGAGCGCGGCCGGATCGGCGATGCCGTGGCCCGCTCGCTGGAGGACAGCCTGCGCCGCCTGGGCCGCGACCATGTCGATCTGTTCCAGCTGCACAACCCGATCACCACCGACGGACACGGCACGACGATCGGCGTCGCCGCGGTTCTGGATGAAGCTGTCGCCGCCTTCGAACGCCTGCGACAGCAGGGCAAGACCCGCTTCATCGGCATTACCGCGCTGGGTGACACGGCGGCGCTGCACACCGTCGCCGACGCCCGCGCCTTCGACACGGCGCAGCTCGTCTACAACATGCTGAACCCGACAGCCGGCAACGCCGCACCCGAAGGCATGCCGGGCCAGGATTATGGCCGCCTGCTCGACCGCACGCAGCGCGCCGACATGGGGGTCATTGGCATCCGTGCCCTGGCCGGCGGCGCGCTAAGCGGCAGCGAGGCACGACACCCGATCGGCATGGCCGCCGTCGACCCCATCGGCTCGGGCCCGAGCTACGCCGCCGACGCCCGTCGGGCGCGGCAGTTCGAAGCCCTGGTGCGCGAAGGCCATGCCGGCAGCATCATCGAGGCCGCGCTGCGTTTCGTCATCGCCAACCCGGCGATGACCACCATGCTGGTCGGCACATCAACGCTCGACGAGCTGGAGGCGGCGGGGCAGGCGGTGAGCAAGGGACCGCTGCCGCAAGCCGCCCTGGCACGGGCCGCTGCCATCGCCGCCGGGTAGTACCTGGAATCGCTGGTCGCTGATACACCTGTCATCCCGAGCGCCCCTTCGACAGGCTCAGGAGATCCCTCTCCTGAGCCTGTCGAAGGGGCGCTCGGGATGACAGTCATGACTCACCTTCTACCGATAGCCAGAGTCTAACCCCATACCTCGCGCGCGGTGTCGACGATCAGGCGCAGCTTGGCGATCTGCTCGTCGAGGGTCAGCGCATTTCCGTCGACCGTCGACGAGAAGCCGCATTGCGGGCTGAGGCAGATCTGCTCCAGCGGCACGTATTTCGCGGCCTCGTCGATGCGCCGCTTGAGGTCGTCCTTCTTCTCCAGCGCGCCTTTCTTGGTCGTCACGAGCCCCAGCACCACCATCTTGCCCTTCGGCACGAAGCGCAGCGGCTCGAAGCCGCCTGAGCGCGCATCGTCATACTCCAGGAAGAAGCCATCGACGGCGAGCTGCCCGAACAAGGCTTCGGCGACATGGTCGTAGCCGCCGGACGCCACCCACGACGACCGGAAGTTGCCGCGGCACATATGCGTGCAGACCGTCATGCCATCCGGCTTGCCGGCCAAGGCGGCATTGATCAGGCGGATATAGGTCAGGTGCTGCTGCTCGCCATCGCCACCGAGCTCGGCGATGTGCCGGCGTTGAGCCGGATCGTTCAGGTAGGCCAGGCTGGTGTCGTCGAGCTGCACATATGAGCAGCCGAGCCGGGCCAGCGCCGCCAGCTCCTCGGCGTAGGCCTTGCCGAGATCGAGCCAGAAATCCTCCATCGCGGGATAGACCGAGGCATCGATCGCGGCCCGTCCGCCGCGATAGTGCATCATGCTCGGCGACGGTATCGTGAGCTTCGGCGTCGCGGTGGCGACCGACTGCAGGAACTGGAAGTCGTTGCCGAAGATGCACTTCTCCAGCTTCAGCTTGCCGGTGACACGCAGCGCCGCCGGCGTGAACTCAATCACCCCCTGCTCGTTACGGAACTGAACCTTCAGATTGTCCTGCGTCTTGGTGACGCCGCCGACCTGATACAGGTAGTCCATGTGCCAGGAGGCGCGCCGGAACTCGCCGTCGGTGACGCCCAGCAGCCCGATATCCTCCTGCATCTTCACCACGTCGCGGATCGCCTTGTCTTCGACGGCACGCAGCTCGTCGGCAGAAATGCGCCCCGCCATGCGATCGTCTCGCGCCCGCAGCACCTCCTTCGGTCGCAACAGGCTGCCGACATGGTCGGCCCGAAAAGGTGGCTTCTTGCCGCCGCTCATCATGTCCCTCCCGCAAACGCCATGCACGCTGCGATCCTATCAGCCTGCACGCGTGTTCGCGATTGCGCCGAAACGGCCCTGCCGCCGCTCAGTCTTTGCCGCGCGAGAAGGAAGTTGCAGTGCCAGCCCGAAAGGTCCGCTCCGGATTCAATGTCGATTGAGCGGCCAGCGCCCTGCCTCTAGACACAACGGGTTGGGCCGTGGAGGACCGGGATGCGACGCAATGCCGTGGTAGTCGCCGACGACGAAGCGATCAGGAGCGGGAAAGTTCTGCAATGGCTTGAGTCGCAGGATGTCAGCGCCTACGGCACGTCGGATCAGACCGCTCTCGACATGGTCCGCGAATTGAAGCCGCGCGTGGTGGTGTGCAGCGACACGTCCGACGGCCTGTCCTTTTGCCATACCGTCCGCGAATTGCCGGAGCCACCTATGGTGGTGGTCCTGTCGGAGGATCCGAAGATCCGGGACGACGTCTATTTCGATGGCCGGACGGTGATCGCCGTCGTGCGGGCACCCGTGCGCATGGTGGCGCTCAGCCGCTTCATCCGCACGGCCCTGCAGATCGTCGCGCGGCTCGACCGGTCCGAGGCGTCGCCCAACGACGGCACGATGCCCGAACGCCTCCTGTTTCATGTCGGCCGACAGCCGCGGACCCTGCACTGACCCTGGCCCGAAGCGGCGCCGGCGGCGATGGACGGTCCGCGGCGGATCGGTTGCCGATTGAGGGAGGACCAGCGCTCGCCTAGATCTGCAATGCGCATGAAACGAGGATCCTTCGCATGCCGGCGAACGCCGTCGTCGTTGCCGACGACAACCCAACGAGCTGCAGCGAGATCGTCTCATGGCTCAAGGCGCACGACATCGATGCGCATGCCACGTCGGATGCGTCCGTCGTCCGGCTGATCGAGGATGTCGGCGCGCGTGTCGTCGTCTGCCGCCCCGGGTCGACGGGCATCGCACTGTTCCACGCCCTCCAGGAATCGGCTGACCCACCACTGATTGTCCTCCTGTCCGAGGCCAGCGCCGCCAAGGACGAGGTCTACTTCAACGGCCGGCTGCTGGTCATCGTCATCCGCACGCCGGTGGCGATGGCGCCGCTGGCGCGCTTCGTGAAGTCGGTGCTGGGGATCGCCACCCGCGGCGATTCCGAGGCCGTTCTGGCCCTCGCGTCCGAGTCGCTCTCATCCGAACCGACTGCGCCCCAGCCGCAACTGCGCCTCGTGCACTGATCGCGGGGCATTGCCCCTGCGACGTTCACCTCTCTCTGACGACCTTGCCCGGCTGGCGGGGCGACCAAGCCTGCCCGAGCCGTGAGCATGGTGGTCTTCCGCCCGGCCGGGCCCGCTTTCGGCGATCTGTTCAGATTGAACCAAATCCCGCATGTAGGGTGAACTACATCGCCAGCCCATAGATATTGAGCTTCTGCCAACTCAAACCAGCGTCAATCGGACGTTAAATGCAGCCGCCCTGAGGATTTTTTAGCGGCCTGCATCAAATGGTTCTGGCTCTTTTGCACCGGATATGGTGACTCCACTCACATAAGTCAGAGTTTTGCGAACCAAATAATCCTCCATTTATTAAGGTGAAACAATGACCGCGCTGTCCGCGCATTCGTCCGCGAATGATGCTCCAGTGGCTCTGATCGTCGATGATGAAGCCGCCTGCAGCACCGAGATTGCCGAATTTCTCACCCGTCATCGTATCCCCAGCCGCGGCGTTTCAAGTGTCGCGGAAGCCCGCGAAGCCCTGGCGAAATGGAACAGCATTCGCGTGCTGATCAGCGATATCCGCATGCCCGGGATGTCAGGCTTCGACTTCGCGGCCGACGTGTCGGCGACGTACGCATCGAACCATACGCTGCACCTGCTGTTCATGACCGGCGAAGCGACGGTCGACTCGGCGGTCAAGGCGCTGCGCCTGGGCGCGTCTGATTTCCTGACCAAGCCGCTGCGGCCGCGCGACGTGGTGCAACGGGTCGAGCAGCTCCTCTCGGCACCGGCCGTGGCGGCACCCGCACCGGCGCCGGCCGAAGCTCCGAGCAAGACCGATGACGCGCTGGCAGCGCAGGCGCGCTGGCTGATGCAGGAGCGCCGCTATCGCCTGGCGCGCGAGCGGGTCATGGGCGCACGGTTCAGCGATGAGCCTGGCTGGAACATGCTGATGGAGCTGATGCATGCCCGACTGAGCGGCCAGCAGGTTCCTGTCTCGGCCCTGTGCGCCGCATCGGGTGTGCCTCAGACGAGCGCGCTGCGTCGCCTGAGCGACCTCATGGCGGACGGCTATGTCGTGAAGGAGCGCGACCCCAAGGATGCGCGGCGCATCTGGGTGGCGCTGACGGACCGCGCTATCGAGATGGTGAGCAAGATCGTTTCCCAGGTCAGCATCGTCCATTGACGTGCCCGCGGCGTCGCCCGGCTACGCCGGGCGATCGCCCATTTCGGTTCGCCCGAACCATCGGATCAGGACAACGGCAGCGACAAGGTGATGCGGACGCTGCGGTCCTTCCGGGTCATCACGAGGCTCGCGCCCGCGCCTTGTCCGGCGCGCGCAAGAAGCGGCAAGGCCACCGCGACAGCCTCGTCCGGCTCCGACGCCAGCCCGCGCCGGCCCTCCCCGTCTTCAACCTGATCGCCGGCCGGTGCCGGCAGCTCGCTGCCGACCGTCACGGCCACGACGGCCGATGACGGGTCCGTCATGCAGCGAACCACGAGCTGCCGAAGCGGCGCCTCGGCCATTGTGTCCACGACTGCAGGCTGCCCCGGCTCGCGTGCCATCCACAGGATGGCTTCCGTCAGCGCGAAGCCGAACAGTGCCTCGTTGCCGACAACCAGGTCGCCGCCGGCCGAGGTGGTGTCAACGCCGAGGTCGACGCCAGCGACGCGCAAGTCGTTTCCGAATATACCGGCGACCCGATCGATCACCGCACCGGGATCAAAAACCGTCGCCTCCTCGCCAATCCCGACAGCAAAGGCGCGCACCCAGCGGGTGATGTCGGAAGCCTTGCCCGCATGCTCCACGATCGCTTCGACGCGCCGCCGCAAGCCTCCCAGCACCGCCGCATCGGCGACACCAGCCGCCTCCAGGGTGGCGACATCGTCAAGCGCGTTGTCCGCCAGCAGGTTGACGACGTTGAGCGGCTGGGACAGCTCGTGCACGGCCGAGGCCACGGCTTCCTGCAGCACCCTCAGCTCGGATTCAATGGACAGCCGGCGTATCGTCATGATTGTTCCTGAGGACGCACGGGCAACGCTGTCGGCCGTCACGCCCCGACGGCGTGCCATCACCCAAGCTGCCCGACATCGCCGAGATGCGCCATGGTAGCGCCTTCACCCATTTTGCACGCGGTCAGACACATTCAAAATGAATGAATTGTCCTTTTCTTTGACTTTGCGAGGCGCTCCTTGCAGGTTTAGATTAAGTTCATAATAGATCTTGCGGCCACATTTTGGCCGCAATTGATGATCGGTCATGAATACGTCCATACCCGGCGAGTCTCGATTGAGCGAGGGTACAGGCGGCGCACGTTCAGCGCCTCGCCTGCAAGAGCCGCTCGTCATGATCGTGGACGACGACAGGGCGACGACCGAGGCGCTGGCCGACATCTTCGCACGGGAGAAAATCCCTTGCTGCGCGTTCATGCGCGCGGCGCCGGCAATCGCCGCGCTCGAGCGCAGCGACTCGATCCGCGTGATCCTCACTGACGTGGCGATGCCGGAGATCAGCGGCCTGGAGTTCGCCAAGGCCGTGCGCAACCGCAAGCAGGCCGCGCCCCACATCGTCTTCATGTCCGGGCGCGCCAATGTCCCCATGACCGTCTCGGCTTTGCGACTGGGCGCCGTCGACTTCTTCGCCAAGCCGCTGCGCATCGCCGAGCTGGTTGCGCGCATCCGCACCCTCGTCGAGCTGCCGCCGGTTGCAGCCGTGCGGGCACCGATCCGCGACACGGCAAATCGGCCGGAGAGCCGCAAGGAAAGCGACGCGCGACGCGCCTGGGCGCTGCGCGAGCTCGAAGCGATCGGCAGGCGGCGCAAGATCCTCGGCGCGCAGTTCGAGATCGACCCCGGCTGGATCATGCTGCTCGAGCTGTTCGACGCCCACTCCACGCAGCGGCCCTATCACGTCTCGGCGCTGTGCCTGGCATCGGGCGCGCCCCACGCCACGGCCTTGCGCCGCCTCTCGCAGATGATCGACGCCGGCCTGTTCCGCCGCGAGCAGGATCCCGCCGACGCACGCAGGTCCTGGGTGTTCCTGACACCCGAGGGGCTGGACAAGGTGTCCGCGTGCGCCGAGCTGGAGCACACCGGCTCGTAGTCCCGCCAGCGTGGCCAAGGCCCGCGACGCCGTCGCGGACACGAACGCGTTGATACGATGACCATAGTGGCAGCTTGTCGATATGAGGCGCCCGATTGGTAGACACGCAGCGACCCGCCAGC
The DNA here is from genome assembly GCF_008039615.1 of Vineibacter terrae. Classification (GTDB taxonomy): domain Bacteria; phylum Pseudomonadota; class Alphaproteobacteria; order Reyranellales; family Reyranellaceae; genus Vineibacter; species Vineibacter terrae. Next base: position 157,827 of record NZ_VDUZ01000009.1, on the reverse strand, counting down.
ACGCCCCCGATCCCTTCCGGAGCGCGGGTTGTCCTGGCTGTCGACGACGACGAGGCCGTGCGGCGCGTCGCGGCCGAGAACCTGCGGCGGCTGGGCTTCGCCGTCATCGAGGCTCGCGATGGCAGCGAAGCCATGCGCATCCTTGGCGACCCGGCGCAGCACGTCGATCTGCTGTTCACCGATGTACGAATGCCGGGGCTGCTTTCCGGTCCGGCCCTGGCCGAAGCGGCGGTGCGCCAGCATCCGGACCTGCGCGTGCTGCTGACGTCAGGAAACCTGCAGGACGTCGGGCCCGACGCCGGCCAGGGCCGCTTCCCGGTCCTGAGCAAGCCTTACCGGCGAGCCCAGCTCGCCGCCGCCATCGAAGCCTCGCTCGCAGCCCCGCCGCATACATAGCTCCCTGCCCGGGCCCGGGCAGGGAATGTCGGGCCGCCCGGTGTGTCCATGCTGGTAACCGGCATGGGGCCCGCAGCACCCGATGGCGATCATTATCCGTTAGCGTTTAGTAGAAATGAACATTCCCTCGACTTTGCTGGCGAATCAGGTCATGCTTTCGCATTGGGGACGACAAGCAGTCGGTTTGAAATACGAGAACCAGCGCGCCGCGCGTTGCAACGCGCCGGTAATGCCGTCGTGTCAAGCGCGTTCCCAACAGTATGCTTTGGGGAGATAGTCCAATGGCCGTCGATTTGAAATCACTAGTCGGCAAGCTCAACGCGCCATGCCGCAAGGCACTGGAAGACGCTGCCGGCCTGACAATGTCGCGAACGCACTATAACGTCGAGATAGAGCACTGGCTGCTCAAGCTCATCGAGATCAAGGACGGCGACATCGCCAAGATCCTGGCGCGCTATGAAGCCGATCTTGGCCGCCTATCCGGCGAGCTCAACCGCGCAATCGAGCGTTTCAAGACCGGCAACGGACGGCCGCCGGGCCTGTCGCCCCAAGTGGTGAGCCTGGCGCGCGACGCCTGGATCTTCGCGTCGGTCAACCGGCAGGCGCACGAGGTGCGCTCCGGCCATATCCTGGTCGCGATCCTGACCGACGAGGCGATGTCGATCGCGGCGCGCAACGCCTCGGCGCAGCTCGCGAAGATTCCGGTCGAGACGCTGGCCCGCGATTTCGATCAGGCGACCGATGGCTCGAGCGAGGCCAGGGCCGCCGCGGCCGTGTCGGACGTGCAGGCCGGCGCCGCCGCCGCGGGCGCTGCGCCACGCAAGGGCCCCAGCGGGGCGCTGGATCTCTACACGACCGATCTGACGGCGCGCGCCAAGGCCGGCAAGCTCGACCCGGTGCTGGGCCGCGACGCCGAGATCCGCCAGTGCATCGACATCCTGCTGCGCCGCCGGCAGAACAACCCGATCCTCACCGGCGAGGCCGGCGTCGGCAAGACATCGGTCGTCGACGGCCTGGCCCTGAAGATCGCCGCCGACGACGTGCCCGACAAGCTCAAGGGCTGCGCCATCCGCGTGCTCGACCTCGGCCTGCTGCAGGCTGGCGCCGGCATGAAGGGTGAGTTCGAGAACCGGCTGAACGGCGTGCTGCAGGATGTGAAGGCCTCGCCGCAGCCCATCATCATGTTCATCGACGAAGCCCACATGATGATCGGCGCCGGCGGCGCCGCCGGCCAGGGCGACGCCGCGAACCTGCTGAAGCCGGCCCTGGCGCGCGGCGAGCTGCGCACCATCGCAGCCACGACATGGGCGGAATACAAGAAGTACTTCGAGCGCGACCCGGCGCTGACGCGGCGCTTCCAGGTCGTCAAGGTCGAGGAGCCCGACGAGCGCAACGGCATCGAGATGCTGCGCGGCGTGGCCACGGTGATGGAGCAGCATCACAAGGTGCGCGTGCTCGACGAGGCCGTGCAGGAGGCGGTGCGCCTGTCGAACCGCTACATCGCCGGCCGCCAGCTTCCGGACAAGGCGATCAGCGTGCTCGACACCGCCTGCGCACGGGTGGCGATGGCGCAAGCCTCGACACCGGCGGCCGTGGAGGACCTGCGGCGTCAGATCGAGCTGCTTGACGTCAAGCTCGGCATCCTGCGGCGCGAGCAGCAGGCCGGCGGCGACCACGCCACGGATATCGCCGAAGGCGACCTGCAGGCAGCCAACCTGCGCGAGGAGCTGAAGGCGCTGGAGGCGCGCTGGGCCAAGGAGAAGGTGCTGGTCGACGAGGTCACCCAGCTGCGTGCCGACCTCGAGGGCGAGCTGAACGAGGACGAGCGGCCGGCCAAGAAGGCGGCGCTGGACGCCAAATGGTCCGAGCTCAAGGCCCTGCAGGGTGAGACACCCCTGGTCATGCCGCTGGTCGACGGCCAGGCGACGGCCGCCATCGTCGCCGACTGGACCGGCATCCCGGTCGGCCGCATGATGGGCGACCAGATCCGTACCGTCCTCAGCCTCAAGGACAAGATGGCCGAGCGCGTCATCGGCCAGGACCATGCGCTCGAGCTGATCGCCAAGGGCATGCGCACGGCCCGCGCCCGCATGCAGGATCCGCGCAAGCCGCTGGGCGTGTTCATGCTCGCCGGCACATCGGGCACCGGCAAGACCGAGACGGCGCTGACCCTGGCCGAGCAGATGTATGGCGGCGACCAGGCGCTGACCATCATCAACATGAGCGAGTTCAAGGAGGAGCATAAGGTCTCGATGCTGGTCGGCTCGCCCCCGGGCTATGTCGGCTACGGCGAGGGCGGCGTGCTTACCGAGGCGGTGCGCCGGCACCCCTACTCCGTGGTGCTGCTGGACGAGGTCGAGAAGGCCCATCCCGGCGTGCAGGACGTGTTCTACCAGGTGTTCGACAAGGGCATGCTGCGCGACGGCGAAGGCCGCGACATCGACTTCAAGAATACCGTGATCATCCTGACGTCGAACGCCGGCACCGACCTGATCGCCAAGCTGTGCGCCGATCCCGATACCCGGCCCAACCCGGACGCGCTCAACGAGGCGCTGCATCCCGAGCTGCTGAAGACGTTCAAGCCGGCCTTCCTGGGCCGTATCACGATCGTGCCCTACTACCCGCTGGACGAGGCCACCATCAAGAAGATCGTCCGGCTGCAGCTCGGCCGCGTCGTCAAGCGGGTGGCTGAAAACTACAAGGCGCCGATGACCTACGCCGACGAGATGGTCGACACCATCGCCGCTCGGTGCACCGAGGTCGCGTCCGGCGCCCGCAACATTGAGCAGATCATCCAGCGCACCCTGCTACCGGAGCTGTCCAGCAACTTCCTGGGCGCGCTGGCCGACGGAAAAGTTATCCACAAGGTCCATGTCGGAGTGGACAAGGCCGGACAGTTCGAGTATATGATTGAGTAATCGCTCATATCGAGCTTGTCCCCCGGCGAAACGAACAACGCGGCTCTGCCCGGGAGCTGGCGGGATCGGGGGACTAACCGGGCGGTTCGTGAGGAGGCCGAGGGGCCCTTGAGGAGGATCAAATGGCTGAAGACAGAACATACCTGAAGCTTGACGGCGTTGATGGTGAAGTGACGGACGCGAAGTTCACCAAGCAGATCCAGATCATCGGTGAGGTCACCTGGTCGGTGTCGAACATGGGTGCGGGCCTCGGCGCGGGTGGCGCGTCCGGCGCCTCCGGTGGCGCGAAGGCCGACTTCTCGGACATCTCGTTCATGAAGCGGGTCGACCGCACCACGCCGGTCTTCATGCAGGCCTGCGCCACGGGCAAGCACTTCGAGAACGCCGTGTTCTCCGAGGTCGAGACCGCGGGCGACGGCACCAGCAACCTGCGCCGCGAGACCAAGCTGACCGACGTGATGGTGCGCAGCTTCGCCCGCAGCGGCGACGTGGACTCGGTCCACTTCACCTTCTCGAAGATCGAGTACAAGTACATCGAGCGCGACTCGAAGGGCAAGGAGACGCCGCACTCCGCCGCGTACGACCTCGCCAAGGCTCAGAAGGTGTGATCTCCGGCACCATCGGAGAGTGAGCGCGGCGCGGCCCCCTGGGCCGCGCCGTTGCTTTTGGCCGGTGGCCGCGTCGCCACCGGCCGGCAGACCCTAGAAGTTGCCCGGCCGGATTCGATGGATGTCCGGGTTCTCCGGTGACAGCACGTAGGTCAGCCGCAGCTGCACGCCCACCGGCCGGGGCGCAGCCGGACCGGCCGCCGGCGCCGAGGACGGCGCCACCGCCAGGATCAGCTCGATCACCCGGCCCTTCTCGTCGGCGCCACGGAACACCACGATCCTGCCGTCCGGCAGGCGCGCATTGGCAGTAACGGAGTCCTTCTTGAAACGGGATACTTCGGCCTGAAAGTAATCGCGCAGCGCGTTGGCAACACCCATCACTGTTTCCGCCGCAGCGCTATCGGCCGCGGTCCACAGGACGTTGACCTGGATCAAGGTCTTGGACTTGACGCCCAGGACATAGGCGACCTGGGCTTCGCCGCTGCTGCCGACCAGATCGCGGACGACCACCTGCAGCACCCGCGTCTGCTCGACGGGATGCTTGGTCACCTTGATGGCCGCGTCGGCGAGCTTGAAATCCGCCCTGATCGCCTCGCGCACCTGCGCCTCGGTCATGCCGAACTTGGCGGAGCGAAAGCCGTCGATGCCGGAATTCGGGTCCGGTTTGGATGTTTGGTCGGTTGAAGGCTTCGGCGCCGGCGCCTGGCCGATGGCAGCATGCGAGATCACGCCGAGCCAGGCAGCAGCCAGAATGCCGACAATTCGGTTCGATTTCGGTTTACGTCGCGCCATCGAGTCGTTTCCTTGGTGGAGGAGGACAAAAAAGTGAGGAAGCGTTCGTTTTTCCTTGACCCCGACGATGTTCGGACAGAAACTTCGACATCGTTCCGGCGGACTGATCGTGCCGCTCGAGGGGTATAGCAATGGCTAGGTTCACGCAGAACACGAAGTTTCTGCAAATCCAGTGCGCCGCTCTGGGCAACGATGACCTCATCCTCCAGGGGTTCTCGGGCGAAGAGGCTGTGAGCGAGCTGTATCGGTTCCGGGTCGACGCCATCTCGCCGAAGGAGACAATCGCGCCGACCGCCATCCTGAACCAGCCGGCGGGCATCGTGATCGGCGAGCCGGACGGCACCTATAAGCGGTGGTTCCACGGCATCATCTCCAACTTTTCGCAGTACGGCCTGGCACGCAGCTTTGTCGATGGCGAGAAATATTACCGCTACCGCTTCGATGTCGTTCCCAAGCTGTGGCTGCTGACGCAGAATACGGAGTGCCGCATCTTCCAGGAGATGACGACCAAGGATGTCATCACCTCGGTGCTGAGCGAGTTCGGCATCAGCCCGGCGGAAATGCCCAGCGAGCCGGGCCGCACATGGGAAACCTGTGTCCAGTACATGGAATCGGACTTCGCGTTCATCTCACGGCTCATGGAGCAGGAAGGCTGGTTCTACTTCCACAAATTCACCCAGTCAGCTCACGCGCTGCACATCACCGACAAGGCGACCAGCTACTACCCGATCGAATTCGGTCCTGCAGTTTTCCTGGGCCACAAGAACAAGCAGACCCATGTCCTTGACAGCTGGGAGCTGGAGCAGCGCATCCTGCCGACACAATGGGAGACCGGCGACTTCAGCTACCTCAAGGTGTCGCAGTCGGCCGCCAAGCCGAGCACGGTGCTGCCCAAGCCGGCCTCCGGGCCGCTGACGGTGTACGACTTCCCCGGCGGCCATATGGACACCAACGACCAGGACGAGAAGGCAAGGAACCGCATGGCCGCGATCGAGACCAGCGGTGTCGTTGCCACGGGACACGGGTCGGCGCGGTTCATGGCGGCAGGCTCCTTCTTCCAGCTCAAGGACCACTACGCGGAAGGCGAGGAAGGCAAGGAATGGGTCACGTCGCGCGTCCACCACACCTGCAAGGAGGCCTCGGAGCTGGCGGGCGAGGATGACGCGCCCATGTATGCCAACAGCTTCACCTGCGCGCCCAAGGACACGCCCCTGAAGCCGCCACGCAAGACCCCGCGGCCGGTCATCGCCGGCACGCAGACGGCGATCGTCTCGACGGCCGAGGCCAGCGGCGACCCGGACAGCCACGGTCGGGTCAAGGTGAAGTTCCATTGGGCGACGCGCGGCCGACGGCCGGGGGAATCGTGCTGGGTGCGCGTCGCGCAGCCTTTCGCCGGCCCCAAGTTCGGCTTCCAGTATGTGCCGCAGGTGAACGACGAGGTGATCGTCGCCTTCACCGACGGCGATCCGGACTACCCGCTGATCATCGGCTCGGTGCACAACGGCAAGAACAAGTATCCCTGGGACCTGCCGTCGAACTGGACGCAGAGCGGCTTCCGGACCCGCGCCAGCGGCACCAGCAAGTACAGCGGCGAGAAATCCAACGTGCTGCGCTTCGAGGACAAGGGCGGCAGCGAGGAAATCTGGCTTCACGCCGCCAAGAACTTCCGGCGCGAGGTCGAGTACGACGACAAGCTCGACGTCGGCAACGACCAGAACCAAGACGTCAAGATGAACCGCACCCGCAAGGTCGGGATGAGCGAGAAGGTCGATATCGGGCTGGACCAGCATATCAAGGCCGGCACGAAGATCACCCTGGAGTGCGGCCAGTCGAAGATCACCATGGACCCGGCAAGCATCACCATCGAGTCGGTCATGATCACCGTCAAGGCCCAGGCGATGTTGAAGGAGGAGGCGCCGATGATTCAGATACAGGCCAGCGGCATGCTGATCCTGAAAGGTGGTATTATATTCATCAACTGAGGTCGCAAGGGGCGGCGCGGTTGGAGGAGGCGATGGCAGAGCAGGCACAGCCCTTCGTGAAACTTGTGACCACGACGGTCGGGGACGTTGCGGCGCTGTGCGAGCTGACCGACCCGGCCAAGGAGATGGTGCCCAGCGCGTCCAGCGCCGAGGCCTATATCGATTCGCTCACCAAGGCGGGATTGATGTCCGACGCCATACGCTGGCTGGCGCAGGGGTTGCGCCCGCGCGAAAGCGTATGGTGGGCCTGCCTGGCCGCGCGCGCCTACGTCGGGTGGGGCAACACGCTGCCGGAGCCGGACGTGGCCGCCCTGACGGCCGCGGAGACCTGGGTCTTCAAGCCCGAGGAGGAGAACCGGCGCGCGGCCATGGCCAAGGCCCAGGACACCGGCTACCAGAGCCCGGCCTCGTGGGCTGCCATTGCCGCATTCTGGAGCGGCGGCAGCATGGCACCGCCGGAAGCGCCGGCGGTGCCGCCGCCGCAGCACCTGATCGGCCGGGCCGTCTGGGGCGCGATCATGATCGCCACCGGCTCGGCGCCGCCGCCCGAAGTCGAGAAGCGCCAGCGGCAGCTCCTGAACCAGGGCCTGGACATCGCGCGCGGCGGCAACGGCCAAAGCTGACGAGGATCGCCATGGCTCAGCTCATGATCGCCGACATCAAGCCGCCGATGGCGTTCGGCGACCTCGACGTCAACATGCGCACGGGCGTGCTGTCCGGCCAGGGCGTGCGCCAGTCGCGGTGCACGAATATCGGGCGACATCTCGTCGATCCACAGGTGATCTTGATCCATTTCACCGCCGGGCCCGGGACGGCGCAGCGGTCGATCGATGCCATGAACGCCCGCAACGTCTCGGCCCACATCGTGGTCGACCGCAGCGGCGACATCTGGCAGGGCGTGCCGCTCACACGCACCGCCTATCACGCCGGCAACGGCAACTGGGGCATCTACCGCAACAACCTGAACAGCCACAGCATCGGCATCGAGACCTGCAATCTCGGCCCCATGTGGCGCAACAAGCGGCAGCTCCTGATCGATTCTTACGGCATCGAGCGGATCGGGTTCCCCACGGTCCGCGACGCCCATCGCAACGCCAAGAGCCTCGACGTCAAGACGCTGATGGGCGAAGCGGCCTACAACAGGATCGTCAAGAAGGGTGTCGAGAAGCCCGACTTCACCAATGTCGAATGGGAGATCTTTCCCGAGGAGCAGCTCAAGGCCTTGCAACGGCTGTGCAGCATGCTCGTGACGCGCTACCCGTCGATCCGCAACATCATCGGGCATGACGACTATGCCCCGCAGCGCAAGATCGACCCGGGGCCGGCGATGCGGCTGGAGTCGCTGCTGGGCTGGATGCCGGAGAGCCGCGTGATCCTCTACCAGGACGACCACCGGCGGCCGGGCTATACCGGCTCGCTGAACAGCCCGGACTATGTGCGCAATCTCGTGACCAGCCGAACCTTCGCCGCCGGCAATATCGGCCGCGACATCGTCTAGTCCCGGCGGCGAAACTGTCACCCCGAGCGCAGCAAGGGAATGAGTTGCTGTGATGCGTGATACGCGACGTGCCGGCTGGCGCAGGCCTGCCGCCGTTGTGCTATTGTCCGGCCGGGCCCGCTGGAACGTTTCCTTATTGCCTGCGGGATTCGGAAGATGGACGCATGACCGCCTCGCTTCGCCTTCGGGTTCATAAGGCGCCGCTGACCGAGACTCCACCAGCCCCTCTTCTGCTGGCCGGCGGCCCTGTCAGCATCGGGCGCCGTGATGACAATGGCTGGGTGCTGCCCGATTCCACCGCCAACGTGTCGCGCAAGCACGCCACGGTCAGCGAGCAGAGCGGCATCTGGCGCGTCACAGACGAATCGGCCAACGGCACGCTGCATAACGGGCAGCTTGTCGGCCGCGGCAACGCGCGTCCGCTGGCGCCCGGCGACATGATCAAGATCGGCGACTACGAGATCGTCGTCGAACCCTGTGCCGACGGCGGCAATGCGATGCAGGGCTTCCAGATGGCGCCACCGGTGCAGCCATTGGCCGACCCGTACGACGTCGGCCAGTTCGCACGCGCCGATTTCGGCGCCGGACCGCCGCCACCATCCGGCCCCTCGCCGTTCGACCCGCCACCGCCGGAGCGCATGGCCGAAGCCCCGCGCAACATCGACCTGTTCGGCGATTTCGGCGCTCGCCAGGTCGCGCCCGGTGTCGGCATTCAGGCGAACCACGAGGCACCGGTCGCCGCTTTCGGCGGCCTCGATGTGCCGGTCGGGCCGCTTCCCGGCTCCGGTCCGGCGCCGTTCGGTGGAACCAGCGATCCGCATGCGCCGTTCGGTGCCCCGCCGGCTGCCGGCGCCGACTGGGGTGGGCCGGCGGCGCATCCGGTGCCGAATGCCGGCGCCATGGTGACAGACCCGTTCTCCAATCCGGGCGGCGGTTCCGTCTTCGGCGACCAGTTCGGATCAGCCGATGCGATCCGCAATCCGCTGGCCGGCGGCACACCGCGCGCCGATGCAGGCCTGAAGCCGGTCGACCCGTTCAATGCGCCGGCCGGGCCCTCGCCTTTCGGCAACCCGGCGAGCCCGTTCGGCACGCCTGACCCGGTGGGCTTCGGCCGCGATCACGCACCCGCGCCGCTGGGGTTCGATGCCGTTCCCGTGCCCGAGATCAGCGGGCCGGGCGTCAACGCGGCCCTGCCGGCGGACTGGAATGCCGAGCCGATGTCGGCACCCGCTGCGCCTCCTCCCGATTTGGATCCGATCGAGCAGGCCCTGGCCGGCCTGAAGGGAGCCGACAAGCCCGCGGCTCCCGGCCCGCAGCAGCAAGCGGCGATCCCGCGTTCGGCCGTTCCGGACAGCGCCGCCCTGTTCGGCGCAGCACCACCCCCCGCTCCTGAGGCGCGGCAGTCGACACCCGACGGCTTGCCGCCGTCGGCCGCCTTTCCATCACCGCCGGGCGGCGGCCTGCAAGCGCCCGCACGGGGCACGCCGATCCCGCCCGGGACCGATTTCTTCAGCGCGCCGACACCACCGCAGCGCGCCGTCATGGAGGACGTCTTCGCTCATCCCGCGGCGCCCGCGCCGGCCCTGTCGCAGCCACGGCCCGGCGTCGCCGTGGGAACGCCATCGGGACCGGCCGCCGCGCCGTCGGCGGCGTTCCAGCCGCAGCAGCCCCAGCCACAATCCCCCGGCGCCGCGTGGCAGCCGGGTGCGCCGCCGGCGCCCGCGCCACGTCCCACGCCAACCCCCGCGCCACCGGCCAAGCCGGGACCGGCCGCTGCTGCGACGACCGGCGATGCCCTGCTGCGCGCCTTCATGGAAGGCGCCGCGCTGCAGCAGGTGCCGCCCGATCTCGACCCGGTGCAGGCCATGCGCACGCTGGGCGCCTCCAGCCGCGCCATTGTGTCGACGCTCGCCCGGCTGCTGGAGGCACGCCGGCTGCTGAAGGGCGAATTCCGCATCACCCAGACCGTGGTCGGGGCGCGCGAGAACAATCCGCTGAAGTTCTCGGTCGACGAGAGCGAGCTGATGCTGGTGCTGCTCGGCTCGGTGCGACCTGGCTTCCAGCGCGGCGAGGCCGCGGTATGGGACGCCGGGCGTGACCTGGAGGCGCACCAGCTGGCGATGCTCGCGGCCTTCCGCGCGGTCCTCGATGCGGTCTTCGCGCGGCTGGCCCCGGAGGCCATCGCGTCCAATGAGGAGGCCGGCTTCTTCGGCCGGCTGCTGCCGCAGGCACGCGACGCCGCGCTCTGGGAACGCTATGCCAAGGTCTATGGCGATCTGCGCCAGGATATCGGCAACACGCTCGCCGGCCGGCTGGGCCAGATCTTCGCCGAGGCTTACGAGACGGAGAATGGACGCCGGGGCGGATCGCGATAGCGCGTATCAGGCGACACGATCGCACGACAGCAGCGTGTCGGCCTTGTCCTTGACGGCCGGTAGGCTGCTGACCCAGGTGTTCCATCCCAGGCGCGGGCCGTCGCCGCCCCCCCAGTCACCCAGCTTCAGCGGCGGCACGTCCTCCTTCTTCAAGGACAGGCGGACGTCGAAATAGAGCGCCTCGCCCGTGAACACCCGGGCGAAGTGCACGAGCTGGCGCAGCGGCTCGCGATCGGGCAGAAACATCCGGAAGCGCGCGTAGGTGAGCGGGCCCAGCTCGATCCTGTAGGCGCCCTCGGGACGCATGATCTTCTCGCCGATCACCGCCTCGTCGCCCAGCCGACAGAAGCCGCCCGGCACCAGCCGGGTACGCTCGCTCTGGGGCAGGCGGTGCCAGTGCGGCACGAAGGTATCGACCCGGATCGACTCGCCAAAATAGTCGGACAGCAGCGATTCCAGCACCACGGCCGAGCGCGGGTTGCCGGCCAGCGCGCCGGCATAGAAGCGCAGCGCGGCATGCGGCGTCGCCAACCGCGCCTTCAGGCCCTCAGTGCTGAAGCCGATCAAAGCGTCGATCAGCCCGCTGATGCCGGCCTCGGCCGGCAGCACGTCGCGCGCCCGCTCATCGGGTGGTGTCTGCGCCGTCAGCCGATACTTGGTCCAGGCCCGCATGAAGAAGCTGGCCGAACGATGCAGGAACAGATCGAAGAACGACGCCAGCGACGTGTCCTTCTCGCGGATGCGTGCCTGGATCAGCTCGCTGTAGGCCTGCGGCATGACGCCCGACGGACCATGCAGCCCGATGAAGGACACGCCCAGCCGAACCTCGGCATCGGGCTGCTCGCGATAGAAGGTCAGTTCCGACGGCGGAAACGCCAGCGCGGTCTCGGATACGAAGCGCACGACTTCCTGCCGCGGATGCGCATCGCGTCCGACCGGCGCCGCGCGGGCGGCACGATCCGTCGCCGCCTCGTGCGCCGCGTGCCGCTCCAGGATCAGGAGCGCCTGCAGCGGGTCGAACGCCTGCGGCTCGGTGCGCAGGCGCTCGATCAAAGAAGGGTCTTCTCGCCCGTCCGCGGCGGCCATGAGGCAAGCTTCCCTGTGCGTCCGGTGAGGCGAACCGTCAACCGGGTGAAGGCGTTGACGGCAGCGTAGAGCCCGAAGAATCGTTCGAGCACGCTGGCCAGCAGATAGGCGTTGCCGGCGCTGTAGTTCTCCGCGGCCAGCAGCAGGTCGAGGTCAAGCCCATGCGCGATCGTGGTCGAGGGCCCGACAGGAACCCGCGCCAAGGCCCGGCGGCTCTCGATCGACCGAATTCCGCCAATCAGGCTGCGCGATTCTTCACGATCGCCCCAATCATACAGGCGCAGCACCTCGCGCAGCGCGTCGGCGCCCGCTTCGCCATCGGTGATCGACAAATGATTGAGGGACAAATGCGACAACAGCCGCCACAGGCGCCCGGTCGACAGCGGCGGGCGCCGCGTGGGCGTGAACGGCGTGATCATGACGACCTGGCGCACCGCCGCCGCCGGCGTCACGAGCTCCAGCCGGATCTGGCCGCCGCTGCCCGAGAGCCGCGCCACGAGGTCGCGATTGAAGCAGACGGTATCGACGGACACGATCCAGTTGGCGGGGGTGTTGGCGTTGGCGTCGCGGTTGAACACCGAAAGGAACAGCTCGGTCCCGCGATCACGGGCGCCGACCCCTGCCCGCCGGCTTGCCTGCCAGAAGCGGCTTCCCGGCGCTGAATCATGGCGAATGCCGAAGAACGGATCGAGCGTATGCTCCCCCGAGTCCGGCGACGTGGCCGTCACGCGCTCGACGCTGTAGATCTCCAGCACGTCGGGGCGCCGCGCATCGGGAATGACGCGGTTCTCGAACTGGGTTCCGTCCAGCCGCACAGGCTCGGCGCGATGGCGGAACAGGTTGATGACGGGCACGCAGTTGAGCTGCATGTCGCCGGCCACCACGCCGCGCTCCAGGTCCTTGTCGGTGTCGCTGAGATAGAAGAACAGGTCGAGCTCGCGGCCGGCGCCGGCCATGCACCGCGCACCCAGGCCGCTGACCTCGAAGAACAGGAACTTCTGCGGCAGGGCAAAGTATTCGCTGAGGATCCGGTAGCCCGAGAACGAGCGCGCCGGATAGGGCAGCATCGCCTCGTCACGCCCGAAGCCGATCGGCCGCACGGCGCTGGGCGCCAGGAATACCGGCCGCGTGTCGTCGGGTCCTTCCGACACCGCGATGCCCACCAGCCGGTTCATGATCAGCTCGTAGAGCGGCAGCGCCCGCTCCATCGGGGCGTTGATGAAGAACCGCAGCGGATCCGGCTGCAATGCCTCGAACGTGGTGCTCGTGCCCATGCAGCGCAGCCGCATGTGCAGCACCCCCAGCGCGCCTGATGCGCGCGGATTGACCGGGGCCCGGAAAGGACGGCCCTGCAAGGTCGTGCTGGCGATCTCGATCGGCCACAGCGTCACCTCCTGGGTGGTGCGCACGCGGCAGCGCTCGCCATCGACCGGGTCCGTCTGCAGCTCCTCGCTGCGCGCCAGCCGCAGCGGCTCCGTGACCTCCGGCACCGCATCGATCCGCGCGATGCCCATCGGCGGCACGGGCAGGAGATAATGCGGGTAGAGCGTGTTGAGCACCGACTCGGTGAGCTCGGGGAACTCGTCCTCGATCTTCAGGCGGGTGCGGGCGTTGAGCAGCGCAACTGCCTCGATGAGACGCTCGACATGCGGGTCGGCCGAGACGTCCGGCCCCAGGCGCAGACGGCCAGCGATCTTGGGGTAGGCCTCGGCGAAGCGCATGGCGTCGCGCCGCAGGAACTCCAGCTCGCGATTGTAGAGCGGCAGCAGGTCGTCCATATCGCCGTCACTTGTCCGCGATCGACATCAGCCGGGTGCCGCTGTCGATCTGGGTATCGAACGCGATCGGCTCGGGTGCCGGGTCAGCCTGCATCATCGCCTCGATGCGCAGGCGCGCGACCCGTTCCAGCCGATCGCCGCGAGTGTCGAACTGCACCCTGATCGATGTCAAACGCGGCTCGAAGCGACGAATCACCTCGGTGACACGCCGGCACAGGGTGGTGCGCCACTCGCCTTGCAGCGACAGCACCGAGAAATCGGGCAGGCCGTAGCCGACCACGGACTCGTCGATCTCCTTCAAGGCCGCCGGCCAGCCACGGCAACGCTCACGCGTGTTGAGCAGCGCCTCCAGGTCACGCCGCACCGCCTCGCGCAGGCGCGCCATGGTCTGCGCCGGCGTCATCGGCCGCTCCCGTGTCTCATCGGGCCGGTCGTCTATCAGGCGGTCGAGGACGGAAAGCTCCGCCCTCAGGGCATCGTCGTCGAGCGCCATGGATGGCAGCCTCCGCCGCGGATCATCCCGCGCCGAACTGGACGGTCTGCAGCTCGTCGATGCTCAGGCCGTCGTCGCCGACCAGGAACATGCGCAAGCCCAGGCCGCGGGTCGGCTCGCCGTCGCCGCCGACCCATTCCGTGGTCCGGCCCAGCCGGAACAGGTCGATGTCGCCGTCGGCGGGAAGGATCGGATAGGTCGCCGGCACATAGACCACGCCTTCGGGACCGCCCCGCACCTCCATCTTGCATTGGCGCCAGATGATATCGCGCGGCCGGGAGGGTTTCTCGAACTCCATGAGGTCGATCCGATCGATCGGGATCCAGAAATACTTGCCGGTGCTGGTCATCACCTCGACAAAACCGGCGCACAGGTCGTCGGCGTCACGGAAGTCCTCGAACGCCGCGCCACCTTCGCCGAGCCTGCCAGCCGTGCGGGTGCGCTTCTCGTCGGCCTCGCTGAGCAGTGCGGCCGCCTCCCGCGTGCGCCCCTCGCGCAGGTGCAGCAGCGCCTGCAGCGCGGCCTGGACACAGGGGCCGGGCTCGGTCGCCACCTCGGGCGCCCGGCCTTTCTCGAACACTTCCTGGCGGGCCATGGCGGCGCGCACCAGCTGCCGCGACAGGGCGACGCCCACGGCGAGCTTGGTGTGCTGGGTCGACAGCGCATCCAGCTGGCGGTCGGCCTTCTCGTAGGCGCCCACCAGCATCAGCAGGTCGGCGAGGAAGGCGCGGGCATCCGAATCGCTCGGCTTGTCACGCACCGTGGCAGTCTGGGCCTCGATGGCCTCTGCAAGCTTGCCGTCGCGAAACAGCGACTTGGCATCCGTGGTCATGTAAATTGCCTCCCGTGATCGTCAGCCGGCGCGTCAAGCGGCACGCTGGGCCTGCTGGCGGACCGTGCTGATCAGGTTGAACGTGGCGCCCATCTCGTCGAGCTGAAACTGGGGCTGCAGGCGCGCGATCAGGGCATAGTGCCCGGGCTTGCCGGGCAGCTCGCGCACATCGATCTGGGCGCTTTGCAGGGGATAGCGCGACTTCATCTCCAGCGACGTCTCCGAGCCGCCTCCCATCGTATAGTTGAAAATCCAGGCCGACAGGCGGTCGCGGCATGTCTCGGGCGTCGTCGAGGCGCCGATGATGTCGCGCGCGATGACCTTGATGTAATGCGCGAACCGCGATGCGCACAGGATCTGCTGCAGCATCGAGGACAGCTTGGCGTTGGCGCGTGCCGCCGGCTTGTCGTAGCGGGTCGGCTGCCACACCGACTGGTTGGAATTGAAGACAAGGTAGCTTGTCAGGCGTGCCGTCATCAGCGGAATGAAGCCGAGCTCCGCCAGCTCCCGTTCCTGGCGCTCCGTCAGCATGGCCTCCACCGGCGGGCGCTGCGCGACCCGCGGGCGATCGGTGGTGAACCACGGGAACGGCAAGTCGTCGAGCAGGCCGCCGCCCGGCAGGTCGCGCCCGGCGCCACGAATGTCGCCGAACCAGCCATAGGTCCCGAAGGAGCGTATGACAACCGCGCCGAAGGCGTAGGCCGCCGAACCCCACAGCCAGTTCCGCGCATCCTCGGCATGCACGGTCTCGCGATAGACGAAGCCATCGGCGCGCGAGCCGTCCGGCCGGTAGGGCAGCCGCATCAGGATGCGCGGGAAGACCACGCCGAGATAGCGGGTATCCTCGGTGCCGGTGCGCAGGGAGCGCCAGCCGGCGAACTCCGGCCGCAGGAACATGCCCGGCAGGTCGATCGTGGGGACCAGCTCGCGGAAGCGGTCGATGCCGAACATGGCCGGCGAGCAGCCCATCACCGTGGGCGCGTGCGGCGCAGCCACCACGCCGGCGAAAGCGCGCACCGTCTCCAGATCCTTCGGGTGCTTGCTCGGCTCGTAGTCGGCGACGATCAGGCCGTAGGGCTCGCCGCCCGGCGTGTCGAATTCCTGCGTGTAGATCTTGTTGAAGGCTTCGCTCTGGTCGAACTCGATGGCGCGCTCCAGGTCGCGCGTCAGCTCGCGCCACGACAGATTGAGGACCCGGATCTTCACGGCTTTCAGGCCGTCGGCAATGCGCACGAGCCAGATCAGCCCGCGCCAGGATCCCTCCAGGCGCTGGAAGCGCGGATGATGGATGATCTCGTCGACCTGGACCGACAGAAGCCGGTCGATGCCGGCGATGAGGCGGTCGATCGTGAAGGTGGTCTCGCGGTTGCGCTGCCACAGCGCCTCGCGGCGCGCCGGCGTCAACGCGGCGACCTTCTCGCTCACGGCATCGGCAGCCGGGAGATCCGGCTGCCGATCCATCGGGGCAACGAGCCCAGCGTCCGCCAGTGAGTGGCCGGCGGGGTCCATGTGCTCGCTGGGAACGGCGTCCTCTGGTGCCGTCACTGTATCTCCGTCAGGCCGCGGCCTTCGGAATACGGGCGACCATACGCAACGACGTCGTCAGCTCTTCCATCTGCAGCCAGGGCCGCAGATGCGCCACGGCGTAGTACGAGCCGGGCGCGCCCGGCACTTCCTGGACCGTGACCCGGGCTTCGCGCAGCGGATACCGGGCCTTCATCTCCGGGCCGGCATCGACGTTGGCGTTGACGTAGTTGTTGATCCAGGAGTTCAGCCACTTCTCGGCGTCGTGACGCTCCATGAACGAGCCGATCTTGTCGCGGCCCATGATCTTCAGGTAGTGCGCGAAGCGCGACGAGGCCATGATGTACGGCAGCCGCGAGGAGATCGCCTCGTTGGCCGTCGCCTCCGGCTTGTCGTACTTCTTGGGGCGGTGGACCGTCTGCGCACCGAAGAACACCGCGTAGTCCGTGTTCTTGTAGTGGCACAGCGGCAGGAACCCGAGATCCGACAGCTCCTTCTCGCGGCGGTCGGTGATGGCGATCTCGGTCGGGCACTTCTGGTCCTGGTCGCCGTCATCGCTGACGAAGGTGTGCGACGGCAGGTTCTGGACCATGCCGCCGTTCTCGGCGCCACGGATCGAGGTGCAGAAGCCACTGCGGGCGAACGAGTCCGTCATGCGGGCGCCCATCACATAGGCGGAGTTCATCCAGCAATAGTGCTCATGCGCCAGCGCCTTGCCGGGTTCACCCTCCTCGTAGTCGAACTCTTCGATCGGCTTGGTCTCCTTGCCGTAGGGCAGGCGCGCCAAGGCCCGAGGCATGGTGAGCGTCACGAAGCGCGAGTCCTCGCTGTCGCGGAACGAACGCCAGCCGGCGTACTTCACGCTGTCGAAGCCCTTCTTGAGGTCGCGGATGTCCCGCAGGCCGCGGAAGTCGCTGAGCTCGAACATCTTGGGATCGGCAGCCGAGATGAACGGGGCGAAGGACGCCGCGGCAACGCCGCCCAGGCCACGCAGCAGCTCGACGTCGTCGGGATGCGGCGAGAACTCGTAGTCGCCGATCAGGGCGCCGTAGGGCTCGCCGCCGGGCGTGCCGAATTCGTTCTCGTAGATCTTCTTGAACAGAAGGCTCTGGTCGAACTCGGTCGCCTTGCTGAAGTCGTTCAGCAGCGCCCGCTTGCTCAGGTTGAGCACGCGGATCTTGAGGCTGGTGCCGGTCTCGCTGTTCATCACCAGGTGATGCAGTCCGCGCCAGCTCCCTTCGAGCTTCGTGAACTTCTCATGGTGCATGATCTCGGCGAGCTGACCGGAGATCTTGGCGTCGATCAGGGCGATCGCCCGCCGGATCGTCTGGTTCAGGTTCTTGCTGAACTTGACCGTGCCGGCCATCGCCTGCTCGGTCAGCGCCTTCAGCAGGTCCTGGGCCTCGTTGGCGTCGGTCTGCTTGGTTGCGCCGATTGCTGCGTCGAGAAGCGATGCGCCCTCTTCGGTCGCAGCCTGGGCGCCCTGTGCCTGGGCCTGTGTCTCAGCCATGGATCAACCCTCCCCGCCGCGCTTCTTGATCTCGTCGTGCAGCTTCTTGACGGCTTCCTCGTCGGCGAGGACCTTCTCCAGAAGCTGCTCGAGATCGTCGGAGCGATCGGCCTTGGTCATCAGGTCACGAAGCTTGTCGCGGGTCTCCTTCAGCCGACGCAGCGGCTCGACCTGGTCGACGATCCGCTTCGGCTCGAAGTCTTCCATCGAGTTGAACTTGAGGTTCACCGCCATCTCGCTGCCGTCGTCTTGCAGCTTGTTCTGAACACGCATGTTCAGACCCGGCGTCATGTTCGACATGATCTTGTCGAAGTTGTCGCGATCGATCTGGACGAACTTACGATCCCGCACCTCGGGAAGCTTTTGTGTGGGGTCGCCCGAGAAGTCGCCCATCACGCCGACGACGAACGGCAACTCCTTCTCGACCTGGGCGCCCTCGGTCTCGACCTCGTACTTGATATGGACGCGCGGCTTGCGCACGCGGTCCAGCTTTTCCTGTGTAGAACCAGCCATCGGAACACCTCCCTCGAACCCCTACGGAAAAATAACACACCGGGTCTCGCACGCGCGACTCCCGTATTCACCGCGCACCGCGTCGGGCGGCGGCCACGCCGAACTACTCGGGCGGTTTGGGCGGCCGGATTCCGGCATTCTGAAGAACACGCGTACGCACTTCTTCGTCCGGCAAAAGCTCGGCCAGCAGATCGAACAGCGGCATGCGCGCGCGCTCGATCATCGAGTCCAGCGCGTAGGAAATGGGCGAGTGCGGCTCCCGCTCGCGGAAGAATTTTGCCACCGCGTTCAACATCTCCAGCGCCTGCTCGCGGGTGTTGAACGTGCCGGGCCG
Organism: Vineibacter terrae; assembly: GCF_008039615.1. GTDB lineage: Bacteria > Pseudomonadota > Alphaproteobacteria > Reyranellales > Reyranellaceae > Vineibacter > Vineibacter terrae. The sequence continues at coordinate 139,188 of NZ_VDUZ01000009.1, read as the reverse complement.
CGCCACACCCGCGCCGCCGCCACCGCCTCCACCACCACCGCCGGCATCCGCCGCCGCGCCATCGCCACCCGCCGCCGCGGCCGCCTCGCTTTCATCCGACGCCAGGAACTGTCCGGCGAGCGTGCGGATCATCCGGTCCGCCGCCTCGAACACCTCCCGGATCTGCGACGAGCCGGGCGAGTCGCGGCCCATCTTGTCGTCCAGGAACGTAGTCAGGCGCTGGTAGGCATCGCGGGCTGCCGTCAGGTCGGCCATGAGGGGCTGATAGAAGTTGACCCCGCCCTGCCGGGCCAGCGTCTCGGCTTCGCCGATCTGCTTGTCGCGCTGCAGCTGCTCGCACTTGCCCAAGCCGAAGGCGCCCGTGTCCCCCACCGGGGTGATCGGCACCGACTTGAAAGGCCGGATCAGCGCGCCTTCCCGATCGGTGCCGTTGAGGCCGGCGAAAGGCTGGCCCTTGGCTCCGGCATCGGAGTCCTCGGTATCGTAGTTCAGGTTGTCCCAGTAGCGCTCGACCAGCTCGGCCGCGAGCGTGAAGCCATCGCGCAGCCCCGCGAACCCGTGCTCGCGCACCAGCGCCTCGATCATCCAGCAGACGACCTCGATGTCCTTGGACGTCTCGTGCAGCGTCTTCTCGCACAGCTCCAGAAGGCTGCTCCACTCCCGCAGGGCCGCCGTCCCGCCGCTGCCGGTATCCTCACCTTCCTCCGCCGCGACGGCCGCCATGGCGGCCTGCCGCTCGGCCGTACGAGCCTGCCCCTGGAGCCGGCGCAAGGCGTAGTACGGCGCGTTGTCGGATTCGTCGGCCCGCAGGTTCGGGCCGCAGGGATTGTCACCCTCGAGCGGCGCCGCCAGGGCTTCGACGTCAATAACCTGCGGCGACCCTTTGGCCATTACGATGCCTCAGCCGTCGATGCTGGGGACCAACCGGCGCAAGCGGCGCCCAGTGCCTCGCGTCGGCCGCTGCTGCCGGTAGCCATCACAGCCACGACAAAAGCCCCATGACACGCCTTGCCGCATGTCAGCCTCCGCGGAGCCCCGGATTCACAGCCCCCAATACTTCAGCGCCGCGCGCCGGTGTGCCGGCGCGCAGCACCCCCCAATGTCACGAACCGATGTTCAACACCTGGACGCGACGGTTGCGACCATTCGTCGGGTCATTCGGCAGCAGCAGCTTGGAGCTGCCCAGGCCCCGACCCTCGAAGCGGTCCCGCGACAGCCCATGCTGGCTGACGAGATAGTTGATCACGGCCTGCGCCCGGCGCTCGGACAGGCTCCTGTTGTACGCCTCACCGCCAGTCGTATCGGTGTGGCCCTCGATGAGGAACCGATCAGACGGGTTCAGCTTGAACACCTCGGCGAGCTGGTCGACGATGCGCCTGGCTTCCGGCGTGAGCTGGTCGGAGTCGATGGCGAACGGAACCGCGAGCCCAATTCCCTTCGGCGCCTGAGGCTGCGTCGCGGCTGGCGCCGTGGCCGCCGGCGGCGGCGTTCCTGCTGCCGTCGACGAACCTGCCGGCGGCGGCGCGGCGCTTGGCGCCGTTCCCGCGGCCGCCGGCGCGGTGGCCGGCTTGCCGCCGGCGTCGGGCGTGCCGATCACGACGCGACCGCGCGTGGTATCACCGCCGGGCCGACCGGTGCCGCCGCACTCAGGCGGCAGATTGCGGCCCAGGGCACGGAACATATCGCAGCGGCTCACCTTGCCGCCGGTGCCATCGACAACCTGCGCCTGCACGGACGGCATGAAAGCGATCGACCCGATGACGGCCGACACGACAAGCGCACCGGCCAGCTTGGCTTGCTGAAGCATGGTTCCCCTCCAAGGGAACAGCGACGGCGACATCGAGCTATTCCCATTGGTAATAATTCTACCAGATTTTTCGCCGTCTCGCAAAGTTAAAATGAGTGATTACTCGCAGTAATGCCCTACCGCGCAAACAAGGTCAAGCCTGAAATCCGCTTATCGTATCAAGTTCTGGTCCATCTGTCGCATCAAGTTCCCGTTCGCACGCTCGAACCTGCGAACACGAAGGGCGCCCAGTAGAACGGGTGCGCCCAACGCGCCGGGTCCTGCCCCTTGCCCGCATTCTCCAGCAGCTCGAGCTGGGTCTCGCGCAGCACGTGCGTGGGGCTGCCGCCCCTGCCGATTGCGGCAAGCATGTTGACCATCATCAGCGTCGTCGTCTCGTCGGCGACGCTCCAGTGCGACGCCATCAGGCCACGCGTGCCGGCCGTGAAGAAGGAACGGGCCAAGCCCGAAAAGGCCTCGCCGGCGCTGCGACCATCCGGGCCGGCCGTGTTGCAGGCGGACAGCACGACCAGATCTGCGTCCAGGCGCAAGGCGGCGACGTCAGCGGCGGTCAGCAGCGCCTCGGTCCCGCCCTGCCCGGTCAGGATCACCGGCTGCTGCAGGCAGCGCAGCTCGGTCGGCAGCAGGGCATGGGCCGCGAAGTGAACGACACGGTATTGCTCGAGCCCGCCGCGGATCACGGCGGTACGGCTGAAGGCCCTGCCCAGGCGGGTCGCGGTGCCGCTGCCCAGCTGCCTGGCCGTCAGCGTCACCTCGCCCTCGGCCAGGGGCAGCGGCGGCAGCGACGCCAGCTCCCGTGCGTCGCCCTCGCAGGACCGCGTCGTGACGGCACCGGTGCGCGATGCCTGCACCACGCGCGCCGCCGTGGCCAACGGAAGCGGCTCGAAGCCGCCGAAGCCGATGTAGCGGTTCGGCGCGCGCGACCGCGCCGCGGCCCGCCGCAGCAGCACCAGAGACTGCGGCGCCGGCACATAGGACAGGGCCAGCGACTTGATCAGCCAGGCGACCTTCTTGTAGTCGGCCACGTCGGTGATGGGCGGCGGCGCCTCGCGCACCAGGATGGACAGCGGCAGCGATTGCAGCGCGCCGTTCGTGGCGACAACCAGCTCGCGCATCGCCCTGAGCTGCCCGTCCACCGGCCCCAGCAGGCGCTTGTAGAGCTCGTGCGCCAAGGCGACGTCGTAGGCCGGCAGCTCGCCCTGGGCGTCGGGCGTGAAGGCGCCGCGCAGCTTGGCCACCATCTGCGCCGCCTCGTCGAGGGTCAGCGCGATCCGGTAGGCCGTCACACGGCCGTCACGGGCCAGGAACCCGAAGCTGCGCTTGGGGCCAAGCACCACCTGCAGGAATCCCTCGCCCGGGCGCAGCACGGCGATGATATCCTTGGCGGCCGCCTGCCCCTCGATGAGCTGGAAGTAGTTCGGCAGGATACGCTTGACCTCCTGCTCGGCGGCATCCCGCGCCCGGCTGGCATCGGTGATCTGTGTATCGATCGCCTGCAGGACCGACAGCTCAGCGCCGCGGTTGGCGGCAATGTCGCGGCGCTGGAAGAGGTCGGTCAGGCGCGTTTCCAGATCCTGCAGCTCGCGCACCTTCTGGTTGCCGTCACCCAGCCGGACCGCCGCCTGCGCGACATAGGCAGCGGTGACCCCGGTGCTGATGAGCTGGGCCGCGTCGAACATCTCCGCCGCCGTCGCCGCCTCCGATACCCCGGCCTTGCCGGCCAGGACATCGAGATAGGGCAGGACCGCGTCAGTCGAGACGGTGTTGCGCCGCGCGCGCAGGATCTGCGCCCCGCGGCGGAACTCTGCCAGGGCCGCAGAATTGTTGCCGCGTTGCAGCTGGATCTCGCCCGACTCCAGGAATGTCTTGCCGGCCGGCTGGGACTGCGGCAGGGCCGCCGCCAGCCCGCGCGCCGAATCGCTGAGATCGGCGCTGGCGGTGCCCAGATCCTTGGTCGAGGCGGCGCTGAGACCGGCGATGCGGATCGCGCGCCAGCGGATGCCGCCGGGGTCGATGCCGACCCCCTCCAGCAATGTGACGGCACGCATTGCATACTCGCGGCTTTGGTCCGGCTGCTTGTCGGCCAGGGCCAGCAGCGCGCGCGTACGGTAGATTTCCGCGACGCCCTGGGCCGCAAGCTGCATCGCCGGGCTGATCGTCACGGCGCTGGCGAGATCCTGGCCCATGCCTTTCTTGCCGCGCGGATCGATGAACTGCTGGCCGCGTACGCCGAAGCCATAGGCGGGGGCCTGGACCTCGCGCTGGACCTGCCGCGCCATCAGCGGCTTCAGGTCGGGGGCGCTCACGAAATAGAGCTCCTCGGCCTGGTCCAGCATCGCGCGCGCCTCGTCGCGCCGGCCCTGGTTGGCCAGATTCTGCGCGGTGTACTGGCGCACACGGGCCCTGACCAGCGGCTCCTGCACGCCGGCGACCAGCGCCTCGGCCCGGCGGTAGAGCTCGCCCGCCTCGGTGAACCGGCCCTGGTTGCTGATGTTCAGCGCCAGGTGCACCAGCGCATCGACCTGATCGGGGTTGTCGCGCCCGAACAGCCGCTGATGCAGCGCCAGGGCGTCGCGGTAGGCGCGCTCAGCCTGCTGATAGTCCTCCTCGACGTTGTGCCGGGCGCCCACCCGCATCAGGCTTTGGTAGCGGTCGATATCGCCGGAGCCGAAGCCGGCGGCGAAGCGGCCGCCCAGCGAGTCTGCGATCGAGCCGCCGCGCCCGCCTGGCGCTGCGCCGCCGCCCAGCGCGGCAATCGTCGCCTCGATGGCAGGCGCGGCCGTGGACAGGCCGTCGCCGAGGAACGTGAAGCCGCCCCGCACCGTCACCACGCCGACATAGGGCACGGCGCCGGAGCGGCGGGCGCACGGCAGCAGGACCGCGGGGCTGCCGCCCAGCGTCGTGCTCGAGGCGGCGCTGCACCGGGCACGCCCTTCCAGGTAGCTGCGCCACGGGCCGCTGGCGGCTAGGCTGCTCAGATTGCCGGCCGGCTGCGCGCCATCGAGCTGGAAGACGCGCGCCACCGGATCGAGCGCCTTGCCGCAGAAGATGTCATAGGCGCCACGTGCCACCATCGCCGGATCGGCGCCGATCGCATGATAGGTGCACGCCTCGCCGGCGCGTGTCTGGCCAGCCGGCGCGCCACCCGGCCGGGACTGTGCCGGCGCCGGCTGCGCGCCAGCCGCGCCGATCACAGCCAGCACCGCCAGGCCGGCCATGATCGGCAGCCCGGACCGTCGGATATGCGCCTTCAGATGCTTCATGATCATCATCCCGGCATCATCGCTTCTCGTCGCGGCGCCGTTCGTCGTCGTCCTCCTCGATGAACTCCTCGTTGCCCTGGTTGACCAGGATGATGCTGGAATCGTCGAGCGAGCTGCCGGCGATGCCGATGACCGCATCGTCGGCCGTCGTCGGCGGGTTGGCGATCTGAGTGTAGATCGTGGTGCAGCTCGGCCCGGCGATGACGCAGTTGTTGAACCGCTGGTTGATCGACGGCAGCCCGCCCTTGCGCACGAAGTCGCGCGCGACGACATCGGGTGGCGTGCCTACAGGCCCCGGGTCGTTAGGCCCGAACGGCCCGATCGGCCGCACCGTCGTGTTGGGGATGGCGCGCACGATCGACTGCAGGTTCACCCGCGCGCCCTCCTGCGCGTAGACGCCGAGCACGCCGAAGAAGCCCGGCGCCGTGCTCGTGATACCGCTGGTGGCGCCGCCGGCGAGGTAGATGGTCGAGTTGATGCCTTGAATTGCGCCGATGGTCAGCTCGCCGCCGCTGTTGGGCCCGCCCAGGCCGGTAGGACCAAGCGTCGTCGGTGGCGTCGGCGTCGTGAACAGGCCCCTCGGCGCCCCCATGCTGCCGGCACCCGATTCGGTGAGCCCGGTCAGCGCCTGCGACGATGATCCGGTCAGATCAGCGACCAGCAGCCAGGCGCCGCCGACCCCGTTGCCGGGATTGTTGCCGGGGCCGCCGATGGTGATGTCGCCGGTCGGCGCGCCGGCGGTGCGCCGATACAGGATCATGCCTTCATTGGCGCTGACGGGTCCCAGGATGCTGAGATCGCCGGCCGAGACACCGAGGTCCACCAGCCGGCCGGTGCCGGCCGTCACGCCGGTGGCACCGTTGATGCCCAGGCCGGCGTCGCCGTCCACCGTCACGCCGCTGACGGTCAGGTCGCCGCCGTTGATGAACCGGAAGTTGCCGCTTGCCGTGCCGGCGACGAAGCCCGGATTGCCGGTGGTGCTGCCGGCGCCACTCTGCAGCAGGTTGGTGTGGTTGGTCAGCACGATGTCGCCCGAACCGACCGTGTTGGCCAGCAGCGTGCCGCCGACCACGTTGCCCGCCGCGCTTTGCGTGATGTTGCCGTTGGTGGCCTGCAGCCGCACGACCGCCGTGGTGGCCGAAGCCGCGCCGCGCGCATCGACCGCCTGATTGAGCGTCAGGTCGCCACCAGCATGGATGCCGATGTCGCGGTCATTGGTGGTGATGCCGATGCGTCCGCCGACGGTATCGATGACAAGCGCGCTGGCGTCGCGGTAGCGGAACGTGCCGGTCGCAGCGGTGCCGGCCAGTCGCGCAACATCGTTGCCGGCCGCGGCCAGGTCGACGTTGCCGGCCGCCTCTACGTGCAGGCTGTCGCCGACGATCGCAGCCGTCGCCGTCTGGCTGACGCTGCCGCCGCCGGCGATCAGCGTGACGTTGCCCGTCCCGGGGCCGCCGGTGGCATTGCCGTTGGCTGCGTTCAGCATGCCGCCAATGGCGATCCCGCCGCTGCTTTGCAGCACGATGTCGCCGTTGCGGGTCACGATGCCGGTGCTGGTGATCGTGATCGTGTCGCCACCGACCGATGTCACGAGCACGTCCTGATTGCTCAGAAACGTGAAGGTGCTGCCCAATGCGACGCCGGCGATGATGCCGACCGTATTGGTCGAGCCGCTGAGGTTCACGGAACCGTCCAGGGCATTGGCCATCACGGCCGCCGCGGTGATAGGCGCGTTTGCCGCCTGCGTGATGTCGCCTCTGGCCGTCTGCAGCCGCACGGTGCCGGTGCCGGCGTTGATCGCCGCGTTGATGGCGATGCCGCCGCTGACGCCGTCGTCGGCACCGACGATCGTGATGTCGCGATTGGCGGTGGTGATGCCGCTTATGGCCGTGCCCGTCGAATCCACCAGCGTGCCGACGGTGGCCGCCGTCGCGTCGCGATAGCGGAACGTGCCGGCGGCGGAGGCGCCGGCGATGACGCCGGCCTCGTTGCCGGCCTGGGTCAGCTCGATATCGCCGGGCGCCCGCACGATCAGCGACCGGGCCGTGATCGTGCCGCCCAGCTGCGTGATGGCGCCACTGCCGCCGGCGACGAGCTGCACCTGGCCGTTCACCGCCGACAGCGTGCTGCCGAGGCTGATCCCGGCGGTCAACGACGTCAGCGAGATATCGCCGTGGGCGACGACGATGCTGCCGGGCAGGGTGAAGGCGCCCTGGGTCGTCAGGATCACGCCGCCATCGGCGATCACCGGCGCGCTCAGGGTCAACCCGCCGGTCGAGTCGAACACCGTCAGCTTGCCGTCGCCGAGATTGGAGTTGCCGACCGCCTCGAGCTCGTTGCTGGTGTTGACCAGCGTGACGTCGCGGTTGCTGGTCACGGCTCGCAGCTCGCCGCCCACGATGCGGGCACCGGCCGCCGCGTCCTGCCCGATCGTGCCACTGTCCGACTGCAGGCTGACGAAGCTGCTGGCGGCGATGGATGCCGTGATGCCGTTGCCCTGGACCAGCCCGGCCGAGACCGACGCAGCACTGACGGCGCCGACATTGACCGCGCCGCTGTTGTGGAACGTCACGCTGCCGTTGACGGCGGAGGCGAAGACGTTGCCGGCCACCGCGTTGGCCTGGTCGAGCACCACGTCGCCGCCATCGGCACGCACGCCGAGCCCGCCGCCGGCCGTGACCGTGCCGGTCGCGCTCTGGGTGATGCTGCCGGCGCCCGCCGTCAGGATCGTGGCGCCCTGCGACGTGATGCCGGCCACGCCTTCGACCGTGTCGACATGCAGCGCCGTGCCGCTGGACACCACAAAGAACCCGCCGCTGGCCGTGCCGGCCAGGCCGCCGGCGCCGACCGCATTGCCGGCGCGTGCCAGGTCGACGTTGACGCCGGCGCGCAGAACGGCCCGGTTGCCGGCAACGATCCCCGCCTTCGTCGTCGAGATGATGGAGCCGGCAGTCGAGGTCAGGCTGAGGGTGCCGTTGCCGGCGTTGGCGCTGACCGCGGCCGCCAGGCTGAGATTGCCGTTCGCCGCCAGGGACACGCTGCCACCGGGCGAGACGGCGCTCACCGCCTGGTTCACGCTCAGCGTGCTGCCCGTGGCCGCCACCGTGACGTTGCCGTTTGTTGACGTTATGCCCACCGTCCCGACGACAGTGCCGATCACAAGCGCCACGGACGACGTCGACACGTAGGAGAAGCTGCCGCCGGCCGAGCCGGCCAGCGTCCCGACACTGTGGTTGGCGGCGGCCGCCGACAGGTCGACCGAGCCGGCTGCGACCGCCTGCAGACCCTGGGCAACGATGCCGCCCGACGCCGCATCGGCGATGCTGCCGCCGGCGATCAGGCTGACCGCGCCGGCCGTTGCCTGCACCAGGCCAGTCACATTGAGATCGCTGCCGGCGCCGGCCGCCGTGAGGCTGACCGGGCCGGCCGACGACGACACGCCGGCCGCGCCCACAGCCAGCGTCTGCGAGGACGTGACGCTGAAGCCCGCCGTGCCCGACCCGGTGATCGTGCCGAAGGCGTTGGTCGCGGCGTTCAGCGTCACGCCGAACCCGGTCCCCGATGCCACCGCATGGAGGCTGGCGCCCACGATCGCCGCCGTCGCAGCCTGGCTGATGCTGCCGCCGGTCGCTTCCAGGGTGATGCTCCCTGCCCCAACACCGGGCGTCGCATCACCGTTGGCGGCATTCACCGTGCTGGTGAGCACGATCGCACCGCTGCTGCGCAAGACGATGTCGCCGTTATTGGCGACAATGCCGACGGCGCCTGTCGTCAGCGAGTCACCCGAGACGGTCGTCACGGTCACGCCGCCGGCATCGACCAGCGTGAAGGTGCTGCCCAGCGCGGTGCCCGCGACACTGGTGACGGCATTGGTCGAGCCGCCGAGGTCGACGGAGCCGTTAGCAGCGTTGGCGAGAAGCGCGCCTGCCGTGATCGCAGCGTTGGTCGCCTGCGTGATGTCGCCCTGGCTGGTCTGCAACCGAACGGTGCCGCCACCGGCGTTGACGATCGCATTCACCGCGATGCCGCCGGCTGCGCTGCCGTCACCGGCGACGATCGTGATGTCCTTGCCGCTTGCGCTCACCCCGGTCACGCCGCCGCCCGTGCCGGTCAGCGCACCGATGGCAACCGCGCTCGCATCGCGATAGCGGAACGTGCCGGTGCCCGAGGATCCGGCTATCGTCGCAACGTCATTGCCGGCCTGGACCAGCTCGACGCCATTGGAGGCGATCGCGATGAGGGATTGGGCGGTAACGGTACCGCCCGTCTGGGTGAGCGTGCCGCCGGCTGTTGCAAGCTCCACCTGGCCACTCGCGACGATGGTGCCGACCACGAGCAAGCCGCCTGCAGAATCGACGACTGCCAGATTCGCGCCGGTGAGGTCACCCACGGACACCAGCTGATTGCTGGCATTGGTGAGTGTCACATCCTTGCCGCTCGTCGCGGCTCGCAGCTCGCCGCCCACGATGCGGGCACCGGCCGCCGCGTCCTGCCCGATCGTGCCACTGTCCGACTGCAGGCTGACGAAGCTGCTGGCGGCGATGGATGCCGTGATGCCGTTGCCCTGGACCAGCCCGGCCGAGACCGACGCAGCACTGACGGCGCCGACATTGACCGCGCCGCTGTTGTGGAACGTCACGCTGCCGTTGACGGCGGAGGCGAAGACGTTGCCGGCCACCGCGTTGGCCTGGTCGAGCACCACGTCGCCGCCATCGGCACGCACGCCGAGCCCGCCGCCGGCCGTGACCGTGCCGGTCGCGCTCTGGGTGATGCTGCCGGCGCCCGCCGTCAGGATCGTGGCGCCCTGCGACGTGATGCCGGCCACGCCTTCGACCGTGTCGACATGCAGCGCCGTGCCGCTGGACACCACAAAGAACCCGCCGCTGGCCGTGCCGGCCAGGCCGCCGGCGCCGACCGCATTGCCGGCGCGTGCCAGGTCGACGTTGACGCCGGCGCGCAGAACGGCCCGGTTGCCGGCAACGATCCCCGCCTTCGTCGTCGAGATGATGGAGCCGGCAGTCGAGGTCAGGCTGAGGGTGCCGTTGCCGGCGTTGGCGCTGACCGCGGCCGCCAGGCTGAGATTGCCGTTCGCCGCCAGGGACACGCTGCCACCGGGCGAGACGGCGCTCACCGCCTGGTTCACGCTCAGCGTGCTGCCCGTGGCCGCCACCGTGACGTTGCCGTTTGTTGACGTTATGCCCACCGTCCCGACGACAGTGCCGATCACAAGCGCCACGGACGACGTCGACACGTAGGAGAAGCTGCCGCCGGCCGAGCCGGCCAGCGTCCCGACACTGTGGTTGGCGGCGGCCGCCGACAGGTCGACCGAGCCGGCTGCGACCGCCTGCAGACCCTGGGCAACGATGCCGCCCGACGCCGCATCGGCGATGCTGCCGCCGGCGATCAGGCTGACCGCGCCGGCCGTTGCCTGCACCAGGCCAGTCACATTGAGATCGCTGCCGGCGCCGGCCGCCGTGAGGCTGACCGGGCCGGCCGACGACGACACGCCGGCCGCGCCCACAGCCAGCGTCTGCGAGGACGTGACGCTGAAGCCCGCCGTGCCCGACCCGGTGATCGTGCCGAAGGCGTTGGTCGCGGCGTTCAGCGTCACGCCGAACCCGGTCCCCGATGCCACCGCATGGAGGCTGGCGCCCACGATCGCCGCCGTCGCAGCCTGGCTGATGCTGCCGCCGGTCGCTTCCAGGGTGATGCTCCCTGCCCCAACACCGGGCGTCGCATCACCGTTGGCGGCATTCACCGTGCTGGTGAGCACGATCGCACCGCTGCTGCGCAAGACGATGTCGCCGTTATTGGCGACAATGCCGACGGCGCCTGTCGTCAGCGAGTCACCCGAGACGGTCGTCACGGTCACGCCGCCGGCATCGACCAGCGTGAAGGTGCTGCCCAGCGCGGTGCCCGCGACACTGGTGACGGCATTGGTCGAGCCGCCGAGGTCGACGGAGCCGTTAGCAGCGTTGGCGAGAAGCGCGCCTGCCGTGATCGCAGCGTTGGTCGCCTGCGTGATGTCGCCCTGGCTGGTCTGCAACCGAACGGTGCCGCCACCGGCGTTGACGATCGCATTCACCGCGATGCCGCCGGCTGCGCTGCCGTCACCGGCGACGATCGTGATGTCCTTGCCGCTTGCGCTCACCCCGGTCACGCCGCCGCCCGTGCCGGTCAGCGCACCGATGGCAACCGCGCTCGCATCGCGATAGCGGAACGTGCCGGTGCCCGAGGATCCGGCTATCGTCGCAACGTCATTGCCGGCCTGGACCAGCTCGACGCCATTGGAGGCGCTCGCGATGAGCGACTGGGCGGTGATGGTGCCGCTCGTCTGGGTGAGCGTGCCGCCGGCTGTTGCAAGCTCCACCTGGCCACTCGCGACGATGGTGCCGACCACGAACAAGCCGCCTGCAGAATCGACGACTGCCAGATTCGCGCCGGTGAGGTCACCCACGGACACCAGCTGATTGCTGGCATTGGTGAGCGTCACATCCTTGCCGCTCGTCGCCGCCCGCAGCTCCCCGCCGACGATCTTGTTTGTTGCCCCGGCGCTCTGCGAGATGGCACCCGTGTCCGAAATCAAGGACACGAATTTCCCGACAGCGGTCGATGCCGTTATGCCGTTGAGCGACGGCACGTCGACGCCGGCTGTGTTGATCGGGCCCACCGTGCCGACATTGAGGTCGCCGACGGTCCGTATCGTGACGTTGCCGTTGACTGTGCCGACCACAGCGACGTTGCCGGTGATCAGGTTCGCCTCGGCGAGGATCACGGATCCGTTCTGCGCCTCCACCCCAAGGCCGGCGCCGGCTGTGATGATGCCGTTGCTGGTCTGGCTGATGTCGCCGCTGGTGGTCGAGATGACCACCGCCCCACCGGCAGTCACGCCGCTTACGCCGGCGACCTGATCGAGCTCGATGGCGCCGGAATTCCTGAACACCACGAAGCCGTTCGTCGCTTTTGCGGCAAACCCGGTCTTGCCGACAGTGTTCGTAAGCTGCGCGATGTCGACATTGGCTGCCGCGAGCGCCACCAGCTGCGCGGCCGCAATGGCACCACCAACACCTTCGACCACCGAGCCAGCGACGGAGGTCAGGCTGACCCGTCCATCCGCCCCGTTGGCTGTTACCGCCGCCGTCACGTTGAGATCGCCGTTGGCCTGCAACGTCACGTCGCCGCCGGCAGCCGACGCTGTCAGGGCACCGCCTACCGTCATCGCGCCGCTTGCCGACGTTGCGTCAATGTCGCCTGTGGTGGCCGTCACCTTCGCCGCGATGGCCAAATCGCCACCCGACAGGAGCGAAATGCCGGTGAAGCCCTGCACCGCCTGGCTGACTGTCAACTTGCCAGATGTGGCCTTGATCGTGACATTGCCGGTGGTCGAGGTGACACCGACCGTCGTGACCGTCCCTACGGCCAAGGCGGCCGTGTTGTTGTCGATATAGGTGAAATCGCCGACGGCCGAGCCGGCGATCGTGCCGACCTTGTTGGCTGCGGCGGCATTCGACAGGTCGACTGATCCGCCTGTCGCCACGGCCCGCAGGCTGGTGGCTACGATGCTCCCGGCGACCGTGTCGACGATGCCACCGCCGGCCTGCAGCGAGGCTGTTCCAGCAGCCGATATCTGGCCTGCCAGCGTGATGTCGTTGCCGACACCAATCGTCGTCAGGCTCACCGAGCCCGATGCCGAGCCCACACCTGCGGCGCCGATGGCGAGCGCCTGCGTCGTGACGGCGCTGAAACCGAGCGCGCCCGAGCCGGTGATGACACCGAAGGCATTGCCGCCAAGATTGAGGTCGACTCTGTCCTGCGCGCGCGCGTCGACGCTGGCGGCGGTGATGGCGCCGGCGTTCTGGGTCACCTTGCTGCCGGCATCGAGCGTGACCGAGCCGGTCCCTGCATTCACGATGGCCGCGAGCGAGACAGAGCCGCCTGCCGTCAGGACGATGGCGCCGTTGCCGCTGCTGGTGTCGATCGCCGCGTTCTGCGCCAGCGAGCCGCTCGTGCCGACCGCGTAGCCGCCGCCGGCGGTGCCGGCGCCGTTGATCGTGAGGCCACCCGTATCGCCCAGCGCGAAAGCTCCCGCGCCGAGGGCGACGGAGCCGAGGACGGTGACGGCATTGGCGGCATTGCTGAGCGTGACGCTGGCGCTGCCGTTGCCTGATATGGTCAACGTCCCGGTGCTGATGATGTCCGTGGCGCCGGCCGCCTGCGTGACGTCGCCACCGATGGTCAAGGTCGTCAGGCCATTGACGGAAGTGCGGATACCGGCGCCGACATCCGCGACCAGCGTGCCGAAGAGCGGATAGGCGATCGACGAGATGCCGCCAACGGTGAACGCCGTCGTGTCGGTGAAGCTGACATCGCCGCCGCGGGCATTGAGCGTGACATTGCCGTTGATGACGTTGGCGCTATTGAGCGTGATGTCGGCACCGATGGCGCCGGTGGTCGTCGCCAGCAGGTTCGCTGCGGTGATGATCCCTGGCCCGCTCTGCGTGATGCCGCTGGCGCCCTGCAGGCCGACGCTGGCGCCGATCGCCGTGATCCTCGCATTGATGGCCAGAGCACCCTGAGGCGCCAGGACGGCGACATTCTGGCCGTTGCTGTTGATGGCTCCGGCGACGGAGACACTGCCCGAGCTGTTGACGATGACGACGTCGCCGCCGCTGTTCGTGATGGCGTTGACGGTCAACCCACCAGCGGCGAAGGCGACGACATCGAACGCGCCGCCGCTCGAGCCGCCACCGATCTGGCTGACCTCGACACCTGGACCGGTCAGGTCGACGTTGCCGCCGGCGCTGATGGTGAGCGTCCCCGAGCCGCCACCGATGCTCAGGAGGCCGGTCTGGTTGACGCCGGCGCCGGTGATCAGGCTGAGCTTGCTGTTCGCGATGGTCGCGCCTTGGACCGTGATCGTGCCAGCCGTGGCATTGCCGATCGTCAGATTGGCGCCCGGGGCGAGAAAGGCCAACGCGCCATCGTTCAAGGTGAGCGCCGCGCCGGGGCCCGCGCCGCTGCCACCCAGCATGATCGCGCGGCCGGCGCTGACCGGGCCGAGGGTGATGTCCGTCGTCGCCGTATCGCCGACGTTGGCCCCGATCGTGATGATATCGGCGATCAGCTCGATCCGCGGCGCGACGATGGCGCCGGTGACCGCCAGCGGCAGCCCCGGTGCGATCTTGATCGTCAAGGTGTTGCCGACCAGCACGCCGCCGGCGCCGATCGTCACGGTGCCGGCATCGGAGATCAGGGTCACGTTGCCGTTCGCAGCCGAGATCAGCGACCCGCCGGTATCCAGCGTGCTGTTGGACTGCAGCGCGATGCTGCCGTTGCTCGACGTCACCGCGCCGCCAAGCTGCACCTGTCCCGTGGTCGATGTCAGCGAGATGTCGCCGATCGAACTGATCGCGGCCGTGGTGGCGATAGCGCCCTTGTTGGTGATATCGATGCCGCCGTCGGCGCTGACGTTGCCGCCGATATTGAGGACGCTGCCGGCATTGTTGACAAAGGTGAATTTGCCGGCGCCGAGGCTGACGACGCCGAGCCCACCGATGCTGTTGTTGTCGTTGTCGAGCGTGACGTCGCCGCTGTTCGTCGTGATGTTGAGGGTGCCGGTGGTGATCTTGCCGACGGCGTTGATCGTGTCGCCTTTGGAGACGACGGTCAGGCTGACAAGGCCGCCAGGCGCCGTCGTGATGCCTTCGGTGGTCCCGACGGTTCCGATCGTGAACGTGCCGACGCTGCGGTAGAGGACACTCCCTGCCGCCGCCGACGCCGCGAATGTGCCGACGGTATTGGTTCCGTTCGTCAGGTTGACATTGCCCGATGTGCTTTCGGCCAGCAGGGAGCCTGCTGTGATCCCGCCATCGAGGTTCTGCGTGATTGCGCTCTTGGCGGAAAGCACGACAGTGCCGCCGCCGGCATTGATCAGGCCGCCGACGGTCAGGGCGCCTTCACTTTCGCGGATCGTGACATTGCCGGCCGAGAGGATCGCGCCCAGCGCGGTCCCGGCTGCGTTGCTCTGTTTGAACGTCAGACCGCCGCTGCCGATGCCCGCCCCATCTGTCTGCACGGTTCCGACCTTGTGCGCGGCCGTCTCGATGTCGACGCCGCCGAGGGTGCCGGTCTCCAGCCGCAGGGTGCTCGCCGTGATCGCGCCGGCCGTGGCAGTGATGCTGCCGCCCGCTCTCAACGTCACGGTGCTCGCGTTCAGGGCCGCATTCACAAGGACATCGCCGTCACTCGACACCAGCGCGATGCTGTCGGCCGGCGCGCTGACGGTGCCAACCACGGTCAACGGGCCACCGGTCGTCGTGATCGTGATTGCCCCGTTGCCGTTGATGCCGCCCACGTTCAGGCCGCCGGCGCTGTCGGAGACCGTGAACGCGCCCGACCCCAGCCCATCGCTGCTCAGCACCGTGCCGATCAGATTGCCGTTGTTGTTCAGGTTGACGGCTGCCGATCCGGCCGTGCTGATATCGAGCGTGCCTGTGTTGATGGCCTTGGTCTGGCTGATGCTGCCGCCGGTCGTCACCAGGGTCGTGGCCGTCGCGGTGATGCCGTCGATCCCGGCGACCGAACCGATGGAAAAGCTGCTCGACGCCTTGAACGCGACGGTGCCGGCCGACGCGCTGGCAGCGAAGGTCGCGGCAGCGTTGGTCGCCTGGTCCAGGTCAACGTTCCCCGTCGTCGCGGTTGCCGCCAAGCTGGCCGCCGAGATCACGCCAACGGCGGCCTGAGTGATCGTCGCGCCGCTGAGCGCCACGCTGGCGCTCGGTGCGCTGATCGCCGCGTTGATGGTGAGCGCGCCGCTGGTGGTCAATGAAACGCTGGCTGCCACTGTCGTCGAAATGCCGGAAAGCGCACCCAGCGCCCCCACGGCGCCGACCGCACCAACGGTGATGCCGCCGGTCTGCTGCAGCGTGACGGCACTGGCCGATGACGCCGAGACCGTGCCGAAGCTGTTGCCGGGATCGGTCAGGGTGACGTCGCCCGCCGTGGTCGTGACCGCAAGGCCGGCGGCCGCCACTGCCTTGCTCTGCGTGACCGCGCCGCCGGCAGAGAGCTGGACATTCGCTTGCGCGGTAACGCCGTCGAGCGTGCCGACCCTGCCGATCGCCAGCGCCCCCGATGCCTTGAAACCGATGCTGCCGGCCCCCGCCTCGGCGGCCAGCGTGGTGACGGTGCTGGCCGCTTGCGTCAGGTCGATGCTGCCGGTGCTCGCTATCGCCGCCAGACCCGAGGCCGTGATCGCGCCACTGCCGGTCTGGGTGATCGCCGTGGTCGCGAGGATGACGTCAGCACCACCGGCGTTGATTGCCGCGTTCACCGCCAGCACGCCACTCGTGGTCAAGGTGACGTCGGCGGCCGCGGCAACACCGCTCAGCACACCCAGCGCGCCGACGGCGCCGACCGAGCCAACCGTGATGCCGCCGGCCTGCTCCAGAGTGACGGCCCCAGCCGATGATGCCGCGAACGTGCCGAAGCTATTGCCGGGACCGGTCAGGGTGATGTCGCCCACCGTGGTCGTGACCGCAAGGCCGGCGGCCTGCACCGCGTTGCTCTGCGTGACCGCGCCACCGGCAGAGAGCTGAGCGTTCGCCAACGCCGTGACGCCAGCGAGCCCGCCGACCGCGCCGATCGCCAACGCCCCCGATGCCTTGAAGCCGATGCTGCCGGCGACCGCCTCGGCCGCCAACGTGGTGACGGCGCTGGCCGCCTGTGTCAGGTCGATGCTGCCGGTGCTCGCTGTCGCCGCCAGACCCGAGGCCGTGATCACGCCACTGCTGGTCTGGGTGATCGCCGTGGCAGTGAGGGTGACGTCGGCACCGGCGGCATTGATCGCCGCATTCACCGCCAGCGCACCGCTCGTGGTCAAGGTGGCACCGGTGACGGCGGCTATGCCGTTCAGCACACCTAGCGCCCCGACGGCGCCGACCGAGCCAACCGTGATGCCGCCGGTCTGCTGCAGCGTGACAGCACCGGCCGATGACGCCGAGACCGTGCCGAAGCTGTTGCCGGGATCAGTCAGGGTGATGTCACCCGTCGTGGCCGTGACCGCGAGGCGGGCGGCCGTCACGGCGCTAGTCTGCGTGACCGCACCGCCGGCGCTGAGCTGGACATTCGTGTTGGCCGTGACACCATCGAGCACGCCGACCGAACCGATCGCCAGCGCCCCCGATGCCTTGAAGCCAATGTTGCCGGCGGCCGCCGTGGCGGCCAGCGTGGTGACGGCGTTCGCGGCCGCCGTGAGGTCGATGTCGCCGGTGCTCGCCGTCGCCGCCAGACCCGAGGCCGTGATCGTGCCGCCGCTGGCCTGGGAGATGGCTGTCGCAGCGAGGGTGACGTTGGCGCCGGCGGCATTGATCGCCGCGTTCACCGCCAGCGCGCCGCTGGTGGTCAGCGAGACGCCGGTGGCCGTGATGCCATCGAGCCCGCCGACAGAGCCGACCGCCAGCGCGCCCGATGCCTTGAAGCTGACGCTGCCGGCGGTCGCCTCGGCGGCCAGTGTGGCGACGGCGTTTGCAACACCCGCAAGGTCGATGTTGCCGGAGGTTGCCGTCACCGCCAGGCCGGCCGCCGACACCGCCTGAGTCTGCGTGATCGAACCGCCGGCCTGGAGCCGCACATTGCCCGCCGTCGTGACGCCGTCGATACCGCCCGCGAGGCCGATGGCAAGGGCATTGAGGTTCAGAAACACGATATCGCCGGTCGCGGCAGCGGCAAAGGTCGAAACGGCATTGCCGGCCAGATCCAACGCGATGGCGCCGGCGGTCGCGGTCGCGGCGAGGCCCGAGGCGGTGATCGTGCCGCCCACCGCCTGGGCGATCGATGTGCCGGACAGGGAAATCACAGCACCGGTCGCGTCGAGCGCGGCATTGACCGCAACCGCGCCTGTCGCCGTCAACGTAATGCCGCCGGTGGCCGTGAGCGCGCCGGCGACCGTGATGTCGCCGCTGCCAATAGTCTTGAAGATCGCGGCGTTGGCGCCTGCATTGACGGCGTTGATGATCAAGTTGCCGCCATGGCTGACCGCGACGTCGCCGGCGATAGTGCCCGTAGCCGCGAACTGGCCGAAGGCATTCGACGTGCTGCTGAGCGTTACGCCGCCGCCGGATGCGACCGTCACGCCGGTGCCGATGATCGTGCCGGAAAGATCGATACCGTCGGCAGCGGCGGTCAGCGAAACCAGACCTGTGGCGCTGATCGAACCCGAGCCGGCAAGCGCGCCAGAGGAGTTCAATATGACCGTGCTGCCGACCAAGGCCCCGTTGAGGGTGATCGCGTTGCCGCCACCAATTGTCGTGATGCTGACCGCATTGCCGGTAGCATCGATGCCGCCGCTCTGGATGGTCGTCGGGGCGGCGCTGACAATGGCCACCGCGCCACCTGCCTTGGATGCGGTGGCCGCGATGTTGGTGATCGCGTTGCTGCTGTTGTTGATTGTGACAGCGCCGTTGGACACGAAATTGAGCGTGCTGACAGCGACCGCGCCGGTTAGGTTGACACTGCCGCCATCAATGGCGCTGTTCAGGGTCAGCACCGTGGCGCCGATTGCGCCGCTTCCGGTGATGGCATGGACAGACGCCTTGTCGGCAAGGGAAGCCGTGTCGAGCACAAGGTTGGCGCTCTTGCCGGCAAAGGGCGTGAGGCTGATCGAGCTGGTGCCAAGATCGATGCTGCCATGGGAACGCAGCGTCAGCGTGACATCACTGGCCGTGCCAACGCTGGCCACGATGTTGGCTGCAAGCGTTATGTTGCCCAGATCCTTTCCGCTGGCGCTGGTGACGGCTTCATAGCTCGTGCCCGCCACCAGCGCCGCCACGATCGTGTCCGCCAAGGCCTGATCGATGGTCAGATCGGTCGGATCCATCAGCCACAGGCCGGCCTTTCCAGCCGATGCGCTCGCATTGACCGAGGCGCCGGGACGAACGCTGATCGTCTCCTTCCCGGATGTCTCCGCAAACCCGCCGTCGCCGCCCTGCGGGCCGCCCTTGGCGGAGATCGAGCCGCCGAAGACCGTGGCGTTGTCGGCCCAGACGACGACCGTGCCGCCGTGCCCCTGATGGGTCGCGTCGGCGTTGATCGAGGCGCCCGGTGCCACCGTCGTGTTCTTGGCGTTGGCGACCGGGCCCTGGCCCTGCTTGCCGCCGCCGATCAGGACGGTGCCGCCGCCCGAGCCGCCCGACGCGTTGATCCGTGCCGAGGCGCCGACATTGACCGTGCCCTTGGCCGCGGTGGCGACCACCTGGCCGCCGCGCTGGCCCGCAGCGGCGCCCGACACGTCGACGGTCCCGGTGACATTGACCGTGCCCTCGTCGGCGCCGAAGACCACCACGCCGCCGTCGTTGCGCACGGCCCGGGCATTGATCGTGCCGCCGGCATTGACGACGTTGTCGACGACACCGCGCGCGGCGCGGGCCGTCAGGGTCACGACGCCGCCGTCGGCGTTGATCGTGCCGGTATTGGCGGCCAGCGGCCGCTTGTTGCCCTGCGCGTCGACCGGCTGGCGCGAGACCGGGTTGCCGAGCTGGAAATTGATGAGGCCGTCGCCGGCGAGATCGACCGTGAAGGTCTCGGCGCCGCCGATCGTGACGCGGCCCAGCCGGGCGTTGATGGTGCCGCTGTTGGAGGCCGTGTTGCCGACCAGGCCGACCAGGCCGCCGTCGCTCACCGTGATGGTGCCGGCATTCACGACGCCGGCGTTCGGGTTGGAGGACGGACGGTCGAACGCGATCGTGCCGCCCTGCATGAAACGCTGCGGATCGACGACGTTGGCGGTCGAGGCGATGAGGCCGGCGGCGTTGACCTGCGAGCCGCTGCTGAAGACGATGCCGGCACCGTTGACGAGGATCAGCTGACCGGTGGCCGTCAGCCGGCCGGCGATCACCGAGGGGTCGGGACCCGTGACCCGGTTGAGGGTGACCGCGCTGGCCGAAGGCTGCTGGAAATCGACCCGCTCACCTGCGCCGATCGAAAAGCTGTGCCAGTCGATGACGCCGCGGGCGCTCGACTGGTTCACCGTGACCTGGCCGGGCGCGGTGTTGGCGATCGTCGCCTGGCCGGCAACCACGACGCCGCCCCTGACGCCGCTCACCTGCGCGGCAACCGGCGTCGAGAACGCGAAGAGGCCACAGCTCACCAGCGCGGCGAGCGCCGTGCCGCCCAGCAGGTCGCCGCGGGCGCGCCACGCCGCCATCCGAGACGACGGAAGCGCAAATGACCGTGCAATCCGCGACCGGCGGGGCAGAGCCTCCCCCTTCGCCATCAACGCACTCCCTTACGCAGGCCCCGCCACGCCGCCGGCAGCTCCCCCTGCTCCCGGCACGCCCCGATGCGGACGCTCCGAGTTTACACCCAACTGCTCAAAACCGCGACGTCAACCTCAGGTAGACGCTCCACGGATCGAGCCGCTTGGCATTCGGCCCATCGACGTCAAGGTCGATCCGGCGGGTGCCTTCGACCTCGACCGTCGTCGTCTCAAGCACGTTGATGCGGGCGCCGCCGCCGAAGGAACGGGCCATCAGGCTCTGTATCTCCAGCGGCGCATTGTTCCAGACCTTGGTGTGGTCGTAGAACGCGTAGAGCTGGACCGGCGTGCCCCGCGACCGGCTATCGGCCGTCACGCTGCCGCCCTCGATCCCCTCGTACGGCACCACAAAGCTGAACTGCAACTCCAGGCTGCCGGCAAAGGCGGTGTCGCCGGTGACCTGACCGGCATAGTAGCCGCGGCCCAGACGGTCGCCGCCGACGAAATACTTCTCGTTGGCCGGCAGGATGTCCTTGGAATACTGGCCGGCAACAGTGCCGAACAGGTTGAGGGAGAAGTCCTCGGTGGCATAAATCCCCTGCAGCCGGGACACTTCGCCGTTGAACTTGCGGAATTCCGGCTCCGATCCCAGGCGATTGAGGAGCAGCTCACCCTTCTTCGACGCCCCGAACCAGCTCAGGCCCTTCGACAGGCGGAAGTTGCCGAAGGTCACCCCGTTCCAGTCGTCGCGGTAGCTGGCGTCGGCGCCGATCCGCACGATGCTCAGCTTGGTCCTGTTGAGCAGGATGTTGCCCAGGACGTCGACATCGGAGCGGTAGTAGTCGAAGCCGGCGGTGACATTGAGATTGAGCTGCCGCGAACGGATGACCGGATACAGGCCGTACATTCCGCCGATGGTGATGACGCCGTCATACTCGGTCGCCTTCAGCGGGCCGCCGGGCTTGACGTAGCCGCGGCCGCCATAGGCACGCACGCGGAACCCGTCGCCGCCGATGAAGTTCGACCACGCCACCTGGCCGAAGTTCTGCTCCCGGCTCAGGGTCGTGAAGAAGGTCGCCTCCAGCCGCTCGCCCAGGCCGGTGAAGGCATTGGCGCCGCCCGTCACGGTCACCTGCCGCGGCCCGGTATGCTTGAAGCCGCGGTTGTCCGCCTGGGCGAAAACATCCCAGGCCTCACGCTTGAGCTGCACCACCAGCTCCGACGAGCTGGGCTCCTTGCCCGGTCGCAGCACCGCCTTCACCGAGATGCCGGGTATGTCCTCGGTCAGGAGCAGATAGCGCTCCATGTCGCGCAGGCTGACGGGCTTGCGGCCCACGAGCTTCTCAAGGAAGCGCCGCGCCTGCTTGGCGACGGCGCCGACATCGCCCTCGACCACGACGCCCGACACGTAGCCCTCGATCACGCGCAGCTTCACCCGGCCATCGGCGACGCGTTGGGCCGGAACCACCACCGATGTCAGGAAGTAGCCGTCGTCGCGATACTTGCGCTCCAGCGTCCGCGCCAGGGCGAAGACCTCTGTCGCGGCGATGCGCTTGCCGATCAGCGGCTGGGTGAGCGCGGCGATGGCCTCGGGCGGATAGACTGTGGCGCCTTCGACATCGATCGCCACCGGCGTCAGGAATACCTTGTCGGCGCCCGGCGGCGCGGCGGTCGTCCCCGGCGGCGCTGCCGGGATCGCGCCGGGCGCAGCGGGCGCAGGTGGTGCCGGTGGCGGCGTAAGCTGCTGCGGCGGCGCCTGCAGGACGGGCGCGCGCTGCGCGTGGGCGGAAGGCCCAGGGACAGCAATGGACGCGACCATGGCAGGCAGCAGCCATCGCCACGCCAACCGCCGGGACGGCGCGGCAACTGCGCGACGTCTGTCCACCCCCATTACGTCCTCTAAGCCAAACACCAAACGCCAACAAAAATAATAGCTTATAAGAGGACGTTATTCATTCCCTTTTAAGGAAGATGGCCTTCATTAATATAATTTAATTTCGCACTAATTGTGCGAATTATATTTCAATCGACCGTATCGAAGGCCACGTAGCTGACAATGGCGTCGGGATGCCGGGCCAACGCCTGCTTGAGGGCAGCCAGGTACTCCTTGGTCGGCTGCTCCTCGGCTTGCGGCGTGGCGAACAGCGGCTCGTTGGAGATCACGGCGATGATCGCCATCTTGCCCACTGGCGGGGCCAGCGTGATCGACAGCTTGTCGCCGAAAGTTTCCGGCTGGCCGGGGCGGACGCGGATCTTCGACCAGGGCTCGTAGTGCCAGGCGGTCCGGTCGGAATTGAGGAACACGACGTTCAACAGGCCGCGCCGGCCGGCCGGCGGAAAGACCTGAAACATGACCCGATCGGCCCGGATCTTGTAGGGCCGGTCGAGCTTGTTGGGCACCACCCGGAAATCGGGCGATGTCGAGCCTGCCGCCACGCGCACCAGCTCGCACAACGGCCAGGGCTGGACCGAGACCGCAGCATCGACACGTCGCACACCATCAATGCCGCGCGCCGCTGCCAGCAGCTGGGAGCGGTCGTCGTCGGACTCCACATAGCCCTGCAGCCGCACCATCAGATCGCTGTCGACACGCGCCGTGAGATCGGCGCAGTCGAACCGCGAGATCAGGGCATCGAGACGGCTGCGGATCACCGCGGTGTCGGACTGCGGCGGGGTCGCCGTGGCCGTCGTGGTCGCAGGCGGTGTCGTGGCCGGCGGTGTCGTGGCCGGCGGGGTGGTAGCCGCCGGCGGCGATGCCTCCGGGGTCGTGATTCCTGTCGATGGGGTCGGCGGACTGGACGGCGGCGAGGTCGCCGGTGGTGTCGTCGTCGCGGTGGTTGTTGGCGGCGATGTCGCGGGCGGGCTGGACGGAGGCGTCGTTGTCGCCGGCGGCGTCGTTGTGATGCCCGGCGTCGATGGCGGCGACTCGATGCCCGGCGTGGCGGTCTTGCCGGCTGTCGTCGCAGGTGGCGTCTCGATGCCTGGCGGCGTTGTCGTCGTGCCGGGCGGGGTCGTCGGGCTCGTGGTCGCTGTCGTGGTGCCCGGAGGCGAGGGCGCAGGCTCAGGTGGGAACAGCCGGTCCTTCATCAGGAATGCGCCGCCGCCCAGCAGCACCACGACGGCAACGGCAATCCCGGCGACCAGGGGCCCAGCCCCGCTGCGCGCCCGTGCCGAGCTCCGCTCGGATCGGGCCTGAACCTGGGTCGTCCCGGTCCGTCCGACCAGCTCGGCCATGGACTGCGGCCGGTCGGACGGGTCGGGCTGCAGCATGCTGGTGATCTCGGCGCGCAGCTCGGCCGGCAGCGCACCCAGATCCGGCACCCGCATGCGGGCCGCGACCGCCGAAGGCAACGCATTGCCCATGTCCAGCGGCGCGCCGCTCGCCGCCGCCGCCAGCACCAGGCCGAGGCTGTAGACGTCGGCCCGGGGACCGACCTCGCCGCCCTGCAGGCCCAGCTGCTCGGGCGCGGCGTAGGAATATTTGCCGGCGAAATCGTTGCCGATGACGGTTGCCTTGGAGCTTTCCGTCTGCTTGGCAATGCCGAAATCGATCAGCTTGGCCGCGTCGATGCGGCCACCGGGCAGGATGACGTTGTCGGGCGACAGATCGCGGTGGATCACACCCTGGGCATGGGCCGCCGCCAACCCGTCGGCGACACGGTCGCGCAGCCGGCGGACATCGGCGGGCGCCAACGGGCCGTTCTGCATCAACTTCGACAGGGACGGTCCGTCGACGAACTCCATGGCGATGTAGAGTTGTCCGGTGCCGTCGTCGAACACACCCTCGTAGGACACGATCGCCGGATGGCGGATGCCGCGCAGGGCCTGCGCCTCGCGCTTGAACAGCTCGGCGATCTTCTCATCGCCGGCCAGCTCCGGGCGGATGGTCTTGATGGCGATCGGATCGCCCGTGATGCGATGGCGGGCGCGATAGACCTCGCCCATGCCGCCGCGGGCCACCAGATGCTCGATCTCGAAGGTGCTGCTGAGCACGACGCCGGGCGCCAGAGGGCCCCCCGGCGCCGGCGGTGGCGGCGGCCGCGCTCCCGGTATCTCCGTCTCCGGCAGCGGCCCGGCCCTTGCCGGCGCATCCGCGCTCCAGCCCGGGTTGCTGCCCGCCGAT
This sequence comes from Vineibacter terrae, assembly GCF_008039615.1. GTDB lineage: Bacteria > Pseudomonadota > Alphaproteobacteria > Reyranellales > Reyranellaceae > Vineibacter > Vineibacter terrae. The sequence continues at coordinate 114,742 of NZ_VDUZ01000009.1, read as the reverse complement.
GCATTGCTGCCGGGCGGATCGGACGCAGCCGGGGGCCCGCTGGATGCTGGTGATGCGACAACCGTCGCGTCGGCGTTATCGGACATCACCCGCCCCTGTCACCCACGGCGCGCCGGGTGCCGCGGGCGTGATCGTATCGCCCGCGACGGCCTCGCAGGTCACGACCATGACCGTCACGTTGTCGTGACCACCGGCCGACAGGGCGGCGGCGATCAACGAGCTGGGCAAGGAAGCGATATCGGACTCCGTCAGCAATGCCGCAATTTCCGCGTCGCTGACCATCCGCGACAGGCCGTCCGTGCACAACAAAAAACGATCGCCAGGCTGCAGCCGGCCGGCGACGCGATCAAGCTGCACGCGCGGGGCCACGCCCAGGGCGCGCGTGATCACATTCGCCCGCGGATAACGCTCCGCCTCCTCCGGGGACAGCGCCCCGGCATCGACGAGCTCCTGCACCTCGCTATGGTCGTGCGTGATCTGGGTCATGACACCGTCACGCAGAAGATAGCAGCGGCTGTCGCCGGCCCATAGGCAAGTATAATGCACACCGTGAACCAACAGCAGCACCACGGTGCTGGCCGTCATGCCGCCGCCCCGCTCAGCGGCGCGGCTCACCATGCGCAGGTTCGCCGCCTCGAGCCGCGCCACGGCGCTGGCCAGCACTTCCGGCGCGGTCGGAGGCACCGGCATGTCCTGCAGAGCATCCACGATCTGGGCGCTGGCCCAGTCGCCGGCCTGCGCCCCGCCGACACCGTCCGCCACCATCCAGAGCCCCGCCTCCGGCCGCAGCAGCAGATTGTCTTCGTTGTGCTTGCGCACCATGCCCTGGTGGGTCGCGCCAACTCCGTGAACGCGGAACGCTTCGCCATTCGGAGCCGTCATCACCAGCGGACGCTGCGGCGCGCGTTGCGTCGGCACATGGCCCGGATCGTCGCTCATGACGCCGATTCCTTGCCGTTTTTGTCGCCAAACAGGTCGCTGCTGGGCGCCGCCGGAACGTCGTCGCCGTCGTCACCGAACAGCTCCCTGTGCGACAGCATCACTTGTTTTTTCTCAGGCGCCGGTGGCGCGTTCATGGCATCGACTCCCCCTGCGCCGATGGACTGCACGTCGCCGGCATGCAGGCCGGCGACGGCCGTAGGCGGTGCCGCGGGCGCAGCCGGTGGCGCATCGAAAGCACCCTGGCCCGGCGCTGCCGGCGGCAGATCATCAAACAACCGGTCGAACGCGCCGCCCGGCGGTTCTCCCGCCACGGCCGGCGGTGAATCCTCACCATAATCGCCGCCAAACAATCCCACGGCCGGTATCTGGCCATCGCTCGCGGCCAGCGCGGCCGCTGCGGGCGCGGCCATCCATGACGGCGCGGTCATGCCGCCAGCGGCCGCACCGAAGACACGATCATCGATCAGGCCGACGAACGACTGCGGCGCCGGCAGCCGCGGCAGCACCCAGGCGGCCGAGGCCACATGCCCACCGCCCCGTGTCGCGAAAATGCATTGGCTGCTCGACACGGCGGCAGCGGCCGCCGCCAATGCGGACGTCGCATCGCCGGCCCCGCCCCGCGCCCGCCAGCCGCCGGCCCAGATATCGACATTGACCGCTGGAAAGGCCGGCAGACCGCCCACCGCCTGCGCGAACTGCTCGAAGTCGCTGTCCTGCTGCAGCGCCGAGAGGGCGACAGCTTCAAGCGCCGCGATCCAATCGCCCGCCAGAACTGCAGCCGCCGGCGCACCGGCCGGCGTCATCGTCGCCAGGGTCAACGGGAAGTAGCGGCCGGCACGATCGACGCTGGGCATCAAGATGCCGACCCACCCGTCGGCGCCGCAAGCCGCCGGCGGCACGGCAAAGCGCCAGATCGGCGCGCATAGCCAGGAGTCGAGCCAGGCCTCGCCGAGCGCATCGCGGCTGGCGGCGATTCCCTGCTGCAGCCACAGATCCCAGGCGTCGACGAAACCGTTCGGCAAATCACGGCGCACGAAGTCGCCACGGCTGGGCACCTTGCCGAAGAAGCCCACCCGGCCGGCAGCCGGCGCCGACACCATCGGTGCCGCACCGGTGCCACCGGCTTCAAAGGCGTTCACTGCTGCAGGAACGGCACGCACTGGAATTTCCTCTGGCCCAGCAACGGCCTTACCGTCAGCGGATTCTTGGCCTTCTGAAATTCGAGCTTCAACGTCACGCCATTGGCCAGCTTCAGACGCCACTCCGGGCCGTTGCCGCTGGGTGACGATGCGATCATCATCCGCATGAAGGCCCACAGGCCGTCGAAAGTCTGCTCGTTGAAGTCGCCCGAGACACGGGCGCCGCGGCCGGCACCTGTCGGCCACGCGACGTTCTTCACGGCGTCGCCCGGGTCGAGCGGCATGACGTCACCTGCGATCTCCAGCTTCGCCCCCTTGGTCTGGCCTTCGAGCGCTCGCATGGTAAATACCACGCCCAGCGCCGCGCCGCCCGGCCCAAAGAACGACTCCTGGATCTCGGCGGCGGCCTGCAGCACGGCCGGGACCTGCTGGTTGAACGCCAGGCTCTGGGCCTCCGGCTTCCATCGCCAGGGGTTGGCGCCGGTATCGAGGTAGACCTGCAGGTATTGCTGCATGAACTTGTCGATGCGCCCGCCCTTGGCGAACATGGCCGTGAAATCGTCGCTGCTCGCGTCACGCGACGCTGCGGCGCCGAGATTGATCGGATAGGCGTTGATGATGTTGCGCTGACAGAAGGCGAAGATCTGGCTGTCCCACTCCGCCGCCATCTGCTCGCGCGTTGCCTTCGTGCCCAGGTTGCCGGCATCCGACGCGATGGTGCGGGCGATTTCGGGCACCGGCCGCGGGAACTGACCCGACCGGTCGGCGATCTGCCGCGCCAACTGGCTGACCGCGGCGCTGCCGCCCGGATTGCCCGGCTGGCGTGCGTCGCTCATCTTGTTGGCCAGCAGCCGGAAGTTATCCAGGAAAGCCGACAGTGGCGAGGATGGCGCACCCTCGGCGCCAGTGAACCGGTGCAGCGCTTCGAACTCGCGATCGACGCTCTGGCCCGGCAGGCTGCCGTCTCCCAGGATGCGCTGGCTCTGCAGGATCCAGTCGGCGGTGTCCTGGATGCCGCGCAGCAGCCGCTGCAGGATGTTGCCGCGCAGCGCCAGGATGGCGGGATCGACCTTCTGCGTTTGCGACAGGCGGGTTTCGCGCGCCACCGCTTCATAGAGGTTGCGCAAGGGCGAGTCGGCGCTGGAGAGCTTGTTGAGAACGTCGGCGCCCTGCTCGAGGTCGTTCAGCCGCACGACGCGCACGTCGTCGATCACGGCCCTGTAGTAGTTGATGTAGCGCTCCATGTAGTCCTTGACCGTCTGGTTCACGACCTGATTGACGGCCGGAGCGCCGGTCAAGGTGCTTTGGCGCAGCACCCAGGCATCGGTGTTGGCCGATGCCGCCGCCGGGCCCACCAGATTGATGAAGAACTCGTAGTAGCCACGGCGGGTGTAGAGGTAGGGGATCGCATCCGACGAGAACGGCTGGCCGCTGCGGCGCACCAGCACCTCTTCCGCCACCGATCGCTGGGCACCGACATTGTCGATGATGCGCCATACCTGCCGGTTGCGCAGGGTCTCGTCCGTCTCCAGCCGCCGCAACGCCCGTGAGGCCACGGTGAGGGCGGCAATACGCTGGCGCACGCGCGCGATCAGGGCTTCGTCAAGGCCGATCGGATCCCAGGTCGGATCCTCGACCAGCGCCGCGACATGGGTCGCCAGCGCCGCCGCCTCGCCGGCCGTGTAGCCGGGCGTGTCGGCAAAGTCGTTCTTGTACCAGTCGGTGACGAACGCCCTGTAGGACCGACCAAAGCGGCTGGTCTCGCTGCCCAGCAGCATGTAGGCCTTCAGCGCATCGAACAGATACTCGTTGACCGCCCCCTCTCCCGCCGCCGGCGGCTTCGGCTTGGTGAGGATATCGGCCATCTTGACCTGCGCATGCATCAGCAGCTGCGGCAGCAGCAGCGAGCGCAGGCCGCGCTTGTAGAGCTCGGTCGTCTGCACCGCCAGCCGGTCGCTCTGGCCGAGGCCGAAGCTCACCGCCTCGACCTTGCGGGATTGCTGCGCCTCGTAGCCGGTCGGCAGGGCGCGCAGCTCGTTGAGCAGCTGCAGGTGCTTGCGCGGGTCGAAGTCCTTGGGCTCACGCATGGCCGCGCGCTGGCTCTCAGCCGCCACGATCTGCGGCTCCAGTCGCCGCACCTCGTCCTCGACCTTGGTGATCAGCGCCCGGTTGTCGAAGTAGCTCCAGGTCCACAGGCTGGCGGCGGTGAGGAAGAACAGGCCGGTGGCGGCAAAGGCGGCATAGCGGATCAGGGCGCGGCGGCGCTCAACCTTGGGATTCGTGCCGACCAGGCCGGCCTCGTTGAAGACGACGTCGTCGAACAGGCGGCGCAGGAAGAAGCCGCGGCCCTGGCCGACCTGCGCCGGAAGCTGCTGGCGCTGGATCCCGAACTTGCCCGAGATGGCTTCCATCAGCCGGTCGATCGGGCTGCCCTGTTGGGTGGCCGACGTGAAGTAGACGCCGCGCAGCGACAGGCGGCTGGCGAACCGGGAGTCGTTGAAGGTCTCGGCCAGCAGGTCGTCGATGACACGGCCCAGCGACGCGAACTGCGAGGGGAAGCCGTAGATCAGCGTGCGCCGCCCCAGATCGCGCTCGCTCTGCAGCCGGTCGAGAAGACGCGAGCGCTGACGCTCGATCAACCGGTCGAACAGAGCCGAGAAGCGGAACTGCGGCAGGTCGTCCTTGTTGCCGGTCCCCAGCGGTAAGGTGAGCCCCAGGACCTGCTCGCGGCCCTCGCGGTCCAGGTCGTCGAAGAACTCCACGAAGCCGGCGATCATGTCGAGCTTGGTCAGCACGACATAGACCGGCAGGGTCAGCCCGAACGCAGCCTGCAGCTCCAGCAGGCGCGTGCGCACGGCGCGCGCCGCGGCGGCGCGCTGATCAGGCGTGAGGTTCAGCAGGTCGCCGGGGCTGCCGGCGACGCCGAACACGACCAGGATGCCGTTGAGCGGCTGGCGCTCGCGCGTCCGCTTGAGCATGCCCAGGAAGTTGCCCCAGGCGGCCTGGTCGACCTTGGCGTCGCTGTCCTGGGTGGTCCAGCGGCCGGCGGTGTCGAGGATCACCGCCTTCTCCGTGAACCACCAGTCGCAGTCGCGCGTACCGCCGACCCCTTTCAGGGCCTGCGCGCCATGGCGCTCGGCCAGGGGAAAACGCAGGCCGGAGTTCAGCAGCGCCGTGGTCTTGCCGGCGCCCGGCGGTCCAATGATCGCGTACCAGGGAAGCTGGTAGAGCGCCTGTCCGCCCTTGCCCAGGGTCTGACGCAGATCGGCGAGCGCTTCCTTGAGCTTGGCTTCGGTGCGCTGCCGTTCGGCCGAGATCGCCTCACCGGTCGGATCGGGCGCCTCGGCGGTGATGCCGGCCACCAGATCCTTGTCCGCCTTGCGTCCCCGGCGCCAGTGCAGGAACAGCAGCAGACCGAACAGCAGGACGAAAAAGACGATCAGGCCGATGCGTACCCAGATGCTTTCGAACGGCTCGAAGCCGCCGAAGGCAATGAACGGGAACGCGAACCAGATCAGCAACGACAGCAGCACGGCCCCCAACGGATAGAGGAGCCACGGGCTGAGGAGTGCCTGCCCAACGCGCTTCATAGGACTCGTTCCTTGCGTGCCGATCGCGACGCCGATGTCACTCGGGCCGGATCAGGCGGATCTCGATGCGACGATTCTTGGCCTTGCCATCGGCGGTGGCGTTATCGGCGATCGGTGCCGTCTCGCCCTTGCCGATGATCTTGTAACGCTCCGGACTGCCCGACTGGGCGATCATCGCCCTGGCGGCATTGTCGGCACGTGCCTTGGACAGCGCCATGTTGTCGGGGAACCGCAGCCGCAGCACGCCGGTGATGGGGTCGTTGTCGGTATGACCGATGACCTCGACGTTGCCCAGACCTTCCGGCGTCTTCAGCTCCTGGCCGATGCGGGTCAGCAACGCATCCAGCTCGGGGCGCAGCGTGGCTTCGCCGGATGGGAACATGTCCTTGAAGTTGATCGTGACGCGCAGCACCGGCCCTTGCTGGTCGACCGACACCTTGCCGGCGTCGATTTCCGGCTTCAGCAGGGTCCGGAAGCGGACGATGCGGGTGTCCGGCGGCGGCGGCGGTGGTGGCGGCGGTTGGTTGGGCGAGATCGGCAGCTTGATCTCGCTGGGCAGCAGCAGCCGCGAGAACGGCCCGTTGGTGGCGTCGGCGCGCACCGAGAGGGCGATCAGCAGGCCGCCGAAGATGAGAAACGCCAGCAGGGCGGCGATGGCCGCGACCAGCCATGCCGGGATGACGCGTTCGGCCAGGCGCGCCGGCGCGTCCACGCCGCGCCAGTCCGGCGACAGCTCGCGCTCCACGGGGCCAGCGACGCCGCGCAGGATCTGCCATACCTTCTCACGCACCTGGTCGTGCTCGGCCGGGCCGCGCGCGCGCAGGCGATAGCGGCCGACGAAGCCCAGGGACATGCAGTCGTACATGATCTGCAGCGCCGGCCGGTTGACCGACGGCGCCTGCGTCATGCGCTCGAGATAGGCGTAGAAGCGCTCGCCGCCTTCCACGTCGCCGTGGAAGGCGCTGACCATGGTGCGCTTGTTCCAGCCGCTATGGGCACCCCACGGCGTGTTCATCACCACGTCGTCGATGGTGGCCGCCACCGCGTAGTGCGACGCGCGCAGGATCTCCGGCTGGACATTGGCTTCGCGGCCGGCTTTGGCGAAGCCGTGCAGCTCCTGATAGACGCTCTCGCGCACAGCGTTGACATCGACCTGACCGGTCATCGCCCGCAGCCGGGCGGACAGTCCCAGCAGCGGCACGGCCGCGGCCGCCAGCGGCGAGCCCGTGCCCCGCGACAGGTCATTGACGTCGATCGAGGTCCCGCCACGACCACCTGCCGCGGCAGCGGCCAGCAACCCGCCCTGCGGGGGCGCATAGGCTGTCTGCTGCTGCTGTTGCGGTGGCGCCTGATAGGCCGGCGGCGCATCAAAGGAAGGCTGCTGCTGGGGTGGCGCCGGCTGATAGGGCGGCGGGGTCGGCGCCTGCTGATAGGGCGATCCAACCGGCGCCGCCGGGCCAGGCTGCTGCCGGTTGATGCCAGGACGCACGACCGTGCGGTTCTCGCCCGCGCTGTCGCCGAACGGATCGTTGGGATTGCCGGCCATGTGTGCCTTTCCCGCCGTCAAGCCTGCTGCTTGATGGCCCAGAGTTCCATATGCAATTTCGGCCACTCGCCCTGGACATGGAGGGCGATGCCGCCGGACGTCGCGAGGTTGCGGAAGAATTCGCTCGAGCGATCGAGATCGAAATACACCGTGCTGGCGTTGAACGGCAGCTGCGGCGGCGCCACCGGCAAGGCCGACAGCTTGATGCCGGGCAGGGCCGTGTTCACGAGCTGGACGATCTGCTCGACCGGCCCGATCGTGACGACGGTCGGGAAGGTCCGGCGCGTGGAGTCGGGCGAGACCTCCGCGCGCACCGCCAGGATGAACGGTGCCGACCGCAGCAGGGTCTTGTCGTTGATGACGCCGACATGCACGCCGTGGCGACGCTCCTGCAGCGGGATCTGCACGGCGCCCGTGTCGATCAGCACCGACAGAGCCTGGCGCAGCGCGGCGATCACCGGCTCGTAGACCTTTTGCAGGTCATCATGCCGGTATGTCGGGAATTCGACCGGCCGGCGGCGCTGCGACGTGAAGGTCGCCAGCTCGCCCGCCATCTGGACCAGCAACCCGTACCAGTCCTGCGGGTGCGGTGTGGGCGTCTGCGCGATATGCGCTGCCAGCGGCGAGTACCGGTTGGCGATCTGCAGCAGCAGCAGGTTGGCCATTTCCATGGCGCCACGCATGCCGGGCTGGGCCAGCCGCGCGGCCAGCGCCTCGGCGCGGTTATGCAGCAGACCATGCAGCTCGACAGCGAACGAGCTCAGCGGCTGGGAGGCGGCGATCGTCACGCAGGGCGGTATATACTGATCGTCGATGATCACCTGCTTGCTGTCGCCGCGCACCTCGACGATCCGGGCGATGGGCAGGGCCGCGAACCCGCCGAGATCGCCGAAGCCTTCGATCGCGAAGCGCAGCCGCAGCTGGCCGACGTTGACCGGTGCCACGACGTCGCTGCCGACGATGGAGTCGGCGGCATCGTAGTCGCCCGCGGCGTAGCGGGCCGCGACGTCATCGCGGTCGCCCAGCACCGTGTCGGGCATGCCGGCGCGCGCCAGCGGCAGCACCACGCAGACCCGCTGGTTGCGGGTCTGCTCGGGCACGTCGATGGGCACTGGCGGCGGGACGTCGTCGGGGATGGCGAAAGGCGTGCCGTCGTCGAGCACGCCAGCGGCGGACGCCAGGGCGAACTTGCCGATGTTCAGCGCCGCCTTGTCGACCTGGAATTCGGACACGCCCCAGCCGAACGACCGCACAGCGGACACCCGCTGGTGCATGATGCGGTCAACGTGCCGCGTCTGCTGCTGAAAGTGCTGCGGCCGGAGGAACATCCCCTCCGACCACACGACCCGGCTGTTCGTCCCCATGTCCTGCCCTATTCCCTTGACCGACGGCACGGACACAACACCGTCCGGTGCCGCGTCTTCCGGGGCCCCCATCCGACGCCGGCATCATAGTGCGCGAACGCTGCCATTCTGAAAAGAGGATAACATGAGCGCGCGCTAACTTTTTGGTCCATCGCGGGCGGATGCCCGGGTGTGCCCGGCAGCGGCTCAGGTGGTCAGGAATCGCCGGTCCGTTCCTTCGAGAACGAGGCATGTCAGGCGTCCGCTGGCATAGGCGCCGGTGTCGATGTTGACCCGGTTCGGCCGGATCTCTGGCCGCTCGCAGATCGTATGGCCGTGGACCACGACCTTGCCGCCATGATCGGCGCGAGACGTCAGGAACTCGTCGCGGATCCAGAGCAGATCGTCGGGCCGCTGGTGTTCGAGCGGCACGCCCGGCTTGATGCCGGCATGCACGAAGGCGTAGTCGCCCTCCACGTGCCACAGCTTGCACCCCCCCAGGAAATCGACATGCGCCGCCGGGACCGCCGCCACCGCACAGCGCCGCAAGGCGTCGATGTCCCTTGGCCCGGATGCCCGGCGGGGTATTGGCACATCGTATGAATACAGGGTTTCCAGCCCCCCGTACTTGAACCAGTCAAAGGCGATGGGCATGCCTTCGAGGAAGCCCAGGAACGCTTCCTCGTGATTGCCCAGCAGATGGACCGTCTCGAAACCCTGCAGCGGTGGATCCAGCAGCCGGTCGATCACCTGCCTGGACCCCAGGCCGCGGTCGACATAGTCGCCGAGATAGACCAGCACCCGGCGGACGTCCGGCGCCGCCGCCGCCGCATCCTGCGCAATCGATTGAAGCAGCCGGTCGAGAAGGTCGTCGCGGCCATGAATGTCGCCGACGGCATAGAGCCGCGTGCCGTCGGGCATCCGGGACACGGGTTGAGCGCGCGATCTGTTGAACCAACCCAGCATCGATTGTGTTCACACGCGCCGGCCGCGCGGGCGGCGGCCGGCTCATCCACCCTTATAGCTGGGCGCCAATGCGAATCGAGAAAAGATGCCGGCCGAAATCGGTATCGGGCAGGTTGGAATTGCGGTTGGAGAACTGGTAGCTCGGCCCGATGAAGAAATTCTCCGTCGGCAGGTAGCGCAGGCCGATCTCGAAGGTGATGTAGTCGTCGCTGCGGTTGGTCACGCCCACGGCACTCTTGGTCTTCTTGTAGTCGGCAATCGTATAGCTGAAGGAGCTGGTGAGCTTGATGTTGGGCCGCAGATCATAGTCGACCGTGACCCCGAAGATCGTGGCCCAGTAGCCGATATAGGACGTGGACACGGTCTCCTCGATCGTCCGCTTCACGAACGGCTTCACGAACAGCGGCACCAGCGGATTCCAGGTGCCGGTCAACCCGAAGATCGGGCCGCGAAGATGTCCGAACCGCGGATCATCGTAGTTCTGGTCGCGATAGCCGCCGAAGAACTCGACCTGCGTGATGCCGCCGAAGTCGATGGTGGCGCCGGCAAGGACCTCCCACGCGTTCGAGCTGCGGCGGAACCCGCCGCTATCGACCTTGCGGTCATAGACCCGCTGGTTGAGACCGCCCTGCACCCAGGCTTCGTAGTTGTCGATGAACTCGTAAGCCACCCGCAGCGACTCGGTGTACTCGGTGCGGTCGCGGTCGCGGCTCGAGATCGTGTCGGGGGTGGCGCTCTTGTTGTTCGTGTAGGTGATATCGTCGATGCGACCGTCGAGCTTGAGGCTCAGGCGGTTGAATTTCACGTAGTGGCCGAGATTGGCGGAGAGCTGGTTGTATTCGTCCAGCTTGCCGGATGACGTGGCGTTGGGGTCAGCGCGATCCTCATGGAGGTGATTGAACTGCACCCCGCCGTAGAGATACCAGTTGCGCTGGATGTCGAGCCGTCCGTCGAAGCCGACGCGGAAATCCTTGTAGTCCTCGGAGCTGTGGCTGGCGTAGATCCCGAACCCGGCCGAAGCGAACAGGTTCAGCATGTGGTTGTTCCAGTTCGACCGCAACTCGAGCGAGGGGCGCACGATCGTGATCAGGTCGTCCTTCTTGTCATGCTCCGTCGCGAAGATGTTGGTGTTGTACTGCTCGATCAGCTCCAGCACCGGGAAGAGGCGGAAGCCGCCCACGGGAATGCCGATCGGCTCATAGCTTTCGCCCTTGCGCGGCTCCTGCACGTCCGGCCGCGGCTGCGACTGGGCCTCGGCCTTCGTGGACCACCCCGCGGTCGCAAGCGTGGAGGCGACCAGTGCGACGGCACCAGCCCTGGCGAAGTTGCTCATGGTCGAGATCCCCAAAAACGCGATGAATGGGACGACATGACCCCCCGGCTCTCTCGGTGAACCAACATGGCGAGTCGGTTCCGGCCTTGCGGCGTGGCCGTCACACGATGACGCTCGAATCATCCCACACGATGCCCGAAACGCAACACGCCACCTGCCTCGGCATCCTCGCTACGCGGTGACCAAACTGTGACAGTTTGGTCACCAAGGGGTTGAAAATCAATAATAAATTTAAAGCTCGGCCGGGACGGCAAAAAGCATCCCGCCGGGCCAAGCCCGGCGGGAGCACAAAAGACGCCTCGATGTGGTGTCTATTCGGCCGCCAGCGTGCCGACGTCGCCGACATTGACGATACGGCCAGCGACGCTGAGCTCGCCGTTCACGACCGTGACCTTCACTGTATCCCCGTCACGCACCTCACCCTCCAGGATGAGCTGCGCCAGCGGGTTCTGCAGGCTGCGCTGGATCACACGCCGCAGCGGACGTGCGCCGTAGATCGGGTCGTAGCCTTCGTTGGCCAGCCAGGTCTTCGCCGCAGAGTCGACGTCCAAGGTCAGCTTGCGCGCTTCGAGCAGCTTGCCCAGGCGGCCGAGCTGGATATCGACGATGTCGCCCATATCGGCGCGGCTGAGCCGGTTGAAGAGCAGCACCTCGTCGAGACGATTGAGGAATTCCGGCCGGAAGGCCCGGCGCACGTCCTCCATCACCTTGCTGCGCGCCAGCTCGGCCGGCTGGCCGTCCTTGAGCGCCGCCAGATGCTCGCTGCCCAGGTTGCTGGTCAGCACGATCAGCACGTTCTTGAAGTCGACCGTGCGGCCCTGGCCGTCGGTCAGGCGGCCGTCGTCGAGCACCTGCAGCAGCACGTTGAAGACGTCGGGATGTGCCTTCTCGACCTCGTCGAACAGCACCACCTGGTAGGGGCGCCGGCGCACGGCCTCGGTCAGCGCCCCGCCTTCGTCGTAGCCGACATAGCCCGGCGGCGCGCCGATCAGCCGGCTCACGGAGTGCTTCTCCATGTATTCCGACATGTCGATGCGCACCATCGCCTGGTCGTCGTCGAACAGGAACGCGGCCAGCGCCTTGGTCAGCTCGGTCTTGCCGACGCCGGTGGGGCCCAGGAACAGGAACGAGCCGATCGGCCGGTTCGGGTCCTGCAGGCCGGCGCGGGCGCGACGCACGGCGTTGGAGATCGCGACGATCGCCTCGTCCTGGCCGATCACGCGCTTGTGCAGCTCGGCCTCCATGCGCAGCAGCTTGGCGCGCTCGCCTTCCAGCATCTTGTCGACAGGCACGCCGGTCCAGCGCGACACGACGGCCGCGATGTCCTCTGCCGTGACCTCCTCCTTCAGGGCCCGCGCACCGTTGCCGGCATCAACCTGCTCGGCCGCCTTCAGCTTCTTCTCCAGGTCGGGGATGACGCCATAGGCCAGCTCGCCGGCCTTGGCCAGCTCGCCCTTGCGCTGGGCGATCTCGAGATCGGCGCGCGCCTTGTCGAGCTGCTCCTTGATCTTCTGCGAGTCGGCGAGCTTGTCCTTGGCCGCCTTCCACGCCGCCGTCAGCGATGCCGATTTCTGCTCCAGCTCGACCAGCTCCTTCTCGAGCTTGCCCAGGCGCTCCTTGGAAGCCGCGTCGGATTCCTTCTTCAGCGCCTCGCGCTCGATCTGCAGCTGCAGGATGCGCCGGTCGAGCTCGTCGATGTCCTCGGGCTTGCTGTCGACCTGCATGCGGATGCGGCTGGCGGCCTCGTCCATGAGGTCGATCGCCTTGTCCGGCAGGAAGCGGTCGGTGATGTAGCGATGGCTCAGCGTCGCTGAAGCCACGATGGCGGCATCGGCGATGCGCACGCCGTGGTGGAGCTCGTACTTCTCCTTCAGGCCGCGCAGGATCGAGATCGTGTCCTCGACCGTCGGCTCGGCGATGAACACCGGCTGGAACCGGCGCGCCAGCGCCGCGTCCTTCTCGACGTGCTTGCGGTACTCGTCCAGGGTCGTGGCGCCGATGCAATGCAGCTCGCCGCGCGCCAGCGCCGGCTTGAGCATGTTGGACGCATCCATCGCGCCGTCGGCCTTGCCGGCGCCGATCAGCGTGTGCATCTCGTCGATGAAGACGATGATCTCGCCCTCGGCCGCCGCGATCTCCGACAGCACGGCCTTCAGGCGCTCCTCGAACTCGCCGCGGTACTTCGCGCCGGCCACCATCGCGCCCAGGTCGAGCGCCATCAGGCGCTTGCCCTTCAGCGACTCGGGCACGTCGTCGTTGACGATACGCAGCGCCAGGCCTTCGGCGATCGCGGTCTTGCCCACGCCAGGCTCGCCGATCAGCACCGGGTTGTTCTTGGTGCGCCGGCTCAGCACCTGCATGGTGCGGCGAATCTCCTCGTCACGGCCGATCACCGGGTCGAGCTTGCCCTCGCGGGCTGCCTGGGTCAGGTCGCGCGCGTACTTCTTCAGCGCATCATAGGCCCCCTCGGCGCCGGCATTGTCCGCCGTGCGGCCCTTGCGCAGCGTGTTGATGGCCTCATTGAGGGCGGTCGGCGTGACGCCGGCGCGCTTGAGCACCGCAGCCGCCTCGGTGCCGCTGGCCATGGTCAATGCCTGCAGCAGCCGCTCGGCGGTCACGAAGCTGTCGCCCGCCTTCTTGGCCAGCTTCTCGGCCTGCTCGAAGACGCGGGCGGTCTCCGGCGCCAGATAGATCTGGCCGGCACCGGCGCCCTCGACCTTGGGCAGCTTTGCCAGCGCCGCCTCGGTCTCGCGCAGCGCCAGCCGCGGATCGCCGCCGGCGGACGAGATCAGGTTGGCCGCAAGGCCCTCCTCGTCGTCCAGCAGCACTTTCAGAATGTGTTCGGGAACGAACCGCTGATGGCCTGACCGCAGCGCCAGCATCTGGGCATTCTGCAGAAAACCGCGCACGCGGTCGGTGTATTTTTCCTGGTCCATACGACACCCTTTCTCGAGAGCCCCCGTCAAGCGGCGGGCGATCGGGTGGACCCCACTAGAGGCATCCACGTTTTCATATGGTGGTGCTCTCGGCGGCGACAAGACCTCATGGTTGACATGGAATGCGAAGCCGCCATGCCCCCAACGACAACGGGCGGCCCAAGGGGCCGCCCGCATGCTCGAACCGGAATGGCAGGACTCAGGTGCCGCTGCCGGAGCCGCCTGAGCTCGTTCCCGTTAATTCCGGCTGATCCTGCTGCGCCGGGTCGACGCCGTTCTGCCCGCGCGGACCACCGCGGAAGCGACGGAAATGCGGGTGCCGCGGTCGGAAAGGACGACCTTCCCGCTGACCGCGGTTGTCCGCCGCGGCGCCGTCAGCGGCAGCCACATCCGGCGCCGGAGCATCCGCCACCGGAGCATCCGGCGGCGCCTCGGCGGCCGGCTCGCTCGGCGCCACGCCGTTGTCCGCCGCCGCAGCGGCCGGACGCGCCTCGCCGGCAGCCGCTGGGCGCTCGAAGCGTTCCTGTCGATCCTGGTAGCGCTGCTCGGAGCGGGTCACGAAGTCGCGGCGGCCGCCGCGCTGCCCGAAGCTACCGCCACCGTCGTCCTCACGCCGGTCCTGCCGGTCGGGGCGATCCTGTCGATCTTGCCGATCCTGGCGCCGGTCGTACCCACGGCCCTCGCCACGGCCGTCACCACCACGGTTGTCGTCCCGGCCGCGATAGCGATCGTCGCCGTTGTAGCCGGCGCCGTCCCGCGGCGGCTGATAGTCATCCCCCTGGGCGAACGAGCCGCCACCCTGCTGCGCATAGTCAACGCCGGGTTGCGGTCCGTCGGCGGGATCCATGCCGCCACCCATGCCTGAATCAGCCGCAGATCCGTCGCCGCCGAGCCCGCCGTCCTCGCTGGCCTCCGCGTCCTCCCAGGGCTGCGGATAGCGCGGCTGCACGAAGCCGCCCTGCGCCTGGATGATCCGGAAGTAATGCTCGGCGTGCTGGTAATAGGCTTCCGCCATCACCCGATCACCAGACGTCGCCGCCTCCCGCGCCAGCGCCTGATACTTCTCATAGATCTGGTGAGCCGTCCCCCGCACCCGCACATCCGGGCCGTTGCTATCGTAACTCTGGTTGCGGTTGGGAAACTTATTGGGCTTCCCGTTGCGGCCGCGTTGCCGCCGCTGATGGTTGGGTCGCATTCAATCTGCCGATCGTCGGCCGTGACGGGCGCTCGCTATCCGACATCTGCCTCCGCCTGCATTCATGCAGGCCCCGTCACGGACATTAGGGAGGGGTTCAGTAAGCCAGCCAATCGAGCCAGCCCTCACCCTTGTCGGATGGCGCAACGTATAGCCTCCCCAAGAGGTTGCCAACCGAATTTTCCGGGGGGACCCAGGGAAAACGGACCGGGCACACGCAGACCGATGCTGTTTCTGCATATAACACGCGTCAACCTGTGATGGGACGGCGCGCCAGGACGACACGGGGAATCCCGGCCAGATCGTCACGCACCGCCAGATCGGTGAAGCCGGCGGCCCGGATGAGGCGTCCGACCGCGCCGGCTTGTCCCTTGCCCACCTCCAGGGCCACGAGGCCACTGGGGCGCACCAGGTAGCCGAGCTCGCCGGTCAGCCGGCGATAGCAGTCCAGTCCATCCGCACCGCCGTCCAGCGCCAGCCAGGGTTCATGCTCGGACACTTCCGGGTCGAGCGTCTCGATGTCGTCGCTGGGCACGTAGGGCGGGTTCGAGACCACGACATCGAACACCTCTTCGATGCCCTCGCCCCAGTCGCCGGCCCGCAGCTCCGCCCGCCCCGCCAGGCCCAGCGCCCGCGCGTTCTGACGCGCCACCACGAGCGCCCGGGCACTGCGGTCGACCCCCATGCCGCTGGCCCGCGGCAATTCGTGCAGCAGCGACAGCAGCAGGCAGCCCGAGCCGACGCCCAGGTCGAGGACCCGCAGCGGCGCATCCCGGTCCGGGAGGGCCCGCAGCACCGCCTCGATCAGGGTCTCGCTGTCGGGCCGTGGGGTCAGCACGTCGGATGTGACCCGGAAGCGCAGGCTCCAGAACTCGCGCCAGCCCAGGATGTGGGACATCGGCTCACGGGCCAGCCGGCGCGCGGCCAGCCGCTCGACACGGGCCACGATCCCCGCCTCGACCGCCGAATCGCGCTCGGCGATGATCTTCTCCAAGGTCCAGTCCGCGGCCTCGGCCAGCAGCAGCCGTGCCTCAAGCCGGCTCTCGGCAATGCCGACGCCGTCCAGCCGCTGCGCCACCGCCTGCACCAGTTCCCCGACCGTGAGCATTGATCCGTTCTACCCCCGGGTCAGGCTGGCGGCGTGTTGCCGGTGGCGCAAGGCCTTTGCGCCCCGCGATTCGCAAGATGGAACAACAACCCGACACCCGCTGCGCCGATGACCGCTATGGCTTGCCGTCTTCGGCCATCCGATAGCGGAAGTCGCAATGGCTGGCACCCTGCATGATGGTCTGGGTACGATCCATCTTGATCCGCGAATCGTAACCCTCGATGAATGTGCCGTCTCGGTTGCATGACAGCAGATGGCCGATCTCGCCCAGGCCCATGGCACGGTACATCTCGGCATAGCGGCAGCGCGTGACGTTGAAGGCCAGGGTCTTCTCGTCCTGGGCCACGGGCTCGATGCGCAGCGCATCACCCTGCGTCCACAGCGGCTGGATCGCCGCGAACGCGGCGATCGACGTGCCGCCCGGCGCCTGGGCCGCAAACTGGCGCCCGGCCTCCACCGCGGCCTTCTTCACGGCACGCTCCAGGACGCCGCGGGCGGCCTCCTCGCCGAAGGCCGCCTTCATCTCCTCGTAGATCGGCTTGATGATCTCGGCCTCGATCCGGCGGCGTTCAAGGATACCCATCGGCGGGTTGGGGGCGGGCGCTGTCATGGCTTCCTCTCTCACGGTCATCGACGTCACGAGCCGATCCGGCTGGCGACGGACCTTACCCATGGCGCCGTGTTTTCGCCATCACCGGGTCCGGCTAAGGTTGGGAAGAACAGGCGCCGCACCCTGGAGCCGTCATGAAGCCGCATCCGCTGCCAATATCGTCGGCATTCACGGGAATGCCCGCCAGTCCGGCACCGAGGTCGTGATGCCCTCCGGGATGCGGACACGCCCGATTCCGTCCACCGGCGCGGCGCTGCCGGTGATCGGCTGCGGCACCTGGCGCGCGTTCGATGTCGGCGCCGGCGATACCGAGCGCAGCCGCCTGCGCGAGGTGCTCGACATCCTGTTCGCCGCGGGCGGAGCCGTGGTCGACAGCTCGCCAATGTACGGCCGGGCGGAAGACGTCGTAGGCGACCTGCTGTCGGCAATGTCGGCGCACGAGCGCGCCTTCGTCGCCACCAAGGTGTGGACGCAGGGCCGCGCCGCCGGGGTCGCGCAGATGCAACGCTCGCTGGACCGCCTGCGGCGCCAGCGGCTGGAGCTGATGCAGATCCACAATCTCGTGGACTGGCAGACGCACCTGCCGACCCTGCGGGCATGGAAGGCGGAGGGCCGTATCGCCTATCTCGGCATCACGCACTATACCGCCGGCGCGCACGAGGCCCTGGCGGCTGTCATGCGGGCCGAGCCGATCGATTTCGTGCAGCTCAACTATTCGCTGGAAGACCGCGCCGCCGAGCAGCTTCTGCTGCCGCTGGCGGCGGAGCGCGGCATCGCCGTGATCGTGAACCGGCCGCTGGGCGGGGGCGGGCTGATACCGGCCTTGCGCGGCCGCTCCCTGCCCGGCTGGGCGCGTGACATTGCCTGCACGAGCTGGGCGCAGGTGCTCCTGAAGTTCGTGCTCTCCCATCCGGCCGTCACATGCGCCATCCCGGGCACGAGCCGGCCTGAGCATATGGCCGACAATGTGCAGGCCGGCAGCGGCCCGCTGCCCGACCCGGCGCTGCGGGCGCGGATGATCGCGGACTGGAGCAGGCGGTGATCGTGCGGCCCGCGCTGCGCGGCGGCGTCACAAGCCGCTCAGGCGCACGTCGAACGTCATCGACCGGTCATTGCGCAGCACGTCCACCTTGACCGTCGAGTCGACCGGCGCCAGTGCCACGCGGCTGCGCAGGTCGGCGGCCGATCGCACCGGGCGGCCGTCGACCGCAACGATGATGTCACCGTTGCGCAGCCCCGCCCGGTCGGCGCCCGATCCGGGCTCGACGCGCGTCACGTTCACGCCTTCGGTGCCGCGGTTGTCGCCGATCAGGTCGGTCACGCCGACGCCGAGCCGGGCGTACCGCACCTTGCCGCTCGACACGAGCTGGCCCATCACGGCGTGCGCGATATTGGTCGGCACCGCGAAGCCGATGCCGACATTGCCGCCCGACGGCCCGATGATGGCCGAGTTGATGCCGACAAGCCGCCCGTGCAGGTCGATCAAGGCGCCGCCGGAATTGCCTGGATTGATGGGCGCATCGGTCTGGATGAAGTTCTCGAGCCTGCCTTCCGCCAGCCCGCTGCGGCTCAGGCCGCTGACGATGCCTGCCGTGACGGTCTGCCCGATGCCGAACGGATTGCCGATCGCCACCACGTAGTCGCCGACCTTGATCGTGTCCGAATCGCCCAGCGGCAGCGCCGTGAGGCGCTCTGCCGCGATCCGCAGCACGGCGATGTCGCTGATGCGATCGGCGCCGACCAGCCGCGCGTCAAGGGTGCGCCGGTCCGACAGCGTGACGCGGATGCGCTGGGCGTTGGCGACCACGTGCGCATTGGTGAGCACATAGCCGTTGGCAGCGTCGACGATCACGCCCGATCCAGCGGCAAGAGCCGGCCGCTGTCCCTTGTCATCCGGCTGGAAGAACCGCCGGAAGACCGGATCTCGCAGCAGCGGGTTCTGCTCCTGCGGCGCGCTGTGGACCACGGAGACGCTGACGACCGAGGGCATCACCCGATCGACCAGCGGCGCAAGGGTCGGCACGCCATCGCGGAACAGCAGCGGCGGCACGCTCGATTCGCGCTGGGCCGCCGCCGGCAGAGCTGCAAGCATGAGAAGAGGAAGAAGCATCGCCGCGCAACGGCGGGCCATGACCGGCAGGACCATCACACACCTCCAGTGCTGAAGGCATGGCCGGTAGCTGTCCTGCGAGAAAATGGCGGCCGCAAGGCGTCCCGCCGAACCTCGGCCGCTCGTGATCAGCGCAGCAGCAGCTGCACGCCGGCGACGGCCAGGATCAGCGCCAGCATGTAGCGCGTGTGCCGGTTGGACATCCAGCGCCCCCCGATGGCGCTGCCGAAGGCGGCACCTGCGAGGGCCGCCGCAGCATAGGCGACGATCCCCGGCGCCGGCTGCTGGCCGGCGGCCGCGACACCGGCGAAGCCGATGATCGAGTTGGCCAGGATATAGGGCGCGGAGAACGCGGCCGCCTGGCGCGGGGAGGCCCAGCCTAGCGCGATCATGACGGGCGCAAGGAACACGCCGCCGCCCATGCCCGTGAGGCCCGCGAGGAACCCGGTGGCGCCACCGGCCAGCAGCGCCGGCCCATGACCGATGCTGCGACCACCATCGCTGTCGACCGCTCCGCCAAGCACCATCCATCCCGCGGCCGCCAGCAGCAGCAAGCCGGTCAACAGGAAGTAGACCGGTCCTTCGAGGACGATCAGGCCGCCGACAAACGCTGCCGGCAATGCTGCCGCCAGGAACCTCAGCAGCAGGCTCCAGTCGATCGCGCCATGACGCCACAGCCAGGCCGTGGCGTAGCCGGCAGCAACGATGTTGAGCAGCAGCGCCGTTGGCCGAATCTGCTCCGCCGGCACCTTGGCCAGCGCCATCACCGCCAGGAAAGCCGTGCCTCCGGCCTGCCCCGCCGTGGCGTACAGCAGCGCGACGGCAGCGATGATGACGACAAGCGCAGCGTGGTCGCTCATCGGCGACGCGACCGGGTCAAGCCTCGACTTCGGACAGGCGCGCGGCCTCGTCGTCGGCGATCAAGGCCTCCACGATCTTGTCGAGGGACGAGCCGTCCATGATCTTGTCGAGCTCGTAGAGCGTCAGGTTGATGCGGTGGTCGGTGCAGCGGCCTTGCGGAAAATTGTAGGTGCGGATGCGTTCGCTGCGATCGCCGCTGCCGACCTGGCCGCGGCGCGAGGCGGCGCGCTCGGAGTCGAGGCGCTGGCGCTCGGCCTCGTAGAGCCGGGCGCGCAGGATCTTCATCGCCTTGGCCCTGTTCTTGTGCTGGCTCTTCTCGTCCTGCTGGCTGACCACGATGCCGCTGGGCAGATGGGTGATGCGCACCGCGCTGTCGGTGGTGTTGACCGACTGGCCACCCGGCCCGGAGGACCGGAAGACATCGATGCGCAGATCCTTCTCGTCGATCTTGATGTCGACATCCTCGGCCTCGGGCAGGACGGCGACCGTGGCGGCCGAGGTATGGATGCGGCCTTGCGCCTCGGTCGCGGGCACCCGCTGCACCCGGTGCACCCCCGACTCGAATTTGAGGCGCGCGAAGACCTCCTTGCCGGTGATCTCGGCCACCGCCTCGCGGTAGCCGCCCAGGCCGGTATCGGATATTTCCATCACCTCGAACTTCCAGCCGCGATGGCCGGCGTAGCGCTGATACATGCGGAACAGATCGGCGGCGAACAGCGCCGCCTCCTCGCCGCCGGTGCCGGCCCGCACCTCGAGGATGGCGTTCTTCGCGTCGGCCGCGTCGCGCGGCAGCAGCATGACGCGCACCTGCCGGTCGAGCGCCGGCACACGCTCCTTGAGCGCCACGAACTCCTCTTCCGCCATCGACTTCATGTCCCTGTCGGTGGCGGGGTCGGCGATCATGGCGGCAAGCTCGGCGGCCTCCTTCTGGGCCTTGCGCAAGGCGCCGACCGCATCCACCAGCGGCGTCAGATCGGCGTATTCCTTGGACACCTGGCCGAACTTGGCCGAATCGAGCGTGCCGGCCGACAGCATCGCCTGCAGCTCGGCGTGCCGATGCACCACTTGGTCGAGCTTGGTGTCGAGCGACATGACGCGATCGTTCCCCGCCTCAGCGATTGCCGTCGCCGTCTTCGTCGTCATCGGCGCCGACGAGGCTCATCAGCGCATCGAGCGCGTCATCGCCCAGCGCGTCGACCACCTCGTCGAACGGCACCTCCTCCTGAGTGCCCGAGTCGAGATCCTTCATCGCCACCACGCCCTTGGCCAGCTCGCTGTCGCCGATGATCAGCGCATGCGAGGCATTGAGCTTGCTGGCGCGCTGCAGGCGGCGCTTCATGTTGCCGCGATAGGCCAGCTCGACCGGCACATCGGCCTGGCGCAGCTCGCGGGCCAGCGCCAGGGCGCGCAGCTCGGCTGCCTGCCCCATCGGAATGATGGCCACCGCCCGTTCCGGCGCCGGCGGACTCTTGTCCAGCTTGCGCTGCAGCTCCACGAGCCGCTCGATGCCGCCGGCCCAGCCGATCCCGGCTGTCGGCGGGCCGCCAAGCTGCTCGATCAGCCCGTCGTAACGGCCGCCGCCGATCACCGTGCCCTGGGCGCCCAGGCTCGTGGTGACGAACTCGAAGGCGGTGTGGGTGTAGTAGTCGAGCCCCCGCACCAGCGCCGGATCGATCTCATAGGCGATGCCCGAGGCATCCAGCCCGGCACGCACCGTGTCGAAGAACGTGCGCGAGGCAGGGTTGAGGTGGTCGGCCAGCGACGGGGCGTCGACGTTGACCGCCTTGTCGCCCTCGTCCTTGCTGTCGAGGATGCGCATCGGATTGCGTTCCAAACGCCGCAGCGACTCCTCGGACAGCTTCGACTGGTGGCTGCGGTAGTAGTCGACCAGCACCGTGCGATAGGCGGCGCGGCTTTCCGGGTCGCCCAGCGAATTCAGCTTCAGCACGCAGCTCGACAGGACGCCCAGCCGATCGAGGATATCGGCCGCGACAGAGATCACCTCGACATCGCACTCCGCCTCCGGCGCGCCCAGCACCTCGATGTCGATCTGGTGGAACTGCCGCTGGCGGCCGGCCTGCGGCCGCTCATAGCGGAACATCGGCCCGTGCGCGAAAAGCTTCAGCGGCAGCTGCTGCCGCAGCTCGCCGTTGGAGACGAAGGCGCGGCAGATCCCGGCCGTGTATTCCGGCCGCAGGGTGAGGC
Source organism: Vineibacter terrae (assembly GCF_008039615.1). Classification (GTDB taxonomy): domain Bacteria; phylum Pseudomonadota; class Alphaproteobacteria; order Reyranellales; family Reyranellaceae; genus Vineibacter; species Vineibacter terrae. Next base: position 92,858 of record NZ_VDUZ01000009.1, on the reverse strand, counting down.
TTTGCCGCTCCTCCTCCTCGTCACCGCGGCTGAGGAACGAGTACATCTCCTTCGACACGACATCCGTGGTCTCGCCTATGCCGCGCGCGAACAGCTCGGTGAACTCGAAGATCGGCGTCGCCATCTCGCTGTAGCCGTAGAGCCGGGCCACATCACGGGCCGTGTCCACGACATGCGCGAAGCGCGGAAACTCGTCCGGCAGGATGTCACGCGTGCCACGCACGGGCTGGAGTCTGGACACGACAATCTCCTTCGGTACGGCGGCGTTCTTATCGTCCCTGGTCCGTCATGAACAGCCCCGTTCGCCGATAGGGGTATCGCATATGACCGCTTGCCGCCATCCCGGGCGCCGCCGTTGTATATGACCTTGTAGCCATATGACCCTGCAGCGCGAGGGGCTGGTGAGCGTCGAGGCGGTGCCCGGCGACGGCAAGCCCGACCGCAAGATCTACGCCCTGACGCCAGCCGGCCGCGACGCCTTGGCGCGCTGGCTGGAGGAGCCGCTCGAGCCCCTGGTCCTGCGCCATCCGCTGCTGCTGAAGGTCGTCTTCGCGGCCCGCCTGCCGCCTGAGCGTCTCGACGCCGTCCTGGCGCAATACGCCGAGGGCATCGCGGCGAGGCGCGCCGACTATGCCGCGCGGCAGGAAGCGCCGGAGATCTTCACCCTCGCCCGCCCGGCGCGCGAGCGGGACATCTGGCACGTGGCGATCGAGCACGGGATCGCGTGGTGCGACATGGAGCTGGCCTGGATCGCGCAGGCGCGCGAGCGCCTGGGCCGCCGACAGGGCGGCAAGAAATGGATCCGAAAGGCAAAGTGATCATCGTCACCGGCGCCTACGTCATGCGGCGCATCGGCCTGCGCGCCGTCGCCCGGGCACGGGCCGCGACGTAGGCGGCCGGACCGCTATTCCGCGGCGTGACGCGGCGCGCCGGCGTCCCCGGCCGCCGCCTTGGCAGCCTCGATCTCGGCTGCCTTCTTCTCGATCATCTCGGCGAGGTGCTCGACGATACCGGCGTCCTTCAGCCGGTGATGCGGCACGCCCGCGACATACACCTGATGGGTGCCGTTGCCGCCGCCGGTGAAGCCGATATCGGTCTCGCGCGCCTCTCCGGGACCGTTCACGACGCAACCGATCACCGACACGGTCATCGGCGTGGTGATGTGGGCGACACGCTTCTCGAGCGCTTCGACCGTGCGGATCACATCGAACTGCTGGCGCGCGCAGGACGGGCACGAGACGATGTTGACGCCGCGATGCCGCAAGCCCAGCGCCTTCAGGATCTCGAAGCCGGCCCGCACCTCCTCCTCGGGCTCGGCGGACAGCGAGACGCGCAGCGTGTCGCCGACCCCGGCCCAGAGCAGCGAACCCAGCCCGATCGACGACTTCACCGTGCCGGTACGCAGCGCGCCGGCCTCGGTGATGCCGATATGCAGCGGATATTCGCAAGCATCGGCGAGTCCCTGATAGGCAGCCACCGCCAGGAACACATCGGATGCCTTGACGCTGATCTTGAACTCGCGGAAGTCGTGGTCCTCCAGGATGCGCGCATGGTCGAGCGCGCTCTCGACCATCGCATCCGGGCACGGCTCGCCGTACTTCTCCAGCAGGTCCTTCTCCAGCGAGCCGGCGTTGACGCCGATGCGCATCGAGCAGCCATGGTCCTTGGCGGCCTTCACCACCTCGCGCACGCGATCGGCGCTGCCGATATTGCCCGGATTGATGCGCAGGCAGGCGGCGCCCGCCTCTGCCGCCTCGATGGCGCGCTTGTAGTGGAAGTGGATGTCGGCCACCACCGGTACCCGCGCCGCCTGCACGATCGATTTCAGCGCCTTGGTCGAATCCTCGTCCGGACAGGAGACCCGGATGATATCGACACCCGCCTCCTCCGCCCGGCGGATCTGGTCGATCGTCGCGGCCGCGTCGGCGGTCAGGGTGTTGGTCATCGTCTGCACGGTGATCGGCGCGTCGCCGCCGACCGGCACCTTGCCGACCATGATCTGCCGCGACTTGCGCCGCAGGATGTCGCGATAAGGTCTGACGCTCATATCATCCGGTCCAGGCTCGCAGGCACGACGATACCGATACAGGTGGACGAACGGCGGCGCAACGCCAAGACGCACTTTGGCGCAGCCGTGTCATGATCCTGTCGTCGTCGCGAGATCTATCGGCCTGCCGGGGTCAGCACATAGCCGACATATTCCGGCACGGTGTAGGTGGCGCCGGCATGCAGATATGTTGTCGCCAGGACCTCGCCGGTCGGGCCGCGCAGCTCCAGGGTGCTGTCGACCTCGGCCCGCACGGTCCGCGGCGTCGGCATCGCCGGCGCCGATATCGTGCGCGCCTTGACGGCGGGCCGCGCCGGCTCGGGCGGAAGCGTCGCCTGTTGCGGGGCGGGCGCGTCGGACCGCGACGAGCCTGCCCGGGACGTCACCCGGTTGCCCTGGGTCGGGTCAGTATCGGTCGCCGAGACGCCGTCGCCCGTCGTGCCGATGGTATCCGGCTTGCGCGTCGGTTCGGGGCGGCGGGCCGGCGGCGAGGCTGCAACCTGTGGCGCGGCCGGCACGGGCTTCACGTCACCGCCCGTGCCCCGCGAGGCGTCGGCCGGCGGCGTCGGCTTGCTGTCGGCTCGGGCCGTCGGCCGCGGACCGCCGCTGCCGGCCGTATCGGATGGGGGCGTGGCACCGGCCGTTGACGGCTGGGGCACCGGCACGGGAACAGGCGTCGCACCGGCAGCCAGCGGCGCTGGCGGCGTGACGGCCGACGCGCCTGCGGCTGGCGCGGCCGGTGGTGTCGCGGCGACCGCCGGGGCAGGAGAAGGAGAAGGCGCTGGCGCCGGCGCGACCGCCGGGGCTGGCGCCGTGAGCGGCACCGCCGGTGCTTGCGCTTGCGCCGATGACGCGGGCTCGGGAGCCGGCGTCGCCGGCTTCTGATCTGCAAGCAGCCGCTGCGGCACTGGTGGCACGCGCGCGTCTTGCGTCATCTGGTCGCGTGTCAGCGCGTGCCACGTCACGTAGGCGCAGACCAGCAGCACGGCCGACGCCAGCAGCATCGTGCCGCGCGGCACGCGCCGCTCCGGCGCCACGAGCGGGAACTGGTGCGCCGGCACCGGCACTACCGCCGGCGCGTCGGCCGACCGGTACACCTGCATGACGCGCTCGACATCGAGCCCGACGCAGGCGGCATAGCCGCGCAGGAAGGCCGGCGCATACGCGCTGCCTGGCAGATCACTGAAGCGACCCTCTTCGATCGCTTCGATGAACGGCGGGCGGATACGCGTGCTTTCGGCCACTTGCGCGCGATCAAGCCCGAGCGCTTCTCGGGCTTCACGCAGCATCTGTCCAACAGCGGCTGCGCCGGTGGGGACGCTCGCGTCAGATTGCCAAGGCATTTCGTTGCGCATTCGGTCGCGGAACAGGCTCGAGAAATCCGGCGAACGGCGGAGTCTTAGCAGAGACCTTTGAGCGGTGAAACCGGACTCTTGCTTCTTGAGCCGTAAACGGTGAACTGTTTTACAGCCGCACCCCCCGGTCGCGGGCGTACAACATGATCTTGTCGCGCAGGCTTCGCTCCGATCCGTCCAGCAGGCTGCGCAGATACGCAGCGAAATGCACCAGGTCGAGCGATCGCAGCATCGACTTCACCGCTCCGAGCGATCCCGGGGACATCGACAGCGTACGAACGCCAAGCCCCAGCAACGTCAGCGCCTCGATGGGCCGACCAGCCATCTCGCCGCAGACACTGACCTCGACTCCGGCCTTGTCGCAGCTGTCGACCACAAATCGTAGTGCACGCAGCGCTGCGGGAGACAAGCTGTCGTAGCGGCTGCCCACGCGCGGGTTCCCGCGATCGGCTGCAAAAAGGAACTGCATGAGGTCGTTCGTGCCGATGGACACGAAGTCGACCTCGGTCAGCAGCGCCTCGAGCTGCCATATCAGCGATGGCACCTCCAGCATCAACCCGACCGAGAGCCGCGCCGGCGTGATCGCGCCGCGGGCCTTCGCCCGATGCAGCTCCAGCGCCAGCAGGTGGCTTGCGGCGCGGAACTCGGCGACCTCGGCCACCATCGGAAACATCACCTGCAACGGCCGCGCGCCGGCAGCCGCGACCAAGGCGCGCAGCTGGCGGCGCAGCATGGCGGGCCGGTCCAGGCCGATGCGGATCGCGCGCCAGCCCATCGCCGGATTCTCGTCGTCGAAAGCGCCGACATACGGCAGCACCTTGTCGCCGCCGACATCCAGCGTACGGAACGCCACCGGCCGGCCCGCCGCCGCGTCCAGGATGCGGGCGTAGATCGATGTCTGCTCCTCGACATCCGGGAAGGTCGACCGCACCATGAAGGGAATCTCGGTGCGGTATAGGCCAACGCCATCGGCGCCCGTCGACTCGAGATGGTTGAGGTCGATCATCAGGCCGGCGTTGATGCGCAGGGAGACCGCCGTCCCGTCGCGGGTCGCGGCCGGCAGGTCGCGCAGCCGGGCATATTCCTGCCGCTGCGCCTCGCGCAGGCTGATCGTCTCGGCGATCTGCTGCTGGATCTCCTCGGCCGGGCGTACGAACACCTGGGCGTTGTCGCCATCGACCACGAGAGCGTCGCCGGGCTCCACCCGCTGCAGGATGTTCTCGACACGCCCGACGACCGGGATATCCAGCGCACGCGCCACGATGGCGACGTGCGACAACGCCGACCCTTCCTCCAGCACGAGGCCGCGCAGCTTCGTGCGGTCGTACTCCAGCAGCTCCGCCGGTCCGAGATCGCGGGCCACCACCACCATCTCGTCCGGCCACTGCGTCGGATCGGCCGCCGTGTTGCGTCCGCTCAGACGCAGCAGCAGACGGTTGGTCAGATCGCTCAGGTCACTCAGCCGCTCGCGGATATAGGGATCGGTGACATCGGCGAAGCGCGCCCGCGTATCGTCGAAGGCGCGTTGAGCGGCCGCCTCGGCCGTGAGGCCGTCGCTGATCGCCTCGCGGATGCGCTCGACCCAGCCACGGTCGTCGGCGAACATGCGGAACGTTTCCAGCACCTCGCGATGCTCACCATGGCCGAGGTCGCCATCCTCCAGCATGCGGTCGAGATCGGCCCGGACGGCGTGCAGCGCGTCGCCGAACCGCTTGAGCTCCGCCTTGGGATCCTCAGCCACGACCCGGCTGATCATGATGCGCGGCTCATGCGGCACGGCGCGGCCGATCGAGACGCCGCCATTGAGCTGGACCCCGTCCAGCCGGATCGGCAGCAGGCCGATGCCGTCGACCTGCTTGATCTCGTTGGGATTGACCAGCTCGCCCGACGCCACCAGCTCGGCCAGCACCATGGCGACGTTCTGGAGGGTTTCGATCTCCTCCTCGTCGTATTGACGGCTGCGGCGATTCTGGATCGCGAGCACACCCAGCACCCGATCGCCGCGCAGGACAGGCACGCCGGCCATCGAGTGGTAGATTTCCTCGCCGGTCTCCGGCCGGTAGGCGAAGCTGGGGTGGCTCTGCGCGTCGGCCAGCGACACTGGCCGCGCGTGAGCGGCGATGTCGCCGACGATGCCTTCGCCGACCCGCAGGCGGGTGCGGTGCACGGCGTCCGGATTGAGGCCCTGCGTGGCGTAGAGCTCCAGCACCTCGCCGGCGCGCAGCACATAGATCGAGCAGACCTCGGCCACCATCTCGCCGGCGACCAGCCGCACGATCTGGTCGAGCCGCTCCTGGGCGGAGCCGGCGCGCGCCATCACATCCCGGAGCCGCCTCAGCACCAACCGCGGCCCGGCCAACGAAGTCCTCTGCTCCATGGTCAGACCGCTCCGTACTTGTCCCGGACTCGCGACGGAACGGTGGTGCGCGCTCGCTGGACCTGCCAACAACGCGCCCCACGACGATGGGCAACGCGCATGCACGCCACGACGGCACCGCGCACGGCGGCGGCGACCGCCCCAAGGGCGGCGGCTGAAGGTGCCCATCCGCTATCGCGCATCGCGTGCATGAACGCCTTATCGCCGCTTTCCCCGACGCCGTCCAGAGTGACAATCGGCACAGAAGCCGTGCGCCGCCGAAGGACTCTCTGGCGGTCGGCAGCCCTCCCAAGGCGGCGGAAATCCCTGGGGTGCGCATGTTCCCCGCCGCCCGCAGGCGGGCGGCGCAGACCGCGCGTTTCAGCAGGTCCTAGGCTGCGTCGAGGCCATAGGCCGTGTGCAGGGCCCGCACGGCGAGCTCGGTGTACTCGGCCTCGATCAAGACGCTGATCTTGATCTCGGAGGTGGAGATCACCTCTATATTGATGCCCCGCTTGGCCAGCGTCTCGAACATGGTCAGCGCCACGCCGGCATGGCTGCGCATGCCGACACCGATGACCGAGATCTTGGCCACGTTGGTGTCGGTCTTGACCTCCTGGTAGCCGATGGTCGTCCTGGCCTTCTCCAGCTCGGCGACCGCGCGCGGCAGGTCAGCCTTGGGCAGGGTGAAGGTCATGTCGGTCGACTTGCCGTCGAGCGACACGTTCTGGACGATCATGTCGACGTTGATATTGGCCTGCGCCAACGGCCCGAACAGTCCGGCGGCCACGCCGGGCCGGTCGGCAACGCCGGTGACGGTGATCTTCACGTCGTCCTTGGCGTAGGCGATGCCGCTGACGACCGATTGCTCCAGCCCCTTGGCCATGATCTCTTCCTCATCGACGATGAGCGTGCCGGGCAGATCGCTGCCCAGCGTCTCGGAGAAGGTCGACAGCACCTGCACGCGCACGCCGTGATTCATCGCCAGCTCGACCGAGCGCGTCTGCAGCACCTTGGAGCCCAGGGATGCCATTTCCAGCATCTCCTCGTAGGTCACCATCGGCAGCTTGCGGGCCTTGTCGGTGATGCGCGGATCGGTCGTGTAGACACCGTCGACGTCGGTGTAGATGTCGCAACGGTCGGCGCGCAGGGCCGCCGCCAGGGCCACGGCCGAGGTGTCCGAGCCGCCGCGGCCCAGCGTGGTGACGCGGCCTTCGGCGCTGACGCCCTGGAAGCCGGGCACCACCGCCACGGCGCCGCCGTTCAGCGCCGCCAGCAGCTCCTCGGTGCCGATGCTGTCGACCCGCGCCTTGCCGTGGGCGTCGTTGGTGCGCACCGGCAGCTGCCACGAGGTGAAGGAGCGCGCCTTGACGCCAAGCTGCTGCAGCGCCAGCGCCAGCAGGCCGATGGTCACCTGCTCGCCGGTGGACACCACGACGTCGTACTCCCGCGCATCGGGCAGCGGCGCGATGGAGTCGACATAGCCGACGAGCTGATTGGTGACGCCGGACATGGCGGAAACCACGACCGCCACCTTGTGGCCGGCGTCGACTTCCCTCTTCACCTTGGCTGCCACGTTCCTGATGCGATCGACGTCGCCGACCGAGGTGCCACCAAACTTAAGGACGATCAGGCCCATTACCCGCCTCGAACCCATGACAAACTTTCCGGAGCGGCCGCGCGCCCCGCAACACCGGTCGAGGCAGTCGCGAAGAGCAGGCAGCAGGCCGGCGGTCGATTGTCACGCCGGCTGCCGACCCGGAAAAAGGCGCGTATATCTAGCCGCGGGTCCGCCTCCCGGCAAGCACCGGGGGCGCGTCATTGTGGTCGCGTCTTCTTTCACCCCGAGACGCGGCCGGCACCGATCCGGAGGGTGGGCGACTGCCGGGAGCCTTGTGATGAATGCCACCACCGTCGATCCGGCCGAAGTCGAGCGTTTCGCGCGGATCGCCGACGAGTGGTGGGACGCCGACGGCAAGTTCGCGCCGCTGCACCGGCTCAATCCGGCCCGCATCGGCTTCGTGCGTGACCGGGTGGCGGCGCATTTCAACCGCGATCCGCTGAAGCCGGCACCCCTGGCCGGCCTGCGGCTGCTCGACATCGGCTGCGGTGGCGGCCTGGTCTGCGAGCCGATGCGCCGCCTGGGGGCGGATGTCGTCGGCATCGACGCCGCGGAGCAGAATGTCGCGGTGGCCCGTCTGCACGCCGAGCGCATGGGGTTGACGATCGACTACCGCGCGGATGCCGCCGAGCGGCTGTGCGCCGCCGGCGACGCCTTCGATGTCGTGCTGGCGCTGGAGGTCGTCGAGCACGTCGCCGACCCTGATCTGTTCCTGCGCTGCTGCGCCGACCTGGTGAAGCCGGGCGGCGTGCTGGTGCTGAGCACGCTGAACCGCACGGCCAAGGCGTTCGCGTTGGGAATCGTCGGCGCGGAATACGTGCTCGGCTGGCTGCCGCGCGGCACGCATGACTGGCGCAAGTTCCTCAAGCCGTCGATGCTGGCCCGCCCCCTGCGCGCCGCCGGACTCACGGTCGAGGCGCTGGCAGGCCTGGCCTACAGCCCCATCACCGGCCGCTGGCGGATCGACCCGGACGATCTGGACGTGAACTACCTGATGGTGGCCACGAAGGCCGCCTGAACAGCGGCCCGGTCACACCGCTCAGTTGCCCTTCGGCACCCACGGCAGGCGGCCGAACTCGATGCCCTCGTCGGCCAGGGCAGCGGCTTCCTCGTCGGAGGTTTCGCCGTAGATGCCGCGCTTGTCGGTCTCGCCATAGTGGATCTTGCGCGCTTCGTCCGCGAACTTGTCGCCGACATAGTCGCAGTTCTTCTCGACCTGCTTGCGCAGCTCCAGCAGCACCTTGCGCATTTCGGGCGGCATGGCCGGCGCCGGCACCACGGCAGGCGCGCTGGCTGCCGCCGTATCGGGCGGCGGCACGTCGGGCAGCGCCGCCGGCGTGCTGCGCGCATTGCCCTTGCGGCCGACATTGGGCGCCATGATCGCACGCTCGATTTTGCCGTCGCCGCAGACCGGACACTCCAGAAGCTTGCGCTTCTCCTGTCGTTCGTAGGTAGCGCTATCCTTGAACCAGCTTTCGAAGGCATGGTCGTTTGCGCAACGCAGGCGGTACTTGATCATCGTCCAGTATACGCTATCGGAGGTCCGGTTTGGCACTCATGGTGGCTGAGTGCCAATAGACATGGTGCAAAGAAAGGCTTTTGGCAAGATGGCGCAAGGTCCAGCCCCGACCCCGGATAGCGCGGCGCCACCGGCCGGCGATCACGCCCCATCGCCCTGGATCGTCCGCTGGGCCCCCTCGATCCCGCCCGGCCGCCCCGTGCTGGACGTCGCCGCCGGCGGAGGCCGCCATACCGCCCTTCTGGCATCCCGCGGCCACGAGGTGACGGCGGTCGATCAAACGGTGGCCATGCTGGCCGACCGTTTCGGCGCTCAGCCGGACAGGATCCGGATCGTCCAGGCCGACCTGGAAAACGGCTGCCCCTGGCCGCTCCCGGGCGAGACCTTCGGCGGGGTGGTCGTGACCAACTACCTGCACCGTCCCCTCTTTCCGGCGCTGCTGGCGGCGCTCGAGCCGGGCGGTGTCTTGCTCTACGAAACGTTCATGGTGGGTCACGAGCGTCATGGCCGACCACGCCGACCCGAATTCCTGCTGCACGACGGCGAGCTGCTCGACGTCGCCCGTGCCGGCGGCCTGTCAGTAATAGCCTACGAAGCCATTCACGAACCGCAGCCCGCGGTCATGCAGCGCATCGCGGCACGGCGCGCCTGAGCCCGCCTGCGCTGCTCAGGCCCGTCGGCGCTTCTGGTCGCCCAGCATCGCGGCGCTGATCTTGCGCCCGGCGCGACGCAGCTCGCCGGCAACACGCGCATTCTCATCTTCGTCGAACAGCGAGGCGAGCTGCTCCATCATGGTGCCGCCCAGCTGATCGGCATCGACGATGGTCACGGCGCGGCGGTAGTAGCGCGTCACGTCATGGCCGATGCCGATGGCCACCAGCTCGACCGGCGAGCGCGACTCGATCCAGTCGATGACATCGCGCAGGTGGCGCTCCAGGTAGTTGCCGGGATTCACCGACAGGGTGGAGTCGTCGACCGGCGCGCCGTCGGAGATCACCATCAGGATGCGGCGGTCCTCGTGGCGCGGCAGCAGCCGGTTGTGCGCCCACAACAGCGCCTCGCCGTCGATGTTCTCCTTGAGGATGCCCTCGCGCAGCATCAGGCCGAGATTCTTGCGCGCGCGCCGCCACGGCGCATCGGCCGCCTTGTAGACGATGTGGCGCAGGTCGTTGAGCCGCCCGGGGTTGGCGGGCTTGCCGGCCGCCAGCCACTGCTCGCGGCTCTGGCCGCCCTTCCACGCCCGGGTCGTGAAGCCCAGGATCTCGACCTTCACGCCGCAGCGTTCCAGCGTGCGCGCCAGGATGTCGGCGCTCATCGCTGCCACCGTGATCGGCCGGCCGCGCATCGAGCCGGAGTTGTCGATCAGCAGGCTCACCACGGTGTCGCGGAACGTGGTGTCCTTCTCCTGCTTGAAGGACAGCGGCTGCGTCGGATTGGCGACGACCCGCGCCAGCCGCGCGCCGTCGAGCATGCCTTCGTCGAGGTCGAATTCCCACGACCGGTTCTGCTGCGCCATCAGCTTGCGCTGCAGGCGGTTGGCCAGGCGCCCGATGACCCCCGACAGGTGCGACAGCTGCTGGTCGAGGTGCTGGCGCAAGCGGGCCAATTCGTCGGCGTCGCACAAATCGACCGCGTCCACGACCTCGTCGAACTTCGTGCTGTAGGCGTGATACTGCTGGCCTGCCGGCTCGTTGCTCAGCGCTCCGGGCGGCAGCCACGGCCGCTCGGCGCGGCCCGGCTCGTCCTCGTCGCCGGCGCCCATCTGCATCTCGGTCTGGGCCTGGTCGGCGACCGTCTCCGACGAGTCGTCCTGATCCGAGGTGTCCTCGGTCTCCTCGCCCTGCGCGCCGTAGCCGTGGGTCTCGGTCGAGTCCTGCCCGTCCTCGCCGGTCTCGTTGGATTCGCCCTCGGGATTCTCGCTCGAGTCCTGGTCCTCGTTGTCGTCGTCGTCGAGGTCCGCGGACTCGTCACCCAGATGCAGGTCCTTGATCAGCCGGCGCAGGGCGCGCGCGAACTGCTCCTGGTTGCCGATGGTTTCGGCCAGCTTGTCGAGGTCCTTGCCGGCGGCCTGCTCGACATCGTCGCGCCACAGGTTGACCATCTCGCGCGCCGATTCCGGCGGCGCCGTGCCCAGCAGCCGCTCGCGCACCAGCAGGCCCACGACATCGGCCACCGGCGCATCGTCCTTGCTGCGCACGCGTCGGTAGCCGCGCTGCTCGCAGCGCTCGGCCCACACGGCATCGAGATTGCTGGCCACGCCCGGCATGCGCTGCGCGCCGATCGACTCGACCCGCACCTGCTCGACGACGTCGAACACCGCCCGCGCCGCCTCGCCCGCCGGCATGCGCCGCAGGTGCATGCGCCGGTCGTGGTAGCGCATCTTCAGCGCCATGGAGTCGGACTCGCCGCGGGCGCGCGCCACGTCGTCGGCGGGCAGGTCGCGCGCCGGCACCGTGATGCGGGCCTCGTTGCCCATCAGCTGGCCGCCGTCGGGCACGAAGGTCACGTTCACGTCACGGCGCGACACGGCGCGCATGGTCGCGGCCGTGATGCGGCGGAATTCCTCGAGCGGAGTGGTGTCCTTGCCGGCCACGTCGGGCCCCTACAGCATCAGTGCAGCTTGGCCTTGCCGTGGCCCATCGGCAGCTCCTTGCCGAAGCAGCGCTGATAGTACTCAGCCACCGTGGTGCGCTCGACCTCGTCACATTTGTTGAGGAAGGTCAGGCGGAAGGCAAAGCCGACATCCCCGAAGATCTGGGCGTTCTGCGCCCAGGTAATCACCGTGCGCGGCGACATGACGGTCGAGATGTCGCCGGCGATGAAGCCGGCGCGGGTCAGGTCAGCCAGCGCCACCATGTTGCTGACGATCTTGCGGCCGGCATCGGTGTTGTATTGCTTGGCCTTGGCCAGCACGATGCCGACCTCCTGGTCGTGCGGCAGGTAGTTCAGCACCGTGACGATCGACCAGCGGTCCATCTGGCCCTGGTTGATCTGCTGGGTGCCGTGATAGAGGCCGGTGGTGTCGCCCAGGCCCACCGTGTTGGCGGTCGAGAACAGGCGGAACGCCGGATGCGGCTGGATCACCTTGTTCTGGTCGAGCAGGGTCATCTTGCCCTCGACCTCCAGCACGCGCTGGATCACGAACATCACGTCGGCGCGGCCGGCGTCATATTCGTCGAACACCAGGGCGCAGGCATGCTGCAGCGCCCAGGGCAGGATGCCTTCCTTGTATTCGGTGACCTGCTTGCCGTCGCGCAGCACGATGGCGTCCTTGCCGATCAGGTCGATACGGCTGACATGGCTGTCCAGATTGACGCGGATGCACGGCCAGTTGAGCCGGGCCGCCACCTGCTCGATATGCGTCGACTTGCCCGTGCCGTGATAACCCTGGATCATGACCCGTCGGTTGTGCGCAAAGCCGGCGAGGATGGCGAGCGTCGTGTCGTGGTCGAACAGGTAGTCCGGGTCGATCACCGGGACATGCTCGGTGGCCTGGCCAAACGCCGGCACCATCATGTCGCTGTCGATGGCGAACTTCTCGCGAACGGAAACCGTGGTATCGGGCTGACCGGAGTCGGGGTTCATCACATATGTCCAAGGAGGGCGGGCGCCGAAGGATGGCAGGCCACCGATCCCCCCGCAAGGGCCGAAATGCTGTCCTATCTTGCAGCTACCGCAAGGCTGCTTACCACAACGATTGGCCTGACGTCTCAATCACTTAAGGAAAGCTCGCGAAATTACGGCAGTCGCGCCGCCCGCGCCTCGCATCACGTCGCGAAATGCGGACTCTGCCGCAGGGTGGAGTAGGCGCGGTTGATCAGCTTCAGCCGCTCCTCGGCATCCTTGCTGCCACCGTTGGCGTCGGGATGATGGCGCTTGGCCAGCTCCTTGTAGCGGACCTTCAGCGAATCAAGGGTTTGCGGCCAGGTCAGGTCGAGGATCGACAGCGCCTGCTGCTCCGCCGGGGTCAGGTTGTTGGCCTGCGCTGCGGGGCGCCGGCCGGCGGTGCCGATCACGTCCGAATCGGCCAGGATGTCATAGGGATCGAGCAGGCTTTCGAACGGGTCCTGGGATTGCCGGCCCGTGCGTGTGCCGACCTTCCAGGTCGGCCGCCGCCATGTCTGGTCCGCCCGGATCTGCGCCTCGATCTCGATCTCGTTCATGCCGGCGTAGAAGTCCCACTTGGCGTTGTACTCGCGCACATGCTCGAGGCAGAACCAACGGTACTGGTGCAGCTTGTCGCGCGATTTCGGCGCTCTGAACTCGCCGGCGGCCGTGCAGCCTGGATACTCGCACACGCGTCCTTCGACGCGCACGTCCGAAGCCATCAAAACCGATTTGCGTCGTCCACCGGGCATCTGGGATATATGCGCGCCACCAGCGATCCCGGCAAGATGCCGGTGGCGAAGATTGCCGTTGACTTCCTTGCCGCAGGAGTTCGTGCCATGGGTGCCGTCGCCGACAGCATTGAGCGCAGGATCCGCGACGCGCTCGCGCCGACGGATCTGGTGATCACCGATGATTCCTCGAGGCACGCCGGCCATGCCGGCGCACGGGCCGGCGGCGAAAGCCATTTCACGGTGACGATCGTGTCGGCCGCGTTCGAGGGCAAGAGCCGGGTCGCGCGCCAGCGCCTCGTCTACGATCTGCTCAAGGACGAGTTCGCCCAGGGCCTGCACGCGCTGGCGCTGGTGACGAGGACGCCGGCCGAAGCGGGTTGATCATCGTCCTATCCTCCCCAACGAAGTTGGGGAGGTGGCCCGAAGGGCCGGAGGGGAGCCCACGCGGTTTCTGGAACTGAGACCACGTCGGCTCCCCTTCCGCCCTTCGGGCACCTTCCCCACTGGCGTGGGGAAGGAGAGAGGCCTCAAAGCCCCTTCTGCCCCATCGCCAGGAACTTGTCGCGACGGTGCTGGCGCAAGGCGGCGGCATCCATGCCGTCGAGCGACGCCAGCTCGGTCTCGATGGCATCGGCGGCCGCCTTCACGGCGGCATCCGGATCACGATGCGCGCCCCCCAGCGGCTCGCCGACAACGACGTCGCACACGCCGAGCTTCTTCAGGTCGTCGGACGTCAGCCGCATCGCCTCGGCGGCATCCTGCACATTCTCGGCCGAGCGCCACAGAATGGAAGCGCAGCCTTCGGGCGTGATCACCGAATAGACCGCATGCTCCATCATCAGCACGCGGTTGGCGGCCGCCAGCGCGACAGCGCCGCCCGAGCCGCCTTCGCCGATCACCAGGCTCACCAGGGGCACGCCGAGCTCCAGGCATACCTCGATGCTGCGCGCGATCGCTTCCGCCTGGCCGCGCGCCTCGGCGTCGACGCCGGGATAGGCGCCGGCCGTGTCGACGAAGGTGATCACCGGCAAGGCGAAGCGGTCGGCCAGCTTCATCAGGCGCTGCGCCTTGCGATAGCCTTCGGGCTTGACCATGCCGAAATTGTGCTTGATGCGGCTTTCGGTGTCGTCGCCCTTCTCCTGGCCGATCACGACGCAGGGCCGGCCGCGGAAGCGGCCCAGCCCGCCGACGATGGCGGCGTCCTCGGCGTAGGCGCGGTCGCCCGCCAGCGGCGTGAACTCGGTGATCAGCGTCTCGATATACTTCACGGCATGCGGCCGCTCGGGATGACGCGCCACCTGCACGCGCTGCCATGGCGTGAGCTTGGCGTACGTCGCCTTCAGCTGGCGCTCGACCTTGGCCTGCAGGCGCGACACTTCTTCAGCGATGTCCACGCCCTCGCCGTTGCCGCGATGGCGCAGCTCCATGATGGCGCCTTCGAGGTCGGCAATCGGCTTCTCGAAGTCGAGGAACGTCGTTGGCATGTCGGCTCCGGTTGCGCGCTGTCGACCGCTAGCCGGCCAAGCGCTTCAGTGTCAAGCGCCGGGCGCCTACACCGCCATGCCCAGACGTTGCGCCATGTTGAGCAGAACCTGGGCCTGCTTGATCGAAGCGTTGTCGATCAGCTTGCCGTCCAGCGCCACCGCGCCCTTGCCCTCGCGCTGCGCCGCCAGCATGGCATCGAGGATGCGCTTGGCGTTGGCGACCTCGGCCGCGCTGGGTCCGAAGACCTCGTTGGCCAACCCGATCTGCGAGGGATGGATCGCCCACTTGCCCTCGCAGCCCAGCACCGCGGCGCGATTGGCCTGGGCGCGGAAGCCGTCGGCATCGGAGAAGTCGCCGAAGGGCCCGTCGATCGGCCGCAGGCCGTGCGCGCGCGCCGCCACCACCATGCGCGAGAGCGCGTAGTGCCAGACATCGCCCCAGAAATAGTCGCGCTTGCCGTCGGCGTCCTTGTCGGTGAGCACGCCGTATTGCGGGTGCGGGCCGCCGATGTTCACGGTCTTGGCCTTGGTCGAGGCGGCGTAGTCGGCAACGCCGAAATGCAGCGACTCGTTGCGCTTGCTGGCGCCGGCGATGGCATCGACGTTCTGCATGCCCAGCGCCGTTTCGATGATCATCTCGAAGCCGATGCGCTTGGTCACCTTGGTCGCGGCCTCGATCTGCGTCACCAGCATGTCGACGGCATAGATGTCGGCGGCCGTGCCGGCCTTGGGGATCATGATCAGGTCGAGCTTGCCTGGCGCGCCCTCCAGCACGTCGACCACGTCGCGGTACATCCAGTGGGTGTCGAGCCCGTTGACGCGCAGCGAGATGGTCTTGCCGCGCCAATCGACGTCGTTCAGCGCCTGGATGCAATTCTTGCGCGCCCGCTCCTTGTCGTCCGGCGCGACCGCATCCTCGAGGTCGAGGAAGATCACGTCGGCGGCGCCCTTGGCGGCCTTCTCGAACAGCTCGACCCGGCTGCACGGCACAGCCAGCTCGCTGCGGTTCAGGCGCGACGTGACCGGCTCGACGATGGTGAAGCTCATGGTCCTACCTCTTGCTGCGGCATCTTTGCCGCGATGCACTATCATGTGCTATCGCAGCGCAGCAACAAGCCCACCCGACGGCTGCTGTCAACCGCAACCTCCTCCAACCCAAGCGTTGGGGAGTGAAGAGCCTATCCGTCCTTCTTCGCCAGCGGATGCTTGTCCTCGACCAGGGCGCGCAGCTTCTCGTCGAGCACGTGGGTATAGATCTGTGTCGTGGCGATGTCGGCGTGGCCGAGCATGAGTTGAACGCTGCGCAGGTCCGCGCCGTGCGCCAGCAGATGGCTGGCGAAAGCGTGGCGCAGCACATGCGGCGAGACGCGCTGCGGATCGAGCTCGGCCGCGATGGCCAGCTCCTTGAGCAGCTGCGCGAAGCGCTGGCGGGTCAGATGGCCTTCGCGGCTGCGCGAAGGGAAGAGATAAGGCGAGGTCTGGCCAGGCCGCAGGCCGGCCGCGCGCGCCCCCAGCCAGGCCAGGATGGCATCGCGCGCCGGCTCGCCCAGCGGCACGAGGCGCTCCTTGCCGCCCTTGCCGCGCACGATCAGCGCTTCCGGGTCGCGCTCGACCGCAGCCAGCGGCAGGCTCACCAGCTCCGACACGCGCATGCCGGTGGCGTAGAGCAGCTCCATCAGCGCCGACAGCCGCAGGCCCTCGGCGGCATCGCGCCTGGCCGCCGCGGCGATCAGCGCCATGACGTCGTCCTGCGACAGCACCTTGGGCAACGGCCGGTCCAGCCGCGGCGAATCGAGCACGGCCGACGGGTCGTCGGCCCTCTGGCCCTCGGCCAGCAGGAAGCGAAAGAACTGGCGGATCGCCGACAGCCGGCGCGCCGAGGTCCGCGCCGCCATGCCAAGATGACGCAGGCTGGCGATGTAAGCCCGCAGCGCATCCGGCGTAGCGTCGAGCGGGCCCTCCTTGCGCCGGGCCAGAAAAGCGCACAGGGCACCGAGATCGCGGCCATAGGCCTCGACCGTGTTGGCTGCAGCCCCGCGCTCCGCCGCCAGCATCTCCAGGAACAGCTCGACCTCGGGAGCCCGGCGCGGCTCGTCCTTGGGCCGCCGGCCTCGCCGCCGCGCCGGCCCGCCGGGACGGCCGGCCACCGGCCCGGCCGCAGCGGCAGGCACGCGCGACGCCGTCATTTGCTGAAGCGCTCCGGCGGGATCGGGATCTCGCGGGTCCGCTGCGGCGGCGCCACGTCGATGAACGCCAGAACGACGAATCCCGCCACCAGGACAATGGCCAGGACGATCAGGAAAACGGAACGCACGCTGGTGCCGCCTTGGAATTGGCTACGTCGACCGAACATGGGGCCGGCTTTGGGGTCGGAGGGACGACCCGCGCCCCGCTTGTGTGGCGGCGCGCGAGCGGCGATAGTGCCCACACTATAGCGTGCGCATCGCGATGACAATTGCGGTGGTATGCAACACATTGAGAACGTTCGGTGAATCGCCTTTTTCCCGCCTCATTTGGCGATCTTGCGGCAAACCATGCGCTGCGCCATGCAGATTGCTAGCAGCGTGCCCGTGCCGGACCGCACGGTAGCGCTCGTCGGCCTGATGGGGGCCGGCAAGAGCGCCATCGGCAGACGGCTGGCCGGCCGGCTGGGGTTGCCTTTCGTCGACGCCGACGCCGAGATCGAGGCGGCCGCCGCCTGCACCATCGAGGAATTCTTCGACCGCTACGGCGAGGCCCAGTTCCGGGCCGGCGAGCGCCGGGTGATCCAGCGCCTGCTGGACGGGCCGACGATCGTGCTGGCGACCGGCGGTGGCGCCTTCATGGACATCCAGACGCGCACCCTGATGCGCCAGCGAGCGATCACGATCTGGCTGCGGGCCGAGCTGCCGGTGCTGATCGAGCGCGTCGGCCGGCGCACGAACCGGCCGCTTCTGAAGCAGGACGACCCCGAAACCGTGCTGCGGCGGCTGATGGCCCTGCGCTATCCTGTCTATGCCGAGGCGGACATCACGGTCGACAGCCGCGATGCGCCCGCCGAACGCACCACCGACGATGTGCTGGCGGCCCTGACGGACTTCCTGCATGCCCGCACACCGGCTGGAGCCGCGTCATGAGCGAAGCCTCGCGCCAAGTGGCGGTGGAACTGGGCGACCGCCGTTATGTCATCGAGATCGGCGCCGGCCTGCTCGACCGCGCCGGCAAGCTGTGCGCGCCGCTGATAACGGGCCGCCGCGCCATCGTGGTCACCGACGCAGTGGTGGCGCCGCTGCACCTCGACCGTGTGGTGCGCTCCCTCGACAGCGCCGGTGTGCGTACCGACACCGTCGTCGTGCCGGCCGGCGAGGGCAGCAAGGAGTTCGGCGCCTTCCAGCGCCTCATGGAGGCGCTGCTCGACCACCGGCCTGATCGCGGCACCGTGCTGATCGCGCTGGGTGGTGGCGTGGTCGGCGACCTGACCGGGTTCGCCGCCGCGGTGCTGCTGCGCGGCGTCGACTTCATCCAGATACCGACCACCCTGCTGGCCCAGGTCGACAGCTCGGTCGGCGGCAAGACCGGCATCAACACCCGGCACGGCAAGAACCTGGTGGGCAGCTTCCACCAGCCGCGCCTGGTGATCGCCGACATCACGGCGCTCGACACCCTGCCGCGGCGCGAGCTGCTGGCCGGCTACGCCGAAGTGGTGAAGTACGGGCTGATCGACGACGCGCCGTTCTTCGCCTGGCTGGAGGCCAATGGCCGCTCGCTGCTCGACGGCGATCATGCTGCGCGCACCGAGGCGGTGGCCCGCAGCTGCGCCGCCAAGGCGCGCATCGTGGCCGGCGACGAGCGCGAGACCGGCGACCTGCGCGCGCTGCTCAACCTCGGCCATACCTTTGGGCACGCCCTGGAGAAGGAGACCGGCTACGGCGCCAATCTCCTGCACGGCGAGGCCGTGGGCATCGGCATGGTGATGGCCTTCGACATGTCGGCGGCGCTCAGCCTGTGCCCGCCGCAGGACGCCGCGCGCGTGCGCCGGCATCTGGAGGCGGTCGGCCTGGCGACCTCGCCGCGCGCCATCCCCGGCGACAACGCCCGGGCCTGGGACGCGGCGCGGCTGATCGACCACATGCGCGGCGACAAGAAGAATCGCGACGGCCGCATCACCTTCGTGCTGGCACGCGGTATCGGCCAGGCCTTCGTGGCGCGTGGTACCGACGAGGCGCCGGCGCTGGACACGGTGCGTCGCGCGCTCGCCGCCTGACGGCATACCGACGTGGAACCGCAGCTCGACCTGGGCCTGTCACCGGCCATCGCCGGCCCGTTGGTGCTGCTGTGCCTGATCGTCTCCGCATTCCTGTCGGCGGCCGAGACTGCGATCACCGGCGCCTCGCGTCCGCGCATGCACCGCCTCCAGCATCAGGGCAATCGCCGCGCCGCCACCGTCAACAGCCTGCTCGACCAGAAGGACCAGGTCATCAGCGCCATCCTGGTCGGCTACAACGTCGTCAACATCCTGGCGGCGTCCCTCACGACGGCCGTCCTGGCCGATCTCTTCGGCGCCGCCGGCGTCGCCTACGCCACCGTGGGCATCACCGTGATGGTCGTGCTGTTCGCCGAAGTGATGCCCAAGACATGGGCGCTGCTGCATGCCGACCGGGTGGCGCTGGTGCTGGCGCCGGGGCTGAAGGTGGCGCTGACGCTGCTGGGCCCGACGGCGCGCGCGGTATCGGCGACGGCCCGGTTCTTCCTGCGGCTATTGGGCGTGCGGCCGGTGGTCGGCCATGACGCTCATGCGCAGAACGAATTGCTGCGCGGCGCCATCGACCTGCATGGCGAGGGCGGCCACGAGCCCGAGGCGCCGACCGAGAAGAAGATGCTGCGCTCGGTGCTGGACCTGGCGAATCTCGGTGTCGAGGCGGTGATGACCCATCGCGCCAATGTCGAAGCCTTCGACATCGACATGCCGACCGACAAGCTGGTCGATCACGTGCTGAAGAGCCCGCACACGCGCCTGCCGCTCTATCGTGGCCAGCTGGAGAACATCGTGGGCGTGATCCACGCCAAGGCGCTGTTCCGTGCCGTGCAGCGCCACGATGGCCCGCTGGCGACGCTGAACCTCGACGCCTTCGTCAGCGAGCCGTGGTTCATCCCGGAGACGACCAGCCTGCTGGACCAGCTTCAGGCGTTCAAGCAGCGGCGCGAGCATTTCGCGCTGGTGATCGACGAGTACGGCGCGCTGCAGGGTGTCGTGACCCTGGAGGATATCATCGAGGAGATCGTCGGCGAGATCGACGACGAGCACGACATACGGGTGGTCGGCGTCGAGGTCTCGGCCGATGGCAGCTATGTCTGCGCCGGCGGCGTGCCGGTGCGCGACCTCAACCGCGAGTTCGGATGGGAGCTGCCGGAGGACCTGGCCACGACGATCGCGGGCCTGGTGCTGCACGAGGCCCGGCGCATTCCGGATGTCGGACAGACTTTCGCTTTCCACGGTTTCCGCTTCGAGGTCCTCAAGCGCGAGGGCAACCGCATCGCGCAGCTGCGCCTGGTGCCGCCAGCGGCCGAACCGCCCGGCCTGTGAGCACCGTGTCGCAGGTTGCGCACCGGCCGGTCGCGGCTATAGTCCGCGTCAAATAAACGTCCATTCATGATCGAGGATCGACATGCCGCTTTCCGCGCCGGCCGCCCGCCGGCCCCTGCACACGCGCAAGGTGACGTGTCAGGGCTTTTTCCGTGAGGACGGGCTTTGGGACATCGAGGGCCACATCACCGACGAGAAGCACTATCCAAATGACGGCGACTGGCGCGGTGAGCTGCAGCCCGGCGAATACGTGCACAACATGTGGATCCGCCTGACGCTCGACGAGCACATGGTGATCCGCGACGTCGAAGCGGTGACCGACAACTCCCCCTATCGGGTCTGTCCCGAGATCACGCCCAACTTCAAGCGCCTGATCGGCCTGCGCATTGCCGGTGGCTTCCACCGCCAGGCGCGCGAACGGGTCGGCGGCACCCAGGGCTGCACCCATCTGGTCGAGCTGCTCGGGCCGGTGGCCACCACCGCCTACCAGACCATGCACAGCGACAAGGCGCGCGAGCTGATGCAGGAGCACAAGGCACGGTTGGCGGCCGCCAGCGGCAAGACGCCCTCCCGCCCGCGGCCCCTGACGCCTGAGGAACGGCGGCCGCCGTCGGTCATCGACACGTGCCACGCCTGGGCCGCGGACGGCGAAGCCGTGCGTCGCTGGGAGCCACTATTCTACAAGGGACCCGATGGCGACGCCGTGCGCGCCCAGGCCGAAGCGTCAATCAACGCCCGCATCGAGAAATACGACGCCGCGGCCGGCGACTGACGATCCCCGGTGAGGCAATGATGGCGGCCTCTTGAGTTTCACGTTGCGGAAGGTAACCGGACCATGGCCTCCTCGATCGAATGGCTGACCGCGCTCGAGTTGCGGGGTCTCTACCGGCGCGCCGCCCTCTCGCCGGTCGAGGTCGCGGAGACGGCATTCGCCCGCATCGAGCGCTACAACGGCACGCTCAATGCGTTCATGGTGATCGACCGCGATGGCGCGATGGCCCAGGCGCAGGCCTCGGCGGCGCGCTGGCGCAGTGGCGCGCCATTGTCGCCGCTCGACGGCGTGCCGGTCACGATCAAGGACACGGTCGATCTTCAGGGCTTCCCGACCCGCGCCGGCTCGCGGACGACACCGGACGCGCCGGCAGCGCAGGATTGTCCGGAAGCAGCCCGGCTGCGCGCGGCCGGCTGCGTGATCCTGGGCAAGACGACGACGCCCGAGTTCGGCTGGAAGGGCATGACCGACGGGCCGTTGTTCGGCACCACGCGCAACCCCTGGAACCTCGAGCGCACCCCGGGCGGCTCGTCCGGCGGCGCGGCGGCAGCGCTGGCCGCCGGCATCGGCACTCTGGCCCTGGGCACCGATGGCGGCGGCTCGGTGCGGATTCCGGCGACGCATTGCGGGCTGTTCGGGCTCAAGCCCACCTTCGGCCGCGTGCCACATGCGCCGCACAAAGGTGCCTTCGGCACGCTGGTCGCCGCCGGCCCGATCACACGGTCGGTGGCGGATGCGGCCCTGATGCTGAACGAGATGGCCAGGCCCGACCCGCGCGACTGGTACGCCCTGCCCTATACCGGCGAGGATTTCGGTGCCGACCTGTGGCGGGGCGTCGACGGCCTGAAGATCGCCGTGACGACGACGTTCGGGGGCGCCCAGACCGACCCGGAGGTTGCGACGCTGGTCCAGGCCGCGGCCCGCGTGCTCGGGCAGCTGGGCGCGATCGTCGAGGAGGTCGGCGAGATCACCGCGCCGCTGCGGCCGCGGTTCGAGGCCTATTGGCTGGCAGGCTTCGGCGAGACCCTGGCGCGCATCCCGCCGGCGCGCTGGCCCGAGCTTGATCCCGGCTTCCTGGAGCTGGCGCGGCGTGGCCAGTCTGTGACGCGCGCCGAGGCCTATGCCGGCGAGTTGGCGCGCATCGAGCTGGGCACGGAGATGGCGCTCTTCCATCAGCGCCATGACCTGCTGCTGATGCCCACGATCCCGGCGCCGCCGGTGAATGCCGCCATGCCCTACCACGCCCAGGGCAACGACCGCTGGGCGCGGGCCACGCCGTTCACGGTGGCGTTCAACTATACCGGCCAGCCCTGCGCCACGATCCGCTGCGGCGTCACATCCGATGGCCTGCCGGCAGGCCTGCAGATCGTCGGGCCGAAATACAGCGAGCGCCTGATCCTGCGCGCCGCTGCGGCCTACGAGGCCGCCTCGCAAGCGTCGCTGTGGCCGACGCCGGTGCTGGCGGCGTCGTTGAAGAAGATGGCCCTCGCATCGGCCTGACTCCATGGCGGCAGAACGGTCGGTGAAATCGGCACGCCGGGCGCTCGAGATTCTTGATCTCTACGAGAAGCTGCGCCGGCCGGCAGCAGTAGGCGAGATCGCCGCCATGCTCGGCTACCCGCAGTCGAGCACGTCGTTCCTGATGAACGACCTGCGGCGCACGGGATACCTGAACTACGACACCGAGACACGCCGCTTCGCGCCGACCATGCGCGTGGCTCTGCTCGGCGGATGGATCCACGCCGGCACGTTCGGTCGCAACGAGATCTTCGGACTGCTGGCACGGGTGCGCGAGCTGACGCGCATGACGACGATGCTCTGCACGCAGAACGGTGTCGAGCTGCAATACATGTACGTCATCGAGGCGCGCCGGTCGTCATCCAAGCTGGCCCTGCGGCCGGGGACATCGCGGCCGATCTGCCGCGGCGCCGGTGGCCTGGTGCTGCTGGCCGAACGGACCGATGCGGAGGTCGGCCGCATCGTGCGCCTGATCAACGCCACCGCTGCCGCGCAGCACGAGGATCTCGGGTGCGTTCTGCGCCATGTCGGCCGCACCCGTCGCGACGGCTACGGTTGGATCACGAACGGTGTGTTCCGCGACGTTGGCTCGGTCGCCGTGCGGCTGCCTTTCAACGACATCCTCAACAAGCCGCTGGTGCTTTCAGTGGCAGGGTCGGCACGTCGTATCCGGGCCGAGCATCGGCTTCTCGCCGACGTGCTGCGCAAGCAGGTCGCCTCGCATTGCCAGACGATGCCTGACGCGTAGCCGGCAGCCTCCCGTATCGCTCGATCCGAGAGCAGTTCCTGCGCGGCTCCGGCATCGCACGACATTGCATATGCAATATCATGCGCGAAGGGCCCCGCAGCCGCTCCGCCCGCCGCCGATGGGTGCTAACACGGTCCGCCGACCGAGGGAGGAACGGACATGAATGCCATCGCCTACGAGTACCCGGAAGATGTGCGCGCCGTGCGCGACGGCATCGAAAGCTTCCTGCATGCGGAAGTTTTCACGCGACACGCGCGGCACGAGGCGCTGCTGGATGACGATCGCAAGCTCTACGCCGAAGACGGCCGCTTCAGCCCGGCCGTGCTCGACATCATCCGCGAGATCCGCATGGCCTCGGCCGCGGCCGGCTACTACGCCATGTGCGCACCCGAGCAGATCGGCGGCGCCGGGATGGGCCATGTCGCCTGGTTCGGCGTGTGGGAAAAGATCTTCCATGCCTGCGGCTACAAGCACTGGCTTGGCCACTACGCCGTGAGCCACTGGGCGATGGGACCAAGCCCGGTGCTCGCCAAGATGACGCCGGAAGCCAAGCGCCGGATCCTGCCCGACATGATGTCCGGCAAGACCAGCATGTGCTTCGGGTTGTCCGAGCCCGGCGCCGGCTCGGATGCGGCGCGCATCAAAACCCGCGCGGTCGCCGACGGCGATGGCTGGCGCCTGAGCGGCGGCAAGATCTGGACGACGAACAGCCCACATGCCGAGTTCTGCATCGTCTTTGCCGTCACCGACGCGGAGCGCGCGTCGCAGGGCAAGGGCGGCATCAGCGCCTTCCTGGTGCCGACCGATGCGCCCGGCTTCAAGGTCGAGCGCATCATCAAGATGTGGGGCAGCGCCGGCGGCGACGAAGCGCTGCTGCACTTCGACGACGTGCGGATCGAGCCTTACCAGCTGGTCGGCGAGCTGCACCGCGGCTTCGCCACGGCGATGCTGGGGGTCAACCTCGGGCGCATCTACAACTCGGCCCGCGCCGTCGGCGTCTCGCGCTGGGCGCTGGAGATGGGCTTCGAGTACACCAAGGTGCGCCAGGCTTTCGGCCATCCGATTGCCGAATACCAGGGGGTGACCTTCCCGCTGGCCGAGGCGGCAATGCAGATCCATGCCGCCCACCTGATGAGCCTCAACGTCTCGCAGCTCCTCGACCGCGGCCTGCCTGCCCGCAAGGAGCTGTCGATGACCAAGGCCTTTGCCGTCCAGGCCGGCGCCAAGGCCCTCGATTCGGTGATGCAGGTGCACGGCGCCATGGGCATGACCAACGAGCTGAACCTGACCGAGGCCTATGTGTCGATGCGCAAGGTGAACATCGCCGACGGCTCGAACGAGATCCTGCGGCGCGCCATCGCCAGGGCGATGCTGGACGGCGACCTGGCGTTGTGACCGATAACGGGCCAAGGAGATTACAGACATGCTGACGAGACGACGCCTGGCAGCGCTGGCATCCGCCGCGATGCTGCCTGCCACTGCCGTGCGCGCAGAAGAGCGCTGGCCAACGAAGCTGTTGCGTGTCCTGGTCGGATCGGCGCCGGGGAGCAGCGTTGATGCGCCGGTGCGCGCCGTCTGCCAACGGCTCAGCGAGCGCTTCGGCGTGTCGATCGTCGTCGAGAACAAGGTGGGTGCGGCGGGAACCATCGCGGCGAGCGAGGCGCTGCGCGCGCCGGCCGACGGCTACACGCTGCTGATCGGCACCAACGGCGAGCTGGTCAACGGCGAGTTTCTTTGGCGCAACTCGGGACGCACCTTCCCCTATGACCCGGCCAAGGACTTCGTGCCCGTGGCCCTCGTCCAGCGCGGCGCGGGCATGCTCGTGGTGCGCCCGGGCCTGGGCGTCAACTCGCTCGCCGAGCTGGTCGCGAAGGCCAAGGCAAACCCGGGAAAACTCACGATCGGGTCCGGCGGTGTCGGCTCGACGGTGCATCTGGTGGCGGAGCTGTTCAACCGGGAGGCCGGAATCGACACGCTGATCGTGCATTACCGCGGCAGCCCACCGACCCTGATGGCCATCCGGTCGGGCGATATCGACATGATGTTCGCCACGCCTTTCGAGATCATCGACTTCGTCAAGCAGAAGGACATGATCCCGCTGGCCGTGAGCCATACGCAGCGCATCCCGATGTACCCGGACGTGCCCACGTTTGCCGAGCTGGGCCTGCCCAATGTCATCAATCTGCCGTTCGTCACCTTCTGCGTGCGCAGCGGCACGCCGGACCACGTGGTGCGCACGCTCAACCAGGCCGTGATCGAGGAGATCGCCGGCGGCCCGGGCAAGCCGCCGCTCACATCGCCCGGTCGCGAGTCGCCGCCGCTGACGCCGGAACAGCTCGCCGCCTTCATCACCCATGAGCGCGAGCGCTGGGCCGACATCATCCTCAAGGCCAAGATCGCCACCTGACACGCGAGCCAACCGGGATTCCGGACGCTCGCATCCATGTCGCAGAAGCGGGGTACACGGCCATGCAGCCGCTGAAAGGCGTGCGCGTGATGGAGTTCACGCTCAATATTGCCGGCTCCCAGGCCGGCCAGATCCTCGCCGCCCTGGGAGCCGACGTGATCAAGATCGAGCGCCCCGACGGTGGTGACGACTGCCGCGCCTGGGGGCCTCCCTTCGCCCGCGACGCCAGCATGATGTTCAACACCATGAATCGCGGCAAGAGGAGCATCCGGCTCGACCTCAAGGACCCCGCTTCCGTCGCCTGGGTCAGGCAGCAGCTCGCCGAGCACGACGTGCTGATCGAGAACATGCGCCCGGGCGCCATGGAAGCCGCCGGTCTGGGCGCTGCCGCGCTGCGTGCCGAGCACCCACGTCTCGTCTACTGCTCGCTGTCGGCCTTCGGCTCGCGCGGCCCGCTGCAGGGAAGTCCGGGCTACGAGGAGGTCGTCCAGGCCTTCTCGGGCCTGTTCAGCGTCAATGGTGACGAGGCCTCGCCGCCGGCGCGCATCGGCACCTCGGTGCTGGATCTTGGCACCGGGATCTGGGCGGCGCTCGGCTGCCTTGCGGCGGTGATGGAACGACACCGCACCGGGCAAGGCTGCCTCGTGGAGGGTTCGCTGCTGGAGACCGCGCTCGGCTGGCTTGCCATTCCGCTTGCCACCTACGCCGCTTCGGGTGAGTTGCCACGCCGCTCCCGGTCCGGGAGCGCCAAGGTCGTGGTCTATCGCTGCTTCGACGCCCAGGACGGCGAGATCATGATCGCCGGCGCCAACGACCGGCTGTTCGCCAAGCTGGCGCGCGCGCTTGGCCATCCCGAGTGGGCCAGCGACGAGCGCTTCCGCACCGCGCGCGGCCGCAGCGCAAACCGCGAGATGCTGAACGGCATGATCGCACCCCTTGTCCGCGGTGCGACGCGCGCCCAGTGGATGGCGCGCCTGACGGCGGCCGGCGTCCCGTGCGCGCCGGTCAACACGCTGCCGGACGTGCTTGACCACCCGCAAGTTCAGGCGCTCGATATCTTCGACACGGTCGAAGGCTCCGACGCCCGCCTCGTTCGTCTACCGGTGTCGTTCGACGGCCTGCGCCCGCGCGCAGCACGACCGGCGCCGATGCTTGGTGAGCACGACCCCGATCGGCTTGTCGCACGCGCCGCCCCGCGAACCGCCACCGAGTGAGGATGACGATGCAGCTCACGCACATTCGCTTCGAGGTCGCCGACGAGATCGCCACCATCACGCTCGACCGCCCCGAAGCCCGCAATGCGCTGTCGACGGAGATGCGGCACGACCTCGACCAGGTGCTCGCCTTGCTCAAGGAGCAGGCGGGCCAGCAGATCAAGGCCGCGATCATCACCGGCGCCGGCGGCAACTTTTCGGCCGGCGGCGATGTCAAGCGCATGCGCGCGCAGGAGGAGCCGCCTCTGGAAATGCGCAAACGCATGCGCGATGCCCATAATCGCCTGCATGATCTCGTCAATCTCGAGCTGCCGGTGATCGTCGCCGTCGATGGCGCTGCGGCCGGCGCCGGATGCAACCTCGCCCTTGCGGGCGATTTCATCCTGGCGACGCCCCGCGCCTTCTTCCTGCAGGCCTTCGGCCGCATCGGCCTCGTGCCGGATTGGTCCGGCCTGTTCCTGCTGCCGCGCATCGTCGGCTTGCAGAAGGCCAAGGAGCTGATCTTCAGCGCCCGCCGGCTGCCCGCCGCGGAAGCGAAGGAGCTCGGAATCGTCTACGCCATCCATTCCCCCGAAACCCTGATGGCCGAGGCCCGCAAGCTGGCCGCACGTTTCCGCCACGCGTCGACGGCCGCGATCGCGATGTCGAAGACGATCCTCAACCGTTCCTTCGAGCTCGACCTGCATGCGGTTCTGGAGATGGAGGCCGCCAGCCAGGCGATCGCCCGCAATACCGATTATCACCGCCAGGCGGTGGCGAGGTTCGGCGACAGGCAACCCAGCCTGTTCGACTGGGAAGCGATGGACCGCGGAAAATAGCGAGTCACGGCTGTCATCCCGAGCGTAGCGAGGGATCTCCTGCGAATGGCGCACGGTACGTCTTTCGCGGGAGATCCCTCGCTGCGCTCGGGATGACGGGTCGGGTGTAGCAGGGAGCAGCGAGGCGGGTACCGGATCAGCCCGGCAGCTTGATCGGGATGCGGCCCTTCCACAGCGGTGCCGACGCGGTCTCGCCGAACTGGCGGAACATCAGGTTGAAGGCGATCGACACACGCTCTGCATTCGACATGTTGATCGGCACCTGGTGGACCAGCCAGCCCGGGAACAGGACCAGCCGGCCATCCCGCGCCTCGATGGTCATGCTGTTGCCGTTGAGCGGGTTGAATTCCTCGGGATGGGGCATCAGCACCTGCGCCTGCGACCGCGGATCGAGGAACTCGATGCGGTCGGCGCCCTGCGGGATGGAGACGTAGTAGACGCCGCTCAGGAAATTGTTGGGGTGGCTGTGGCTGGAATTGATGCCCCCGGGCGGGTTGATGTTGGCCCAGCAGCCGGTGACGAACATCGCATACTTCTCGAGGCGCAGGGAGCGCAGGGCGCCACGGGCCGCGGTCTCGACAAGGCTCACGAACTCGGCGAATTGCGGCAGCTTGTGCAGCACCGGATCGGTCTGCCAGTTGGTGCCCTTGGGCACGGCAGGACGCGGCGTCGCCAGCTTCGTGATCTCGGCCATCAGCCTGCCGTTGACCGCACGCGCCATGTCTGCCTTCAGGTCGACGATCCACAGCGGCGTGGGAAAGATCTGCCGCATTTCCGTGCGTTCGATCATCACCTGTCCGCCTCCCCGCATCCTGCCATCGGCAGGCTATCGCCGATCATTCCGCCTTCCTCGTCGACACGTTGCCCTTCCACATGGGCGAGCTCAGCGTCTCGGTGTAGCGCGGAATCATGAAGTTGAACGCAATGCTCATGCGTTCCAGATCGCTCTGGCTGGAGACGACATGATGCTGCAGCCATGACGGGAACAGCACGATGCGCCCGTCCTGCACCTTGACCGACAGGCTGTTGGTGTTGCGGGTGTTGAACTGCGACGGCCGCGGCATCAGCACATGGGCCTGCGGCCGCGGATCGGAGAACACGATCTCCGC
The DNA here is from genome assembly GCF_008039615.1 of Vineibacter terrae. Lineage (GTDB taxonomy): Bacteria > Pseudomonadota > Alphaproteobacteria > Reyranellales > Reyranellaceae > Vineibacter > Vineibacter terrae. The sequence goes on along the minus strand of NZ_VDUZ01000009.1, from coordinate 63,987 downwards.
CGCCTCCGGTCCCGCCTGGATGTAGTAGGTGCCGCTCAGCAGGTTGTTGGGATGCGTGTGGCGCGGGTGATGCGCGCCCGGCGGGTTGATGTTGGCCCAGCAGCCGGTGATCACCAGCGGGTGCTCCTCGAGCCCCCACCAGCGCATGGCGCCGCGCGCCGCCATCGTCACGACCTCGCACAGCCGCGCGAACTTGGGGCTTTCGTGCAGATCCTGCGCGGTCTGCCAGTTGGCGCCCTTGGGAATCGGCGGCCGCGGCGTCAGCAGCCGCTCGATCTCGGCGCGCAGCGCCTCGTTCAGCGGCCGATATGTCGCAGGATCGAGGTCGACGATCCACAGCGGCGTCGGAAAGACCTCCTGGACGTCGACCTTGCTGATCTTCGGCTGCTCGCCTGCCATCAATCGCGCTCCTGCCTCGCGTGCCGGCGCACTATAGCGAAGCCGGCCGCCGGCGGCATGCGCCGCGACGCCACGGCGCTACACGGCCCGCCGCATCAGCACCCGGCGCCATGCCGGATGCCCCAGCCTGATCTCCTCCTGACGCAAGCCGCGCAGGGCGCGCGTGTAGGCACCGGGCGGCACGATCCCGAACCCGCGGCGGGCGTAGAAAGGCGCGTTCCAGGGCACACCGTCATACGTCGACAGCAGGAGCGTGCGATGATCCGCCGCGCGCGCCGCGTCACAGGCGTTCTCGATCAACGCCGAGCCGATGCCGCGGCCGGCGGTGCGCGGCAGCACCGAGAGCTGATGCAGGTAGGCCTCGCCGTCCACGGTCGTCAACAACGCGAACCCCAGTGGACGATTGATGCCGTCGACCGCGACCCAGAGCCAGCCGCGCCGATACGCCTCTTGCAGCACCGGCAGCGGCGCCGGCTGCATGGCGAGCACCCACGGCATGGCGACACGGCGGAAGACGAGGTCCGCCATGTTTTCGATCTGCTGGACCGTGCGCAGCTCGCTGCGTCGCGCCAGCCGGATCGCATAGGGGTGCGGCATGGTCTCAATCGTTGGCAGCCCCGAAGCGCATCGGCCGCACGAAGTCGCGGATGTCGGCGACCCACAAATCGGGCTCCTCCATCGCCGCGAAGTGTCCGCCGGACGGCATCTTCGTGTAGCGCCGCAGGTTGAAGGCGCGCTCGACCCAGGCCTCGGGTGGCGGCGGCGCCAGGTCGGCAGGAAAGGCGGCGAAAGCCGTCGGCACCTCGACCTTCCTCCCCGGCGGCAGCGCCAGCGACTTCTCCTCGATCACGCCACGATAGAGCCAGGTCGCGGTCCCGGCCGTTCCCGTCAGCCAGTAGACCATGATGTTGTCGAGCAGGCGGTCCATGCTGAAGCGCGTGCCGGGATCGCCCTTGCAATCGCTCCACCCGTGGAACTTCTCGACGATCCAGGCGGCGAGGCCCGCTGGAGAGTCGGCGAGCCCGACGCCCAGCGTCTGCGGCTTGGTCGACTGGATGCGCTGATAGGCCGTCTTCTCACTGCGGCCGGCGCGCGCCTGGACGAGCCACTGCGTCTCCGCCTCGGTGAGGCCGGCGGTGCGCTCGTCGATGCCCGGGCGCAGCGCCATCATGTTCAGATGCAGCGCCTGGCAACCGGTCTCGACATCGCCCTCGCCCTTGGTCACGGGATGATCAAAGGCCACCCAGGCCGATACCGTGCTGCCCCAGTCGCCGCCCTGCACGACATAGGGGCGCTGGTAGTTCAGCGCCTCGACCATCAGCCGATGCCACAGGCCGGCAATCGCACGCGGGCCGATCGGCCCGACCGTGCCGTCGGCCCGCACCGGCGGCGCCGACCAGCCATAGCCCGGCAGCGACGGCACGACGACGTCGAAGGCGTCCAGCGCATCGCCGCCGTGACGCTCGGGATGGGCAAGCGTGTCGATCACATGCAGGAACTCGACCACCGACCCGGGCCAGCCATGCGTCACCAGCAGCGGCACCGGCGGCGGCGCGCCGCGCACGATGGTGCCGGGCTCGCGGATGAAATGCAGGCGTTGCGGGCCGATATCGACGAGATAGTTGGGAAAGCCGTTGATCTCGTCCTCGAGCCGCCGCCAATCGTAGGCATAGCGCCAATGATCGACCAGCTCGCGCAGGAACGCAGGGTCGGTGCCATAGTCCCAGCCGGCATGATCGATGCCAGCCGGCGGCTTCCAGCGCCGCAACCGCTCGTCGAGATCATCGAGGCGCTGGTCCGGCATGGTGATCCGGAACGGCTCGGGCGTTTCGAAGCGTGTACTCTCGGGCATGCCAGGTTGTCTGAGGATATCGGGAGGCCACATTGCCTTCCCCACGCATGGAAGAGCAAGATCGCGCGCAAGCACACGCCAATCAATGGAGGACACGCATGTCGGGCCTGCCGCCACGGCGCATGAAATTCTGGGGCTGGGGCTTCGAGGGCGAAGGCGCGACGCCGGAAGAACGCACCGCCGTGCACAAGACGGCCGCCACGAAATTTGGCGCCACCACGTTCGACGACACGCCGCCGCGCGCCGAAGATTACACGCTGCGTGCCCCGCGCGTGGCCGTGCCGCAGGCGCTGGCGGGCTTCTGCAGCAGCGAGCGCCTGGACCGGCTGGTGCACGCCTACGGCAAGTCCTTCATCGACTCGGTGCGCATCTTCGAGCGGCGCGTGCCCAACCCGCCCGACGTCGTGGCCTATCCCGGCGGCGAGCAGGACGTGGTCGACCTGCTGGACTGGGCAGCGTCGAACGATGTGGCGGTCATTCCCTTCGGCGGCGGCTCCTCGGTGGTCGGCGGCGTCGAGCCGGTGGTGGGCGACGCCTTCAAGGGCGTCGTCTCGGTCAACCTGCAGCGCCTCGACAAGGTGCTGGAGGTCGACAAGGCCAGCCGTGCCGCCCGCATCCAGGCCGGCGTGCTGGGGCCGCAGCTCGAGGCGCAGCTGCGCCCGCACGGGGTGACCCTGCGGCATTTCCCGCAGAGCTTCGAGTATTCCACCCTGGGCGGTTGGATCGCCACCCGCTCGGGCGGGCATTTCGCGACCCTCTACACGCATATCGACGATTTCGTGGAGCAGGTGCGCATGGTCACGCCGCGCGGCGTGTGGGAGAGCTTCCGCCTGCCCGGCTCCGGCGCCGGCCCCAGCCCCGACCGGCTGGCGATCGGTTCCGAAGGCGCGCTCGGCGTCATCACCGAGGCCTGGATGCGCCTGCAGGACCGACCGCGCTTTCGCGCCGGCACGTCGGTCGGCTTCCGGACGTTCGAGGATGCCTGGGGCGCCGTGCGCGCCATATCGCAGGCCGGCCTCTATCCTGCCAATGTCCGTCTGCTGGACCGCGTCGAGGCCCATACCACCGGCGCCGGCGACGGCACGGCCGACGTGATGGTGCTGGCCTTCGAGTCGGCCGACCACGATGTCGGGCCATGGATGGCGCGCGCCCTGGAATGCGTGCGCGACCATGGCGGCACGCCCGACATGGACCAGCTCGAGGCGACCGGCGGCCATCGCGAAGGCGCCTCGGGCGCCTGGCGCAACGCCTTCATCCGCATGCCGTTCTTCCGCGAGATCCTCACGCCGCTGGGCGTGCTGTTCGACACCTTCGAGACCGCCATCACCTGGGACCGGTTCGGCGACTTCCACGCCAACGTGATGGCGGCCCTGCATGACGTGATGCGGCGCGAATGCGGACCGGGCGCCATCGCCTCCTGCCGTTTCACGCATGTCTATCCCGACGGGCCGGCGCCCTATTTCAGTTTCTACGGCAAGGGGCGGCCCGGCGGCATGGTCGATCAATGGCAGGCGATCAAGCACGCCTGCTCGGATGTGCTGAACCGGCTCGGCGGCACGATCACGCACCATCACGCCGTCGGCCGCGACCACATGCCCTGGTACGAGAAGCAGCGCCCCGACCTGTTCGCCGCCGCGCTGCAGGGGGCCAAGGACGCGATCGACCCCAGCGGCGTCATGAATCCCGGCGTGCTGCTGCCGCCCAAGCGCCAGACGGCGTCAGGCGCCGCTACCGCCGTCCGGTAGACGCCGGGTCGCTTCCCTGCTGGACCAGCGCCCGCGCCAGCTCGGCGATGCGGTCGTGCCAGGCGAGCTTGCGGCGCCATGCCGCAGGGATCCCCGACAGGCCGTGGCGCGCCCCGGCGAGCTGGCCGGTGACGGCGCCAACCGTGTCCGCATCATCGCCCAGGTTCACGGCAACCAGAAGCGCGCTCGTGAAATCCTCGCAGGTGTCGACGGCCCACAGCGCCGCCTCGAGCGTGTCGATGACGTAGCCCGTGGACTTGATGTCGGCGCGGGTCTTGCTCTTCCAGGTGCCGGCGGCGATCGCCTGGACCTTGGGCGCAGCGAACAGGCGTGGCTCGACGGCAAGCGCTTCGGGCCACGACGCTCCGTTCAGCAACGCCACCAGGATGCGGGACATGAGGCGGCAACTGTCCAGGCACTCGATGGCGGCATGCGTCGTGCGGCTCTGCAGGACAGCGGCCGTGTCGGCGGCGCCGGCATCGCCGGCATGGAATATCGGCACCGGCGCCAGGCGCATGATCGAGCCGTTGCCGGCCGCCTTCGGGTCGGCCGAGCCCGCCAGCGGCTCCTGCGTGTCGAGGTAGCGGTCAATGGCCTGGCGGGTGGTGATCCCGATGTCGAAGCAGCGGCCGTTGACCGCGTTGTAGCCTTCGTCGCGCCAGCGGCGGAACCGGGCCATGAGGTCCGACGGATCGAGCCCGCGGCAGGCCAGCAGGCTGTCGGCGAGGCACAGCGCCATGCTGGTGTCGTCGGTCCATTCGCCGGCGTTCAGGCCGAAGGGACCGCCGCCGACGATGTCGGTGATAGGGGTGCCGGCGTCCCGCGCCGAGAACTCCAGCGTCGTTCCCAGGGCGTCGCCCACCGCGAGGCCCACGAGGCAGCCTATGGCCCGGTCGGTCATCGCCGTCAGGCCGCCATGGCGCGCCTGACATGGGCGATCAGCGCCGCGGTCACCGCCTCCATGTCGACATCCGTGGGCGCCACCAGCCATTGCGCCCGCGCCCCGCGCAGCGATGCCAGCAGCAGCGCGGCCTGCGCCACGGGGTCGACATCCGGCCGGATCTCGCCGGCAGCGATGCCGATCCGGATCTGCTTCTCGATCGCTGCCATCGACAGGCGGTTGAACTTGCGCATGATGTCGCGAAACTCGGATTGCGTCGTCAGCGCTTCCTTCTGGATCAGATGCAGCGCGCGCGACGCCGGCACGTCCACGCCGACATCAAGGTAGGTCGTGATGGTCGCCAGCAGCCGCTTCAGGCCCTCTGCCGGCGGCCCGGCGGCCGCCATGCGCTGTCTGTAGCGCCGGTGGATCTCGGCAACCACCGCGCGCAGCAGGCCCTCCTTGGTCTTGTAATGGTGCGCCGTCAGCCCGCGGCTATAGCCCGCCGCCTCGCCGACATCGCCCAGGGTCGTACCCTTGATGCCCCGTTCCGCGATCAATCGAATGGCGGCATCCAGCAGGCGCCGCTCGGCGGCCTCGCGACGGTCAGCCTGGGTCCTGCGCGCCTGCTTCGGCATCGCCTTACCCAAACGGCCTGCCTGCATCGACATTGTCACCTGTGTCCGCCTCTGCGGTTGCCCGCAAAGAAGTATTGGCTTGGCGCCATCTCGACAACCGGTTTTGCCGCCCCGGGATGGCCCCAGAAAAATGCTTGCTTCTTGATAAGCAAATTATGATAGTGCGCGCAATCGGATCCTGGAAGCGGTCCACACGGGAGGAAATGGCTGCGCGCGACGGCGTGCGGCGTGCGTCCACACACGACACGACAGAAGAAGGAGTGTGAGCATGGTCCGGTTGGGGAGGGCATCCGCCCGTTCGCGTTCGGTATTGTCCGGCGTCATCACGGCGCTGCTGCTGGGCAGCGCGGCTCTGTCGGCCGGCGCGGTGGAGCCCAAGCGCGGCGGCACGTTGACCGTCGGCCTGGCGCAGGATCCGCCGATCGTGGACCCGATCCGTACCGGCAGCTTCACGGAACGGCAGTTCGCGACGCCGGTCTACGAGGCGCTGTTCGACATCGACGCCAAGGGCCAGGCCGTGCCGTTCCTGGCCGAAAGCTACACGGTCTCCGAGGATGCCAGGACGTACCGCGTCAAGCTGCGCGCCGGCATCAAGTTCCACGACGGCACGCCGCTGGATGCCGACGCCGTGCTGGCCAACTTCGATCGCACGCGCAATCCGGCCAATGGCTGCCGTTGCCTGTCCTTCGTGCAGGAGATCGAGGCGGTCACGGCGGTCGACAAGCTGACGGTCGAGTTCAAGCTGAAGACCCCGAACGCCGCCTTCCCCACCATCCTGGCCGACGCGCCGGGCGTGATGGTGTCCCCGACCGCCTTCAAGGCCGACCCCACCGGCATCGGCACCAAGCCGGTGGGCACCGGCCCCTTCAAGTTCGTCGAATGGATCCGCGGCAGCCGCTACGTGCTCACCCGCAACCCGGGCTACTGGCGCCCCGGCCGTCCCTATATCGACCAGCTGGTGTTCCGCGGCATCCAGAACACCGAAACCCTGGAAGCGGCGTTCCTGTCGGGCCAGACCGACATCATCATCCAGCCGTCGCACCGCTTCGTGTCGCAGATGAAGAAGAACGCCAAGTACGTCGTGCTGCAGCCCGGCGGCTTCGGCTACGACGGCGTCTACATGAACCAGACGGAGCCGCCGTTCGACGATCTGCGCATCCGCCAGGCCGTCGCGCATGCGATGGACCGCGAGCTGCTGCGCAAGACGCTTCAGTTCGGCATCCCTCAGCTCGCCGACAGCCCCTACGGGCCGGGCATGACCGTGCACCAGAAGGTGCCGAACTATCCGAAATACGATCTGGCCAAGGCCAAGTCCCTGGTCGCGGCCTATGGCAAGCCGGTCACCTTCACGCTGCAGTTCAACAACTCGCCCAGCGCGCTGCGTCTGGCGCAGTCGCTGCAGGAGATGTGGGGCCTGGCCGGCATGAAGGTCGAGCTGCAGCCGGTCGACCAGAACCGCATCGTGCAGAACATGTCGTCCAAGCAGTTCGTGGCCTCGCTCTACCGCTTCACCGGCCGCGCCGATCCGCACATCAACACCTATCCGTTCTTCCATTCGAAGTTCGCCGACGTGACGCCGTCGTCGAACTACGGCCACTACAAGAACCCGAAGGTGGACGAGCTGCTGGAGCTGGGCGTGGCGACGGTCGACCCCGCCAAGCGCAAGGCGATCTATGGCGAGCTGGCGCAGGTGCTGGCGCAAGACCTGCCTTACGCCTACCTGTTCTACGTCGCCGACAACATCGTCATCACCCGCAAGGTGAAGGGCCTGCCGGCCGTGCCCGACGGCCTCGTGCGCTTCGCCGACATGTGGCTGGAGTAGGGTGATGGGTCGGCGGATCATTCCCTCCCCCAACGCAGTTGGGGGAGGTGCCCGGAGGGCGGAGGGGGAGGCAACGGGGTCTTTGTTACATAGACCACGTCGGCTCCCCTCCGCCCCTTCGGGACACCTCCCCAGCAAAGCTGGGGAGGAATGTTTGTCATGATCCTGCAGCGCTGGCTGTGGAGCGTGGCGGGTGTCGCCGGCACGCTCCTGGCGGTCTCGGCGGTGAGCTTCCTGCTGGTCGCGCTGCTGCCGGGCGACGTCGCGGTCCTGATCCTGGCCGACTCGGCGACACCCGAGCGCGTCGCGGCCCTGCGCGAGCAGCTGGGCCTGGATCAGCCGCTGCCCATCCGCTACCTGCAATGGCTGGGCAACGTGCTGTCGGGCGATCTCGGCCGCGCCATCCATTCCGGCGAGGCGACGCTCGACGTGATCCTGTCGCGGCTGCCGGTGACGATCGAGCTGATCCTGCTCACCCAGGTGGTGGCGCTGGGGCTGGCCATCCCGTTCGGCATCTGGAGCGCCTATCGCCGCGGCAGCAGCGTCGATACCGCCACCCTCGTCGGCTGCCTGGCCCTGCTGTCGACCCCGGCCTTCGTCGTCGGCCTGTTCCTGATCTACATCTTCGCGCTGAACCTGCAATGGCTGCCGGCCACCGGCTTCGTGCCGCTGCACGAGGGCATCGGCGCCAACCTGCAGAGCTTCGTGCTGCCGGTGGTGTCGCTGGCCCTGATCGAGGTGCCGGTCTACCTGCGCCTGCTGCGCAGCGAGATGATCGGCACGCTGCAGCAGAACTTCATCGCGCTCGCCCGCGGCATGGGGCTGCCGACCTGGCGCATCCTGCTGGAGAATGCGCTGCGGCCCTCGTCGCTGAACCTGATCACGGTGGTCGGCATCAACATGGGCCGGCTGATGGGCGGCGCCATCATCATCGAGCAGATGTTCGCCCTGCCCGGCGTCGGCCAGCTGCTGGTCGAGTCGATCTACCAGCAGGAATACCTGATGACGCAGGGCATCGTGCTGTTCGTGGCCACCATGTTCATCTTCATCAACCTGCTGACCGACCTGGTCTATGCCCTGGTCGACCCGCGTCTGCAGCGCGACGGCGGTCACTGACATGCGCCGCTATCGCCTCAGCGTCATGCTGTCGGTGGCCTGGCTGCTGCTGGTGGCGCTGGCCACCCTCACCGCCACCTGGCTGCCGATCGAGGATCCCAACAAGCAGAGCCTGCTGAACATGCTGGCCGCGCCCGGCATCGCGCGCTGGTTCGGCGCCGACTCGCTGGGACGCGATGTCTTCTCCCGCACCATCCACGGCTTTCGCATCACCTTTGCCGTCAGCCTGGGCGCCGCGGCGCTGGCGCTGGTGTTCGGCGGCGCGCTGGGCATCTGCGCCGGCTACTTCCGCGGCTGGGTCGAGCGCATCATCCTGATCGGCGTCAACGTGCTGCTCGCCTTCCCGCCGCTGGTGCTGATCATCGCCATGGTCGCCTATCCCGGCGAGGCGCTGGTCAAGGTCATCATCGCGCTGGGCATCGTCTTCATGCCGGCGGTGACGCGCATCGCGCGCGCCAACACGCTGCTCTTCAGCGAGCGCGAGTTCGTGACCGCCGCCCGCGCCGCGGGCATGAGCGATGCGCGTCTCATCGTGCGCGAGCTGCTGCCCAACCTCGTGCCCTCGCTGCTGGCCTACTGCCTGCTGCTGGTGGCCATCGGCGCCCTGGCCGAGGCGGGGCTGAGCTATCTCGGCCTCAGCGTGCCGCCGCCGACCCCGACTCTGGGCCAGATGATGGCCTCGGAGCAGGCCAATGCGCTGGAGGCGCCGCACGCGGTGTTCTTCCCCGCCGGCATGCTGTTCTTGACCATCTTCGCGCTCAACCTGATCGGCGAGGAGATCCAGCGCCGCATCGACGGCCGGGCGGGCACGGCATGACCACGGCGCCCCTGCTGGAGGTCGATGGCCTCAAGACGCATTTCCGCCTGCCGCACGGCGAGCTGCGGGCGGTCGACGGCGTGTCATTCACCCTGCAGGCCGGCCGCACGCTGGGCGTCGTCGGCGAGTCGGGCTCCGGCAAGTCGGTGCTGGCGCGCAGCATCATCGGCCTGCTGCCGATGGCGCAGGCGGTCGAGGCCGGCGGCCGTGTGGTCTTCGACGGCCGCGACCTGCGCCAGCTGCCGGAATCGGCGATGCGCCAGGTCCGCGGGCGGCAGATCGCGATGATCTTCCAGGACCCGCTGACATCGCTCAATCCCGTGATGACCGTGGGCCGCCAGATCGTGCAGGTCCTGCGCCAGCACACCGACCTGGCACCCACCGCCGCCCGCGAGCGCGCCGTCGAGCTGCTGGCCGAGGTCGGCATCCCGGCGCCGCGCCAGCGCGCCGCCGAGTATGCGCACCGCATGTCGGGCGGCATGCGCCAGCGCATCGTGATCGCCATCGCGCTGGCCTGCAACCCGCGCCTGCTGATCGCCGACGAGCCCACCACCGCGCTCGACGTCACCGTCCAGGCGCAGATCCTCGACCTCTTGCGCCGGCTGCAGGACAAGCACGCCATGGCGTTGATCCTGATCACGCACAATCTCGGCGTCGTCGCCGAGATGTGCGACGACGTCGCCGTGATGTATGCCGGCCGCATCGTCGAGCAGGCCGGCGTCGGCGACATCCTGGCGCGCCCGCGCATGCGCTACACCCAGGCGCTGCTGCAATCGGTGCCGCGCATCGACAGCCCCAGCCATGTGCGCCTGCCGGTCATCCCCGGCCAGCCGCCCAACCTGGTCACGCCGCCGTCGGGCTGCCGCTTCGCGCCGCGCTGCGCCCACCGGCTGGACCGTTGCGACAGCGAAATCCCACCCCAGAGCGGCGCCGGCACGGATCACCGCTTCGCGTGCTGGAACCCGAGTCCGGAGAGCTGACGTGGCAGGCAGCGGTACGGCGCATCTGCAGCGCGACAACGCGCTGCTGTCAGCGCAGAACCTGGTCAAGACCTACAAGGCCAAGGGCGGCCGCCGTGTGCAGGCGCTGTCCGACGTCTCGCTCGATATCGTGCGCGGCGAGACGCTGGGCGTGGTCGGCGAATCGGGCTCGGGCAAGTCGACCCTGGCGCGGGCGATCCTGGCCCTGCCGCGTCCCGACAGCGGCACCGTCCGCTTCGATGGCGCCGCGGTGTTCGACGCCGCCGGCGCACGGCTGCGCGGCCTGCGCCAGCAGATGCAGATGGTGTTCCAGGATCCGCTGTCGTCGCTGAACCCGGCGCATCGCATCCTGGACATCGTCGCGATGCCGCTGCTGGTGGCCGGAAGCGGCACGGCGGCCGAGCGGCGCGCGACGGTGATGGAGACGCTGCGCAGCGTCGGCCTCGACGGCGAGGTGGTCGGCCACCGCCGGCCCTACGAGCTCTCCGGCGGCCAATGCCAGCGCGTCAGCATCGCCCGCGCGCTGGTGCTGCGGCCGGCCCTGCTGGTCTGCGACGAGCCCGTGTCGGCGCTGGACGTCTCGGTGCAGGCCCAGGTGCTGAACCTGCTGGAGGATGCCAAGGCGGCCTTTTCGCTGACGATGCTCTTCATCTCGCACGACCTCAGCGTGGTGAAGGGCATCAGCGATCGCGTCATCGTGATGTATCTGGGCAAGATCTGCGAGATCGCCCCCACCGATGCGCTCTACGCCACGCCGCGCCATCCCTACACCGCGACGCTGCTGGCATCGGTGCCGTCGCTCACGCCCAAGCGCCGCAGCGCCCAGCCGCAGATGCCGCGCGGCGAGACGCCATCGCCGCTGGACGTGCCCTCCGGCTGCCGCTTCCGCACCCGCTGCCCGGCCGCCACCGAGCGCTGCGCCCGCGAGGAGCCGCAGATCCGCCCCATCGACGGCTCCCCCGGACATTTCGTGGCCTGCCATCATCCAGGATAAGCTCCTTCCCCCAACGCAGTTGGGGGAAGTGCCCGAAGGGCGGAGGGGGAGCCAACGAGGTCCCAGTTACATAGACCACGTCGCCTCCCCTCCGCCCTTCGGGCACCTCCCCAGCGAAGCTGGGGAGGAATACGAATTCACCTCAGGATGCCTGCCTCCTGCATCGCGGCGATCGCCGCGTCGTCGTAGCCGCAGATGTCGCGCAGCACGGCCTGCGTGTGCTCGCCGATGCGCGGCCCGCGCCGCGTCTCGCAGGTCGGCGTGCGGGCCAGGCGGAAGCGCGGTCCCTCGATCACGGCCTCGCCGACCACGGGATCGTCGATCCGGCGGTAATGCCCCTCGGTCAGGTCGGGATCAGCCGCCAGGTCGCTGGCGCTGCTGACGACATGCGCCGGCACGCCGGCGGCCTGCAGAAGCTGCTCGACGGCGGCAGCGTCCTGCGGCGCCGTCCATTGGCCGATCATCCGCTCCAGCGCCTCGCGCCCGCGCAGGCGCCCGATCAGCGTGTCGAACGCGCCGTCCAGCAAGCCGCCGCCGACGGTGGTGCGGAAGCGGCGCCAGGCCCCGCCGGCCGAGGCATCGATCGCGATCCAGCGGTCCTGCCCGGCGCAGCGGAAGATGCCTTCCGGCGCCTTGAGCGGCGAGCCGGCATGGCCCCGCCGCTGCGGCACCGTGCCGTTGGCGGCGTACTGGTACCAGGCCGGCGACAGGAACTGGATGCCGGCCTCGGCCTGCGCCACGTCGATATGACAGCCTTCGCCGGTGCTGCGGCGCCGGTGCAGGGCCGCGAGCACGCTGGGCACGATGAAGCGCGGCGCCACCGAGTCGGTCCACGGCCCGTAGGTGCCGCAGGGCGCATGGCCGGGCCAGCCCAGCAGCAGGCTGGCGCCCGACATCGCCGCGCCCATGGTGCCGACGCCGGCGGTGCCGCGCGCATGCGGCCCGGTCTGCCCCAGCAGGCTGGTCGACACCATGATGATGCGCGGGTTGCGCGCGGCCAGGCGCGGATAGTCGAGCTGCAGCGTCTCCAGCACGCCGGGACTGAAGCTCTCGATCACCACGTCGGCCCAGTCGACCAGGCGCAGGATCGCCTCGCGCCCGCGCGGATCCTTGAGGTCGACCGTGATGCTGCGCTTGCCGGCATTGAGGTTGTGATAGCTGATCGAGCGCTCCAGGCCGGGCTTGCCGTCCTTGAACGGCCCCAGCGTGCGCAGCGGATCGACGCGGCGCGCGCTCTCCAGCTTCACCACGTCGGCGCCGAGATCGGCAAGGTAGCGGCCGCTCACCGGGCCGACCATCACCCAGCCCATGTCGAGCACGCGCAGTCCAGCCAACGGTGCGCTCATCGCACGCTCCTCAGATGATGCCGTGGACAAAAAGCGCCTGGATCTCCAGCGGCGACAGGCCAAGATCCTTGTCGAGGACCTCGAGCGTGTGCTGCGACAAGCGCGGTGCCGGACGCTTCACGTCGATCGTGTAGTTCGAGAACTGCGCGAAGCGGGCCGGGTCGGCGACCGCCGGTCCCTGCGGCCCCAGCGCGACCGGCGCGGACCACAGGCCGCGCTCGCGATACTGCGGCGAGACATCGATATCGCGCATGTCCATCAGCGGCGCGGCCAGCAAGCCCAGCCGGCGCGCCGACGCGCCGAACTCGGCCTTGGTGTGCCGCGCCGCCAGCGCCGCGATGCCGTCGACGACCGCCTGGACATCGGCGGCCGTGAGGCTGCCCTTCTCCGCCTGCTGCGGCGCGGTCGGCCAATCGAGCGTACCGAAGCGCGCCTCCAGGCAGCCCTGCTCGACGGCCCACTGCATCAGCCGCTGCGTCATGGGCCCGAAAGCCGGGCCGAAGGCGAACGAGATCAGCACGTAGCCGTCCTGACAGGCGAACATGCCCGGCAGGCTGACGCCGGCCAGCTTCTGGCGCGCCGGCGCGCGCTGCAGGCCGGGATTGCCCGCCGGCACCACGATCGGCACGCTGAGCGCGCTCATCATCGCGGCAAGCCGCGCCGACACCTCGATCGCCTGACCCAGCCCGTCGTTGTCGCGCGCCCAGAGCGCGGCGAGCGCGGCGATCGCCGCTTCCGCGCCCGCCTCCATGATCGACTGCGGCACCGGGTAGAAGAGCGGCGGCCGGTCGGGATGGCCGGTGATCCCCGGCACGCCGCTGGCCGCCATGACGATCAGGTCGGACGCGGCGTAGTCCGCCTTGGCGCCGGTCGACAGGAACGGCGTGATACGGCATCGCACCACGGTCTCCGGAAAGCGCATCGGCACGGATGCATCGGCTTCCAGCACCAGCGCCGCGCCGCGGCCCAGATCGGCCAGCAGCGCCCGGCCGTCGTCCTGGTCCAGGTCCAGCGTGATGGCGCGCTTGCCGCGATTGAGCGCCTGCCAGGTCAGGCTGCGCTCCAATCCCGGCTGGTCGTCCAGGAACGGCTCGAGCCGCCGGCCGCGCGCGCCGCCGGGCGGCTCGACCACGATCACGTCGGCGCCGAGATCGGCCAGGATCCGGCCCGCCATCATGGTCGGTGGCGCCGACAGCTCGATGACGCGGACGTCGCTCAGCATGGGATTGCTTCCTTTTCTTTGGACCGCGCGCGTCCACGCGCGCTCATGAAGCGCGCGGTCCGAAGCATGAGGTCACGGCCGCTGCAGCACGTGCACGTAGCAGACCGCTCCCAGGCCCACCATGTGCGCCAGCCCGACCTTGGCGCCCTTGTGCTGGCGCGGTCCGGCGTCGCCGCGCAGCTGCAGAGCCAGCTCGCCGATCTGGCCGACGCCGGTGGGGCCGATGGGATGGCCCATCGCGATCAGGCCGCCGGACGGGCTGACGGCACACTGGCCGCCGATGTCGAAGGCGCCCTCCTTGAGCAGGTGGATCGCCTCGCCCGGCTTGCAGATCCCCATCGCCTCGACGTACTGCAGCTCCTCGATGGTGAAGGCGTCGTGCAGCTCCATGACGTCGATCTGCCTGGGCCCGATCTGGGCCTGGGCCAGCGCCTCGGCGATCGTGTCCTTGGTGATCGATGCGTCGGCGGCACCGACGGCGCCGGCCCGCTCGCTCGACGCCGCCGATGCCGTGACCCGCACGGCGTGAGCCGGGTCGATGCCCAGCCGCTTGATGGCATCCTCCGACACGACGATCACCGCCGCCGCGCCCTCGCCGACCGGGCAGCATTGCAGCGCGGTCAGCGTGCCCGACACCGGCCGGCCGCCCAGGATCTCCTCCAGGGTGCGCACCTGCTGGCGGTGGGCATGCGGGTTGAGCGCGCCGTTGCGGTGGTTCTTCACCGCGACCAGCGCCACATCTTCCGGCGCCACGCCATGCTTGTTAGCGTACTCGTTGGTCAGCAGCGCAAAATGCGTGAACGGCACGATGGCATCGTCGGCGAGGTTGGAGATGCCGGTCTTGGTGAAGGCGCGCTGCACCACGCCGGGCTTGTCGACGCCGATCACCAGCGAGACATCGGCAATGCCGGCCGCGATCTCGATGCAGGCATGGCGGAAGGCCGCCGAGCCGGACGCCGAGGCGTTCTCGATATGCACCAGCGGCCGGCCTGTAGCGCCCAGGTGCTTGAGCATGGCGCGACCGGCGGCCATGCCCAGCAGGCCGGTGCCGAAATACGTGGACTCGACGTCGGTCCAGGCGATGCCGGCATCCGCCAGCGCGCCGCGGATCGCGGGCAAGCCCAGCATCACATAGGGCGTCTCGCTCAGGGGCTGGTAGCGATGCCAGCCGGCGCCGACGACATAGACGGGACGGAGATCCTTGAGTGTCTTGGCCATGGTGCGGTCCAGCAGTGCGAGGTCAGGACGCCGGGGTGAAGCGCAGGTCGAGGATCGACGCAGCGCCGGTGCCGACGGGAACGAGCGTTGCCACCATCGCGGTGCCCGGCTTCAGCGCCTTGCCCGCGACACCCACCAGCAGGGTGCGCACGGTCGGCCCGTCCTCCAGCGCGATCGAGCCGATGGTGAACGGCACCTCGTGCGGCTTCACCTCCGGCTTCGGCGGCTTGCCGGCGTGGATATGCACGGTCGCGGTCGCGATCAGCTTGCCGCGGCCGCTGAGCCGCAGCGGCTGCAGCGCATCGCCATTGCGGCCGCAGACCTCGCAGCCGTAGGTCTGCATCGGAAAGAACACGTGCCCGCAGGTGCACTTGCCGCCGTGCAGCGCCGGGTGGTCCGGCACCGCCGCCGTGCCCTCGGCCGCATAGAGCGTAGGCTTCAACAGTTCCGACGGGCTCATCTTTCGCCTCCCGATCGAGCGTCGACAAAAATACTTGTTATCGGATAAGCAAGCATATAAGTTCATCGACAGCAAGGGCCAAATTAGGCGCTTTCGCGGGACGGAAACGAAGCCAGGAGGTCACGCCTCATGCCGCGTGCCGACAGGAAGCCAGCGAACCCCAAGCGGGCTGCCCCGCGCCGGGCGGCCGCCGCGCCCCGGCCTGACGACCCGCGTGCCCCGGCCGACCCGGCCACCAGCGGCCGCACGCATGCCGAACGGCGCGACGAGGCCGAACGCCGCCTGCTGGCGGCCGCCGTGCGCATCGTCGCCGATCGCGGCATCGAAGGCATGACCCTGACCGAGGTCGGGGAGGCGGCGGGCTACAGCCGCGGCCTGCCGGCGCATTATTTCGGCCGCAAGCACGACCTCGTGGCGGCCGTCGCCAGCTACATCGCCGACGGCTTCGCGACCCGCCTGGCGCGCACATCCGATCGCCCACCCGGCATGGCATCGCTGCTGTACTCCGTGGCGTCCTATCTCGACCGCGCGGCGCCGGACGATGCCGCGCCCACGCGCGCCCTCATGATCGCGCTGGCCGAGGCGCTGACCGAGCCGGTGCTGGCGGAGGCGATGTCCGGCGTCACGCAGCGCTCGGTCGGACGCCTGCGCGCGATGATCCGCCAGGGCATCGAGCGCGGCGAGATCCGCCGTGACGTCGACCCGCATGCCCAGGCGGTGATCATCCTGGGCACGCTGCGCACCACGATCGCGCACTGGGTCATCGATCCCGAGCACGTCGACCTCGCGACGCTGCGCGACTGCTATGTCTCATCCCTGCAGCGGAGCCTTGCCGCATGACCACCGCCGTGTCCGGAACAGTCGAGCACTGGGCCGCCGTCAAGCCTGACGCGATCGCGATCATCGAAGGCGATCGCACGCTGACCTACCGCGCCTGGAACGACGCCGCCGACCGCATCGCCGCCGGGCTGCACGCGCGCGGCGTCGGCCGCGGCGATATCGTCGTGCTGCGCACCCAGATCCGGCTGGAATGGGCGGTGCTGTCGGCGGCGCTGGGCAAGCTCGGCTGCTCGCTGCTGGCGCTGAACTGGCGGCTGACGCCGGCCGAGACCCAGTATGTCCTGGGCAACAGCGGCGCCGCCGTGTTCGTGTGCGACGATGCCGACCCCGCGGCGCTGGCGCCGGCTTTCGCCGGCCTGCCCATCAAGCTCGCGGTCTCGATCGACACGCCGGCCCCGGGCTTCGTCTCCTGTGAGGCGCTGGCGCAGGAACCCGATGCGCCGCGCGTCTCGGCCGGAACGCCACCGCTGATCATCTACACCTCGGGCACGACCGGGCTGCCCAAGGGGGTGGTGATGAACACCCAGCAGATCGCCAAGACCGATCGCAAGGCGGCCGAATACCTGCAGGACGTTGCCGGCAGCCGGCCGCAGGTCGCGGGCGACGTCGTGCTGCTCACCCTGCCGATGCATCACGGCGCCGGCCCGGCGGCGCTGTGGGGCGCCCTGCGGCTGGGCAATCCGATCGTGCTGATGCGCCGCTTCGATCCGGCCGGCACGCTGGACCTGATCGCGCGGCACAAGGTGACGGTGTGGACCGGCGTGCCGACCATGTACAAGCGCATCGCTGCCCTGCCCAGGGAGGAGCTGGCGCGCCACGACATGTCGTCGCTGCGCCTGCTGGGTGTCGGCGCGGCGCCGGTGCCGCCGGCGCTGAAAGACTGGATCGACAGCTATTTCGGCGCCGGCCTCCTGAGCGAAGGCTACGGCTCGACCGAGACCGGCATGATCACCCATCTCGCGCCCGGCATGCACAGGACGAAGCCCGGCTCCAGCGGCCTGCCGCACCGGCATGTCGACATCCGCATCCGCGACGAGGCCGGCGCCAACCTGCCGGTCGGATCGGTGGGCGAGATCTGGGTGCGCACGCCGGCCACCATCCGGCAGTACCTCAACGGCAAGGCGCTGAGCGCCGACACGCTGGATGCGGACGGCTTCTTCCGCGTCGGCGACGTCGGACGCGTGGATGAAGACGGCTATCTCTTCATCACCGACCGCGCCAAGGACATGATCATTTCGGGCGGCGTGAACATCTACCCGGCCGAGATCGAAGCGGCGCTGCTCAGGCATCCGGCCGTCCAGGACGCCGCCGTCATCGGCATCCCCGACGATGAGTTTGGCGAGCAGGTGAAGGCCTTCATCGAGCTCAAGCCGGGCGCCAAGGCGACGCCCGACGATATTGCCGCGCACGCCAGGGACCACCTCGCTTCCTACAAGCGGCCGAAGTCCATCGACGTCGTCGGCGAGCTGCCGCGCAACACCATGGGCAAGCTGCTCAAGCGCGAGCTGCGGGAACCTTTCTGGAAAGGACGGGAGAGAAAAGTATGAGCGACATCCTCGATCTCGGCGGCCGGGTCGCGCTGGTCACCGGCGCCGGCCAAGGCGTCGGACGGCAGATCGCGCTGCATCTGGCGGCGCACACGGCGGCCGGCGTGGTCGTCAACGATTATGTCCTGGAGCGCGCCGAAGCGGTCGCGACCGAAATCCGCGGCCAGGGCGGCAAGGCCGTCGCGCTGCAGGCCGACGTCACCGACCTCGCCAGCGTCAAGGCCATGGTCGCCAAGGCCGAGCAGGAGCTGGGCCCGATCGGCGTCCTGGTGAACAATGCCGGCAACGCCGGCGCGACGCCCTCGGCCGACGCCCGCAAGCCGTTCTGGGAGACCGGGCCCGAGGCATGGAACAGCTTCATCGGCGTCAACTTCTACGGCGTCGTGAACTGCACCAGCGCCTGCATCCCCGGCATGATCGCGCGCAAGGCGCCGGGCCGGATCATCACCGTGATCTCCGAAGCCAGCCGCTACGGCGATTCCGGCCTGGAGGTCTATGCAGGCGCCAAGGCCGGCGCCGCCGGCTTCATGCGCGCCACGGCGCGCACCCTGGGCCGCTTCAACATCACCGCCAATTGCGTCGCGATCGCGGCCACGGTCACGCCGGCCACGGAAGCGCGGCTGAAGGCCGATCCCGAGCGGCTGAAGAAGATGATGAACAACTACGTCATCCGCCGCCCGGGCCAGCCCGCCGACATCGCCAACATGGTGCTGTTCCTCGCGTCCGACGCCAGCAGCTGGATCACCGGCCAGACCTACGGCGTCAACGGCGGCTTCACCTTCGGCCTGTAGACCTGAATCTCCTCTCCCCGCGGGAGCGGGGAGAGGTGTTGAAAACAGCCCTACCCCTTACCTTGCCAACCCCAAGGAACGCCACATGACCGACCCATCCCAGCGGGTGCTCACCGAGCGCCGCGGCCCGATCCTGATCGTCACGGTCAACCGGCCCGAGGCCAAGAACGCCTTCGACGGCGAATCCTCCCTCGCCATGGAAGCGGCCATGGACCTGCTCGACGCCGAGGACGAGCTTTTCATCGGCATCATCACGGGCGCCGGCGGCAACTTCTCGGCCGGCGCCGACCTGAAGGCGGCGGCCCGCGGCGGCCCGCGGCCGAAGCTGGCCCGAGGCGGCTTCGGCATCATGAAGCGTCCGCCGCGCAAGCCGGTGATCGCGGCCGTCGAAGGCTATGCCGTGGGTGGCGGCCTGGAGATGTGCCTCGCCTGCGACCTGATCGTGGCGGCGCGCGATGCCAAACTCGGCCTACCCGAGGTGCGCCACAACGTGGTGGCGATCGGCGGCGGCCTGTTCCGCCTGCCGCGGCGCATGCCCTACCACGTCGTGATGGAGCTGGCGCTGACCGGCGGCTTCAAGGACGCTGCGTTCTTCCAGCAGCACGGCCTGGTCAACCGCGTCGTCGAGACCGGCCAGGCGCTGGCGGAGGCGATCAAGCTGGCCGAATCGCTGCTGGTCAACGGGCCGACGGCGCTCGCGGCCAGCAAGGAGATCATCTTCCAGTCGCTGAACTGGCAGGACGGCGAAGGTTGGGAGAAGCAGATGCCGATCGCCCAGAAGGCGCTCGACTCGGAGGATCGGCGCGAGGGCCTGAAAGCCTTTGCCGAGAAGCGCAAGCCGGTGTGGAAGGGACGCTAGGATGTCGGCGCCACGCCCCGGCAAGCCGTTGCCCGACAGCATCGCGCGACGGCTGCGCCTGCCCGTGATCGCGGCGCCGATGCTGCGCGTCTCGGGCCCCGATCTGGTGATCGCGGCCTGCAAGGCAGGTGTCGTCGGCGCCTTCCCGACCGCCAACGCCCGCACGGTGGAGGAGCTCGACGAATGGCTGCGCCGCATCGGCGCGGCGCTCGACGCCGGCTCGGCGCCGCCCTGCCCCAACCTGATCATCCGCCAGCCGCGCTTCAAGGATGACCTCGCCTGCCTCGTGCGCCACCGCGTCGAGATGGTGATCACCAGCGTCGGGTCGCCGGCGGCAGCCGTCGGCCCGCTGCACGATGTCGGCTGCCAGGTGTTCGCCGACATCGCATCGGTGCGGCATGCCGAGAAGGCGATCGAGGCCGGGGCCGACGGCCTGATCCTGCTGACGGCCGGCGCCGGCGGCCAGACCGGCTGGGTCAACCCGTTCGCGTTCGTGCGCGCGGTGCGAGCCATGTTCGACGGTCCCGTCGTCCTGGCCGGCGGCGTCAGCGACGGCCGCTCGCTCCATGCTGCGAAGGTGCTGGGCTGCGATCTCGCCTACATGGGCACACGCTTCATCGCCACGACCGAGAGCATGGCCGCGCCGCGCTACAAGGACATGCTGGTGGCCTCGAGCCTGGACGACGTGCTGACGACCAGGGCCTTCACCGGCCTGGACACCAACATGCTGCGCCCCTCGATCATCGCCGCCGGCCTCGATCCCGCGAAGCTCGATGAAGAGGTGAGCGTCGAGCGCGCCAGGCAGCAATACGGCGGCGGCACCGGCAATGCCCGCCCCAAGCGCTGGTCCGATATCTGGAGCGCCGGCCACTCGGTCTCCGGCGTCGACAGCGTGACCGATGTCGCCGATCTGGTGGGTCGCCTGGTCGGCGAATACGAAGCGGCCCGGGCAGGGTAACCGGCCGGGCCGCGCCGCCACGCTGGAGGATGAGCCGCCACGCCAGACGTGAACGCGGCCGGTCCGTGTCCGCTCAGACGAAACCTTTGAGGTGACCTTATCGTTTTTCCGAGAGCGCAAACTGGTATTGTCGCGTGGCGACAAATTATATACGCTAATTTTTCAAGAAACGTGAAGAATCAAATATGACCTTCGTGGCGGAGAAGCATCATGGCATCCAACCCTAGCTTGGATTATCTCCTGGAGATGGCTAGGCGGGTCAAGATGACACCGGCCGAACAGGAGGAGCAGCGCCGCAGCTTTGCGTATGGCAACACTGCCATCGAGAATAAGCTCATCACGCGCGCAATGGTCGATGAGCAAGCGGAGAAGCTCAAGGTCCAACGCGCAGAGTAACGGGCGAGATAACCATGTCCGACGATGATGATGGGCGCCGCCATAGTCGGGCAGATGAACCAGAGATCGTAAGGGATCCAGAGGCCGTTGCTCGACGGGAAGTCGACAACGGCCTCCGTCAGTTTGACCATGTGGTCGAACTGGTGAAAGAGTGGGTGGAGCCGGAGCGGACCTTCAAGCTTCGTCCGTCGATGATCCAGGCTCTTCATCGAACGGCGTTGGATGGCCTATCGACCTTTGCGGGGAATTGGCGACCCGCTGGGGTGGCGATCAAGCAGAGTAAGCATGTTCCGCCAGGCGCACATCTCGTAGCCCAACTGGTGGAAGAGATGTGTGACTACGTAAACGACAATTGGAATGGCAAACCCGCCGCGCACCTCTCGGCTTACGTGCTATGGCGCCTGAACTGGATCCATCCCTTCAGTGATGGAAACGGCCGCACGTCTAGAGCTGTGTCCTATTTGATTCTGTGTATTAAGAGCGGAAATGTCCTGCCTGGCGACAACACGGTTCCGGCGCAGATAAAGGCCAACATGGCTCCGTACTATGACGCGCTGGAAAGAGCGGACGAGCGGTGGGAGCAGGGAAAGCTCGATATATCTGACGTCGAAGAACTTGTGTCCGCAACGCTGGCAACGCAGCTGGCCGACTATCATAGGAAAGCCACCGGCAACACAGTGCCAACATCGACCATGCAGACTGGCTCTGAATCGTGATGCGGCATCAATCGATGGCGCCGTAGATGCTGTTCATTCCACTGCCGTGGAGCAGCTCGTCCCGTCTGAACTTGGACATAGGCTAGCCAGCATCGGCGCGAAACGCCGGATCATGAGCCGGCTGGAAGCCGGCGCTCCCAAGGACATGTCCGTTGAACAGGACGTGCTTCGAGCGCCGCTGGAGCGCGCGGCCCGACCTGACCGCCTCAGCTGTACTGCCCGTGGCAGCGCTTGTACTTGCGGCCCGAGCCGCAGGGGCAGGGCGCGTTGCGCGACACGCGGCCCCAGGTCGATGGATCGTTGGGGTCGGCCTGCCTGGCGCCGCGGCGCACGACCGGGCCGGATGACGACGGCGCCGGGCCCGTGCGCTCGACCGGCTCCATGGCCTCGCCCTGGCGGAACACCGCGCCGTCATCGGCCATCGCCGCGGCCAGCGCCGGATCCTCGTGGATCGTGTGGAGCTGCTCGGGCGTCGGCTCCATCGGCAGCGGCGGTGGCTCCTCCAGGCGCACCTGCACATGCGCCAGCACCTGGGTCACCGTCTCGCGCATATGGCCCAGCATGCTCTCGAACAGGTTGAAGGCTTCGCTCTTGTACTCGTTGAGCGGATCCTTCTGGCCGTAGGCGCGCAGGCCGATGCCCTGGCGCAGATGGTCCAGATGCAGCAGGTGCTCCTTCCACGACTGGTCGTAGACCTGCATCAGCACGCTCTTCTCGACCTGGCGCATGATGTCGGGGCCGTAGTTGGCGGCCTTCTCGGCCATCTGCCGGTCGACCGCCGCCGTCAGCCGCTGGCGGATCTCGTCGTCGGCGATGCCCTCTTCCTTGGCCCATTCCTCGATCGGCAGCTCGAGGCCGAAGACGCGCTTCACGTTGTCCTTCAGCGCCGCCACGTCCCACTGCTCGGGATAGGCGTTCTCCGGAATGGCGCGGGTGACAAAGCCGTCGACCACGGTGTGGCGCATGTTGCCCACCATCTCCGACAGGTCCTCCTGCCCCATCAGCTCGAGGCGCTCGCGATAGACCTCCTTGCGCTGGGCGTTCATCACGTCGTCGTAGCGCAGCAGGTTCTTGCGGATCTCGAAGTTGCGCGCCTCGACCTTCTGCTGCGCCCGCTCCAGCGCCTTGTTGATCCAGCGATGGACGATGGCCTCGCCTTCCTGCAAGCCCAGCTTCTGCAGCATGCCATCCATGCGGTTGGTGCCGAAGATGCGCATCAGGTCGTCATCCAGCGACAGGAAGAACTTGGACCCGCCCGGATCGCCCTGGCGGCCGGAGCGGCCGCGCAGCTGGTTGTCGATGCGCCGGCTCTCGTGCCGCTCGGTGCCGACCACGTAGAGGCCGCCCGCCTTCTTCACCGCCTCGCGCGCCGCCAGCACCTCTTCCTCGATCGCCTTGCGCCGGGCCTCACGCTCGGCCTCGTCGGTGACGTCGGCGAGCTCCAGCCGCACCCGCATCTCGACGTTGCCGCCGAGCTGGATGTCGGTGCCGCGGCCGGCCATGTTGGTGGCGATGGTGATCGCGCCCGGCCGCCCGGCCTGGGAGATGATCGTCGCCTCCTGCTCATGGTAGCGGGCATTGAGCACGTTGTGCGGGACCTTGTGGTCCTTGAGGATGGTCGAGAGCGCCTCGGACTTCTCGATCGACACCGTGCCCACCAGCACCGGCTGGCCGCGCTTGCGGCAGTCCTCGATCAGCTCGACGATCGCCTTGGTCTTCTCGCGCGCCGTGCGGTAGACCTCGTCGTCGTTGTCCTTGCGCGCCACCGGCACGTTGGTCGGCACCTCGACGACCTCCAGGCCGTAGATCTCGCCGAACTCCGGCGCCTCGGTCATGGCCGTGCCGGTCATGCCGGAAAGCTTGGGATAGAGGCGGAACAGGTTCTGGAAGGTGATCGACGCCAGCGTCTGGTTCTCGCGCTGGATCTCGACGTTCTCCTTGGCCTCCAGGGCCTGGTGCAGGCCTTCCGAGTAGCGCCGGCCGGTCATCATGCGGCCGGTGAACTCGTCGATGATGATGACCTGGTCGTCCTTGACGATGTAGTCGACGTCGCGGGTGAACAGCTTGTGGGCGCGCAGCGCCTGCGTCGCATGATGCACCAGCGACACGTTCTGCAGGGCGTAGAGGTTGCTGTCGGTATCCAGCAGCCCCTTCTCCTTCATGAGCTGCTCGATGCGTTCGGTGCCGGCTTCGGTGAACGATACCGTGCGCTGCTTCTCGTCCTTCTCGTAGTGCTCGGGCTCCAGCAGCGGGATCAGCGCATCGCAGGCGCGGTACAGCTCCGAGGAGTCCTCGGCCGGTCCCGAGATGATGAGCGGCGTGCGCGCCTCGTCGATCAGGATCGAGTCGACCTCGTCGACGATGGCGTAGTTGTACTCCCGCTGCGCCATCTGCTCGCGACGATACTTCATGTTGTCGCGCAGATAGTCGAAGCCGAATTCGTTGTTGGTGCCGTAGGTCACGTCGCAGGCGTAGGCGACGCGGCGCTCCTCGTCCGTCAGGTCGTGCACGATCACGCCCACGGTCAGGCCGAGGAAGCGGTAGACCTGGCCCATCCACTCCGAGTCGCGTCGGGCCAGGTAGTCGTTGACCGTCACGACATGCACGCCCTTGCCGGAGAGGGCGTTGAGATAGACTGGCAGCGTGGCGACCAGGGTCTTGCCTTCGCCGGTCTTCATCTCGGCGATCTTGCCCTGGTGCAGGATCATCCCGCCCTTGAGCTGGACGTCGAAATGCCGCTGGCCCAGGACCCGCTTGGCCGCCTCGCGCACGGTGGCGAAGGCCTCGACCATGAGATCGTCGAGCGTCTCGCCCTTCTCCAGGCGCTCCTTGAACTGGCGCGTGCGGTCGCGCAATTCGTCGTCCGAGAGCTTTATGAGCTCGGGCTCGAGCGCATTGATGCGGGCAACGGGTTTGTCGAGCGTCTTGACCAGCCGGTCGTTGGCGCTTCCGAAGAGACGGCGTGCGACGGCCGCGAACATGAAAAACCTCGACAAAACAAAGGCGTCCCAGGCAGGATCGGCGGCCGAACGCCCGGGCGGGGCAGAGATAGAGACCCCACCCCCGGGTGTCAACGAGACCGGAAGGCAGATGGCCGCAAACGGATGCCGGCGTGGTGGAATTTCGTTCCCTTTCTGTCCGGCGGCGTCCGCTGAGCGGCCCGTGATCTCGCATTTTCGCCGTATTCGGCCCCGATCCTGCGTCCCGCGGCGAATGAGCGCCGCATGGCGCCTCCCCATGGAGCGCACCGGGTGGGAACACGCGGGGTGAACGTCAACACGCTGGTCAGCACCACGCTCGCGGGCGCCCGCCCGCTGGGCATGCGCGGCGAGCCCCTGCACAAGGCCCACGACCAGGTCCGTGGCGCCTTGCGCCGCCGTTTGGGCGAACGCTACGCGCGGCTGCTGGCCGAACCGCAGCCCTACGACGGCGGGCGCGCCATCGACTGGTACACCGCCGCCACCGGCCCCGTGCAGCGCTTCTCCAGCCTGCCGCAGGCCCGGCAGCGCGCCCTGCTGAGCGAGATCGACGGCCTGCTGGGCGACATCGAGGCGCTCGGGCGCCGTTATGCCGAGAGCGACAACGAGGACGGCAGGCTGCTGGGCCATGCGTTGGCTCTGGCCGTTCGCCGTCCGTCGGACGACTATCTGTTCCTGGTCGGCGATCAGCCGGTCGTCGTGTGCTGGGGCTACGAATCGGAGGCTGCCGGACCGCCGGTGCTGCCCGCGGCCATCCCCCGGACAGCGGAAACGGCACAGCCGGCACCCGCGGCTTATTTTTCAGCGCCGGATGCCACGGCCAGCGACACGCTGCCGGCCGCCGCCGCTCGCCGTCAGGCGGTGCGCCGCCGCTGGTGGGCCTCGGGCGCGGCGGCCTTCCTGCTCGCGGGCACGGCCTGGGCCATGCAGGGCTTCCCCGGCGTCGCGACCGTGTTCGACACGGCATCGTCGGACGTACCCCCGCCGCCGGCGCCAGCCGCGATCGCGGTCGTCGAGCAGCATATCCGGCTGAGCGCGTCGCTGGCCCAGTCGCGGGCGCGCGGCGCGGAGCTGGGCGTCGAGCTGGCGTCGCTGCAGGAGCAGGCCCGCCGCGAGCTCGAGCGATGCCGGGCACCTGCATCGACGCCCGGCGAGCCGCGGGGCGAGGAGGCCCTGGCGCCCTCTGCTCCCGGCGCCACCGCCACCAGCGAGATGGCCTGCCCGCCGCCGCGACGGCCCGGTACGCCGCAGCCCGAGCTCACGGTCATCATCGACGGCGCGGCCAGCATGAACATGCCCAGCGGGCTGAACGCGGCGCAGGAGGAGGGCCTCACCGCCCGCAGCCGGCGTGGCGACCGGACCGCCGCCAGCGAGATCAAGACGCTGATCCAGACGCCGGGCCCCAAGCGGCTCGACGATGCCAAGCAGGCGGTGGTCCAGGTCATCCCCCAGCTGCCGACCGATGTGCGTCTCGGGTTCGTCGTGTTCGACGACTGCCGCGCCATCCAGGATTTCGGGTTTTTCGGCGGCAACGACCGGGCGCGGCTGATCGCCCTGATCCAGGGCAAGGTGGCCAAGGGCGGCACGCCGCTGGCGCGGGCCATCGAGACCGCAGCCAACGGCATGCGCAGCGCCAACGGCACCATCGTGGTGTTTTCCGATGGCCGCGATTCGTGCGGCGGCAATGTCTGCGCCGTGGCGCAGCGCCTGCACGCCGCCAAGCCCGGCGTGAAGGTTCACGTCATCGACGTCGCCGGCAGCGCCGAGGATTCGACCTGCCTGGCCACCATCACGGGTGGCAAGATGTACCCGGCGACCAGCGCGCAGGCGGCCTTGGATGCCTTCACTGATGCCACGGCATCGGTCCAGGTGCCGCCGCGCTGCCGGCCGGGCAACTGAGCAAAGGGACAGCAGGAGCGTTTCAGCCATGAGCTCCGGACCGCTACTGATGACGGCCGACGCCGGCGCCTACAGCGCGCTGGGCGACGGCGGCCAGCCGGTCTGGCGCCGCGCCGCGCAGCTGCGCGCCGCGATCGACACGCGGCTGGGCAGGCGCCATGCCGAGCTGTTCGCGATCCCGCAGGAGCAGGGCAGCAGCATCGAATGGCGGGCGCCGTTCGAAGGCACCGCGCGCCCTTACACTGAATTGTCGGAGGCCGAGAAGCGGGCCCTGCAGTCCAAGGTGCAGGAGCTGCGCCCCGATCTGGAGCGGCTGGTCGACCGCCTGGACGGCGCCGGTCGCTCGGACGGCGAGCGTGCCTTTGGCCGCCTGCTGCGGCAGGCGCTGCTGGCCCCCGGCCCGGAAACGTTGTTCTCCGTCGACTCGCGGCCGGTGCTGGCGTTCTGGGGCTTCACGGCCGAAGGCACCGCCGGCATGCTGCTGGGCATCGCCGGCGCGTCCGTGGCCAGCCTGCCATCGTGGTCAACCGGCCCCGCCGCGGCGGCACCGCCGCCCCCTTCTCCTCCCCCGCCCGCTGCCGCGCCGACCGCCTGGTCGTCCGCGCCGCCGCCTGCACCACCGGCCGCCGCCGAACCGCCATCCGGACAATGGCCCCCGGGCCCACCGCCGCCCGCCGCCGCGCCCTCGGCGACAATGGCAGCCGTGGCGCCGCCGGCCGCCCCGAGCCTCTGGAAGTGGCTGCTGGTCGCCCTCTTCCTGCTGCTGCTGCTGGCCGTGGCCGCCTATCTGGTGAAACCCCACCTGCCGCGCTGGGTGTGGGACGGCAAATTCACCCTGCCGTCGACCGCGGGCACCGGACCTGCCGGCGCGGATGGCGCCGACGATTCGGCCCTGCGCGCCGAACAGGCGCGCGAGGCGGCGCTGCGATCCGATTTCCTGCGCCTGTGGGCCCAGTTCAACGAAAAGCGCAACCAGTGCACGCCCGGCCAGCAGGGCTCGACGACGGTCGTGCCCGGTCAGGACGGCGGCACCGTCGTGGTGCCGGGCACGACGGCCGAAGACGGCGGCACCACCACCGATCCGAAGCCTGGCGGGACGGTCGAGCGCCCCGGCCCTGACGGCACCACCAAGCCATCGACGGAAGCGGGCCGGAAGCCGGAAATGAAACCGGACATGAAGCCGGACACCAAGACCGACACCAAGCCGCAGACCAAGGCCGATACGACGAAGCCCGAAGCCAAGCCCGAGCGCCAGGCGGACGCCAAGCCGCAGCCCGACCCCAAGGCCAACCCGAAGGCCGATCAGCAGCGGCCGCCGCAGCAGGCCGCCCGGCCCACCGACCCGCGCGCCGGCCTCAAGCCGGGCGAGAAGCCGATCGAGCCGGTGCAGATTCCCAAGGAGCCGGGCGTGCGCTTCATGCAAGGCGACTGGCGGTCGAGCACCGACCTGACCACCCAGGACGGCGATGAGGTCATCCGGCCGCAATACACGTTCGACAAGGACGGCAAGGGCAAGAGCCGCATCGTGCAGAAGAACGGTGTCGTCTGCGAAGGGCCGGCGCAGGCCAGCCGCGACGGCTCCGGCAAGCTGGTCATCAAGGAAACCGAAGCGCTGAAATGCACCGACGGCACGACCTACGCGCCGTCGACGGTGACCTGCGACAGCGGCGCCGATGGCCGGGCGCAATGCCAGGGCAGCACCGAAGGCGGCCCAGGTTACGCCGTGCGCCTGGGCAAGTGACGGTCGCGGCAGGCTGATACGGCTATCATCCCGAGCGCAGCGAGGGATCCAGGGAGGGCGCCTGGATTCCTCGCTGCGCTCGGGGTGACAGCCGCGCCTCACTCTCCGACTGGTTGTCGGCCAACAAAAATATTGATCTCTTCAAAAGAATATTATATTGATAAGCTAGCGCTCGCCCCCATTCTCCTGGTCTCGTTGGCTGTCGCCGTCAGGCAGCGCTATCCCACCCTCATTAAGATCGAGCAGTGACAGTCATCGCGTTCACACCGCCTGATCATTGGGCACGGACGGGCGTCGCGATGCCTGGTCGGGGGGATCCGGCGGCCTGCGGCGGCGACTTTTTGTCGTTGTTGTCGTTGTTGTCACGCGATCGGCGGGAGCGGACGTGCCGCGGCCCGTCGCTGCTTGCGCACACGACCCCGCCGTGGTTGCAGCGCAGCACCCTGCCCCGATACACTATGGCTATGCCGCGCCGTCGGTGCGCAGCCGTCGTATGCGTCGGACCATGAGCGATCTCGCCTATCTGCCTCGCTACCCCCAGCCGACAACTCTGATCGCGAAAAGCGGTGTGCAGTTTCTCGACTTCGGCTTCGACCCCAGCCGGCTGCTGGTGAAGGAGTGGCGGTTCCTCGACACCAACACCCCGGACAGCGCCGCCACCGTCGATAAGCTGGTGCAGTTCGAGTACGACCCCGGGACCGGGGTCTACACCGTCATGGAGGCCGGCAAGCGGCGCGAGGCCCTGGGCAACCTCGATATCGGCCTGAAGGACGCGCTGGCCCCGTTCCTCGACCGCTGGGTGCCGGTGCCGTTCTTCCAGGCACGCCCCGGCAAGGTCTTCAAGGATGGACCCAGCGACTGGGCGCGGGTGCGCGTCGTCGACCTGGAGGCCCGTCACGGCGACGGCTTCCGCGACGAGCACGGGCACCGCTACCGCGCCGTGCTGGCGTTCGACACCGGCCTGCTGCCCGAGCTCGACGGCCGCGCCTACCTGGCGCCCTCGCCCAAGGACGTGGCGTCGGGCGCCATCTTCGCCCTGGCGCCGCGCCAGGCCGACAACCAGTGGTTCCTGCGCCAGGAATGGGTGCAGAAATGGATCGAGGAGCTGTTCCGCGAGCTCTTCCCCAAGCTTTCGGCGCATGAGATCGACACCGAGGCCAAGCGGGCGCCGACCGAGCCGACGGCCCGCTACCTCGCCTTCCTGGGCATGCTCGACGGCGCCGGCATCTTCCCGGCGATCAAGGTGGTCGGCGACGCCGAGCGCCCGGGGCGCGGCGCGATCGACGTCGATCTCGTCCTCGACGTCGGCAACTCGCGCACCTGCGGCATGCTGATCGAGTCGACCGACGATCGTGCCGCCAACCTCAACGATTCCTACGAGCTGGCGCTGCGCGACCTGACACACCCCGAGCACGTCTACGCCAAGCCGTTCGAATCGCGCATCGAGTTCGCCCAGGCCTCGTTCGGCAAGAACCACCTCTCACGCCTGGGAGGCCGCACCGACGCCTTCGTCTGGCCGACCATGGCGCGCATCGGGCCGGAAGCGACCCGGCTGGCGTCGCGCCGCCGCGGCACCGAGGGCAATACCGGGATGTCGTCGCCCAAGCGATATCTCTGGGATACCGACTCCCAGAAGCGGGAGTGGTTCTTCAACGCCGCCTTCTCGCCCGAGCAGGGCACGATGGCGGCCAACAGCGGGCCGCTGGCGCAGCTTGTGAACCAGAAGGGCGAGGCGCTGCACCGGCTGGAACCGGACGATCCCGACAACCTGCCCGTCTTCGAGCCGCTCTATTCGCGCTCGTCGATGATGACCTTCGCCCTGTGCGAGATCATCCTGCAGGCGCTGACGCAGATGAACTCGCCGGCCCAGCGCATCCGCCGCAGCCATGCCGAGATCCCGCGACGCCTGCGCCGCATCATCATGACGGTGCCGACCGGCATGCCGCTGGCCGAGCGCCAGATCTTCCGGCAGCGCGCCGAGGCGGCGCGCGATCTCGTCTGGATGGTGCTGGGCTGGCAGCTGCTGGGTGACGACGGCACGCAGCCCGAGGTCTTCCTGGAGTGGGACGAGGCGAGCTGCACGCAGCTCGTCTATCTGTACACCGAGGTGGCGCGCAACTTCGGCGGCGATGCGCGCGCCTTCTTCCAGGCCGCGCGCCGTCCGCGCGTGCGCCAGGACAGGCCCGACACCCTGCGCGTGGCCAGCATCGATATCGGCGGCGGCACGACCGACCTGATCATCAACACCTACACGGTGGAAGGCACCGGCATCTCCGTCACGATGCACCCGCAGCAGACCTTCCGCGAAGGCTTCAACAAGGCCGGCGACGACATCCTGCTGCGCGTGATCCAGAACCACGTGCTGCCGGCCATCGAGGCGGCCATGGCCGATGCCGGCCTTGCCAACCCCGAGGACCTGACCACCGAGCTGTTCCGCAGCAACCGCGGCGGCGAGGACGTGGAAACCCAGAACCTGCGGCGTCAGTTCGCGCTGCAGGTCGCAAGCCCCATCGGGCTGGCGCTGCTGCTTGCCTGCGAGAGCTACCAGCCGCTGGAGGCGACGGTGGCACCCGAGGCACGGCCCTTCGAATCGTTCTTCCCGCCCGGCGCACGTCCGGCGCCGGAGGTGGTCGCCTTCGTGAACGATGCCGCCCGCAAGCGCGGCGCGCGCGATTTCGACCTGCGCAAGATCCTGGTGCCGATCGATCTGCAGGGCATCGACGACACGGTGCAGGCCGAGATCAAGAACGTGCTCACGCCGTTGTGCGAGCTGGTCTACACCTACGACTGTGATCTCCTGCTGCTGACCGGCCGGCCCTCCCGACTGCCGGCGATGAAATCGCTGGCCCTGAAGCTGCTGCCGCTGTCGCCGGACAGGGTGGTGCCGCTGCACGAGTATCGTGTCGGCGACTGGTATCCGTTCCGCGACAACCGGCTGCGCGTGGGCGATCCCAAGACCACGGTCGCGGTCGGCGCCATGATCTGCGTGCTGGGCCAGTCGCAGCTGCAGGGCTTCTCGTTCCGCTCCGACAAGCTCAGGGCCCGCAGCACCGCGCGCTATATCGGCTCGATCGAGCTGGCGGGGCGGCTGCTGCGCCAGGACACCTATTTCTCGAACGTCGATCTCGACAACCCCGAGTACCAGCTGCCGGAGAAGCCGTTCGAGTTCCGCGCCCCGGTCCCGATCGGGTTCCGTCAGGTCGACCTCGAGCGCTGGCCCACGACGCGGCTCTACTATCTCGAATATTCCAGCAAGCGCGATGGCGACGCGCTCAGCCGGCGCACGCCGCTGTTCGTGACGTTCAAGCGGCTGCGCCCCACCGAGCGCGGCGGCATCGACACCGAGAACTTCGACATCTCCGCGGTCGTCGATCGCGACGGCAACAACGTCAACCGCCGGTCCCTGGTCCTGCGGTTGCAGACGCTGGCGCAATCCGAGGGCTATTGGCTGGACACCGGCGCGCTGAAGACAGGCTGACACGACGATGGAAGAAGTCGACCTCAAATTGTCGCGCGACTGCGAGGCGGCTGCCACCGCCTCTGCCGAGGCGATCACCTGGATCCGCGACGTGGCGCCGACGGCCGAAAGCATCGGCCAGCAGGCGAGCTCGCTGATCGCCGAGCTGCAGAAGGTGCGCAACCAGAGCCGCAAGCTGGCCCGCGCCGCCAAGCGCAAGATGTGCGTCGGCGTCTTCGGTCCCAGCCAGGCCGGCAAGTCCTACCTGGTGTCGATCCTGGCCAGCCGCGAAGGCCGGCCGCTGATCGCGCGGTTCGACGGCAAGGGCTACGACTTCCTGCGCGAGATCAACCCGCCCGGCGGCCGCGAATCGACCGGTCTGGTGACCCGTCTCAGCACCGAAGCCAGCGACGGCCCGGCGGGCTATCCCGTCGAGCTGAGGCTGCTGACCCAGACCGACCTGGTGAAGATCCTCGCCAACTCGTTCTTCCTCGACTTCGACCACCAGAAGGCGGCGTTCCAGCGGCCCACGACCGACAAGATCCGCGAGCGCCTGGGTGAGCTGCGCGGGCTGGCCAAGGACAAGCCCGTCGACGGGCTTGACGAGGACGACGTGCTCGACCTGATCGAGTACTTCGACGGCTACTTCAAGGGCATGACCCAGGATTTCCATGTCGATTTCTGGCGCGAGGCCCTGCACCTGGCGCCCCGGCTGGCCGGGCCCGACCGCGCCCGCCTGTGGTCGCTGCTGTGGTACGACTTCGAGCCCTACACCAAGCTGTTCAACGACCTCTTCGCCGGGCTGAAGAAGCTGGGCTTCGCCGAGGAGGCGCATTGCCAGATCGACGCCCTGGTGCCGCGCGAGAACAGCATCATCGACGTGCTGATCCTCGACCGCCTGGGCACCGACGCCGGCGACACGCTGAAGGTGCGGCCCAAGCTGCCGGGCGCCGCCGACAGCGAGCTGCCGCGCTCGCTGGTCTGCGCGCTCACGGCCGAGCTGCGCATCGCCATCGAGGACAAGCCCTGGCCGTTCTTCGACCACACCGACCTGCTCGACTTCCCCGGCGCGCGCTCGCGCCTGAAGCTGGAGAAGCTGGAGGACGCCGGCAAGGGCAGCGACGGCAAGCAGAACGCCAACCCGCTGCGCGAGCTGCTGCTGCGCGGCAAGGTCGCCTATCTGTTCCAGCGCTTCTCGGCCGAACGCGAGATCTCGGCCATCCTGCTGTGCATCCCCGACGGCGTGCAGGAGGTGCGCGACCTGTCGCCGATGATGGAGGGCTGGGTCGGCGCCACCTTCGGCGACACCGCCCCGGCGCGCGCGCGGCAGAAGAACGGCCTCTTCCTCGTGCTCACCAAGATGGATCGCGAGTTCGAGCAGAAGGCCGGCGAGACCGAGCTCAGCGGCCGCTGGGGCGCACGGCTCAACAACTCGCTGCTGAACAACTTCCGCGGCGACTGGCCCCGCAACTGGGACGGCAAGCCGTTCCGGAACTCCTTCTGGCTGCGCAACCCGACGGTCAAGGACGAGCGGCTGATGCTCTATGCCGACGGGCGCGAGGTCGGCATCGCCGATACGTTCGTGGAGCGCTGCCGCCTGCTGCGCGACGCCTTCGTCGGCAACGAGATCGTGAAGCAGCATTTCGCCGACCCGGCCAAGGCCTGGGACGAGGCGTTCCGGCCCAACGACGGCGGCCTGTCCTATATCGTCGCCAACCTGACGCCGGTATGCGATCCGGCCATCAAGCGCGCCCAGGTGCGCGGCCAGATCGACGAGCAGATCCGCCGGCTGTCGGACCGGCTGGCCGGCTTCCACAGCGGCACCGACTCGGACGCGCGGCAGAAGAAGCAGGTTCTGGTGCAGCAGGTGCTGCGCGGGCTGGGACCATGCATCAAGGCTCAGCGCTTCGGCGAGCTGGTGAATGCGCTGCAGGTCGACGAGGAAGACCTGCGCGGCATCTACTTCCGCGTCGCCACCATGAAGGCCGACGGCAACGGCAAGCACGGCAAGCCGGGCGACCGCGGCGGCGAGGCCGTCGGCGCCGGCATCGACCTGGGCGACATCTTCGGCGAGGTGTTCGGCCACGATGCCGCCCTCGGGCTGTCCGATGGCGGCAGCTCGACGCTGCAGGACCGTGCCCACCGCTTCGCGAGCGAAGCCCTGCAGCACTGGATGGAACGGCTGCGGCGCACCAGCGGCGATGAACGCGCGCTGTCGCATTTCAACGTCGATCGCCAGCAGTTCGGCTGGCTGGTCGACGAGCTGGCGGTGGGCGCTAACCGGCTGCGCATCGCCGACGGGCTGGCCAAGGATGTGCGGGCGGTCGAGAACAACGCCAACGCCAAGTGGGAGGACATCGCCGAGCGCCAGGTGCGCGCCGCCGCCAATGTCATCAACCGCTTCGTCGACTGGCTGGGCTTCGAGCGCGTGGCCCGCGAGCACCGGCCCGGCCTGCCGCCGCAGGCGCCGACGCGGCGTGTGTTCGACGATCCGCCGCCCTTTGCTGAAAACGACCCCCCGCCGCTAGGCGAGGAGCCCTTGCCGATCTACAACACCTTCTGCGCCGACTGGATGCGCGCCTTCCTGCAGCTGGCGATGGACAATGTCGGCTTCGAGGGCGGCCGCGACATCACGCCCGAGCAGAACGACCGGCTGGGCACCATCCTGCGCCGCGCCGAGCAGGCCAAGCTCGCCGCCTGATTCCAAGTCATCCCGAGCTCTCCGTCATCCCGAGCGCAGCGAGGATCTCCCGAGAATGGCGCACTGTGCGTCTTGCCGCAGGAGATCCCTCGCTGCGCTCGGGCGGCTCACGGCCGCTCACGATTGCCCGCGACCCCATAGCGGGCCAAAATGGCGCCGCAATCGCGACTTTAGAGTGGGCTATGCGCGCAGAAGTCATGCCGAAACCCGACCTGCCCGGGCACGCCGTTCTGCGCGTTCACGAGCTGGACGCCGCACCGGACGGCCTCACGATCTGCATCGAGCGCCGGCAGGGGCCGGAGAAGTACCTGTCGGACGGCGGCTGGCAGCGATCGGAGTCCTGGCTGGCTCCCGAGCGGGTCCAGCCGTTCGGCGGCGGCATTGATTTCCATGTCGGCCCCGTCGTGTGCGACATGGTGGCCGGCCTGACCGTCCGGCTGTCGGTGCGGGAGCCTGGCGTGGGCAATGTCGGTGCCACGGTCGTGGCGTGGCCCAGCATGCAGACATCCGGCGCCTACGACCCCAACCGCATGGTCGCCGGCGACGCACCGGCCGGCACCGACCGTGGCTTTGGTGGCGGCACGGGGCAGACCACCGTGCTGCGGACGCCGGGGCTGGCGGAACCACCGCCACCACCACCGCCGCCTGAGCCACCGCCGCCATGGGTCGCAGACCCGCCACCGCCGTTTCAGCCGGCGCCGGAGCCGCCGCCCCTGTTCCAGCCGGCCGAGCCGCCGCCGCTGTTCCCTTTCCCGCAGGAGCCGCCGCCGCCATTCGATCCCGGCCCGGGCGGCCTGCGCCCGCCCGACCCGATGGACCGCATCGGCCGCGACGAGAAAAAGAAGAAGAGCTCGGCCGGCTTGTGGATCGGGTTGGCTGTCATCCTGGTCCTGCTGGTAGGCGGCGTCGGCGCCGGCGCCTACTGGTGGTTCTTCATGCGCACGACGCAAATCGCGGAGGGCGACAAGGGCGACAAGAACAAGGCGAAGCCGCCGACCATCGAGAAGCCCGAGCGGGTGCTGGCAGCCGAGTTCCTGGAGACCAAGCCGGCAGCCGAGGCCATGGTGGAGAAATGCCGCGCCTTGCGCCAGGACGGCAAGCAGATCGCGGCGTTTCTCGTCTGCCGCGCGGCCGCCGATTCGGGTGATCCGGTGGGCGCCGCCGAGTACGCCGGCTTCTTCGATCCGGTCAACCGCGCGCCCAACTCGCCGATCGATTCCGACGCGGTGCAGGCGGCGCAATGGTACGAGAAGGCAGCGAAGGTCGAGTTGCCGCTGGCGATGCGCCGTCTGGGCCAGCTCTACGCCAAGGGCGCCGACAACTTCCCGGCCGACAAGGCGAAGGCATGCGACTGGCTGAAGAAGGCATCGGACAAGGGGGATGCCGAGGCGAAGAAGTCGTTTGCCGATCTGCAATGCACATAGGAGCCGACCATGATCGCAATCGCGCGGCGTGTGGCGACAGCATCCGCGGTGGTGCTCGCAGCGGCGCTGATGCTGGTGACGGCAGCGGTCGCGCAGCAGCCATCCTCCGGTGGGCGCACGCCGCTGCTGATGGAAGGCAAGAAGACCCTGTTCCAGCGCGTGCTGACCCGTCCGGACGCGCAGCCGTTCGACAAGCCGGGCGGCACCGCGGGCGCCGCGCTGCCGCCGATGAGCGCGCTCTACGTCTATGCGCGGCAGACGGTGGGCGGCATGGACTGGCTCGAGGTCGGCCCCGGCAGCGACGGCAAGACCACCGGCTGGCTCAAGGCCCCGGACACGGTCGCATGGCGGCAGACGCTGACATTGGCCTTCACCAACCCCGCCGGCCGCGAGCGGGCTCTGTTCTTCCGCGAGCGCGACAAGCTGCAGGGCGTGCTGGAGGCCAATGACCGCGTCGCGCAGGCCAAGAAGCTGCGCGATGCCATCGTTGCCGGCGGCACGCTGCCGGCCGGTTTCCCGGTGATCTCGATCGAGCCCAGCACCCATATCGACATCAGCAAGCAATTCTACCTGCTGCCCATCCTGGAGGCGTCCGAGGCCTATCTGTCGAACAACATCAAGGTGCGGATGCTGCGCGTCGCCTCGGTCACGCTGAAGAAGGACGGCGACGATCCGCTCAAGCCGAAGGTGCGGCAGAACCTTTATGAATCGCTGAAGGACTTCAAGCTGGGTGTCGTCTTCGTGGTCGACACCACGACGTCCATGCAGCCCTATCTCGACCGCGCGCGCGATGCCGCCCGGCGCTTCTACGAGCAGATCGAGCGCGCCGGGCTGAAGGCGAGCTATGGCCTGGTGGCCTTCCGCAACAACACCTCGATCACCCCCGGCCTCGAATACCTCACCAAGGTGTTCGTGCAGCCCAAGGATGCGCCGGACGGCAAGGCGTTCCTGGAGAAGCTGAAGGATCTGAAGGCGACGACCGTTTCCAGCCATGCCTTCACCGAGGACTCGATCGCCGGCGTGAAAGCCGCCATCGATGAGATCGACTGGTCCGGCTTCGATGGCCGCATCGTGGTCCTGATCACCGATGCCGGGCCGTTGCAGAGCAGCGACCCCAGCGGGTCGACAGGGCTGGACGTCGACCGCATCCGCGAGCTGGCCGAGACCCGCAAGATCCACCTCATGGCGGTGCATTTGCGCACCGCTGCCGGCAAGACCGACCATGCTTCGGCGGAAGGCCAGTACAAGGCGATGACCGAAGGCAAGAACCTGCCGCGGGCGCTCTACTATCCTGTCGAGGCCGGCAGCGTGGCCGAGTTCGGCAAGAACATGGAAAGCATCGCCGAGGGCGCCACGCAGCTGATGCGCATGTTCGCGGCGGGCCGGCTGCAGGAACAGCAGCAGCAACCGCCGCAATCGGCGGCCCGCGTGCAGCGGGATTTCCAGCTCATCGGCCATGCCATGGCGCTGGCTTATCTCGGGAGCCAGAATCAGACCCAGGCGCCCAAGATGTTCGAGGCCTGGGCCACCGACCGCGACATGGACACGCCGACCTCGACGGCCCTGGAGGTGCGCGTCCTGCTGACGAAGAACCAGCTCAGCGATCTGCAGCAGACGATCCGGCGCATCGTCGATGCCGGCAAGCGCGGCCAGCTGACGCCGGCCGGCTTCTTCGACGAGCTGCGCAGCGCCGCCGCCGCCATGAGCCGCGATCCCTCGCGGATCGGCCGGCGGGGCACGGAGAAGCTCGGTGAGCTGGGCCTGATGGGCGAGTACCTCGACGACCTGCCCTATCGCAGCAAGATCATGGGCATCGACCAGGCGACCTGGACAGCCTGGTCGATCGCCGAGCAGCAGGCGCTG
The DNA here is from genome assembly GCF_008039615.1 of Vineibacter terrae. Taxonomy (GTDB): domain Bacteria; phylum Pseudomonadota; class Alphaproteobacteria; order Reyranellales; family Reyranellaceae; genus Vineibacter; species Vineibacter terrae. Next base: position 26,328 of record NZ_VDUZ01000009.1, on the reverse strand, counting down.
ATCAACGAGCTGGAGGCCAAGGCGCGGCTCTACGAGCGCTTCCACAACGACGCCGCGCTCTGGGTCCAGCTCGGCGGCCCGGGTGGCGATCCGGGCGACGCCGTCTACCCCATCCCGCTCGACGCCCTGCCGTGAGAGGCCGGGAGCGCGCCACGCCGGTGGCGCACCGGCCCGCAAGGCCGGTTCTCGTCTTTCCGTCGTGCATGAGCCGGCGCTACGCGCCGGTGCGCCATTGGAGTAGCGCGCTCCCGGCACAGCCCCGCATGCACGTCGCATCCGTTTTCCCTTCCGCCCCTCTGGGCGACGGTTGAAGTGCATCACTGATGGGAAACGCATCCCCCCTGTTGTCGCTGCGCGGCGTCACCAAGCAGCGGCTGGCGGCTGGCGTCCGCTTCGAGCTGCACGTCGATGCGCTCGACCTGGTGGCAGGCGAGCGCATCGCCCTGGTCGGCGAAAGCGGCAGCGGCAAGAGCACCTTGCTGGACCTGGTCGCGCTGGCGTCTCGCCCCGACGACGCCGCCCGCTTCCGGCTGCAGGTCGATGACGCCGTCGCCAACGTCGTCACCCTGTGGCGCGACGGCGCGTCCGATGCATTGGCGGCGCTGCGGGCACGGCATATCGGCTACGTGCCGCAGACCGGTGGCTTGTTCGCCTTCCTGAGCGTGTTCGACAACATCGACCTGCCGCGCCGCCTGCTCGGCCTGCCGCGCGACGGCAGCGTGGTCGAGCGCCTCGCGGAACGGCTGGGGGTGGCGGATCAGCTGCGCAAGAAGCCGGCATCGCTGTCGGTGGGGCAGCGCCAGCGGGTCGCGATCGCACGCGCGCTCGCCCACGGCCCGTCGCTGGTGCTGGCGGACGAGCCGACCGCATCGGTCGATCCGGCCACCGCCGACATCGTGACCAACCTGCTGCTCGAGCAGGCGAAGGAGCGCGGCGCGGCGCTGCTGCTGGCCTCGCATGACTGGGCCCGGGTCGAGCGCCTGGGGCTGGCCCGCATCGCGCCTGAGATCGCGCGCGAGCGCAGCGATGACGGCGTGGTCGTGCGCTCGACCTTCGCGCGGCAATCATGACCGTGCCCGCGCCACGTGATCTGGGCCGCATCGTCGTGCTGTCCCTGGCCGACGCGCGTCACGAATGGCGGGCGACGTTGTGCCTGGTGCTGGCTCTGGCCGCGGTCCTGGCGCCGCTTCTGGTGCTGTTCGGCCTGCGTTTTGGCGTTGTGCAGACGCTGACCGAACGGCTGGCCGGCGATCCGCGCAACCTCGAGATCGTGCCGGTCGGCGCCGGCCGTTTCGACAAGGCCTGGTTTGATTCGGCGCGTGCCTGGCCGGAGGTCGCGTTCGTCATTCCCCGTACCCGTGCCATCGCCGCCAGCATGGACGTCATGAAGCCCGGCGGACCGGCGATCAACGTCGAGATGGTCCCGACGGCGCCGGGCGACCCGTTGCTGAAGGGCCTCTTGCCGGCCACGCCGACCTGCACGACGGCACCGAACGAAGATCCGGCCGTCGTGTGTCCGCCGCGGGTCTATCCGCGGATCCTGCCGGAAGAGCCGGCACAGGCAGAGCAACCCACCCGGCCCCGGATCCTCGTTGCGCTGTCGGAATCGGCGGCGCGCAAGGCGGGCGGCATCGTGCAGGGCGCGGTCATCGCCGGGATCGTCGGCCGGTCGATCGACGGGCGGCAGGAGAATGCGCGCGTCGCGCTGAACGTGATCGCGATCGTGCCGGAAGCGACCTATGCGCGTGACGCGGTTTTCGTGCCGTTGGAGCTGCTGGATGCCAGCGAGTCGTTCCGTGACGGCTTCGCCGAGCCGCTGCTGAAGTCGGAGGGCGGCACGCGGCCCGAGGGCGAGCGGCTCTACGCCGGCTTCCGCCTGTACGGCCGCACCATCTACGATATCCCGACGCTGCGCGACCGCCTGGTGGCGGGGAGGACCGAGGTCTCGACCCGGGCCGCCGAGGTCGAGCAGCTCATGTCGCTGGACCGCAACCTCGGCCTGCTGTTCTGGCTGATCGCCGGCATCGGCACCGCGGGCTTCCTGCTGTCGCTGGGTGTCAGCCTGTGGGGCGCGGTCGAGCGCAAGCGCCGCGATCTTGCCACCTTGCGCCTGCTCGGCTTCCGCACACGCGCCACCGTCGCCTTTCCGATGATCCAGGCCACCGCCGTCGCGGTCCTGGGCGTGGCGCTGGCGATGGCCGTGTTCGCGATCGTCGCCTCGGTCATCAACAGCCATTTCGCCGGCAGCCTGGGCGTCGGCGAAACCGCCTGCCGGCTGCTGCCGTCGCATGTCGGTGTCGCCGTCGCCGTCACCCTGCTCTGCGCCCTGGCCGCCTCGGCCCTGGCAGGCTTGCGGGTGGCGCGGATCGACCCCTCCGAGGGGCTGCGCGAGCTGTGATCCGACGCCGGCCGCGACCGTCCGTCACGGTTTGTGGTCAGGAACGAATTCCAGTATAGGGCGCGCTTCCGCCGGCAGGTGCCATGCGGTGAGGATGCCATGGGTCATAATCGGCGCATATCGGTGATCGGGTTGGGCTATGTCGGGCTGCCGGTGGCTGCCGCATTCGCGCGCATCGGCAGCCCGACGATCGGCTTCGACATCTCCAGCGCCCGGGTCCAGGAGCTCAGGGCCGGCCACGACCGCACCCACGAGGTCGACGCCGTGGACCTGCAGCGACCCGGCCTGCTGTTCACGGCCGATGCCGCAGACCTGAGGAACGCCGATTTCCATATCGTGACCGTGCCGACGCCGACCGATTCCTCGAACCGGCCGGACCTCACGCCGCTTCACGCGGCATCGGAAGCGGTCGGACGGCAGCTCAAGAAAGGCGACATCGTCGTCTACGAGTCGACGGTCTATCCCGGCGTCACGGAGACGGAATGCGTGCCGATCCTGGAGCGCGAATCCGGCCTCACCTGGAAGACGGATTTCAACGTCGCCTACTCGCCCGAGCGCATCAACCCCGGCGACCGGGAGCGCCGTTTCGAGACCATCCGGAAGGTCATCTCGGCCGACACGCCCGCGACCCTCGATATCGTCGACGACGTCTATGGCAGCGTCGTCACGGCCGGCACCTATCGGGCCGCGTCGATCAAGGTCGCCGAGGCCGCCAAGGCCGTCGAGAACACGCAGCGCGACCTCAACATCGCGTTGATCAATGAGCTTGCGTTGATCTTCGACCGGCTCGAGATCGACACCCGCGACGTCCTGGAAGCCGCCGGCACCAAGTGGAACTTCCTGCCGTTCCGGCCCGGCCTGGTGGGCGGCCATTGCATCGGCGTCGATCCCTTCTACCTCACGCATGTCGCCGAATCGGTGGGCTACAATTCGCAGGTGATCCTGGCCGGCCGACGTGTCAATGACGGCATGGGCCTTTATGTCGCCAACCGCATCGTGCGCAACCTCATGCGCCGAGGCTGGAACGGCCGGCCGGTCGTCACCATCCTGGGGTTCACCTTCAAGGAGAACGTCCCCGACGTGCGCAACACGCGCGTCGCGGATGTGGTGCGCGAGCTGCGCAATTTCGGCGTCCTGGCCCAGGTCCACGATCCGCAGGCCGATCCGGCGGAAGTGCGGCGCCAGTACGGGCTAGAGCTGAAGGACCTGGATGCCATGGCGCCGGCTGACGCCGTCGTGCTGGCCGTGGCGCACAAGCAGTATATCGACGCGGGCTGGAGCCTGGTGCGCCGGCTGTTGAAGAACGACAGCGGCTACGTGGCCGATGTGCAGGGCGTGCTCGACCGCGACATAAGGCCCGCCGACATCGCGCTCTGGCGGCTGTGAGCCGGTCGGACTGATCCAGGCCCCGTTCTAGCGGGCCCGCCGGAAGACGATGTGGTAGCGGCCCGACAGCATCTCCTCGATGCTGACCGTCGGATGGTTCTGGCGCACGATGTCCCAGAAATCGGGCACCACATCCGCCATGCGCTGGATCCTGGCGACGTTGCGGTTGGGTTCATTGATCGCGGCATGCAGCGTGAAGCCGTTCTCCCGGGCCATCATCACCATCTGGTGCATCGTGGTGCGCGGATAGGACAGCCCGTCGAAATAGAACTCGACCATCTCCCTGGCGCGATGGCCGTGGAACTCCTCGGCGAAGCGACGGTATTCCGCATCGGTCAGCAGCAGATGGCCCCACGGGATGTTCGTGGTGGCGTAGCGATGCGGGCCGAGATAGGCGAAGAACGAGAAATGCTTGATGACGATCAGCGCGTCGTCGCTGGCGACGGCGCTGATCGCCTTGAAGATCCTCGGCCAGTCCGGGATATGGTCGATCGCCTTGGCGTAGAAGATGTCGAACTTCTCGTCGAGCTGCTGCAGGTCGTGGGCACCGATCTTCTCGAAGCGGAAGTTCTTGTGACCCTGCGCACGCAGCGGCACGCGCGCCGGCTGCAGCGAGAAATCCTGGTAGCCGGCGAGGTGGCGGTACTCCTGGAAATCCATCGCGTCGGGACAATGCTTGTCGATGAAGCCCGTCAGCTCCTTGAACAGCTCGCCATGATCATGCGCCTGCCAGCTCGAGAGATGCTCGCCGTCGAGATAGGGATCGATGCCGACTGCCGCCTTGAGGTCCGAATAGTGCAGGATCAGACGCGGGATCATCCCGTTGCCGGTGCCGATATCGAGCAGGGTCTTGTTGCCCAGATCGACGCCGCAGCGCAGCAGCAGGTCGATCACCTGATGCAGCTGCAGCAGCACCCGGCCGTCCTCGCGCCGCAACGCCTCGACATTGTCCGCCGGCGGTGGCTCCCAGTAGCTGGTGCCGGGGCTGGTGGGGGTCAGGAACGGAATCAGATAGTCGTCCGATACCGGCAGCTTGCGCCCGTCATCCTTGGTGAACCACGCCGTGGGTGCAGCCATCGCGCCGTCCATCGCCGTCATCCTCCCCCAGGCCGCCGCTACTTGATGGCGACGAAGCCTTCGAAGCAGATGAACTTCATGATCGTCATGATGTCCTGGAAGCCGGCGCGCTTGAGCATGTCGACATTCCCCTGTGTCGAGAACGGCTCCATGATGCCTTTCAGGCTGCGCGCCTTGGACACGATCTCCTCGGCGTCGTAACCCTGCTTGAGCTTGTAGTCGTAGGAGTACATCGCCGTCAGGATGTCCTGGAAGCGCGCGTCCGGTCCGCGGACCTTCTCGAACAGGATCAGCGCGCCGCCCCATTGCAGCGACTTGTAGATCCGGTCGATCAGCTCCTGCCGCCGGCTGGGGCGGACGAATTGCACGGTGTAGTAGGCCACCACCATGTCGCAGGGCTGCAGATCGACCTGGCTGATGTCGTCAGCCACGAAGCTGACGTTGCGCAACCCGAGCTCGGCCCGCTTCTCTTCCGCCTTGGCGACCATGTCGGGCTCGATATCGACTCCGATGTAGCGTGCCGTCGGCTTGCCCGACTGGTGCTGCGCCAGCCGCATCGTGAGGGTGCCGGTCGAACATCCAAGCTCGTAGACCAGCGAGTCGGGTTTGATGAAAAAATCCGACAGGCCGCAGACCAGCTCGTGGCCTTCGTCGTAAAGAGGCACCGACTTCGAGACATGGTCGTCGAAGGTCTGGGCAACGTTGCCGGCGAACGACCAGTTGGCGTTCTCGGCGCTGATGCCGTCACCGACCGAACCAATCTTGCTCATGATGCCGCCTTCTCTTTTCTTTCCGGGAACATTGTCCAGGGTCGGCTCGCCGCCAGTATACGCAGCCGGACACTTGCTCCCTGGACGACGCCCGCCAGGTGGTGTCAAGTAGGTGCGACCTTAGTATGTCCGGGATGTTCACCGGTCAAGAGGACGGGCCGCTTGCGCACCGGCGAGCATAACAGTGCCCGCGATCCTCCTTGAAATGCAGTAGAATTCGTCCAGTATCGTCACCCTGCCGTCAGAGACTCAAAGTCTATTTGGGCGCCAGGCTATTTCCGGAAATGCAATGAAATCGAACGGCTCCGTCATCCTGCCGTCAGAGACGCAAAGTCGAGAGTTCGATGGCAAGCTTCTCCTCGCTTGCTACCTTGCCGAGCGTGGGCTTGAAACGTATGTCGGGTCGCGAGTCGACATCCATATGCAGATCGCGTCGCTGCCGCGCAGCGTCTACATCGCCAAGGATTTCCGGGTCAGCTCGGCCAGGATGTTCGACATCCTGCAAGGCCTGGGCAATCCGATCATGGCGTGGGACGAGGAAGCGATCCTTTTCTACAATGCCCGGGAATTCCACGAGCGGCGGGTGCATCCCGGCACGTTCGGGCGCGTCGAGGCGTTCTTCGCCTGGGGACCGCAGAACAAGGAGTTCATCGCCACGGCACCGGCCTATCACGGCGCCCCCATCCACGACACCGGCAACCCGCGTATCGATCTGATGCGGCCGGAGCTGCGGGCGTTCTTCGACCCCGAGGTCGAGGCGCTGCGGGCCCGGTTCGGCCGCTTCATCCTGATCAACACCAACTTCGGCAAGCTGAACCATTTCGTCGAGAGATACACCGTGCGGCCGGGCGGCCGGGACGCCAGCGTCGGCGGCGTGATCACGCCCTTCATGGAAGGCGCATGGCAGCATCGTCATGGCATCTTCCAGGCCTTCCAGGAGATGCTGCCACGGCTGGCGTCGGCCTTTCCCGACCTGCAGATCGTCGTGCGCCCGCATCCGGCGGAGAACCACGACACATGGCGCCAGGCGGCAGGCGGCATGTCCAACATTCATGTCCTGCATGAGGGAAACGTCTACGGCTGGCTGCGCGGCTGTGTCGCCATGATCCACAATGGCTGCACGACCGGCCTGGAGGGCTTCCTGCTCGACGCGCCCGTCGTGTCCTACCGTCCGCTGGTATCCGAAGAATACGATCTGCATCTGGCCAACGATGTCAGCTGGGAGGCGTACGACTTCGACAGCCTCGTCGCCACGGTGCGCGAGCTGGCGGACGGCCGCCGGCGATCGTTGCAGGACCGGTCGCGGCTCGATGTCGCCGGCCGGTTCCTGTCGGCGCTCGATGGCCCACTGGCAGCCGAGCGCATCGCCGATCATGTCACGGCATTCGCCGCCCCGGCGCTGTCGCGGCCTCTCCCCACCGCGGCCGAGCGCGTCCGCGCCCGCGCCCGCGCCGCGTGGCGGGCATCCAAGAAGCGGATCAACGCGCTGCGCCCCGGACACAAGAACAGCCGCGCCTACAACCGGCACAGGTTCCCGGGCATCGCCGTGCCCGAGGTCGAAACCCGCATCCGACGCTTCGGCCAGCTGCTCGGCCGCTTCGATGGCGTGATCGTCGAGCCGGTGTCGGAGAACATCTTTCGCGTTCGACAACGACCACGGATCACCTGACTCCACGGCTTCTCCGGAAGAATGGCTGGAACATGAACCTTGTCACCAAGCATGGCCTTCCCCAGACCGTCATCTTCTGCAGGCGCTGCGTCATGTCGAATCAGCGCCCTTCAACCTCGCCGGAGTTCCGCAAGAAGAGCTCCGACATCGGCACCGCGGCATTCGGCGATGATGGCATCTGCGATGCTTGCCGCTACGCCGAGTACAAGGCAGGCAGGATCGACTGGTCGGCGCGCGAGAAGGAGCTGCTTGAGCTGTGCGCCCGTCACCGCCGCAAGGATGGCAGCTACGACGTGATCGTGCCGGGCAGCGGCGGCAAGGACTCGATCTTCGTCACCCATCTGCTGAAGTACAAGTACGGCATGAACCCGCTCACCGTGACGTGGGCGCCGCACATCTACACCGACATCGGCTGGAAGAACTTCCAGAACTGGCTCAAGTCGGGGTTCGACAGCGTCCTGGTGACGCCCAACCCCAAAGCGCACAGCATCATGACGCGGCTGGCGTTCCTGAACCTGGTCAACCCGTTCCAGCCGTTCATTCTCGGACAAAAGATCGCCGCGCCGCGGGTCGCGCTGCAGTACAACGTGCCCCTGATCATGTACGGCGAGAACCAGGCCGAGTGCCACAACGTCATGGGCGAGAACTTCTCGCCGCTGATGGACATCAAACACTTCACCCGCGAATCGACGTCGGACCGCGAGCTCTATTTCGGCGGCGTGCACATCGACGACATGGCGCAGCACGGCGTGCCGCTGCACGAGATGAATCCCTACCTCCCGCTGCTGCGCGAGGATGTCGTGAAGGCCAGAATCGAAGTGCACTACATGAGCTACTACGTGCCCTGGTCGCCGCAATACAACTACTACTACGCCAAGGAGCACGCCGCCTTCGAGCCCAACCCGGACGGACGCAGCGAGGGCACTTACTCCAAGTATGCCAGCCTCGACGACCGCATCGACGGGCAGCACTATTTCACGATGTTCGTGAAGTTCGGCCAGGGCCGTGCCATGAACGATGCCTGCCGTGACATCCGCGACGGCCATATCACGCGCGAGGAAGGCGTGGTGCTGTGCAACAAGTACGACGGCGAGTTCCCCAAGAAGTATTTCGGCGATTTCCTCGGCTATGTCGGCCTCGACGAGGACAAGTACTGGGAAGTCGTCGACAGCGCCCGCTCGCCGCATCTGTGGGGCAAGGACGGCAACGCCTGGGTGCTGAAGCATCAGACGCGGTGAAGGCGTCGTGATCCGCATCATCCCGCGGCTCGACATCAAGGGACCCAATCTCGTCAAGGGCATCCATCTGGAGGGGCTGCGCGTGCTCGGCCGGCCCGAGGTCTTCGCCCGCACCTACTATCAGACCGGTGCCGACGAGCTGCTGTTCATGGACGCAGTCGCAAGCCTCTACGGACGCAACAGCCTTCTGGATGTCGTCGAGCGCACGGCACGGGAGACCTTCATTCCCCTCACCGTAGGCGGCGGCCTGCGTTCGCTCGACGACATCGCCGCCGTGCTGCGTGCCGGCGCCGACAAGGTAGCCATCAACACGGCCGCGATCGGCAATCCCGACCTGATCGAGGCCGCGGCCGAGCGGTTCGGCTCATCGACCATCGTGGTCCACATCGACGCCAAGCGCAGCGCCGGCGGGCGCTGGATCGCCTGGACCGAGAACGGGCGCGAGCCGTCAACCCTCGATGCCGTCGACTGGGCGCGCCGCGCCGCTGATCTGGGCGCCGGGGAGATCCTGATCACCTCCATCGATCGCGAGGGCACCGGCCAGGGATATGACCTTGACCTGACGCGCGCGATCGCCGACGCCGTGCCGCTGCCGGTGATCGCCTGCGGCGGCGCCGGCACCGGCGATCACGTCCGGGTCGCGATCGCCGATGCGCACGCCGACGCCGTATGTGTCGCCTCGATGCTGCACTATGGGGTGGCGCAGCGTCTGCTCGAGCGCGGCTTCCAGTTCGAAGGTGCCGGCCAGTTCAAGGTCCTGGCCGAGAAACGCGATTTCGGCCGTGTCCAGCCGAGCGACATCCCGACACTGAAGCGGCATCTGATCGACGCCGGCATAGCCTGCCGCATCGCGGACAGCGCGGAGCCCGCCGATGCCCGATGAAGCCGGCCGCCCTTGCGTCGCCATCGTCGACTATGGCCTGGGCAACCTCTTCAGCGTGGCGCAGGCGTGCCGCCATGCCGGCCTCGACAGCGCCATAACGTCCGCGCCCGATGACCTATGGCGCGCCGATGGCGTGATCCTGCCCGGCGTCGGCGCCTTCGGGCATGCCATGCGCACGCTCGACCGGCTGGGCCTGCGCTCGACCCTGATCGAGGTCGCGGCGGCAGGCAAGCCTGTCGTCGGCATCTGCCTGGGCTTCCAGCTCCTCTTCAGCGAAAGCTGCGAGTTCGGCACCCATGCCGGACTGGGCATCGTCGACGGCGTCGTCGAGAACCTGCGCGACGCAGCGCCCGCTGCCGCCACAGGCCGGAGGCTCAAGGTGCCCCATGTCGGCTGGCTCGGCATCCACCGCGCAAGCACGGGGCGATCGGATGACGGATGGACCGGCACGCTCCTGGCCGGCGTCCCCGACGGGGCGCCGATGTACTTCGTCCATTCCTTCTATGCGCGGCCGGCGCGGGATACGGCGACATTGGCGACAGCCCGCTTCGGCGAGCTCGCCTATTGCTGCGCCATCCAGGCCGGTGACGTTTTCGGGTGCCAGTTCCACCCGGAACGCTCCGGCGCCGACGGCCTGCGCCTCTACGACAACCTCGCGCGACACCTGGGAGTCAAAGCAGCCGCGCAATCACTGCCGTGGTGATCCTATGCCGGCCCCGTCAAATGACGGCCGCGGCGGGTTCCATGGCGTGCCCTTGAGCGGCAGCATCCGGCGCCAGACCCAGGTCGGTCGCCGCCAGCCCGGCTTCCGTCAGCATCGACGGCAGGGGTGCGTCCTGCCCCTCGATGTGGCGGCGATGGAAGAGCTCGAGATTGACGAACCGGATGATGTCGCGGCGGGTGGGCGCGGCCGGCAGAGGCAGGAACGCCCCGATGCGGAACGCATCCGGCCGCCAATATGTCGGATCCGCCATCGCCATCGAGTAGTTGCGCGTCCCTTCCTTCTTCCGGTTGATCGAAGGACCGATCTCGCGGGATGCCAGGTCGCGCAGGATCCGCTTGCCGAACTGGCCCGACTCGTCGGGCGCTGCGCGCAGGCGGAGCGGCAGGTTCACGCAGAACCGGACGAGATCCATGTCCAGCATGGGATTGCGCAGCTCGACCGAGGCCATCATTGCGTAGGTGTCGCTATGCGGCAGGTTGCATGTCGGCAGGAAGCCCGCCGTGTCGTGCAGCATGATGGCATGCGCAGCACGGTCGGTGCGGACACCAGCCCGGGTCAGATGCGCCAGTATCTCCTGCCGGACGCCGGCCTCGCGGGATTCGTGCGATGCCGCGGCGCCGGCGTTGTAGGACGGGCTGCGCGGATCCAATCCGACCAGCGGCCCGAGGGTCGTCTCGGTGGCGGCTTCGAACAGGGCTTTGTAGTGCTTGTAGCCGCCGAGATACTCATCGGCGCAATCGCCGCCGAGCAGCACGATGACGCCGTTGCGGCGGGCATCGACGCACAGGCGGTGCATGGGCGGCCCGCCGCCCCAGCGCGAGGGTGCTGCGGCATAGTCGACGAACGCCTGCAGCTCGGGCAGATAGGTGCGGCGGCTCTGCAAGCTGAAATAGCAATGCGCCGGGCGCTGTTCCAGCAGGTCCGGCACGACGGACAGCGGCAGCTCCTCGATCCCCGGCGACAGCTTGGTGAAGGCTGTCAGCGGGCTGGCCAGGCGCTGCGCGTGCCAGAAGACCATGCTTGAATCGAGCCCGCCCGACAGCAGGACCCCAGTGGGCACGTCGGCGACGAGATGGCGGCGGACGGCCTGCTGCCACAGGCCGGCGAGCTCGTCCAGCAGCGCCGGATAGGGCTGCGCCGCGGCCTGCGCCATCCGATCGCCATCGACCAGTTCCCAGGGCGCGAAGTAGCGCCGAACCGACGGCGTGCCCTTGTCGACAATGAGCATGTGGCCTGCGGGCAGCATCTGCAGCCCGGCGAAGAAGCTCGTCTGCGCGCCGAACATGCCGCGCGTGCCTTCCTCGCCGCTGGTCGACAGATAGACGTGGTAGGCATCGAGGTTCGGCACCACCGAGGCGCGCAACGCATTGAGGCTGCGCTGATCCGATGCGACCGCGATCTGCCCATCCTCGGCAAACCAATAGAGCGGCTTCTGGCCGAAATGGTCCCGGACCGCGACCACACGATCGGTTCGCTTGTCCATCAGGACGAACGCGAACATGCCTCTCACAGCCGCCAGGGCAGCGTCCAGGCCCCGCTTCAGGATCAGCTCAAGCAGGACTTCCGTGTCGGAACGGCTGCGGAAGACCACGCCTTCCTGGATCAGCGCGTCGCGCAGCTCGGCGTAATTATAGATCTCGCCGTTGAAGGCAAGGACGTAGCGTCCCGTCCGATCGGCGAACGGCTGCATCGCGGCCGCCGACAGGTCGATGATGGCTAGGCGGGTGAACCCCAGAGCCCAACCCGGACCGCTCGCAGTGGCTTGACCATCCGGTCCGCGCTGCCTCAGATAGGCCAACGCCCGGGCCCAGACGGCAGCGTCCAGCGCCGCGCGACGGTGCCGCCAGAAAACCAAGCCGCACATCTATATGCTAACCGCGCAACGGACGGATCGTCGATATCACGAAAGCCTCTCTGTCACCTGAGGCTATTTTTTCGCCTCATTGATTATTCGTGCAGCGCGCATACGCCGGGGACCGATCCGATGCAACCAGATTCGGGAGGCCCGCTGGTTGGCCGCCCAACAAATCTGCGACAATACGCCGACGCGGAGCTGGGCGCCCGGCTGCGCTATTTCATATAATGGCCTCGCGCGCATCACAGACGCGTCACGGAATGGGGTTGCCTGCGCTGGACTCCGGAGCACGCTTTGCGGACAAACGGGCGAATGAGGACAATCGTGAATGATGCGGTGAAAGTTGCGGGAACGTTCGAGAAGGATAACGGCATTCGTCTTCCGGTCTCCGATGACTTCCTCCTGCCCTTCCTGTCCCCGACCTCGCCGGGCAGCCAGTATTGGGATGGGCCTCCGCCGGGCGCAGCCAGCGACCGCCAGCGCGGCCGGGTCCTGCTCCAGTTGCACCAGGTCCTTGACGTGCTGGAACGATCCGGCGTCGACCTCACCGGCAAGTCACTGCTGGATATCGGCACCGGCAACGGCATGATTCCCCGCCTGATGCTCGAGTTCTCGGTGCTGGGCAATGCGGTCGGTGTCGACCCCTTCCTCGACGGCGAGCACCAGAGCAGCTGGCAGCCGCATGATCGCGACAGCCTGTTCCGCGAGCTGGCGGACTACATCGAAAGCGAGTCGCCGGGCGAGCTCGACTTCACCCGCTACCGCCACCTCACGGGCTTCGAGCATTTCACCTTGCGCCCGGGCCGGATCGCCTACAAGCGCGGCAGCGCCAAGCAGTTCCGCTTCGCCCAGCTCGGCGCCCACGACCTGGCGCAGCTGGATGAGACGTTCGATATCCTGTATTGCAAGGCGATCGACCACATCAGCGATTGGGATGGCATCTTCCGCGCCGCACGCGCGGCGAGCCACGACGGATCGTTGTTCGTGATCAAGCATTTCTCGTTCTTCGCCTATCTCGGCCCGCATCGCTACGCGACCACCAATATTCCCTGGGGCCACCTGCTTCTGAGCGATGCCGAGTACCGGCGTTTCGCCACGGAGTTCCACAGCCATCGTGCCAAGAAGATGGTCGAGTTCTATTTCTCGGGCCTTTGCTATCCGCGCAACACGATGCACCAGCTTACGGAAATCGCCCGGCGCAACGGCTTCGTGCTGCAGGCGTCGATCAACGAGCCGATGCGCCACGCGCACCGTATCCAGAAGTTCATCGATCTGATCCCTGACTTCTGGGATGCCGTCCACGGCAATCATCCCTCGGCCACCGAGGACGAGATGCTTTCAGGACGCTACCACTTCGTCTTCCGGCGAATGGCCTGACATGCGACGGAACGCGGCCGTCAGCCCGGGTCGATCCGGAAGATGCTGCGTTTCGCCGGATCGCCTGAGCCGTTCCTATCCGTCGCGGTGCAACGGCAGGTCGTTGGTGTCGAGGCGGGGCAGCAACAATGGGTCGTACCGACCGATATCGGCCACCGCGACCTCGGTCGTAAGACCCGCCACGCACCCGCGTCGCCGCAACCCGTCGAGCAGCAGCGGGTCCTGGCCGCCGTAAGGATAGCACATGATCCAGTTCTCGGTTGGCGCGCCGACGTCCTCAAGGAAGCTCAAGGACAAATCAAGCTCGCGCTCCTGCTCGGCAACCGTCAGCGTGTCGAGCCACCGGTGATCGTAGCCGTGCGCGCCAACGTACATGCCGCTGTCCACCATCTCCGCGATCTCGTGCGCGCGCAGGTACAGCGCTTCCGACAGAAGAGCCTCGTCGTAGCCGGACAGGTTGCGAAACAGCGCATCGACGGCTGCCGTGCGGACCGCATCAGGCAAGCCTTTCTGCAGCATGCGCTTGACGAACACGACCTCGGCCGGATCGAACCGCGATGCCTTCGCATAGGCAGCCTTGTATGAGGCGACAGGCTGAAGCGAGAACGCGACCGCGTTCATCTCGAGCCAATCGCACAGTTGCCGCGCGACCTCGGCCGCCCCGGCCGTCGACGCCAACGTGAAGTGGATCTTGTGGACATCCAGCACGCTGGGCTCGAGAACAGGACGGGCCGGCGGAAAAAAGAAGCCCGCGAGGCCGCGCTCCCGCAGCGCCTTGAAGACCACGGAATAGTGAATGCGATACCCGTCGTCGAACGTGAGCATGCAGGCGTTGGCCGGCAACGCGCAGCGCCCTTTCACGGCATCGATGAATTGCTCAGGCGTGACGATCGTGAAGCGACGCTCGAGATAGTCGAGCTGACCCTGGAACTCGTCATAGGTTCGACCAACCAGCTTCACGAACCCTTGCCCGGCGAGTTCATGAACATAGTGATACATGACGATGGTCAACCGCCCGCTCATCGCCGATCGCCCCTATGCCGGACGGCGCACGTCAAGGACAAAGGTCGTGCATTGCGCCAGCAGCCGATGATCGGAGCGACGCTCGCGGTAAATGGCTTCAGAGAGTCCGGCATGGAGCTGCGGCCAGTCCTTCGCTACGGCCGGCGGCAATGCATGATAGTGCGCTCCGTAGACGGCGGCGGGGGTGAAGCCGTGGCTGCGCAGCAAGCGCGACAGCTCACCTGGCGTGTATTGATAGCGTACTGAAACAGTCACGCCTGTCTCCGGATGCCGCTCCGGCTGGGGATAGGATCGGGCGGCCTTTTCTGCCGCTGCCAGAGCAGCCGCGCCATTTGCCGCCATCGCGATCGCCTCGGCCTCGATCATCATCGCATCGAGCGCACCGAGCTTGCGCTCCATGTCGGTAAAGGCGTTCAGCGAGAAGGCATTGAACAGCCGGTTGCGCGATCCCACGACGAAGGCGCCACCCGGTGCCAGCAGTGGGAAGATCCTTCGGCACAGGTCGACGAGCTGGTCGGCCGAAATATACTCGATCAAGCCCTGGGCGCTGATCAGGTCGTACGATTCGCCCTGCGGGTCGAAGTCGAACACCGATACCTGCTGAAACCGCGCGCGCTCGAGCCCCGCCTCGGCACGCGACGCCTCGCAGATCCGGATCATGTCCCCCGCGAAGTCGATGCCGACAGCATCCATGCCACGACGTGCGACATCGAGCACCAGATCACCGGTGCCACAGCCGATATCCAGCACACGGCGCGGTGCGGGCAGCGACGCCAGCACATCGAGGGCGATGCCATTGCGCTGCGCGATGATGTTGACGCGAGCGGGCAGCGCACCCGAACCTTTGCGTTTCCAATCCTCGGCGAAACGATCGAAGTATTGCTGCGTTTCGGCTTGCTGGTTGCCTGGCATCTGCGGGCCTATCTCGATTTGCTGATCTGGAAGATATTCGCATCGACCGCCTCGGCACGCACGTTCTGGAAACGCCCGAGAATGCCACCATAGGCATCGATACGTTGCTGCACCTTGGGCAGGTCGATGTCGGGAAAGCGATGCCGCGTATAGGCAACGTTCGACTTGTGCTGAGGCCGGCTGGCGTTGCGACGCTTCTGCATCCGGCGCCACTCGGCTGCCGCATGCCCCATCAGCCGGGTGCCGATGCCTGGCTGGACCTGGCCGTAGTGCGAGCCTTCGACTGTCTCGATGACATCGGCCATGCGCTCCACCGCCATCCTGCCGTCGGTCGCCGCAAGGTACCGCCGCAGAATGGATCGACGTTCCTCGGCCTGCGCGGTGCCGACCGCGAAACGGTCCTCGAGGATCGCATCGACGGCGGCGAGCAGCTCGGCTTCGTCGAACACCTCATGGCTTACGCTGTTGGGCAGCTTGAGATCGTATTTCTCCGACGTGAGCGGGCGATAGGCGATCGGTCGCCCCCCAAGCACATAAGCTTCAATGCCTGTCGTGCAGCCGTTGTGGATGACGGTTTGCGACGCCAGCAGCCACGGGACCACGTTACCCTCGTGCAGCACCTGGACGTTCGGGATCCCCTGCGCGACACGCCGCCAGGTCTCGTGATTCTCGGACGGATGCGGTCGCACGACGATCGCGGTGTCGGGATGGCGCGCCGCCAGAACAGGAACCAGCTTCTGGAAGGCCCAGAAGATGCCGTAGCGATGATAGGCGAGGCCCGTCTCCCAATCGGCGCCCGGAGGCGGCGCATCGGGCCGCTCGGGTGCCTTCATCGACGTCAGATTTGGAAAGAAATGATTGAGGGTGCCGAAGTTAGTGTTGATCAGGACAAAACGGCCGAACCGCCGCTTCAGCGCTTCGACATCGGCGGCAAAGAAGGGACGCAGCTCAGGCCGCATCATATCGACGCGTGGGTTGCCGGTCTCATAGATCGGTGTGCCGAGGTAGTGCGGCGACTCACGCCAAGCCTCGGCATTGTCGGGGCCCCATGCCATGAGAGCAGCAGCCGCCTGGAACGCCGGAGGCGCCACACGTGCGGTCAGGTAGGTCTGGTGCGTAAAATAGACCAGCGCCTCCTCGTCCAACGCCACGATGACGTGACCCAGCCGCTTCAGAATGCCTGAGATGCGATTGCTGGAGGAACGAATGTCCTTGCCGACATAGATAGAGCGAGGCAGGCGCGCGATCTGCATGTGGATATCGTTGCGCGAGCCAACGATGCTGCTAAATCCGCGCTCGGCCAAGGCGCAGGCCAGCAGCAGCTTGGCGTCGAACTCGCGCGACTGGTTTTCGCTCGGAATGATGACGTATGCGCGTGCCATGTTTGTCAAAAGTCGAAGTACACGAACTTCTTCGAGCTGCCCTGGCTCAACGTGATCGCCAGCGCCCAGACCAGCGCGATCAATGGCCAGAACACCGCTTGCGGCAGCCGGCGCGCCGCCCGGTGGATGGCGCGATGATTATCCCATCCGTGGGTGAGGAGAAAGACCGCCAGCAGCGCGATCGGGAAGGCATGTAGCCGCAGGGCGGTTTCCCAGTCGCCCAGCGGCGCGGTGAAAGGCCCCAGCGCCACGCGCGCGGCCGTGCTCATGTCGGGCGCGCGGAACGGAACCCAGACCCAGGTCACGAAATGGAACGTGATCAGCAGCCAGATCCATGCCGGCACGCGCCGGATGGCACCGTAGAGCGGCGACCAGCGCAGCGCATGCACCAGGGCGATGGCGCCGCCATGCATGGCGCCCCACAGCACGAAGGTCCAGTTGGCGCCGTGCCACAGGCCGCCCAGCAGCATGGTGATCATCAGGTTGAGCAGCTGGCGCGCCCGGCCGTCGCGGTTGCCGCCCAGGGGGATGTAGAGATAGTCGCGCAGCCATGTGCTGAGCGTGATGTGCCAGCGGCGCCAGAACTCGACGATCGAGGCCGAGGTGTAGGGCTGCCTGAAATTGGTCGGCAGGCGCACGCCGATCATCAGCGCCACGCCGATGGCCATGTCGGTATAGCCGCTGAAATCGCAGTATATCTGCAGGGAGAAACCGTAGATGGCCAGCAGGTAGTCGACCGCGGTCAGCCCGGCCGTGGTCTTGTAGACATGGTCGACCACGTCGGCGAGCTGGTCGGCCAGCACCAGCTTCTTGAACAGGCCCAGGGTGAAGACCGCCAGCCCGAACACCAGCCGCCGGCCGAAGGCGCGCCGCGCCGGCCGCGGCTTGGCGAGCTGCGGCATCAGCTCGTGCGGCCGCAGGATCGGGCCGGCGATCAGATGCGGGAAGAACAGCACCAGGCCGGCCAGCAGCCCGGCCCGGCGCTCGACCGGATACTTGCGGCGATAGACGTCGACGACATAGGCGATCAGCGTGAAGGTCACGAAGCTGATGCCCAGCGGCAGCGCGATGTTCAGCAGCTTGCCCGACCAGCCGAAGACCGGCCCGAGCACGTCGGCATAGATGAAGTCGGTGTACTTCACGAACGCCAGCGGCAGCAGCAGCAGCGCGGTGACGGCGATCATGCGCCGCTTGCGGTCCGGCGCCGCGGCCGCCGCCTCCATCCACAGCACGCCGAGATAGGCGACCAGCATCAGGACATGGGGGATCCAGACATAGCGCCAGTTCCACCAGCCGTAGAAGATGGTGCTGCCGATGATGACGAGGATCAGCCGGTGCCGCGCCGGGATCGCCAGGTGCAGCAGCAGGTAGATGGTGAAGAAGGCGAAGAATTCGGGCGCGCTGAACAGCACGGGAGGATCCGGCCGGAGGGGGTGACGTTAGGAACCCGACGCGCGGGCCGGCGTCAAGGGGGCAAGGCCCTGCGGGAGAGGAATCGCATTACTTGCCGAGCTGAAGCGCCGGGAACAGCGCCTCCGCCATCAGCTTGTGGCCCAGGCTGTTGGGGTGCGGGTCGCCCGGCATCGACCACAGCTCCTCGGGCTTGAGGTTGCGCATCGCCGGCAGCAGGTCGACGTAGCTGAACCCGTCCTCGCCGGCGACGGCCTTCATGCGCTCGTGGATGAAGTCGAACTTGTAGTCGACGAGGTCGTGCACGTCGGGGGTCATCGCCAGGTAGACCCGGATGTTCTTGCTGGCGGCATAGTCCTTCAGCCGCTTCAGCGCCGCCAGCATGGCCTGGTAGCCGGGCTGGCTGGGCTCGTAGACCTGCTTGTAGTGGTCGACCAGCGACTTCTCGCCCGACTCGCCGAACAGGCGCGAGCCTGCGATCCACAGGGTCACGGCAAGCTGGCTGTTGCGCAGGAACCAGTTGCCGCCGCCAGCATCCAGCTTCTCGGCATCGCGCACGAAATAATGCACCACGATATCCGTCGGCTGCGTCGCGGTCAGCTCGGTCAGGAAGCGCTGCGCGTAGCGCTCGGCGTTGTAGTTGCCGATGCCGGCGTTCATCACCACGACATTGTCGCCCTGCGCCTTGAACATCTCCTGCAGCCGCGCCTCGACCGTGTCCTTCTCGGGCACGCCCCAGCCCAGGGTCACCGAGCTGCCCAGGAACAGGATGCGGCGCTGCCCCGGCTCGACCGGCGGCGTCGGGCCGCCGCGCAGCCCCAGCTCGTTGGTGCGGATCTCCACCGACTGCAGCACCGCCGACTTCGAGCGTTGATGGTCATGCCCCAGGACCGGATCGTCCGACCGCTTCTTAAGCTCCAGCGCGTAGCGCCACATCTCGATGTCGTAGTTGCGCATGTCGGCGTTCTTGAAGCGCAACGCGGCCTCGCCGATGCCCAGCGCCACCACCACCGAGACGACGAACATGACGATCGATGACAGGATGTTCTTCACGGTCGGCGTCCAAGGAGGGGGTCAGATATCGTAGGCCAGGCGCTTGTCGATCTGCGGCGTGGCCGTGGCCAGCGCAGCCGCGATCTTCTCGCCGGCATGGCCGTCGCCGTACAGCGTGTCGTGCGCATAGCGGCCGACCTTCATCTGGCGGCGGATGGCCGCCAGGATCTCGTCGGAATCGTAGTTCACGTCCTGCACGTTGGCGCCGCGATCGCGCCCGGACTGGCGGCTGCCGATATTGATGGCCGGCACGCCCAGCCAGGCGCATTCGCGGATCGCCACGCTCGAGTTGCCCACGATGCAATGGCAGCGCTGCAGCAGGCGGATGAAGTCCTCCGGCGGCACGTTCTGCACGAAATGCACGCCCGGCAGCCGGCCGCCGTCGCGCCAGGCCCGCAGCGTCTGCGACACGCCGTCGGAGCCGGCGTCGAGGTTGGGCCAGAACCACAGCGCCGGCAGCCCCGAGGCGGCGACGGCCTGGGCCGTCTGGGCCGTCTGGAACGGCCCGTCGCCGTGCTCGTTGGTGACCGAATGCTGCGACACGATCAGGAAGCCGCGGCTCAGGTCGCGGCCGGCCTCGCCGCCCAGTCGCGCCACCAGGGCGTCGGCCGCCTGCGGATCGGCGACCGCCTCGCGGGCCACGTCGATCGACGGGCAGCCGGTGACCACGACGCGGCTGGCCCGCTCGCCCATGCGCACCACCCGCTCCTGGGCCTTCTCGTTGGCCACGAGATGCAGGTCGGCGAGCTTGGTGACGGCGTGGCGCACCTTCTCGTCGATGTTGCCGGTGACTTCGCCGCCCTGGACATGCGCCAGCGGGATGTTCATGTAGGCGGCGGCGACAGCCGTGGCCATGGTCTCGAACCGGTCGGCGACGCTCACTACCCAGTCGGGCTTGAGGGCATCGAAGGCGCCCGCCATCTCGGTCAGGACGATGCCGGTCGAGCGCGCCTGCGCCACCAGGGTGCCGGTCTCGCCGCCCATCCCGATCCGCCGGTCGATGCGGAAGCCCTCGGCCTCCATGACGTCGACGACGTTGCCGTACTTGTCGGACAGCGCCGAGGCGGCCGCGATCAGCTGCAGGTCGAGGTCATCGCGGGCGCGGATCGCCACCAGCGCCGAGCGGATGCGGGAGTAGCTCGGGCGGGCCGTGACGGCGACGCAGATCTTGCGGCGCGCCGGGCTCACGCGGCAGGCTCCAGGTCGTCCCAGCTGAGCGGCGTGTCGTGCTTGACGGCGCGCTTCAGGCGGCGGCCGACCAGGCCTTTCAGCTCCTTGGCCGGGATTCCGGTGCCCGGCTTCTTGGCTGCCAGCACCTGGGCCTCGAGCACGGTGCCAGCCGCCAGATCGCCGACGGCCACGACGCTCTTGGTGAAGATGCCGCGCATCGCCGCCAGATCCCGCGCCGACTGGTCCTTGTCGATCGGCGCCGCGCGCATGCGCTCGATGAAGCGCACACCCTCGACCAGCTGCTTCAGCTCTTCCGGCGTCACCGAGGCGATGGTGTCCGGCCCGAACATGTGGCGGCTGAGCGCCACGTGCAGCTCGAACACCTCGGCGCCCAAGGTCGCGGCGGCAAGTCCGGGGAAGATCTTCGCCGAATGGTCGGACAGGCCGACGGCGCAGCCATAGCGCTCGCGGAACGCCGCCATCACGTTGAGCCCCACGGCCTCGGGCGAGGTCGGGTACATGGTCGAGCACTGCATCACCGCCAGCGGCGCGCCGCGCTTCTTCACGACGGCAACCGCCTCGTCCAGCTCGGCCATGCCGCTCATGCCCGACGACAGCATGACCGGCTGGCCGGTGGCCGCCATGGCATCGATGAGATCGAGGTTGGACACCTCGCCCGACGCCACCTTCCAGCCCGCGACCCCGACCCGCTTCAGGAGCTCGACGGCCTGCGGCGAGAAGGGCGAGCTCAGGAACAGCAGGCCGCGTTCGGTGGCGTGCTTCTTCAGCGCGTGCCATTGCGGCTCGGTGAACTCCATGCGCTTCCAGTAATCGTAGCGCGTGTCGTCCTGCGGGCTGAATTTCTTGCGCCACGGCTCGCCCGGCGTGCTTTCGGCCGACGCGATGTGGGTCTGGAACTTGACCGCGTCGGCACCGGCATCGGCAATGGCGTCGATGAAGGCATGCGCCTGCCCGAGGCTGCCGTCATGTGCCTGCGCGACCTCGCCAATGATGGTGCATGGCCGTCCCCGGCGGGGGTCGGACAACCATGTGACAGGCTTGGTTTCTTGGTTCATAACGCCTTGATTCGTCTTGCGTTTCTGCGTCCTACAGGGACATTGCGGCGGCACGCGGGCGCAACCTACCCGCCGCCCGTCGTCAAGTCAAAGCGGCTGCCCCACAGGGCCTGCAGGTCGGACCGCTGATGGTCGGCACCCGACGGCAGCGGCGCCCGCTTGTCGGCGATCCAGTCGGCCACGTCCCGGTGCAGCGTCACGCCGTCCAGGTCGCGCAGCAGCATGTGATAGCCCTTGGCGTAGAAGGCCAGGCGCGAGTCGGGGCGCCGCGGCAGCCTGGCCAGCACCTCCCGCATCGCGCTTTCCGGCACGATCCGGTCGTTGAGGCCGTAGAGCAGCAGGTAGGGTGTCGTGATCCTGGGCGCCGCCTGCTTGGCGGCGTCCATGAGGTCGACCAGGCCCCAGACCAGGTCGGTGCGCGGATAGCGCAGCACCTTGGGATCCTTGGCGTATTTCTCCAGCATCTTGCGGTTGTTCGAGGGCTGGAAGTCGATCGAGGTCGGGCCGACCGGATGCCACGGCGCGATGTGCGCCGCCATCCACAGCGCCCCGCGCGCCAGGCCGCCGATCGTGTCGCGCGAGCGCACGGCCGGGCCGATCAGGATCGCCCCTGCCGGGACCGGCGCCAGCCCCGGGGCATCGGCCAGCCGCCCCAGCGCCGCCAGCACCACGGCGCCGCCCATGCTCTCGCCGGTGAGATAGATCGGCGTGCCGGGATGCCGTGCGCTCACCAGGCGCAGCGCCGTCAGCGCGTCGTTGACCATCGTGTCGACGCCGGCCCAGCGGCCGCGATGCGGCCCATCGCCGAAGCCGCGCTGGTCGTAGGCATAGGTCTCGATGCCGAGCGCGGCCCATGTCTGCGCCGGCTCCTCGAAGGCGCCCGAATAGTCGCCGAACCCGTGCAGCGCCAGGATCACGGCCTGCGGCTGGCCGTTGCGGGTGCCGGCCGTCGCCGGCCAGTGCTGCAGCGGCAGGACGGCGCCGTCGGCGGCCACGATGCGGGACGGCTCCAGCAACGGCGCCGAAACGGCGGGGCCCGACGGCACCACCACTGGGGCGCAATGCGTCAGCGCCGGCACGAGCAGCGCCAGCAGCAGGACGATGGATGGGGATCGGCGCATGGGTGCGGCAGTTATAGCGCAGTTGTGGGCGCCGGTGTGGCGGTCCGGTAGCAGTGGCGCGATCTGCGTCGTCACGCCTCCTGTTGATTGGCGGGCGCCCGCCGCTATGATCCGCCGCCTGCCGTTCGGGGAGAGAGCCGCGCATGGATGCGACGAAGCCGTTGGAAACGATTGAAGTCAAAACCGACAGGGTCGGCTGTGACGGCGGCGGTGGTGCGCTGGGCCATCCGCTGGTCTATCTCAGCCTCGTGAAGGAAGGCTTCGTCGACTGTCCCTATTGCGGCCGCCACTATGTGCTGGCCGAAGGCGCCCATGTCGGCCACGGTCATTGACCGCCCTGCGAAACCGTCAGCGATTGCCGTCCTGCGTCGCCTGCGCCAGCATCGTCCTCCACCACGAAGGAGCACGCGATGCGCACGCTGGGCGAAGGCATGTACTACACCGACCTCAAGGTCGGTGACCGCTTCAGGACCACCGGCCGAACGATCTTCGAGGCCGACCTTGTGAACTTCATCTGCTGCACCGGCATGCAGGAAGGGCTGTTCAACAACCTCGACTATATCGACAAGCATTCGCCGACGAAGCGCCGCCTGGTGCCGGGCGCGCTGGTCTACAGCTTCGCCGAAGGCCTGCTGATCCCGGTCTCGATCCAGGGCACGGGCATGGCCTTCCTGAGCATGACGCTCGACATCAAGGCGCCGACCTTCGTCAACGACACCATCCATGTCGAGTGCGAGGTGACCGAGGTGCGGCCGACCTCGAAGGATCCGTCACGCGGCATCGTGCGCACCATGAACCTGGTCAAGAACCAGAAGGGCGAGACGGTGCTGACCTATGATCCGCTGCGCATGATGCGCGGCCGCGTCTGACCCGCGCCAGCACCCGCACGGAGACCACCATGTCCAAGGTTCTGGTCGCACGCGAGGGCGCCGTCACCACCGTCACCATCAACCGCTTCGCCGAGGCACGCAACGCCGTCGACCCCGAGACCGCGATCCTGCTGCGCGAGGCCTTCATCGCCTTCGATCAGGACGACTCGCAGTCGGTCGCGATCCTGACCGGCGCGGTCGGCGCCTTCTGCGCCGGCTACGACCTGAAGGCGGCGGCGTCCAGCGCCGGGATGTCCCGCCACGACCCGGAAGGCGTCGGCCCGATGGGCCCTTCCCGCCTGCTGCTGTCCAAGCCGGTGATCGCCGCCGTCGAAGGCCATGCCGTGGCCGGCGGCCTCGAGCTGGCGCTGTGGTGCGATTTGCGCGTCGCCTCGCAGACGGCGAGGTTCGGGGTCTTCTGCCGTCGCTGGGGCGTGCCCCTGATCGATGGCGGCACCGTGCGCCTGCCGCGGCTGATCGGCCATAGCCGCGCGCTGGACATGATCCTCACCGGCCGCGAGGTCGGCGCGCGCGAGGCCTTCGAGTGGGGGCTGGCCAACCGCCTGGTGGCACCGGGCCAGGCCCTGGCGGAAGCCCAGGCGCTGGCGGCCGTGCTGACGAAGTTCCCGCAGACCTGCATGCGCAGCGACCGGCTGTCGTCCTACGAGCAATGGGGCATGGACATCGCCGACGCGCTGAGGAACGAGGGCCGCCGCGGCGGGCCGGCGCTGGCCCAGGAAGCGCGCAAGGGCGCTGCCCGCTTCGCCGGCGGCAAGGGCCGTGGCGGTGATTTCGCGGATATCTGACCATGAGCCACGAAGCCGCCCTGCCCCTGACCGACGCCAACATCGCGCTATCGCGACGATGGCGCCATCTGCATCCGCGGCGCCTTCGCGCCCGACTGGATCGAGCCCCTGGCATCTGTTTCGGGTGCAACGCGATGGCACCGGAATAGCGACTGACCCGCGGTGGCCTACTGACCGTCCAGCAGGTGGCCGGCATCGCACGCCCTGGCCGACAAGAATCACGGCCGTGCACCTGACGACTCATGGCAGTGGCGATGACACGCGAATAGACTGCAGCAGCGTCATCGCAGGATGAGCATGAGAAGACGGGAGGCGACCATGGCGGCGAACCCCTCTGACACCGTTGCTGTCGAAGACACCAGCCTGCTTGCATTCTATCGCGACATGGACGTGCCGGAGCGGCGCACGTTCTGGGCCTGCGCATCGGGTTGGGCCCTCGACGGCATGGACTTCATGATCTATCCGCTGGTCATCGGCACCATCATTGCGATGTGGCACGTCGATGCCGGCACGGTGGGCCTCGCCGGCACGGTGACCCTGCTGGCATCGGCAGTCGGCGGCTGGCTCGCCGGCTACATCGCCGACATCATCGGCCGCGTGCGCACCCTGCAGCTGACGATCCTGTGGTTCTCGTTCTTCTCGCTGGTCTGCGCCTTCGTGCAGAACTTCGATCAGCTGCTGATCGCGCGTGCCCTGCTGGGCCTGGGCTTCGGCGGCGAGTGGGCGGCCGGCGCCGTGCTGATGGGCGAGGCCATCCGGCCGCAATACCGCGGCCGCGCCGTAGGCTCGGTGCAATCCGGCTGGGCGGTGGGCTGGGGCCTGGCCGTGCTGGCGCAGGCGGTGCTGTTTTCCTATCTGCCGGCCGAGGTCGCCTGGCGCTGGATGTTCGTGATCGGTGCCTTGCCCGCGCTCATGGTCTTCTATCTGCGCCGCTATGTCGAAGAGCCGCAGATCGCCGCCCAGACACGCGCGCGGCAACAAGCGACCGGCGATCGCCCGGCGCTGTGGGAGATCTTCTCGGGTCCCATCCTGAGGACCACCATATTGGCTGCGCTCGCGGCCACCGGGTGCCAGGGCGGCTACTACGCCATCACGTTCTGGGTGCCGCGGTTCCTCACCACCGAGCGCAACCTCTCGATCGTGACCTCCACCGGCTATCTCGCCGCCCTCATCATCGGATCGTTCGTGGGCTACCTCGTCGGCGCCTGGCTCGCCGACCGCATCGGGCGGCGCAACCTCTTCCTGACCTTCTCGGTCGGCGCGATCGCCGTCATCGTCGTCTACACGCAACTGCCACTGACCAACGACATCCTGTGGCTGCTGGGCTTCCCGCTGGGCTTCTTTGCGTCCGGCTATTTCTCCGGCATGGGCGCGTTCCTGACCGAGCTGTTCCCGACGCGCCTGCGCGGGTCGGGACAGGGCTTCTGCTACAATTTCGGCCGCGGCATCGGCGCGCTGTTCCCGTTCCTGGTCGGCTTCCTGTCGACGCGAACCTCGCTGGGCAACGCCATCGCGATCTTTGCGGTGGTGGCGTATGGCGTGTTCTTCATCGCCGCGTTCGCCTTGCCGGAAACCCGCGGCAGGGTCCTTCACGCCGATACGTGATGCACACCTCTCTCCGCGAGAGCGGGGAGAGGGAGGGTGTACGACCGGATACATCGGTAACACTTTAGACCGGATACATAGGTAACACTTTGGACCGGATACATCGGTTACACTTTCGGTGCCGCCGCTGGCCGCTGCCGGGGGCGCGCCCCCGGCAGCGGCTCGAATTTTCCGGCGGGGGTGAGCAGGGCCAACGGCACGTGGCCGAAGCGCAACCGCATCACGCCATCGCGTGCCGTCGGCTCCAGGCAGATCGGTTCGCCGCTCAGCGCTTCGCTCAGAAACACCTCATGGCCATGCCAGCGGATAGTGCCCTTGGGACGGACACGCAGAACCGTGATGTCGGTGCCGTCGTACTGCGGCTCAAGCAGCTGGCCATGATAGCGCCGAGGGCTGGGCTGGTAGCACCGCGCCGGTGGCACCTGGCCGAGCGCTTCATGCGGCCGCTCTTCGTTGAATTGGCGGACAAAGGCGGCAAACCGACGCTGCTGGCCGCGCCAGGTCGCCGCCGGCGGACTCGCCGC
>NZ_VDUZ01000008.1 GCF_008039615.1 Vineibacter terrae | reverse complement strand
CGAAGGCATGGGAAGGTGAGGGGTAGGAACGATCAAGCCATGCAGCAAAAATAGGGACTGATCGCTCGTACCCCTCACCTTCCCATCGCTTCGCGATGGGCCCCTCCCTCTCCCCGCTGCCGCGGGGCGAGGGGTGAAAGGCAGCATATGCGAATGCCCTGCGTAGCTCAGAGGGAGCTGCCGCCGGCATCGGCAAGCGGTGCCGTCAGGGCGTTGTAGCCGTAGACCCAGTCCGGGTCGGTCGCGCCCTTGCCCCAGCGGTTCTCGCGCGACGTGCGCTGCACCCGCGCCGTGCGATCCTGGCGCGTCGCCACATAGCGCGCCAGGGCCTGGGGGACACCTTCATGCGCGATACCGTCAAGGCAGCGCGCCAGGATGGCCGCGTCCTCAATGGCCATGGCAGCACCCTGCGCCATGTAGGGCGTCATGGGATGGCAGGCGTCGCCGAGCAGCACCACGTTGCCCTCGCCCCAGCGCGGCAGCGGGTCGCGGTCCACCAGCGTGCGCTTGTGCACCGCCGGGCAGGCCGCGAGCACGCCGCGAACCTGTGGGTGGAAGCCGTCGAATGCCGCACGCAGCACCGCGACGTCACCCTCGGTGGACCAGGATTCGGCGCTGAATTCCGGCTCCGGCTGGCTGGTGACGAAATAGACCTCGCTGCGGTCGGGCTTCACCGGGTACATCACGATGTGCCGATCTTCGCCCCACCACTTCACGCATTCGTCGAGCGTGACACCCTGCAGGAGCCGTGCCGGGAAGACCGTGCGATAGGCGATGCGGCCCGTGAAGTGCAGCTCTGAGTCGCCGAACAGGAAGCGGCGCACGACCGAATTCACTCCGTCGGCGCCGACCACGGCGTCGGCTTCGGCGGTGGCGCCGTCGGCGAAGACGAGCCGCACCCTGCCCGTGGCCAGCGGCTCCAGACCGATCAGTCGATGGTTCAGCCGGATGCAGTCGGCCGGCACCAGGCTGGCCAGCGCCGCATGCAGATCACCGCGATGGGCCAGCAGGTAGGGCGCGCCATATCGCTCCTCGGCCGGCCGGCCGAAGATCATGTCGAACAGCACCTCGCCGGTACGCCAGTCGCGGTTGTTCCATGAGCGCGGATAGAAGGTCTCGCCCCGCAGCCGCTGCTCCAGCCCCAGCGCCCGCAGCACGTGCATGGCATTGCAGCCGATCTGGATGCCCGCGCCCAACCGCGTGAACTGCCGCGCCTGCTCGTAGACAGTGACATCGATCCCCGCCTTGCGCAGGGACGCGGCGGCGGTCAGCCCGCCCATGCCGGCGCCGATGATGGCGACGTCGAGCCTTATCCTTGTCATGCGTGCCACGATACCGTGTCTTGCGCCAGCGGAGCAGGACTTTCATGGCCAGCGGGGCGGCCGCCGACGCGGTCGTGGACAGGATCGGGTATTTTGATACGGTCGTGCGCCGTGGTCCGACCCGAGGTCTTGTCCGTGCTCTCCGCTGGCGGCGCACGCCGCAACGTTCTCACGATTGATCCGCAGGACCAGCTCGAGGTCCTGAAAGGCCTCTCCTCGCCTGTCAGAATCAAGATCCTGCGCCTGCTTCATGCCGGCGGGCCGATGAACGTCAACGAAATCAGCAAGGCGCTCAAGCTGCCGCAATCGACGGTGGCGACACATGTGCAGGTCCTGGAGGAGTCGGCGCTGATCCAGACCCGGGCCGTCAAGGCGACCAAGGGACAGCAGAAGATCTGCTCGGCGCGATACGACGAGGTGTTCATCCGCCTGGACGGCGTCCCGGCGCAGCAGCAGGATCGGATGATCGAAGTCGCCATGCCGCTGGGATTGTACACCAGCTATCAGGTCAGCGCGCCGTGCGGCCTGTGCTCGACCGACGGCATCATCGGCCTGCTCGACGTCCCCGACTTCTTCCTCGATCCCAGCCGCATGCGCGCGTCGCTGATCTGGTTCGGTCGCGGCTATGTCGAGTACAAGTTTCCCAACAATGCCAAGATCGCCCAGGCCGAGGTCGAAGCGCTCGAGTTCAGCCTGGAGATCTCGTCGGAGGTGCCGGGCACCAACACCAACTGGCCGTCCGACATCAGCCTCTGGGTCAACGACACCCTGGTCGGAACCTGGACGTCGCCCGGCGATTTCGGCGACAAGCGCGGGATCCACACCCCGCGCTGGTGGAAGCTCGAGGGATCACAGTACGGCAAGCTGACGACGTGGCGGATCACCGACAAGGGATGCTTCGTCGACGGCGCCAGGGTATCGCGCGTCAACCTCAAGCAGCTCGATCTGGCGGCGCATCACTCCATCCGGCTCAAGATCGGAATCGACGACGGCGCCAAGCGCCCCGGCGGCATCAACATCTTCGGGCGCGGCTTCGGCAACCATGACCAGGACATCAATATGCGCCTGTATCTGAAACCGGCGCTCGCGGAGGGTGCGCCGGCATCAAGGAATGGTGCCGCCCGACTATATCATAAATCTTGATATATATCAGCCTCGTTTGACGTGACGTTGCGAACGATCTAGCCTCACGGCAACGACAAGCGCCCGATGGCGCAGGTGAGGGAGGAAACGATGCGCATCTGGCGTGCCATCGTGACGTTCGTCGTGGCCGTGTCGGCGATTGCGTCCGCCCATGCGCAAGGCTCGATCTCCAAACTGCCGCGTCGCGAGACGCTGATCGTCGAGAACCCCGAAGGAACGATCAAGAACGCCGGCTGGTTCAACATCTGGGCGATCAACGCCGGCGGCCAGTCGACCGGCCTGCACCAGCTGGCGATGGATACCTTCTGGTACATAGACCCGCAACGCGGCCTCGACGGCGTCTGGGACAACTCGCTGGCATCGGAGAAACCCATCTACAACGCCGACTTCACCGAAATGACGGTGAAGCTGCGCCAAGGCATCTTCTGGAGCGACGGCAAGGAGTTCACCGCCGACGACGTCGTCTACACCATACAGACCCACATGAAGACCCCGGGCCTGCGCTGGAGCGCGGCCGTGCAGGTCAATGTCGCCGATATCTCGGCACCAGATCCCTATACCGTCGTCTTCAAGCTGAAGAAGTCCAATTCGCGCTTCCATGCACTGTTCACCGTGCGCTGGAACGCGATGTGGATGATGCCCAAGCACGTGTTCGAGAAGGCGGGCGACCTGCTGAAGTTCGCCTTCGATCCGCCGGTGACGCTCGGGCCTTACGTTCTGCACAGCTACGATCCGAACGGCAAGTGGTTCATCTGGCAGAAGCGCCAGGACTGGCAGCGCACCACCGTCGCCCGCTTCGGCGAGCCGGGTCCGAGATACGTCGCCTATATCGATCCCGGTCCGCCGGACAAGCGCGTGATCGCCCAGCTCAACCATGAGCTGGACATCATCCACGACACGTCACCCGAAGGCATGTTCACGCTGGCCAAGCAATCCAAGACGTCTCACAGCTGGTTCAAGGGCTTCCCCTACGCTCACCCCGATCCGACCCTGCCGGCGGTGATCCTCAACAACCAGCTCGACATGTTCAAGAACCGCGACGTGCGCTGGGCGCTGGCGCTCCTCATCGACATCAAGGCGGTATCGATGGCGTCCTATCGCGGCGCGGCGACCATATCGGCGATCGGCGTGCCGCCGACCGGCTCGCACCCGGAGTACTACCATGCGCCCTTGGAGAGCTGGCTCAAGGACTTCGAGCTCGACACCGGCAAGCGCAAGTTCAAGCCCTATGATCCGACGCTGGGCCGCCAGATCGCCGACATGCTGCGTCCGTCGATGACAGAGCAGATCCCCAGCGACCCCGAGGAGATTAACCGCGCCTTCGGCCGGGGTTGGTGGAAGCCGAACCCGCAGGCGGCGCAGGAGCTGCTGGAGCGCGCCGGCTTCACCAAGCGCGGTGAGCGCTGGTTCATGCCGGACGGCAAGCCGTTCACCATCCGCATCACGGTCGAAGGCGAGTTGCGTCCGGTGATGACCCGTGCCGGCAGCATGATCGCACAGCAGTGGCGCCAGTTCGGGATCGACGCGACGACCATCGTCGCCCAGGGCAGCCTGGTCGACCGCCGCAACGCCGGCGACTACGAAGCGATCATCAGCTGGAGCGTCGAGACCTGGGGCGGGCACCCCGACCTGTCGTTCTTCCTCGACAGCTGGCATTCCCAGTTCGTCGCCGCGCCCGGCAAGGCGCAGCCGCCGCGCAACTGGCAGCGCTGGTCCAGCCCGGAGCTCGACAGGATCATCGAGCAGATCCGGCAAACCGGCTTCGACGATCCCAAGGGGCTCGAGCTGGGCCGCGAGTACGTGAAGCTCGTCGTGCGCGAAATGCCGACCATCCCGTTGATGTCCTATAACGTGTTCACCGTCATGGACGACACGTATTGGACCGGCTATCCCAGCGCCGAGAGCGCGCCTTACACCGATCCGGTTCCGAACTGGGCCAACACCAAGTACATGATGGTCCGGCTGAAGCCGCGGCAGTAGCGTGTGTGTGACATGCCGGGCTATGCGGCCTACCTGCTGTCGCGACTGGGCCAGTTCGTCCTCGTCGTCTTCATCGGGATGAACATCTCGTTCATCGTCACCCACTCCACGCCCATAGACCCGGTAGAGCAGACGATCGCCGCGGCGACCCAGTACGGCAGCACCAATCCCGAGGCGATCGCGCTGATGCGGCAATCCCTGCGCGAGCTGTACGGGCTGGAGGGCGGCCTGGGCGCGCAATATGTCGCGTTCTGGCGACGCATCGCCGTCGGCGACTTCGGCCCGTCACTGTCCGCCTTTCCCACGCCTGTTGCCGTCCTGGTCGGGCGCGCCATCCCGTGGACCGTGGGCCTGCTCGTCGTCTCGACGGTGTTGACCTGGATCCTCGGCAACGCGCTGGGCGGGCTCGCCGGCTACTACCGCAAGAACCGCGTGCTGCGCTTCGCGGGTATCCTGGCAATGGCGTTCCACCCCATCCCCTACTACATCGTCGCGTTCATCCTGCTGATCACCTTCGGCTATCTATGGCCGGTGCTGCCGATCAGCGGCGGCTACATGATGAACATGGAGCGCGGCTTCAACCTGGGGTTCATCATGAGCCTGCTGGAGCATTCCATCCTGCCGATCCTGTCGCTGGTCCTGGTCGGACTCGGCGGCTGGTTCATGGGCATGCGCTCACTGGTGTCGAATGTGGTCACCGAAGACTACGTCACCTACGCCGAACTGGGCGGCGTCAGCCGCCGCCGGATCCTCGTGTCGTACGTCATGCGCAATGCGCTGGTGCCGCAGGTGACCGGGCTTGCCATGTCGCTGGGCGCCATCTTCAACGGCGCCATCATCACCGAGCAGGTCTTCGGCTATCCCGGCATCGGCACCCTGCTCGTGTCGGCCGTGCATGCCGGCGACTACAGCCTGGTGCTCGGCATCACGTCGGTGTCGATCGTCGCCGTCTCGGCGGCGGTCCTGATGATCGACCTGCTCTATCCGTTGCTCGATCCCAGGGTCAGAGCCCGCTAGCCATGTGGCGGATCCTGCGCGACCTCTTCCGCCACAACCGCGCGTTCGCGGTCGGCATGGCGCTGGTCTTCTTCGTGGTGGTCTTCGCGACGCTGTCGCTCTTCTCACCCTACCCGCCGAACGACAGCTTCGTCGTGCCTCCCGACCTGCCGCCGTCCTGGGCCTATCTCCTAGGAACCACGTCACGCGGCCAGGATGTGTTCTGGCTGCTGAGTTTCTCCATCCGCAACACCCTGCTGTTCGGCCTCACCGTCGCCTTCATCAGCCGCATCCTGTCGCTGGTGATCGGCCTCGTCGCCGGCTACCTGGGCGGCGTCATGGACCGCGTCCTCATGTCGATCAACGACACGTTCATCGTGATCCCGCTCTTTCCGATCCTGGTCCTGTTCTACTTCGTGATGCGGGACAGGATGTCCTGGAGCCTGCTGGCGCTGATGATGGCTTGTCTTGGCTGGGCCTACGATGCGCGGCTGATCCGCTCGGTCGCCATGAGCCTGCGTACGCGCGAGTTCACCGAAACCGGCATCTTCTCCGGCATGAGCATGCGCCAGGTGCTGGTCCAGGAGCATCTGCCCTACGTGTTGCCGATCGTCTTCTCCACGACCATGAACAACCTCAACTGGTCGATCGGACTGGAGGTCACGCTCTCGGTGCTGGGCTTCACCGACATCAATACGCCCACGATCGGCGTGCTGATCTACTGGGCGAACCAGCACACCGCGCTGGTCGCCGGAATCTGGTGGTGGATCGCCTTCCCGGTGCTGCTGGTCGTGATCGCCTTCGTGGGCCTGTTCCTGCTGGCCGTGTCGATGAACGAGTACATCGACCCGCGCAGCCGGCTCGACCGGGTGCACGGATGAGCGGGGCGCGGAACAACCCGATGCCCGAACCCGTGCTCGCGGTCGACCGCCTGCGCGCCTACTACCGGACGTCGTCTTTCGGCGTCGAGCGCGAGGTGCGGGCCGTCGACGACGTGAGCTTCCAGGTCAATGCGAACGAGATCTACGGCCTGGCAGGCGAATCGAGCTGTGGCAAGACGACCCTGATCAGGACCATCGCCGCCGCCATCCGCCCGCCCCTGACCGTGGTCGATGGCGCCGTCGTGTTCAACTTCCGCCAACAGCGCCTGGACGTGTACGCCGCCGACACGAAAGCGCTGGATGCGATCCGGTGGAAGAACCTCTCCTATATCATGCAGGGGTCGATGAACGTGCTGAACCCGGTACGGCGGGTACAGCAGTCCTTCGTCGACTTCGCCTATCGCCATCTCGGCCAGCGGATGCCTGCCTTCCTGGGCCTGGTGCGAGCCCATCTGCAGCGGCTCCACCTCGAGCCGGAGGTGCTCGATGCCTTCCGCACCAGCTTTCCGGCGGCATGCGCCAGCGCGTGACCATCGCGCTCGCCACCGTCTGCCGGCCGGAATTCATCATCGCCGACGAGCCGACGACGGCGCTCGATGTGGTCGTGCAGACCGGCGTGCTGGCGATGATCCGCGAGGTGCAACGCGAGATCGGTGCGTCGATCATCTTCGTGACCCACGACATGGCGGTGCACGCCAACCTGTGCGACCGCCTGGGCATCATGTATGCTGGCCGACTGGTCGAGGAAGGCCCCACTGCCGCGGTCTTCCGCACGCCCAGGCATCCCTACACCGCCCATCTCATCGCCAGCCTGCCTCGTCTGGGCGACACCGTGCCCAAGCACGGCCTCGCCGGCGCGCCGCCGAACCTCGCCGACCCGCCGGCAGGCTGCCGCTTCCACCCGCGCTGCCCGCGCGCCATGGACGTCTGCCGGCGGGAGGCACCGCCCATGACGTGGCTGGGCCCTGGGCACCGCGCCGCGTGCTTCGCGGCAGCGCCGGGCGGAGCGTCATGACCGCGCCACTGCTGGAGGTTTCGGACGTTGTCCGGACCTACGCCATGGGCGGCCTGCTGGCCCGTCATCGCACGCGGGCCGTCGATGGCGTCAGCTTCCACCTGGATGCCGATCGGCCCGAGATCCTCGCCGTCGTGGGTGAATCAGGCAGCGGCAAGACCACGCTCGCCCGGATGATCCTCAACACCGTGACGCCGACCGCGGGCATCATCCGCTTCCAGGGCACGGACCTGTCCCGCATCCGCCGCGCTCGTGACCGGCGCGCCTTCATGACGCACGTCCAGCCGATCTTCCAGAACCCGTTCGAGGCCTTCAATCCGCTGAAACCGGTGGACCGCTACCTCTTCGTGACCGCGCAGCGCATGGCCGGCCTGAAAGCCGCCGAGGAAATCAGGCAGCGCGCCGACGACTCACTGAAGACCGTCGGCCTGTCACTGGCAGAAGTCAAAGGGCGCTTCCCTCATGAGCTGTCGGGAGGCCAATTGCAGCGGGTGGCGATCGCCAGGGCACTGATCCCGACGCCAAGGCTGCTGGTGGCCGACGAGCCAGTGTCGATGATCGATGCCTCGTTGCGCACATCGATCGTCAACCTGCTGCGCCGCCTGCGCGACGAGATGGGCGTCTCGATCATCTACATCACGCACGACCTGGCGACGGCATACTACATCAGCGACCGCATCCTCATCATGCATCGCGGCCGCGTCGTGGAGAGCGGCAACGCGCGCGCCGTGCTCGACAATCCGCAGCACGCCTACTCGATCCTGCTCAAGAGGTCGGTGTTGTCGCCCGACGCGGCTGCCAGCGGCGGCGCTGTGCTCGCGGCCGCGACGAGCCGATATGACCAGCCATGATGGAGGCGATGACTTATGCGTAACGTCGACGTTCTTCTTCACCGTGATTTCGTCATAGGCACCACGGACCCTCGGCTCTTCGGCGCCTTCGTCGAGCATCTCGGTCGCTGCGTCTACGGCGGCATTTTCGAGCCTGATCATCCGACCGCCGACAAGAATGGCTTCCGGCAGGATGTCCTGGCGCTGGTGCGCGAGCTCGCCCCGACGATCATGCGCTATCCCGGCGGCAACTTCGTCTCGGGCTACAACTGGGAAGACGGCGTCGGCCCGGTCGCCCGGCGCCCGCGCCGGCTAGACCTGGCGTGGATGTCGACCGAGACCAATGCCTTCGGCACCAACGAGTTCATAGACTGGTGCCGCGCCGCCGCCATCGAGCCGATGCTGGCGGTGAATCTCGGGACCCGCGACGCGGACGCCGCCCGCAACCTGGTCGAATACTGCAACCATCCCGGCGGCACGGCGCTCTCGGACCTGCGGCGCGAACACGGCTGGGCGCGGCCGCACGATGTGAAGTTCTGGTGCCTGGGCAACGAGATGGACGGTCCGTGGCAGATGGAGGCGAAGACGCCGGAGGAGTACGGGCGCATTGCCGTGGAAGCCGCGAAGATGATGAAATGGATCGATCCCACCATCGAGCTCGCGGCCTGCGGATCCTCCGGCCGCCGGATGCCCACGTTCGGGCGATGGGAGGACGCCGTGCTCGAGCACACGTTCGACCATGTCGAGTTCATCTCGTTGCACACCTATCTCAACAACTACGCGGGGGACACGGCCGCCTTCATCGCCAGCTGCGACCTGATGGACAATTTCATCGACGAGGTGGTGGCGATCGCCGACACCGTGGCCGCGCGCCGGCGTTCGGACAAGCGCATCATGCTCAGCTTCGACGAATGGAATGTGTGGTATCGCACGCGGCGCGGCCGCGACGCCAGGGTCAAGCCGGGCTGGCCCGTGGCGCCGCCGATCCTCGAGGAAATCTACAACATGGAGGACGCGCTTGCGTTCGGGGGCGCCTGCATCTCGCTGCTCAATCATGCCAACCGCGTCAAGGCCGCATGCCTGGCACAGCTCGTCAACGTGATCGCCCCGATCATGACCGAGACAGGCGGCCCGGCATGGCGACAGACGATCTTCCATCCCTTCGCGCATTTCAGCAATTTCGGCCGCGGGCGGGTGCTGCGCGCCGTCATCGACTCGCCGACCTACACGGCCAGCTACCTCGATCCGAACGGGCCCCAGGATCTGTATTTCCGGCTGCCGGCCGTACCCTACCTGAAGCTGGCGGCCATCCACGACGAGAAGGCGGGCCTGCTGACCCTGTTCGCCCTCAACCGCAGCTTGACCGAGGACATGCCGCTACAAGTGCGGATCGAGGGCTTCTCGCGCCTCGAGGTGGCGCAATCCCTGCAGCTCTGCGACGCCGACCTGAAGGCCGTGAACACTAAGGAAGCTCCCGATCGCATTGCGCCACTACGTCGTGGAGAACTAGGTAGATGACTGATGCCGTGAACACTAAGGAAGCTCCCGATCGCATTGCGCCCCGTCCGTTGACGGCCGTTCGCGCGTCCTGCAACCGGCTCGATGCGACGCTGTCACCGGCGTCGTGGACGGTCATCCGGATGGCCGTATCTGCATGAGCTTCTGGCCGCGGCGTGGATCCCGGCCCCGTTGCTGCGGCGCTCGGGATGACAGATCAGCCAAGGACAGCAGCCCGTCGGTCACGCCGACATTTGCTGATGATCGCATCGGAACTTCTCATGCGCGCCCTGGTCTGGAGACATGTCGGTTCGTGATACAAGCGTAGCCGACGCAGCACCTGGGGATGCCATGGGTTGGGACAAGGAGCTCGACGAGATCGCGCAACGACGGCAGGCCGCTAAGGCATTGGGTGGCGAGCCAGCCGTGGCTCGCCAGCATGCCAAGGCGCGGCTCACGATCCGCGAGCGCATCGATGCGCTGCTCGACCCCGGCTCATTCCGTGAGATCGGCCCGATCGCCGGCGCCGCCGAGCACACGGACACGGGTGAGCTGGCCGGCATGACGCCAGCCAATTTCGTGCTGGGCTTCGGCAAGATCGCAGGCCGGCCCTGCGTCGCGGGCGGCGAGGATTTCACCATCGCTGCCGGCTCGCCCAACCTGGCCGGCCTGCGCAAGAGCATCTACACCGAGGAGCTGGCCTGCCAGTACCGTGTGCCGCTGGTGCGCCTGCACGAGGGATCGGGCGGCAGCGTCACCGGCAGCGCCGGCAAGGGGGCACCGCCCACGCCGCCCGAGCCGGTCTACGCGCCGCATCGCTTCGCCTCTGTCGGCCGCGCGCTGGCCACGGTGCCGGTGGCGACGGCGGCGCTGGGCGCGGTCGCCGGACTGCCCGCCGTGCGCCTGGTGTCGTCGCACTATTGCGTGATGACGCGCCAGACGGCGCAGGTCCTGGTCGGCGGTCCGGCCCTGGTCGAGCGCGCCCTGGGCCAGGCCGCATCGAAGGACGATCTGGGCGGCGCCGCCGTGCATGAGAAGAGCGGCGTGATCGACGATGTCGTCGACGACGAAGCGGCCGCCTTCGCTGCCATCCGCCGCTTCCTGAGCTACCTGCCGCAGCATGTCTGGGCGCTGCCGCCGGCGCTGCCCTGCACCGACGACCGCAACCGTGCCGATCAGCGCCTGGCCGATATCGTGCCGGTCGACCGGCGCCATGTCTTCGACATGCGGGCCGTCGTGCGCGCCGTCGTCGACCAGGAGTCCTTCTTCGAGATCGGGCGCCGCTATGGCTCGGGGCAGATCACCGGACTCGCCCGCCTGCTGGGCTGTCCGGTCGGCGTGCTGGCCAATGATTGCCGACAGCTGGCGGGATCGATGACGGCAGCCGGCGCGCGCAAGGTGCGCCGCTTCGTCGAGTTCTGCCAGACCTTCCATCTGCCGGTGCTGAACTTCGTCGACGAGCCCGGCTTCATGATCGGCGCCGAGGCCGAGATGGAGGGTACCGTGCGTGCCGGCGCCGGTGCCGTGCTGGCCGTGGCGATGGCCACCATCCCCTGGGCCTCGATCATGGTGCGCAAGAGCATGGGGCTGGGCGCCGCGGCCCACTACGCGCCCGGCAGCTACATCCTTGCCTGGCCGTCGGCGGAGTCCGGCGCCTTGCCTGTCGAGGGCGGAGTCGCGGTCGCCTTCGGACGCGAGATCGCGGCCGCCGCCGATCCGGCGGCGCGACGACGCGAGCTGGAGGCGCAGTTCGCGGCGCGCCGGTCGCCTTTCCCGCGCGCCGAGGCGCTGTCGGTGCATGACCTGATCGATCCCCGCGAGACCCGCGCCCGGCTCTGCGACTGGATCGAGCTGGCCTGGCCGCTGCTCGACCAGCAGGTCGGGCCGACGAGCTTCACGTACCGGCCATGACGATCATGTCGACTCGCATCGTCGTTGGTCGCGTCGCGATGCCACTGTCATCCCGAGCGCAGCGAGGGATCTCCCGCGAAAGGTGCACTGTGCGTCTTGCCGCAGGAGAGCCCTCGCTACGCTCGGGATGACGTAGATAACGGGAGAATCCCCCACATGCCAGGACCGCTGCACGGCTATCGTATCCTCGATCTCAGCGCCGTGATCTCGGGGCCCTACGGCACCATGATCCTGGCCGACCAGGGGGCGGACGTCATCAAGGTCGAGCCGCCCGGGCGCGGCGACTTCACGCGCAGCGCCGGCAACAAGAGCGGCGGCCTCTCGGCCAGCTTCCTCAACAACAACCGCAACAAGCGCTCGATCACCATCGACCTGCGGCACCCCGACGGCGTCGAGGTCGTGAAGCGCCTGGCGCGCATCTGCGACGTGCTGGTGCAGAACTTCCGGCCCGGCGTGGTCGATCGGCTCGGCGTCGGCGAGGCGGCGATCCGAGCCGTCGCGCCCCGTATCATCTACGTCTCGATCAGCGGCTTCGGCGAGACCGGGCCGTTCGCGCACAAGCCGGTCTACGATCCGATCGTGCAGGCGTTGAGCAGCCTGGCCTCGGTCCAGGGCGGTTCCGATGCAGCCCGTCCTCGGCTCGTGCGCACCATCCTGCCCGACAAGCTGACGGCGGTCACCGCCGCGCAGGCCATCACCGCGGCCTTGCTGGCGCGCGAGCGCAGCGGCGTCGGCCAGCACGTCCGGTTGTCGATGCTGGATGCCGTCGTGGCGTTCCTGTGGTCGTCGGACATGGGTGGGCAGACCTATGTCGGCCGCACCATCAGCGCCCAGCGCGCCGCCAGCTTCATCGACCTGATCTATGAGACCAAGGACGGCTACATGAGCGTCGCGGTGATGACCGACGAGCAGTGGTCGGGTCTGACCCGGGCCTTCAACCGGCCGCAATGGCTCGAGGATCCGCGCTTCGCGACCACCGAGCTGCGCGATCTCAACATCGATGCGCGCCTGGAGCTGATCCAGTCGGTGCTGCTCGAGCGCAGCACGGCGGAATGGATGCAGCGGCTCGAAGCCGAGGGCGTGCCGTGCGCCCCGGTGCTGACCCGCAGCGAGATGATCGATCACCCGCAGATCGCGGCCACCGGCATCGTCGTGCAGAGCGATCATCCGCAGGCCGGCCGGCTGCGCCAGGCGCGCAACGCCGCGCGCTTCAGCGTGACGCAGCCGGAGCTTCGCCGCGGCGCCCCCACCCTGGGCGAGCATACGCAGGAGATCCTGCGCGAGGCAGGTTTCAGCGACGACGAGATCGCGCGCCTGCAGGCGACGGCGCTTGGCGGCGCCCGGGGTTCGCACGCAGCCGCAACCGGCACATAGGCGCGGCGCAGCGTCGCTTCATGGTTCGACTCGGTGAATGCGAAGCATTCACCTGTGCTCACCATGAAGCTGTTCTCGAGAGCGGCTGATAGGCTTCGCACGAACCGTCCGTATCAGCCCCGGTCGCGCCACATCGCCGGCCACCGCCAGGCGCACAGGATGAGCGCGGCGACGGCACAGGCCGCCGACACGACCACCGCCTCGGCCGCGCCGATCTGCGATGCCAGCCACCCGATATGCAGGGTGCCGAGCTGGCCGAGGCCGATCGTCGTGGTGAGCACGCCCATGATGCCGGAGCGACGCTCCGCCGGCGTATGC
The DNA here is from genome assembly GCF_008039615.1 of Vineibacter terrae. GTDB lineage: Bacteria > Pseudomonadota > Alphaproteobacteria > Reyranellales > Reyranellaceae > Vineibacter > Vineibacter terrae. The sequence continues at coordinate 207,027 of NZ_VDUZ01000008.1, read as the reverse complement.
GCCAGCACCTGGGTGCTCTGCATGGCGGCGAACCAGGACATGCCGAGGCCGGCCGGCAGCAGCGCCACCAGCGACAGGGCATAGGCCTGCGACAGGCCGAAGCCCAGCGCACCCAGCGCCACGGCGAAGGAGCCGACCAGGAAGGCGCGGCCGAACCATGCGGGCCGCACGAAGGCCGTCAGCCCGATCGCCCCCAGCATGGCGCCCAGCCCTTCCGTGGACGACAGCAGCCCGACGTCAGCCGGCGCGGCGTGCAGAACCTCCTTGCCGATGACCGGTATCATGCTGCCGTAGGGAAAGCCGAAGAAGTTGAGGCAGATGCTGACCGCCAGCACGCCCTGCACGGTTGTGCTGCGGCGCACGACGGCAAAGCTTTCGGCGATATCGTCCCAGATGCGCCGCTGCCCCGACAGCGCCGCCACGCTGCCGGTTGACATCCCCAGCGCCAGCATCAGCGCCGCGGCGAAGCAGGCGACACCCAGGACGCAGGTCGCCCCGAAGCCGAAGGCGGCATAGAGCACACCGCCGATGAACGGCCCGGCCAGCCGCAGGCCGTTGATCGTGGCCCAGTCGAAGCTGATGGCGGTGCCCGTGTTGGCCATGCCGGCGACGGCGCACATCATCGTGCGCCGCACGGAGTTCTCGGAGCTCCAGTAGGTGCCGATGACCAGCGCCCCGGCGGTGACATGCCAGACCGCGAGCGCATCCAGGGCCGCGAGGATCGCAAGGCTGCCATAGGTCAGCGCCACGGCAGCGATGCCGACCCGCATCAGCCGGCCAAGCGGCATCCGCGCCGCGAGCGCGCCGAACATCACGCCGACGATCATGGGCGCGGCCCGCGCGAAGGTGACGATGGCCACCCAGGTCGGCGAGCCGGTGACGTCGAAGACGTAGATCCCGGTCACGACCATGTCGAGCCAGCGCATGATGCCGGTCGTCGCGCCGATCAGCCATAGCCGTCGAAAGGCGCCATCGGCGATCAGCGCGCGCAAGCCACTTTCCGGCGCCACACCCGCTCCCGTCTGGTGCGCCCGTTCTCGGCGGGCGCGTCTCCTCCGGGCGATATTGTAGAAGAGCCGATGCCGCCTCCGCGCGCCTCGACAGGACAAAGCTGCCCTGCCGCTGCTGCAGCCGTATCGCGGCGGATTTCCTACTGGATGCCGCCGTCGACCTGGATCACCGATCCCGTCGTGAACCCGGAATGATCGCTGGCGAGGTAGAGCGCGGCTGTGACGATCTCCTCCGGCTTGCCGCTGCGCTGCAAGGCGACGCCGGTGTTCTGCCGCGCCTCCTCCGTCCACGCCTTGGAGATGTCGGTGAGGAACCGCCCCGGCATGATCGCGTTCACCCGCACCTTGGGCCCGTATTCGAAGGCAAAGGCCGTGGTGATGGCATTCAGCGCCGCCTTGGCGCCGGCATAGGGTGCGATCGACGGCCGCGGCCGGATGGCGCCGACGCTGCTGATATTGATGATGCAGCCGCCGTTGCCTGCCGCCATGCGGCTGCCCACCAGCGACATCAGCCGGAACGGGCCCTTGAAGTTCAGGTGCACGATGCGGTCAAAAAGCTGCTCGCTCGTTTCCAGCGACGAGGGCGCCAATGGCGAGCTGCCGGCGTTGTTGACCAGGATGTCGACCTTGCCGAAGGCGGCGTAGGCCGCGTCGGCCAGCCCCTCGAGCTCCTCCCAGCGCGTCACGTTGCAGGCATAGGCCACTGCCCGGCGCCCCATCTTCTCGATCTCGGCGGCGACCTGCTGGCAGGCATCCAGCTTGCGGCTGGTCACGACGATGTCAGCACCACGCTCGGCGAAGGCCTTGGCCATCTCATAGCCCATGCCCCGGCTGGCGCCGGTGATCAGGGCCACCTTGCCGCTGAAATCAAACAGACGATCGGTCATCGCTCTCCTCCAGTTCCTTGCACCCTGGTCCTTGCATTCATGCTATCCGACCCACGATGATAACCATCGGCTTGCTGTCGTCACCCTTCCATCAGGCGGTCTGATGACCGAGAAAGACGTCCGGAAGATCATCCATCTGGACATGGATGCGTTCTATGCGTCGGTGGAGCAGCGCGACAATCCCGAGCTGCGCGGGCTGCCGGTGGCGGTGGGCGGCTCGCGCGAGCGCGGCGTGGTGGCGGCCGCCAGCTACGAAGCCCGCAAGTTCGGTGTGCGTTCGGCCATGCCGTCGGTCACGGCGCGGCGCAAATGCCCCGACCTGGTGTTCGTGAAGCCGCGCTTCGACGTCTACAAGGCAGTATCGCGGCAGATCCGCGCCATCTTTGCGGAGTTCACGCCGCTCATCGAGCCGCTGTCGCTCGACGAAGCCTATCTCGACGTGACCACCAACCTCAAGAACATGGCCTCGGCGACGCTGATCGCGCAGGATATCCGCGCCCGCATCCTGACGGAGACCGGCCTCACCGCCTCGGCCGGCATTTCCTACAACAAGTTCCTGGCCAAGCTGGCTTCCGACCAGAACAAGCCCAACGGCCAGTACGTCATCACACCGGCCATAGGCGCGGCGTTTGTCGAAAACCTGCCGGTCGGCAAGTTCCACGGCATCGGCCCCGTCACGGCCGCCAAGATGAACCACCTCGGCATCTTCACCGGCGCCGATCTGCGCGGCCAGACGCTGGCGTTCCTGCAGCAGCATTTCGGCAAGGCCGGCCCGTGGTATCACGCCATCTCGCGCGGCCAGGATGACCGGCCGGTGGTGGCCGACCGGCCGCGCAAGTCGGTCGGCTCGGAAACGACCTTCGCGCAGGATCTCAGCGCGCCGGCCGATATCGAAGCCGGCGTGCTGGCGATGCTGGACGAGGCCTGGGCCTATTGCGAAAAGAGCGGCATCACCGGCCGAACCGTGACGGTGAAGGTGAAGTATGCCGACTTCCAGATCGTGACGCGCAGCCATACCGGCGCGGCGCCCTTCACCAGCAAGCCCGTGGCCGAGCGCACCTGCCTGGAGCTGGTGCGAGGCCTCTTCCCGCTGAGCAAGCCGATCCGGCTGCTGGGCGTGGCGCTGTCCAACCTCAGCACCGACAACGCGTCGGCCCCGACGCAAATGACCTTGGCGCTGTCGTAGAGCCACCCTCCATCAGGGCCGCGTGAAACGCAGCAGCGTGGTCGACCGGAACGAATCCCCCGGCCGCAGCACGGTCGAGGGGAAGCCGGGTTGGTTCGGTGAATCGGGGAAGTGCTGGGTCTCCAGGCAAAGGCCGGCGCGCGGTCCATAGGCGCGGCCCTCGGCGCCGACATCGAGGCCGCGCAGGGCGTTGCCGCTATAGAACTGCACGCCCGGCTCCGTGGTCCAGACCTCCATCGCGAGCCCCGACGGAGGCTCACGCACGCGCGCCGCAAGGCGTGGGCCAGCCGCACCTGTGGATCGCAGGACGAAGGTGTGATCGTACCCGTGGGCCAGCGCCAGCTGCTCGTCGGCCTCAGCGATGCGCGCGCCGATCGGCATGGGTGTGCGGAAATCGAACGGCGTTCCGTCCACCGGCCGAACCTCACCCGTTGGAATGAGATGCCGATCGACCGGCAGGAAGGCGTCGGCGTTGATCTGCAGCTCGTGCGCAAGCACATCGCCTGAGCCGGCGCCGGCGAGATTGAAGTAGGCGTGGTTGGTGAGGTTGATCACCGTCGGGCGATCCGTCGTCGCGGTGTAGTCGAGCCGCAGCGTGCTTCCTTCCAGGGTATAGCGGGCGCGCGCTTCCACGCGTCCCGGAAAGCCCTGGTCGCCGTCAGGGCTGACATGCGCGAGCGTCACCGACGGTGCCACATCCGCCGCCAGCGCGTCCAGGCGCCAGACGGCTGCGTCGAAGCCGTTCCTGCCGCCATGCAACGTGTTGGGCGGCTCGTTCACCGATAAGGCATGGTCGACACCGTCGAGGCGGAAGCGGCCTGCTGCGATGCGATTGGCGAAGCGGCCGATCGTGCCGCCCAAATGCCCCCGCGCGCGGCAATAGTCCTCGAGCGTCGTGAATCCGAGCACGATGCTGCGCGACCTGCCGCTGCCGTCGGGAACATCCAGGGCGGCCAGCGTGGCGCCGTAAGTCAGGATCCGGGCACGCAGGCCGTCCGTGCTGGCCAGCGTGACGACATCGACGTCATCGCCGGCCGCCAGCGTGCCGAACCGGTCGCGCGTGGCACGACCGCGGTCCACCGGCACCGCATGGGGATCCTGGCTCATGACAGCGTGATGCTCACCTCGCCCGCAATCAGTAGCGTATCGGCGCGGCTGATGGAAAGGTCCAGCGTCGCGCGGCCGGCAGCGACCGACCGCACCGTCAGGACCATTGCGCCCCGCTCGCCAGCCCGCGCCGGGCTGAGCATCGTCGCCTTCAGCCCGCCGCTGCCATGCCAGGCCTCTCGACCAAACAGGTCGCACAGCCACGTCTCGACGGGCGCCAGCAGGAGCATGCCCTGGGCGATGGTGCCGCCATAGACGGTTCGCGCGCCGTAGTCAGGATCGACGTGGATCGGCGCATCGGTGCCCAGCAGCGCCCCGAAATCGTTGAAGGCGGCCTGAACCATCGGGGGGCCGGCACGCTCGAACCGCCTGCCCGGCGACAGATCGCGTGCCGTCAGCATGGCCAGTACAGGACATGGCGCACGGTCACGGCGCGGCGTTGATCCTGCGCGCGATGAACGGCCTGCTCGACGACGACGAAGCGCTTGCCTTTGCGGATGTACTTGTCGGCGATCCGCACGCGCATCTCCAGGGCTTCCCCCACCGCGACGCCGTGCTCCAGCACAAGCTCCTCCTTGGCATGCAGCACGCCTGGCGGCAGCCGAAGATGCGCCTTCAGCGTCTTGAGCTCGTTGAGAAGGAAGACAGGCACCGGCTCGCCTGCCGTGACCTCGCGCGGCGGCTCGCCCAGGCACTGCCTGAAGCGCCGCATGTCGTCGGGCGTGATGACGAACACACGCGAAGGCAGGGCGCTGCCGACCTCGATGTCGCCATAGCCGACGCCGGTCCACCCGCCCATGCGCGTGTCGATGTCGGGAGAGGACGCTGGATGCTCCGGCAATACCGCCTCGATGCTGCTGCATGACGATGCCCGGAGCCTACATCGCAAACCAATACTGTCAACAGTTAGCAGATGACATTTGACGCGACTTGTACTAGCAAGTGCCCCGGTCAGTGACCAGCCGGGAGCGAAGGGGGCGCCGATGCCATTGTTCAACGACTTCGGTTTCACCGACGAGCAGAAGATGATGCGCCAGAGCCTGCTGAAGCTGGCGGAGCGCGCCCTGCCGCCGGCGAAGATCCGTGAGCTCGACCGCACCGACGGATGGCCTACCGAGGCCTATCGGGCGCTGGCCAAGGATGGCTGGCTCGGCCTGCCCTACCCGACCGAGTACGGCGGCCTGGGCGGCGGCTACAAGGACATCGCCATCCTGCTGGAGACGCTGTCGTACCACTATGCCTGCTTCGGCACGACCTACATGACGAGCGTCATCTATGCCGGCCTGCAGCTTCTGCACAGCGACAGCGAGGGCCTGCGCCAAGACTACATGGTGCCGATGATCAAGGGCGACCTGTACCTCGCCTTCGCGCTCACCGAGCCGCAGACGGGCTCGGACGCGGCCTCGATCAAGACCTACGCCCGCGCCGACGGCCCCGACTACGTCGTCAACGGCCAGAAATGGTTCATCACCTCGGCCCATGTCGCCGACTATCTCGTGCTGGTGGTCAAGACCGACCCCGACGTGCGTCCCGCCCATAGCGGCTTCAGCATGCTGCTGGTCGACACGCGCGCGCCGGGGGTCTCCATCAAGCCGATCGAGACGATGGGCCGGCACACCACCCATACCAACCAGATCTTCTTCGACAACGTGCGCGTTCCCGGCCGCAACCTGATCGGCGCCAAGAACGGCGCCTGGAAGGCGCTGATGCGCGGGCTGAACCTGGAGCGCATGTGCATCGCGGCCTGCGGCGCCGGCAATGCCCAGAAGGCGGTCGAGATCGCCCAGGACTACGCCACCCAGCGCATCCAGTTCGGCCAGCCCATCTCCCGCTTCCAGGTGATCGCGCACAAGCTGGCCGACATGCGCATCAAGGCCGAGATGGCGCGGCTGGTGACCTATCGCACCGCCGAGATGATGGACGCCGGCGCCGATGCCCGCATGGAGACCGCGATCGCCAAGATCGTGGCCACCGACAACGACTTCGAGTGCGCCCATATCGGCATGCAGGTCATGGGCGGCGCCGGCTACTCGATGGAGCACGACATGCAGCGGCTGTTCCGCGATTCGCGCCTGGGGCCGATCGGGGGCGGCAGCAACGAGATCCAGCGCAACATCATCACCAAGCTGATGGGACTGTAGCGTCGCCACAGCGCAATCGGGGGGACATGCAATGAAACGGCGTTTCCTGGTCAAGTCTACGCTCGCGCTCGGCGCCCTGTGCGGAACCGGCACGGCGCAGGCCCAGACCTATCCGACCACCGGCGTCAAGATGGTGGTGGGCTTCAGCCCCGGGGGCACGGTCGACGTCGTGGCCCGCGTGCTGGCCGAGCATCTCACCACGACGCTGGGCCAGACCTTCATCGTCGACAACCGCACCGGCGCCAACGGCATGCTGGCAGCCCAGACCGTGGCCAAGGCCGAGCCGGACGGGCATACGATCTTTGTCAGCAACAGCAGCTCGATCACGCTCAACCCGACCCTGTTCAAGAACCTGACCTACGACCCCGAGCGCGACTTCACGCCGGTCACCACCGTCGTTGCCGTGCCGCTGATCCTGGCGGTCAATCCCGACAACCCGGAGACCGCGTCGGTCAAGACGTTCCAGGACTTCCTGGCGCTGGTGAAGGCAAAGCCGGGCGCGGTGCCGTTCGGATCGGCCGGCGTCGGCAACATCACGCATCTGGCCTTCGAGCTGCTGGGCGACCGCGCCGGCTTCAAGATGATGCATGTTCCCTACCGCGGCGCGGCGGCAGCCCAGGCAGCGATCTTCTCCAAGGAAGTGATCGCCATCTTCGACACGATGGCGGCCGTGCCGCATGTCAGGACCGGCAAGCTGCGTGCGCTCGCAGTCTCCTCCAGCCAGCGCCTGCCGGCCCTGCCAGACGTGCCCACGGTCGCCGAGCTGGGCTATCCCGGCTTCGACATCACGTTCTGGGTCGGGCTCTTCGTGCCCAAGGCCACACCGCAGGGCATTGTCGACCGCCTCAACCGCGAGGTCATCGCGGCCACGGCGGTGCCCGCCGTGCGCGCCAAGCTCGAGATGCAGGGCGGCGTGCTGACCCAGACACCCGCCGCCTTCGCCGCCAAGGTCAAGTCGGAAACTGCCGAGCTGGCCGCGATCGTCGCCAAGGCGAAGATCACTGTCGAGTAGATTTCCCCTCGCTCGCGGATGCGGAGCGATGCATCTACGCCGGGAGATGCGGGCGCCGGCCGTGCCACGGCACGGCCTGCTCGAGCTGACCGGCGAGGCTGAAGAGGGTGGCCTCGTCACCGAAACGCGCAGCGATCATGACGCCCACCGGCAAACCGTCTGATGTCCATGACAGCGGCACCGACATCGCCGGCTGGCCAGTCGTGTTGTACAGTGCCGTAAAGGGGGAGAACTCGCGCTGCGTACGGCGGAAGTACTCGGGTTTGGGGTTGTCCATGTGCAGCGGCCCGAGCGGAATCGGCGGCGCCGACAGGGTCGGGCTCAGCACCACGTCGTGGCGCTCGTGAAACGCCGCCATCCGCCGACCCTGCCGATGAATTGTCTGCTGCGCTGCGGCATAGGCCTCGGCCGTCATAGCCGCCGACGCCTCCACGGCGGCCCAGGTCACACTCTCCACATCGGCGCGACGCAGCGTGCGCCCGAGCGTTGTCGCTCGCCGGTGGAACGCCTGCGCAACATTGCTCGCCACCAGAACCCAGAGCGCCGCCGCCAGCTCATCCGCGTCGCCCGGCGGCATCGCCTCTTCGACGTCGTGGCCAAGGGCCTCGAGCAGCTTCGCCGCCTCGACCACGGCATCGCGGCACGCAGGGGCTACAGTGGCGCCGCCGAGTGGCGCAGGCTGCAGCGCCACACGCAAGCGGGCGGGCCGGATAGCCACTGCTTCCAGGAAAGATCCTGGCGCGGGCGGCGCGCAATAGGGGTCGCCCGGTGCCATGCCATGTGTCGCATCCAGCGCAGCGGCGCTGTCGCGCACGGAGCGCGAGATCACGTGCTGACACGCAAGGCTTCCCCACCCTTCGCCGGCATCCGGTCCGGCGGGCGTGCGCCCGCGCGTCGGCTTAAGGCCGAAAACGCCGCAGGCCGACGCCGGAACACGGATCGAGCCGCCACCGTCGCTGGCATGGGCCAGCGGCACGATCCCCGTCGCAACCGCCGCCGCAGCTCCGCCCGACGATCCGCCCGCCGTCCGCGCCGTGTTCCAGGGATTGCGAGTGACGCCGGTCAGAGTCGTCTCGGTCGAGACGGCAAGGCCCATTTCCGGCGTTGTCGTCTTGCCGAAGATCACGAGCCCAGCCTGCTGGTACCGTTTCGTCAACGTCGAGTCGTGGTCGGCGACAAAATCGCGAACAGCCGTGATCCCATAGTCGTCGCCGTGCCTGTCAGCAGCAACGACAGATCCTTGAGCAGGAACGGGACGCCCCGGAACGGCCCGTCGGGCAGACCAGCGTCGATCGCCCGCCGCGCCCGCTCAGGGAAGCTGGCCGACAGCGCGTTGACGTGGGGATTCCATCGCGCCACGCGCGCTAGCGCCGCCTCGAGCAGATCGCTCGGCCGGAGCTGACCGGCCTTCACCAGCGCCGCCATGGCCAGCCCATCGAGGTGATCGTATTCCGGCAGGGGCATCATCGGTCATCACCGCGCCGTCGTCGGCCGGTCAGCGTTCATGATGTCACGATGAAGCTGCCAACCGCGGTTGGTGCGCCTCCAGATCACGACGTATTTGCCAGGATCTAGCACCGTGCCATCGGCTGCCACCCACTGAGAGCTGCCGCGCTCCCAGGCCATGTTGCCCGAACCGCCGACCTCGTGCGTGACCAGCGCCAGCCGCGCCGGCCGGCGCGCCTGCGCACGCCGGGCGAATTGCACTGCACCGGCGAGGCCGACCAGCGTTTCATGATCGGGGACCATGATCAGCGCGTCCTCTGTGTATAGCGCCGCGAAGGCGTCGACGTCGTCCCCGTTGATCAGCGCGACGAAGCGCGCGACCTGGGCTTCGATCTCCAGACGGATGGTCAAATCTTCGCTCACGCAGCTTCTCCTTCGACGGCGTTGTGGAGATGACAGGCGACGGCATGCGTGCCGCCCTCACCGGCCAGCACCGGCTCGATCCGGGCACAGACCGGCATGGCCTTCGGGCAACGTGTATGGAACCGGCACCCCGAGGGTGGCCGCAGCACGCTGGGCACCTCGCCGGCGACGATCTGCCTCGGACGCGCCGCCTCAGCCGCCGGGTCAGGGATCGGAATTGCGGCGAGCAGCGCCTGCGTGTACGGATGCAATGGCTGGCGATACAGATCGGCGCTGGCGGCGACTTCGACGATCCGGCCGAGATACATCACGGCAATGCGATCACTGACATGACGCACCACGGCCAGGTCATGGGCGATGAAGATGTAGGCCATCCCGAATCGCTCCTGCAGATCCTCGAACAGGTTTACGACCTGTGCCTGGATCGACACATCCAGCGCCGACACCGGCTCATCGCAGATCAGCAGGCCGGGATGGACGGCAATGGCGCGGGCGATGCCAATGCGCTGCCGCTGGCCGCCGGAGAACTCGTGCGGATAGCGGTCGATCATGTCGGCTCGCAGCCCCACCATCTGAAGGAGCTCACGCGCACGCTCGCGCCGTTCCGCCTTTCCCGGGGCCAGGCCATGCACGGCCAGCGGCTCGCCGATGATATCGGCAACCGGCATCCGCGGATTGAGCGAGCCGTAGGGATCCTGATAGACCATCTGCATGCGCCGCCGAATCGGCTGCATGCCGGCGCGGTCGAGACGGGTGATGTCGCGGCCTTCGAAGACGACGCGGCCATCGTTCACCTCGGTCATGCGCAGCACGGCGAGACCGGTCGTCGACTTGCCGCAACCCGATTCTCCAACCAGCCCGAGCGTCTCGCCGGCGCGCAGGGTGAAGGACACGCCGTCGACTGCTTGCGCCGCGCCGACACGGCGCTTGAAGATGACGCCCTTGTAGAGTGGGAAATGCACCTTTAGCCTCTCGACACAGAGGAGCGGCGCGTCGTTCTCAGACGGCGGCATCGACGAAGCACGCCCGATGGTGGCGCTCCCCGATTTTCTCAAGCATGGGTACGCGCCGCCCGCAGGGATCAGCCGCGAAGCGACAGCGAGGGTGGAAGGCACAGCCGGGCGGCAGCTGCGCCAGGCTCGGCGGGTAGCCTTCGATAGGCTCCAAGCGCGTGGCCGTGTCGCGATCGAGCCTTGGTATCGAGGCCATCAACGCCCTGGTGTAGGGGTGGCTCGCGCGTTCGTAGATGTCTCGCGCCGTTCCCGTCTCCACGATCCGGCCGGCATACATCACGCATACGCGATCGGCGTAGCGCGCCACTACGCCCAGATCGTGAGTGATCAGAATTAGCGCCGAGCGGGTCTCCTGGGTCAGCTCCTTGAGCAGATCCAGGATCTGCGCCTGCACAGTCACGTCTAGCGCCGTGGTGGGCTCGTCGGCGATGATCATGCGAGGCCGGCATGCCAGCGCCATCGCGATCATCACCCGCTGCCGCATGCCGCCCGAGAACTGATGCGGATAGGCCGCCAAGCGTGCGCCGGAGTCCGGGATGCGCACGCGGTCGAGCAGCGTCTTGGCCTTGCCCAAGGCGGCCGCCCATGGCGTGCCGTCGTGGATGCTGAATGGTTCGGCAACCTGCAGCCCCATGGTCAATGTCGGGTTGAGCGACGACATCGGCTCCTGGAAGATCATGGCTATCCTGTTGCCTCGCACGGCCCGCATCTGCCTGTCGTCGAGCGTCAGCAGATCCTGGCCGTCGAAGATCACCTCGCCGGCGACGATACGTCCCTGCGGACTCGGCACAAGGCGCAGCAGCGACAGTGCCGTGACGCTCTTGCCCGAGCCGCTTTCGCCGACGACAGCCAGAGTCTCTCCGGCATCAACGTTGAGGGACACCGAGTCGACCGCGTTGACAAAGCCGCGATCGGTGCGGAACTGAACCGTCAGCCCGCGAACCTGCAGGAGAGGAGAAGTCATGGATCCGGCCATTTCAGTTCCTGTCGAAAAGCGGATGCCGGCGATCAGAAGCCCATCTTCCTCTTCAGCTCCTGGTCGATCCAGATCCGGGCATAGATCGGCCCCGGCCTTACAGCGCCGACAGACAGCTCACCATCGTAGTTCTTCACCCAGGGCCACCACGCGGCATAGAGATAAGCGGTCGGCAGCCAGATGTACGGGGCCTGATCAAGCATATGCACGGTCATCTCGCGCAGCATGCGCTGGCGCTCGGCCTCATCGCGGGTGGCGTAGACATCGGCCATCTTCCTGTCGAACGCCGCATCGCTCCATTGCGACGGATTCCACAACTGGCCCGTCACGAAGTTGGTGCGAATGGTCATGGTCGGGTTGGTGTGCCCCTTGTTCATCAGGTACATGGGGGCGTTCTTGCGCGTCGTCATGGCCGAGAGGAACGCACCGTACTCCATGGGCTGCAGCTCGATCCTCACCCCGATCTTCTCGAGATAGGCCGCGATCATCGGCGCCAGATCGCCATGCGCGGGTGAGCAGGTACAGAACTGCATTTTCGTGGTGAAGCCGTTGGGATAGCCGGCATCTTTCAGCAGTTCCTTGGCCTTCTGCGGATCGTAGGTGAACAGCTGCTTCACCGAAGGCGGCATCTCGGCGAGCGGCTGATAATAGCCGGTCCAGTCCGTATACATGGGAAAACCGAGCATCTCGGCGTTGCCGCCGTAGTAGGCGGCAACGATCTCGTCCTTGTTTACGGCCATGTTGAGCGCGCGCCGCACGCGGATATCGTCGAACGGCTTGGAGTCGACACGCAACGCGACATACTGGCCCAGCGTCGATAGCCGCTTGCTCCAGAGCAGCGTCGGCGCGCTCTTCTTGAGCTCGTCCACAGAACGCCAGCCGACGCTTTCCAGGATGTCCAGCTTGCCGGAACGCAGCGCGGTGAGCTGCGTGGCCGTGTCCTTGATCGTCCGATAGGTCACCTTGTCGACGAACGGCAGCCTGTAGTCCGTATTGCCGATGCGCTCCTTGTCCCAATAATCTGGATTCTTGACGTAGGTCTGGAATCCGCCTTGGACGAACTCGGCGATCTGGAACGGCCCGGTGCCGGTGGCGTTCTTCCAGTTGCTCGGGCCGGCATCGACAAGCTCCTTTGGCACGATCGCCGAGTTGTAGCCCCATCCGAATCGCGCACCCCATTCGGCGTTGAACGCCTTCATGTGGAAGACGACCGTGTGGCGGTCGCGCGCTTCGACGCGGTCGACAAAGTCGAAGTAGTCAGCTTGCTTCCGCGGACTCGTATTCAGCCTGTTGAAGCTGAACACAACGTCATCAGCCACGAACTCGCGGGTCTTCATCACGCCGGGCTTTTCGGGCCACATGATGCCGCGGCGCAGCTTGAAAACGAGCGCCAGGGGGTTGGCTTCCCACTCCCAGCTTTCCGCGAGCTCGCCACGCAAGCCGTCGCTTGGCAGCGAGGCGTCGGCGACGAACCGGTGCTTGCCGCCGTTCTTCCGCGACTTCGACAGGTCGCCAGCGATCAGCTGCTCGAAATAGAAGCCCGTATCGTGGTTCACCTTCCAGTTCCAATCATAGGGATCCCACGACAGGGCGCTCAGCGTGACGTACACCGACCCGATGTTCAGGGCGCCGCCATACCGCGGAGTCTCGCCGTTCTCCGCCGCCGCGCTGCCGGCGACCGTGGCCAACGTCCACGCCATGGCGCCAGCGCGGGCCACCTGCAGCAATTTGCTGTTGCTCATCTTTCCCTCCCTGTTCCTCAAAATGCTCATGGGGCGCTGCGCAGGCGCGGATCGAGCAGGTCGCGCAGGGCGTCGCCGAACACATTGACGGCATACACCACGAGCGTGAGGCAGATCCCCGGCGCCAGCGCCAGCCACGGCGCGTCGTACATGAACACGCGACCGGCACCGCTCAGCATGCCGCCCCAGGTCGGGGCCGGCGGCGGAACGCCCAGCCCGATGAAGGACAGACCTGACTCCGCCAGGATGACGGCACCGACGCGCGTGGTGAAGAGCACGATCACGATCGGCGTCACATTGGGCAGAATGTGATGCCACAGAATGCGTAGAGTGCTGGCCCCGGTGGACTGCGCGGCGTGCACGTACATGTTCTCGCGCACCGAGATGACGGCACCGCGCACGATGCGCGACCCGGCGATGCCGAACAGCAGGCCCAGAAGCCCGATCACCTGCGGCATGCCGGGTCCGATGACGGACACTACGACAATGAGAAGGACGAGGTCCGGGAAGCTCATCCAGGCATCGACGAAGCGCTGGACGACCATGTCGACCTTGCCACCGAGATACCCGGTGAGGACTCCCAGCACGACGGAGATCACCGTGGCGATCGCCGCGGCCGAGAAGCCGATGATCACCGAGAGCTGGGCGCCGTAGAGGACCCGGCTCAGCATGTCACGGCCTAGGCTGTCCGTTCCCAGCGGCGCCTGCAGTGACGGCGGCTTCAGACGCGCAATTGGGTTGATCTGGTTCATGCCGTGCGGCGCGACCACGTCCGCCAGCAGGCCGCAGGCCAGGAACAGCAGGAAGATCGCAGCGCCGAACGCGCCCAGCGGCTTCTCGCGCACCAAACGCACGATGAAGCGCACGAAAGGGCCAGCGTCGCGCCGCCGCGACGTCAGCGCGCCGGTTGCGGGTTGGGCTACCTCGACCATCAGGCATACCTCACTTTGGGGTCGAGCAGCCCGTAGCTGAGATCCACCAGGAGATTGATGAGCAGGACAGCCACGCCGACGACGAGGAAGACACCGGTGATGATCGGGTAGTCACGCTGGCTGACGGCCTCCAGCAGCAGCAGGCCCATGCCGGGGATGACGAAGATCTGCTCCATGATGACCGTGCCGCCGATCAGCAGCGGCGCCTGCAGGCCGATCACCGTGACCACGGGAATGAGCGCGTTGCGCAGCGCATGGCGCATCACAACCAGCTTCTCGCCCAGCCCCTTGGCCCAGGCGGTGCGGATATAGTCCTGCCGCAGCACCTCCAGCATCATGGTGCGCGTCATGCGCATCGTGACCGCGGACATCGCCGTGCCCAGGATCGCGGCCGGGATCAGCATCTGGCCCAGATGCCGCAGGGGATCATCGCGAAACGGCGTGAACTCCACCTCGGGTGCCCAGCCCCACCAGATCGAGGGGAAAACCATGATCATGGTGGCCTTCCAAAACCCGGGGATGGCCAGCATCAGGATGGCGAAGGAACGGCCGACATAGTCACCGATTGTGTCCTGGCGCATCGCCGAGTAGGCCCCGAGTGGCAGCGCGACGATGAGCGCGATCAGCAGCGCCATAAGCCCGAGCTCAAAGGTGACCGCCAGGCGCTCCATCACCAGCTCGGTGACCGGCGTGGTCTGCCACAGGGAGCGCCCCAGATCGCCATCCAGCAGCACAGCGCCGATCCATCGGAAGTACTGGACGTGCATCGGCTTGTCGAAGCCGAGCGCCGCCTCGATCTGCACCCGCGACTGCCGGGTCGCCCCGATGTCGTTCTCCGTCAGCATCAGATCGATGACATCGCCGGGGATCAGGCGCACGGTGATGAACACGATGACGCTGGTGAACAGCAAGGTCGGCACGAGCGCCAGCAATCGCCGAATGATATAGGCCTGCATGATGTCTTTGCCCCGCGCGGTTGCCGCTGGCCGGATCAGGGACGGCCGGCCAGGGCAAGCGCCCGGTCGATGCCGGCGCGCACGTCGGGCCGATCGAGGCGATAGTCGAAGCTGTGCGGCGCCGCCGGCAGGTTGACGACCTCCACCGGCGCATCAGCGGCCAGCAGCGCCGTCGTCGTCTCGTCGAGCATCGCCAGCAGGCCGGGGATCTCATCCTTTCCCGCCCGCAGCATCAGCAACGGCGTGCCCCGCTTGGCCAGCCTTGCTGCCGCGGCGCGCAGGCTCATACGCTCGCCGACCGCCGCATCGACGACGGCGGCGCTGGGGCTGCCCGGCACGATGCCCGTCGAGGGGTAGAACATGGCCACGCTGTCGATGCGGACCGGACGGCCGTCGCTCAGCAGCTCGGGCACCAGCAGGCCGCCGGCCGAGAAGACGAAGGCCCGCACCCGCTGCAGGTCGAGCCCGCGGCTCGCCCCTTCCTTCGCCAACCACGCCAGGACAGCGTCGACCTCCCCCATCGCCTGGTCAAGCCGACGCCGGGGAACACCGAGCGTGTGATCGAACATCACCGCCGCCACGCCGCTGGCCGCAAGGACCGCGCCCCAGTCTCGATAGACCTGCCATGCCGACGGCTTGATCGGCGCCTCGTCCGACAAGCCGCCATGGACCAGGACCACCACGGGCACCGGCTTGCCCGCCTCCTGCCGCGGCAGCGTCAGGTCGACCATCAACGGTGTGCCGTCGGCCCGCGCGCCGGCCGTCTGGCGGCTGCGCACGACACCGGCTTCGCGCAGCGGATGGCGCAATGGGGAGCGGATGGCCTCGACATAGGCCGCCGGGAGCTGGGGCGGCAGCGGCGACGTCTGGGCGGCGGCACTGCCTGCCGTCATCAGCGCCGACAGCGTCAAGGCCATCGCTGGCACACCGGAACGTCTGCGATCCACGACCCCTCCCCGACGCTGTTGCCTGCCTGCAGCAGGCCCTGCGGCTCGTGCGCGGGAGCAGACGCTAGCGAAGCGGAGTCAGGTCCGCAGTGCCGGGATTGCGCAATTGCGCCGCGTTGCCACTACCCTACGCGGCGATGGCGCCGGCGGTGGTCGTGAGGGGGAATGCCCGGGCGATCTCGTCGACCGCGGCGTCCGGCCGAAGCGGCACGAAGAGCTCGATGCGCTGCTCGTCGTCCAACCGGTACGAGGGGTCGTTGAGATAGTACAACAGCAACGGCCGGTCCTCGCATCGCAGCGCCGCCAAGTGGAAGTCGTGCTGCGCGCGGTGCCACACCTCCTGTGGCAGGCCACGCAGGCAGGCATGCCATCCGCCACCTACCGCCTGCCGCGCCAACGGGAGCGGCTCGCGGGTGTTGGCGCTGTCCAGGACGCAGGCGTGGGTGAAGGCGCTGTCCGGCGACAGCACCGCCAGCAGGCGTTCGCTGGATTTGGGGAGGCCTTGCAGCGTGAGGTGGCCGACCAACTCGTCGAAGGCCACCCAGGGATCCGCCAGCGAGCCGATCTGCCGCGTACACGGCCGCATTCGGGGAAACACGATCGCCGACACATCCACCGCGGCGCGCCGGTCCGTGGCGGATGCGCGGATGCTGGGGGGCGCCCCGAACTGACGGCGATACGCGCGCGCAAAGGCCTGTGCGTTGTCGTAGCCAGTGTCAAGCGCCACCATGGTGACACTGGCGTTGCGATCCACAATGAGGCGGTGATGCGCTGCCCGCAGCTTGACGCGCCGCACGGTCGCCTGCGGAGTCTCGCCAACCGCGTGATGATAGAGGCGGATGAAATGGTACGGCGACAGGCAGGCCACGTCTGCCAGCTCGTCCAGCGACAGCCGCACATCCGGCTGCACCTCCAATTGCGCCTCAAGGTAGCGCACGGTCTTGCGGATCCGGCGGCGGCGATCCATCGTGGCGGCAAGTCGGCTGGCCATCAGAGCTTTCCTCGGCTCGGTCGACATCGCTGTCGGACCCGATGCCACACTACACCGGCGATCCCGAGACTTCACAGGCCAACGTTGGTCCGACAGAGCGGGTGGCCCATCGCTGCGGCACGCCGATACCGCTATCGCCAGGAGCGAACCGGGGTGCACCAACTCCCGTTGCGGGCTGCGCGGGCCCTGCTCGAAGGGCTTCAACGGCACCTGGAAGGCGCTGATGCGCGGGCTGAACTGGAGCGCATATGCATCGCGGCCTGCGGCGCAGGCTACTCAATGGAGCGCGAGATACAGCGGCTGTTCCGCGATTCGCGCCTGGGACCGATCGGCGGCGGCGGCAACGACGGCGGGTACCCAACGATGTCTCGCTGTTCTCCTCGCCGCGCCTGCCATGCTACCCTCCATCGGACCTGATGGAGGCGTTCCTTGCGTAGCGCGATATTCGTGTTGTCTTGTGCAGCGATCCTGGGGGCGTGCACGCCCAATCCGCCGGTGACGACGGTCACGGACGCCGACGCCAAGCGGTTCGGGACCAATCCCGGGATGGGCGCGCTGTACGTGGTGCGCACGAACGACGAGATGAGCGCCTACGGCCTCGATCTCGGCCTCGATACGCGGTCGATCGCGACACTGGGACAGAACACATACACGCGCGTCGACCTGGCAAGCGGCCCGCACACCCTGACTTGCCGCGGCGCCAGAGCGCCGCTCGTCGTCCAGATCATGAGCGGACAACCGACATTCATCGACGCGGCGCTGATGCAAGGCCGTTGTGTGATGGCCCCTCTGGATCAGGCCTCAGGCCGCGCTCGCGTGCTGGGCAGCCAGCTCATGCCGCCGCGCTCATAGCAGACAGGCCTTCCGTCCCACCGCCGTGCCTGGTGAGGACAGAAGGCCGGGTGACGTCGTGCTGGGGCCTGGAGTCGCTGGTTGCTGACACACCCGTCATCCCGAGCGCAGCGAAGGAGCAAGCGACGCACGGTGCGCCATTCGCGGGAGATCCCTCGCTGCGCTCGGGATGACAGTCGCGGCCTCACCCTCCACCGATAGCCGGTACGTTCTGCGGCAGCGGCGGTGCGCCGAGCCAAACCCTGGCATCCTCGACGTCCCGGAACAGACGGCACGCGCGCTGGCCTTCCGTCCGGTCGATGAAATATCCGCCCATCTCCTGCTCCGCGTCCGATCCGACGACGAGCGCGATCCGGCCGTCCGACACGTCGTCTCGCCTTCTATCCTTGACGGCCTGGCTCAAGGCGGTGAGATAGCCTGGCCGAAGATCGGCGGTGGCCGACCGCGCATCGAAGAGGACGCGGTAGCCGACGGCGCCTTCCGCAGCCACGGCAGCCATGTAGCTCTCGAAATCCTGGCGCGCGAGCCCACCACTTGCCGTTGCGATAATGAGCTTGGCGCCGTGGTCCACCGTCCATCGCAGCGGCATCCTGCCCTCCGTCTGGTGTCCCCGCAGTGTCGACCTAGCATCGACCAACGGCATGCTCAAGCCGATCGAAATCTGTCGCCTCCGCTCTCAACTGCGGGACCGGCTCTGACCAGCCATCGCAGCCGAAATCCCGGCCGCGCGGTGGCGGAGATCCTCGCCGAGCGCCTTGACGCGGGCTTTGCTCATCTGCGCACCGAAACCGACCGCGCTGATCGCCATCACCGGCTTGTCCAGCGCGTCGAGCACCACGGACGAAACTGTCGTCACGCCCTTCACATAACGACCCAGGTCGACAGCATAGCCACGCTTGCGCACCTCTTCGACCTCGGCCAGATAGGTCTCGAAGGTCAGTTCGTCCTCCCAGCGCAGCCTCGCAAAACGCGCGCGCAACTCTGACGGAGTCAACCCCGAATGCGCGGCCATGCACCGGCCCAACGCCGCGATGTACATCGGCAGGCGCTGCCCGATGCTCATATGGACCCTGATCGCCGCATCGTTGTCGGCGCGGTCGACCAGCACCACGCGTTCCCCCCGCATCACGTGCCACAGCGTGCAGGTCACGCGATGGTTCACCGCCACCTCGCGCAAGTGGGGCCGCACCATCGCGATGTAGCTCACCGGCTCCAGCGTACCCTTGGCCAGCGCCAGCAAGCCCATGCCGACCGCATAGGTCTTGGTGGCCTCGTCGAACACCGCCAGCCCCTCGTGCACGAGCGTCTTGAGCAGGTTGAAGCACGTGCTCGGGTTGAGCTCGAGATCCCGCGCGATCCGGGTGACCCCGACAGGCGCCTGCGCGGCCACCAGGTAACGCAGCACGGCGAGGCCGCTGATCAGAGCGCCGACCAGCTTCTCGGGCATTGGCTCGCCAGGGGGCATCGGATCGTGCTCGCGCAGCTCACTCGGCCTTGAGGTTGAGATCCTTGACGATCGCCCTCCAGACCTGGAGCTGCTCCTCCTGGTACTGCACCGCGTGCTGGCGCGTCGAGGGTGTCGGCACGATGCCGGCCTGCAGCAGCGCAGACCGCACCGTCCCGGTGTTGAGGATCCGCACGACCTCCTGGTTCAGGCGATCCAGGATCGGATCGGGCGTGCCGGCGGGCGCGACCAGGACCCACCAGCCCGACATGTCGGGCGGCGTCGCGAGCCCGCTCTCGGCAAAGGTCGGCACGTCGGGCAGCAGCGGGTTGCGCTGCGCCGTAGGCACGCCGATCGCGCGCACCTTGCCAGATCTGATCATGGCCAGCGACGCGGCCACGTCGGCCACCATGACCTGCACGTTGCCGGCGATCAGGTCGACCAGCGCCGGCGGCACCGACTTGTAGGGCACGTGCGTCATGTCGAGCTGGTAGGTGTTCTTGATCGTGCCGCCGTAGGCGATGCCGCCGGTGTTGCCGCTGGCATAGTTGAACTTGCCGGGGCTGGCCTTGATCAGCCGGATCAGCTCAGGCGCGGTTCTGGCAGCGACATCGGTGTTGACGACCCAGACATAGGTGACCGATCCGACCATCGTGGCGTAGCCCAGGTCCTTGGCCGGATCGTAGCGCACGCCGCCGGTCAGCCCGGCCGGACTGGCGACGAGGCCGGCATTCGTCATCAGCCCCAGTGTGTAGCCGTCGGGCGGCGAGGTCACGACGGCCTCGGTGCCGACGGTCGAGTTGGCGCCGGGCTTGTTGTCCACGACGATCGGCTGGCCCAGCGCACGGGACAATGGGTCGGCGACAATGCGCGCAACGATGTCGCTGCCGGAGCCAGCTGCATAGGGCACAACGAGCCGGATCGGCTTGCTCGGCCAGGGCTGCGCCGCGCCGGGCCCGGCGGCAGCCAGGAGGCTCGCGACGGCAGCGAAGCCGGCGAGCCAGCGGATGATCTTCATGCGCGGTTCCTCCCTTGGTTGTCGTATAGGACGATGCGAAGAGGATGCGCGGCGGCTCAGGGCTTGAAGCCGAGCTCGCGCAGGATGATGTTCTTCTGGATCTCGCTGGTGCCTTCGCCGATCACGTAGACCAGCGCGTCGCGATGGATACGGCCCACCGGATACTCGCGCATGATCCCGGCGCCGCCGTGGATGCGGATCGCCTGCTCGCTCACGGCCACCGCGGTCTCGCTCGCGATCAGCTTCACCCGCGCCGCGGTCGCCGCATCGAGCGTGTTCTGGTCGACGCGCCAGGCGCCGTAGTAGACGAGCCACCGGGCCGCCTCGATCTGGGCCGACATCTCCGCGAGCTTGTGCCCGATCGCCTGGTAGTCGCCGATGCGCCGGCCCGCGACCAGGCGGTCGCGCGCGTAGGCGGTGGCCGCATCGAACGCCGCGCGTGCCATGCCCAGCGCGTTGGCCGCGACGCCGACCCGGTTCTCGCTGAGCGATTCCAGGATCACCGGGTAGGTGCCCAGGCGCTCGCCCAGCACGCAGTCGTCGGGCACGAAGACATCCTCGATATGGATCAAGCCGGTCTCGGAGGCGCGGATGCCCTCCTTCTTCAGCTTGTGGATGACCATGCCCTTGGCCGGCAGCTCGACGATGAACAGGCTGACGGCATCGCCCCTGAGCTCGGGCGCCGTGCGCGCCGCGACCAACAGGAAATCGGCGATCGGCGCGTTGGTGATGTAGAGCTTGCTGCCGTTCAGCCGCCAGCCGCCGGCGACGCGCTCGGCTCGCGTCTTGAGCGCGCGGATGTTGGAGCCGCCGTCGGGCTCGCTGAGCGCGAAGCCAGCGATCTTGCTGCCCTGCACCGCGGGCCGGAAAAAGCGCTGCCGCTGCGCGTCCGTGCCGGCCTTCCAGATCGGCCAGATCCCGAGATGGCTGTGCGCCGACCAGCTCGACGCGAAGCCCTGGCTCATATAGCTCAGCTCCTCACGCACGATGCAGTCGCTGATCTTGTCGAGGCCGCTGCCGCCGTCGCTTTCAGGGTAGCGGACGCCGAGCAGGCCGAGCTCGCCCCAGCGCGCGAACACATGCCGCGGCAGAACCTCGTTTTCCTCTGCCGCCGCGATCAGCGGCTGATGTTCTGACTGGCACAGGCGCCGCACGGTGTCCCGCACGGCGACGTGCTGCTCGGAGAAGGAGAAATCCATGGGCGCTGATATTCTCTATAAAGAATTCTATTCTTGAAAAAGAATACTGCGCATGAGCGGGCTCGAGTCAACGAGTGAATCGCGGACGACTCGAACACCCTGTTTGCAGCAAGAGTCACCACGGCCCGAATTCTCGAACCAAGCAACTTCCCTCATTCGGATCGCCCGCTTACTGTCGTCCCAGCAACGTCGGCCTAGATTGAGAATGGGAACGCTTGAATGGACATCGCCCGCCTGACGCATTTCGTCGAGACCTTCTGGGAGGGCTCGATACTGCCCCCGCTTACCGAGTACATCCGCATTCCCAACAAGTCGCCTGCCTACGATCCGTTTTGGGTGGAACACGGCTACATGGAAGACGCCGTGAAGCTGATGGAAAACTGGGCGCGACAGCAGCTCGGCGCGTTTGCAGGCGCCACGCTGGAGGTGATCCGGCTGCCGGGGCGCACTCCCCTTCTGCTCATCGATCTGCCTGGCGACGACAACAGCGACACCGTCCTGCTCTACGGCCATCTCGATAAGCAGCCTGAAATGGTCGGCTGGTCGGAGGGACTCGGCCCCTGGCAACCGGTCCTAAAGGACGACAGGCTCTATGGCCGCGGCGGCGCGGACGACGGCTACGCGATCTTTGCATGCATGGCCGCGCTTCGCGCGCTGCACGAGCAGAAGGTGCCGCGCGCTCGCTGCGTCATCATGATCGAGGCGTGCGAGGAGTCCGGCAGCTACGATCTGCCCTATTATGTCGACCATCTCATCGACCGCATCGGGAGCCCGTCACTTGTCATATGTCTGGACTCGGGCTGTGGTGATTACGAACGGCTGTGGCTCACCACATCCCTGCGCGGAATCGCAGCCGGCACACTCACGGTGCGCGTGCTGACGGAGGGTGTGCACTCCGGCGACGCGTCGGGCGTCGTGCCCTCCTCCTTTCGCATCATGCGCAGCCTCCTGTCGCGCCTCGAGGACGAGGACACCGGCGAGATCAATCTATCCGAGCTCCGTGTTCAGGTCCCGCCGCAACGCATCGCACAAGCCAGGGAGGTGGCCCGCATACTCGGCGATGCCGTCTACGATCGCTTTCCCTTTGCGGGATCGACGCGGCCGATGCGGGACGACACCGAGGAACTGGTCCTCAACCGCACCTGGCGGTCGCAGCTCGCCGTCGTTGGAATGGACGGCTACCCTGCGCCCGGCAATGCCGGCAACGTGCTTCTGCCGGTTTCGACCGCCAAGCTCAGCGTCCGCATACCGCCAACGCTTATCGGCAAGACGGCCGTGCAGGCGATCAAGCAGGCGCTGGAGGCGGACCCTCCGTACGGCGCCATGGTCGAATTCGAGGCCGAAGATGGACAGAGCGGCTGGGATGCACCGGCGCTTGCACCCTGGCTCGAGGCGGCGGTGGCACAGGCATCACTGGATGCCTTCGGCAAGCCACCGGCCTACATGGGCGAAGGCGGCTCGATTCCGTTCATGGGCATGTTGGGCGAGAAATTCCCGCGCACGCAGTTTGTCATCACCGGTGTGCTCGGCCCTCACTCCAATGCCCATGGGCCCAACGAATTCCTGCACATTCCCACAGGCAAGCGCGTCACGATGGCCGTGGCGCGCCTGATCGCCGCGCACCACGACCGGCAGAGGCGTTAATCGAGGCCCAATCCAAGATCGCGCCTGATTGAAAAGAGGATGGTGCCCAGGGGCGGAATCGAACCACCGACACTGCGATTTTCAGTCGCATGCTCTACCAACTGAGCTACCTGGGCCCGTCGATCACCGGCATCATCGCTGTGCCGGATCCTGGGGTGCGGCGGGGCTGCCCGCCGGTTGGCGGTGACGCTTATAGGGAACGGCCCATCGCCTGTCCAGAGGCACGGCGCCGATCGCGCTTTCGCCTCGCGACGCGGCCTTCGCATCATGGCAGGCTTGCCGAAAGGATGCCCCTGGCGCCTTTACAAGGCGCCATCTCGGCAGTGACACTTCCGTCACAAAAGGCCCGATACTCGGAGGAAACGCGATGCCCAAGCGGCCGATTTCGGCGGATTCGCATATCACCGAACCGCCCAACTGCTATATCGACCACATCGATCCGGCCTATCGCGACCGCGCCCCGCGCATGACCCGCGATCCCGTGCGCGGCGACATGTACATCGTCCCCGGAATGACCTCGACCATTCCGGTCTCCCTTTCGTCGGGCGCCGGCCGGCCGCCCGCCGAGCTGAGCACCACGGGCGCCCGCTTCGAGGAGCTGCACCGCGGCGGCTGGGACGCCGAGGCACGCCTGGCCGACCAGGACCGTGACGGCGTCGCCGCCGAGCTGATCTATCCCTCGGTCGGCATGGTGCTCTGCAACCACGAGGATCTCGACTACAAGCGCGCCTGCATGGAGGCCTACAATCGCTGGCTGCAGAGCTTCTGCGAGCAGACCCCCGGCCGCGTCTTCGGCCTCGGGCAGACGGCGGTGCGCACCGTCGAGGAAGGCATCGAGGATCTGCGCGCCATCAAGGCGATGGGCTTCAAGGGCGTCATGCTCCCCGGCTTCCCCGGCCAGGAGGACTATGACAGCCGCATCTACGACCCGTTCTGGGAAGCCGCCGTCGATCTCGCCCTGCCGCTGTCGTTCCACATCCTGACCTCCAAGACCGACGGCCTCGCCAAGCCGCGCGGCCCCAAGATCAACGCCTTCCTGTCGATCATCCGCGGCAACCAGGACATCCTGGGAATGCTGGTCTTCTCCGGCGTCTTCATGCGGCATCCCAAGCTGAAGGTGGTGTGCGCCGAGGCCGATGCCGGCTGGGCGCCGCATTACATGTACCGCATGGACCATGCCTACAAGCGGCACCGGCACTGGCTTAAGGGCCGCGAGCTGGAGAAGATGCCCAGCGACTATTTCCGCGAAAACATCTTCATGACGTTCCAGGATGACTTCACGGCATTCCAGTTCGCCAACCACGTCAACCACGAGCGCCTGATGTGGGCCAGCGACTTCCCGCACAGCGACTCGACCTGGCCCGACAGCCAGAAGGTGATCGCGGAGCAGACCAGCCACCTGTCGGCCGACGTGCGCGACCGCATCCTGCACGACAACGTCGCCGAGCTGTACGGGCTGTCCGTTCAGTAACGGACGAAACAGCAGCAACAAACGAAACAATCGTGCGCTGGACCCTTCAGGTCCAGCGAGGCACCTCCTTCACCGCCGAGCGGGCGCTTGCTCATGTTGCTCAGCACGACGTGAAGGAGAGGCCAAATGCGTTCGTTGATTCCCGGCATGGTGCTGGGCGCTGTCATGCTTGCCGCAACGCCATCGCTGGCGCAGGAGAAGGTCGGCATCGCGGTGTGCGACGAGTTCCTGGAGAAGTACGCGGTCTGCGCCAGGGACAAGATGCCGGCCGCGCAGCGCGGCACGATCCTCGAGTCGATCGACCAGATGCGCTCGAGCTGGAAGCAGACCCTGGCCAGCAGCCCCGAGTCGAAGGGGCAGATGGAAGGCACCTGCCGCCAGACCATGGAGACGATGAAGACGTCGCTATCCGCCGCCTATGGCTGCAGCTTCTGACGCCGGGGAGACGGACATGCTGGAATTGATCACGCTCCTGGCGGCGCTGGTGCTGTGCGTCTGGACCCCGATCGAGGCGCGCAAGGTGCGCAGCGGCTGGATGCGCAAGAACTTCAAGGGCGATCACGCCGAATTCGTTGTCAAGTACCGGCACCAGCTCGCGGTGATGGGTTGGGTCGGGCTGACGCTCGGCATCCTCAACATCGGCCTTGGGGCGCTCGCCGCCAACGAGGCAGGCTTCATCGTGAAGCTGGTTGTCGGAAGCATCTGGATCGTCGGCGGCGGAGTCTCGCTCGCCTCCCGCCGCCTCCTGAACACGCCACGCACGGCATAGGGATGGGCCGAGCAAGACCGACGGCGCGTGCGGTCAGTCCTCGTCGTCGCCGTCGTCAGCCGGCCGCTCATGGGCAGGCACGCGATAGCTCTCGTTCAGCCAGCGGCCAAGATCGATGTCGGCGCAACGCTTCGAGCAGAACGGGCGATGCGCCGCCTCGACAGGCTTGCCGCAAATCGGGCATTTCGCCTGACGTCTGACGATGCGCAGCGACGGTCGGTCGCTCATGACTCTTCTGCCGTGTTGCCGCGGTCGGCGGGTCCGGCCACGCCCGCCGCGTTGGCACGCTCGAACGCATCGAGCGCCTGCGCCAGGCTCGGGCCGCGGCGCGCCCGCGTGATCTCCATCAGGCCCAGCCGCGTCATCCCGACGACTTGCGTCGGCACCGGATCGTCGGCCACGCGTTCGGCCAGCACCGCCTGCACCCGGGCCCGGTCGCCCTGCGCCCGCATGTCGATGAAATCGACAATCACGATGCCGCCGATATTGCGCAAGCGCAATTGCCGCGCGATCTCTTCGGCGGCGTCGAGGTTGACCTCGAGCGCGGTGCGCGGCCCTTGTCCCTGCCGCATCCCGGCCGAACCGCTGTCGACGTCTATGGCGCACAGCGTGCGGCCGGGCTCGAACAGGATCTCGACCCCCGATCGCAGCACCATCCGCGGCTGCAGCGCGGCCTCGATCTGGCCGGCGACGTCGTGCGTATCCAGCACATCGCCATTGCCGATCACCAGCCGCAGCTCACCGCGATCGTCGAACGAATCGAGCGTGCGGCGCGCCTGCAGCGCCAGCGCCCGGTCATCCAGCACGATCTCGGCCAGGGTGCCGCCGCGGTCGCGCACGGCCCGCAGCAACGGGTGCGGCTCCGACACGAGCACGACCGGCGGACGTTGTGCGAGCGCGCGCGTGCGCAGGCCGTCCCAGCGAACCAGCAATCCCTGGCCTTCGTTCACGACGGCTTCGCGCGGCGCGCCGGCGGCGGCGGTGCGCACTACCCAGCCACCTTCATCGGCACCGATATCTCCCATCGCCTGCAGCAACCGGTCGCGCGCAGCGCTGTCAGGCACCCGGCGCGACAACTGGGTGCCCTCGCCATGCGGGTGGAACACCAGATAGCGTCCGACCAGGCCGAGATTCATCGTCAGCCGCGCGCCCTTGTCCTCCAGCGCATCGCGCGTGACCTGCACCAGGATCGGCAGGCCCGCCGGCGGACGCTCGCCGTCGAAGCCCATCATGTCGGTGCGCCGCAGGAAGCCGGCGCGAGCCGCCCCGATATCCACGAAGGCAGCGTCCAGCTCGGGCACGAAGCGCTCGATACGGCCCAGGATCACCGCGCCCGTCAGATCGGCATGGTCCCTGGTGGCGACCGCCACCTCCACCAGCCGCCCGCCCGACAGCGACGCCAGCAGCGTCGCGCCGGGCGTCTCATGACAGACGAGGCGGTCGATGCTGCTCATGGCTGGCGCCCCGGCGCCAACCGGGCCGCCGCGGCCGCGCGGTGGTATCTCGTCATGCCGTGTCGCGCCACCATCCGGCGCCCCTCAGCAGGTTGACGGTCTCGTGCAGCGGCAGGCCCACGACATTGCTGTACGACCCGGACATGAACGCCACGAACGCTGCGGCCCGCCCCTGGATGGCATAGCCGCCGGCCTTGCCGTGCCACTCGCCACTGGCGATGTAGGCATTGATCTCGGTGGCGCTCAAGCGTTTGAAGCGCACGGCGCTCGTCACCAGCGCCCGGCGCTGCACGTTCCCCGGCCCCATCACGCAGACACCGCCCAGCACGCGGTGCCGCCGGCCCGACAACAGCGCCAGGCACTGCCGCGCCTGAGCCTCGGTCTCGGCCTTGGGCAGGATACGCCGGCCGCAGGCGACCACGGTGTCGGCACCGAGCATGATGCAACCGGGGTGCCGCACAGCCACGGCTTGCGCCTTGGCCATGGCCAGGCGCTGAGCATGGGCCGCCGGCAGCTCCGCGCGCCAGGGCGCTTCGTCCAGGTCGGCCGCATCGACGGCATGCGGCGTCACACCGATCTGGCGCAACAATTCGAGGCGCCGCGGCGAGGCCGATGCCAGCACGAGCGGATAGGCGGTCAAGGTCGGCACGATTGGCGCTGGGACATCGATGGAGCCGCCGGCCATGCCGGCGGCGGCGCCACTTGATGGCGTCCGGGCGGGGTGAAGTCAAGGCGGCAGGACCAACGCCGCGGCATCAAACCTCGACCGCGCCGCTGGCGCCGAAGCGCTGCCGCATGCGCCGCCCCAGCATGTCCCGCACCTGCCGATAGGCCTCCAGCCGCCGCATGCGGTCGTCCTCGATGACGCTCGGATCGGGCGTCGGCCAGTACTCCACCTGCGTGGCCGCATCGCGCGTCAGCTCCAGCGCCGCATGATGCGCTTCGGGCGAGAGCGTGATGATCAGCTCGAACTCCGAAGGATCGATCTCGTCCAGCGTCTTCACGGTATGGCGATGAATGTCGACCCCGACCTCATCCAGCACCGACACGGTGAAGCCATCGAGATCGCCGGCGCGCACGCCCGCCGAATCGAAATACGCGCGCCTGCCGTAGTAGCGCTTGGCCAGGGCCTCGGCCATGGGCGAGCGCACCGAGTTCAACGTGCAGGCGAAGAGCACGCTGGAGGGCAGTTCGCTCATCGGGAGCCCGTCAAGCCCGGGCGAGCAAGGCACAGATCAGCGTGAACAGCCGCCGCGACGTGTCGAAATCGACGTCGATCTTGCCGGCCAGGCGCTCGCGCAGCACTTCGGAGCCCTCGTTGTGCAAGCCCCGGCGGCCCATGTCCAAGGCCTCGATCTGCGACGGGCTGAGCTTTTTGATCGCCGCATAGTAGCTTTCGCAGATCATGAAATAGTCCTTCACG
Source organism: Vineibacter terrae (assembly GCF_008039615.1). Classification (GTDB taxonomy): domain Bacteria; phylum Pseudomonadota; class Alphaproteobacteria; order Reyranellales; family Reyranellaceae; genus Vineibacter; species Vineibacter terrae. The sequence goes on along the minus strand of NZ_VDUZ01000008.1, from coordinate 178,984 downwards.
ACCTTGCGAAACGGGGTCAACGACAACACGATGTCGCGCAGCTTGCGGCCGCTTTCGTGGCGGACGTCGAACACCAGCCGGCTTTCGTGGATGGCGAGATGCAGGCGGTACGGACCATCGAGCCCGGCCAGCGTGAAGCTGTTCTCCTCCAGCAGGTCGAAGATCGCCACCTGACGCTCGTGCTCGGCTTCCGCCGACCGCGCCGCCATCGTGTCCTCGTCGAGCACGATGTCGATGACCCGGTCCTGGCGTGCGGCCGACATGGTGCTAGCAATCCTCCCGCACGGGTCCGGCATGTGCGGCACGCGTTCCTGACATGAGCATCATGCCCGGTTCGTCCGGATGGAGACGGAGCGGCCATGCGCCGGCAGGCCCTCGGCCGCCGCCAGGGTCACGGCGGCCGGACCGATCCGGGCCAGCGCTTCGGCATCGCAGGACACGATGGATGTGCGCTTCAGGAAATCGGCTACACCCAGTCCCGAGGAGAAGCGCGCCGTACGCGATGTCGGCAGCACGTGGTTGGTGCCGGCGACGTAGTCGCCCACCGCCTCCGGCGTATGGCGGCCGAGGAAGATCGCGCCGGCATGGCGGATACGGCGCATGAGCGTCTCGGCGGGCCCTGGCTCCAGGCACAGCTCGACGTGCTCGGCGGCGATGCGGTCGATGATGGGCGCAGCGTCGAGCAGCGACGGCACCAGGATCACCGCGCCGTTGCCTTGCCAGCTTTTGGCAGCCCGTTCCGCCGTATCGAGCCGCTTCAGCTCCCCCGTCACCGCGCGGCAGACGGCATCGGCAAACGCGGCATCGTCGCAGATCAGGATCGACTGCGCGGCCTCATCATGCTCGGCCTGCGACAGCAGGTCGGCGGCGATCCAGGACGGGTCGTTGGCAGCATCGGCAACCACCAGGATCTCCGACGGGCCGGCGATCAGGTCGATGCCCACCTTGCCGAACACCAGCCGCTTGGCGGCGGCGACATAGGCATTGCCCGGGCCGACGATCTTGTCGACCGGCGCGATCGTGGCTGTGCCATAGGCCAGCGCCGCCACCGCCTGCGCCCCGCCGATACGGTAGATCTCGTCGATGCCGGCGACGCGCGCCGCGCACATCACCAGGGGATCGAGCGCCCCGCCCGGCGTGGGCATGACCATGGCGATGCGGCGCACGCCGGCAACCTTGGCGGGAATAGCATTCATCAGCAACGATGACGGATATGCCGCCTTGCCGCCGGGCACGTAGAGGCCGACGGCGTCCAGGGCCGTGAAGCGCGCGCCCAGGCGCACGCCCTGCGCGTCCACGAAGTCGAGGTCGGTGGGCAGCAGCCGCCGGTGATAGGCCTCGATGCGGGAAGCTGCGAACTCGATCGCGGCACGCGCCTCGGGCGCCGCCGCCGATGCCGCCGCATCGATCTCGGCAGCGCTCAGGCGCAGGGTGCCGGGTGTCACCGCGATGCGATCGAAGCGCGTGGTATATTCGATGACAGCGGCATCGCCGCGCCGGCGTACGTCGGCCACGATATCGCGCGCCACGGCATCGACATCGGCGCCGCTGTCGCGATCGCGCGCCAGGAAGGCGGCGAACGCCGTCTCGAAGTCCGGCGCACGGGCATCGAGCCGCAGAGGCCCGTCAGAGTCGACAGACATGGTCGCGCTCCGCCTCAGGCCGCATCGGCGACGGCGCCATGGGCGGCGGCGCGGAAGCGCTCGATCCAGGCGCCGATGGCCTCCGGCCGCGTCTTGAGCGCCGCCCGGTTGACGATGAAGCGCGACGAGACTTCGGCGATGCGCTCGATCTCCTTCAGGCCGTTCTCCTTGAGCGTTCGGCCGCTGGAGACCAGGTCGACGATTCGGTGGCAGAGTCCCAGGGTCGGGGCCAGCTCCATGGCGCCGTTGAGCTTGATGCACTCGGCCTGCACACCGCGGGCTGCGAAGTGCCGCTTGGTCAGCTCGGGGTACTTCGTGGCGATGCGGATATGGCTCCAGCGCGACGGGTCGTCGCTTGCCGCCAGATCGGCCGGCTCGGCCACAGACAGCCGGCAGCGGCCGATGCCGAGATCGACCGGGGCGTAGATCTCGGTGAAGTCGAACTCCATCAGCACGTCGCTGCCGCAGATGCCCAGATGCGCCGCGCCGAAGGCGACGAACGTCGCGACGTCGAAGGAACGCACCCGGATGATGTCGATATCCGGCCGGTTGGTCGTGAAGCGCAGCGCGCGGGAATCCTCGTCGTGGAACGACGGTTCCGGGTCGATCCCGGCGGCATGCAGCACCGGCGCGGATTCGGCCAGGATCCGGCCCTTGGGCAGGGCCAGGATCAGCTTGTCGCTCGCGCTTTCAGCCATCGGGGCGCCACGGCCCCCCACCACGTCGTTCACGTCGCACACTCCGGGAGACCGGCTCCGGCAGGATGGGCCGGTCGCCTACCATACTCAGCGGGCGGCGTCGACCTCGGCGCCGGGGTGTTCCGGGCGCCACCTCGTGGGCCAAGGCTCGCCCAGATCCTCCAGGTGGCACAATAGCTTAGGCGCCTCCAGCCGGATCGTGCGGTGGGCGGCGAAGCGCAGCAGCACGGTGGTTTTTTCCGGCTCGACGGCCTCGACCCCCACCGACAGCAGCTCCAGGATGCGATCGGGCTCGCCCAGCGGCATGTCCACATGCCGCACCCCGCCCAGCTCGTGGAAGACCAGGGCGCTGTGGGTCCGCGACCAGGCGCCGTCGGCATCGGCCGGCACTTCCCAGCGGAAGCGGTTGGCGACCAGCACCAGCCGCTTCTCGTCGGCGAACCAGCCGATATCCTTGATCGCGACCAGAGCGTCCTGCATGGCGGCGGAGATCACCTGCAGGTCGTCGGCATCGAAGGCGCGCAGCCGGAGCTTGCCGGTCATGGCCCGCCTCAACCCTTGACCCGTTCGATATCGGCGCCGCAGGCCGCGAGCTTCTCCTCGAGGCGCTCGTAGCCGCGGTCGAGGTGGTAGACACGATGCAGCGTGGTGTCGCCCTTGGCCGCCAGGGCAGCAATGGCCAGCGACACCGAAGCGCGCAGGTCCGTGGCCATCACCTCGGCTCCGCGCAGCTCCCGCACGCCGCGCACCATCGCCGAGGCGCCATGGATGTTGATGTTGGCGCCCATGCGCATCAGTTCCGGCACGTGCATGAAGCGATTCTCGAAGATCGTCTCGGTGATCATGGCGGCCCCCTCCGCCCGGCACATCAGCGCCATCATCTGCGCCTGCAGGTCGGTGGGGAAGCCCGGATAGGGTTCGGTCATCACGTCGACCCCGTGCAGCGCGCCGTTGCGGCGCGACACCCGGAAGCCCGCGTTGGTCGGCGTGCATTCCACCCCGGCGCCGCGCAGCGTGTCGATCGCCGACTCGAGCAGGTCGATGCGGCCGCCCACCAGCTCGACGTCGCCCGCGGTCATCGCCACGGCCATGGCGAAGGTGCCGGTCTCGATCCGGTCGGGGATGACCGCGTGCGTGGCCGCGCGCAGGCGCTCGACGCCGTCGATCCGCAGCGTCTCGGTGCCCACGCCCTGGATCCGGGCGCCCATGGCGATCAGGCAGTGCGCCAGATCGGTGATCTCGGGCTCGCGCGCGGCATTGTCCAGGATGGTGGTGCCGCGGGCGATTGAGGCGGCCATCATCAGGTTCTCGGTGGCGCCCACCGAGACCTTGGGGAAGACATACTTCGCGCCGCGCAGCCCGTGCGGCGCCGTCGCCACCATGTAGCCGCCGTCGAGCTCGATCGTGGCGCCCAGCGCCTGCAGGCCGGCGATGTGCAGGTCGACCGGACGGGTGCCGATGGCGCAGCCGCCGGGCAACGACACTCGTGCCTGGCCGCAGCGTGCCACCAAGGGCCCCAGCACCAGCACCGAGGCGCGCATCTTGCGCACGATGTCGTAGGGCGCGGTGGTCGACGTGATCTTCGCCGCGTTCAGGGTCAGCGTCTTGCCATGGCGATGACCGTTCTCGCCCGGCGCCGCTTCGACCTCGACGCCATGCTGCTGCAGCAGAGCGATCATGGTGCCGATATCGGCCAGCCGCGGCACGTTGTGCAGGACGAGCGGCTGATCGGTCAGCAGCGCCGCGGCCATCAGCGGCAGCGACGCGTTCTTCGATCCGGAAATCTGGATGGCGCCCTGCAGCGAGACGCCTCCGCGTACGCGAATACGATCCATTACCCGTGCCCTTCAGATCCGCGGCAGCGTCACGCCGCGCTGCCCCTGGTACTTGCCCGCCTTGTCCCGATACGACGTCTCGCAGGGCTGGTCCCCCTGCAGGAACAGGAACTGGCAGGCGCCTTCGTTGGCGTAGATCTTGGCCGGCAACGGCGTGGTGTTGGAGAACTCCAGCGTCACGTGGCCTTCCCACTCAGGCTCCAGGGGCGTCACATTCACGATGATGCCGCAGCGGGCGTAGGTCGACTTGCCGACGCAGATCACCAGCACGTCGCGCGGGATGCGGAAATATTCGACCGTGCTGGCCAACGCGAAGCTGTTGGGTGGGATGATGCAGACGTCGGTCTGGCGATCGACGAAGCTGTTGGCGCTGAACTCCTTGGGGTCGACCACGGCGCTGTCGACATTCGTGAATATCTTGAACTGGTCGCCCACGCGCGCGTCATAGCCGTAGGAGGAGACCCCGTAGGAAATGACGCCATCGCGCTTCTGGCCATCCACATAGGGCTCGATCATGCCGTGCTCGAGCGCCATCTTGCGGATCCAGCGATCCGACATGATCGCCATGCCACCACCCCTGTTGGCGCCGCCGGAGGGGACCGCGGCGCGTTTGCGGTTGTAGCGCCGCGTCCCCGAGGGCTCAACCGCTTCGCTGGGGATCGTCCGGCTTGGCCTGGCCGCCTGGCCCGTTGTCGTCAGCCTTGGCGCGCGTCTGCGCCTTGCGCCGGCGCAGATTGTCGCGCAGCGCCTGGGCCAGCCGGCGCTCGCGTTCGGCCCGCTCGGCGGCGCGGCCGCCGCCGGCTTTGGGCCTGTCCTGCTCGTCAGTCATAACGAGTTGACTTGTAAGGCTTTTCGGGCTCGCTTCAAGTCGGACAATAGCCCAGGAGACCACCGTGGCCGCTGCCCTGCGCACCCCCGACGATCGCTTCGCCGGCCTGCCCGGCTTTCCCTTCGCGCCGCACTACCTCGACGACCTTGGTGATCCTTTCACCGGGCTGCGATTGCATTACCTGGACGAAGGGCCGCACGACGCCGCCACCACCTTCCTGTGCCTGCACGGCCAGCCGACCTGGTCCTACCTCTATCGGCGGATGATCCCCGTCTTTTCGGCTGCTGGGCATCGGGTCGTGGCCCCGGACCTTCCCGGCTTCGGCCGGTCCGACAAGCCCAGCGACGAAGCGGTCTACACGTTCAGCTTCCATCGTGCGTTCCTGATGCGTTTCATCGAGCGGCTGGACCTGCGCAATATCTGCCTGGTCTGCCAGGACTGGGGCGGCCTGCTGGGCCTGACCCTGCCGATGGACATGCCTGGCCGCTTCACGCGGCTGCTGGTGATGAACACCATGCTGGCGACCGGCGACGCGCCGCTGGGCGAGGCGTTCCTGGCCTGGCGCGCCTTCAGCAACCGGTCACCCGACATGGCGGTCGGCGCCCTGCTCAAGCGCGCCTGTCCGCACCTGAGCGACGCCGAAGCCGCCGCCTACGATGCGCCCTTTCCTGACGCGCGCCACAAGGCCGGCGTGCGCCGCTTCCCCAACCTGGTATGCGACCATCCCGAAGCCGACGGCGCCGCCCTGTCGCGCCGCGCACGGGACTGGTGGCGCACCGACTGGTCGGGACAAAGCTTCATGGCGGTGGGCATGAAGGACCTGGTGCTGGGCCCACCGGTGATGGCCGACCTGCGCCGGCATATCCGCGGCTGCCCGCCGCCGATGGAGATCGCCGATGGCGGCCACTTCGTGCAGGAATGGGGCGCCGCGATCGCCAGCGCAGCGCTGAAGGCGTTCCAGGCTACAGCTTCCGCAGCATCACCTCGTTGACCAGATGGCTTTGTCCCTTGTGCAGGATGAGGTTGGCACGCTGGCGGGTGGGCAGGATGTTCTCGCGCAGGTTCACCAGGTTGATCCGGTTCCAGATCGATGTCGCGGTGGCGACGGCCTCATCCTCGTCGAGCGCGGCGTATTTGTGGAAATGTGAGCGCGGGTCCCGGAAGGTGGTCTGGCGCAGGGTCATGAAGCGCGCGATATACCAGCGCTTCAGCACGTCCTCGTCGGCATCGACATAGATCGAGAAGTCGAAGAAATCCGAGACGAAGGGAATGGCCTTGCCGTCGCGCGGCAGGCGCGCCGGCTGCAGCACGTTCAGGCCTTCGAAGATCAGGATATCGGGCCGGTCGACCACCACCTGCTCGCCGGGGATCACATCGTAGGTGAGGTGCGAATAGACCGGCGCCGCGACATGGCGCTTGCCCGCCTTGACGTCGTGCAGGAAGCGGCGCAGGGCCGGCATGTCGTAGCTTTCGGGAAAGCCCTTGCGCTCCATCAGCTGCTCGCGCTCGAGCACCGCCTTGGGGAACAGGAACCCGTCCGTCGTCACGAGGTCGACCTTGGGCATGTCCGGCCAGCGTGCCAGCAGGGCCTGCAGCACGCGCGCCGTGGTCGACTTGCCGACCGCCACCGACCCCGCGATGCCGATGATGTACGGCACCCTGCCGTCGCTCGTGCCCAGGAAGCGGCGACGGCCCTGGGAAAGCGCCTGGCTCGCCGCGACATGCAGCGCCAGCAGCCGCGACAGCGGCAGGTAGATCTCGTCGATCTCCCTCAGGTCGAGCCGGTCATTGAGGGAGCGCAGCCTGGCGAGATCCTCGGGTTGCAGGGTGCCGGGGGTATGCTCACGCAATGCCGCCCATGCGAGGCGCGTGAAGCGCTGGTACGGCGATGGCTCCGGACCGCCGTTGTCGTCGGCGCTGATGTTGCGGGCATGGGCAAGATGGCGCGAATTGGGTGTCATGCCTCATCCTAGGCACAGGCCGGCTTCCACAGCCAGCCGAACCGTCAGGCAGGGCGCAATCCCGTGCCGCGGTGCTCCAACCTGAGCCATACTCGCGCACCGCAGCCCTGATCCGGGGAGAGGTGCATGGAACCAATCGCGAAGGCGTGGCGACAGGCCGGCGGATGGATCGGGCGTCGTCAATCGGAGCTGCGCCTGGCGGGGCGCGTCACCGTGGCCGGCGTCGTCGCCTTCGCGATCGGGCATTTGCTCAACCTGCCGCAAGCCTATTGGGCGGTGTTCACGGCCGTGATCGTGATGCAGGCCAGCGTCGGCGGCTCGCTGAAGATGGCCATGGACCAGCTCCTGGGCGCGCTCATCGGCGGCGCCTACGGCGCCGTGGTTGCGCTGGCTGTACCGCACACCGAGCCGGTGACGGTCGGCGTGGCGCTGACCGCCGCTCTGGCGCCCCTGGCCCTGCTGGCAGCCCTGCGCGTCAATTTCCGGGTTGCGCCGATCACCGCGATCATCGTGCTGCTGGGCACCACCAGCATGCATGCGGGGCCCGTCGAGGCGGCCCTGGACCGGGCGCTGGAAGTGGCGCTGGGCGGCACCGTCGGCATCGTCGTTTCGCTGTTCGTGCTGCCGGCCCGGGCTCACGGCGTGCTGGCAAGCGCCGCCGGCCGCACGCTGCTGCTGCTCGCCACCCTGCAGCGCACCCTGCTGGCCGGCTTGATCCAGCGTGCCGATCCCCATGATGTCCAGCGCCAGCTGGATGCGATCCGCGGCGCCATCAACAAGGTCGAAACCGCGACCGAGGAGGCGCGGCGAGAGCGGCGCAGCCATCTGACGGACGCGCCCGACCCCGAGCCTTTCCTGCGCACGCTGCTGCGCCTGCGGCACGACCTGGTCATGATCCGCCGCACCGCCGGAGCCCCCCTGCCCGAACCGGTGGCCTCACGCCTGACGCCGGCGCTGGCGCGTGTCTCGTCGGCAACCGACGCCTTCATGACCGGCACCGCAAGCGCGCTCTCCAGTCGCCGGCATCCACCGTCCTTGGCCGAGGTCGACGCCGCTTTCGATGCCTACACGGCGGATCTGCTGACGCTGCGCGGCGAGGGGGTGACCCGGGCCCTGCCCGTCGACGCCATCGGCCGTCTCTACGCCTTCAGCTTCGCGCTGGAGCAGCAGCGCCAGAATTTCCGCGATATGGCCAACCGAACCATCGAGTCGGCACAGCATGAGGCCGGCGTGGCGCCCGCCACCCCGGCCTGAGAGTCGATACCGGCGCTGCCGCCGCCTGCGGCAGCCGCCGGATCAGCAGTCGAAGAACACCGTCTCGGCATCGCCGCGCATGGCGATGTCCCAGCGATACTCGGCAGCGCCGTCTGCCCGCGTGGCGACGAGGGTGGCGCGGCGGGCCTCCTCGATCAGGGCCAGCACCGGATCGGCATCGTTGGCGCCGGCCTCGTCGGAGAAATAGATGCGCGTGTAGAGATGGCGCAGCATGCCGCGCATGAAAAGCGCCACCACGATGTGCGGCGCCTGCAGGCTGTTGCCGGGACCGGGCACCGCACCGGGCTTGATGGTGGTGAAGCGGAAGACGCCGTCCTTGTTGGTGGCGATGCGGCCGAAGCCGGCAAATACCTTGTCCTTGGGCTTGTCCTGGGTGTCTTCGGCGTGGGCATACCGGCCGTGGGCGTCGGCCTGCCAGACCTCCAGCATGGCGTCCGGGATCGGGGCGCCATCGGCATCGAGCACGCGGCCGGTAATCACGATGCGCTCGCCGGCCGCGGCCCCCGCGGCCAGATCGACCGTGTCAAGCCAGGTCAGGCCCAGGGCGAAAAAGGGGCCGACAGTCTGCGACGGCGTGGGCGTAAGCTTGGCCATCTCAGGCCTCCATCGGCGTGGCATCGCGGCCGCGCAGCACGATATCGAAGCGGTAGCCCAGCGCGAACTCCGGCACCGTGGCGTCGATGTCGAAACTGCAGATCATGCGCTCCCGCGCCCGTGCGTCGGTGACGCAGTTGAAGATCGGATCGAGCGGCAGCAACGGATCGCCGGGGAAGTACATCTGCGTCACCAGGCGGGTCATGAAGCTCGGGCCGAACAGCGAGAAATGCAGGTGCTGCGGCCGCCAGGCATTGTGGTGATTGCGCCACGGATAGGCGCCCGGCTTGATGGTGGTGAACGTGTAGATGCCGTCAGCATCGGTGATCGCGCGCCCGGCGCCGGTGAAGTTCGGATCCAGGGGCGCATCGTGCTGGTCGTTGTCGTGCCGGTAGCGGCCCGTGGCGTTGCACTGCCAGAGCTCGACCAGCGTGTGTGGCACCGGCCGGCCGTCGCCGTCCAGCACGCGGCCGGTGACGATGATGCGCTCGCCGATCGGCGCGCCGTCATGTCCCTTGGTCAGATCGTTGTCGTCCGGTCCGACCCGGTCATGGCCGAACACCGGCCCCGTCACCTCGCTCAGGGTCTGCGGCAGCAGCACCAGCTTCCTGCCCGGCGCGCGCTTCACCGATGACGCATAGGCCGGATGCAGATATTCCGGCTGCGTGCCCGGCACGATCCGTCGATAGCCGATCACGTCCATGCGCTCCTCCCGTGTCCGCCTCACAGCGCACCTATCCCGGGCGCCGCCGACGGTCAATCCCGGCCGGCACACAGCCCGGAAATGCCTTGGCCAACACCCCCTGCAGCGTCAAGTATCCAACGGCAACCCGAGACGAGAGGAAGGCTGATGAACAGGCTCACGGGCAAGGTCGCTTTCATCACCGGCGCGGCCGGCGGAATTGGACGCGCGATCTGCGCGCGCTATATCGAGGAAGGCGCCTCGATCGCGGCCGTCGACATCCTGGCCGACGGCGTGCAGGAGTCGCTGCAGGCCGCATCGGCCGGCGATCGTGGCTTCGCCCTGGTCTGCGATATCACCGATCCCGACAGCGTGCGCGCCGCGGTCGCCAAGACAGTCGCACGCTTCGGCCGGCTGGATGTGCTGTGCAACGTGGCCGGCGGCTCCAGCGCCGCCGACGCGCGGGTCACGGACGCGCCCGACTCCGAGTTCTGGCGCGTCATCAAGCTCGACCTCTACGGCACGTTCCTGTGCTGCAAGCACGCGATCCCCGAGATGATCAAGGCGGGCGGCGGCTCGGTCATCAACATGTCGTCCATGGTGGCGCAGATGGCGCTGCCGGAGCGCGACTGCTACACAGCTGCCAAGGGCGGCGTCTCATCCCTCACGCGCTCCATGGCGGCCGAGTATGCCGCCAACAAGATCCGCGTGAACGCGATCGCGCCCGGCCTCGTGCTGACGCCGCGCATCGCGCGCCTGCTTGCCGAGCGTCCCGAGCTTCGCGGCCTGTCCGACACGCACTTGCTGGGCCCCTGCCAGCCGCTCGACATCGCGCAGATGGCGGTCTACCTCGGCTCCGACGAAGCGCGCGTGGTCACCGGGCAGGTCCTGCCGGTCGACAGCGGCGTCACCATCCATTGAGGAGCCGGCCATGACCATCCGGAAAGTGGCGGTGATCGGCGTCGGGGCCATGGGCAACCCCATGGCCCGGCGCATCCACGCGGCCGGCTACGAACTCACCGTCTGCGATACCAGCGACAAGGCGCTGGCGCCCTTCGCCGAGCTCGGTGTCGCCACGACCACGCGGGCGGCCGATTGCGCCGGCTGCGACGTGGTGATCATCCTCGTCGCGACGCCCGACCAGGCGCGACAGGTGGCGCTGGGTGAAGGCGGCCTGCGCGCCGGACTGTCCGGGACACCGCCCCTGCTCGTGGTCATGGGCACGGTGGCGCCGGCCTCGATGCACGAGCTGCAGCGCGAGCTGGAGCCTTTGGGCATCCGTGTCGTCGACGCGCCGATCAGCGGCGGCGTGGTCAAGGCACGCGACGGCACGCTGGCGATCATGATGGGCGGCCGCGCCGACGACCTGGACGCCCTGCAGCCCCTGATGGCGAGCATGGGCACGAGCCTGTTCCGATGCGGTGCGCTGGGCGCGGGCCAGGCGACCAAGATCGTCAACAACGCCATGGGCATCGCCAGCATCATGGTCGCGGCCGAAGCCTACCGCATCGGACTCGACAATGGCCTTCGCCTCGAGGACGCGGTGCCGGTGTTCGAGGCCAGCAGCGGCCGGAACTTCTTCACCCACGGCGCTCGCGATGCCAGCGACGCCTACGCCGCCTGGGCGCCGACACGAGCCGATTTCAACTCGCTGCAGGCCATCATACGCAAGGACCTCGACCTGGCGCTGGCGATCGGCGGCGATGCGGCGTCGCTGCCGGTCATGCGTGCCCTGCGCGCCATGCTCGACGGCATCGGCGATGAGACGTTCGAGACTTGGCGCACGGTGGCGCGCGCCGGCACGCCCGTGAGCTGAGGCGGAGACGACCGTCATCCCGAGCGCAGCGAAATGGATCCTCGATCCATAAAGATCCTCGCTTCGCTCGGGATGACAGCCTTTGTTTGCATGGAACGGGCATTGCGACGATAGTCCCGCCGGTTTCTCACCGGAGGTGATATGCGCGTGCGCGTCAGTGCCTGGTTGTCCGTCGTCGTCGTTGCCACCCTCGCTGCCACCTTTCCCTCCGGTCCCACGACCGCCCAGCCCACCGCCAGCAAGAACGCCGACGGGCCGCCGCGGACCATCATCGTGCTCGACGCCTCCGGCAGCATGCTGGCCCCGGTGGGCGGGCGGCCCAAGATCGCGATCGCGCGCGAGGCGCTGGGTGACCTGCTGAAGGGTTGGGACCCCAAGGTCGAGGTCGGGCTGATGGCCTACGGGCACCGGCGCAAGAACGATTGCAGCGATATCGAGCTGCTGGTGCCCGCCGGCAGGCTCGATGTGACGCGCGTCATGACCGTCGTCGGCGGCATTCAGCCCAAGGGCATGACGCCGCTGTCGGAGGCCGTGAGGCAGGCGGCCCAGTCGCTGCGCTTCACCGAGCAGAGCGCCACGGTGATCCTGATCAGCGACGGCATCGAGACCTGCAAGGCCGATCCCTGCGCCGTGGGCGCCGAGCTCAAGAAGCTGGGTGTCGACTTCCGGACCCACGTCATCGGCTTCAACGTGCAGCGCCAGGACGAAGGCGGCCTGCGCTGCCTTGCCCGCGCGACCGGCGGCACGTACTTCAGCGCCAAGGATGCAGCCGCGCTGCACGAAGCGCTGACACAGGCCGGACGCGCGGCCGCCGCGCCGACACCGCCGCCGGTACCGGCGCGCCCGGCACCCAACCCGGCACTGCCCAAGGCAACGCTGACAGCACCGGCATCCGTGACCGCCGGCAGCGCGCTTTCGGTCGCCTGGACCGGCCCGAACGCCAAGGGCGACTACATCGCCTTTGTCGCGCCCGGCACCGAGGGCGACAGCGGCAACATGACCGAGACAGCTGCCGGCAATCCAGCGCCGTTGCGGGCGCCGGACAAGCCCGGCCGCTACGACGTCGTCTATGGCAATGCCGCGGGCAAGGCGCTGGCACGCCAGCCGATCGACGTGACGCCGGCGCTGGCCACGCTGGAAGCGGTCGAGACGATCACGATCGGCGGCACGGTCGATGTCGGCTGGACCGGCCCCAACGGCCCCGGCGACTTCATCACGGTCGTGCCGCCGGCCGCCGACAAGAGCGCCTATCGCGACTACGCCGACACGCGCAATGGCAGTCCGGCCAAGGTGCGCGTGCCGGACAAGGCGGACACCTACGAGATCCGCTACGTCACCGGCGAGACCAACCAGATCCTGGCGCGACGCACGGTCGTGGCGGCTCCCGCCCAGGTCGAGCTGCAGGCGGTGGAAAGCGCGCCCGCCGGCAGCCGGATCAAGGTGGTCTGGACCGGCCCCAACAACGCCGGCGACTTCATCACCCTGGTCAAGCCCGACGCGGCCAGGAGTGAGTACACCGACTACTTCAACACCCGGGATGCCAGCCCTGACGGGCAGACGCTGCGCCTGCCCGACCAGCCCGGCACCTATGAGCTGCGCTACGTCACCGGCCAGAGCAACGAGGTCCTCGCCCGCCACCGCATCGTGGCCACCACGACGCGGGCCACGATCGAGGCGGCGGCCAACGGCCCGGCCGGGGCACACATCAAGGTGAAATGGACCGGCCCCAACGGCGACGGCGACTTCATCACGGTGGTGAAGCCCGACGAGCCGAAGAGCGCCTACGGCACGTACTTCAACACCAGGGACGCCGACCCGGACGAGCAGACGCTGAAGCTGCCCGGCCAGCCCGGCAGCTATGAGCTGCGCTACGTCACCGGCCAGAGCAACGAGGTCGTGGCCCGCAGGCCGATCACCGTCACTGCCGTCACAGCGACGCTGGCGGCGCCGGCGTCCGCGCCGACCGGCGCCCGCATCCGGGTGACGTGGACCGGGCCCAACAACGAGGGCGACTTCATCACTGTCGTACGCCCCGACGCAGAGAAGAGCGCCTATACCGAGTACTTCAACACCAACGGCACCGAGCCCGAGGACGGCAAGCTGGTCCTGCCGGCCGATCCGGGCGCATACGAGCTGCGCTACGTCACCAGCGACAGCGAGGTGCTGGCGCGACGGCCGATCGTCGTGAAGTGAACATCTTCACCTCTCCCGCAGGCGGGAGAGGTCGACGAACGCGAAGCGTTCGGCGGGTGAGGGCTTAGAGACGAGGCATCTTGTCTGTAGCCCTCACCCTCCCACGCTGCGCGTGGGCCCCTCCCTCTCCCGCTCGCGGGAGAGGGGATTCAGGCCGCCTTCTGTGCTGCCTTGAGCTCCCCGGCAACCGCCGGTGGCACGCGCACGGGCATGTCGAGCAGCATCTGGGCGAAGGCCTTGGCCAGCGGATCCGCCTTGATCGAGGCCATGCCGCCACCGCCCAGGGCTTCGCGCAGCAGGAAATTGAAGCCGCCGATGCCGGGCAGACGCCAGCGCGTCACCTTGCCGTTGATGCGGTGCGCGAACCACTTCGCCACCGCCTCTTCCGTCACCTCGGCATCGAGGATCGGCTCGTAGGCCGGCTTGCGCGCGAAGATGCCGATATTGGCGTTGTCGCCCTTGTCGCCGGAGCGGCCATAGGCCAGCGCCACCAGCGGCACGGTCTCGGTCGCAGCGTCGGGGCCTGTCATCGGCAACGGCGGCGCCGGCGGTGCCTCCTGCGGCAGCAGGCCGGCATGAAAGCCGCCCGGCGGCGCACCAGGGTCGACCGCGATGGTCCTGCCCTCCAGCTCGACCGTGACCGGCACCATCGTCTTGGGCACCAGGCAGGAGAACATGCGGATCACCGGCGAGGGCGCGACCCGGCCGGCGCCAAATGATCCCGACATGCCGACCACGCCGCCGGTCGCCATGGGCGCGATCTCGCGGCCCAGCAGCCCCAGCGCCTCCTTCTGATCGTGCCGTGCCGCGATCTTGACCACCACCTCGCGCGCATCGGCGGCGCGGCTGTGCGGGCCGTAGGTGTCCTCGCCGCCGATCACCTCGATGCTGACCTCGCGGTAGTCGCCCAGGTTCTTCTCGCGGAACATGCGGCGCGTCTTCTTGATGATCATCTCGGCGCTGTGGCGGCCCTTGGCCACCGCGTCGATGCCGCTGAGCATGAAGATCGAGGCGAACTTGAAGCCGTCCGGCCAGGTGGTCGAGACCTTGTAGCTGTCGGTCGGCGCCCGTCCCGTCACGCCTGAGATCCGCACCTTGTCCTTTCCGACCTGCTCATAGCGCGCCTGCGTGAAGTCGCAGGCCACGTCGGGCACCATGTAGGCGCGCGGATCGCCGATCTCGTAGAGCATCTGCTCGGCGACCGTGGCGGTGGTGATCAGGCCGCCGGTGCCGTCGGGCTTGGAAAGCACGAAGCTGCCGTCGGCCGAGACCTCGGCGATGGGAAAGCCCATGTTGTCGTAGTCCGGCACCAGCTGCCAATCGGTGAAGTTGCCGCCGTTGCACTGCGCGCCGCACTCCAGGATATGCCCGGCCAGGGTGCCGGATGCGAGCCGGTCGTAGTCTTCCATCGTCCAGCCGAACTCGTGGATCAGCGGCCCCAGGGTGACGGCCGAGTCGACGCAGCGGCCGGTGATCACCACGTCGGCCCCCTCGGCCAGCGCCCGCGCGATGGGGAAGCCGCCGAGATAGGCATTCATGCTGGTGATCTTCGCCGGCAGCGGCGCATCGCCATCCATCTCCTTGATGCCGGCGTCACGGAACCGCTGCACCTGCGGCATCAGGTCGTCGCCTTGCACGACCGCCACCCTCAGCTTCACGCCGGCGGCCTCGCAGGCCTTCAGCACGGCGTCGCGGCAGGCCTGCGGATTCACGCCGCCGGCGTTGGTCACCACCTTGATCTTCTTGTCGGCGATCTCGCGCGCCAGCGGCGCCATGACCGCGGTCGCGAAGTCGGTGGCATAGCCCGCCTGCGGGTTGCGCATCTTCTGCGCCGCCATGATCGACATCGTGACCTCGGCCAGATAGTCGCTGACGAGGTAGTCGATCTTGCCGTGGCGCACGAGCTGGATGGCCGCCGTCTCCGTGTCGCCCCAGAAGCCTGAGCTGCCGCCGATGCGGACCGTCTTGCCGCCCATGATCATTCCTCCCGATCCATACCTGAAAACTGTCATTCGAAGCGCAGCGAGGAATCTTCCGCGAACGGAGACTCCATACACGGGAGATGTCTCGCTGCGCTCGACATGACGGTGTGACCTACCCGCGCTTGCGGTTGATGAAGGCGGTCATCTTCTCGGTGTGCTCGCCCGTGGTCACGGACTGCGCGAAGGAGTCGATGCCGACCTGGATGGCGCCGGACAGCGGCAGCTCCTCCCAGCGCCGCATCAGCGCCTTCTGCGCCCGGATCGCCTTGGGCGTGCCTTCGAGGATCGACTGCACGCAACGATCGATCGCGGCGCCGATCTCCGCGGTCTTCACGACCTGCTCGAGAAGGCCCCACTCTTCGGCCTTGCGGGCGCCGATGTTCTCCGCCGCCATCAGAAGCCATGAGGTGCGTCCCCATCCGATCAGGCGCGGCAGCAGCGCCGCCTCGATCACCGAGGGGATGCCGACCCTGACCTCGGGCATGCCGAACGCGGCGCTTTCCGTGGCGATGCGGATATCGCACGCCGCCGCCACCTCGAGCCCCGCCCCCAGCGTGTAGCCTTCGAGCCGCGCGATCACCGGCACCGGGCAATCACGGATCGCCTGGCAGAGCTTGTGGATCGACGTGATGAAGGCACGCCCCTCGTCGGCGGTCTTCAGCGCCGCCATGTGCTTGATGTCGGCGCCGCCGATGAAGGCCTTGCCGCCGACACCCGAGAAGACGACCACGCGCACCTGCTCGTCGCGGGCGATGTCCTCGAACGCCCGCACGAGGTCGGCCAGCGCCGGCGGGTTCACGATGTTGAGCCGCCGCGCATTGTCGTACATCACATGGGCGACGATGCCGCCGTTGCGGGACTCGCGGACGATCTCGACCTTGTGCTCTGCCACGGTGCGCTCCTTGCTGTCCGCAGGGCGGAAATCGGCCGGCCGCTTCCGTCCCTGCACCTTTTCCCGTAATACAGCGCGAACGTCCGTTCAAAGAGGATTTGTCGTGCCGGATACGCTGCTGGCGCCCGATCTGTCGGGCTACAAGCTCTATGACCCGAGCGATCCGTTCGAGGACTATGTTGGGCCGATCTATTACCAGCGCCAGAACGACGGCATTCATTGCGTGATGCCGACCCAGGAGCGGCACGCCAATGGTGGCGGCGTCCTGCATGGCGGGGTGCTGCTGACCTTCGCCGACTACGCGCTGTGCTCGGCTGCCGGCTACGCCGCATCGGGCGGACAGATGCCGGGCAGCTTCGCCATGACGCTGAGCCTGACTGTCCAGTTCCTTGCTGGCGGCCAGATCGGCCCGGCTATCGAATCAATGGGCGAAGCCACCCAGGTCACTGGCCGGCTCGCCTTCGTGCGCGGCTCGGT
The DNA here is from genome assembly GCF_008039615.1 of Vineibacter terrae. Classification (GTDB taxonomy): domain Bacteria; phylum Pseudomonadota; class Alphaproteobacteria; order Reyranellales; family Reyranellaceae; genus Vineibacter; species Vineibacter terrae. Next base: position 162,107 of record NZ_VDUZ01000008.1, on the reverse strand, counting down.
CACGCAGCAGGGGCGCCGGCTCGCCACCTATAGCGGCGTGTGCCGGCATGTCGCGCGCGACAAGGCCATGGGACGGCGCAACGACAGCGGCCTGGCGGTCGTGCCCGGCGGCACGCGCCCACCCGGGCCGCCTGCCGACGTGCCGCTGCCGGAGGGCTATGCGCCCGTGCTGCGGCCCAGCCCGTTCACCACCCTGCTGGGCCCCACCTTCTACCGGCAGGCCGGCGATCAGGTGCATGTGCTGCAGCCGACCTTCCCCTACATGCAGAACTCGGGCGCGTCCTTCCATGGCGGCATGCTGATGACCTTCGCCGACAACGCGCTCTGCACCAGCATCACGGCCAACACGGGCAAGGCGCCCTACACCGCCACCTTCTCGGCCGAGTTCCTGGCCGGCAGCAGCACGCTGGGCGTCCCGCTGGAATCGACGGTCGACCTGGCGCGGGTCACCCGTTCGCTGGGCTTCACCACCGGGCTCGTGACCCAGGGCGGCAAGAAGCTGCTGAGCTACAGCGCCTCGGTGGCGCTGAAGGACTGGGACGGCGCCAAGCGCGCCGGGTCGGCGGCATGACGCCGCCCGACGCCGGCAATGCAGCCGCTGCCGCCGATGTCCCGCCGCATTTCGAGCTGCTGCGCGATGCCAGCGGCTTCGGCGGGCTGGTCGGCCCGCTCTACATACGCAAGCCCCGGGACGGCCGCACCTTCGCCTGGGGCTTCCGTGTCGCCGACAAGCATCTCAATATCGGCGGCATCGTGCATGGCGGCATGCTGGTCACCTTCGCGGACCAGTGCCTGGGCGCGCTGGCGTTCTTCGCCGCCGGCAAGCAGCCCAGCTCGACGGTCGACCTGGCCGCCAGCTTCGTCGCGCCGGGGCGGCCGGGCGACTGGATCGAATGCACCGGCGCGGTCAGCCGGGTGACGCGCGAGCTGGTCTTCGTCACCGGCCGGGTCACCGCCGATGATCGCACCCTGGTTGAGCTCAAGGGCATCTGGAAGCGGCTCGACCGGTGGCTGGGCGAAAAGCCTTCCAAGTCACCACGTTGAGCATTACTGGCGAGGTCGAAAGAGACCTTGCCCATGCCAGTAAACTTCGCCCGGAGCCGACTCGGCGGATGAAATATGCCGCGTGCCGGCAAGAATAGCGGCCGCCACAATCCCGCCGTATCGCCACCGCGCCTTCGCCGAAAACGTGGCGCGACAATCCCTTGTCAAAGACAACGGGAGGCATCGTCATGGCAGTCTCGGGCATTCTGCGCCGATGGGCGCCGTTTGCGTTCGCCGCAGTCGCTTTTGCCGTCACCGCCCCACCCTCGCTGGGCGCCGATCTCAGCGCCGCCGACTACCGCTTCTCCGGCCCCTACACCCACGAAAACCTTACGGTCTTCCTGGTGCACGGCAAGCCGGGGCTCGCCGGCAAGCCACCGATCACGCTGCAGGAAGCGCTGCAGCGCGGCCTGGTGCGGGTCATCGAGACCGGCAGCGTCAACCAGCTCGAGGTCGAGAACGTGGGCGCCGACGCGGTGTTCATCCAGTCGGGCGACATCGTCAAAGGCGGCCAGCAGGACCGTGTGCTATCGGTCGACCTGATCCTGCCACCTCGCTCGGGCAAGGTGTCGATCGCCTCGTTCTGTGTCGAGCAGGGCCGCTGGGCGCCGCGCGACAAGGAGGACGCCAAGACGTTCAGCCGTTCGGCGACAATGCTGCCTTCACGCGAGATGAAGATCGCGGCCCGTGCGCCGCTGATGGCGGCCAATACGCCGACGCCCCAGTCTTCGACCGGCGGACGGCGCGTGCAGGCCAATGATGCCGCCGGCAGCGTCGGCAGCAGCCAGGGTAAGGTGTGGCGCGGCGTCGCCGACATGCAGGAGAAGCTCAAGCGCAATGTCGGGGTCACGGTCGCTGCGCCACAGTCGGCATCGAGCCTGCAGCTCTCGATGGAGAACGAGGCGCTGAAGAAGACAACCGGGGCCTACGTCACGGCGCTCGCGGGTGCGGTCGACGGAACACCCGATGCGATCGGCTTCGTCTTCGCCATCAACGGCCAGATCAACAGCGCCGACGTCTATGGCGCGCCCGAGCTGTTCCGCAAGATGTGGCCCAAGCTGCTGCAGGCCAGCACCATCGAAGCGGTCGCCGAGCGCAAGGACGGCGCCTCGCCGGCGGCACCCTCGGTCGATGCCGTGCGCGCCTTCCTGAGCGCCGCCGAAAGCGGCAAGCGCGCCGACCGGCAGCTCGCGCATGGCGTCACCATCGAAACCCGCGACGCCGACAAGGCGCAGCTGCTGGAGTCGCGCGCCGGCACGGGTGGCGGCTATGTGCATCGCAGCTACGTGCTCAAGTAGCAGCCCTTCTCGGGGCTGAGCTCAGATACACACGACATCCGGCGGCAGCGGCGCTGCTGCCGCCAGGGTGCTGACCAGGCGCGCCTCGCTGCCGTCCTCCAGGCGGAGGCGCTCCCACAGCACGACGCCGGGCGCGATCGGCACCACGGGATCGCGCGTCGCCTGCGTGCGGAAGGCGACGGCGCGGACAGCGCCGTCACGCCAGCCCAGCTCGTCCAGGCGCGCTTCCGCCGCCGCGATGGCCGGTGACGCGAACGGCCAGAGCGACCGGCCGATGAGCGCGGTGGCCGGCGCGCCCCACTCCGCTGTCCGCGCCGGCGAGGCCGCGAGCAGGTGATGGCTCTCGTCGCAGATCAGGTGGACGCGCTGGCTCGACGACTCGACCAGGCGCCGCAGCGCCGCATCGCCCCCGCCCGGCGGTGGGCCGCCGATCAGCGCCATCAGCGCCTGCCGTTGCGCCGGCGACGGCGGATGGATGCCGCGCTCCCAGCGCGAAACCGTCGCCTGCGTCACCGACAGCAGCTCGGCCACGTGGCTCTGCTTCAGGCCACGCAGCAGGCGCTGGCGCTTCAAGGTACGACCGAGCTGCAGCATGTGTCGCTCCAACGGATCCGGCGGCACCCGTCAGAACGGGTACGGCCCGCCGTAGTCGCCGATATAGCTGAGATGGCTGACCAGCCCGGTGCCCGGCCGCCACTGATAGAGGGAGGCGGCAGGCGGCTCGAAGCCGAAGGTGAGCGGCGCGGCAGGATCGAGGTCCAGCGTCAGCTGATGCGCGGTGCTGGGCACTGTCGCGGCGATCGTGCCGGCCCAGCGGACCTGGATCGGCCGGTGCAGGTGACCGCACAGCACCCGCTCGATGTTCGGATGCCGTCGCACGATCCGCGCCAGGCGGTCGGCGCCGTCGCGCAGGCCATAGTCATTGTCCATGACCGCGATGCCGCTGTCGAACGGCGGATGGTGCATGAACAGGATCGTCGGCTGGCTGGACTCGGCCAGCCGCGCGTCGAGCCAGTCGAGCCGGGCCGTGCACAGCTCGCCGTGCCCCTCGCCAGGCACCAGCGTGTCGAGCGCGACCAGCCGCAGCTCATGGCCTTCGACGGTGTATTGCAGGAAGCCCTCGGCGGGCAGATAGCGATGCTCGGCGAACACGGTGCGCAGCGGGTCGCGCGCATCATGGTTGCCGGGGATCAGGTATGCCGGCATCGCGAGCGGCGCCAGCAGCGCCTTGAGGTGGGCGTACTCCGCCGGCGATCCGGCATCGACCAGGTCGCCGGTCACCAGCACCAGATCGGGCCGTGGCTTGAGCGCGTTGAGATGCGCCACCGCTCTGGCGAGATGCGCCGCCGTGTCGACCCGGCCATTATTGGCGAGCTGCCCCTGCGGCTTGATATGCGTGTCCGAGATGTGCGCGATCAGCATCGGTGCGGCCCCCCGCGGCCATGAACCCGTCGGCGGCCTTCATATCAGGCCGACGGGTGGGACGCACCTGTGCCCACAGCGGCGCTGTCACGTCTTCTGCCGCGCCGCCTTGCGCTTCACGTCCTCGATATGGGCGCGCAGGCCTTCGGCGTAGGGGTTGTACTTGAGGCATTCCTCATAGGCGCGGATCGCCGGCTCGTACTGCTCGCGCTCCTCGAAGATCATGCCCAGCCCCGACCAGGCGCCGAAATGGCGCGGCTCGAGCGCCACCGTCTTCTGGATGTCGGCGACCGAGGCCTCGTGGTCGCCCCGCATCCATTGCACCGTGGCGCGCTTGTTCCAGGCCTCGGCGAAATCGGGCGCCTTGTCGATCAAGGCGGTGAAGGTGGCCACGGCGCCGTCGAGGTCGCGGACCTGCATCTGGCCCAGGCCGCGCGCCATCAGCGCATCGAGCGCCGGGTCGCCGGACGCCGTCCACGTCTCCCAGATCGCCTGGATCAGCAGCTGCGCCTGCAGCGGGTCGGTGACCGTCTGGAGCCGGTCGAACAACCCGTCGAGCGAGGGATCCTTCTGGGTGGCCATGGCAGGTGCGTCGAGGCTGGCGGCAAGCATCAGGGCGAGAGCGAGACGGCGCATCGGTCTCTCCGGGCAACGATGCGACTGCAGCCTACACCCCGCCTGTCTCCCGCGCGAGGGCCCTGTCCTCACAACTTCGGCAGGCCGACGAGCAGGTCATAGGCCATGCCCGCCAGCGCGCATGCCCCAAGCACAGGGATCATCCCGGCCTTGAAGCGGAAGACGGCCAGCACCGCGCCGGCCGTCAGCACGAGAGACGGTGCGTTCAGTGATGCAGGCACCGGCACGCTGACAGACATGCCGAGCCAGCTCACGGGTGTCTGCCGGGCGAAGAGGACATGCAGCGCGAACCAGATCGCGAGGTTCAGGATCACACCGACGACCGCAGCCGTGATCGCGCCCAGCGCGGCGGACAACGCTTTGTTGCCGCGCAGCGCTTCGGCGAACGGGGCGCCGAAGAAGATCCACAGGAAGCAGGGCGTGAAGGTCACCCAGGTCGTCAGCAGGCCGCCGAGCGTGCCGGCAATCATGGGATGCAGGCCACCCGGCTCGCGGAAGGCGGCCATGAAGCCGACGAACTGCGTCACCATGATCAGCGGTCCCGGCGTCGTCTCGGCCATGCCCAGGCCATCGAGCATCTCGCCGGGACGCAGCCAGCCGTAGTGGTCGACCGCCTGCTGCGCGACATAGGCCAGCACCGCATAGGCGCCGCCGAACGTCACCACGGCCATCTCGCTGAAGAAGACGGCGATCCTGCTGAACACGTTGCCGCCGCCGAGGAGCACCAGCAGCAGCGCCACCGGCACCAGCCAGAGCAGCAGAAAAGCGCCCGTGACGCGCAGCGACCAGCCAAGCGAGGGGCGAGCATGCGCCGGCGTCTCCTCGCCCAGCAGGGAGTCGCTGTCCATGACCTGCCTGCCGCCGACCTTGCCGTGTCCGCCGCCAGCCAGAAACGCCGGCAGGCCGGCGCGGCCACCGAAGAACCCGATCAGCCCGGCGGCCAGGATGATGATGGGAAACGGCACGTCGTAGAAGAAGATGGCGATGAAGGCGACGGCCGCGATCATCACCATCACATTGTTCTTGAGCGCGCGCCGGCCGATGCGAAGCACCGCCTCGAGCACGATGGCGAGCACCGCGGCCTTCAGTCCGAAGAAGAGGGCCTGCACGACGCCGACATTGCCGACGCCGGCATAGATCCAGCTCAGCACCATGATGGCGAGCACCCCCGGCAGCACGAAGAGCGTGCCGGCGACCAGGCCGCCTTTCGTCTTGTGCATCAGCCAGCCGATATAGATTGCCAGCTGCTGCGCCTCGGGGCCGGGCAGCAGGGTGCAGTAGTTCAGTGCCTGCAGGAACCGGTTCTCGCCGATCCAGCGCTTCTCCTCGACGATGATGCGATGCATGACCGCGATCTGGCCGGCCGGGCCGCCGAAGCTCAGCGCCGCCACCCGGGCCCACACTTTCATGGCCTCGCCGAAGGAGGGATACGCGGACGCCGCGCCGGTGGTGGCGCCGGCCGCGGTCGCCGTGCTGGCGGTCATTTTTTCTTCTCCTTCTTCGCGGCGGCAGCGAAGGCATCGTACAGGCCGTCGAGCAGGTCGGCGCCGCGCGCCAGGCGCGCTGCGTCATCGAGCGGACCGTTCGCCAGCGCGCTCATCAGCGTGGCGACTCCGGCGGTCTCCGGCCGCTCGTAGCGGTCGTCCTTCAGGTCGATGTCGTGCACGACCTCGCCGATGGCGACGAGCGCCGGATCGTCGAGGGACGCGCGGCGCAGCAGGGTCTCGAAGGTGCAGCGATCGCCCTCGTGCGTGAACTCGGCCTCGAACATGTCGAAGCGCAGCTCCTCCGGCTCGGGCTTGTAGCCGCGGCCGTCGACGAACTTGAAGCGCGCCTGCGGATCGATGAAACGCCGGATCAGCCAGGCGCTGGCGATACGGTCGACGGCAACGTTGCGACGCGTCACCCAGGTGCGGTTGAGCCATAGCTTGAGCGCTGCCTCTGTCGTCATGGCCGGGGCCTCCCGCTCAGCGCCACCCGCCAGACGGCGCTGCAGTTCCTCGATGAGGCCAGCCGCGGCGACGCGGCCGGTCGTGCCGAAGAAGTCGATGGCGGCGATCTTCTCGGCACGCTTGGCGAGCCGCTCCACGCGCGTGCGCGCCTCGTCGGCGGCGAGCTCGCGCCAGCCGTCGGCGAGCTGGCGCGCCTCGGCCACGATCTCGTCCCAGTCGGCCGTGCGCGCCGCATCGAACAAAGCGATCACCTGTTGATCGCTCAGCCCGTCGACCAGGCGCGCCTCCACGATGGTGGCCTCGCCGCCCCCGGCGACGATCTCCTGCGCCAGCCACTGGAAATCCTCCAGCGCATCGTCATTGGCCGGCAGGGCGTAGACCGAGTTCTTGACCGCGACGGCGCCCAGGCTCTGCAGCCGGCGCCAGATCTTGACGCGGAAGTAAGCGGGCTGCGGCGGCAACTGGTGCAGCAGCAGAAGCCAGGAACGGGCGATGGATGCGTCGGTCACATCTTCGTGTATAACATATGTTTCTTAAAAAGCAACATTTGTATCATTTCAATCTCGGGCGTATCTCCCCGGTGTGCCCAGGGGAGGAGCAAGCCGATGACCCGCTACGTTCGTGCCCTGTCGTTCAAGCCGTCGCGACTGCACGGCCTGTCGTTGCGGCTGATCGCCAGCCACTACGAAAACAACTACGGCGGCGCGGTGCGGCGGCTGAATGCGATCCGCGCGCAACTGGGCGCGCTGAACGTCGCCGCTGCAGCGGGCTTTGCCCTCAACGGCCTGAAGCGCGAGGAGCTGATCGCGGCCAACTCGGCCGACCTGCACGAGATCTATTTCGATGGGCTGGGCGGTGACGGGACGATCCCGCCTGACATGGAGGCGGCCCTGGCGCGCGACTTCGGCTCAGCCGACGCCTGGCGCCGCGAGTTCGTCGCCATGGGCAAGGCGCTGGGCGGCGGCTCGGGCTGGGTGCTGCTGAGCCTGTCGCTGGGCGACGGCATGCTGCGCAACGTCTGGGCCGCCGACCATACACACAGCATGGCGCTGGGCGTGCCGATCCTGGCGCTCGACATGTACGAGCATGCCTATCACCTCGACTTCGGCGCCAACGCCGGCGCCTATGTCGAGGCCTTCATGTCCAACATCGCCTGGGATCGCATCGCACGCCGCCATGCGGCGGCGACTGCGCTGCTTGCCATGAGCACCCAGCCGGCACCGGATGAGATCGACGGCGTGCCGATGGTCGATATCGACACGGCGCGCGTCCTGACGGCCGATCCTGCCGTGACCGTCATCGATGCCCGCATGGACGACGACTACGCCTTCCAGCACACGGTCCTGCCTGGCGCCCGCCATTTCGCGCCCCAGAAGCTTGATGCGCTGGCGGCGGCGGTGCCGGCCGGCGGCAAGGCACTGGTCTATTGCGCCTACGGCTTCGAGATCGGCCGCAACGCCGCGCAGCGCCTGCGGCAGCAGGGCGTCGATGCCGTGGTCGTGCGCGGCGGCATCGGCGCCTGGCGCGCCGACGGCCTGCCGACCGAGCCGGCTTCATGAGAAGGGAGACGCATCATGAAATGGGTGACCCGCGAGCGGCCCAAGATCGATCGGCTGGCCTGCCCCTGGCTGATCACGCGCTTCATCGACACGCAAGCCGAGTTCCTCTATGTGCCGCCGGCCGAGGTGGCGGTGACCGCGACGAACGCGGGCGCCATTCCCTATGATGTGCCTGGCGTGAAGTTCAGCCATGTCGGCGAGCGCTGCAGCTTCGACGCCTTTCTCGCCGAATATAGCCTCGACGACCCGGCATTGCGTCACCTCGCCACCATCGTGCGCGGCGCCGACACATCGCGGCTGGATCTCACGCCGCAATCATCCGGCCTGTTCGCGATCTCGCTGGGCCTGTCGTCGGTGTTCGCCGACGATCACGCCATGCTGCGCTGGGCCATGATCATGTACGACGCGCTCTACGCCTGGTGTCGCGATCACCAGGATGAGACGCACGCCTGGCCACCCAAGATGTGAGGCGCGCGGTGCCATGACGTCGCCGGCTTCCGAGGCCGCCTTCGCCCGCCCACACGGGATGGGTTCGTCGCCCGCAGCCGCGGCGCGCGTGAGACTGCTGCAGGAGCCGATCGTCGCCACCTTGCTTCACGGACAGCGGTGTGGCGGGGCTCGCGGCCGTGACGGCGCTGGGTCTCGTCATCGCCGGCGCCATGGTCGCGACAGCCTTCGGGCTGCGCATGCGCCGCCGGCAGGAGGTGCCATGATGGCCGTTTCACCCTTGCGCCTCGCGGGATATGTCGAGCTGCCCGAGCACCGGGCGAAGGGCGGCTTCGACCATGCCGCGGTCCATGGCGCCACGGGCCATGTCTATGTCGCGCACACCGCCAACGACACGGTCGACGTCTTCGATCCCGCAGCGCGGCGGCATCTCTTCTCGATCCCCGACGCACCTGGCGCCGCCGGTGTCCTGGTGTGCAGCGAGGTGGTCATCGTCTCCAACCGCGCGGCCGACACGATCGGCGTGTTCGCGCCAGGGCCCCATCCCTTGGTGCGGCGCATCGCGGTCGGCATGCGCCCCAACGGCCTGGCCTACGATCCCGGCCGGCAGATGGTGCTGGCGGCCAATGTCGGCGATCCGTCCGTGTCGGGCTCGCACACGCTCTCGATCGTCGGCCTGGCGCCCGATGGCGTGCGCCGCGAGATTGCCGTCCCCGGCCGCACGCGCTGGGCGATCTTCGATCCTGACCTGGCACTGTTCTACGTGAACATCGCCGACCCGGCCGAGATTATCGTCGTCGATCCGCGGCAGCCGGACAGGATCGCCCGCAAATTCGCCGTTCCCCATGCCGGTCCGCATGGCCTTGATCTCGACGGCGCCACCCACCGCCTCTTCTGTGCCTGCGATGCGGGCATGCTTGTCGTCCTGGATGCCCGGTCGGGAAGCGTGCTGTACGAGAGACCGCTCAGCGGCGTACCCGACGTCGTCTTCTTCAACCGCCAGCGCCGGCAGCTCTACGTCGCCGTGGGCGATCCCGGCGTCATCGATGTCTTCTCGACCGCGACTCTGGAGCGGCTGGCGGTCGTCGAGACGGAGGCGGGATCCCACACCACCGCCCTTTCCCCCGCCGGAGACCGGCTCTATGCCTTCCTGCCTCGCACACATCGGGCGGCAATCTACGATCTGGCGAGCGACTAGCCATGGTCACGCTCACCACAGGTCCCGATCCAGCAAGCGCACCGTTGGGCGACGGGGCGTCCAGTGGACATGCGATCGCAGCGCAGGATGGTCTGCTGGTGCTGTCTCGGGCTGAGATCGCACGCCTGCTGTCGTTCAGCGACTATGTCGACGCTGTCGAGGGGGCGCTCAGGGCCGCCGCTGCCGGTCGCGCGACCGCACCACCGGCGTCCGCCCTGCACGTGGCCGATGGCTCGTTCCATGCCAAGGCGGGCGCGCTGGTCGACGACGGCGGCACCGTCGTGGCGATCAAGCTGAACGGCAACTTCCCCGGCAATCCAGCCGCCTATCGGCTGCCGACGGTGCAGGGCGTGATCTATCTCGCCGATGGTCGGAATGGCCGGCCTTTGGCGCTGATGGATTCGATCGAGGTCACCATCAATCGCACAGGTGCGGCCACCGCGTTGGCGGCTCGCCACTTGGCGCGCCCCGATTCGCGCATCGCCACGATCTGCGGCGCAGGCGTGCAGGGCCGCATCCAGGCCGTGGCCGTCGTCGCCGCCGCCAAGCTCGAACGCGTGCATGTCTGGGACGCCCGGCCGGAAGCGGCCGTCGCTCTGGCCGCTGAACTGGCCCGCGAGCTGCGGCTGGATGTGCGCGCGAGTCGTGATCTGGCGCCGGTATGCGACAGCGACATCGTCGTCACCTGCACTTCCGCCCGCCGGGCCTTCCTCACGCGCAGCCTGATACGGCCGGGCACCTTCGTCGCCGCGATCGGCGCCGACAACGACGACAAGAGCGAGATCGATCCGACGCTGTTTGCTTCCGCACGCGTCGTGGTCGATTCGCTGGAGCAGTGCGCCAAGATCGGTGACCTGCACCACGCGCTGGAGGCCGGCACCGTCACGCGTGGTGACGTGGATGCGACGCTGGCCGAGATCGTAGGAGGTGGCAAGCCGGGACGATGCGACAATCACGAGATCACGCTGTTCGACAGTACCGGTCTGGGACTGCACGACGTTGCGGCGGCGTACGCGATCTATCGCCGCGCGCTGGCCCAGGGTTTCGGCACGCGTTTGGTCCTTAACTGAACTGAACGGAATGCGGATCGTATCGCAGGCAATTTGAACGCTGGAAGATCACAACGATCGAACTTCGGGTTGCGGGTGATAGCCACATCGATTGGGATGGAGATTTCCATGCTTCGTATGGTCAGCACCGCAGCAGCCATCTTCATCACGGGCTGCTTTCATGTGTTTCCTGCCCGGGCGGCCGATATCGACTGGTCAAAGGTCGCAACGGCCTTTGGCCGACCTCTGCCGGCCGCCGCTGCCGGCATCTATCGCTTCGGCTTGCCACGCGGTGATCTCAAGGTGGTTGTGGATGGCGTCGCGATCCGCCCTGCCTTCGCCTTGGGCGGATGGATCGCGTTCATGCCGGCGGGCGATGGCGTCATGGCGATGGGCGACCTCGTCCTCACTCAGAGCGAGGTCAACCCGGTGATGAAGCGCCTCATCGAGGGCGGCTTCGAGATCAGCGCCGTCCACAATCACCTGCTGCGCGCAGAGCCGTCGCCCATGTACATGCATGTCAGCGGCCATGGCGATCCTGTGCGTCTTGCCGAGACACTACGCGCGGGGCTCGCCCTCAGCGCCCTGCCCGCAGCCTCTGCACCGGCTTCACCACCGCCGCCACTCGACATTGACACGGCCGCGATCGACAAGATCATGCAGGCGAAGGGCGCCGCGAATGGCGGCGTCTACCAGTTCAGCGTACCCAGGCCGCAGCCGGTTCATGAAGGCGGTATGGAAGTGCCGCCCGCCATGGGATCGGCGCACGCCATCAACTTCCAACCGACCGGCGGCGGCAAGGCCGCGATCACCGGTGATTTCGTGCTGCTGGCCGATGAGGTCAATCCAGTGCTGCGCACGCTGCGCGACCATGGCATCGAGGTCACGGCAGTGCACAGCCATATGTTGCGTGACGACCCACGGCTGTTCTTTATGCATTTCTGGGCCAATGATGACGCCATCACCCTGGCACGTGGCGTGCGCGCCGCGCTCGACATGGCCAAGGGCAAGAGCGGTTGACGTCGGCACGGTTACGCCTTTTCCGCAAGCAGCCGGCATGGGGATCGCCGTCGATTTTCCGGAGGGTCACGTCATGAGATTGCTGATCGCGATTGCAAGTGTCGTTCTTGTCACAACGGCCGCCACCGGGGTGAACGCACAGCCGATTCTCCGGGATCCGGGCACAGGCGTGGTCCTGGCGCAGGCGGAGATGACACCGTCGGAGAAGGCTGCTCGCTCGAAGCTGGAAGCGGCCGGGTACAGCCAGATCAAGGACATCAAGTCTGGTCCGGAAGGCATCACGGCAACGGCGGTCAAGGACGGAAAGGAGGTGGCCGTCATCGTCGACTCCGGCGGCAGGATCAAGGAACTGCGCCCGAAACAATGAACGGTCGGAGTCAGGGGAGGCGCCGTGCCTGTTCCCGAGCTGATTGTCCGTGACCACCGATGCGTGAGCACGGCTATCGTCCTCGATGGAGGTCGCAATGGTGTTCCGATCAGGCGGACTGGCCTTTTTATTTGGAGCGTTGCTGGCAATATCGTTCGGTCGCATGACCGTGGCCGAACCCAATCCCTCCCTGGTGCTGGAACGGACGATTCCACTCAAGGGAGTCTCTGGGCGGATCGACCACTTGGCGGTGGACCTTGGGCGTAGCCGTCTGTTCGTCGCCGAGCTTGGCAACAACACAGTCGACGTAATCGATCTGGCCAGCGGCCAGGCGCTCCATCGCATCGCCGACCTCAAGGAGCCGCAGGGTGTCGCGTACACGAAGCAGGGGGACGTCCTTGCCGTCGCCAATGCCGGCGACGGATCGGTCCGGCTTTTCCGCGCCGATGATTTCTCCGCGGTCGGAACCGTCGCGCTGGGTGACGACGCCGACAACATACGTGTCGAACCGCGTCGCGGTCATCTCATCGTCGGATACGGCAGGGGCGGCCTGGCCATTCTCGACTCGACCAGCCGCTCCCTCGTCGGCACGATCAGCCTTGAAGCGCATCCGGAAGGTTTCCAGATTGATCCGCGAACGCAGAGGGTGCTTGTGAACGTCCCGGACGCTCGGCAGATCGCCGTTGTCGATCTGGAGGCCCGCAAGCAAATCGCGACCTGGAAGGTGCCGGCTGCGCGCGCCAATTTTCCCATGGCGATCGACGGCGATGCGGCGAGACTCGCAACGGTGTTCAGAAATCCCGCACGGCTGATCCTGCTCGATACCGGGACCGGAGGGGTCGTCTCCAGCCTCCCCACTTGTGCTGACTCGGATGACGTCTTTTTCGACGCCAAGCGTCGCCGGATCTATGTCAGTTGCGGCGAGGGTGCGGTCGATGTGTTCCAGGGCTCTGCAGCCGGCTATCAGGCAGCCGATCGCATCAAGACGTCCTCGGGGGCACGCACCTCTCTTTTCGTTCCCGAGCTGGACCGCCTGTTCGTCGCCGTCCGTGCCGGCCTGCTCGGATCGGACGCATCCATCCTGGTGTTTCGACCCGCACCGTGAGGCTGAGATGTCCACCTATCGAATCGCTCTCGCCGCAGCTGCCATGCTGAGTACGCATGCCACGACACAGACGCACGCGCAGCACCCGATTCCCGTCGAGCTGGTCTCCTCGACCGGCACGCCGACCTGCACGCCGGCGTTGACCGGCAGCGGCAAGCCCGTGCGCTGGGAGGTCGTGGCAGCGCCGGGCGCACCCGGCGATCGCGCCGTTGCCGAGACAACACGCGACCGTACTGACGAGCGTTATCCGCTCTGCATCCATGAACCACTATCAGCGGCAAATGTCGACGTGACGCTGAACTTCAAGCCGGTCGACGGCAAGAACGACCGGGCGGGCGGCATCGCGGTGCGCCTGCGTGATGCCGACACCTACTATGTCGTGCGCGCCAACGCGCTGGAGGACAATGTCAGGCTGTATCACGTGCTCAAGGGCGTGCGCCGGCAGTTCTCGGGCAAGGATGGCGTCAAGGTCGCATCGGGCCAGTGGCACACGTTGCGCCTGCGCGTCGTCGGCGATGCGTTCGAGGTGTTCTTCAACGGCCAGCCGCTGTTTGCTGCCCGAGATGCCCGCATCACGGCCGCCGGCAAGGTGGCCGTGTGGACCAAGGCCGACAGCCTCACCCAGTTCGGCGCGATGACGGTAACGGTGCTGCCGTGACAGGTGCGACCGAACGGAGCTACCTTGCCGAGGGTCACGCCGGCCTGGGTCAACTCGATGCATGGATCCGCCAGGATCCGGTCCACCGCGACGATTGCGATTGCCCGATGGCGAAAAAGGAAACATGCACGACGCATACGTCATCAACGGCAATACCTTGAAGCTGGCATTCACCCCCGAGGATCTGCTCATCGCGCCTGATCCGAAGCCAATGTTGCCGCAGTAGGCAGACGTCAGTTCCCTCGGGAACTGCTGGAGCCCATGCTTATAGATACTCAGGCTACGCGCGGAAACGCGGCGGCCAGCATGAGCACGCCGAGCAGAAGCACGATCGCTGAACTGCCGATCTCGATGACCTGCATCACGATCCGCACAGATCGTCGCGATGGATCGAGCAGTTTCAGCCCGAGGCGGCGCGATGCTATGGCAATCGTGCCGATGAGCGCGATGGTCATCGCCGCGCCCACGCTGACGAAACCCGCCTGGACAAGGCCGGCGGCGAGGGCCTGACTGCCCAGAGCGTACGCAAACACGATCATCGTCAGTGGGCACGGCAACATGCCGACGGCAACGCCAAGCAGCGGCCGTGGCCGCCCGTCGCGCCGGTCATGGGCATGATCTGCGCCGCCGGTGATCGCCTTTGCCAGGTACCAGACACCGATGGCAGCGACGATCACACCACTGAAGACCTCCACGCCGGCGGCGGCCCCCACCGGGCGGCCGAAGCGGCTGACAGCACCGCCCAGCAGACTGACCAGCAGCACAGCGAAGACGCCGTGCGCCGTGGCGGCTACAGTCCCCACGCCAAGGCCCGCGGCGGGATGTGCATCCCTGCCGATGAAATGGGAGAACACAACCGACTTGCCGTGGCCGGGCGTAAAGGCGTGGACGCACCCCAGAGCGATCGCCAGGCCCGCCGTACCGAGGAATTGCGGGACAGAGTCGAACATTTGGGTGCCCTGCACACCGAGCTGCTGCTGCAGAGCGCGTTGAAGGCTGAAGATCATCTCGGGGATTGTCTCCACGGCCGGAATCACTCTCCTTTGAGAAATTCGTCAGTCAGTGTCACTGGGCGCGAAGCCATAAGATAACGACAAGCGCGCTGAACCGGCATCGTCTAAACTGTCACGGTTAAAGTGACAGAGCCGCGCTTTGCTTCCGAGGATCCGCCACATGAATATTACGGCCGTCGCCTACGCCCTCGCCGCGGCCGCCTTATTCGGCATGTCGACGCCGATGGCGAAAGCACTCGTCGGCGTGGTGGATCCCTGGCTGCTGGCGGGCCTGTTCTATCTCGGCTCGGGTGTCGGCCTGAGCGTACTGCATACGGCGCTGGGACGATGGCGGCCGGCATCGGAAGCACCGCTGGCGCGCCGCGATATTCCTTGGCTTGCGGGCGCAATCCTGTCTGGTGGTGTTGCCGGGCCGATCCTGCTGCTGATCGGATTGACGAAAACCGAAGGCACGACGGCGTCACTGCTGCTGACCATGGAAGGAGTCGCCACGGCGCTGATCGCCTGGTTCGCCTTCCGCGAGAACTTCGATCGGCGCATTGCTCTCGGCATGGCCCTGATCGTGGCCGGTGCCATGGTGCTGGCCTGGCAGGATGAACCGGGCTTCGCCGGCATTCTGGGTCCGCTGCTGATCGTGGGTGCGTGCGTCGCCTGGGGCATCGACAACAACCTGACGCGCAAGGTTGCGCTGGCCGACCCGCTGCAGATCGCGATGATCAAGGGCCTCGTCGCTGGTCCCGTCAGCCTGGGGCTGGCGTTTGCCAACGGCGCTACGCTACCGGCGACCCATTCCGTCATCGCCGCCCTGGTGGTCGGTTTTCTCGGATACGGCGTCAGCCTGGTGCTGTTCGTTGTCGCGCTCAGGCATCTGGGCACGGCAAGAACCGGCGCCTATTTCTCGACCGCGCCCTTCTTGGGCACCGCCGTCGCCATTCCGCTGCTGCATGAGCCGCTGTCGCTGCAGCTCCTGGCCGCCGGCGTGCTGATGGGTGCCGGCGTCTGGCTGCACCTCACGGAACGTCATACGCACGAGCATGAGCACGAGGTGATCGAGCACACCCACCGCCACATGCACGACGACCACCACCGCCACGCGCACGATGCCGCTGACCCGCCGAGCGAGCCTCATAGCCATCGCCATGTTCATGTCCGGCTGCGTCACGCGCACCCGCATGTGCCGGATGCACATCATCGCCATGTGCACTGATCAAAGGCGCCTCAAGGATCCATCCCGAGCTCCTATCGCGCCGCCAGCAGCGCCTGCGCCAGCTCGGCGAAGCCGGCGCCCGACCGCGCGGTGGTGATCCAGCGCGGCAGGTGCGCCATCCGGTCGGCGAAGTCGCGCACATTGGCGACGCCGACGGCGTCGGGGAAATAGCCGAACATCGGGGCATCGTTGGGCGAGTCACCCGAAAACACGTAGTGCTCCCGTTCGGCGTCGAGATCGACCCCGAACAGCTCGCGCATCATCTGGCGGGTGGTCGTGAGCTTGTCGTAGTCGCCGAACCAGCCGTTGACATGGATCGAGCTGACCTTGGCCTGGGCGCCATGGGCTTCGAAGATCGCCACGATCCGGTCGACCGCGGCGCGCGGCAGCGGCGGCACGTCCTCGCAGAAATCGATCGCGAGGTCGGCTAGCCGATAGGGCTGATCGGAGGCGATGCCGGCCCCTGGCACGTCGCGCAGCACGGCGGCGCGGACCGCCTGCAGCCGGCGGCGCCCCTCCTCGCGCTCGGCATCGGGCTGCACGAAGCGGGTGCGCAGCTTTCCGGCCTGGCGGTCGAGCCACATCCAGAAGGCGCCGTTCTCGCCCACGACCGCGTCGACCGGCCACATGCGGGCGATGTGGTCGCACCAGCCAGCCGGCCGGCCGGTGACCGGCACGACCAGCAGGCCGGCGCCTTTGAGGGCGGCCAGCGCGGCATAGGCCTCGCCGGTCAGGCTGCCATCGGTGGTGAGGGTTTCGTCGATGTCGGTGAAGATGCCGCGCACCAGGCGTCGCGCGGACGCAGAAAAGGCGGATAGCGGCAGCAGGCGCTGATCGGACATGAGCACTCTTTGATACGGGCGGACGCACGATTCTTACCATGGCGGCGCCGGGCGAAGGGCTGTAAAAGGCGCCGTCAAGAACGAGGCCGAGATGATCCCCCGCTACAGCCGCCCCGCGATGGTCGCGATCTGGGAGCCGCAGAACCGGTTCCGCATCTGGTGCGAGATCGAGGCGCATGCCTGCGATGCCATGGCCACGCTCGGCGTCATCCCCGAAGCGGCCGCCGCGTCCATCCGCGCGGGTGGCCGCAAGGCCATGGCGGCGATGGCGGCCGACCCGGCGACCCATGTCGCCCGCATCGACGAGATCGAGCGGGTCACCAAGCATGACGTCATCGCCTTCCTCACCTGGCTGGCCGACTTCGTGGGTCCGGATTCGCGCTTTGTCCACCAGGGCATGACCTCGTCGGACGTGCTGGACACGACGCTCGCCGTGCAGCTGTCGCAGGCCGCCGACCTGCTGCTGGAGGATATCGACAAGGTGCAGGCGGCGCTGAGGAAGCGCGCCCTGGAATTCAAGGATACGCCGACCATCGGCCGCAGCCACGGCATCCATGCCGAGCCTACGACCTTCGGCGTCAAGCTGGCCGGCCACTACGCCGCCTTCGCGCGCTGCCGCGAGCGTCTGGCTGCTGCCCGCAAGGACGTCGCGACCTGCGCCATATCCGGCGCGGTGGGCACCTTCGCCAACATCGACCCACGGGTCGAGGCGCATGTCGCAGCCAAGCTGGGCCTGGCGCCGGAGCCGGTCTCCACCCAGGTGATCCCGCGCGACCGCCACGCGATGCTCTTCGCCACCCTGGGCGTGATCGCCGGCTGCATGGAGAACCTCGCCACCGAGATCCGCCACCTGCAGCGCACGGAGGTGCGCGAGGCGGAAGAGTTCTTCTCGCCCGGGCAGAAGGGCAGCTCGGCGATGCCGCACAAGCGCAACCCGGTGCTGACCGAGAACCTCACCGGCCTGGCGCGCCTGGTGCGCGGCTACGTCGTGCCGGCGCTGGAGAACCAGGCGCTGTGGCACGAGCGCGACATCTCGCACTCCTCGGTCGAGCGCACGATCGGGCCGGATGCCACCGTGACCTTGGACTTCGCGCTCAACCGTCTGGCCGGCGTGATCGAGAACCTGGTGGTCTATCCCGAGCGCATGCAGGCCAACTTCGATGCGCTGGGCGGCCTGGTGTTCTCGCAGCGCGTGATGCTGGCGCTGACACAGCGGGGCATGAGCCGCGAGGACGCCTACGCCGCCGTGCAGCGCAACGCCATGGAAAGCTGGAAAGGCAACGCCTCGTTCATGGCGCTATGCCGCGCCGACGCGGATATCCGCCGCTGCCTCGCCGACGACGAGCTCGTGGCCCTGTTCGACCTGCGCTACCACACGCAGCACGTCGACACGATCTTCAAGCGGGTGTTCGGCTGACTCCTCGCAGCGTCGGGCAAGAGGCACGCACGACGCTACGCCCGAGAATGACAGGAAGGCGATAGACCTTCCTGCCGTGACGGCTTGACGGCGGAGGCTACTTCGCCTCCTGCATCACCTGCTCCTTGGCCAGGTCGAGCAGTCTTGTCATGTGCTTGCGCACGGCGGCGGCATCGATCGCCTTGCCGGCGGCGGTGAGGTCGGTCAGGACCTTGGTCAGCACGTCCTCGTCGCCGGGCTTGTCGAAGTCGGCCATCACGACGTCCTTGGCGTAGGCGTCCGCAGCCTCGCCCGATTTGCCCATCTCGGCAGCCGCCCACAGCCCCAGCAGCCTGTTGCGCCGGTTGTTGACCTTGAACTGCAGCTCCTGGTCCTTCTGGAACTTGGTCTCGAAGGACTTCTTGCGGTCGTCGAAGGTCGTGGACATTAGCGCGAGTCTCCCTGGCGTCATGGTCGGCGGCCCGCAGCCGCGGCCTTTATATAGCTATGCACATAGGCCAGCGCCACCCTGCCACGCCCGCCATTGTCGGCGCCGCTGTGGGAGTGGCACAGTATCGTCACATTTGATCACCGTACCCGGGATGGAACCGCCATGGCTGATGCAGCCTCCGACTATCGCGCCTGGATCGGACAGCGGCGCACGCACGAGGACGTCATCGCGCCCTTTCCGCCCAAGGCGTTGATCGCAACGTTCGACACCGGCGATCCCGACCCCCGTATCGGCGATCCCCTGCCGCCGGTCTGGCATTGGCTCTACTTCCTCGACACCGCGCCGTGGTCCAAGCTGGGCCGCGACGGCATGCCGACCCGAGGCGACTTCCTGCCGCCAATTCCGCTGCCGCGGCTGATGTGGGCGGGCACGCAATTCACGTTCCACGATGCGCCGCTGCGGATCGGCGATCAGGTCACCCGCGAGCAGGAGGTGTCGAGCATCGAGCCCAAGACCGGCAGCACCGGGCAGATGGTGTTCGTCACGCAGCGCCTGCGCATCCATGGTCCCGCCGGACTCGCCATCACCGAGGAGCGCAGCTCGGTGTTCCGTGAGGATGCCAAGCCCGGCGAAAAGCAGAAGGCGCCGCGTCAGGCGCCGACCGACGCCAGCTGGTCCAAGACGATCGCGCCCGACCCGGTGCTGCTGTTCCGCTTCTCGGCGCTCACCTTCAACCCGCATCGCATCCACTACGACCAGCCCTACGTGACCAGCGTCGAGGGCTATCCCGGCCTGCTGGTGCATGGGCCGCTGATGAGCCTGCTGCAGATCGAGCTGGCCCGCCGTTCGACCCCCGGCCGCAAGGTCGCGTCCTATTCCTGCCGTGCGCTGGCACCGGTCTACGCCAACGCCGCCTTCTCGGTGCATGCGCGGGCGGAAGCCGATGGCTCGGTGACCACCTGGATCGCCGACCCGAACGGCGGCATGGCGCAGCAGGGCAAGGTGACGTTCGCCTGATTTTTTGGACCGCGCGCGTCCACGCGCGCAATCGCCCGAAGCGCGAGCGGAGGGCGGCAATCGGTGCTGACACCGAGGCGTGCGGTCCGAACAAAGATCGAAAGGAGTACTTGATGCCACGCGTTCGCGAAATCACGGAGGATGGCGGCGATCCCATCCTCACCGAGATCTTTGACAAGGAGCGGGCGGCGTTCGGCGACCTGCTGAACCCCACCAAGGTGATGGCGCATTGCCCGCCGATCATGATCGCGGCCAAGCGGCTGAGCGCCGCCGTCGAGAAATCCAACCTCCTGCCGGCGCAGCTGCGGGCATTGCTCTACCTGCGGGTAGCGACCATCAACGGCTGTCCCTTCTGAATCGACATCAACGCATCACGTGTGATGCAAGGCGAGGAAGGCGAAGCCAAGATGCGTCAGGTCGCCGATTGGCGATCGAGCACGCTGTTCAGCGACGCCGAGCGCGCGGCGCTGGAGTATGCCGAGCGCATGACCATCACCGGCCAGCGTGTCGATGACGCGCTGTTCGAGCGGCTGAAGCGGCATTTCGACGAGCCCAAGCTCGTCGAGCTGACGGCGGCCATCGCCCTGGAGAACTTCCGCAGCAAGTTCAACGTGCCTTTGCAGGTCGACGCTCAGGGTTTCTGCATCGTGCCGCAACGGGGCACCTGATGCAGCGCCATCGGGAATCCGCTTGATCCGGCGCTGATCTCGTTCTTCCGTCGTGCCTTGGCCGGCAGCACCACGGCACGAACGGGTGATGGAGATCGCGCATGGCTTCCCCAGTTCCCGCACCGATCCTGCGCGCCATCGGCTGGCTGTGGTGCGCCGTGATCGTCGTCTACATCGCCTATGGCTGGTATGCCTACGCTGGCCTTTACCGCATGCTGGCCGAATGGCAGCTGGCCGTCTTCGGCGGCTACCGCGTGTTCCTGACCGCGCTGCTGCCGGCCATCGCGCTGGCGCTGCCCGGGCTATGGCTCGCCGGCCTCGGCCATCGCGGCGCGGAAGCCGCGCCGGCCAACCCGCGCCGCAGCCTGCTGCTGGTGACGGCGATCGGCGTGGCGGGGCTGGCCGTCGCTGCCGCTGCGGTGGTGCTGGGCCTGCAGGAAGCGCGCCGGATCCCGGTCGTGGCCACGCTCGACCTGCGCCAGTCGGCGACGCTGCCGGATGGCGACGTCTTCGTCGTCATCGGCCTGGCGCGCACCGACCTGATGCTGGCCTTCGCGACTGAAATGCGCGGCGCCAAGCGCGACTATGCCTACGTGCCGCTGACCACGCCGCAATGGCGGCGCGGCGAGCCGCTGGCCTATTTCCTCAAGACCAACCAGAACGCCTATATGCCGCCCGAGGGTGGCCGCATGTTCCGGCTGGCGCCCGGCGAGGCGCCGTTCCTGATGACCCTGCAGCGCGCCGTGGTCGAGACCGACACCCTGCCCGGTCCCGTGCGCGAGATCTACCGCACCCACAACGTGGCGCTGGCGCCTGAGCTGCACGTCTTCAGCCAGAACGTCTCCGTGACGCTGGACCACTACTGGATCACGGCCGCCATCGCCGGCCTGAGCGGCCTCGTCTGCCTGCTGGCCGCCGGCATCACCGCCCTGCGCCTGCGGCCCGGCGGCTAGGACCGCTTCACTCCGCCGCGACGGAAGGCTGGGCGATATCCTTGCTGACGATGCGGCGGCGCTTGGCGTTGATCTCGCGCAGGCTCACCATCATTTCCTCGGCGACGATGTCGCCGGGCATCTCCTCGCTCTCGGTGGCGAGCTCCTTCATGTCGACCCACACGGCGTAGAGCGGCTTGGTGCGGTCGCTGATGATGCCGGCATGCAGCAGCGTCTTGATCAGGACGCGGAAGATGTTGGTGTTGTCCTGCATGCGCGCGCGCCGGTCGTCGTCGGTGAAGGCCTCCTTCAGCGCGTCGCGGGCCCATTGCCAGTCGATGCCATATTTCTCGTAGACGACCTTCTTCTGCTCGGCGTTGATCAGGTTGAACAGCAGCACCTGGAAGCACTGCGCCGTCCAGTCCTCGACCTTGCGGTGCTCCTCCTTGGTCAGGTGCTTGATCGTCTTCTGCGCCCAGATGCGGCCGAAACGGTGGTGGAAGGCCTCGTCGCTCATCACCAGCTGGATCAGCCGGCGCAGGGTGGGATCGTTGGTCTTGGCGTTGATGGTGGCAAAAGCCCCCATCGCCAGGCCTTCGACCAGCATCTGCATGCCCACGATCTTCTTGTAGACCTCGTGCGCCGTGACCAGCTCGGTGAGCAGGTTGCCCAGAGTCGGCCCGACCGGCAGCGGCTCACCCCAGCGCGCCGTGATGTACTTCGTGAAGCCGGTGACGTGCCGGGCCTCCTCGCGCGCCTGGTTGGCGGCATATTCCTGCGCCCCCGGGTCGAGCAGGATGTGGCAGAGGCTGGCCGACAGCGACAGCGCCCCCTGCTCGCCGTGCAGGATGCTCGACAAGGAAAAGTGCGTCAGGTCGTTGGCGAAGCGGATCCGCTTGTCCTGCGGCACCCGCTCGATCACCGCGCATTTCAGCTCCAGCGTCTGGTCCTCGGGCAGGATGAGCTGGCGATCGGTGTCGAAGGGCGCGTCGAAATCGATATAGGCCTTGTCGAGCGGATCCCAGAAATGGTCGTGGGTCTGGGAGATGATGGTGTCGAAGGCATTCGACCGCCGGCCATAGCGCGGCACCGCCATCATGGCCGGGAAATCCTCCGGCGCCACGGTGTCGTAGGCGGCGTCGTAGGTGATCTGCTCGCTGGCCATGGCATTCCTCCGGCGCGCCCGTCCGGCGCACGGTTGATGAGCAATTGCCCCAACTTACAGGACGCTGCATCCTTCGACAATATGACGTTACCGTCATTTTCATAAAAGCAGCGTGATTTGGGAGTCTTGGATCAAGCCCGAGCCGGCTGGAAGATGGCCGGCCGGCGCTTGTTGCGCCGCAACGGACCCCCCTGCTAGAACCCCGCTTGCCCGGGGCCGGCCTCGCCCCTGGCATGGGCGCAGACGCGCCCCCGGAGATCGCCATGAGTAGCCGCCGACGCCGCATCTACGAGGGCAAGGCCAAGATCCTGTACGAGGGGCCGGAACCCGGAACCATCGTCCAGTACTTCAAGGACGACGCCACCGCCTTCAACAACCAGAAGAAGGGGACCATCACGGGCAAGGGCGTCATCAACAACCGCATCAGCGAATACCTGATGACCCGGCTGAACGAGATCGGCGTGCCGACCCATTTCATCCGCCGGCTCAACATGCGCGAGCAGCTCGTCCGCCAAGTCGAGATCATCCCACTGGAAGTGGTGGTGCGCAACGTCGCGGCCGGGTCGCTGGCACAACGGTTCGGCATCCCCGAGGGCCAAGCCCTGCCACGGTCGATTTTGGAATTTTATTACAAGAACGACCAACTCGGCGACCCAATGGTTACCGAAGAGCACATCACCGCCTTCGGCTGGGCCACGCCGCAGGACATCGACGACATCGTGGCGCTGGCGTTGCGGGTCAACGATTTCCTGTCCGGCCTGTTCCTCGGCATCGGCATCAAGCTGATCGATTTCAAGATCGAGTTCGGCCGCCTCTACGAGGAGGAGATGGTGCGGGTGGTGCTGGCCGACGAGATCAGCCCCGATTCCTGCCGGCTCTGGGACCTCAAGACCAACGAGAAGATGGACAAGGACCGCTTCCGCCGCGATCTCGGCAAGGTCGAGGAGGCCTATCAGGAGGTCGCGCGGCGGCTGGGCATTCTTCTCGACCCGGGTGCCGGCGACCATCGCGGCCCGGCCACCGTTCAATGACGATCTGGCCAATGACGATCTGGAGTGCGCCATGAAGGCCCGCGTGCACGTAACCCTCAAGACCGGCGTGCTCGACCCGCAGGGCAAGGCGATCGGCAATGCCCTGCACCGGCTGGGCTTCCCCGAGGTCGGCGACGTCCGTCAGGGCAAGTTCATCGAGCTGGAGCTGGCCGAGACCGACGCCGACCGCGCCAAGAGCCGGCTGGACGAGATGTGCCGCAAGCTGCTCGCCAACACCGTGATCGAGAACTACCGGATCGAGCTGGTCTCCTGATGCGGACACGCGCGACCCGAATCTCGCCTTCTCCCTCCTGACACCGCAGGCTGCGCGATGAAATCCGCCGTCCTCGTCTTCCCCGGCACCAATCGCGAGACCGACATCGCCGGCGCCATCGAGCGCAGCGCCGGCATCAAGCCGCATATGGTCTGGCATGGCGACAGCGACCTGCCCAAGGTCGATCTGATCGTGGTCGCCGGTGGCTTCTCCTACGGCGACTATCTGCGCTGCGGCGCCATGGCGGCTCACTCGCCGATCATGCGCGAGGTCAAGGCGCGGGCCGAGAAGGGCGTGCCCGTGCTGGCGGTGTGCAACGGGTTCCAGATCGCGGCCGAGATCGGCCTGGTGCCCGGCGTGCTGATGCGTAACGCCCACCTGCAGTTCGTCTGCAGCGACGTGAACCTCAAGGTCGAGAGCAGCCAGAGCCTGTTCACCCACCGCTACCAGGCGGGTCAGGTGATCCGGGTGCCGGTGGCCCATGCCGAGGGCAACTACTTCGCCGACGACGACACGCTCAAGCGCCTGGAGGATCGCGGCCAGGTCGCCTTCCGCTACTGCGACAGCACGGGCGACGTGACCGCGGGCAACCCCAACGGCTCGATCCGCAACATCGCCGGGGTGTTCAACGACACCAAGACCGTGCTCGGCATGATGCCGCACCCGGAGAACGCCACCGAAGCCTTGTTCGGCGGCACCGATGGCAAGCCGCTGTTCGATGCGCTGGCGGCGGCGCTGGTGTGATGAAAGAGACGTGCGCTTCTTCACCTCTCCCGCCACGCGGGAGAGGTCGACGAGCGCGTAGCGCTCGGCGGGTGAGGGCCCAAGGACACGGCGCCTCGTCCGTGGCCCCTCACCCTTCCCATTGCGCTGCGCACAATGGGCCCCTTCCTCTCCCGCGCCGCGGGAGAGGAGCAGGACGCCTCTTGCAACAGATGATCACACGATGACCACCTGGGAACAGAACCCGCCCGTCAAGCTGCCCAACGAGCCGGCGATCACGCCGCAGATCGTCGCCGAGCACGGGCTGTCGCCGGACGAGTACCAGCGCGTGCTCAAGATCATGGGCCGCGAGCCGACCATGGTCGAGCTCGGCGTCTTCTCGGCCATGTGGAGCGAGCACTGCTCCTACAAGTCCTCCAAGGTGTGGCTGAAGAAGCTGCCGACCGAGGCGCCCTGGGTGATCCAGGGGCCGGGCGAGAACGCCGGCGTGATCGACATCGGCGACGGCCAGGCCGCCATCTTCAAGATGGAGAGCCACAACCACCCGTCCTACATCGAGCCCTACCAGGGCGCCGCGACCGGCGTCGGCGGCATCCTCCGCGACGTCTTCACCATGGGCGCCCGCCCGATCGCCAACGTCAATGCACTGCGCTTCGGCGATCCGGAGCATCCCAAGACGCGGCACCTGGTGGGCGGCGTCGTGGCTGGCATCGGCGGCTACGGCAACTGCATGGGCATCCCGACCGTGGCCGGCGAGACCAGCTTCCACCGCGCTTACAACGAGAACTGCCTGGTCAACGCCATGACCGTGGGCATCGCGCGCGCCGACCGCATCTTCTATGCCGCCGCCGCAGGTCTCGGGAACCCGGTGGTCTATGTCGGCTCCAAGACCGGCCGCGACGGCATCCATGGCGCCACCATGGCGTCGGCTGAGTTCACCGAGGACAGCGAGAGCAAGCGGCCGACCGTGCAGGTGGGCGACCCGTTCGTCGAGAAGCTGCTGCTCGAGGCCTGCCTGGAGCTGATGGAGACCGACGCCATCGTCGCCATCCAGGACATGGGCGCCGCCGGCCTCACCTCCTCGTCGTTCGAGATGGCCGACAAGGGCGGCCTGGGGCTGGAGATCGCGCTCGACAAGGTCCCGATGCGCGAAACCGGCATGAACCCCTATGAGCTGATGCTGTCGGAGAGCCAGGAGCGCATGCTCATGGTGCTGAAGCCCGGCCGCGAGGACGAAGCCCGCCGCATCTTCGAGAAATGGGAGCTCGACTTCGCGGTCATCGGCCGGCTCACCGACACGCGCCGCATGGTGCTGCGCTGGTACGGCGATGTGGTCGCCAGCATCCCGATCCCGCCGGTCGTGACCGAGGCACCGGTCTACGAACGGCCGTGGACGGCAACGCCCCTGCCACCCGCGCTCGACGCCGCCACGATCGCGCCGCCGAAGGATTACGCCGACGCGCTGCTGCAGCTGGTGGGCTCGCCCGACCAGTGCAGCAAGGCCTGGATATGGCGCCAGTACGATCACCTGATCATGGGCAACACGGCGATCCGGCCCGGCGGTGATGCCGCGGTGGTGCGCGTGCCCGACGGCAACGGCAAGGCGCTGGCGATCACGTCGGACTGCACGCCGCGCTACTGCCAGGCCCATCCCGAGACCGGCGGCCGCCAGGCCGTGGCCGAGGCCTGGCGCAACCTCACCGCCGTGGGCGCCACGCCTTTGGCCTGCACCGACAACATGAATTTCGGCAACCCGCAGAAGCCCGAGATCATGGGCCAGTTCGCCGGCTGCACCATGGGCATGGCCGAGGCGTGCACGACGCTGGCCTTCCCGATCGTCTCGGGCAACGTCTCGCTCTACAACGAGACCCAGGGCCGCGGCATCCTGCCCACGCCGGTGATCGGCGGCGTCGGTGTGATGAAGGACGTGACCCGCTGCGTCGATATCGCTACCCGCGAGGCCGGCCTGGTGCTCGTGCTTATTGGCGAGACCAGGGGCCATCTCGGTCAGTCGATCTACCTGCGCGACATCCAGGGCCGCGAGGACGGACCGCCGCCGCCGGTCGATCTCACGGTCGAGAAGCGCAACGGCGACTTTGTGCGAAGCCAGATCCAGGCCGGCCATGTCGCCGCCTGCCACGACCTGTCGGACGGTGGCCTTGCCATCGCGCTGGCCGAGATGGCCATGGCCGGGGGCACGGGATTGACCATTGCCATCCCCGAGGACGCCGGCTGTCCCGTCCACGCCTACCTGTTCGGGGAAGACCAGGGCCGCTACGTCATGGCCGTGCGACCGGCTGTCGCCGACGCCGTCCTCGCCAGCGCCGCCGCGGCCAAGGTGCCCGCGACGCGGCTGGGCAGCAGCGGTGGCGCTGCATTGACAGTGGAAGGTGTGCTCGCCATATCCGTGGCGGACCTGCGCCGGACCCACGAAGCGTGGCTGCCGGCCTATATGGAAGTGCGGAGCTAGCCTGCCATGCCAATGGCCGCCGACGACATCGCCCAGCTCATCCGGGAAGGCATCCCGGATGCCCAGGTCCAGATCGAGGATCTGGCGGGTGACGGCGACCACTATGCCGCAACGGTCGTTTCGGCCACCTTTGCCGGCAAATCGAGGGTCGCCCAGCACCAGATGGTCTATGCCGCCCTGAAGGGGCGCATGGGCGGCGAGCTGCACGCCCTGAAATTGACCACCTTGGCGCCGCCGCGCTGATTGCGTAACATCCCCGTCAAAGGAACGGCCCCAACCCGGGCTCAGGCAGGAGACAGACATGAGCGACGTCGCCACCCGCATCCGCGACGAGGTCACGCAACACGATGTCGTGCTCTTCATGAAGGGCACGCCGGTCTTCCCGCAATGCGGCTTCTCGGCCGCCGTGGTCGAGGTGCTCGACCATATCGGGGTGCAGTTCAAAGGCATCAACGTGCTGGTCGACCCCGAGATCCGCGACGGCATCAAGGCCTACAGCGACTGGCCGACGATCCCGCAGCTCTACGTCAAGGGCGAGTTCATCGGCGGCTGCGACATCGTGCGCGAGATGTACAGCACAGGCGAGCTGCACCAGCTGCTGAAGGACAAGGGCATCGCGCTGAGCGAAGCCGCCTGACGCGGCAGCATCGGCTCCTAAAAGCGCCGTTCCGGGATACCGGAACGGCGCTTTTGTTTTTGCCGGGAGCGCCGACGTCTCGCCCGCCCTGCGACGCTCGCTCGTGATGAGGATCGTGCCAGAAAGTGGGGCGTCGTCGAGATGGATGAACGCATCTCATGGCGGTCTACCAAGGCCTGCGCATTCGGCACCGCCTTTCCGGAGGCCGTCATCGATACGGCACTTCAGAACCTACAGCGCCAGCTCCACTTCATTGATATTTCAGTGTCCAGAACGTATAATATGAGTTATCCGTATAACTGAACTGCGAGGACTCCATGGCTCAGACAACGGCCGTCGAGTTCAGCGCAAATTCGGCGAGTTCCAGCATCAAGCCCAGCGAGAGCCAGTTGAGATCACACGACACGGACGGCGTGAACTGGTGCTGATGTCCGCCGATCACTATGACTGGCTGGTGGCTCCCCTGCGTCCCCGCGCTTTGTCGTCATTCTCGCGATCACTCACGTCCGACCCGGCAGCGATACAGTCGGCGTAGAAATCCCGGCCAAAGTCCGTGAAGCCTTGGGATTGGATGACTCGCCGAGCTGGATCACCGTTTCAGAATTTAACGTCGATGAATGGCCGAACGCGGGCTTGGCACCACTACCGAGGCAGCCCGGTATCTTTAGCTACGGCTTTATTCCGCCCGCCCTCTTCGCTCAGGTGAAAGCGAAGTTTCTCGAGCTGTACGCAAACGGACGAAGTACAAGCGTGCGACGATGAGCTTCATCGGATCCATGCTCTGTCGCGAAATCATTGACGGAGGCGAGCACGCTGACCAAGACTTCGAGAAGACGCATAGAAGTGGCGCCGGAACGGCCTGCAGGGTGACGGAATGACAGACGATCGGACTTTCACCCCCGCCGTCCTCACAGCGGTCGACCGCGATGCCGCCGCGGATCTGCTGGCCGAGGTTTTCTTCGACAATCCAGGCCACACGTTCATCTATCCTGATGTCGCGAGCCGCCGCGAGCAGCTGCGATGGCTGATGCACACGAATTTGGGCGCGCAATTCGCGGTCGGCCGCAGCTTTGCCGAGAAGGATGCCCGAGGCGACATCGCCGCCATGGGGTTCTGGCACGCCCCCGGCACCCCGAAGGCGACACGCGAGCAGCTCGCCCAATTCGGCTTTCTTGATATGGCAGCGCGGCACGGCCAGGCGGCCTTCATGCGGATGATCCAGTCTGTCGAGGAACTTGAGAAACGTCGCGCGGACAGACTGGATGGCCGTCAGAGTTGGTACCTGAACAACATGGTCGTCAAGCCGGCCTACCAGGGTACAGGCCTGGGGACCCGGGTGTTGCGGCAACAGCTCGAACAGGTCGTCGACCCGTCAGGCTATCCGGCGTCGCTCACGACGCAGAAGCCGCAGAACGTGACGTTCTATCAGCGCCTCGGGTTTCGAGTGACGGACGACAGGCCGGTCGGCCCCGCTGCGAACAGCTTTCCCAACTGGATCATGATCTACGGTTAGGCCGGCCGCGCGGTCCTGGCGTCTATGTATCGCGACCACACAACAGATGGCGACATCTCCAAGCCGGGCATCGATTACGCGACGACCAGTGAAGGCAAGATCACCAGCCTGCCGCTGCTCGTCGATTACTTCATTCTCTATTACAACAAGGAGCTCTTCGCGAAGAAGAACCTGGCCCCGCCCAAGACGCTCGACGAAATGTATGACGCGGCGGTCAAGCTCAACGATCCGGACAATGGCATTTCAGGCTATGTCGGCCGCGGGCTGCGCAACGCCAACGTTGTGCTCTATACGCAGTATCTGTCCGGGTGGGGCCAGCAGACCACGACCGGCACGCCGCCGCGCCTGTTGACGGACACGCCCGATGCGGTCGCTGCCGCCGAGTACTACAAGAAGATCCTGACGACAGCTGCCCCCAAGGGGGTGACCGGCTTCAACTGGAACGAATGCCAGGGCTTGTTCGTCCAGGGCCGTGCAGCGATGTGGCTGGACGGCATCGGCTTCGCGCCGCCGGCCGAGGACAAGACCAAGAGCCGGATTGTCGGCAAGGTCGGCTATACTGTGCCGCCGGCCGGCCCGAAGGCGCATCATTCTGTGTTCTTCGGCGGCGGCGCCGCGATCCCGGCCGCCAGCACCAAGAAGGAAGCGGCGTACATGGCATCGCTGTGGATGACCGGCCGCGAGATGTGCAGCCGCATGCTGCAGACCGGCGGCGGTGTGCCGTTCCGCTCGGCGCCGCTCAAGGACCCCAAGGTCCTCGCGCAGCTCACCATCCCCAAGGAATGGGCCGACGCCGCAGCGGGCTGCGCGCCGATCTCGATGCCGGGCCTGCCGGTCATCGTGCCGGTGACCCAGTTCCGCGACACCATCGGCACGGCGCTGACCAACCTGCTGGGCGGCGCCGACGCGGCGAGCGAGATGAAGCGCGCCACCGCCGAGTTCAAGCCCATCCTCGACAAGAGCGAGCAGGGCTGACGGCGGCGAGACCGTACCGCCATGGCTGACACTGACATCGTCGCGACCAGGGCTGACCGTCCGGCGGGAGACCGCCGGCTGCGGCCCTATCTCGGCTTCATCTGGCCGGCGCTGCTCGTCTGCACGGCCGTCATCATCTTTCCGTGGCTGTTTACGGTCTGGATGAGCCTGAACGACTGGCACATCGGCAGCGACCGGACATTCGTCGGCCTGGAGAACTACATCAAGCTCGCCACCGACCGGCGCTTTCTCGAGGCGATCGGCCACACCTTCTACTTCACGGTGCTGGCGGTCTTCCTGCCGCTGGTCCTGGGGACGCTGTCGGCGCTGGTGTTCCACAGGAAGTTCCGCGGCCGCGGCTTCTTCCGCACGTTGTTCATCATGCCGATGATGGCGACGCCGGTCGCCGTGTCACTGGTCTGGACCATGATGTTCCATCCCCAGCTGGGGGTGCTGAACTATCTGATGAGCCTGGTCGGCCTGCCGCCGTCACAGTGGGTCTTCTCGACGGGCACGGTGATCCCGAGCCTCGTGCTGGTCGAGATCTGGCTGTGGACGCCGTTCGTGATGATCATCGTGCTGGGCGGCCTCGCCTCGCTGCCCAACGAGCCCTATGAGGCGGCGCTGATCGATGGCGCCACGCAATGGCAGATGTTCTGGAACATCACCTACCCGCTGGTGCTGCCGTTCCTGGTCGTGGCCATGATCATCCGCACCATCGACGCTCTGAAGGCCTTCGAGACCATCTGGGTGATCTCGAATGGCGGGCCGGGGACGGCGTCCGAAACGCTCAACATCTACCTCTACGCGCAGGC
Source organism: Vineibacter terrae (assembly GCF_008039615.1). Lineage (GTDB taxonomy): Bacteria > Pseudomonadota > Alphaproteobacteria > Reyranellales > Reyranellaceae > Vineibacter > Vineibacter terrae. The sequence continues at coordinate 131,223 of NZ_VDUZ01000008.1, read as the reverse complement.
GTTCTCGTACAACCAGGTCGGCACCGCATCGGCCGTGGTGGTGGTGTTCTTCGCCATCATCGTGGCCCTGTCGCTGGTACTTCTGTGGACCCGGCAGAAGGCCAAGTGGGCATGACGACCATCACCGGATCCGACACCGGCAGCGCCGCGCCGGCACGAACGGCCACGAACCTGCGCACGCGGCGCAAGGTCCGCAAGCTGCTCGACAAGGCCGGCCTGGCGCTGGCCGTGGCGGTGCTGCTGGCCCCCTGCCTGTTCGTCTTCTTCTGGATGCTGTCGCTGTCGCTGAAGTACGACATCGACAATACGGCCTGGCCGCCAGTCTTCATCCCGACCCAGCCCACGCTCGACAATTTCGTGCACGTCTTCGACGAAAGCCCGATGCTGCTCTACTTCTGGAACAGCATCCAGGTCACGGGCACGGCGACGCTGGCGGCGCTGCTGCTGGGCGTGCCGGCCGGCTACGGCATCGCCAAGGCGCGCGCCCATGGGCTCGCCGCCCTGCTGCTGCTCAGCCGCATGACGCCGGGACTGTCCTACCTCATCCCCCTGTTCACCCTGTTCCAGATGATGGGCCTGATCGGCACCGTCTGGCCGATCGCGCTCACCCACATGGTGATCACCCTGCCGATCGTGGTGTGGATCATGATCGGCTTCTTCGAGACCCTGCCGCAGGAGCTCGAGGAGGCCGCGCGCATCGACGGCGCCTCGCTGTGGCAGGCCTTCCGCTACATCGCCCTGCCGCTGGCGCGGCCGGGCATCGTGGTGGGCGCCATCCTGTCGTTCATCTATTCCTGGAACAACTTCATCTTCGGCGCCGTGTTCGCCGGCCGCACGACGCGCACCATGCCGGTCGCGGTCTACAACATGCTGACATTCGAGAGCTTCGCCTGGGGTCCGCTGGCCGCCGCCGCCATCGTCGTGATGCTGCCGGTGATCCTGCTCACCATCGTCATCCAGCGCGAGATCGTGCAGGGCCTTGCCGCCGGCGGCGTGAAGTAGTCCCAGCCCTACGCCGCCATGCGCAGGATCTCCTTGATGTCGGCCGGGCCGCGGATCTTGCGCGGGTTGGTGTAGATCCAGCGGTCATGCATGGTATTCTCGGCCAGCAGGTCGAACTGGTCCTCGCCGACGCCGACGTCACGCAGCGAGCGCGGCAGGCCGAGCCCGGCGATCAGCTCGTGAAGGGCATCGCCGGCATCGGCGCCGGGCCGGCCCAGCGCCTCGCTGATCACGGCCTGACGATCGGCGTTCACCGGCTTGTTCCACTTCATCACGAAGGGCAGCATCACGCACGACGTGTAGCCGTGCGGCACGCCCGCGGTGCCGCCCAGGATGTGGCCGATGGCGTGGCTGGCCCCCTTGTCGACACCCGCCTGCGAGCCGACCACCGACAGCCACATCCCCAGCAGGCAGTCGAGCCGCGCCTTGAGGTCGGCCGGGTCCTGCTTCACGCCGCGCAGGCCGCGGCTCAGCAGCTTCAGCGCCTGGATGTCCGACGCTTCGCTATAGGCATTGCACAGCGGCGAGCAGATGTCCTCGGCGGCATGGTCGACGGCGCGGATCCCCAACGACAGGAACAGCCATAGCGGCGTATGCACCGTCGCGGCCGCGTCAAGCACCACGCTGCGCGGCACATGCAGAGGATGGAAATACGACTCCTTCTTGCGGCTGACGGTGTCGGTGCAGCCGGCGCCGGCATTGAACTCGCCGGCCGACAGGGTGGTCGGCACCGCGACCTGACGCACCTCGGGGACGTTCAAGGTCCTGCGCGTCGGCGGCGTGGCATTGGTGATGCGCTTGTAGTCGTCGAGCTGGTCCGGCGAGGTCACGTCGTTGGCCAGGCAGAGCTGCACCATCTTGCCGGCATCGGTCACCGAGCCGCCGCCCACGGTCACGATCAGGTCGGCCTTGGCCGCCCGGGCCGCCGCGGCGGCCTCGACGCAGTCGGTGCGCGGCGTGTGGGCAGCGATGCGGTCCCAGGTCGCGGCGTGGCGGTTGCCCAACGCAGCGACCAGTGTCTCCACCACGTCCGTCGTCCGGTTCAGCGTGCCGCTGGCGATGACGAAGACGCGGGACGCTCCCAGCCGCGCCGCCTCCTCGGCCACGACATCGGCACAGGGCCGGCCGAACACGACCTGGTCCATATGCGGATAGCGATAGACCCCCGCCTGCTGCATCGCGGCCTCCATCACGGTGGTGCCAGCACGCATTGCCAGCTGGCCGGCTAAGGTCGCATAGTAGCCGCCTCCGAACGAGAGGGAGCGTCATCATGGCATCCGTACTGACAGCCGACAAACCGGCAGCCACGCCGGCCAAGAAGAAGCAGGCGTGGGCGAGCAGCAAGAGTCCGAAATTCGTGCAAGGCCGCCGCGCCTTCTTCAAATACCGCGAGCTCGGCGTGACCGAAGCCAGCGACGGCAGCATGCGCGCCCAGGTGACGTCGGCCACCCAGGGGATGTCGCGCCCGACGGGCTGGCACTACCATGTCTGTGAATCGCAGCTGGTCTTCATGCTCAGCGGCTGGGTCGACCTCGAGTTCGAGGACGGCGAGAGGATCCGCGTCGAGGCCGGCGACTCGCTCTATATCCCGGGTGGCCTGCGCCACAACGAGATCGGGACATCCGACACGTTCGAGCTGCTGGAAGTCTCGGTTCCGGCCGACATGGGCACGGTGCCCTGCGACGCGCCCACGAAGTGACGGACAGGTCAGGTCGCAGCAAAGGCGAAGGACGTCATCGATAGCGCCCCGTGCGTGAAGGAGCGGTGCAGCGCCCTGCCCTTCACGCCCTCGCCGGCAGCGCCCAGCGCCACGAACAGCGGCAGGAAATGCTCGTCCGTGGGATGCGCCATCTGGGCCATCGGCGCCTGCCGCTTCCAATCCACCAGAGCATCGACATCGCCGGCCTCGACACGCTCGACCAGCCAATCGTCGAAGCGCTGCGCCCAGTCCGCCACCTGGTCGTGCCGGTCGCGGGCCAGCGCCCGCAGGTTATGCGTCGCGCTGCCGCTTGCCAGGACCAGAATGCCCTCGGCCGCCAGCGGCGCCAGCGCGCGCCCCATCGCGACGTGGTGCGCGGCATCCATGTAAGGCTGCACCGAAAGCTGCAGGATCGGGATGTCCGCCGCCGGCCATGCCAGCAGCGCCGGCACCCAGGCACCATGGTCCAGCCCCTGGGCCGGATCGAGCGCCGCGCTCATGCCGGCGGCGTGGAGCGCATCGGCGATCCGCTGCGCCACGTCGGGCGCGCCGGGTGCCGGGTATCGCAGCGCGTACAACGCCGGCGGGAAGCCGTAGAAGTCATGGACGGTCTCCGGCCGCGCGGCGCTCGATGCCGCCGGGCCGCGCGTCATCCAGTGCGCCGAAACAGCCACGATCGCCTTGGGCCGCGCCACCGCCGCGCCGAGCTGGCGCAGGAAGCGCGTCGCCGGCACATCCTCGAGGATCAGCGTCGGCGAGCCGTGCGACACGAACAGGGTGGTGGCAGGCGCGGTCATGCGTGATCGTAGCGCTTCAGCCGGCTTGGCGACAGGCCCTTGGCGGCGTCTTGGCGCCGCGACGATACGGCTGCTATCGTCGACGGACACGCCAAGGCGGCACGGCTTTCGGGGGTACGACGACAATGTCCATGTTCGGCAAGAGGATCGCGCTGGCGGCCGGCCTGATCGGCCTGAGCCTGCTGGGATCGACGGCGCAGGCGCAGACGACCTTGCGCGTGGTCGCCCATTCGGACCTCAAGGTGCTCGACCCGATCTGGACGACGGCCTACATCACGCGCAACCATGGCTATCTCGTCTACGACACCCTGTTGGCGCAGGACAGCGATCTGCGCATCCGGCCGCAGATGGCCGACTGGAAGGTCAGCGCCGACAAGCTGGTCTGGACCTTCACGCTGCGCGACGGGCTGGAGTGGCACGACGGCCAGCCGGTGACCAGCGAGGACGTCGTGCCGTCGCTGAAGCGCTGGGCCGAGCGCGACGGCATGGGCCAGCAGCTCTGGCAGTTCGTGAAGGAGATCAAGGCGGTCGACCCCAGGACGGTGGAGCTGGTGCTCAAGGAGCCTTATGGGCTGGTGCTGGAATCGCTGGGCAAGCCGAGCTCGACCGTGCCGTTCATCATGCCCAAGCGGGTTGCCGAGACGCCGTCGAACCAGCAGATCAAGGAGTTCGTCGGCTCAGGCCCGTTCATCCTGAAGCTCGATGAATGGAAGCCGGGAGACAAGGTCGTCTACGTCAAGAACCCGAAGTACAAGCCGCGGGCGGAGCCGCCTTCGGGCCTTGCCGGCGGCAAGGTCGCCAAGGTCGACCGCATCGAATGGCTGTCGATCCCCGATCCGCTGACCGCGGCCAACGCGCTGCTGGCCGGCGAGATCGACATGATCGAGCTGCCGCCGCCGGACCTGTTCCCGGTCCTGAAAGAGGACAAGAACATCGAGCTCTACGGCTGGAACGCGCTGGGCAGCCAGATCATCGCCCGCATGAACCACCTCCACGCGCCGTTCAACAACGTCAAGGCGCGGCAGGCGGTGCTCTATGCCACCGCCCAGGAGGACTACCTGAAGGCGCAGGTCGGCGACGAGGCGATCTACAGCACCTGCAACGCGCCGCTGGTCTGCGGCACGCCCAACGGCAAGACCTACGGCGACCTGCTGATCAAGCCGGACCTCGACAAGGCGCGCCAGCTCCTCAAGGAGTCCGGCTATGACGGCACGCCGATCGTGATCCTGCACGCCACCGACCTGCAGTCGTCGAACCGCCTGCCGCAGGTCGCCAAGGCGCAGCTGGAGAAGGTCGGCTTCAAGGTCGACATGCAGTCGATGGACTGGCAGTCGGTGGTGTCGCGCCGTGCCAAGAAGGACCCGCCGGCGCAGGGCGGCTGGCACATGTTCTTCACCACCTCGGTCGCCGTTGATTCGGCCAACCCGGTGGCCAACATCTTCACCAGCGGCGGTTGCGAGAAGGCCTGGTTCGGCTGGCCCTGCGACGAGGCGCTGGAGAAGCTGCGCATCGCCTATGCCCGCGCCACCGACGACGCCGAGAAGAAGGCGCTGGCCGACAAGGTCCAGGACCGCATCATGGAGCAGGCGCACTACCTCGTCGTCGGCCAGTACAAGGCCTTCGGCGCCTACCGCAAGGAGCGCATGCAGGGCTGGCTGCCCGGGCCTGCGGCGGTGTTCTGGAACATCAGCAAGAAGTGAGGCCGCCGATCTCAAAGTGTGTCTTATCGGTGTATTAGTGAATTTTATAGATCGACCCCCTATCCAGTGACTTTATGGAATAGGGGTAACACCTCCGGTGTTCTCGTGGGGGAAGCGCGCCGACCAAGGCAGCCTGCGCGCACCGGAGGACAAATGAACGACGAACGGCATAACGCAGTGTCGTGCCCCATGGACTTCATCCTGCGCATCCTGATGGGTCCGTGGACCACCTACATCCTGTACACGCTGGGGGAGCACGGGCCGCAGCGTTTCGGCGAGCTGAAGCGTCGGGTGACCGGCGTGTCGGCCAAGATGCTGACCGAGCGGCTGCGCTCGCTGGAGCAGGCCGAGCTGATCAGCCGCCACTACGAGCCCACCATCCCGCCCAAGGTCACGTACGCCCTCACCGCCCGCGGCCGCGAGCTGGGCGGCGTTCTCGAGCAGCTCTCGGCCCTGGGCGAGAAGTGGATGGCGGAGGACCAGAGCCACGCGCCCGCAGTCGCCCAGGCGGCGGAGTAGCCTAGCCCGGATAGGCCGAGCCGAGGTGGTAGAGGCAGTCGCCACGCTCGGTGCGGCCGGGGACGCGCTTGCAGATCACCAGCCCGTCATGGGCGAAATGCGCCAGCGCCGGGGTGCGCCAGGGCGTGTCGTGGAAATGGATGCGCCCGGCCGGCTGGCCGCGCTTGACCTCGTCGCCCAGCTCGGCCAGCGGCTCGAACACGCCGCCGTCGGGGGCATAGACATAGTAGTCGTTGCCGCCCAGGGTCAGCAGGCGCGTGTCGGGCGTGGCCGGCACCGGCCCGACATAAGCGCCGATATGGGCCAGCAGCCGGCGCATCCCCTCCGCGGCCAGCTTCAGCACCGATGGCGTGACCTGCCCGCCGCCACCCAGTTCGGTGCCCATGCTGGCCACGCCCTGCCGCCGCGCCGCCGCCGTCAGCGTGCGGTCCTGGCCCTGCAGCGCCGAGCCGACCCAGCCCAGCGGCGCCCCGAACGCCTTCATCATGCCCAGCAGCCGCGCCATGGCGGCCAGGTCGGGATCGCGCCGGCACAGGGTGCTGGGGATGTACATCAGCGAGCTGCCCCCGGAGTGGAAGTCGAAGGCGTAGTCGCATTGCGGCAGCAGCACATGCTCGATGAAATAGGCGATCTGGCGCGTGACGTCGCCGTCGGGGTCGCCGGGGAAGCTGCGGTTCAGGTTGCCGTCGTCGATCGGCGAGGTGCGTAGCCCGGCCTGCGCCGCCGGGAAGTTGGCCGACGGCAGGATGATCAGCCGGCCGCGCACCTGCGCCGGCTCGAGGTCGCGGATCAGCCCGCCCAGCGCCAGCTGGCCCTCCCATTCGTCGCCGTGGTTGCCGGCCATCATCAGCACCCGCGGCCCGTCGCCGTTCTTGATGCAGGCCACGGGGATGGGCAGCCAGCCATAGGCCGAGCGGTGCACCGAATGCGGCACCCGGATGAAGCCGGTCTGCTTGCCGTTGCGCGCCAGGTCGAGCTCAAGAAAAAGGCGGCTGCGTTCGGCAGCTTTCATGTCGGCCTCCCAGGATCGGATCGCATCGGCGCGCACTGTGCGGCGGACGCCCGTGCGATCGCAAGCGCCACACGGCGCGGCGACGGCCGCGCCCCAGCACAATCCACAACCCTGTTTTCGATTGGTCACAGAACAGCCATAGCCCCAAGGGCTTGTGGCCGTATAGACTCACGACCTCTACCTGCGGTTCCCTTGGGAGAGGGACCGACCGCCATCCGGCTCACCAGCTGTCGTCAGCATCCCGGCTCCGCATCGGGATGCGGACCAAGACAATGCCGACGACGTCCGTTCACACCGCCCCGGATCAAATCCGTTATGAGTCTGACCTAATGTCTTTGATCAACGCAAGATCAGCCTCTAATGTACTCGAATATTTCGCGTTTTCAATAAACTTGCTCGATTGTCGAAAATTTATTTTAGGCAAAATGATTAACCTGAGATGGGGCCGCCTGCACGCGGCTCGAGCCTTCCTCGCCCTGGGGATTGCCAGCGGTTTTGCCACTGCCGGCCAGGCCAGCGACACCCTTTCGCCGGCGCTGCTGCAGGACGCGGCTCAGGCTTTCGACGACTCCGCGCTGCGGGTCAACGATGCGCAGCCGGCCGACCTGGTGCGCTGGACCGGACCGATCTTCCTGGCCATCGCCGACGGCGACGGCCTGCACGCGCGCGCCGCCGAGATCGAGGCGTCGGTGCGGACCCTGGCGTCGATCGCGCGCGTGCCGGTGTCGCGGGTCGCCGCCGACGACCCGCGGCGCAACTTCCTCGTCCGCCCCGCCGCCACCGGCGGCCGGGCCGCCTGCCGCGCCGCCGTCGCGTCGCAGGCCGGCCGCATCGCCAGCGCCGAGGTCGAGATCTATCTCGGCGGCCGCGGCTCGCTGACACGCTGCATCAACCACGAGGTGATGCACGCCTTCGGGTTCCGCTCGCACGCCCATGCGGCGCTCAGCATCCTGAGCTACAAGCAGTCCCGCCAGATCGACCTCTCGGCGCTCGACCGGGTGATGATCGAGACCCTGTACGATCCCCGCCTGCGGCCCGGCATGAAGCCCGCCGAGGCGGCGCCGACAGCCTGCGCCGTTCTTGCCGAGAAGCTCGGGCTGGGCGCCCGCGATGCCGGCGCGCAATGCGGCAGCCGTGACGATGGCGGACAGCTGGCGCTGTTCGGCCGCCGTGCCCGCCCGAACTGACCGGAAACACCCCGACCTAATGTGATCAATAAGATCAAATTTACCCTCTAACGAACTAAGATAGCTGGAATTTTCCAAGCCGGACTGGCTCATCGCTTTTGCAGAGAAGTCATTTTCGAGACGATGGTGATGGCGACCACGATATGGCGGCGCCGGATGGCGCGAATGGCGTTGATGGTCGGCGTGGCCTGCGTGGCACCGGCGGCCGGCCACGCCGGCGACGAGCCCGTGCGGCTGTCGCTGGCGGATGTCGCCAATGCCTTCGATGACGCCACCCTGCGGGTCAACACCGCGCCGGCGACCGAGCTGGCGCGCTGGACCGGCCCGATCTACCTGGCGATCTCGGATGCGCCCGGCATGGGCAATGTCGCCGCCGATGTCGAGGCATCGGTGCGGGGGCTGGCGGCGATCGCGCGCGTGCCGGTGACGCGTGTCGGCGGACGCGACCCGCGCGCCAATTTCGTCGTGCGCCCCAATGCCGGGACCGTGGCCGGGCGCTCGCCCTGCCGCTCGTCGGTCGACTGGACCGAGGACGGCCGCATGCTGCGCGCAGAAATCCACCTCAATCTGGCCAACCCCGACCGCATTCAGCGCTGCATCAACCATGAGGCCATGCACGGCTTCGGCTTCCGCGCCCATGCCCATGCCGCGCTGAGCGTGCTCAGCTACACCTACGCCGACCAGGCCCAGCTCACCGCCATCGACCGCATCATGCTGGAGACCCTGTACGACCCGCGCCTGCGGCCGGGCATGGCCACGGCCGCTGCCGCGTTGGTCGCGTGCCACATCATCGCCGAGAAGCTGGCCGCCCCGGCGGTCCAGGTCGCTACCGCCTGCCTCGACCGTGCGCCGGCACCGAAGCGTGCGCTGGCCGCGCTCGGACGGCCGCGGCCATCCGGCGACGCGCCGGCGACGCCCTCGCTGCAGCCCGGCTACCGCGACGGCGGGATGTAAGCAGGTGAGGCTCGGCCGGGGCCAACACGCGCGTGACCTCGCGCCGATTCTGCTCGGTGGCATGGAGGACGTTCTCCATGTTGAATGCGTGACGCAGCGCTGACGAGTCGCGGTGCGTGCCTTCAGCGCAGGAAGGTCTTCTCCGCCGCCTTCATGGCCGGCACGTCCTGCAGCTCGAAGATGTCCTCGACCGAGACGATGCGGCGGTCGGCCTGGGCGATGCCGCCGTCGCGGCGGATCTGGGCGAAGACCTCCTGCATGGCGGTGACGGCGGCGCGGATGGCGTGGTTGCCGTAGATCACCAGGCCGATCTTGCCGGTCGCCTTCATCGCCGCCTCTGTCAGCTCGGGATAGGCGGTCGGCACCAGGGCGATCGGCCGGCTGCCGTCCCAGCGCGCCGCGAAGTCCATGACCTCGGCCGGCGTCTTCTGCTTGGAGTGCACCAGGATGAGGTCGGCGCCGGCGGCGACGTAGGCGTGGGCGCGCGCCAGCGCCTCGTCCAGGCCGGCGCCGGCGATCAGCGCCTCGGTGCGCGCGATCACGACAAGGTCCGGGTCGGGCCGCGCGGCGCAGGCGGCCGCGACCTTGCCCTGGAACTCCTCCAGCCGCACCAGCTCCTGCCGGCCGCCGGCCAGCAGGCTGGTGTCCTTGGGAAAGAGCTTGTCCTCCATCACCACGGCCCCGACGCCAGCGCGGCCATAGGCGGCGACCACATGCATGACATTGATGGCGTTGCCGTAGCCGGTGTCGATGTCGGCGACCACCGGCAGCGCGACGCGCTCGGCGATGGCGCGGGTCATGTCGAGATGCTGCGTCATCGACAGCAGGCTGGCGTCGGGCACGCCATAGGCCGCGCTGAGCTCGAAGCCGCTGGCCCAGATGGCATGGAAGCCGGCCCGCTCGGCCAGCCGCGCCGACAGCGGGTTGTGCGCCGCCATGGCATGCGCCAGGCCCTCGCGGGCGATGATGTCACGCAATCTGCGGCCGGCAGTCATGGGCGCTCCTTTACAGGCAGACACAATTCGGACACAAAAAAATATCCAAGAAACGCGTTACGGAAATTACCAAAAATACTAAAAATATTCTTTCTGTTTCATATCATGAACTTGATGGACGTCTTTCATGTCGACTAAAAATCGACGGAAACGATCGCAAATTTGCCCATCGTGCCCTCCTCACTCTCAGCGGGACGTTGGCCGTCCCTGAATCAGGCGCACACCATCATCATCCCGAGCGCAGCTCGGGATGATGAAGCACCGTCGCGTTCACTATTACTATATTCTTTTTAAGAGAACAAGAAGAAATACCGGTGCCCACACGCACGGATCGATCAGCATCGTGTCAGCCCCGACCGCAAAAGCGGCGAGATCCGATCATGGCGGCAGCATATTGCCGGCGCCGAATGAGACCGCGATCGGTATTCGGAGGACTCGAGCAATGTCCAATCTATGGATGAGCGCCGGCGCCTTCATGGTCGCGGCGATGATGAGCATCAACGTGACCGGCGGCGTATCGGCCCCGTCGTCGCTCGTCTCCATCGGCGCGCCCGCGCACGCCCAGTGGTGGCGCCTGCCGTCGGGCGAGCGTGAACATGCCGATCGCGAAGCCTGGGAGCGCGCCCATCGCGGCCAGCGCTGGGATCACGACGCATGGTGGCGCTGGGACCGTGAGCGCGAGCGGCGGCTGGCCGAAGCGGAGCGCATCGACCGCGAGCGCTGGGAGCGCGAGCATCGGAACCAGCGCTGGGACCGGGACCGTTGGCTGCACGAGCGCCGGGATCATGACGATTACCGCAACACCTGGGACAAGAGATAGCCTCGCGCGGAAACCGTCATCTTCACTGCGCCGGATGCGCAGCGGAGCTCAGCCCGGGTTGCGCAGGACCATGCAGGCGCCGCCGACAGCGCGCAGCCGGGCGCACAGGGCCTCGGCATTGGCGCGGCTGCTTTCCGACACCCGCACGATGTAGCGCGCCGGTCCGCGGCGGCGGGCATAGAGCACCAGCGGCAGCCGATCACCCAGCACGGCATCGAAGCGACGCCGCAACCGCTCATAGGTGGCCAGGACGCGGCCTTCGGACCAATGACCGGCGAGCTGCACACCCCAGGGGCCCCAGGCCGGGCTGGCCGTGAGCCGCCGGCGCGGGCTGTCCGCCATCAGCCTGGCGAGGTCGACGCAGCTCACGTCTTTCGATGCGTCGGGATCCTTGAACTGAGGCGGCGGCTGCACGGCCCAGGCATCGGCCGGAAGCCCCGTGATGAGGAAGACATAGGCACGGGTCTCGTCGGGCAGGCCGACACGACCCGCAAGCCAGGCGTCGACGCGGCTGGGGCCGGCATTGTAGGCGGCGGCCGCCAGGCCCAGGCTGCCGCGGAACGTGGTGCGCAGCTCGCGCAGATAGCTCGCCGATTCGCGCAGGGCCTGGATTGGCTCGAACGGATTGGTGAGTCCGCGTCCGGCCGCCGTCTGCGGCATGAACTGCGCGATGCCCTGGGCGCCGGCGGGACTCACCGCTTCAGGGTCGAGCCGGCTCTCCTGCCAGATCAGGCGCGTGAAGAACACCACCGGCAGATCGTTCTCGGCAGCGGCCTGCGCCAGCGTCCGGCAAAGGGCGTCGGGGGTCGGGCGCGGCCCCTTGGCATCCGGCGGCGGCTCGGCGCTGACATCGCCGGCGGCCTCGCCCGCCGGCTCGGCTCGCGCCGGCTGGTGCAACCCCAGCGCAAGCGCAATGGCGACGGCCGCGCACCGCGCGGCGGCGCGGTATCGGGAAGGCGGTCGAACCGCGCGCAGCGTCGGGCGAAGGCACCCCTGCATGCATCGAGCGTAGCGGGGCAACGGCGTGAAATGGAGTCTTTGTTGCGGCGCCGGATGATCCGTCGCGCAGCGCGCGACCAGTGCCGCGCGTGGTCCAGGCATGATGGCAAGGCGCGCACCACGGCACGCGCTTCGATGACGGCACGCCGTGGTCTACTTGCTGCCACCACCTCCACCTCCACCTCCACCTCCGCCTCCGGAGCCGCCACCACCGGCACCACCACCAGAGCCGCCGCCGGCACCGCCTGCACCACCACTGCCGGATCCGCCGCCGCTACCAGAGCCACCGGCCCCGCCACCAGTGCCCGCGCCGGAGCCGGAACCGCTGCCCGCGCCGCCGCTGCCTGCGCCGGAACCGGAGCCACCGCCCGCACCGCCGCTGCCTGCACCGGAACCGGAGCCACTGCCCGCACTGCCGCTGCCTGCGCCGGAACCGGAACCACCGCCCGCGCTGCCGCTGCCTGCACCGGAACCGGAGCCACTGCCCGCACTGCCGCTGCCTGCGCCGGAACCGGAACCACCGCCCGCGCTGCCGCTGCTTGCGCCGGAACCGGAGCCACTGCCCGCGCTGCCGCTGCCCGCGCCAGAACCGGAGCCACCGCCTGCGCTGCCGCTGCCCGCGCCGGAACCGGAGCCACCGCCCGCGCTGCCGCTGCCCGCGCCGGAACCGGAACCGCTGCCCGCGCTGCCGCTGCCCGCGCCAGAGCCGCTGGCACCGCTGCCGCCACCAGCACCGCTACCACCCGTCCCCGTGCCGGCGGCGCCACTGCCGCCGGCAGCGGCGCTGGACCCGCTGGCACCGCCGCCGGCACCGTCGAGGCCATGGCGCGCGAACGGATCGTCGGCGCGGTTGCCGCGTCGCGCTGACGGTGGTGGTGATGGTGGTGGTGGCGACCACACGGGCTGTGGTGCCGGAGCCGCGACAACCGGCTCCGGGTCAGGTGGAATCACGATCTCCGTCGGCGTCGGCTCCGGTGGTGGTGGAGGCCGTCGCACGACACGCGGTTTCGGCGCCGGTGACTTGGGCGCCGGTGACTTGGGCGCCGATGGCTTGGCTGCCGGCGGCTTGGCCGCGGCCGGTGGGCTCGGCGGGGCTGTCGTCGTAGCCGCCGCCGGCGGCGGCGAGACGGTTGCCGTCGCAGGCGCCGGTGGCGGCGGCGGTGGCAACGGCGCTGCCGCCGGCGGCGGCGGCGGTGTCGGCACGGCCAGCAGGTCGAGCGGAATGGTGGTTCGGGTCGAGACGCCGGGGCCGCTTTCCGGTCCCGTCGGAGCCGTGCTCGTCGATGACAGAGGCGCATCAGGCGGCGCATCGGCGCGCGGCTCGGCGGTGGCGGCCGCAGGCGTGGCGTCGAACGGCACCAGGGTCTGATCATGTGCGTCGGGCGTCGGCGAGGCCGGGCGCTGCGGCGCGGCAGCGGCGACCGGCGCCAGCTTCTGCACCTTCGGCATCGGCATGCCGGGCACCGGCGTGTGGCTTGCAGCGACCGCGGCAAGAGCGATGTCGGACGCCCCTTGCTCCGGCATGGACATGGGCTGCGGCAACCGCATGACCGAACGGGAGATGCTGTCGCCGCCGGTCCCCGGCTGCTCGGCGTTGGGCGCGGCCCCCGCGGCCGGCGCCGCGGGCGCAGACGTGCCGGGCGCGGATGTCGCTTGCCGGTCGGTCGGCAGGAGGGTGCGATCGACGGCGCCGGGTGGGGCTTCGGACGCGCCCGGAGCAGCGGTCGCGGTCATGTCCGGCGCCTCGTCCGGCGCCGGCCGCGCCGCCTTGTGAGCGCCGCGGAAGGATTGCAGGTCGACGGCAATCGCTCCCGTGCCAAGGGCGGCGTCGCGACCGGCGGTCACGGCGATCTCCTCAAGGGTGCCAGGCCGTCCGGCGATCAGCGCGCCAATGACCACTATATGCAGTGCGATCGAACCCAGAATGGGAAGCGTCGCACCTTCTCCGAACCTTGCCGCCGCCATCGCGAACCCTCTTCGCATGCAGACGCAGTCGTGTGTCACGCGTAGACGACAGGTCGTGCGGAAGGTTCCCCATCCGGGGCGGCACTGGAGCCCCGGCGGTTGTGACCGTTGTGTGGGTGCCAGAAGCGCGGTTCATTGCCGGGGATTTTCCCCCAGGGCGATCGCTATGGCCTCGGCGGAGCGATCACACGCTGGGGGCGCGCCACTCCGTGGCGCGTCATAACGACAGCTCGAGGCGCTGCCCACGAGCATGAGCCGACCGTGTGGGCAGCACCGCAGATGCCGTGCGGCATCGGCTATGAGCAGGACGCGCCACGGAGTGGCGCGCCCCCAGCGTGTGACCCTCCCGTCCGGGCCGCCCCCACGCCATACGCGATCGCCCTGCCCTCCGGGGAAGGATCAAGTCACATACGCGGAATGACGGAAGGCGTGTTGCGCCTAGCCGCACCTGGCCGGAGCGGGAGCTGAGATCTCTGTGGGCGCGGCTGCCGGATCGCGAAAGCAGAAGACGCAAAGCTCACGCACGATCCAGTCGTAGGGCTGCCGGGCCAGCGCCGCCATGGCGGTCCGGCCGGCGCCGTCCCAGGGATGCGCCCAATCCCCGGGCATGTAGATCACCAGCGGCGTTCGATCGAGCCATTCGGTATTGCTGCGGAACACGGCCTTCTCGGCGCCCTCAATGATCAGCTTGACGATCAGCGGCTCGCCGCCGGCGGTGGCAAGCAGCTCGTTGACGGTGACGGACCGGACCGTGCCGGCGGTCGGTGCCTGCTCGACCTCGCCGACCTTCCGCTCCCATGGACGGGCTTCGGGGTTCACGATCTGCAAGCTTGCCGGACCGTCCCACAGGCCCGCCTGGACCGTCACGATGTTGGGATAGCCTGCGGCGTTCTTCCTGATCATCGCGACATTGGCGGGATCAGGCTCGACCGCCATGATCTTCGCCTGCGGATAGCGGCGCGCGAACCACACGGCCGCGAGGCCGATATTGGCGCCGCCGTCGATCACGACGGCGCGCGCCCCGAGCTCACGGGCGCGGGCGTCGACGCGGCCTTGCTGGGGATAGGAATTCGCGTCGAGCGCGTGGCGCAGGAACATCCGCTCGAACACTGCGACGTCGGAGGTGCCGGGCCTTATCCACACCGGCTGGGCGTACCCCGGCACAATCACGGCGCTGGGTTCATCACCGCCCCGCCGGCGCATGCCCCACCACATGCGCATCCCGGCAGGGGCTCCGTACGCGCTGATGCACCGCGCAAGGAGGCGCAACGGCGCGAGCCTGGACCACATACGCATACTTCGAACGCCGCTCGCGCCCTCATGCTACCACACGAAGAAACGACCGTCGCATATTCGCGCATTGTTGTAAACGCGGCGCGGCCGGCCAGCCACAGGCGCCGACAGCACCGTCATTCCGTTGCGCAGCTCAACCGGCGGCAACAATGGATCGCCAGGAAGACGCATCACGCGTCGTTCCCAGGCGATCCTCCGCTCGCTGCGCTCGCGATGAACCGGATGGCGCTACGCCGCCGTCGCCTTGAGGTTGACGCCGCGGCGCTTGCGGTTGATCTCGCGCAGGTACTCGATGCCATCGGCGGCGATGGCATCGCCCACCATCGAGTCGCCTTCGCCGACCAGCTCGCCCAGGTCGACCCAGGGGCTGTACACGTGCTTCGTGCGCTCGGTGATGATGCCGGCCTTGAGCAGGGTCTTGATCAGCACCCGGAAGATATTGGTGCTCTCCTGCATCGAGTTGCGCCGGCTGTCGCGGCCATAGGCCTCGCGCACGGCATCGCGCACCCACTGCCAGTCGAGCCCGAGCTCCTCGTAGATGTAGGTGCGCTGGCTGATGCTGGTGAGGTTGAACAGCAGCGACTCGAAGACGTGGGCGGCCCAGTCCTCGACCTTGTTGTGCTCCTCGGGCGTCAGCTTGGGCAGGGTGCGGTCGGCCCAGATCTTGCCGAACTTGTGGTGGAACGCCTCGTCGGTCATCACCAGCTGGATCAACCGCTTCAGCAGCGGATCGCGGGTGTAGGCATAGGTGTCGGCGAAGGCGCCCATCGCCAGACCCTCGAGCATGATCTGCATGCCCACCAGCTTCTTGTAGACGATGGGCGACAGCACGATGTCGTTGAGGAACTTGCCGAGCTCGGGCGCGCAGGGATAGGCCTTGCCCCAGCGGGCCTTGATGTAGCGGCCGAAGCCGGCGACGTGGCGCGCCTCCTCGCGCGCCTGGTTGGCGGCGTATTCCTGGGCGCCGGGATCGAGCAGGATGTCGCACAGCGAGGCCGACAGCGACAGCGCGCCCTGCTCGCCGTGCAGGATGCCCGACATGCGGAAGCGCGTGATGTTGTTGGCCAACCGGACGCGCTGGCCCTCGTCGAGACGGTCGGAGACGGCGGTGTTCAGCTCCAGCACCCGCTCCGGCGGCATGATGTACTCGCGCGTCACGTCGAAGGGCTGCGCGTAGTCGAGATAGGCCGGGTTGAACGGATCCCAGAAATGGTCGTGGGTCTGGCCGATGATGCCGTCAAAGGCGTCGGACCGCGTCTCGTAGCGGTCGACCTCGATCATCGCCGGAAAGTCGTCGGGTGCGACCACGCTGTACGCCGGATCATGGGTGATATGGGCGTCGTCGGGATGGCCGGTCATCAAATCCTCCATTGGCCGCTGATGCCTGGACGGCATTTTCTATTTCATTTCAGAAAAAGTGTACTGCCGACCGGCGGTGAAATCCACCGAAACAAATGGGGCTCCCCGCGGGGAGCCCCGATCTTGTGCCCCATCCGCCGAAGCGGAGGGCTTGTTAACGGAGGGACCGCGCTCTCTCATCGGCTAGGCATATCTACGTTCCACCCGCTGCAAATATCGTGATAGAGTGGCAGGAGGTTGTCAATACGGATGACAGCACACGCATTGCGGCTGATCGTCGTGGGATGAATCCAATAATAACAAAAACTTTGGGGTGGAGAGCAGATGAAGAGGACGCTTCCGTTTCGCCTCGGGCTGGATTTGGGGACCAATTCGATCGGCTGGTGCATCACGGACCTTGGCAAGCCGGGCAAGGACGGCCGCATGCATCCCGTCCGCATTCGCCGCATGGGCGTGCGGATATTCCCGGATGGTCGCGACCCGCAGTCGGGGGCCTCGCTTGCCGAGGCGCGGCGCACCCCCCGTTCCGCCCGCCGACGGCGGGATCGTTTCCTGGACCGCCGCGCCGACCTGATGAAGCTGCTGATCGCGCATGGCCTCATGCCGGCCGACCCGGCGGCGCGCAAGGCGCTGGCAGCGCTCGACCCATGGGCGCTGCGCGGCGAAGGGCTCGACCAGCAGCTGACGCTGCACGAGCTGGGCCGCGCTCTCTTCCATCTCAACCAGCGCCGCGGCTTCAAGAGCAACCGCCGCACCGACAAGAAGGCCGACGACAAGGAAGCACAGGGCATGAAGGCCGGCGCCGCGGCGCTGGCGGCGAAGCTCGACGGCCGGACACCGGGCCGGCGCACGCTGGGCGAGTACTTCTACGCGGCGTATCGAAAGGACCGCACGCCACGGGGCGCGCCGGACGGATCGACGCTGCCGATAGCGGCCGTGCGCTTCCGCGCCCACGCCGGCAAAGGCAACAAGCTCGAATGGGACCTCTACCCCACACGCGACATGGTCGAAGCCGAGTTCGACGCGCTATGGACGGCGCAGGCGGCGCACCATCCCGCTCTCACCGAGGAGGGCCGCGCCGCGATCCGCGATGCGATCTTCTATCAACGGCCGTTGCGCCCGGTGGAGCCCGGTCCATGCACCCTCGATCCCGAGCCCGACCCGCACAAGCGTGAGCGGCGCGCGCCGCTGGCGCTGCCGCTGCAGCAGGAGTTCCGCATCCTGCAGGAGCTCGCCAACCTGGAGCTGCGCCATCGGCGCACCGGGCAGGTCCGGCGGCTCGGCCGGCAGGAGCGCGACAAGGTGCTGCACGAGCTGAAGCGCCGCGAGAAATACAGCTTCTCCCAGATCCGCAAGCTGCTGGGAATCGACAACGTCTGGTCCTTCAACCTGCAGGACGACCGCCGCGACGGGCTCAAGGGCGACGTCGTCGCGTACAAGCTGGCCAAGAATGGTTTCGGCAAGTCGTGGCATGACATGGCGGTCGAGCAGCAAGATGAGGTCGTGCGCTTCCTGCTCGACGAGGAGCGCGAGGACGAGGTGCTGCGCGTGGCCACGACGAGCTGGGGCCTGGCGCTGGAGGCAGCCGCGGGTGTCGCCGGCACACCTTTGCCGGAGGGCTACGGCCGTTTGGGCCGCACGGCGCTGGCCAGGATCGTGCACCACCTGCGCCACGGCGTGTCATCGAAGGACGGCGGCCTGATGCACTATGACGAAGCCGTGCAGGCCGCCGGCTATCGGCACCATTCCGACTTCAGCACCGGCGAGGTGTTCACGGACGCGCCCTACTACGGCCAGATCCTCGAGCGCTACATGGTGCCGGTGAGCGGCGTGTCGGGCTCGGCCGACGAGCAGCAATACGGCCGCATCACGAACCCGACCGTCCATGTCAGCCTCAACCAGCTGCGCCAGCTGCTCGACGCGATCATCGCGGCCTACGGTCATCCCGACGAGATCGTCGTCGAGCTGGCGCGCGAGCTGAAGCAGACGCGGGAGCAGAAGCGGGAAACCCAGACGCGGCAGCTCGAGAACCAGAAGAAGAACGAGCGCCGCAAGCAGCAGCTGGAGGCGGCCGGCATCGCCCTGCGCGGCGACGCGCTGCTGCGCATGCGCCTGTGGGAGGAGCTGGGCGAGAATGTCGCCGACCGTGCCTGCGTCTACACGGGCGAGCCGATCGGGATCAAGACGCTGTTCAGCGACAAGGTCGAGATCGAGCACATCCTGCCCTTCACCCTGACACTGGACGACAGCCCGTCGAACCTGACGATCGCGATGCGTCATGCCAACCGCGACAAGGGCGATCGCACACCCCATGATGCATTCGGCACGAGCCCGACGATCGGCGGCCAATCCTATGACTGGGATGCCATCGCCCTGCGCGCCTCGGCGCTGCCGTGGGCCAAGCAGTGGCGTTTCCGCGCCGACGCGCTGCAGCTCATCAAGGATCGGCTGCTGCGCGAGGAGCAGCGCGCCAAGGGCAGCCTGCCCCGGGACGTGATGGCCGACATCGAGAACACTGGCGGCTTCCTCGCCCGGCAGCTCGTCGACACGGCGTACCTGGCCCGGGTCGCGCGCCAGTACCTGACCAGCGTCGTGCCTAGCGAGACCGTCGACGGCGTCATGCGCAGCAAAGTCTGGGTTGTGCCGGGCGGCATGACCGGCATGCTGCGCCGGCTCTGGGGGCTGAACCGCTATCTCTGGGGCAATCGCCCCGAGGCTGCGGACGAAGGTCCTGACGACTGGCGCGGCAAGCTGCGCACCGACCATCGGCATCACGCCGTCGACGCCTTCGTGCTGACCCTGATCGACCGCCCGCTGCTCAACAGCATCCAATATCAAGCGGGCCAAAGCGGCCGCCGCACCATCGACGACATGCCTGATCCGATCGACTGGCCGACCTTCCGCGAGGACCTGAAGGACCGGTTCGACCGCATCGTGGTGTCGTACAAGCCCGAGCATTCGCCCTCGGGACGCCTGCACGAGGAGACGGCCTACGGCATCGTGCGCGAGCCGGCGAAAGAGGATGGTGCGACGCTGGTCTACCGAGCGACCTTTGTTGACCTGGATACCGATGGAATTGCCCGCATCCGCGACTTGCATCTGAGGGCTCGCGTGCTGGCCGCCGTCGAGGGTGTGACGTCGGACAAGAAGAAACTGAGGGAAACGCTAACAGCTTTCGCGGCGACCGAGCCGCAAGCACTTCGCCATGTTCGTTTGTTGAAGGTCAAGAGCGATTACCGGACAATTCTCCATTCGCGGAGCCACTACTCCAAAGCATTCGTGCCCGGCAAAAACCATCGCGTGGATGTTTTCGAGCGCCCTGACGGTACGTGGCAGGCGGCAGGCAATTTCAGCCCAGCCCAAGCTAGAGACTCCGCAGCGTCGCTGCGACGAGACCGTTCGGCGTGCTGATGTCCCAGGCCAGAACAACGACGAGGGTCACGGTCACAAAGACAAAGAACGAAGCCAACAGTGTATCCCCACGGTCGTGAGTCATCGCCCCCTCCCACGCTCTACACACCGCCACTTCACCCATCACGACCGAGCATCGCGCCTGCTGCCTGGGGCCTGCACTCGTGAATCCAGGCCAGGGATGTTGATCCGTCGGGACTACCGCCAGAAGCTCTGGTTGACGGTATCGAGCGCGGATGCGCTTTCTCGGATGAAGCTGCATTGCTTCGGATTCGGTGAATGACTCGCAAATCATGCAGTCCACCGGCGCTGCCTGAACAAGCCCGTGCGCGCAATGCCAATGCGCAACTATGAGTCGCTGCGGATCCGACACGCTAGCCGAACGACCGCGTCATGGTCGTTACCGCGCCGCATGCGCGGGGAAAGCGCGTCGCGCGACGAGCAGGCGATCCAGGCGGGCGTGGTCGAACCCGCACGCATGTCTCAGGCCTCGACGTGCGGCGCGTGCGCCACTGATATTCGGCAAGTTGGCCCAAGGGTCAATGGATACGGGAATTGAGGTGGTGGTATCGATGCCCAGCCTTGTTGCGAGACTGGACAGCGTCCTCGTGGCCGACATGCCGTTGAGTTCGTCGTTCCAAAACCGCGTTTGCGACCAGCTCAGGGGCCGTCGATGCCCAATAGCGAGATTGGCGAGAGTATCGGTAAAGTCCCTCTCTGCAGGGCATGCGGGACCCGGATGTCGCTCGTGCAGCGAACCCTTCGTACCTGCCCCTATGAACTTCTTACTTTTGAATGTCCTGGTTGCAAGGACGTCAGATGCGTTACTCACCCGCCGAGCGGCCGGCGCGGCGGGAAGCGCTTTCGGGTGGAAGAACGCATTGCGGAGACCGAGTTTCAGATCAGTAGGCAGCAGGAACTGATTTCGTCGGGCCGTGCCGGAGATCCCCGGGAGGCGGTTGAGCTCGTCCAGGTCCTACAAACCATACTGGTATCGCTCCGCGAAGCTCGGGATACTTACGAACGGCGCCACATCGCCGACCAAACGGGCGATTTCACTGGCCGAAAGAATGCGTCGAATAATCGCCAGTGAAACCAAACGTTCAGGCTCCCGGCATGACAAGAATTGACGGGCAAATGCAAGAACCGTAAAAATACTGACAACCCACCCAAGACACGCTAATGTAGCAACGATTTACGATAATATCTTCAGATCGCAATATAAGCGGTCGACGCATCCCCTCGGACGAGAACAAGCCGCGCAGCGGCTTTCGACGCTGTAAGCAATGGGGAGCGTTATGGGGCGTTTGTGTCGCTTCGATCAGTTCGCCGATTTCAGTGAGTTTACGGACCAGCTTCGAGGGTCAGAGACGACTTTCGTCCAGCTCGCTGTCGGCCACCCGGACATCACGCACTGCTGCTTCGACGCAGGCGATGTAATCTTGCATCGGACACAGTTCGGACTTGGCTCATCCTGCAGGTCGACGAGACGCCCGGATTGGGCATCGCTCGTCATTGACCTCTCGCCGAAGCGCTGGTGCGGCATCGATGTGGCGGCAGGTGCGGTCCGACTGATCGTACCCGGCCGTGAAATGCACGTCGCTTTTCAGGGCCCGTGGGATACGGACACGTTGCGCGTGGCCCAAAACGCACTTGGGCAGGCATGAGGGAGGGGTCGATGTCGCGGGACCGCCAGGCCAGGCTGCTGGCCATGCTCTTTGGCTTTGTGACGGTGGCACTCGTCCTTGTTCTGGTCTGGGACATGAGCACCCCCAACGGCCTCGCCGCCGCGAGCTTCGAGCCTCGGCTCACAGATCGATAGATCCCCGGCCATCTCAAGCAGGTCGAGGGTCCGACGCTCGAGACGGGCAACACGACCTGCTGCGACGCTGGTGGTCGCTGCACCGTTGCCGGTCGCGCCGCGGGGTGTCGCGCTCCACCACCGCGGCGGGATGGGCACCAGCGCCGATAAATCGCCGGACGTCTCCTGGTAGTGCCAGACGTACTTCCCGGTGTCGGCGTTCAGCGACGCCAGCGACGCCAGATAGAGGTTGTCGCCGCCGGCCGGGCTGCGGACCTTGCGGTTCCACGGCGATCCGTTGCCGGTGCCGACATAGATCATGTTCAGCTCGGGATCGAAGGTGATCGTATCCCAGATCGTGCCGCCGCCGCCTGCGACCCAGTACTTGCCGGCGGGGTCAGATCTTCCTGCCCGTGCGGACATCGATGGCGTGAGCGACGCTCCAGGGCGCCGTAACATACATGATGCCGTCGACGACAAGCGGCGTCGCTTCCACGCCGAGGCGGGCACTCAAAATTGTCTACAATTTTCTTTGACCGCCTTCTTGCACGGGTGTTAGCCTGCCTGCGGCCTCAGGTGCGGTCGGCTGAGGCGCGCATGCATTGACGGGGACCATCATGAAGCGGATGACGTGGCTTGCGGCGGCAATCGCCCTCTCGATCAGCAGCCTGCTCGGCGCCGGCCAGGCGCTGGCACAGGCGAAGCACCAGTGGAAGTTCGTCTCGATCATTCCGGCCGGCCAGGAGGTGTTCGTCGACCGCTTCAAGGAGCTGGCGGCCGAGATCACGAAGCGGACCAACGGCCAGGTCGAGGTGACGTTCTATGCCGCGGGCGAGCTGCCCTACAAGGCGCCCGAGTACATGCGCGTGACGGCCAAGGGACTGGTCGAGATGTCGGAGATCGTCGGCAGCATGGCGTTCGGCGACGCGCCGCCGCTGCTCCTGGGCGACCTGCCGTACCTCGCGCTGAACGACGCGGAGCGCAAGATCCTGCGCGACATCATGTGGCCCAAGATCTACGCCGCGCTGCGCAAGAACGGTGTCGAGCCGATCGGCTGGGGCGCCTACCCGCCGCGCAACATCGTCATGCGCGAGGCGGTCAAGGGGCTGGGCGACATCAAGGGCAAGAAGATCCGCACCGCCGGCGGCCTGGAGGCGGAATACGTGAAGACCTGGGGCGCCGCGCCGTCCTTCGTGGTCTGGGCCGAGGTCTATCCGGCGACGCAGCGGGGCATCGTCGACGGCGTGCTGACCGCCGCCGTCGCGATCGAGACGGCCAAGCTCTACGAGGTGGCGCCCTACTTCCTGAAGATCGACGGCCCGGTGGCCCATTTCTACATCTCCGTCGACCAGAGCTCATGGAAGAAGCTCTCGCCCGAGCTGCAGAAGACCGTGAAGGAGGTCGGCGACTGGTGGACCGACCGCTGGCAGAAGCTGGTCGTCGAAGAGGCCGACAACGGCGCCATCAAGCGCATGCAGGACAAGGGACAGCTCAAGGCCGTGGTCCAGGTGCCGCCCGAGACCCATGTCGAGACGCGCAAGAACCTGATCCCGGTCTATCGCAGCTACGTGAAGGACAAGGTCGGACCGGAGGGCAGCGCCGCGCTCGAGCAGGCGTTGACGGCGCTCAAGCTGCAGTAGCCCGATGCGCCTGTCGACCATTGCCGCCCGCCTGAGCCAGGCGGGCGTGGCGGTCGGGGCCGTCGCCCTGACGGCGATGATCGTGCTGATCACCGTGCAGGTCATCTCGCGGCGGATCCTGACGGCGCCGATGGTGGTGGCCGACGAGCTGTCCGGCTACCTGCTGGTCATCACCACGTTCTCGGCGCTCGGCTACGCGCTGCTTCACGGCGACCATATCCAAGTCACGCTGGTGACCGACCGCCTTTCCGACCGGCTGCGCCGGTATCTCAGGGTGGCATGGTGCCTGGTCGGGCTGCCGTATGTCGGCCTGCTCGTGTGGCGCAGCGCGGTCCTGGTGCTGGACAGCTACCACAGCGGCTCGTTCTCGGTCACGGCGACCAATGTCGTGCTGTGGCCGATCCAGGCCTTCGTGCCGCTTGGTCTCGCCGTGCTGTTCGTGCAGATGCTGGCCGAGCTTCTCGAGGCCCTGAACCTGTTGCGCCGAGGTGCTGCGTGAGCTGGGAAATCGTGGCGGCGATCTATTTCGGCGTGATGCTGGCCCTGCTGTTCGGCGGCGTGTGGATCGCCATCAGCCTCGGCGCAGCCGGCGTGATCGGCATCTGGATCGTCAAGCCGGCCCTGCTGGGCGGCCTCGAATCCGTCGTCTGGAACACGCTCGAGAGCTTCGTGCTGACCGCGGTGCCGCTGTTCATCTTCATGGGCATGGTGATCCTGAACAGCGGCATCAGCACGCGGTTCTATCGCAGCCTGGCGCTGTGGCTGAACCGTGTCCCCGGCGGCCTGGCGCAGACCAACATCCTGGCCTGCAGCATCTTCGCGGCGCTGTGCGGCTCGAGCGTCGCCACGGCGGCATCAGTCGGCTCGATCGCCATCCCGGAGATGCAGAAGCGCGGCTACGGCGTGCGGCCGATGACCGGCACGCTCGCCGCCGGCGGCACGCTCGGCATCCTCATCCCGCCGTCGATCCCGTTCATCATCTACGGCTCGACCGTCGGGGAGTCCGTGGGCAAGCTGTTCATCGCCGGGATCATCCCCGGCCTGGCGATGGCCGCGATCTTCATGGTGTTCCTGGCCGGCCACGCCAAGCTGATGCCGGGGCAGTTTCCCGTCCTCGGCGAATCAGTGCCCTGGCGCGCGCGGCTCATGGGGCTGCGCGACCTGGTGCCCGTGGCGCTGCTGATCGGGCTGGTCATGGGCGGCATCTATGCCGGCGTGATGACCCCGACCGAAGCGGCCGGCGTCGGGGCGGCGGGCGCGGTGGCGGTCGCGGCGCTCTACGGCGGGCTGACGATGGATGCGCTGCGCAAGAGCCTGCTCGACACGCTGCGCACGAACGCGATGGTGCTGTTCATCGTGGTCGGCGCCCAGATCATGTCGTTCGCGCTGGTCGCCGCCGGCATCCCGCGCGCCATCGTCGCCGCCATCGAGAGCGCGCACCTGGCGCCCTATGTGGTGTTCGCCGTCGTGGTGGTGATGTACCTGGTGCTGGGCTGCCTCGTCGATGCCCTGTCCCTGATGCTGCTCACCCTGCCCGTCGTCCACCCGATCATGACGGCGGCCGGCTTCGATCCGATCTGGTTCGGCGTGGTGCTGGTCATCCTTCTGGAGATCGGCCTGGTCACACCGCCGGTCGGGATGAACCTGTTCGTCCTCCAGGGAATGGCCAAGACCTCGCTCGGCGAGGTCAGCTGGGGCTCGCTCCCCTACGTCGTGCTGCTGCTGGCCGGCGTGCTCGTCCTGACGCTGTTCCCCGGCATCGCGCTGTGGCTGCCGCAGCAGATGTTCTGATGCTGATGGCCCTACACTCAACCGGGCAGGCGATAGACCTTGCGCGCCGTGCCGCTGTAGAGGGCGGCCTTCTCGTCGGCGGAGAAACCGGTCGTCAGCCGCTTGAAGGCGTTCCACAGCACGCGGTAGCTGCACGTCCCCTTGTCGACCGGAAAGTTGCTCTCGAACATGCAGCGCCCGGCGCCGAACGCGGCGATGCAGGTCTCGATGTAAGGCTTCCAGGCGGAAGCCAGGTCCTGCGATGACGGCGGCTGCGGCCGGGCGTGGAAATCAAACCCGATCAGGTGCATCCCGAGGCCGCCCAGCTTGACGTTCACGTTGGGGCAGCGCGCCAGCGCGCGGATGGCGGCGGCCCATGCCGCGAACACCGCCTCGCGCTGGCCGACATACGGACCGATGCCGACCGGACCGCCGACATGGTCCAGCACGATGGTGGTGTCGGGGAAGGCCCGCGCCAGGTCGAGCACCTCGTCGAGCTGGGTGTGCATGAGCCAGGCATCGAACGTGAGGCCGAGCGGCGCCAGGCAGGCGAAGCCGTCGCGGAAGCCGCGATCGAGCAGCAATCCCTGTGGCGGGCTCGCGCTGGTTGCCTTGATGCCATCCGGGTGCCAGGCC
This sequence comes from Vineibacter terrae, assembly GCF_008039615.1. GTDB lineage: Bacteria > Pseudomonadota > Alphaproteobacteria > Reyranellales > Reyranellaceae > Vineibacter > Vineibacter terrae. Next base: position 105,664 of record NZ_VDUZ01000008.1, on the reverse strand, counting down.
GAGACGTTGCGGATGCCGCGAAAGCGGCCGCCGGACACCGCCACGTGCGCTTCGAGCGCGGCCCTGGCCCGGCTGCCCAGCCTGAGGTCGACGTTGCCGATGATCGCGGCACAGGCGGCGGTCGGCCCATAGGCGCCGCTTGCGCTCATGGCGGCGATACCGTTCACGAACTCGGTCTCGCCCAGGGAGCGCAGCTCGATCGGGCCACCAGCGCGATACATCGACCGGGCTTCGACATACACCGTGGCCATGACGCTATGGCCGCTGCCGGTGTCCGCCAGCAGATCGGACAGCAGGTACGGGTTGCCCGGATGATCCCAGAGGTGATGGTGCGGATCGACGATCGGCAGGTCGGGCTCCAAGACCGCCTCGGTGCGCAGCGCCAGCCAGTCCGGCCTGACGCGCAGGAAATCGTTGGAAATGAGAGCGGGGTCCACGGTTGTGCTCATCTGCGTCTCCATCGTCGTCCTGAATCGAGGGTCAGTCCGTCATCCCGATCTCCAACACCTCTCCCCGCGAGAGCGGGGAGAGGGAGGGGCCCGCGCGCAGCAGCCTGCCCTGAGCCTGCCGAAGGGCGGGAGGGTGAGGGGTACGAACGTCCAATCTCGGCATGCCGGGGTGTCGCAGCAGCGGCAGCATGTCTACCCCCTGCGCATGCTTTGACCGGCCCTACTCCTCACCCTCCCATCGCTTCGCGATGGGCCCCTCCCTCTCCCCGCTCTCGCGGGAAGAGGGAGGGGCAACTCTCCGTCGCGGCAGCGCGAGAGGACGTCGACGACGGCATCGGTCTGCACGACGTCGGCGAACTGGCGGTCCATGTCGAAAAGGCTGATGGCGTGCGACACCTGGATCCGGTCGAACACCGCATCGGCCGGCACGATGGTCCGGAAGTTGTACGACGACGCGTCGAACACGGTGGCCCTGATGCAGTTCGAGGTCGCGCCGCCGCACACGATCACGGTGTCGACCTGCCGGTCGACGAGATAGGCCAGCAGCGGTGTGCCGAAGAAGCCGGACGGCTTCTTCTTCACGAACACCATGTCGCCCGGCTCGGGACCCAGCTCGGGCACCAGTTCCGCCCCCACCGTGCCCTCGAGGCACCAGTACGGCGACTGCAGCAGATCACGCTTGCGCCCATAGACGCCGATATCGGCGCCGCCGGGATCCAGCGTGAAGCGGCTGAAGAATACCGGTGCGCCGGCCGCGCGTGCGGCGCGGACCAGACGCAGGATCTGGTCGACGGCAGCCCATCCCGCTGCGCCGCAGGATGAGGGGTAGAGGTCCTGGCTCGCGTCGCGCTCGCCCACCATGTAGCGCTGGCAATCGATCACGACCAGCGCCGGACGCCGGCCGAACCCCATGCGCCGGCCGAACCGCGCCCGGCTGATCACCTGCCGGTCGGCTTCGCTGACATAGGCGTCCCAGATCGGCACGCTCATATGACGCCCCGGCTCTTCAGGTCGCCGAGCTCGGCCTCGGTGAGGCCGAGCTCGCGGACCAGGATATCGGCGTTGTGGGCGCCGAGCCGCGGGCCGGCATGCCGCACGCGGCCCGGCGTCCGCGACATGAACGGAAAGGCGTTTTGCATCTTCACCGTCCCCAGCTCCTCGTCCGGCACGTCGATCACGTCACAACGGGCCGCGTACTGCGGATCCTCGAAGATCTGGGCGACATCGTAGACCGGCGCGATGGCGCCTTCGTAGGCCTCGAACGCCTGCAGCACCTCGGCCAGCGTGTGCCGGCCGATCCAGCCGCCGACGATGGCGTCGATCTCCTCGACATGCTCGACACGGCCGCGCGCCGTCCTGAACCGCGGATCGGCCGCGGCCGCGGGTCCGCCGGTCAACGTCAGCACGCGCTCGACGATCGATGGCGCGGCTGCCGACAGGGCGACCCAACGCCCTTCCCTGGTCTGGTAGGCATTGCGCGGCGCATTGTTGACGGAGCGGTTGCCGGTGCGGCCCTGGATCACGCCGAGCTGATCGAACAGGGTCGGCTGGTAGCCCAGCAGTGCGAAGATCGGCTCATAGAGCGACAGGTCGATGAACTGTCCCTTGCCGCTGCCCTTCGCGTCGCGCTCATAGAGCGCGAACATGGTCGCAAAGGTGCCGTAATGGGCGGCGATCCCGTCCGCCAGTCCGAACGGCGGCAGCGTGGGCGGACCATCGGGCGTGCCGGTGATGTGCGCGAAGCCGCTCATGGCTTCCGCCAGCGTGCCGAAGCCCGGCTTGCTGCTGTAGGGGCCCGTCTGGCCGAAGCCCGTGACACGCACCATGACGAGGCGCGGGTTGATGGCGGACAGGACGTCCCAGCCCAGGCCCCACTTCTCGAGCGTTCCCGGACGGAAATTCTCGATGACCACGTCGGCACCGGCGACAAGCTTCTTGAAGATGTCGCCCCCTTTCTTGAGGTCGAGCGTGATGCAGCGCTTGTTGCGCGCCACGACCTTCCACCACAGGGGCACGCCGTCCTTCTGGTAGCCGGTCTTGCGCAGCGCGTCGCCGCCGGGATGCTCGACCTTGATGACATCGGCGCCGAAATCACCCAGGAGGCTCGCGATCACCGGGCCGGCGAACAGCGATGCCGCGTCGATCACGCGCAGGCCGTCGAGGGGGCCGCTCACGACAGCTGACCCAGGAATTTCCGCGCCTCGGCGGCATGGACGGCATCGACCAGCCGGCCGCGGAACAGGACCGCGCCGATGCCGCGCTGCGCGGCATCGTCATATGTTCTCAGCAAGGCGCGCGCCTCCTCGATGTCGCTATCCGCCGGAGCGAAGATCCGGTTGCAGGGCTCGACCTGGCTGGGATGGATGCAGCTCTTGCCGGCGAACCCGAGATCGCGCGCCTCGGTGGCATCGGTCTCGAAGGCGGCAGCGTCCACCACATTGACGAAGGCGCTGTCGAACGCCGCGATGCCGGCCTCGGCGGCCGCCAGGATCACCAGGGTGCGCACGGCACCCAGGCGATGCGTCTGCGGCCGCATGCCCGTGACGGCCTTGAGATCACCGAGGCCGAGCTGGATGGCGTCCACGCGCGGACAGGCGCCCGCGATCGCGTGGGCGTTGCGCAGCCCCGCCGGTGTCTCGATGGTGGCCATGAGGCCGATGCTTCCCCGCGGCAGGCCGCGCCCGGCCTCCACATGGGCGAGAACCGCGTCGGCAACATGCAGATCGCGCGGACTCTCGCACTTGGGAACATTGATGGCATGCAGAGGAGCGGACGCGACCGCCAGGATGTCGGCGATCATCAGGCCCGTGTCCAGGGCGTTGACGCGCACCACAATCTGCTTGCCGCAGCCTGACGCGCCGGCCGCCAGGAAGGCGGCGGTGATCTCGCGGGCGCCGCTCTTGCCGTCCTGCGGCACCGCATCCTCGAGATCGAACGAGAGGCTGTCGGCGGGGCCGGCAGCCGCTTTCCTCATCAGGTCCGGGCGATTGCCCGGCACGAACAACTTGCTGCGCCTGAGCCGCTGCACCATGCCTTCCCCAGCGTCTGCAACCGGAGAGAACCTAGTTGGCGGTATAAAAATTGTCTACAATTTATCTGCCAGCGCCAGCAGCGCCGGCAGGTTGTCCAGGATGTGCGCCTCGGTGGTGCTGGCGGCGACATCGATGCGCCCGCTGCGCAGGAGCTCGGTGATGCGGCGGTGGTCGGCGAGCGACCGTCCCTTCTTCAGGTTTCGCGACAGCAGCGCATAGCGCAGCGGCTCGGCCATCTCGTTGAGCACGTTGAGCGTGCGCTTGAGCGGCTCGTTGCCGCTGGCGTCGATGACAAGGGTATGGAACGTCACGTTCTCGGCCAGGTACCCTTCGATGTTGCCCTTGTTCAACTGCGTTGCCATCCGCGCATTGCTGGCCTCCAGCCTCTCCACCAGCGCGTCGAGCGCCGCGTCCCTCAGGCACTCGACCGCATGCCGCTCGAGAAGGGCACGCATGCGGTAGAGATCCTCGATGTCCTTGACCGTGTAGGTCCTCACCCGGAAGCCGCGGCGCGGGGCATGAGTGACGAGGCCGCGCAGCTCCAGCAATCGCAGGGCCTCGCGGATCGGGCCACGACTGACCCGGTATTCGGCTTCCAGCGTCTCCTCGCGCAAAGCCTGGCCGGGGGCATAGCGGCCCGTGATGACGGCCCGCCGCATCATGTCCATGAGCTGATACGGCTTGGGCCGGGGCGGCCTCACGGCCGATGCGGATGCACGGCGATCCAGTGCTTCGCGATGTCGAGACGACGGCAAATCCAGACTCCCTCGCGCTTCATCACGTAGTCCAGGAACCGCGCGAAACCTTCCGACCGGGCCGGGCGCCCGGTGATGCGGCAATGCAATCCCACCGACATCATCTTCGGGGCAGCCGCACCTTCGGCGTAAAGCACGTCGAACGTTGCCCGCAGATACTCGAAGAAATCGCTGCCGGTGGCAAAGCCCGCGGGATGGCAGAACTTCCCGTCGTTCGAATCCATGGTGTAGGGCACGACCAGATGCGGCCTGCCCATCTCCGTCACCCAGTAGGGCAGCTCGTCGTTGTATGCATCCGAATCGTACAGGAATCCGCCCTCCTCGACGAGGAGCCGTCGCGTGTTCGCGCTGGGGCCGTAGCGGCAGTACCAGCCCTCGGGGCGTTGCCCCGTCAGGCTGCGGATGCTCGCCACCGCGCGCCGGATGTGGTCGCGCTCCTCGCTCTGCGACAGCCGGAAGTGCTCCACCCAGCGCCAGCCGTGGCAGCAGATGTCGTGGCCGGCCTCGGCGATGGCCTGCGCGGCCGCGGGATTGCGCTCGAGCGCCACGGCACAGCCGAACACCGTCATCGGCAGGTTGCGTTCCTGCATCAGGCGATGGATGCGCCAGAAGCCGACCCGGCTGCCGTACTCGTACATCGTCTCGAAGGCGATATCGCGCTCGCCGGGGGGCAACCGCCCGCCCGGCGCCTCCGCCAGGCCGACCTCGACACGGCCGTCGCCCTCGGTGATCGCGTATTCCGACCCTTCCTCGTAATTGAGCACGACGTTGAGCGCGATCCGCGCGCCGTCGGGCCAGCCGGCATGGGGCGGGTTGGCGCCATAGCCCACGAAATCACGCATTGCGGACTCTCGATAAATGATCGCGGTCATGCGGTAGTATCCGGAATCACGACTCCCTGCCACATGGAACCAGGTCGAGTCGACCAGGAGATGCGATGGCACGCTCGATATGCGGGCTACTGGTGATGCTGCTGGCATGGCCGGCCGCGGCGCAGGACGGACGCTACGATGTCGAGCACGCGCCGGCGACACTGCAGGACCTGCGATCGCGCTGCGGGCTGGCGCGGGTGATCACGCCCTGCCCGCTGCCGGCCGACGATCTGCGGTTGCTGGAGCGCGCCGTGCAGGGCGATCGCCTGGCGCAACACGTGCTGGCCAGCCGGCTCGCGGCGGGCCGCGGCTTCGCCGGCAGCGACGGGCGGCGCAGCGCGATCGGCTGGTTCGGCCGTTCGGCCGAGCAGGGCAATCCCGAGGCGGCGCTGCGCTACAACGACCTGCGCAGCGACGGCCTTGAGCCGGCCGCCGACGAGGCGCGCATCGCCTCGGGGCTACGGCAAGCGGCGCAGGCCGGCAGCACCGCAGCGCAGATGGCGCTGTCGGAGATGATGCTCTACGGCCGCGGCACGGTGCGCGACGTGGCCGGCTCGATGCAGCTGCTGCGGCAGGCCGCCGATTCGGGCGACAGGCGCGCTCGCCAGCTTCTCGGGCGGCGGCTGACGGTGGGGGCGCCCGGCGTGCCGCCCGACCGCGCCGCCGTGATCGAGATGCATCGCCGCGCGGCGTCGGGCGGCGATGCCCCGGCCATGGCGGCGCTGGGCCTGATGCTGCTGGACGGCAGAGGCGCCGCGCCGGATCCGGCCGAAGGCTATCGCTGGCTGATGCGGGCGGCGCACCTGGAGCACAAGCCGGCGCTGGAGCGCGTGATCCAGCTGTTCGATGAAGGCCTGGCGCGCGACGGCAGGATCATCGTCGCGCCCGATCCGGTGCAGGCCTACACGTGGATCCTGATCGCGGCCCGCCGGCCGGAAACGCGCACGGCGGCCGGCACGCAGGCACGCCTGCAGGGCACGATGGCGAGCGCCGACCTGGCGGAGGCGCGAAGCCGCGCCGCTTCATGGCGGCCGTTGACGCCGGCCGAGGCCACGACAGCGGCGTTCGAGCTGCCGCCGGTCACCGCCGAGGGCGAGGCGCGGGCGATCGTGGCCGCGCTGTCGGGCGATGCGCGCCGGCATTTCGAGCTGCCGCCCGGCGTCACGCCGCTGCCCTGGCAGGTCGTTCCCGACTTCGACCGCGCCGCCGATGTGGCCGCCGCCATCGGCGCCATCAGCCGCTACTGCGAGGCGCAGGGGCATTCGCTGTGCGTGAGCGTCTGCCGGGCCAATGCCCATGCCGAGCGCACGGCCGACGATCCGCGCGGCCGGCAGCGCTGGATCGAGGCCTGGCAGAGGTGCGCCTCGGGCGTGGGGATCCCGCGCTTCCGCTGAGCCGTCCCGTCCCGCGGCGCGCGCCACCCGCGCTTCAGCGAGGCTATGCGGTCCTCGGCCGTGACCGGCGTGCCGTCGTGCTGGCAATTCGCGGGCCGCCATGCGCAAGAACGATCAAGCGCGGATACCGGCAAGCGCCTACAGCAGGCGCCGCGTCGAGAGCGAGGGCGGATGACGACACCGGCACGCAAGGCCATCTGGTATGTCGAGAGCCACTACGCCGCGCCTCTCACCCTGGAGGATGTCGCGGCCAATTGCGGCGTGTCGCCGTACCACCTGACGCGGGCGTTCGCGTCGCTGACCGGCTGGCCGGTCATGCGCTACGCCCGCAACAGGCGCCTGACGGAAGCGGCCCGGGCGCTGGCCGGCGGCGCGCCGGACATCCTGGCCGTCGCGCTCGACGCGGGCTACGCCTCGCACGAGGCGTTCACCCGGGCCTTCCGCGACCAGCTCGGGCTAACGCCCGAGGCGGTGCGGGCCCAGGGCCATGTCGACAACATCGCACTGACGGAGCCGTTCAACATGAGGTACGCCACCGGCAAGGCGCTCGAGGCGCCACGCATCGAGATGACGCCGAGGCCGCTGCTGATCGCCGGCATCAACCAGCGCTATTCCTGCGAGACCGCCATGGGCATGCCGGCGCAATGGCAGCGCTTCCATCCCTATATCGGCAACATCGCCGGCCAGGTCGGCGCGGCCGCCTACGGCGTCGCGCATAACGGCGATGACAACGGCAATGTCGACTATCTCTGCGGCGTCGAGGTCGGCAGCTTCTCGGACCTGCCCCAGGCGCTGACGCCCCTGCGCATCGCGCCGGCGCGCTATGCCGTCTTCGCGCACCGCGACCACATCGCCGCCATCCGCAGCACCTTCACCGCGATCTGGGACACCTGGCTGCCGCAGTCCGGCCACAAGGCCGCCGACGCGCCGTTCTTCGAGCGCTACGACGCCACGTTCAGCCCCGACACCGGGCTCGGCGGCATCGAGATCTGGATCCCGATCGAGGGCTGATCTTCCGTCCCCACGAAGTGGGGAGGTGCCCCGAAGGGGCGAGGGGACCCCTTGTGGTCTTCGCAACACGGACCACGTCGGCTCCCCCTCCGCCCCTTCGGGGCACCTCCCCCAACTGCGTTGGGGGAGGGAAGAAAATGGGCTACAGTGGCGGCGCCTCGAGTGGACAGGAGTGGGTTTCGCTGGTGCCGATTGATCTCGCCGCGCGTGCGACCCCCGTCCGCCTGCTGCCGCTCTTCCTCGTGTCCATGGCCGCGATCGGCTACGAGATCGCGCTGACTCGGTTCTTCGCGATCGCGAGCTGGTCGGAGTACGGCTACTGGGTCATCTCCATGACCATGGTCGGGCTGGCGGCCAGCGGCATCGCCGCCTCGCTGCTGCAGCGCCCGATCCTGCGCCATGCCGGACGCCTGCTGGCGGTGATCCCGCCGCTCCTGATCCTGGCGGCGGCGCTGGGCTGGACCTGGACCACGCTGGTGCCGTTCAACCCGCTGGAGCTGCAGAACAGGCAGCTGTGGGCCGACCAGCTGGGCAACATCGCGCAGTACTACGCCGCGCTGTTCCCGTTCTTCTTCCTGGTCGGCTTCTACATCTCGCTCTATTTCATGGTGCACAGCGCCGCGATCGGACGCGTCTACGCCTTCGACCTCGCCGGCGCCGGCCTGGGCGCGGTCTTCGTGCTCGGCCTGATGTTCGTGGTCCATCCCTTCTTCCTGATCGCCGGCCTGCTGCTGCCGCTGGCCGTGGCCGGCGTGCTGGCGTCCTTTTTTCCTTCCCCGCTTGCGGGGAAGGTGGCCGAGAACGACATATCGACGCTCCGCGTCGATATGTCGGGGATGGGGAGCGCCCGTGGTGCCGATAATGAAGACCACGTCGGCTCCCCTCCGGCCCTTCGGGCCACCTCCCCACGCTTTGCGTGGGGAGGAATCGGAACCATCGCCGCCCTGGTCGCGGCCGAGGTGCTGGTGTGCCTGTTCAACCCGGCGCGCATCAACGAGTACAAGGAGATCTACGGCCCGCTGAACGTGCCCGACAGCCGCGTCGTGGCGACGCGCGTCTCGCCCAAGGGCCTCTATGAGCTGCTCGACAACTTCACCGAGCGGCTCGACCTCGACATGTCGAACAATTCGGGCGTCGTGCCGGACCCGACGCTGCCGCGCGCCTACGGCCTCTACGCCGACGGCAACCGGCTGGCATCGCTGCCGCGGTCGACCACGGTCGACACTGGCTATTTCGGCGCCGCGCTCGATGCGCTGCCCTATCGCCTGCGGCGGCCTGACAAGGTGCTGCTGCTGGGCGCTTCGGGCGGCTTCCGCATCCACGAGGCGCTGGGCGCCGGCGCCGGCCATGTCACGGTGATCGAGCCTGACCGCACCCTGCGCCATGCCCTGCTCGACGGCCTGGGCCCGGCGCCGGCCTTCCCGCCGCAGCCGCAGGTCAGCATCCGCGACCTCGGCGCCACGGCCGTCGATGCCATCGCCGCCGGCGGCCCGTTCGACGTCATCGACATCGGCCGCGACTTCGTCACCCAGTCGGACACCAACCGGGCGGCGCTGTCGGTCGAGGTGCTGGCGGGCTACATCCGGATGCTGTCGCCGCAGGGCGTGCTCTCGATCCCGGTCTCGATCCGCGAGTTCACGGTCTATGCCGTGAAGATGTTCGGCACGGTGCGCCATGCCCTGGCGGCTTCCGGCGTCGCCGACCCGGCGCAGCATCTCGTGATCTACCGCTCGGCCTGGAACGTGCGCATCCTGGTGGCGCGCAGCCCGTGGCCGGCGGCGGCGCTGCAGGAAGTACGCGACTTCTGCGACGCGCGCTCGTTCGATCCGGTGCACTACCCCGGCATCGACCCGGCCGGCGTGCGCATCTTCAACGAGCTGCCGGTGGTGTCGTTCGACACGGTGGAGACGCGGGCCGGCGCGCAGGACGCCATGATGGCGGAAGCCGCCGCCAGCCTCGCCGGCGCGCCCTCGCCCTACCACGCGTTCTTCCGCCTGACGCCGCCGACCTTGGACCGGCCGTTCGTCAATGCCGTGCTGCCGCTGGCGCAGCTCGGCACCATCCTGGCGCGCATCGAGCTGGTGCCGCGCGAGGAGCTGGGCACGCTGATCAACATCGCGGTGCTGGCGCAGGCGGTCGTGATCGCGCTGCTGGTGATGCTGCTGCCCCTGGTGCGGCCCTCCGGCGGCGCGCTGCCGGCCGGCCAGTTCCTGCGCGCCATGGCGTATTTCGCCGGGCTGGGGCTGGGCTTCCTGTTCCTGGAGATCTACCTGATCGAGAAGGCGGCGCTCTACCTGCACGACCGCGTGCTGGCCTTCGGCCTGGTGCTGGCCACCATGCTGGTGTTCTCGGGCATCGGCAGCTGGCTCGCCGAGCGCTTCCGCAGCCGCCCGTCATACGGCGTTGGGCTGGCCGTGGCCGTCGTGATCGGCTGGAACCTGTTGCTGCTCGTGGGCCTCGATGCGGTCCTGGCGCTGACCGCGGCGTGGCCCGGCTGGCTGCAGATCCTGATCGTGATCGCGCTGGCGGCGCCGCTGTCGGTAGCGCTGGGCATGCCGATGGCGCTGGGGCTGAGCCAGTTCGCCGGCAAGCGGCTGGCGTTCCTGCCCTGGGCGTGGGCGGTGAACGGCGCCTGCTCCATCGTCTCGACGCCGCTGGCCAACCTGCTGGCGGCCGCGATCGGCTTTATGGTGCTGCCGCTGGCGGGTATCATGCTCTACGTCATGGTGGTGCTCACGATCCCGGTGGCCCGACCTACGCGATGACCATATCAGGCCGCGCCTTCCCCCTGTCGCGCCGCGCGGCGCTGGCGGGGGCGGCGTGCCTGGCGCTGCCACCGCCCGTGCATGCCGCCGACTGGACGTTCGATGCCTATGCGCGGGCGATGCAGGCGAGCGGCCGCGCCACCGACCTCACGGCCCAGACCTTCGCGGCGATGCGCCAGCGGCGCGGGCATGCGCTGCAGCAGCTCGAGACCTGGCTGCGCGGCGAGCTGGGCACGGCCGATCCCACGGTCATGCGCGCCATTGCCGCGCTGCCGCGGGAGTATTTCCACTACGACTACGCCGCCGGCCGGTCGTTCGCGCGCGATGCCTACGACTGGTACCCGCGGGCCTGGCCCATCGGCCACGGCTCGACCCTGTCGGCGCTCAACGTGCAGGCCTACATGACCCAGCTCGTGCAGCCGCGGCCGCACGAGACGGCGCTGGAGATCGGCACCGGCTCCGGCTACCAGGCGGCGCTGCTGTCGCGCCTGGCGCGCAAGACCTGCACGATCGAGATCATCGCCCCGCTGGGCGCCGCGGTCGGCCGCATCTTCGGGCCGCTGGGCCTCGACAATGTCGAGACCCAGGTCGGCGACGGCTATGACGGCTGGCCGCAGGAGCGCGACGGCTTCGACATCATCGTCGTCACCTGCGCCGCCCAGGCCGTGCCGCCGCCGCTGCTGCGCCAGCTCAGGCCCGGCTCCGGCCGGCTGGTGATCCCGGTCGGGCCGCCGCTCAGGACGGAGCAGTTCCTCTACCTCTTCACCAGGGACGCCGACGGCCGCGTCCGCTCGCGCCGCGACATCGGCGTCTGGTTCGTGCCCATGACCGGCCGCATCGCAGGCGGCTAGGAGCAAGGCAGATTTGCACGCGGCGAAAGGCGGGTGGTGATAGGATCACGCTACCGCGTGACGGGAGGAAGAAGCCGATGGAACTGGTTCCGCTCGGACCTGGCTTCGGTGTCGAGGTGCGCGGCGTCAGCCTGCTCGACGTCGCCAGCAGCGCCGCGGCCTACGAGGCGGTGCGCGCCGCCTTCGAGGAGCACTCGGTCCTGCTGTTCCGCAACCAGACCGTGACCGACGACATCCAGTGCGCCTACTCGCGCGCCTTCGGCCCGCTGGAGCTCACCAAGGTGGCCGCGGTCGGCACCGGCACGTTCTATGCCCGCATCACCAATATCGGTCCCGACGGCACGCTGGTGCCGGCGACCCACCGCCAGGCGCTGACGGCGCGCGCCAACCAGCTGTGGCATACCGACAGCTCGTTCAAGCAGACGGCAGCCCTGGCCTCGGTGCTGTCGGCGCGGATCCTGCCCGATGACGGCGGCGAGACGCAGTTCACCTCGACCCGCCTGGCATGGGAGCGGCTGCCGCCGGCGATGCAGGACCGTCTGCGCGACGCGATCGTGACCCACAGCTACGCCAACTCACGCGGCCAGATCGATCCCGGGATGCTGACCGCGCAGGAGCACGCGTCGCTGCCGCCGGTGCGCTGGCGCATGACCTGGCGCAACCCGGCCAACGGCCGGCGTGCGCTCTATGTCGCCTCGCATGCCTACGCCATCGAGGGCATGGGCGACAACGAAGCCAAGGCGCTGCTGGCCCGCCTGATCGAGGAGGCGACGCAGCCGGAATATACCTACCTGCACCAGTGGCAGGCCGGCGACGTGGTGATGTGGGACAACCGCGCCACCATGCATCGCGGCCGCCCGTGGCCCGGCAACCAGACGCGCTCGCTGGTACGCACCACCATCTCCGCCACCGACGCCGACGGCCTGGCCGAGCTGCGCCCGCCGGCGCCGCTGCCGCAGGCGGCATGATGGCTGTCGTCCTCTGCCACTTACGACCGGCGGTGCTGACGACGCATCGCGGGAAGAGTTCGCCACAGAGGCACAGAGGACACAGAGTGGCACACAGAGAAGCTGCCGCGCGCCTCCGGCGCGCTATCTTTCATACCTCTGTGCGCCTCCGTGACCTCTGTGTCTCCGTGGTGACGTCTTGCTGCCCAAGGCGACCGATCGGCACGACGGGAATCACGCCGTGACGACGGTCCGAAACCGGCCGCGGGTGTTCCTGACACACCCGCCGGCGGCGCTGGCCGGCTATTTCGGCGAGCCGGCGCTGGGCGAGCTGCGCGCCGTCGCCGACGTCACGCTGAACCCGCACGAGCGCGAGCTGTCGCCGGCGGAGCTGATCGCCGCGGCCGCCGGCCACGACGTCATCATCTCGTATCGCCAGACGCCGGGCGTGGCGGCGATCTTCGACGGCCTGCCCGACCTGGTGGCCTTCCAGCGCGTCGCCGTCGACATCCGCAACATCGACGTGGCGGCGGCCAGCACCCGGGGCGTGCTGGTGACTCGGGCCAGTCCCGGCTTCGTGCCGGCCGTCACCGAATGGATCCTCGGCGCCATGATCGATGCGGCGCGCCACGTGACCGACTATGCCGCCGCCTATCGCGGCGGCGCGGTGCCCGCGGCGCGCATGGGCCGGCAGCTGCATGGCGCCACGCTGGGCGTGATCGGCTACGGCGCCATCGGCAGCCGGCTGTGCGCCGTGGCGCAGGCGCTGGGCATGCGCGTGCTGGTGCACGACCCCTACAAATCCGCCGCGCCGCCGCTGGAGGCGGTCGACCTGCCCGGCCTGCTGGCGGCGGCGGATTTCGTGGTGCCGCTGGCGGTGGCGACACCCGAGACGGAGAACCTGATCGACGCCGCGGCGCTGGCGCGCATGAAGCCCACGTCCTGGCTGATCAACGCCTCGCGCGGCAACCTGGTCGACGAGGCGGCGCTGGCGCAGGCGCTCGATGCGGGCCGCATCGCCGGCGCCGCGATGGATGTCGGGCGCGCGCCCGACCAGATGCCCTCGCCCGGCCTCGCCGCCCGGGCCGACGTCATCGCCACGCCGCATATCGGCGGGCTGACGCCGCAGGCCATCGCGCACCAGGCGCTTGAATCGGTCCGGCAATGCGCCGCCATCCTGCGCGGCGAGGTGCCCGAGGGCGCCGTCAACGCGGCGCAGGCGACACGGCTGGCGCGGCTGAGACGCTGACAGCAGACGCGATGCCGCACGGTGTGATCAGCCGTCGCGCAGCCGCAGCGCCTCGAGCGCCTGGCGCGTCGCCGCATCGAGCGGATGCGGCGCCGTACCGTTGAGGCGCACGATCGTCATCTCGGCCGTGGCGATGCAGGCGCCGTCCTTGAAGACGCCGCTGCCGATGCGGATCGACGAGGTGCCGAGCGACAGCACGCCGCAGCCGATCTCGACGTCGCCCGGCCAGTGCGACTCGCGCAGGAAGCTCACGTCGAGACCGGCCGAGATCGCACGCAGCGGCGGCGGCTGGTGCATCAGCCCGGCGTCGCGCACGAAGGTCAGCCGCCCGGTCTCGAGATAGGCGCAGATCGCGACGTTGTTGACGTGCCCCGCCGCGTCCTGGTCGCAGAAGCGCACGGTATCGCGCGACCAGTGCGGGTAGATGCGCCGATCCTGGAGCCTGGGATTACGCGACATTGGTTCTGCCTTCGATGCAAGCCGACTTGTCCTTCACGGACGCAGCAGAGCATCGCCACCGGCCACGGCGCAACAGGAGTCGACGTGGCTCTTGCGGATTGCGACATCGTCAATACAAGTGGATGCGGCAACAACGCATACATCCGGGAAGCGCCCATGACGCTGCCATTGCAGGGAATCCGCGTCGTCGATCTGAGCCGGCTCCTGGCGGGCCCGTTCTGCACCACGATCCTCGCCGACCTCGGTGCCGACGTGGTGAAGGTCGAGGCGCTGCCAGAGGGAGACCTGTACCGCAAGTCGCCGCCTTTCCACGGCGGCGAGAGCGTCTCGTTCCTGGCGGTGAACCGCAACAAGCGCAGCATCGGCGTCGATTTCCGCAAGCCTGGTGCGCTCGATCTCGTGCGCGACATGGCCGCGCGCGCCGATGTCGTCGTCGAGAACTTCAAGCCCGGCATCATGGAAGAAATGGGGCTCTCATACGAACGCCTCAGCGCGGCCAATCCGCGCCTGATCTTCGCCAGCATCAGCGGCTTCGGGCGGACCGGGCCCTATGGCGCGCTGCCGGGCGTCGACCAGATCGCGCAGGGCATGTCGGGCTTCATGAGCATCACCGGGCAGGCCCAGACCGGCCCCACCCGGGTCGGTGTGCCGATCGGCGATCTCGTCGCGGGCATGTGGACGGCCATCGGCGTGCAGTCGGCGCTGATCGCCCGCCAGACGACCGGCAAGGGGCAGCGGGTCGACACGTCCCTCCTCGGCGGCCTGGTCGGCCTGCTGTCGGTGCAGGGCCAGCGGCAATTGAGCCTGGGCGAGGTTCCCGAGGTCGCGGGCAATCATCATCCCGTCAGCTCACCGTACGGGCTGTTCCATGCCAAGGACGGCGTCTTCAACCTGTCGGCCACGACGCCGGCGATGTGGCAGAACCTCTGCCGGCATCTGGGCATGGCCTGGCTGCTCGACGACGCGCGCTTCGCGACCGGATCCGCGCGGCTGAAGAACCGCAAGGAGCTCGAGGGACTGCTGGATGAGCGCTTCGCGCAGCGCTCGCGCGACGAATGGATCGCCGAGCTGCGCAGCCTCGGCATGCCTGCCGGCCCCGTCTACGATCTGGCGCAAGTCTTTGCCGACCCGCACATCGCCAGCACCGGCTTCGTCGAAACCATCAGCCACCCGACGATCGGGCAGCTCGCCCAGCTCGCCTCGCCGCTCAAGATGGAATGCTTCGCCGACGGGTCCGTGCGACGGCCGCCACCCCTGCTGGGCGAGCACACGCAGGAAATCCTGGAAGAACTCGCCCTCGGCGACCGCAGGATCGCCGAGCTTGAGGAAGCCGGAGTCATCCAGGCGCGCCCTCGCGCCAGCTGAGAGGCACCTTTCACGACACGGCAGCGTGCGCGTCCGCCGGAGCACATTGCGGCTACGTAGAAGCGTGTTCTCGCAGCTGTCATCCTGAGCGAAGCGAAGGATCTCGCGGTGTCTATCCAAAGCACTGCATGTGCTGGTGATCATCAGCACCGCTCTTTTCCTGAATGATCCACCGCAAGGTCCTTCGCTGCGCTCAGACGGCAAGATCGATTCGATCAAAGACCGAGATGCTCCAGCTTTGCTGCCTGCGACTCGTGGCCTTTCTGGTGGAAGTAGTTCTTGCGGTAGAACTCCAGCACCAGGTCTCGGTAGACGGCCGGCGGATATTTCGGCGGATCGTCCGGGCCGCAGCAGGTCGGCAGCACCTCGATCGTGGTGGCCACGTTGGGGCTGTAGAAGAACGCGATCGAGTAGCGGTCGGTGCCTGAATCGTTGAGCACGCCGTGCGGCGTCGAGAGATAGCGGTCGTTGGACCAGCGCCGCATCATGTTGCCGAGATTGACCAGGAAGGTGCCCTCGATCACCGGCGGCGGGAACCATTCGCCTGACGTCAGGCGCACCGCCAGCCCCGGCACGTCCTCGCGCGCCAGGATGGTGAGGAAGCTGTTGTCGGTGTGCGGCGCCTGGCCGAAGACATTGTCCTCGTCGGTGTCCTGCGGCGGGTAGTGCAGGAAGCGCAGGTTGATATGTGCCTCGTCGGCGAAATGCGGCGCGAACCAGTCCGCCTTCAGGCCCAGCGACGTGGCGAACACCGGCAGCATGCGCTCGCCCAGCGCCGCCAACGCCGCGAAGTAGCCCATCATGTCGGCGCGGATGTCGGGCAGGCCGGGCGGCCACTGGTTGCGGCCGCGCAGGGGCAGGCCGGCCAGCACGTCGCGATGGTCCGGCCCGCGGTCATGGCTGACGAAGAAGCTCTCGTTCTGGTTCGGCTTGGTGGCCTTGTGCACGGTCGAGGCGCCTTGCACCGAGGCGTTCATCGGCAGGTAGCCGATGTTGTTCTCGTTCAGCCGCAGCGCCAGCTTCTCGTGCAGCGGCAGGGCATGGAAGCGCCGGGAGGCGGCGAAGGCGCGGGCCACGATGTCGGGCGGCACGCCGTGGCCGGCGATGTAGAAGAAACCGACACGCTCGCAGGCGTCCCTGACCTGCCGCGCCAGCGGCGCCAGTGCGGCGGCATCGCCCGCGAAATGCGGACCGAAATCGATGATCGGGATCCGGGCGGCGACATCGTCGACATCACGCACGGCATGCTGCTTGAAGAGGTGCACGGGCGACCTCCCGCTGGGAGCGCGCCACTCCAGTGGCGCTCCGGCCCGAAGGCCGGCTTATGCTCAAATGTCGGCCCATGATCCGGCGCTACGCGCCGGTGCGCCACTGGAGTGGCGCGCTCCCCGCGGAGCCCAGCCATGCTGTGGGCGAATAGCGGCAGGCCCATCGGCCCCCTACGCTGTGATCAACAACCCAAGAGGAAGCGCCATGCAGCCCATATTCGACCTGTCATCCGTGCATCGGCTGAAGTTCAACGGCGGCATCGACGCCGACGGCCACGTGCTGGAAGCGTCCGATCTGTGGGAAACCTATATCGAGGCGCGCTACCGCGACCGTGCCATGCGGCTGCGGCGCGATTCGGACGGGCTGGAGTACCTGGAGATCGACGGGCGCCCCTCGAAGATGACGCGCAAGGGCTATCCGGCGACCCTGGGCCGCATGGGCCAGAAGGAGCTGGAGGCGTTCAAACCGCATCCCGACAAGACCTATGCCGCCAACATGCCGTTCGGCGCCTGTGATGCCGGGCAGCGCCTGAAGCTGCTCGATGCCGAAGGGCTGGCGGCGGCCGTGCTCTATCCGACCCTGGGCATCCTGTGGGAGGCCGAGCTGGAGGATGTCGAGCTGTCGCAGGCTTATTGCCGGGCCTACAATCGCTGGATCGCTGATTTCTGCCGCAGCTCCGGCGGCCGGCTGGTGCCGATCGCGCATCTGTCGCTGGGCGATCCGGCCGCCGCCGCGGCCGAGCTCGAGCGCGCGGTCAAGGATGGCTGCCGCGGCGCCTTCGTCGTTCCCTTCACGCTGAGTCGCAAGGCGCATGGCGATCCCGTGCATGATCCGGTCTACGCCAAGGCCGTCGAGCTTGACGTGCCGATCGCGCTGCATCCCAGCTTCGAGCCCTTCACGCTGCGCTCGGCGCGCTTCGAGAACGGCCATCGCCTGCCGCTGCTGTCGGCGGCGCGCGCCGGCGACGGCGTGCGGCATGCGTTCACGACGTTCTTCGACTTCGCGACCTTCGACCGCTTCCCGACGCTGAAGCTGGTAATCCTGGAGTCCGGCGCCGGCTGGATCGGCTACTGGCTGGACCGTCTCGACGGCATCGTCGAGGCAACCTTCATCGGCGGCCGCGCGCCGCTGAAGCACAAGCCGAGCGACTATTTCCGCCGCCAGTGCTGGATCTCGGCCGACCCCGACGAGCGCACCATCCCGGCGATGGCGGCGCTCTACGGCGCCGACCGCTTCTTCTGGGCCAGCGACTATCCGCACCCCGACCATACCGGCGACTACCTCGCGGCGCTGGAGCAGACCGCGGCGACGATGCCCGAGGCGGCGCGCACGGGCCTGCTGGGCGCCAATGTCCGGGCGGCGTATGCTCTGGCCTGTTAGTGTCGGGGCACCGCGAGTCACTGTGCGTCGGCCGGGATGACGACAGGTCACGCAGTGATCGTGGGAGAGAGATGTGCGTTTTGTCGACGCCGTGGAGATCCGCAAGGTCCTGAGCTTTCCGCTCCTGATCGACGCCATCGAAGCGGCGCATCGGCGCCCCAGGATCGCCGTGTTGGACGGCTGCCTGGGCAGCGAGCGGGAATTCTATTTTGCCCGCAGCGCCGTGGATCGAGGCCGCTTCATGGCCAGCAAGCTCATCACGAGCTTTCCGGCCAACCTGGACGCGGGAGAACTGCCGGCGGTGCAGGCTGTCTGTGTCCTCTTCGATGGCACGAACGGCAAGCCGCTGGCCGTCCTGGACGGCACCGAGATCACGTACTGGCGCACCGCTGCCGATTCTGCGCTCGGGGCCAGGCTGCTGGCACCGCCCTCGCCGCGGACGCTGCTGGTCGTCGGCGCCGGTGAAATGTCGCGATGGCTGGTCCGCGCACATCGCACCGTGAGGCCATCGCTGCAGCAGGTGCTGATCTGGAACCGCACCCCGCAGCGCGCGGCCGACGTCGCCGCCGCGCTGAGGCAGGAGGGCATCGCTGCCGAGGTGACGGATGATCTGGACGCAACAATCGGGTCGGCAGACATCATCACCACGTGCACGCGCGCGCATACCCCGCTCGTCAAGGGCGCCAAACTGAAGCCCGGGGTCCATCTCGACCTGGTCGGCGGCTACTCGGCACAGACTCGCGAGGCCGATGACGATGCCGTCCGGCGCTCTCTTGTCTTCGTCGATCGCCGCGAATCGGCGTTCGACGGCGTGGGCGACATCCTCCAGCCCATCGCCAGCGGTGCGATCGCGGAATCCGACGTGCTGGGGGATCTGTATGACCTGATCAGCGGCTCGGTCGCCGGCCGCCGGACGTCCGATGACATCACGTTCTTCAAGAACGCTGGCGGTGGCCACTTCGATCTGATCGCCGCCGAGACGATTTTCCGGCACCTCTGACGTCGTGCGTCCGCGGACGCAGACCGCGGCTGGCGGACTGCAGCACCTGTCTATCTTGCCTCGATGCGCTGGCTCCGATACATCGGCGCGGCCTCGAACCGCAGCAGGTCCCGCCGATGTCGATCATCACCAGCGTCGCTGAGCTGGAAGCGCTCTACGGCACGCCCAACGACGCCTCGACGGTCAAGGAAGTCGACTGGATCACGCCGCACTACCGCGCCTATATCGACGCGGCGCCGTTCGTGGTGCTGGCGACCAGTGGGCCGGAAGGACTGGACTGCTCGCCACGTGGCGATCTCGCCGGCTTCGTGCAGGTGCACGACCGCAAGACGCTGATGCTGCCCGATCGACGCGGCAACAACCGCGTCGATTCGCTGCGCAACATCGTGCGCGATCCGCGCGTGGCGCTGCTGTTCATGATCCCCGGCGTCGGCAACACGCTGCGGGTCAACGGGCGCGCGCATCTCAGCATCGACCCGGAGCTGCTGGCCTCGTTCGCCGTCGACGGCAAGGCGCCGCGATCGGTGATGGTGATGACGGTCGATACGATCTTTTTCCAGTGCGCCCGCGCCCTGGTGCGTTCGGAGCTGTGGAACCCGGCCCGCCACGTCGATCCCAGGAGCCTGCCCAGCGCCGGCCAGATCCTGGCGGCGCTCAGCCAGGACCGCGTCGGCGGCGAGGAGTACGACCGCACCTGGCTGGACCGCGCCCGCCAGACAATGTGGTGAGCCGGCGCGCCACCTGGCAGCACCACCGCACCATTGTCCGCTGCCGTCCCTGCCGTCCTTCCGTCATCCCTCGCGGCGCTCGGGATGACAGAAAGGGCGGCGGCGTGCCATACGGATTGCCCCACCCTCCGGAGCAGCCGGCTCAGGCTGCCGCCTTGCAGGACTCCAGATGGGCCTGCCAGGCGCCTTGCGCCTCGCCCCAGCCGACGTTGGCGATGACGGTGCCGTCGGGTTGGATGAAGGCCAGCGGGCCCGAGAAGGTCATGTAGAAGGCGCTGTCGACGGGGAAGTACGTCTTGTCGTGGCGCGCCCCGGACGACTCGAAGCCGTAGCCCGGGGCGACGGCGGTGTCGCCGCCCGCGTCCTTGCCGCCGCGGACATCCATGCGCCCCTTGTAGAGGAAATACTCGCCGGGGCCGGTATGGAAGTGGGCATTGAACGACGAGCCGGCAGGGCATTCGAACACGGCGGTCCAGGTTCCGGCCTCGGGCGAGACGTGCAGCAGCCGCCACGTGATGCCGCCTACCGAGAAGGCATCCGGGAACGGCGCCCACGGGCCGTCATCGATCTGGACGTATTCTTCGGGGGTCTGGGGCTTCATGTCTGGTCCTCCCTGTCGCGGGCCCTGTGGCCACGGGTGCCGCCGGTGATCGAGGCCCGTCGCCACCGGCCGGTTCCTTGATGGCACGACGCCAGCGGCGTGGTATCCGTCGGGCATTGCCGGCAATGCACAGTGACGCGACCGGCAGTGCACGCAGAGTTGGATCAAAGTGCGCTGCCGCGCGCGCCTTTCCAAGGCATTGCGGCTAACGCTGACGCAGGCACACGGAGCAGGAGCAGGACGCCCATGAGCACGGATACGACGGCCGCGACCGGCGATTTCATCTTCAACCAGACGATGCTCCGGATCAAGGACCCCGAGCGCTCTGTCGCCTTCTACCGCGACGTCCTCGGCATGACCCTGCTCGACCGCTTCGACTTCCCGGACATGAAGTTCTCGCTCTATTTCATGGCCTATGTCCGTGCCAGCGATGAGCCGGTCCCCGACGAGGCGGTTGCCCGGGCCGAGTATGTCTTCCGGCAGAAAGCCACCCTCGAGCTGACCCACAACTGGGGCACCGAGAGCGACGCGGATTTCGTCGGTTATCATAACGGCAACGCCGATCCGCGCGGCTTCGGCCATATCGGCATCACCGTGCCGGATGTCCACGCCGCCTGCGCGCGCTTCGAGGACCTGGGCGTCGCGTTCGTGAAGCGCCCCGATGACGGCAAGATGAAGGGGCTTGCCTTCATCAAGGACCCCGACGGCTACTGGATCGAGATCCTGGCGGCGCCTGCGCTGGCGGCGATGATCAAGGGCGCCCAGGATGGCGCGAGGGCTGCGGCCGGCTAATGCACCGGCGCCAGATTTGGCGATACGCGCCAATGCGCCACTGGAGTGGCGCGTTCCCGGCGATTGATTGCGGTCAACGGCTGCGTCGTGCCTCCTGAAAAGCGAACTGGCCCGGGCGCTTCGATCAAACGCTGGGCGCGCGCCACTCCGTGGCGCGTCATGCGCCGCACCAGACGAAGACGCGTCACGGAGTGGCGCGCGCCCAGCGTCTGTCCCTCGATCGTGAGCCGTTCCAGTCTTTGTAGGCGGCGTAGCCGGTGGGGAGCTCTGTGGTTGCTCTTCTCGCGGTCTTACGCCGCCGCGACGTCGCCGACGACGCGCACGCGCACCCGAAGCGCGTTGCCGGGCAGGTAGGCCAGCGGCATGTCCTCGCTTTCGATGGTCGTGAGCGTGGCGCGATCGGCGCCGGCGGAGGCGGCGCGGTCGGCGGCGATCGCACGCGCCTTGGCGAGGGCGTCGGCGCGCGCCAGGTCGCGGAAGATCTGATCGCATTCGCCCGAGACCTGCGCGATGGCGGCGCCCACGGCGTTGGCGCAGTCGCCGTGCGGCACGCGCACGACCTGCGACACACCTTCGAGCCGGTCGGGCACCAGGAAAGCGCCGCCGCCGACCGCAACCAGCGGCACATTGCCGGCTTCGGTCTTCATGCGGTCCACCGTCTCCTCGATCATGCGCTGGGCCTCGGCGAAGACGCGGGCGCAGGTCGCCGCATCGAGATGCTTCACCCTGGCGCGCTCGCCCAGGTCCAGCCTGCCGCTGGCGACGGCGACGTCGGTGGTGGTGAGCTGCCGGCCACCGAAGGCGACGCCCTCCTTCAGCAGGCGATAGCCCACCGACAGCGGCCCGACCGACAGCGGATCGAGCGACACGTGGCTGCCGCCACCCAGACCGATCGACATCAGATCGGGCATGCGGAACAGCGTGCGCACACCGCCGATCCGCACCACCGAATTGGCCTCACGCGGGAAGCCATGCCGCAGCTGGCCGACATCGGTCGTGGTGCCGCCGACGTCGATCACCATCGCGTCCTGCAGTCCCGACAGGTAGGCGCCGCCGCGCATCGAGTTGGTGGCGCCCGAAGCGAAGCTGTAGACCGGCAGCCGGCCGGCCTGCGCCGCCTCGACGACGGTGCCGTCGTTCTGGGTGATGAAGAGCGGCGCCTCGATGCCGCTGTCGGCGATCGCCTTCTCGAAGGCAGCGATGGTGTCACGCGCCAGGTCGGCCAGCGCTGCGTTCAGGAGGCCGGCATTCTCGCGCTCCAGCAGCCCGATGCGGCCGAGATCCGCGGAGCAGGTGATCGCCGCCTCAGGCAGAGCACGGGCCACGATGGCGGCCGCCTGCTGCTCGTGCGACGGATCAAGCGGCGAGAAGACGGCGGAGATCGCAACGGCGCGCAGCCCCTTGGCCTTCATCGCGCGCGCCGCCTGCTCGATCGCGGCCACGTCGAGCGGCATGAACGGCCGGCCGTCGTATTCGTGGCCGCCTTCGACCATCCAGATGCCGCCGCGCACGATCTCGGCCAGATCGTCGGGCCAGTCGCAGAACGGCGGCAGCGAGGCGCCAGCCGGCATGCCCAGCCGCAAGGCCGCGACCCTGGTCAGGTGGCGTCGCTGCACCACGGCGTTGATGAAATGCGTGGTGCCGATCATCACCCCGTCGATGCGCCTGGCCTGCACAACGCCGGTGCGGCCCAGCGCCGCCAGCGCCTCCAGGATGCCCGTGGTCACGTCCTCGCTCGTCGGCGCCTTCACGGCGCGCACGACCTTGCCCTCCTCGATCAGCACCGCGTCCGTGTTGGTGCCGCCGACATCGATCCCGATCCGTCTCATCACACTGTTCCAAAGCTCCTGGGGGAAGACCGCTTCATGGTGAGCCTGTCGAACCATGAAGCGGCTCGCACTGCTGTTCGTGCGTAGCCTTCATGGTTCGACAGGCTCACCATGAAGGCTGTCATCATGCGAACACGCTCCTGAAGCCGATGTCGTAGCCGAAGGCGCGCGGGCCGACGTAGTGCAGGCCCTTCTCGCTGAGGAACACGTCCGGCGGCGGCAAGGCGATCACCGTGACGCGTTGGCCGTAGCCGATAGTGTCGGTGCCGACCGCCTCGCCCGAGACGCTGTCGAGCACGCAGATCAGGTCCGGCGTCATGGCGATCGGCTCGCCATCGCGCCAGGCCACGATCCACTCGTTCTGGAAGCTGGTCTCCATCATCGCGCCGCGCCAGCCATCGGCGCCGTCGAACCGTACACGGCCGCGCAGATAGCCCTCGGTGGTGCGCCGCTCGACATCGACCACCTTGCCCTTGTAGAGCAGCTTGCCCGGCTCGACCGAGAGGATGGCGGCGATCGGATCGTCGTGCCGGCGCTGCGCCGCGCGCACGGCATGGCCGATGGCGATCGCCTTGGTGGTGGTGCCGTGGATGCCCCACCGCTTCACCTCGGCGCCGGTGCGCGGCGCCTGGCAGGTGGCGGCGACCGAGCCGTACTCGACGCAGATCTTGCGCGCGATCCGTTCCATCCACGTCCAGCTCGGCACCTTGTCGACGATGGCCTCCAGCCCGCGCACGTCGACCGCAGCCAAGGGCCAGGGCCGCAGGTCGCCGATCGCGACACTGGTCATCTGCGCCTCGGGATAGGCGCGACCCATGGTGTCCGAATCGATCACCGGCCGGCCCAGCAGCGCTGCCGCCATCAGCGGCCGCACGCCGTTGCCGCCGCCGATCTCCACGCCCATGATGCCGGCGAAGCGATGCCTGACATGCGCCTCCATCACCTCGACAGCACGGGCGATGGTACGGCTGTCGGTCAGCCGCTCCAGCCCGACCAGCGGTGCGCCCATGCCGGCGACGATGGCCACCTGATCGTCGTCGGCCAGGTCGCTCGCCGGCATGAGCTGCACGCGATGGCCATCGCGGTAGAGTTGCCGCATGTTGAGCAGCGACAGGTAGGGATTGCCGCCGCCGCCCGTGCCCAGGATCCAGGCACCGACCGCCAGCGACTCGATATCGTCGAGGGTGATGTCGCGACGGGGCATGAGGTCGCCTCAATCCTTAGAGTGCTTCATGGTGAGCCTGTCGAACCATGAAGCGCCGCACCACGGCCCGTGCCTGGCCTTCATGGTTCGACAAGCTCACCATGAAGGCCATCACGCGAACACGCTCCTGAAGTCGATGTCGTAGCCGAAGGCGCGCGGGCCGACATGCTGCAGCCCCTTCTCGCTGAGGAATACCTCGGGCGGCGGCAGAGCGATCACCGTGACGCGCTGGCCGTAGCGGATGGTCTCGGTGCCGACCGCCTCGCCCGACACGGTGTCGAGCACGCAGATCAGCTCGGGCGACATCGCGATCGGCGCATCGTCGCGCCAGGCCACGATCCACTCGTTCTGGAAGGCGATCTCCATGGTGCTGCCGCGCCAGTCTTCCATGCCCTCGAACCGCGTGCGGCCGCGCAGGAAGCCCTCGGTGGCACGCCGTTCGACATCGACCACCTTGCCGCGGTACAGCACCAAGCCCCGCTCGACCGAGAGGATCGCCGCGATCGGGTCCGCGTGCTGGTGCTGCGCCTCGCGCACGGCGTGGCCGATGCGGATCGCCTTGGTGGTGGTGCCGTGGATTCCCCATTTCTTGACCTCGGCACCGGTACGCGGCGCCTTGCAGGTCGAGGCGATGGAGCCGTATTCGACGCAGATCTTGCGGCTCACCCGCTCCATCCACTTCCAGGTCGGCACCTTCTGCACGATCGCCTCCAGGCCGCGCACATCGACGGTGCTCAGCGGCCAGGGCTGCAGGTCACCGACCGCGACGCTGGTCATCTGCGCCTCGGGATAGGCGCGGCCCATCATGTCGGAGTCGATCACCGGACGCTCCAGGTGCGCTGCCGCCATCAGCGGCTGGATGCCGTTGCCGCCGCCGATCTCAAGCGCCATGATGCCGCGGAAGCGGTGGCCGGTATGCTCCTCCATCAACGCCACGGCGCGCGCGATCGTGCGGCTGTCGGTCAGCCGCTCCTGGCCGACCAGCGGTGCGCCCATGTTGGAGACGGCGGCCACCCAGTCATCGTCGGCAAGCTCGTCCGCGGTCATCAACTGCACGCGATGGCCGTCCTTGTAGAGCCGCCGCATGTTCAAGAGCCCGAGATAGGGGCTGCCGCCGCCACCGGTGCCCAGCACCCAGGCGCCGACCGCCAGCGACTCGATGTCGTCGGCCGTGATATCGCGCAAAGCCATCAGTCCAGCAACTCCCTCAATACCCGCCCCGTGGCGGTGATTGCCAGCAGGGTCGGCACACCCAGCACACGCTTCACGACCGCCTTGGTCTGCGGCGTGTAGCTCATGCAGTCCATGGCCACGAGATCGGGGCGCTGCGCCTTCAGCCGCACCGCCGCCGCCTCGACCGCGGCGTCATCGCCGCTGGGCACCAGCGCTTCGGCCGCAATCTCGATCCCGGGCCGCTGCCATTTTTCCTTCAGCTTCACGGCCTGCTCGGGCAGCGGCACCAGCAGCGCCAGCCTTCCCTGCGGCAGCAGGCCGGCGGCGAGGCCGGCCAGCACACGCGATGGAAAGAGCACGCTGGCATCGCCGGCCATCGGCGGAAAGGCGCCGGTGCAGTTGAACACCAGCGCATCGGCGCCGTCGGCGCGCAGCCTGGCCAGCGTTTCGGGCGCGCGGGCGACCACGGCCTGCTTGGAGATCCTGGCATCCCGCCCGCCGGGCAGCCGCGTGTAGAGCGTGTCGGCACCGCCCGTAGGCGGCAGCGCATCGATCTCGGCGTCGCTCAGCCCATCGAGGCAGCCGCGCATCACGACGCGCGTGCCCGCAGGCGCCTGCGCCGCAAACAGCGCCGCGATGTCGGGCCGCGGCGCCTGACCGATCACGGCGATGCCGAGCGTGCGAGGCATGTCAATTCTCCGTTGAATTCCCTCTCCGCCCACGCAGTGGGGGGAGAGGGAGGCGCCCATGCCGAAGGCATGGGAGGGTGAGGTGGGTGCCGGTGCCGAAACCGATCTCAATCACAAGAATACACTTGTCCATACCACCCACCTCACCTTCCCATCGCGCTGCGCGCGACGGGCCCCTTCCTCTCCCCCCGCTGCGCGGGCGGAGAGGAGAAATCACCCCTCCAGCACGACGGCGTCGGCTTCGTTCCACAGCAGGCCGACCTCGGTGCCGACCGGGCGCGCGGCGGCACCCATATTGGTCTCCTTGGCCAGCATGTGGCGGTCGCCGCTGGCGGCGATGCGGTACAGCACCTGGCCGCCCAGGAAGTTCGCGCTTTCGATGCGGCCGGCGACAGCGCCCTCGCCCGGCGCCACGATGCGCGCCTTCTCCGGCCGCACCGCCACCGCGCCGGCACCGGGCCGGGCGCCGTTCATTGTGGCCGGCAAGGAACGGCCGTCGCCGGCGATGAACCGCCCGCCGTCCCAGGTGCCATCGAACAGGTTGATCTCGCCGATGAAGTCGGCGACGAAGCGCGTGCGCGGGCGGTCGTAGATCTCGGCCGGCGCGCCGACCTGCTCGACGCGGCCGGCATTCATCACGGCGATGCGGTCGGACATCGCCAGCGCCTCCTCCTGGTCGTGGGTGACGAAGACCAGGGTGACGCCCAGCTCCTTCTGCAGCTGCTTGAGCTCGAACTGCATCGACTGGCGCAGCTTGCGATCGAGCGCGCCCAGCGGCTCGTCGCACAGCAGCACCGGCGGGCGGATGACGATGGCGCGCGCCAGCGCCACGCGCTGCTGCTGGCCGCCGGAGAGCTGGCCCGGCCGGCGGTCCTCGTAGCCGTCGAGCGCCACCTGCTTCAGCGCCGCCGCAACCCGGCGCCTGATCTCCTCGCGCGGCAGGCTGCGCATGCGCAGGCCGAAGGCAACGTTCTCGGCCACCGTGCGGTGCGGAAAGAGCGCATAGGACTGGAACACCATGCCCATGTCGCGCTTGTGCACCGGCACGTCGGTGATGTCGGCGCCACCGACCCGGATGCGCCCGGCATCCGGCGCCTCGAACCCCGCGATCATGCGCAGGCTGGTGGTCTTGCCGCAGCCCGACGGTCCCAGCAGCGAGAAGAACTCGCCCGGCGCGATGGCCAGCGACACGTCGTCGACGGCCTTGACCTTGCCGTCAAAGCTCTTGCTGACACCCTCGAGCCGGATGTCGGCGGAGGCCGGAAGAGAATGATCTGTCATGCGCTATTCATCCCTTCCCCGCTTGCGGGGAAGGTGGCCGAAGGTCGGATGGGGACGCGACGTGGTCTCTGTTGCCAAAATCACCACGGGTCCCCTCCGGCCCTTCGGGCCACCTCCCCACTGCGTGGGGAGGAAAATCACCCCTTCAGCAGCCGGGTCACGCGCGTGTCGATCTCGTCCTTGCGCGCGTTGTACCATTTCCAGTCCGGCTGGATGAGCTGCGCCACCTTGGCCTCGGTGTTGAACAGCCGGGCGTCGTATTTGGGGGCGAGCTTCACCTTCTTGTTCGACGGCGAGTACCACACCGTCTCCGCCAATTTCTTTTGTACGTCAGGCCGCAGCATATAGTCGATATAGGCATAGGCCAGCTCCTTGACCTTGCTGCCCGGCGTCACGTTCAGCACCTGCTCGAGCGCCATCACGCCCTCGCTGGGGATCGCGAAGTCGATCGGCTGATTCTGGCCCTCGTAGCGCAAGACCCCGCTGTCGTGGATCACGCCCATGTTGACCTCGCCGGCCAGCAGCATCTTTTCCATCTGACCGGTGAAGTCGACCAGCTTGATCGGCTTGAGCGCCTCCAGCGCCTTGTAGGCGGCATCGAGGTCGGTGAAGCCCTTGCCGTAGATCTTGCCAAGCATCATGAGGTGGCACTGGCCGAGGCTGTTCACCGGGATGATGTAGCCGCCGCGCATGCCGGCCAGCGCCGGGTCGGCGAAATCCTTCCACGAGGTCGGCTTCTTGAGCCCCTTGTCGGTGCGGTAGCCCAGTCCGATGGCGCTGGTGAAGATCGACACGCCGACGATCTTGTCGCTGATCGCGTAGGGATAGACATCGGCGAGGTTGGGGATCTTCTTGTGATCGAGCCGGGCTTCGACGAGGCCCAGGTCGAGCGAACTCCACTGCTCGTTGGAGTTTGTGTGCAGCACATCATAGACGGGATTGCTCTTGGGGCTGGCCTGCAGCTTGGGCACGAACGGAAAGGCCTGGTCGGCCGACACCGTGCACTTGAACTCCTTCTCGAAGGCGGGCAGCAGCTCGGCCTTCATGATGTCGCCCCACTTGCCGCCCCAGGTGGTGATCTTCAGGGTGGCGGTCTGGGCATGCAGGATCACCGGCGCCCCGATCGTGGCAAGCGCGGCAGCGGCGCCGGCGGACAGCACGGCGCGGCGGGTCAGACGGTTGGCAGTCATGTCACTCCCCTGTTTGACGAACCTTTCTTCCCCCGGAGGGGGAAGGATATCGGTCACAGCTTGACGTAGGCCTTGAGCCCGATGACGCGTTCCAGCAACAACACGACGGACAACGCCAGCAGGATCGAGACCATCGAGGCCGCCGCGATGGCGCCGTCGAGGTCGAACTTCATGTAGTTGAACAGCACGACCGGCAGCGTCTCGCCCTTGGGCGGCACCAGGAACAGCGAGATCGGGAACTGGTCGAACGACACGATGAAGGCGAAGATGCCGCCGGCGATCACGCCGGGGCGGATCAGCGGCAGGGTGACCTCGACGAAGACCCGCATCGGCGAGGCGCCGAGGCTGGCGGCGGCCTCCTCGACGCGGGTGTCGAAATTGGCCAGCACCGCGAGCGTCGTCCGCAGCACGTAGGGCACCGCCACCAGGGTATGGCCGACGATCAGGCCCCAGACCGGCCGGTCGAGCTCGGCGAGCTGGAAGACCTGGAACAGCGCCAGGCCGGTGAGGATGGCCGGCAGCATCAGCGGCGACATGAAGAAGGCGGTGAGGAAGCGCGCGCCGGGCAGCCGGCCGCGCGCCAGCGCCAGCGCGCAGGCGCCGCCGATCAGCATCGACAGCAGCAGCACCACGACCGCCACGCGCAGGCTGAGCCATAGCGCCACCATGAAGTCGTCGGTGGCGAAGAACTTCACGAACCAGCGGCCGGTGACACCCACCGGCGGGAACGAGATGTAGGGTGTCGGGTTCAGGGCGAAGACGGCGACGATGGCGATCGGCGCCAGCAGGAAGGCGATGATCGCGCCATTGAGCGCGTAGTAGGCAAGGCGGCCGGCATCGACGCTGCGCGCGCTCATGTCAGCCCCTCCGGGCCGGAGAAACGCGCCAGCACGTGGTTGTAGGCGATCACGACCAGCAGCGACACGGCCAGCAGGATGACGCCCAGCGCGCCGGCGAAGCCGAGGTTGAAGGAGGAGCTGACCTGCTGGTAGATCAGCATCGGCAGGGTCAGCACGTTGGTGCCGCCCATCAGGAAGGGTGTGACATAGGCGCTGATCGACAGCGCGAACACCAGCAGCGAGCCCGCGAAGATGCCGGGCAGGCTGAGCGGCAGGGTGACTTCGGCAAAGGCGCGCAGGCGCGAGGCGCCGAGATTGCGCGCCGCCTGCTCCAGCCGCTCGTCGATGCGGCCAATCACGCCGGTCAAGGTCAGCACCATGAACGGCACGTAGATATGCACCAGGGCCACGACGGTGCCGAACTCGTTGTACATCAGCGGCAGCGGCTTCTCGATCAGCCCCAGCCCGATCAGGGTCGTGTTGATGACGCCCTTGTCCTGCAGGATCGTCATCCAGGCGAAGGTGCGCACCACGATGCCGGTCAGCATCGGCGCGATCACGGCCATCAGCAGCAGCGCATGGCCCAGACGCGACTTCATGCGCGCCATCCAGTGCGCCAGCGGGTAGCCCACCAGCAGCGACGCCAGCGTCGTGACGATGCCGATGCGCAAGGTCGACCACAGCGCGTCCCAGTACAGGTCGTCACCTGCGAAGCGTACATAATGCCGCGATGTCAGATAGACGTTGGGGTTCTGCGCCGGGTTGCCGCTCAGCAGCGACAGCACCGCCATCACGGCGAACGGCAGCACGAAGAAGATCACGAACAGCAGCAGCGCCGGCCCCACCAGCCACGCGATCGGCGATACCGCCGGCCGCCGCGGCCGTGGCGTCAGCCGCGTCGCGGGAAGCGCATCAGCAAGGCTAGCCATGGATCTGCCCGCACGATAGGAACCCCATGCCGGGCCTGTCAATCGGCCCGCCCGGCAGGCCAAGCCTTGCAAGATGCGGTCCGACGCGGAGGTCCTCGATGCGTGCGATGGTGCTGCAGCGGCCGAACACGCCGCTGATCGACATGCCGGCCGCTGACCCGGTGCCCGGACCGGGCCAAGTGCTGATCGCGGTCAGCGCCTGCGGCGTGTGCCGCACCGACCTGCATGTCGTCGATGGCGAGCTGACGTCGCCCAAGCTGCCGATCGTGCCGGGCCACGAGATCGTCGGCCGGATCCTGGCCTGCGGCCCGGGCGCCGACCGTTTCGCTCCCGGCGCCCGCGTCGGCGTGCCATGGCTGGGCTGGACGTGCGGACAGTGCGACCTTTGCCGGGCCGGCCGTGAGAACCTGTGCGACGCGGCGCGCTTCACCGGCTACCAGATCGACGGTGGCTACGCCGACCGCGCCGTGGCCGACGTACGCTACGTCTTCGCCCTGCCCGAGGGCTACGACGACGTCGAGGCCGCGCCGCTGCTCTGCGCCGGGCTGATCGGCTACCGCGCGCTGGTGAAGGCCGGCGACGCGCCGCGGCTGGGCATCTACGGCTTCGGTGCCGCCGCCCACATCGTGGCCCAGGTCGCGGCCTGGCAGGGCCGCCGGATCTTCGCCTTCACACGCGCCGGCGACGATACCGCCCAGGCCTTCGCGCGCGAGCTGGGCGCAGCCTGGACCGGCGCGTCCGAAACCGCGCCGCCCGAGCCGCTCGACGCCGCCATCCTGTTCGCGCCAGCGGGCCACCTCGTGCCGCTGGCGCTGCGCGCCGTGCGCAAAGGCGGCCGCGTGGTCTGCGCCGGCATCCACATGAGCGACATCCCGAGCTTCCCCTACGACATCCTGTGGGGCGAGCGCGAGATCGTGTCGGTCGCCAACCTGACGCGCGGCGACGCCGAGGCCTTCCTCGCGCTGGCGCCGAAGGTGCCGGTGCGCACAACGGTCGAACGCTATCCGCTGGCGCAGGCGAACGCGGTGCTGGACCGCCTGCGCCGCGGCGACGTCAGGGGCGCTGCGGTGCTGGTACCGTGACGGTTTCCTTCCCCATCTTATCCGCCGCGAGCGAAGCACGGACCCTGCGGTGGTTCGGCCAATGAACGGTGGTGCCGGCGACGGCTGGGACCGCGCCGCTCCAGCGGCGCATTTGGCTGCGAGCCGGCGCTTCGCGCCGGGGCGTCGCTGGAGCGACGCGGTCCGACCTTTCACCAGCGGCGGCGGGGTCCTGAAGCGTGGGGAGCAGGGTTTACCCCAGGACGTCCTCGATCCAGGCGGCGGCGTCGAGCAGGTCGTCGTCGGTATCGCGTGCCGCCACCAGCTGCACCGACAGCGGCAGGTCCTTCGGACCCTGGCGGTAGGGCAGCGCCACGCAGGGCACGCCCAGCAGGGTCCAGGGGCGGTTGAACAGCGGATCGCCGGTGGCGGCCAAGCCCTCGGGCGCCTCGCCGGGCGCGGCCAGCGTCAGCCACACCTCGCCGGCCGGCAGCAGCGTCGCCATCTCGGCCCGCAGGGCATCGGCGTTGGCGCGCGCGGCCTGCTCGGCCTCCGGCGTGATCTTCTGGCCGTGCTCGATCTGCTCGCGGATCGAGGCGCTCAGCTTGTCGGCGTGCTCGGCCAGCAGCGGCGCGAACTGCCGGCCCATGTCGCTCAACATGATGGTCAGCTGCGTCGCCACGATGTCGGTCCAGGATGCGGGCACCGGCGCCTCGTCGGTGCTGGCGCCGGCATCCCCCAGCATGCGCAGCGCGCGCTCCACGGCGCGGCGCGCCTCGGGCGTGGCCTGGTCCCACATCGGAGTCCGGAACAGGCGGATGCGCGCGGGCATGCGCGCCGCCGTCGCGGCGCGGGCACCCTTGGCCAGCACGGCGCGCACCGGCGCGATGTCGGCGACGCGGCGCGTGAACAGCCCCAGCGTGTCGAGCGACGGCGCCAGCGGGCGCACGCCGGCCATGTCGGTCCAGCCGTAGCTGCCCTTGTAGCCGACGACGCCGCAATAGGCGGCCGGACGGATCACCGAGCCGGCCGTCTGTGTGCCCAGCGCCACCGGCACCATGCCGTCGGCCACGGCCGCCGCCGAGCCGCTGGAGGAGCCGCCCGGCGTGTGCGCCGGGTTGTGGGGGTTGCGCGTCTTGCCGGGAAAGGCCGAGGCGAACTCGGTGGTGACCGTCTTGCCCAGCACCAGCGCGCCGGCCTGCTTCAACGTCGCCACGCAGGCGGCGTCCGCTGTCGGACGGTGGCCGGCGAAGATCGGCGAGCCGTAGCCGGTGGCGAACGCGGCCGTGTCGATGATGTCCTTCACGCCGACGGGCAGCCCGGTCAGGGGCCCGGCCACCGGCGTCGAATCCATGGCGGCGCGGACATCGACCACCTCCCAGGCGCCGACGGCACCCTCACGCTCCGTTATGCGCGCGCGGCAGGCGTTCAGCACCATTGCGGTGCCGGTGCCGCCCATCTGCAGCGCGCCGGTGACGGTTGGACAAAGCGGCGCGGCCATGGCTCTTCTCCCCGAAGTGACGAGCCGACAGCATGGCGCGAAGCGCCATCGGCGATCAACCGCGCGATTGCGGATCTTTGAAGGCCTTGACGGCGCCCCAGGCCAGCATCAACCAGCCGGTGATCATGCCCAGGCCGCCGATCGGCGCGACCGCGCCCAGCCATCGCGGCCCGCCGAAGGCCAGGATGTAGAGCGCGCCGCAGAACAGGATCATGCCCAGGGCGAACAGCTGGGCGGCCCGCACCAGTGCCGCGACCTGCCGGCCGGCGATGCGATGCAGGCCCAGCGCCGCCATGATCGCCAGCGCATGCCAGAGCTGATAGCGCACGGCGGTCTCGACCAGCGACACCGCACGGGCGCCGTAGGCCGCCTCCAGCCCGTGCGCCGCCCAGGCGCCCAGCGCCACCGCGACGGCACCGAGCACCGCGGCCAGGGCCAGCAGCGCGGCGGTGCGGTTCATGCGCCGCCCCTGCGGTGTCTTCGGGAGCGCCGGCTTCCAGCCGGCACCGGCGCCAGGCGCCGGATCATGAGCCGGCTCGAAGCCGGCGCTCCCGTCAGGACGATCATCGACAAATTCCACATCGCTGCGACACTATGGGACAGCTGCCCGGAGGAGCCACGCATGGAGGACAAGGCGGGACTGATAGCGGACATGGCCGACGCGCTGCAAGGCATTCGCCTGACGCCGGCGCGGGCCGCCGACCTTGCGGCCGAGGTCGGGCGCCTCAACGGCGCCGTGCGCGGCGCGGCCGCCGACAGGCTGAGCTTCGACGACGATCCGGCTGCCTATGCCGCGCTGCTCGCCAGGAGCGCGACACCGTGAACGACTGGACCACGCTCGACCTGACGGCAGCCGCCGCGGCCATCGTCGATGGCCGCGTCTCGTCGGTCGAGCTGACCCAGGCCTGCCTGGCGCGCATCGAGGCCTGGCAGCCGCGCACCAACGCCTTCATCCGGCTCGACCGCGATGCGGCGCTGGCCACCGCCCGCGAACGCGACCTAGAGCGCGGCGCCGGCCGGCTGCGCGGCAAGCTGCACGGCGTGCCGCTGGCGCACAAGGACATGTTCTACCGCCAGGGCCGCGTCTCGACCGGCGGCAGCGCGATCCGCCGCGACTGGATCGCCGACCGCACCGCCACGGTGAACACGCGCCTGGACGCCGCCGGCGCCGTCGACCTGGGCACGCTGAACATGGCCGAGTTCGCCGCCGGCCCGACAGGGCACAACGTCCATTTCGGCGACTGCTGCAATCCCTGGGATCCGGCCCGCGTCACCGGCGGCTCGTCCAGCGGCTCGGCCGCCGCCGTGGCGGCGCGCATGATTTTCGGCGCCCTCGGCTCCGACACCGGCGGCTCGATCCGCATGCCGGCCGCGATCTGCGGCGTCGTCGGCATGAAGCCGACCTATGGCCGCGTCAGCCGCTTCGGTGCCCTGCCGCGCGCCTGGAGCCTGGACCATGTCGGCCCGCTGACGCGCAGCGTCGCCGACAACGCACGGCTGCTGCAGGTGATCGCCGGCGCCGACGACAACGATGCGACGGCCAGCGGGCAAGCCGTGCCCGATTACGAGGCGATGCTGGACCGTCCGGTCGCCGGCCTGCGGCTGGGCGTGCCGCAGGACGCCGGGCTCGACGGCGTCGACGGCGATGTCATCGCCGCGCTGGCGCAGGCGCGCCGCGACCTGACACGGTTGGGCGTGACGTTCGTCGACGTCCGCCTGCCCGAGCTGGGCGCGCTGTTCGACAGCGCCGAGACCATCATCAAGTGCGAAGCCGCAGCGATGCACCGGCCATGGCTCGAGGCACGGCCGCAGGACTATGCCAACCAGGTGCGCTGGCGCATGGAGGCGGGCTTCCTCATCCCGGCGACGCAGTACATCGACGCGCTGCGGCTGCGCACGCACCACACTCAGGAATTCATCGCCGGCACGCTGGACGGCATCGACGCCCTGCTGCTGCCGACCATGCCGTTTGCGACACCGACACGGGCCGAGACCGACGTCGAGCGCCGGCCGGGCGCCACGGCGCTGGCCATCCTGAGCCGCTTCTCGCGCTTCACGCGGCCGTTCAACCTGCTGGGCCTGCCGGCGCTGTCGCTGCCCTGCGGCCGCGACGCCAACGGCCTGCCGATCGGCCTGCAGCTGGTCGGCCGGCCGTTCGCCGAGGCGACGCTGTACGCCGTCGGCCACGCCTACCAGCAGGCCACGGACCATCATCGCCAGGCACCGACGTGATCCCGCTGCGCTCGAGATGACAGCGAGGCCGAGGGAAAGGGGAGCGACCGCATGTCACCGCGCATGGATCCGATCGCCAGCCGCCGCCATTTCCTGCGGTTCATGGCGGCAAGCCCGTTGCTGGCCGGCAGCGGTGCGTTCGGCCAAGGCGTGCCGGGACACGAGGCGGCCATCGCCGATCCGGCCGAGGCGCTGAACGTCTTCGACATCGAAGCGGCGATGTACAAGACGGCGCCGCCGGCGCATGTCGGCTACCTGACGACCGGCATCGATGACGACGCGACCGTGCGCGCCAACCGCGAGGGGTTCCAGCGCCTGCAGCTGCGGCCGCGCCGCCTGGTCGATGTCAGCCGCATCGACATGGGCATCGAGCTGTTCGGCACGCGCTACGACAGCCCGATCGCGATCGCCCCCACCGGCAGCAACAAGGCATTCAACCATGGCGGCGAGATCGCCGTGGCCCGGGCGGCGCGCGCCGGCAACCACCTGCAGATGCTCTCGACCGTGGCAACGAGCGCCGTCGAGGATGTGATCGCGGCCCGCGGGGCGCCGGTCTGGTTCCAGCTCTATCCCACCAACGACCCGGCGGTGAGCGACGCCCTGGTCAAGCGTGCCGAGCGCGCCGGCTGCCCGGTGATCGTGGTGACGATCGACGTCGTGGCGCGCCAGAACTGGGAGACGCTGGCGCGCCTGCGCCGCGCCGACACGCGCCAATGCGGCAGCTGCCACGGCCTGGGCATCCGCGATTTCGTGGCCCGCAAGCCCAATTTCGACGGCATCGATGTCAGCCGCATCAGCAATACCGGCGCCACCAACCTGACCTGGGACACGATCAAGCGGCTGCGCGACAGGCTCAGCGCCAAGCTCGTCCTGAAGGGCATCCTGGCGCACGAGGACGCGACGCTCGCGATCGAGCACGGCGTCGACGGCATCATCGTGTCGAACCACGGCGGGCGCGCCGAGGACAGCGGCCGCGCCACCATCGACGCGCTGCCAGAGATCCTGGCCGCGGTCGGTGGCCGCATCCCGGTGCTGGTCGACGGCGGCGTCCGGCGCGGCACCGACATCATCAAGGCCCTGGCCCTGGGCGCCCGTGCCGTCGGCATCGGCCGGCCCTATCTCTGGGGCCTGGGCGCCTTCGGCCAGCCCGGCGTCGAGCGCGTGCTGCAGATCCTGCGCCGCGAGACGCAGGCGGCGATGCAGCAGGTCGGCGCGCCGACGGTCAAGGACCTGGTGCCGGCGATGGTGCGCCTGCCCGCCGGCGTGGACCGGCCCTGAGCCACGAAGCAATCATGACCGGCGGCCGTCCGGAAGACCTCTTCGCGAGCGCGCAGGAGACGGCGCGCGCCGCGCAGCAGGCGGCGTTCGGCCGCGCGCCCGTCGCCGCTTTGGCGCCGCTGTCGGGCGGCGCCTCGGGGGCCTTTCCGTTCCGGGCGCAGGTCGGCGGCCGCCGCTACCTCGTGCGGGTGGAAGGGCCCGCGAGCCCCTTGCGCAATCCGCACCAGTACGAGGCGATGCGCATCGCGGCCGACGCGGGGATTGCGCCGGCCATCCACCATCTCGACCCGGCGGCCCGGGTCGCGGTGGCCGACTTCGTCGACGAGCAGCCGCTGAGCACCTATCCCGGCGGCCGTCCGGCGCTGGTGCGCGCGCTGGCCGAATTGCTGGGCCGCGTGCAGGCGACATCGCCGTTCCCGGCCTTCGTCGAATACCCGGCCATCGTCGCCCGTCTCTGGGCCCATGTCTGCCGCACCGGGCTGTTCGCGCCCGGCGTGCTCGACGCCCACACCGCTCGCCTCGATGCGATCCGCAGGTCATATGCATGGGATCCGGCAAGCACCGTCTCGAGCCATAACGACCCGGTTCCACGCAACATCCTGTTCGACGGCGCGCGTCTGTGGCTGATCGACTGGGAGTCCGCCTACCGCAACGACCCTCTGGTCGACGCCGCCATCATGCTGGACAATCTCGCGCCGGCCGCCGATCTGCAGCGCATCTTCGTGCACGCCTGGCTGGGCCGCGCGCCCGACGATGCCTTCCACGCCCGGCTGAGCCAGGTTCGGGCGCTCACCCGCCTCTACTATGCCGGCGTCCTGCTGAGCGCCTCGGCCGCCGCCGCAGGCGCGTTGGCGGACACCGATCTCGCCGCGCCAACGGCAGCACAATTGCGGCGCGCGATGAGCGACGGACGGCTCAAGCCCGGCGCAGCGGACACCAAGCACGTCCTGGGCAAGATGTACCTTGCGTCATTCCTCACGGAGGTCGCACCACCGGGCCTCGACGCCGCCACTTGACGCAAGGCGGGTTGGATATCAATCCGACACCGGCAGGAGCGTCGGGACGGCCATCCGGGCCATATCCGGCAGGTCCGGTCCTGACAGCGGCGGCGCGAGCATCATCACGGTCTGCGCCTGCGCCTTGATCTCGACGTCGGGATGAACAGCCGGCGGCTTGGCGCCGGCGCGCCACAGGCGGTCGTCGACATGCGCGTCGTGCCGGGGCGCGGTGAGGGTCAGGACCCGTCCCCGGTGGATCTCGGCCGGCGACGGCGGATCGGCGCCCTGTGCCTTCTGCGCCAGATAGTCGACGAGCGCCTCGCGGTCGCCGGCCGAGACGAACGCAAAATCGAGAAGGCCGTCGCCCGGGTCGGCATCCGGCACCAGATCGATGCCCGGCCCGACCGACCGGATGTTCAGCGCTTCCACCAGCAGGAACGCGCCCTGCAGTCCGACGCCGTCGACGGCGCCGGTGAGCGCCATCGGCCTGTAGTCTGGCGCCAGCGCCTTCAGCGCCAGCCGGTCGCGGAACAGCTTGAAGACCGTATCGTCGCGCTTGGCGTCGCTGCGCTTGTCCTGGGCATGCAGCTGCGCCATGCACGTCGCCAGCAGGCCGAACCCGACCCCTTCGATGAACGACGTCACGCCCCAGGGCCCTGATGCCACGCCGATATCGACCTGGCGCGGCGACGCCGCCTCCCAGGAAGCGACATGCTCCTCCGGCGAGGCAGCCTGGATTCCCATCGCGCCGGCAATGTTGTTGGCGGTTCCCGTCGGCAGGATCGCGAGCGGCACACCCAGCGGCGCCAGCTTGACGGCAGCGGCGCCGACGGTGCCGTCGCCGCCGGCGATCACGACCATCTCGCCCGGATCCTCGGCCAGGTCCTTCCAGCTGTCGCTCTTGTCAACGCTGTGCGCCAGCGTGTGGCCGAACTTGCGCAGCAGCGCTTTGAGCTTCTTGGGCGCAAGCGCGCCGCCCGCCTTGCGATTGTAGATGAGGCTGATGCGCATCGACTTCTCCCCGAGCCGGTGCTCGTCCCCGAGCCGGTGCTCCGCCAACGCTGGCGGCACACAAACGTTGCCTGCTGGTCAGGGCAAGGACCGCAGCGGTGCGGCCAGACCCGATCGCCGGTCCGGCGCCGCAAGCCTCACGCCGACTTCCTGCGCGGCACCTTCTTTCCCTTCTTGCGCGCCTCGGACAGGCCGATGGCAACGGCCTGCCGGCGGCTCTTGACCTTTCCGCCGCGCCCGCCTTTGCTCTTCCTCAGCGTTCCCGCCTTGCGCTTGTGCATCGCGCGCTGGACGTCCTTCGAGGCCGATCTTGCGTATCGCCGAGCCATGGCTTCCTCCTCTCGACATGCAAGTCCTGAGGAGCAACGCCGGCTCCCTTCCCGGCGTTGCATGGCCATCTGCACAAGCAGGGGAAATCAGGCAGCGGAGGCGACCATGGCGCGTTGGCATGTCCAGCCCACGACACTGGACCGGGAAGTGGCGAGGATCATCGCCCGGCACGCTAAGCCTCCCGTCGAGCACGCGACCAGCACCGTCACGGTCGCTGCCGACGACCGCCTCCTGCTGGCGGCCGCCGCCGGACTGTGGCTGCTGTCCCGGTTGGGCAACGGGCATCAGCGTCGGCAGGCCGACTATCTCGCGCTCAACGTCGTCGTGACGGCAGCGGTGCCACGCATCCTCAAGCACTTCATCGCACAGCAGAGGCCCGACCGGACGATGGTTCATGGCCGGCGGCACGGCATTCCGCGGTCAGGGAAAGCCGACGACGCCTTTCCCTCGGGCCACGCCATGCATGTCGGTGCGCTCAGCGCCGCCGTGGCGCGCCTCTGGCCGCGTTCGGCCCCGATCGCATGGGCGGCCGCCAGCCTGCTCGCCGCGACCCGCGTCGTCGTCCTCGCCCACTGGGTGAGCGACGTGGTCGCCGGGTTCATGCTCGGCGTGGGGGTCGAGCACATCCTGGATGCAGGCCATGTGCTGAAGCCACCTGCCGGCGAGCGGGACTGAGCGGCAGGAACCGGCGGCTCGGCGCCGGCGTTCCAACGCCAGGCGTGCTGTCCACTGGAACACATGATGCCGATCTATCAGCTTGAGCCACGCAACCTGAATTCACCGCATTGGGGCCGAAGCTGGCACCGTGCGCTGTGCCTGGTTGCCGCGCCCACCGAAACGAAAGCACGGGCGCTGGCGACAGCCATCTTCGACCAGGTCGCCAAGCACGAGCCTGGTCCCGAGCCGCTCGTCAATCCGTGGAGCGACCCGAACCTGGTGACCTGCGCCGAGAGCGGGAAAAAGCCCAAAGGCATGAAGGAAGGCATGATCGCGCTGCCCGATGGCAGGGGCGGCTGGGACATCCGCGGTGGTCCCGTCGGCGGCACCGAGGTCGCCTGAGAGGCCGCAGCAGCCCTTCAAAAGCTGCCGCGATCAGCTCGACAGGTAGAGGATCGACCGGTCGCCGCGTTCCGCCAGCAGCGTGGCAAGCGGGCCGAACGACAGCGTGCTGCCGGTGCGCAGGCTGACGCCGACCACGACAAGGTTGTGGTCGCCACGCCGGATCTGCTGCAGCACGGCCTCGCCGGGCCTGATGCTGGCCCGCACCGCCATCTGCAGCGGCACGCCGTAGCTGTCGGCGAGGCTGCCGAACTGCTTGAGGATGGCGTCCGCCTCACTCAGCGGCGCCAGCCGCGTGCCCAGGCGGTGCTGCCATGACGGCACCCCCGCCTCCTGCGCGACATACAGCGCCGTCACCGACGTCCGCTGGGCGCGCGCGATCGCCAGCGCGATCTCGCCGGCGCGCAGCGCATGCGGCGCGCCGTTGATCGGCACCAGGATGTTCAGCGGATAGCCGACCGGGTCCTCGCGATGCGGGCCGCGCGCCGTCACGATCGCGAGCGGCCCCTCGAATCCTGCCACCATCCGCGTGACGCTGTCGCTGAAGGCGCCGCCGTCACCGATCGCGCCGTCGACGCCGATCGTCATCAGGTCGTAGCCCTTCCTGGCCTCGGCCGCGACTTCCGTCTCGGGCTGGCCGCGGGTCTTGCGGGTCGTGACGTCGGCCGCCGGCGGCGCGCGGCGCTCGGCATCGGGCTTGGCGCCTTCGGCGGCTTCCTTGGCGACCGTCTCGGGGGCAACCGTGCCGCCGTTCGCGCTGGCGGCGGCGCCGGCATCGGCCGCCTCACTCTCGCCCGGCCGCGCCGGCGTCGTGCCGGCAGGCACCGCCACGTCGACGATCGTCATGGGCGTGCGCCGCGCCCCGGCCAGCAAGCCGACCAGCCGCGAGGCCAGCATGCCGTCGGCGCTCTTGTCGGCCGCCACCAGCAGGCGCTCGAGCCCGAACACGAAACCCTTGGCCTCGAACTCCTCGCGCTCCAGGCGTGCCGCCTCCTCGGGCCGCAGCGGCAGGCGCGCCAGCGCCCAGCGCAGCATCGGCGGCATGGCCATTGTCGTGATCACCGCCATGGCCACGATCAGGCTGAACAGGTCGCGGCTGAGCACGCCCAGCGACAGGCCGATGGTGGCGACGATCACCTCGGTCGAGCCGCGTGCGTTCATGCCGCAGGCCAGCGCCAGCGATTCGCGGCGGCTGAGCCCGCCGAGGCTGCCGCCGATGAAGGCGCCGGCAAACTTGCCGACGCTGGCGATCAGGATAAGCCCCAGCCCCAGCGCCATCATCGCCGGATCCTTGACGATCGAGAGGTCGGCGCTCAACCCGGCCAGGCCGAAGAAGATCGGCATGAACAAGGCCGTGATCAGCCCGCGCAGCTCCTCGTCGATATGGCGGGTCAGGATCGGCGACTGGCCGACCAGGATGCCGGCCACGAACGCGCCCAGCACCGTATGCACGCCGATGGCCTGGGTCATCAATGCCATCAGGCCCATGATCACGATGATGGTGGTGATCACCGGCACCTCGCCGATGAAATTGTCGTTGGACCAGCGGATCAGGAACGACACCAGGCGGCGGCCCAGGGTGAAGCTGAGCGCCAGGAACAGCAGCGTGCCCAGCACGCTCTGCGCCAGGACTGCAAGATCGACGCCGCCGTGCATCGCCAGGCCGAAGATCACGGCGATGATGATCCAGCCGATCGTGTCGTCGATGATCGCCGCCGCCATGATCACCTGGCCGACATTGCGGCGCATGAAGCTCATCTCGCGCACCACGGCGGCGACGATCTTCACGGACGAGATCGACAGCGCGACGCCCAGGAACAGCGAGGTCAGCAGGCGATTGGCGGGATTGGGCAGCATCGAGCCGGGCAGCATCTCGCCCAGCGCGAAGCCGCAGGCGAAGGGAACCGCGATGCCGGCCACCGAGACGCTGAAGGCAGCGCGCCGAACCTTGCGGATGAGCGACAGGTCGGTCTCCATCCCGGTGAGCAGCAGAAGCAGCAGGACGCCCAGCTGCGCCACGGCATCGAGCATGCTCTTCTGCTCGCGCGAGTCGGGAAACAGCATGTGCTGCAGCTCGGGCAGCACGGCACCGAGCACGGATGGCCCGAGGATGACGCCGGCGATGAGCTGGCCCATCACCGCCGGCTGGCCGATGCGCTGGGCCACCTCGCCCAGCAGGCGCCCCAGCGCCAGCAGGACGACGACCTGCGCGACGAAGACCGTGATCGAGCCGCCGGCGCCGCCGCCTTCCGCGGCCAGCGCCGCGCCGGGGACCGCCAGCAGCAGCAACAACGCCCCTGCCGTGACACGGCATCGGCGTCTGAAGGGATGCGAGAGGGTACGGAACGCGACGATCAAGGGCACGAACTTCTATAACGCGTATTGGCATGCGCCGGTTCCAGCCGCAACCCGCGATCATTGCGGGCGCCTGTGCGGAACTTCGTGCGCCATGGCCTCGTTGAGACGGCGCCTGATGCCTGCAGCAGCGCAGGGCCTGTTCGATAACGGAGCCGCATCCATGCCGATTCCTTTCACCAAGCTGCTGGTGAACCACTGCTACCAGACCAAGAGTGGCGAGGTGCGTCGCGTCACCAGCATCACACCCACCGGCGACGTCGTCTTCATCGCCTACCCGAGCAACGGCGGCACCTCGGCCGGCGAGGAGGAGCAGACCGCGGGCGCGCTGTTCGCCGAGACCGCGGTGGAAGAAGTGCCCTGCCCCACCTGAGCCCCGCTTTACCGTCATCCCGAGCGCAGCGAGGGATGACGGGCGCTCGGGATGACGGGAACTGCGCTCGGATGACGGTGAGCCGGATGGCCTTCAGTCCGACGTCGCGTGCTCGCTGCCGGCGCCGAGATAGGCGCGTCGGATCAGGTCGCCGGCACGGATATCGGCCGGCGTGCCGTGGCCGATGACGACACCGTTCTGCAGCACATAGGCGTGGTCGGCGATCTCCAGCGCCCGCTCCACCATCTGCTCCACCAGCAGGATGGTGGTGCCGCCGGCGCGCAGCCGCAGGATCACGTCGATGAGCTGGTCGACGATCACCGGCGCCAGGCCCAGCGACGGCTCGTCGAGCATCAGCAGCCTGGGGCGCCGCATCAGCGCCTGCGCGATCGCCAGCATCTGCTGCTGGCCGCCCGAGAGCACGCCGGCACGCACGTCGGGACGCTCGCGCAGCGCCGGGAAGAGATCGTAGACGGCGCTGTAGCGCTCGGCTTCCGCTGCCCGGTCCAGGCGCGCGCCGACCAGCCCCAGCTCGAGATTGTCGTGCACGCTCTGACGGCGGAACAGGCGCCGCCCCTCGGCCACCTGCATGATGCCGAGATCGACAATGCGGTGCGGCCGCCAGCCGGCGATGTCGCCGGCCTCGAACACGATGCGCCCGGCGCTCGGCCGCAGCAGTCCCGAGATGGCGCGCAGCAGCGTGCTCTTGCCGGCGCCGTTGCTGCCGACCAGGGCCACGATGCTGCCGGGCGCCACGGCCAGCGCGACGTCGCGCAGCACGCCGACATGGCCGTAGCCGACATCGAGGCCGGTGATCTGCAGCAACGGCTGGGCGGTCATGATGCGGCCTCG
This sequence comes from Vineibacter terrae, assembly GCF_008039615.1. Classification (GTDB taxonomy): domain Bacteria; phylum Pseudomonadota; class Alphaproteobacteria; order Reyranellales; family Reyranellaceae; genus Vineibacter; species Vineibacter terrae. The sequence goes on along the minus strand of NZ_VDUZ01000008.1, from coordinate 62,582 downwards.
ATGCGCACATGGGCGCCCATGTAGGCGCTGATGACGGCCTCGTTGGAGAACACCTCGGCCGGCGTGCCCGACGCCAGCACGGCGCCGCGCTCCAGCACGGTGACGCTCGAGCAGATATTGGCCACCAGCTCCAGGTGATGCTCCACGATCACGACCGTGGTGCCCAGACCGCGGATCGCCGAGATCAGCTCGCCCAGGCGGTCGAGCTCGTCCAGCGACAGCCCGGCGGCCGGCTCGTCCAGCAGCAGCAGGCGCGGCCGGCCGACCAGCGCGCGGGCGATCTCGGCCAGGCGCTGCTGGCCGTGCGGCAGCTCGCCGGCCGGCTCCATCGCGCGCTCGCGCAGGCCCACGAAGTCGAGATAGCGCATGGCCTCGGCCAGCGACTGCGCCTGCTCGCGCCGCGCTGCCGGCAGGCGCAGCGTGGCGGCGAGCGCGCCCTGGGTCTCGGCCATGAAGGCGCCCAGCAGGATGTTATCCAGCACCGTCAGGTCGGGCATCATGCGCGGCGTCTGGAAGGTGCGGCCCACGCCGCGATGGGCGATGCGATGCGGCGCCAGGCCGATGACGGAGCGGCCGCCGACCGCGATGGCGCCGGCATCGACCGGATAGAATCCCGAGATCATGTTGAGCAGGGTCGTCTTGCCCGAGCCGTTGGGGCCGACGATGGCGTGGCTGGTGCCGGGCGCGACCTCGAGGCTGACACCGGCCAACGCCGCGACGCCGCCGAAGCGCTTCTCGACGCCGCGCACCGACAGCGCCACGCCGTCGATCGGACGGATGCCGCCGTCCTGCTGGGCGCCCGTCACCGGCAGCGGCGCGATGTTGGACAGGCCCAGCCGGGCACGCAGCCGCTTCCAGCCCGCCTCGACGGCGCCGACCAGGCCGTGCGGCGCATAGAGCATCAGCACCAGCAGGGCCGCGCCGTAGATCAGCAGACGCCAGCTCTGCAGCGCCGCCAGCAGCTCCGGCACGAGGAAGAACACCAGGGCGCCCACCACCGGCCCCCAGAGCCGGCCGGCCCCGCCCAGCACCACCACCAGGAGGAAGAAGATCGAGAACTCGGCGGTGAAGTCCTCCGGCGTGATCACCGTCTTCTGGACCGCGAACAGCGCCCCGGCCAGGCCGGCGATGGCGGCGCTGACCACGAACGCGAACATCTTGATCCAGACCATCGACACGCCGCTGGCGGTCGCGGCGACAGGATTGTCGCGCACCGCGATCAGCGCCCGCCCGAAGCGCGAGCGCAGCAGGCTGGCGACGGCGGCGACGGCCAGCAGGTCGAGCGTCAGCACCAGCCAGTACAGGCCCGTCGACGGCAGGGCGTAGCCCAGCAGCGCCGGCTGGGGGATGCCCACGACGCCGGCGAAGCCGTGCGTCAGCTCCCGCCACTCGGTCATCAGCCCTTCCATCACCTGGGCGAAGCCGAGCGTGACCAGGGCGAAATACCAGGTCGAGAGCCGCAAGGCCGGCAGCGCCATCATCGCCCCGACCACGGCGGCAGCGGCCATCGCCAGCGCCGCCGCCGGCCAGAACGACCACTGGGCGTCGACCATCGCCAGCGCCGCGGCGTAGGCGCCGATGCCGACCAGCGCCCCGTGCCCCAGCGACACCTGGCCGCCATAGCCGTTGAGCAGGTTCAGCCCGATCGCCACCATCACATAGACGCCCATCTGGGTGGCGACGAAGAGCCGGTATTCCGTACCGACCAGCAGCGGCGCGACGTACAGGATGGCGGCGAGCGCCAGCAGCAGGCGCCAACCGTTGGCCGGCGAGTCGACGAGGCGGCGGACAGTGTCACGCATCGTGCTACACCGTGCGGGCTTCGGCGCTGCCGAACAGGCCGTGCGGGCGGATCAGCAGGATCACCAGCATCACGGCGAACACCATGGCGAGCTGGTAGCCCGGCGACAGCACCGCCGCGCCCACGGCCTCGGCCATGCCGATGATGTAGCCGGCCAGCAGCGCGCCGCGGTTGTTGCCGATGCCGCCGACGGCGGCGGCAGCGAAGCCTTTCAGCAGCAGCGACGGCCCCAGCCCGGTCGAGGCATAGAGCAGCGGCGCCGCCAGGATGCCGGTGAGCGCCGCGACGGCGCCGCCGAGGAAGAACGACCAGCGCGACAGACGGTCGGGGTCGATGCCGCGCAGCAGCGCGGCATCGCGGTCCTCGGCCACCGCCATCACGGCCTTGCCCGAGCGCGTGCGGTAGAAGCCTTCGACCCCGAACACCAGCAGCAAGGTCACCGCGATGAGCGCCAGCTGGTAGCTGCTGACCGCCATGCCCAGCAGGTAGAATGTCTCGGTGCTGAGCGGCGCCGGCGGCTTCACGGCGATCGGGTCGGGCCCCCAGATGCGGCCCACGAGGTTGCCGATGATCATCGAGATCGCCAGTGTCGTGATGACCCAGCTATGGCCGTGCGCCGAGCGCTTCAGCACCGGCGCCACCGCCACGCGCTCCTCGACCAGCGCCAGGACGGCCACGCACAGCATCGCCGCCGCGGCGCCGGCGAGCCACGGCAGGCCAGCGAGCGCCATCACCGAGGCGCCGACCATCGCCCCCAGCATCACGAGGTCGCCCTGCGCGAAGTTGAAGACGTTGGTGGGGCGATAGAGGATGTTGAAGCCCATCGCGACCAGCGCATAGAGGCTGCCCGCGGTCAGCCCGGCAGGGATCAGATCCAGGTCCATGTTAGGCCCTTCGCTTGTGGCCACTCGCTGGGAGCGCGCCACTCCAGTGGCGCACCGGCGCGCAGCGCCGGATCTTCAGCACCACTGGGGGGAACCGGCCCTTAGGGCCGGCGCGCCACCGGAGTGGCGCGCTCCCAGCCACGCTTGCGGCCTACTTGGCGCGCTCGCGGAAGACGCCCAGCGATTTCGGATCCTTGCCCGAGGCGACCGACGCCAGCGCGACATCCTCGATGGCGATCGCGGTGTGGTTCTCGGGCGTGAAGTTGACCGTGCCCAGCAGGCCCTTGTAGCCGCGCACATTGTCCAGCGCGCGTTTCACCTTGTCGGTGTCGAAGGTCTTCTCGCCCTCGATCACCATCTTCAGGATGTGCAGGAAATCATAGTAGGGGCTGTTCGCGACCGTGGTGCCCGAGCCCTTCGCCTCGGGATACGCCACGACCTTCTTCGCGAACTCGACCTGGCGCGGCCCTGGACTCTCGCCGTCGCTCCACATCAGGCTGCGGTACATCGTGCCATAGACGTTCTTCAGCGCCTCGTCGGGCACCAGGTCGAACAACGCATCGAGGAACAGCCCGTTATGGCCGGTGATCGCCGGGAACCATTTCTGGGCATTCATGGCGTTGAAGGCCATGGCCGCGTTGGGGATATTGGCGATCCACGCGATCAGCCCGTCGCAGCCGGCCTTGCGCAAGTTGCCGACATAGGTGTTCAGGTCGGGCGCGTTGAGGGGATAGACCTCGATCCGGACCGGCTCGACCCCGGCCTTCTTCAACGTCGCCCGCGACGCTGCCGTGGCCTGCTCGCCGAACGCGGTGTTCTCCTGCAGGATGCCGATCTTCTTGGCCTTGATCGTGTCGACCAGGTAGCGCGCCGCGACCTCGCCCTGCTGGTCGGTATTGAAGGTGCACTGGTAGTGGTAGGGGTACTTCTTGCCGTCGCCCATCTCGGCGCCGTTGGCATAGGTCGCTGAGATGATCTTCGCTGGTGTCGTGGTCGCCAGCGACGACAGGGCCTGCGAGCTGCCGGTCGGACCGGCGATATAGGTCAGGCCGGCCTCCTGCAGCTTCTTGATGACCGCCGGCTCCTTGGCGGGCGAGGCCTCGTCGTCCTCCTCCTGGCGCACGATCGGGCGTCCCAGGATGCCGCCCGCCTTGTTGATCTCGTCGATCGCGATCAGGCCGCCGATATAGAGGACGGAGAAGGACGAGGCGAGGCGGCCCGTCGTCGGCCGCACCCAGCCGATCTTGAACGGCTCGACATCGGCCCGCGCCACGCCGGCCGCCAGGCCGAGGCTCGAGGCGCCCAGCGCGCCCACGCCCAGCCGGCCGGCGGCCTGCAGGAACGCACGCCGGTCGATGCTGCCGTCGCTGCGAATGCCGAAGGGATAGCGCCTGTTGCTGCCCGTCATCCACGTCCTCCCGAACAAGCCCCAACTGCACATCTGTCATTCTTGTGAATGAACGTTAGTACAGCAACGATGTCCGGGGCAATCGCGATGGCGCGGCCTGCGCCGGCGCGCATCGACATGCGAAAGGCAGATGACGGCGGCCAGGTGCGCAGCACCGACGGCGGTGCTGCGCTCAGGCCGGCGTTATGCGCGGCGGAAGGCCGCCCTGGCCACGCGCCTGGCGATGCGCCAGCCGCCGGGCGTGCGACAATAGGTGTCGACGTATTCGCCCACCGTCTCCGGCAGGCCCAGCGGTGCCGGCCTGGCCGCGTCCGTGCCGGCCTCGGCATGATCGTGGCGGAACAGAATGAAGGACACGCTGCCCGTGGCGTGATCCGCGTCGATGACATCGACGGCGATATTGGCGCACAGGTGGCGCGTGACCAGGGTCGCGGGCCGCCGCAGCTGCGCCGCGCGGATCGCGTCCCTGCCCTGCAGCACCTCGCCTTTGCGCTCGAACACGGCATCCTCGGTGAACAGGCCGACCGCCGCCTCGATATTGCGCTGATCGACATAGCGGGCAAAGTCGATCGCCAGCCGCTGGCATTGCAGGATGATCGCCTGATCGGGATCGCTCACGGTGTCGGTTCCTTTCAAAATCCGCCTATGGCGGAATGGCGCCAGCCCATCGCGCGCTTCTGCGTATGGTCGAGCACTGCGTTCACGACCACGACCAGGACGGTCACGACGATGACGCCGGTGAAGACTCCCACCGTGTCGGCCTGCGACATGGCGTTCTGGATGTAGGACCCCAGGCCGGTGTCGGCGGCGATGAACTCGCCCACCACGGCGGCGCTGATGGCGCGCGGCAGCGCCACCTTCAGGCTGGCGAACACGAACGGCAGGGTCGACGGCAGCATCACCTCGCGCAGCAGCATGAGCTCGCGCAGGCCCAGCACGCGCGCCACCGCGATCAGCCGCGGGTCGGCGCCGCGGATACCGGCGAGCGTGCTGAAGAACAGCAGGAAGAACACCACCAGCGCCACGAACACGACCTTGGACAGCAAGCCGATGCCGAACCACAGGATCAGCAGCGGCGCCAGCGCCAGCTTGGGCACACCCATCGCGGCGGCGATGAAGGGCCGCAGCGCCGCCTCGAACCCGGGCACGCGGGTGATCAGGAATGGCAACGCGAAGCCCGCCAGGCCGCCGACGGCAAGGCCGGCGCCGGCCTCGAGCATCGTGACGCCGATGTCACGGAGCAGGACGCCGTTCTGCGCGATCTCCCACAATCGCACCGCGATATCGCCGAGCCCGGCGATGGTGTGGTCGCCAAGGACGCGATGCAGCAGCGTCCACAGCAGCACCAGACCGAGGCCCAGCAGCAGCCGCCCGGCGATGACGACGCCCGGGCGGCTCATGCGCGCCGCGCCTTGGGCGCCTGGCGCGCCAGCGACTGGCGGATGCTCTCGTACAGCCGCGCGAAGGCCGGCTCGGCGATCAGGTGATCGACGTCGCGTGGCCGCGGCAGGTCGACGCGATATTCGTCGACCACGCGCGCCGGGGCGCGCGACAGGACCAGGACGCGATCGCCCAGCGCGATCGCCTCGGTGATGTCATGCGTGACGAACACGATGGTCTTGCGCTTCAGGCTCCACAGCCGCAGCAGGTCGGCATGCAGCTCGGTGCGGGTCTGGGCATCGAGCGCGCCGAACGGCTCGTCCATCAGGATGACCGGCGGATCATAGGCCAGGGTCCGCACCAGCGAGGCGCGCTTGCGCATGCCGCCGGAGAGCTCGTGCGGGTAGTAGCGTTCGAAGCCGGTGAGGCCTGCGGTCTCGATCAGCGCCGCGACGCGGGTGCGCGCGTCCGCGTCGAGGCGGCGCTGCGCCCGCAGCGGCAGCAGGATGTTGTCCAGCAGCCGGCGCCAGGGCAGCAGGTTGTCCTCCTGCGTCACATACCCGATCTGGCAGTTCCAACCCGGGTTCAGGTCGGCCTTGCCCGGCGCCAGGATGGTCTCGCCGCGCAGATGGATCGTTCCTTCGCTCGGACGGTCGATCTGCGCGATCATGTTGAGCAGTGTCGATTTGCCGGATCCGGACGGCCCGGCCACGGTCACGAACTCGCCTTCGGCCACGGCCAGCGACAATCCCTCGATCACCGCCAGGGCATCGTCGCGGCCGTCGCGCCCGCCGAAGCATCGCGCCAGGTCGCGAACCTCCAGCACGGGCCCGCCCTTGCCGGGCGTCATGTCAGAAGCTGGTTTGAGCACGCTCAGCGATGCCTCCCGTAGGCCGCCATGACAGCAGGCGTTTCTCGAGCAGATCGAGCACGGCATTGAGCACGAGCACGATCAGGGCCAGCGCCACCACGCCGACGAACAGCTTGGCGGGCTCGAAGTTGGTGGCGGCGGCCTGGATGCTGTAGCCCAGCCCGCGGTTGGACGAGATCAGCTCGCCCACCACGGCCGTGCCGATGGCGTATGGCGCCGCCACGCGCAGCCCGGTGAGCACGTAGGGGATGGCGCTGGGCCAGACGATCTCGCGCGCGATCAGGCCGGGGCCGGCGCCGAACACCCGCGCCGCCGCGATCAGCTTCTGGTCGACGCTGTCGAGCCCCGCCAGGGTGATGAAGAAGACCAGGAAGAAGACGACGCTGGCGACCAGCGCCACCTTCGACTCCAGCCCGATTCCGAACCACAGGATGAACAGGGGCGTCAGCGCGACCTTGGGCGCGCCGTAGCCCGCGATCAGGTAGGGATCGAGGATGGCGCGCAGCGTCGCCAGCCGTCGGATCAGGAACGGCAGCAGCGCCCCGGGCAGGCCGCCGATCAGGAAGCCGATGACCGCGGCCGCCAGCGTGTAGCGCGCATGATACCACAGCTCGCCGCTTGCGGCCTGCAGCCAGAAGGCGCGCATCACGGCGGCCGGCGCCGGGATCCAGTGCGCGCCGAACACCAGGCTCGCCCCCTGCCAGCACGCCAGGATCAGCGCCAGGATGACGGCGCGATAGACCACGATCCGCATCGCGCTATTTGAGGTAGTCGTTGCTGTAGATGCCGGCGAAGCTCTTGAGCATCTCCTCCGGCTGCATGATTGCGGCATAAGCCATGTAGTTCTGCGCGTGCGTGAAGCCGATCTCCTTCACCGTCGCCGTCCGCGGCGTGCCGGCCAGCACGCCGTCGAAGGCATCCTTCACCATGGCCGGGTCCGTCTTGTCGAAGCGCTTGCCGAGGATGGCGAGCGTCTCGGGCACGTTGTCGTGCATGAACGCCAGGGCCTGGTTGAAGCCTGCCATCAGCTTGCGGCAGACCGACGGCTTGGCCTCGCAGAAGCCCGGCCGCGTCACGATGAGGTTGTAGTTGAAGGGATGCAGCTCCGCGAAATCGCCCTGCGGGCTGCTCAGCACCGTGAGGCCGACGCCTTCCTGACGCATCATCGAAGGCCAGGGCCGCGACATGGCCAGCCCGTCGACCTGGCCGCTGCGCATGGCCGCGATCATGGCCGGCGGCGCCATGGGCGAGACGGTGATATCGCGCTCGGGATCGAGGCCCGCCTTCTTCGCCGCGTAGCGGATATAGCCGTGCACGATGGAGTTGGGCGCATCGACGGCGATCTTGGCGCCCTTGAGCGCCTTGGCCCGCTCCTCGACGGGACCGTCGGGATTGAAGTTGCGCGCCTGCAGGAACGCCTTGCTCATCACCAGCTCGATCTGCACGCGCTCCAGCGTATTGCCGATCGCCACCAGCTTCTGGCCGCGCGCCACGGCGCGCAGGAAGGCCGACGCCGCCGTGTTGGTGAAGTCGACGCTGCCGGCCAGCACGGCGTTGGTGGCGCCGACGCCGGGGATGGACGCGAACTTCACCTCCAGTCCCTGGTCGCGCCAGAAGCCCTTGTCGGCGGCGATGTAGTTGGGGCTGAAGGTCAGCGACAGGACCGGGATCGCGAGCGACGCCGTCTCGGTCTCGGCGCGCGCCGGCAGGGTCCAGGCTGACAGCGCCAGCAGGAATGCGCCCATCGTCTTGTTCATCGGTCTCCCCCTCAGGATCGTTGTTGCAGCTTTTCCATCTCCCCGCCCTCGTGGGAGAAAGGCCTGATGTGCTGATGCGTCGCGCGCAGCCCGACGGCCTGGCGCAGGACGGCAGCGGCATCGCCGGCGTGATGCCCGCGCCAGGCCACATGGCCGTCCGGCCGCACCAGCACCAGAGGCGCCGCATAGAGCGCAGCCAGAGCGGCGTCGGCGCTCTCGTGCACCTGCATCGGAATGCCGGTGCTGTCCGCCGCGGCCGCGAAGGACGCAGCATCGGCGCCGCGCTGCGCGACAAGCACGAAGCCATGGCCGAACAGATCGAGCGTCGAGCGGCCGGGCGCCAGCCAGTGGTGCGGCGCGCGCGCGCCGGGCCAGGTCGAAGGCTGGTAATCGCTCGGGTCGTCCGGCGGCTCGGGCGTGCCGTCGGCGATTACGATGGGCGACGCGGCGTAGCGATAGCCCAGCTGCACGCCCAGCGTGTTCCATTCCTTCCAGCGCGTGGCACGGATGATGTCGCCGACCCGCTGGCGCGTGGCATCGCCTTCGGGCCCTGCCGCTTCCAGCATCGGATCGGCCGGCAGGCTGTGGTCGGCGGCACGGTTGCTGGCCGCCTCGTCGACGTTGCGCACGCCGATCGGACGGCGCTCGGCTTCGTAGCTCGCCAGCAGCCCTGCGCCGCCCCAGCCCTCGAGCACCGCCGCCAGCTTCCAGCCGATGTCGACCGCGTCGCCGATGCCGGTGTTGGCGCCGAAGCCGCCCTTGGGCCACAGCATGTGGGCCGCGTCGCCGACCAGGAAGATACGGCCGTCGCGATAGGACCGTGCCACCACCCGATGCCCCGACCAGGGCTGGGCGCGGATGATCTCGACGTCGAGATCACCGCCGAAGGCCTCGCGCACGCAGGCGGCCGGATCGAGCGCCTCGGCCTCGCCGGCCTCGACATAGAGCGAAAGGCGCCAGAGGTCCTTGCCGTTGACGGTCGAGAGCGCCGCCCGGTGGCGCGTGCTCATGGTGAGGAACTGGCTCGCCTGCCCGTGCGGCTGACGCGCCAGCAGGTCGGGCGCGCGCAGGTAGATGCCGAGGTTGTGGCCTTCGGCGAAGGTGCCTTCGAATTCTATCCCGAGCTGCCGTCGGATCATGCTGCGGGCGCCGTCGCAGGCGGCGAGATAGGCGGCATCGATCCGGTGGCGGCTGCCGGTGGCGAGGTCGACGACCGTGGCGCGCACGCCCTGCGCGTCCTGCTCGAACGCCTCCAGGCGGCACTGGTCGCGCAGGGTGACGCTGGGAAAGCTCGCAGCGTGCCGGCGCAGCAGCGGATCGAACCACTTCTTGGGGCACCAGATGGCCGCTTCCGGGCTGAAGCGGCCAGCCTTGGCGTGGGCGGAATCGTTCGAATCGCGCGCGAATCGCGCGATCTCGTAGCCCATCAGCCGCGTCACGAAGATGACGTTGCGCGGATAATCCTGCGGGAACTCGCTGCGGCGGGCGGCATCGGCGATGCCCCAGCGCCGCAGGTGCTCCATGGTGCGGACGTTGATCGCCTCGCCGGCCGGGAAGATGACATCGCCCTGGCCCTGCTCGACCAGAAGGCACTTGATGCCGCGCCACCCCAGCTCGCAGGCGAGCGCAAGGCCCACCGGCCCCGCGCCCACGATCAGAACGGACGTTGCGATGCACGACATGATCAGGCCGGGATCCTCACCAGCTCGGCCAGCGGCGTGCCGCTGCGGAAGCGCGCGACATAGTCGTCGGCGTCGATCTCGATGCCTGACGGATTGCGCTTGTAGGACTCGGACGTGAAATAGGCCTTGTACTCCTCGACGGTCGCGAAGTTGTTGGCCGACAGCTCGACGACGTTCTGGTCCGGGTCGCGATAGTAGAAGCTGGTGCCGGGTCCGTGATTGGCGGTGCGATGCGGCAGGATGCCTAGCGCCTTCAGCCGCTCGTAGCGCGTGAACAGCTCCTGCATGCTGGCGTTGCGGAACTGCATGTGGTGCAGGCCGGGATCGCTGCCGGGCGCATCGCGTGTCCCCGGGATCTCGAAGATCGCGAGCATCTGCGCGTAGGGATGGTCCAGATGGAGGCGGATGAAGCAGAGCCGGATATCCGTGGCCCGCTCCTGCCCGCCGGACGTGCCGGCCGCGGGGTTGTGCTCGTAGAACGGCGCCACGCCCAGCACGCCCTGGTACCAGAGCTTCAGCTCCTCGAAGCGCGATGTCTTGAGCACGATCTCGCTGATGCGCACCGGCGTCAGATCGGCATTGAGGTTCGCCAGCTTGTCGCGGGCGGCCGCGTCGATGGATGTCATCGTTTCCTCTTCTGATGGCTGCTCAGGTGGCGCGTCAGGCTGCTGCCGCGATCGGGTTGCGCAGGACGCCGATGCCTGAAATGTCGACCTCGACGACATCGCCGGGCTTCATCCATAGCGGCGGCACGCGCCGCGCGCCGACGCCGGCGGGCGTGCCGGTGGCGATGACATCGCCGGCGCGCAGGGCCGCGAATTGCGAGATGTAGCTGATGAGCCGCGGAAGCGGATAGATCAGCATGTCGGTGCCCGAACGCTGCACCTCGACACCGTTCAGGCGGGTCGCCAGCACCAGCGCGGTGGGATCGGGAATCTCGTCGGCGGTCACGATCCAGGGGCCGATCGCACCGCTGGCATCGAAGTTCTTGCCCGCCGTCACCGAGAATTTCTGGAAATCGCGCAGGCTGCCGTCGTTGAAGCAGGTGTAGCCGCCGATATGCGACATCGCCGACGCCTCGGTGATACGGTGGCCCGGCGTGCCGATGACCACCGCCAGCTCGCCTTCGAAATCGAAGTGCTCGGACACCGCCGGCCGCAGCATCGGCGCGCCGGCCCCGACGACGCTTTCCGCCGTGCGGGTGAAGACCGACGGCTGGGCCGGCAGGTCGCGCCCGGTTTCCGCGACATGGGTCTTGTAGTTCAGGCCGATGCAGAAGAGCCGCGCGCCCGTCGCCAGGGGCGGCAGCAACGCCGCGTCCGCGAGCGACGTCGACGCCACGGATGCGACGGACAGGGTCGCCAGCGCGCGCCGGCCATCGGCGGCAAGCGCCGCGCCCAGATCAGCCAGCGACGGCGACAACGCCGCCGTGTCGATGACGCGATCATCCTGCACCAGACCGGTCCGCGCCGCGCCCCCGTGCCAATATCGGATCAGTCGCACCCGCCCCTCCTCCAGATCGTCACGCGGCTCATTGCATGCAATATTTCTTTATTGCATGCAATATATAATTGCGATGGCGAAAAATCAGCTCTCTATGTACGATAATGGCTATTCATAAATGAAGAGCAAAGAGAATTGCATGCAATCAACCGAGCTCGAACGCGTCACGCTTCTGTTGCGGCAGATGATCATGGCCGGCGAATTCGTGCCCGGCGCGCGTATCGCCGAGATTCCGCTGGCCAGCCGGCTGGGCGTGTCGCGCACGCCCGTGCGCCTGGCCCTGGGCATCCTCGAGCAGGAAGGACTGCTGACGAGCGCGCCACACAAGGGCTTCTGGGTGCGCGAGATCACGATCGACGAGATCGCCGACGCCTTCGACGTGCGCGGCGCGCTGGAAGCGCTGGCCTGCCGCCGCGCGGTGGAACGCGGCCTGGATGTCGCAAACCGCATCGTGCTGGAGGAATGCCTGGCGCTGGGCGAGGCGCTTGTGGCCAAGGGTGCCTTGACCGAAGCCGATACCCGCAGCTGGTCCGAGATGAACGCGCGCTTTCACGAGGCGATCGTGGCGGCATCGCGCAACATCCCCCTGGCGAACGCCCTGGCTTTCGTCGGCCGGCTGCCCCTGGTCTCGCCGGGCGCGATCGCCTTCACGCAGGGGCTCGAGGCCGCCTTCCAGAACATGCAGAAAGTGCAGGCCGAGCATCGCGACATCGTCGATGCGCTGGTCAACGGGCAGGCCAGCCGGGCCGCCGCCCTGGTGCAGGAACATGCCTACAAGAGCCGCGAGAAGCTGCGGCGCGGGCTGGAGCGCCTGCGGGGCGAGCAGATTGTCGCGAACGTGCCCGGACTGAAGCTGGTGGTGGGCTGAAGGTCTGTTGCGGCAGCCGTGCAGGCTAGCCGCGCCGCGCGATGGTGTCGCGAATGCGCTCGCGCGCGCTGTCGATGACGCCCGGCGGCGGCAGCTCGCGCGACAGGAAATCGGCCCAGGCGATGAGATCGGCCAGCGCCGCCATCTCGCGCCACCGCGGCGGCAGGACGCGCCCGGCGCCGGCGTAGCCGGCGGCGACCGCATCGGCGAAGCCGGGCAGCCGCCCCGGGGGTGGGCGCAGCAGGTTGCCCAGATCGAAGAACGGGCTGCCGCTGAACGCGAACTCCCAGTCCAGCACCGCTGCCAGCGCCCAGCCCCGCCCGGTAAGCCGAACCAGGATATTGCTGCCGCCGAAGTCGGCATGGGTGAGGCAGGGAGCGCCATCCCATGTGTCGAGAACCGCGGCCTCGGCGTCGACGAACGCCATCAGCGCCCGCGTGAGATCGCCGCCGAGGCGCTCGCCGCCGCGACCGTCGATCAGGCAGCGATGCAGAAACTCGCGCAGGCCGGCACCGCCGACGTCGATCGGCGTGGCGACCCTCAGCGCGCCGTCGAAGAAGCCGCACGCATCGAACGTCACACCATGGATCCTGGCCAGCCCTGCGCCGATCGAGGCGCCCAGCTGCCACAGCTGATCGCCGTCCAGCTTCGCCGCGACATCATCGAGCGGCCGGCCCTCGATCCAGTCGATGACAGCATAGGCCGATCCGGTTATCGGATTGTCGTCGGCGCCCAGATGCAGTCGCGGCACCGGCAGCCCGTGCCGTGCCGCCAGCCCGTGCAGCGCGCGCTCCTTGGCCGCCTGCGCCGGATCGCGCTGATAGAGCCGCAGCACCAGCGGCGGCTCGCCCGACGCGAAATCCAGGCGCAGGTTGGTATTGGCAAGCCCGCCCGACAGCACTGTGACGCGGGACACACGCGGCGCGCCGGGCAGCGCACGCACCAGCGCCGTGGCGTCATCCACGCCCAGCGCGACTGTGGCCGTCGCCCGCGTCCAGTGCTGCCGCATGCCCTGCTCCATCACGCCGGCACCGGCGCCGCTGACGAGAAGACACGCCTGAAGCGCCCGGCGCAATCGATCTTGGAGCCCGTGCGCCGGCTTTGCTAACGTATGGCCGTGACGGAGTTCTTGACGCTGATCGACCCAGGCTCCGGTGGCTTCTGGGCTGTGGTCTACATCATCTCGGCGTGGGCCATCTGCATCGGCGCGCTGATCGTGGTGCCTTTCCGGCGCTCGCCGGAAGCCGCGAAGGGCTGGCTGCTGCTGTTCTTCGTAGCGCCTTGGCCAGCGCTGCTGCTCTACCAGGCGATCGGCCGGCCCACGCATCCGCGCTGGCGGCGCCAGCGGGTGGCGCAGTTCCAGAAGGTCTTCTCCGCCAACGCCAGCCGTGCCACCGGCGCGCTGTCACCCTTTATCGTGCCCGCTCCCGGGCCGGCCGCGGCGCTGGCGCGCGGCATCGGCTGGATGCCGGTGCTGTCCGGCAATGCCGTGGAATTCCTGCCGGACTATGACGGCGCCATCGACCGCCTGGTCGCGGATATCGACGGCGCGCAGCAGCACGTGCATCTGCTGTTCTACATCTTCGCCGACGACACGACCGGCCGGCGCGTGATGGCGGCGCTGGAACGTGCACAGGGGCGCGGCGTGACCTGCCGGGTGCTGATCGACGCCATCGGCTCGCGGCGCTGGGGCCGCGCCGTGATGGCCCGGCTCGCCGCCGCCGGCATCGCCGCCCACCGCATCCTGCCGCTGCGCCTGATCAGCTACGCGACCCGTGCGGACCTGCGCAACCATCGCAAGATCGCGGTCATCGACGGCCGCACCGGCTATGCCGGCTCGCAGAACATCATCGACGCGGCGCTGCCCAACGGCCAGGTGAACCGCGAGCTGCAGGTCCGCGTGCAGGGCCCGATCGTGCGCCAGCTGCAGGTCGTGTTCGCCGCCGACTGGTTCCTGGAGACCGAGGAGCAGCTTGCCGACCCCGGCTTGCCGCAGCCGCCCGAGCCCGCCGGCACGGTCGCGATCCAGACCCTGCCCAGCGGACCGGATCTGGCGCGCGGCAGCGTCAACGACCTGTTCATCGCCCTGATCGCGGGCGCCCGCGAGCGTGTGGTGATCACGACGCCCTATTTCGTGCCCGGCGAGACGCTGCTGCAGGCGATGCGGGCCGCGGTGCTGCGCGGCGTGCAGGTCGACCTGATCGTCTCGCGGCGCTCCGACGCGGTCCTGGTCGGCCTGGCCCAGCGGTCCTACTACGCCGACATGCTGGCCTGCGGCGTGCGTATCCACCTGTTCCAGCCGGCGTTCCTGCATGCCAAGCACATGAGCGTCGACGACGGCACGGTGCTGATCGGATCGAGCAACATGGACATGCGCTCCTTCGAGCTCAACGCCGAGGTCAGCCTGGTGCTCTACGACCGCCACGCCGCCGAACGCCTGCGCGCGATCGAAGGCGGCTACATCGCCGAAGCAACGGCGCTCGACGCCGCGGCATGGGACGCCCGCCCGCTGCCAATCAAGGTCGCCGAGAACGTGGCCCGGCTGATGAGCCCGCTGCTGTGATGCTCAGAAGCGGTACGCCACCGACATCATGGCAAAGTCGATGTCGCCACGGCCGGCCTTGCGCAGCGCCCCGCCGGCGAAGAAGTGCGTGTAGTCGAGGTTGACCTCCAGATGGCGATCGACGCGCCAGCGCAGATGCGTCGTGATCAGGTCGCCGATATAGCGGCTGTTGTTCTGGGCGGTGCCCGGGATCGGCAGCAATGCCGCATTGTAGACGGCGTCGCGCGTGCTCTGCCGCCAGAAGAAATCCCAGCCGACATAGAACGACAGGCGTTGCGCAAGCTGCAGCGTCAGGTTCGGCTGGAAGTCGATGTCGTTCATCGGCGCGCCGACTGCGGCCTCGCTGAAATAAGCGTGGTTGGGAAACAACGGATTCAACGTGCCGAGCCGACGGTCTTGCGGGTTGCCGTCGCCGCTCTCGGCATTGGCCTTCAGGCCAAGACGGGGCTTGAACGGCAGCGTGGCGAAGGTCACGCCGAGATCCGCCGACACACCCCATGCCCGGATGGTCTGCGAGCCGAAGCTGCCGAACTGGAAGGCCGCCTCGACGTTGTAGTCGAACGCGCCGCTGGCGCCCCACAAGCGGGTCCCCAGCGTGTGCCGCCGCTCGTCGGCGATTCCGGCCGCGAACACCGCATTGGCCCGATCCAGGCCGAAATAGTAGACGTCGAGATTCATCCCGGCCGGCAGGCGGGCCACGGCATAGGCGCCCCAGAAGCCCTGCTTCTTGTCCGGCCGGTCGTCGAACGTGCCCGGCAGGAGCTGGACCGGGCGCGTGACGAAGGCGTCGATATCCATGCCGCCGGCACGGTAGAGGGCACGGAAGCCGTCGAAGCTGCGTCGCGCGTTGGGTCCTTCGCGAATCGATACGAAACGCCCGGAGCCGTAGTTCATCTCCTGGCGTCCGACGCGCAGCGTGGCGCGCTCTGTGGGCCCCAGGCCCGTGGAGGCATCGAAGAAGGCCTGCTGGAAGTCGAGCCGGTTCTCGTCGGTCGCCAGCGACCCGCCATCGCGACCGAACTGCGAAAGGACGCCGAACTGCACGAACGAGCGGAAGGCATCGCCGACATGCAGGTCGGCGCTGAGCAGCAGACGGTTCATGAGAACGTCGTCCTTGCCGCGGACCCCCAGGTTCCGGGTATGCTCATAGCGTTCCCGCAGCTCGCCACCCAACGACAGATAAACGTCGCCAGCGCCGTTCAGAGGGATGTGTTTCAGCGGATCCCATGGATCGCCACGCCTGGCCGGATCAGCGAGGTAGCGGTAGTCCTCGTCGTAGCGCAGCGTCTTGGGCAGGAACGGGGTCTCTCCATCGTCCTGCGCGCGCAATGATGGCGACCATAGCGTGAAGGCCGCGGAGACGACGCCGATGATCCACAGCTTTCCCACCGCGTCCACACCTCCAGGCGCAGCGTTGTGCTCGGTCGTCAGCCGACAGGATGGTGTCAGCAGGCGCGGCCGACGCCGCGCCTGCTTGCTCTCGCTTTCTAAGCCGGAGTCTTCGTTCTGGCAGTCTGCAGGCGGTCCAGCTTGGTTTCGTGGCCGACCTTTTGCACGTCCTGTGCTTTGTCGTAGCTCTCCATCAGTGCCCGATAGGGCGGCACGATGTAGTCGACCATCGCGCCCGCGAATTCCAATGCATCGGGGCGGTTCCAGGTGCTCATGACTTCGGCGAGAACGGCGTAGGTGTCGATCGGCATTGCGCCGGCCTGGACGACGCGGGCCAGCGTGATCTCGGTCGCCATCTGGCTCCAGTTGCCGGAAGCATCAACGATCGTGAAGACCTTGTATCCGGCGACGAGGGCGCTCAGCGTCGGGAATGCCATGCAGACGCTTGTAAGCGTGCCGGCAACGAGGAGCGTCTTGCGCCCGGTCTTCTCGATGGCCCTCACCCACTCCGGATTGTCCCAGGCGTTGATCTGGCCGGTTCTCGGGATGTAGACCGCCTCAGGATTGAGCTGGTGAATTTCCGGGATCAACGGGCCGTTTGGACCGTCGGGCACCGAGGCCGTGGTGAAGGTCGGAATCTTGGCGAGATGCGCGACCCTCGCGAGCGCGCAGACATGTCGGCGCAGGACAGGCTGATCGATATCCCTCACAAGCTGGAACAGCCCGCTCTGGTGGTCGATCAGCAGCATGACCGCATCGTCCGGATCGATCATCCACTTGTTCTTCTCAACGGCACTCTTGTCGTACATGACTTGCCTCCGTTGCACGGGCTCGCCTGGTCGGGTCGCGACTAGGCCGCGTCGGCGAGGAGAACACGGCGAGCCCGGCATGTTCCCCCGCACTGTCAGAAGGCCCACCCGGGCGTGCTGGTCCGAGGGCCCCTCGTTTCAATACTCGCTGCTATTCCGGCTAGGCACATGGCCTTGTCGGCTGTGGAACGGGGTGAGCTGGTCCGCTGCCCTCAACGCCACGGGGCAGGCGTGATCCGGCCGCCCTGCGAACGTGGAATCATGCTACCCAGCTGGAAGCTTGCCGAAGTGGCCACTCTTCAGATCGTCGACCGCTCGGCGGATTTCTGCCTCGGTGCTCATGACGATCGGCGTAAAGGTTCGGGCAGGGCCCTTGTGACCAGCAAACTCCCCGGCAATGACGCGCACGCCGCCTGCTGCGTTCGGCAACTCGACGGACGGGTATTGGGATTGCTGCACACACCGATCACGCTTTTCATGATTGCTGCTCCCAACGCTGCACGCGGCGAAAGCTCAATCACCTAAAACCCGTTGCGCTACGGGCACCAGATTGAAAATTCGAACCTTGCGTCCTATGAATAGGACGATGCAGGACCTCAACGACCTCTACTATTTTGTCCAGGTGGTCGAGAATCGAGGGTTTGCGTCCGCCGGACGCGCGCTTGGCATCCAGAAATCGAAGCTCAGCAGGCGGATCAGCCTGCTGGAAGATCGATTGGGCGTCCGGCTGATCCAACGATCGTCACGCGGTTTTTCCGTGACCGAAATTGGTTGGGAGTACTATCGGCAGTGCCTGGCCATGCTTGCCGGTGCCGAAGCCGCGCAAGCGGTGATCGACGCCGTCCGCTCGGAGCCGCAAGGGCTGATCAAGATGACGTGCCCGCCCGGATTGCTGAACTATCATTTCGGGGATCTGATCGCCCTCTTCATGGGCCGCCACCCGCGCGTCCAGGTTCACCTCAAAGCCTTCAATCGCCGCGTCGACATCATCGCCGAAGGTTACGACCTGGCGATCCGTGTCGGTGCCGCGCCGCTGGAGCCAGGCGGCCTCATCGTGCGGAAGCTGGGCGACAATGCCCAATGCCTGGTCGGCAGCCCGACGCTTCTCGGCGGGTCATCCGGCCCCAAGGGACCGAATGACCTGGCAGGCCTGCCGAGCCTGGCTTTCGGCATGCCGCAGGACGCACACAAATGGTGCCTCAAGCATGTCGATGGTCCGACCGCAGTGATCCCGCACGTGCCGCGTCTCGTCAGCGACGACTTGTCGGCGCTGCGCGAGGCTGCGCTTCAGGGAATCGGCGTCGCGCAGCTGCCGGCACTCCTCATCGGACCTGACATCGCGGCCGGCAGGCTCGTCGATATGCTGCCGCAATGGCGACCGCGCCCCGACGCCATCTGGGCGATCTTTCCGTCGCGGCGCGGGCTGCTGCCATCGATCCGGGCCCTGCTGGACTTCATCACCGACGATTGCGAGCGGCATCGGCGCGGGCAGCTCGCCATCGCCGACGAAGCGATGCAAAGGGCCGGCGCCTAGCCACATCCGGCCATCGGCTTGCGGGCGGCACTCACCAGGTGCTGGGATAGTCGTCGAGAGACGGTCTGTGCGGTGGGCCGCCGGCGGAGAAGTCCTTCATGGTGCTCGTGTAGTCTGCCAGCTTCGGCGTCTTCGCCA
Source organism: Vineibacter terrae (assembly GCF_008039615.1). Taxonomy (GTDB): domain Bacteria; phylum Pseudomonadota; class Alphaproteobacteria; order Reyranellales; family Reyranellaceae; genus Vineibacter; species Vineibacter terrae. The sequence continues at coordinate 43,995 of NZ_VDUZ01000008.1, read as the reverse complement.
GGTTGTCCTGCGGTATGCCACCCTTTGTCAGGATCCAGTAGTCAGCGACGATCGAGGCCTGCTGCTCAAGGTTGAAATCGCCGAAATTACTGGTGGGTGTCAAAGCATACGCGTAGGAGGCGCCGTAATTCCCCATCTTTTGTATGCCCAGTCCGATGGCCTCCAGTATCACGTTCTGTCCATGATAGTATTGCCACACATGCGTCATCTCGTGGACGAAGACCCATTGCTTGGCAAGGCCCGCCGTGGAGAAGTCAGGCGTGTAGACCGACACGGAAAAGTACGGTGTCCCCTTCGGGGTGATCGAATTGCCGCTCCCGCCAATGTTGTCCGTGTTCACCTTGCAGACGATCCGGCTGTACGGGAGCATCAGCTTGAAGATCGGGTTCAGCAGGGCCTTTTCACCGGCAGTGAGGTTGTGCACCACGTGCTCCTCCCTCGGCAGCGCGCAAACGGGATGGACCAGGAGCCCGGCTGGCGAAACCGGGCATCGGCACTCGTATTCCAAGCTTGAAATGAGTGAGAACTTACACCATTCTCATGTGAGATGCAACAACCGGATGCCGGATTGACCTGTCCATGGTGCCGTGGCGATGATCGGCCGTGCTCAGCATCTCGCGTCCCTCCTATCACATCCCGGACACATCTCTCGCTGCCGCTCTGCTTGAACCGAAAGCAGCGGCTCCCATGTGGGATGTCATGCGTACGATCCTGCTCATCCTGATCACCGGCATCGCAGGCTGCAGCTCGGTCAAGAGCAGCGCGCCGTCCAAAACCGCGGCCGACCAGATGCTGACATCGACGGCCGCCGACCAGGCAGCCGACATGCTGGCGCACGCCCTGCGTGTGAAGGGGCTGGCGTTCGTCGACACGACATACTTCGACCTGGAGGACGGCAAGTATGCCATCAGCGCCATCCGCTATGCGCTGCTGCGAACGGGCGTGCGCCTGACCGACGATCGCCCGAAGGCGGAGAGCATCGTTGAGATCCGCGTCGGGGCGCTTTCAACCAACGAGAAGGAGTTCTTCGTCGGCGTTCCGAATCCGAGGTCGCTCGACAGCGCCAACCCCGCGCCGATCGTCCTTTACCGCTCCAATACGCGCGAAGCCGTCGCAAAGCTCGCGGCGTTCGTCTACGACGCACGCAGCGGCGCGTTGATCAGCGGCACCGGGCCCGTGCACGGCACGGCCAAGCTTGATCGCCAGGAGGTCGCTCCCGGGATCAGCTGGGAAACCCATCCGCCGTCGCCCGTCAATGAGCGATCGCCGAAGTGACGCCGGACTTCTGCCATTTCGGCCAATCACCTTCTTTCAAGCCGTAAAAAAATTTCCGACGGACTGTCGGTTCCACAGGACTGCCGCGCGTCCTAGGGGCGCTCTGCCCGTCATTGGAGAAGAACGATGCGTGTGATGGTCATGGTGAAGGCAACGAAGGATAGCGAAGCAGGTATCATGCCCTCGACAGAGCTTCTCGAGGCCATGGGCAAGTACAACGAGGAGCTCGTCAACGCCGGCATCATGCTGGCGGGCGAAGGGCTGAAGCCTTCGGCGCAGGGCAAGCGCGTCGCCTTCGACGGTCCGAGCCGCATGGTCGTCGAGGGGCCTTTCGCCGAGACCCGCGAGCTGGTCGCCGGCTTCTGGCTGTGGGAGGTCAAGGACATGGCCGAGGCGGTCGCGTGGGTGAAGCGCTGCCCCAATCCCATGCCCGGCCCGAGTGAGATCGAGATCCGCCCGGTCGTCGAAGCTGCCGACTTCGGCGAAGCCCTCACGCCGGAACTCGCCGATCAGGAAGACCGGCTTCGCGACAAGTTGGCCGGCCGCTCCGGGTGAGGGTGCGTCGCCGGCAGGGCAGGGCATTCGCATATGCCCCTACCGTCATCCCGAGCGTAGCGAGGGATCTCCCGCGAATTGCGCACCGTGCGCCTTGCCGCAGGAGATCCCTCGCTACGCTCGGGATGACGGTAGGGGCATATGCGAATGCCCTGCGCGGCAGGGTGGATCGGCTCAACATCCTTCGCCACGAGCGCAGAATCCCGATTTCCACGCCGGTCGCAGTGATCCCCAGACTCCTGCATGGCCGATTCTCGCCTATAGACAAGGGATAAGCGCATGGCTATAACGCGCGCCGCTTCCGGCTTTCGGGCCGGCGGCGGCCGGAATGGGCGCATAGCTCAGTTGGTAGAGCAGCTGACTCTTAATCAGCGGGTCCTAGGTTCGAGCCCTAGTGCGCCCACCATTCCCGGCGATGGATAAGGCCCCGCAACCACGGGGCTTTTTTCATGCCTGGCCATGACACCCGGGAGAACATGAGCCGAACAGCATCCCGTCACGGCGGGAAGCTCATGTTGATGTCACGAAACGGCATGGCGTCAGCAATAAAATCGAACGACCCGCGCTGCAGCATCTCGCGCGCGCCATCCATCAGGGCGCCGTAGGCGCGCCGCGCCAGCGCGCTGCCCAGGCTGATGCGCACGACACCCAGTGCCGCGAGGTCCGCCACCGTCTTGAACTCGGCGTCGACCAGCCCCATCACCACGTTGACCGGCCGGTCCACCTCGCTGATCAGCGTCCGCAGCTCGTCCCGGGTGCTCAGCCCCGGGGCATAGAGCACGTCGGCACCCGCCTCCTGGAAGGCCTGCAGGCGGCGGATCGTGTCGCGCAAGTCGCGCCGGCCATGAAGATAGTTCTCGGCGCGCGCCACTAGCTGGAACGGGACCGGCTGCGTCCGCACCACCTCGACGGCAGCCCGCATGCGCTCGACCGCCCGCTCGAAGCCGTAGATCGGCTGATCGGGCCTGCCGGAGGCATCCTCGATCGAGCCGCCCGCCAGGCCCGCGGCGATGGCGCGGCGGATGGTCTCGGCGACGTCCTCGGGCGCATCGCCGAAGCCGTGCTCGAGGTCGGCGCTCACCGGCAGGTCGGTGGCACGGTCGATCTCGACCGCGTTGTCAAGGATCGCGTCGCGGCCCGTGGCGCCGTTGCGCACGCCGCGCGCGAAATCGCAGCCGGCGCTGGTCGTCGCCAGGGCCGGGAACCCGGCCGCTTCCAACAGGCGAGCCGAGCCGCGGTCCCACGGGTTGGGAATGATGAAGGTCCTGCCCTGCTGGTGCAGCGCCTTCAGCGCGGCGGCCTTGTTCATAGCGGTCGTGGTCGGCGTGGCGGTCATGGCCGGGCTCCTTGCCTGCGTGGCGTTCGACGGCGCATCGGTAGCGGGTGGAGCCTCATGCGTCGAATTTGTAGTTTTTCTGATACCCATAAGTTTGATGTATACCTTCGGCATGGACGCCGAAGCGCTCAGGACCTTCCTCACGGTCCATCGCCAGCGGGGCTTTTCCAACGCCGCGCGGCGGCTGCATCGCACGCAGCCGGCGATCTCCCGCCGCATCAGCCTGCTGGAGCAGGAGCTGGGCGCGCCGCTGTTCGAGCGCGTCTCGGGCGGCACGATGCTGAGCCAGGCCGGGCGCGTCCTGCTGCCCTATGCCGAACGTGCGCTGGCGGCGCTGCAGGACGCCGAGAACGCGGTGCGGGCGCTCGCGTCCACGGCGTCGGGCCCGGTGACCCTGGCGGCGGTCGGCACGCTGGCGGGCACCCGGCTGACCCGGATCCTCGGGCGCTTCGCGCGCGCCCACCCCGACGTCGATCTCAGCCTGACCACCGCCACCAGCGCCGATGTCAGCGACCTGGTGCGGCGCGGCGAGGCCATCGTCGGGCTGCGCTATTTCCATGACGCGTCGCCTGATATCAGCAGCCAGCCCGTCGCGACCGAGGATCTGGTCGTGACATGCGCCCCGCAGCATGCGCTGGCGGGCCGCACGGTCAAGTCGCTGGCCATGCTGCGCGCCGAGCGCTGGCTGGCCTTTCCCGAAGTGCCGGGCCGCCGCGAGATCGCCGCCTCGCATGTCTTCGCGCTGTTTCTCGCGCACGGCCTGGGCGAGATCCCGTGGACGCCCATCGACAGCCTGACGGCGCAGAAGCGCCTGGTCGAGGCGGGCTTCGGCCTGGCGCTGGTGCCCCGCAGCAGCATCGGCGAGGAGCTCGCCGCACGCACGCTGAGCACGATCAAGGTCGGCGACCTGAAGGCCGGCCAGCCGATCGTGGCGGTGACTCGCAGCGGCGGCTTCCTCAGCCCAGCCTCGAGGCACCTGCTCGACATGCTGAGCCGCGACTACGGCCAGGCGCGCGGCTGAGGCTGGCATGCCCCGTCAGGGGCAGGACGATCGCAGATGAACACACCGGTGCTGTCTCCTCGCCCCGCGGCAGCGGGGAGAGGAAGGGGCCCATGCCGAAGGCATGGGAAGGTGAGGGGTAGGAACGATCAAGCCATGCGGCAGGAACAGGGACTGATCGCTCGTACCCCTCACCCTCCCATCGCTGCGCGACGGCCCCCTCCCTCTCCCCGCTCTCGCGGGGCGAGGGTGAACGGCGGCATCCGCGATCGCCCTGCCGTCAGGGGCGCGGGATCACCAGGTCGCGGTGCACGTTGATGCCCAGCAGCAGGCCGCAGGCGAACAGCACCGTCAGCATGGCGGTGCCGCCGTAGCTCACCAGCGGCAGCGGCACACCCACCACCGGCAGCAGGCCCATCACCATGCCCATGTTGATGAAGACGTAGAGGAAAACCGTGATGCCGATGCCCATGGCCAGCAGCCGGCCGAAATGGCTGCGGGTGCGCACGGCGACGATGTAGGCATAGATGATGATGGCGACATAGAGCGCCAGCAGGATCAGCGCGCCGCGCAGGCCGGTCTCCTCGGTCCACATCGTGAAGATGAAGTCGGTCTGCTTCTCGGGCAGGAAGTTCAGCGTCGACTGCGTGCCCATGCCGAAGCCCTTGCCCAGCATGCCGCCGGACCCGATCGCGATCTTGGACTGCAGGATGTGGTAGCCGGCGCCCAGCGGGTCGAGGTCGGGGTCGAGGAAGATGCGCACGCGGTTGCGCTGGTACTCGTGCATCAGCTTCCAGGCCACCGGCAGGCTGGCGGCGCCCAGGGTGCCGGCCAGCAGGAACTTCCACAGCTTCACGCCGGCCACGAACATCATGGCGGCGCCGGTCGACAGCAGCACCATCGCGGTGCCGAGATCAGGCTGCACCATCACCAGCGCCACCGGCACCAGGATGGCCAGCACCGGCGGCACGACATAGACGATGCGCCCCACCTGCTCGCGCGACAGGCTGTGGAAGTAGCGCGACAGCGCCAGGATGGCGGCGATCTTCATCAGCTCCGAGGGCTGGATCTGCACCGGGCCGATATCGAGCCAGCGTTGCGCCCCCATGGCGCCCTTGCCGATCACGTCGACCGCCACCAGCAGCAGCACCGACACGACATAGGCCGGGTAGGCCAGCCGCATCCACACCCGCAGGTCGACCAGCGCCACCATCAGCATGACGGCGGCGCCGATGGCGAAGCGCGTGGCATGCTTGATCGCCCACGGCTCGGGCTTCATGCCGCCGGCCGAGTACAGCGCCGCCGTGCCGACGCCGGCGACGCCGATCAGCACCAGCACGAGACGCCAGTCCAGGCGGCGGATCTTCTCCGGCAGCGTCAGCTCGCTGCGGTTGGCGGCCAGGCTCATCGTTCGCTCCGGCTGGGCGGCGGCCCGTCGCCGGCCGCCGCCGGCGTCTCGGCCAGCGTGCCGCTGCCCGCCAGCATGGCGCTCTTGAAGCGCTCCGGCCGGCGCGACGGGTCGAGCTTCTGAGTCTGCAGCAGGATATCGCGGGTGATCGGCGCCGCGGTGAGCGAGCCGCCCATGCCGTGCTCGACCACCACGGCGCAGGCATAGCGCGGGCTGTCGACCGGCGCGTAGCCGCAGAACAGCGCATGGTGGCGCAGATGCCAGGGCAGCTCGGTCTGCGACATGCGCCGGCCGCGCTCGCTCTCGGTGATGCGCTTGACCTGGGCCGTGCCGGTCTTGCCCGCCATGGCCATGCCCTTCTCGGTGATGCGCGAGGAGAACGCCGTGCCGCTCTGGCTGTTGACCACCATATCCATGCCCTGCTGCACCGCCTTGAGGTGCTGCGGGTTGAAGCGCAGGCTGGGCGCCGACGGCTTGGCCTGCACCGGCGGCGGCTGCAGCGCGTCGCGGGCGCCGGCGCTGGCGGCCACCAGCCGCGGCCGCACGTCATAGCCACCATTGGCGATGCGCGCCGTCATCACCGCCAGCTGCAGCGGCGTCGACAGCATGTCGCCCTGGCCGATGCCCAGATTGTAGGTGTCGCCCAGGCCCCAGGGCTTGCTCTCGCGCTCCTGCTTCCAGGCGCGCGACGGCTGCAGCCCGCCCGACTCCTCCGGCAGGCCCACGCCGGTGGGCCGCCCGAAGCCGAGCTTGGCCGCGGCCTCGCCGATGCGGTCGACGCCGGCGCGCTTGGCCGCCTCGTAGAAGAAGCAGTCGCAGGATTGCTGCAGCGCCTCCACGACGTTGAGCCAGCCGTGGCCCGCCGGATGGATCCAGCAGTATTTCTTCACGTTGCCCGGCATCTCGATGAAGCCGTTGCACGGCAGGCGGTCCCACAACCCGATGCCCTTGCTGTCCAGCGCCGCCAGCGCCGTCACCATCTTGTAGGTCGAGCCCGGCGGATAGACGCCCTGCGCCGCCTTGTTGAGCAGCGGCTTCTTGGGGTCGTTCAGCAGGTCCTGCCACTCGGTCTGCGTGACGCCACGGGCGAAGGTGTTGTTGTCGAAGCTCGGCACCGATACCATGGACAGGATGTCGCCGGTGACGACGTCCATCACCACGGCCGAGGCGCTCTGCTCCTTGAGACGGTCGGCGACGTATTGCTGCAGCTCCAGGTCGATGGTCAGCAGCAGGTTGGCGCCGGCCTCGCCCTCGACGCGGTCGAGCTCGCGCACCACCCGGCCGACGGCGTTGACCTCGACCTGGATGCCGCCCGGCTTGCCGCGCAGCGCCTCGTCGGCGCCCTTCTCGACACCCTTCTTGCCGATGCGCATGCCCGGCAGCTGCAGCACGGCGTCGTCGCTGTCGCGCAGGTCCTCCGGCGAGACGCGCCCGACATAGCCCACGATGTGGCTCATCAGCTCGGGATAGAAGTAGTCGCGCGTCTGGCCCAGGTCGATCGAGACGCCGGGCAGGTCGGGCGCGTTGAACTCGATCTGCGCCACCTGCTCCCAGGTCAGGTTCTCGCGCACCGTCACCGGCACGAAGCTGCGGTTGCGCCGCATCTGCTCGATAATGCGCTGGCGCTCGCCGTCGCCGATGGTGATCACGCGGTCGAGCCGCTCCAGCACGGTCTCGGCCTGCCGGATGGCATCGGCGGCGCGGCCCTTGTCGGCGGTGATCAGCACGCGGAAATTGTTGCGGTTGGCGGCCAGCGGCTCGCCGGTGCGGTCGAAGATCAGGCCGCGCGAGGGCGTCAGCGGCCGCGTGTTGATGCGGTTGTCGTCGGCCAGCACCTTGTACTTGTCGGACTCGATGGTCTGCAGCCAGTAGAGCCGTGCCCCCAGCATGCCCAGCATGCCGACCTTGAGCCCGCCCAGCAGCAGCGCGCGGCGCGTGAAGAGCGTGTAGCGGTCGGCATCGCGCCTCATGACCGCAGCCCTTCTTCCTTGGACCGCGCGCGTCCTCGCGCGCATCGGCGCAAAGCGCCGACAATCCTTCGCTCTTCGCTTCGCTGCGAGCGCATGCGGGCGTGGACGCCCGCGGTCCGAAAGGCATGCCGCCGTGCCACTACCGTCATGACCGGCTCCCCGGCGCGTTGAGCGGATCGCGGTTGCGGCCGCGCCCCAGCACCCAGCCGAAGATGGGATAGAGGAACAGCGACACGATGTACTGGAAGAACGCCGGCTGCGGGTCGATCCAGCGCCAGGTCAGCAGGGCGGCGACCCACCACGACAGGGTCACCGCCGCAGCCGACAGGATGGCATAGCCCAGCCAGATGAAGGTGAACGAGACCGACACGAGGTATTTCTGGTTGCCCAGGATCACCTGGCGCACCAGCAGGAACTGCAGTGCGGAAATACCCACCGGCGCGCCCGGCCCGCCCTGCAGCAGGTCGAACAGCATGCCCAGCACGAACAGCAGCCAGGCCGGCAGCGCGTCGGCGCGGAACAGGCAGAAATGGTAGACCGCCATCAGCGGCAGCAGCGGCGCCGCCGACATCACGTCGGGCAGCCGGATCGGCGCCAGGGTGAGCAGGATCAGCAGGCTCACCAGCGCGCCGGGCAGCGCGGCGTACAGCGCACGGTCGAGCTGGTGCAGGAACTCGCCCATCAGCGCCCCTTGGACGCGGCTGCCGGCTTGGCGGCGGGAGGCGCGGGCGGCGGCGCCGGCGGGCCGAACACCTCCGGCGGCGGCGCCGGGCCGGTGACCAGGCCGGTGATGCCGTAGTCGATCACCCGCACGAACTCCAGGCGCGTCACCTCGCCCAGCGGCCGCACGCGGATGCCGTCGGTGGTCGAGGCCACCACGCCCACCGGGATGCCGACCGGGAAGCTGCCGCCATGGCCGGAGGTGATGATGCGGTCGCCGACCTGGATGCCGACCACCGACTGGGTCATCACCAGCTTGGCCAGCGGCGAGTTGTCGCCCGTCAGGATCGCCCGCTCGCGGGTGCGCTCGACCAGGACCGGGAGGCGGAAGCTGAGGTCCGACAGCAGCAGCACGCGCGACCAGCTGTCGCCGACCTCGGTGATGCGGCCGATCAGCCCCTCGCCGGTGACCACCGCCTGGCCGCTGGCGACGCCGGCACGGCGGCCGACATTGAGCAGCATGCTGCGCACGAAGGCGCTGCCGGAATCGCCCACCACGCGGGCGGTGATGAAGGTCGCCTGCGGCCCTTCCTTGAAGTTCAGCAGGCCGCGCAGCTCACCGTTCTCGACCTCGAGCCGGCGCGCCACGCTCTGCCATGCCAGCAGCCGCGCATTCTCCTCGCGCAGCCGCGCGTTCTCGGCCCGCAGGTCGGCCAGGTCCTCGACCGTGGCGATGAAATCGTTGACCGTGGCCACCGGCCGCGACATCGCCTCCAGCAGCGGCGACACCAGGTCGAGCGCGGCGGCGCGCACGCGCTCGAGCAGAACGGTGTCGGCCTTGCCGATCAGCATGGTGCCGGCGGCAGCCGCCACCAGCAGCGCCAGGGAGAAGCGCTGCACCAGCTGCCGTACGGACGCGGCCGTCTGCGCGACGGCATTGCGCAAAGCCATGGGGCTCCCCCAACGTGCCGTACCATCCTACGCCGGCAACGGCCGCGATGCGACCGTCACCGATCAATACATGCTGGATAGTACCCCACGCAGGCGCGTGATGTTTTCAACAGCGTGGCCGGTGCCCAGCGCCACGCACAGCAGCGGGTCCTCGGCGACCGACACCGGCAGGCCTGTCGCCTGCCGCAGCACCTTGTCGAGGTTGGTCAGCAGCGCGCCGCCACCGGTCAGCACGATGCCCTTGTCGACGATATCGGCCGCCAGCTCGGGCGCGGTGTGCTCCAGCGCCACCTTGACCGCCTCGACGATGGCGCTCACCGGCTCGGCCAGGCTCTCGGCGATCTGCCGCTCGCTGATCACCAGCTCCTTGGGCACGCCGTTCATCAGGTCGCGGCCCTTGATCTCCAGGGTCCGGCCCTCGCCGTCCTCCGGCACCATGGCCGAGCCGATCTCCTTCTTGATGCGCTCGGACGATGATTCACCCACCAGGAGATTATGGTTGCGGCGGATATAGGCGATGATCGCCTCGTCCATCTTGTCGCCGCCGACGCGCACCGAGCGCGGGTAGACGATGCCGCCCAGCGACAGGACGGCGACCTCGGTCGTGCCGCCGCCGATATCGACCACCATCGAGCCGGTCGGCTCGGTCACTGGCAGCCCGGCGCCGATCGCGGCGGCCATCGGCTCCTCGATCAGCCACACCTTGCGGGCACCGGCATTCTCCGCCGACTCCTGGATGGCGCGGCGCTCGACCGCGGTCGAGCCCGAGGGCACGCAGACCACGATCTGCGGATGAGCGAAGGACCGCCGGTTGTGCACCTTGCCGATGAAGTGCTTGATCATCTCCTCGGCGACCTCGAAGTCGGCGATGACGCCGTCGCGCAGCGGCCGGATGGCCTGGATGTTGCCCGGCGTGCGGCCCAGCATCATCTTGGCTTCCTCGCCCACCGCCAGGACCTGCTTCTTGCCGGCCACGGTCGTGAGCGCCACCACCGACGGCTCGTTCAGCACGACTCCGCGGCCCTTGACGTAGACCAGCGTGTTGGCTGTCCCGAGGTCGATTCCCATATCGGCTGAAAACAGCCCCATCAGTCGCGAAAGCATGAGTGGCGCGATTCCTCAGGACGGCGGCAGCAAAGCGAAGGGGCCCTCGCGAGTTTTCCGATGGGCCCGTGGCGAGCGCGGCCGTCATAGACCGGCAGCCGAACGGCGGCAAGCGTTGACAGGCGCATCGTTTCGCCACCATGCGGGCCCGGTTTGTTCTTCTCGACCGCGACGACGCGATGGCGGCGCGGCACAAACAGGGTTGAAGCGGCCTCGCCGGCGTCCCGGCGCGGCAGCGCGATGACGCGCGGCGCACCTCGCGACAATACGACGCCACCGCGTCGATCACCCGGCCGCGTGCGCCGGCGGCGTGCCTCACGGCCGCGCCGTCGCGGCGAGCGTGTCGAGGAAGACCCGGACCTTGGCCGGCATCAGATGACGTCCCGGCAGCACCGCGTAGATGCGCAGCGGGTCGCAGGTGAAGCCGGGCAGCAGCGCCTGCAGCAGCCCGTCGCGCAGCGCCTCGCGGCAGTAGGATGCCGTCACCCGCAGCAGCCCCAGGCCGGCGATGGCGGCATGCCGGCGCACCTCGGCGTTGGAGCTGCGCATGCGCGGCGCGACGCGCACGCGCTCGACCGCGCCGTCGGCGGCCGTGAACGCCCAGTCGGCCTCGTTCGGCCCGGCGAGGAACGGCAGGTCGGCGAGATCCTGCGGCCGGGTCACGGGCGGATGACGGGCCAGCAGGCCGGGCGCGGCGAACACGCCGCGGTCCAGGGCGAAGATGCGGCGCGCGACCAGGCTCGAATCGGGCAGCGCGTCATCGATGGCGGTGAACACGATGTCGAAATGCCGGTCGAACGGATCGATCCGGGCATGCTCGACGTCGATGTCGATCTCCAGGCCCGGATAGCGATCCAGCATGTCGCAGGCCACGGCCGCGAGGTGATGCGCGCCGAACTCGTAGGGCGCGGCGATGCGCAGCGTGCCGTGCACCGCGTCGCCCAGCGCCATCGCCTCGATGCGCGCCTCGCGCAGGCGCCGGAACATGGGCGCGACGTTGCGGTAGAGCGCCTCGCCCGCCTCGGTGAGCCGCAGCCGCCGCGTCGTGCGCTCCAGCAGGCGCGTCTTCAGCTCCTCCTCCAGCCGGGCCACCGCGGCGCTGACGCTCGACTTGGGCCACGCCATGGCCTGCGCCGCGGCGCTGAAGCCGCCGTGCTCGATCACGCGGCAGAAGGCGTCGAAGTCGTCCCAGCTCATTGTCTTCATGGCTGAACAGTGTTTCCACCCAGGACCGATTTATGCCGACGGCTACGCTGCCTACGCTCGGCCATCAACAACGTGCAGGGAGGCCGACATGCCCGCGGGACACGCCAACGCCACGTTCCTGAGGAACTGCTGGTACGTTGCCGCCTGGGACTATGAGCTGATCGACGGCAAGCTGCTGGCGCGGACAATTCTCGATGAGCCGGTGCTGCTCTACAAGGGCGAGAGCGGCCGCGTGGTGGCGCTGGAGAACCGCTGCTGCCATCGCGGCGCGCCGCTGTCGATGGGCCGCATCGAAGGCGACGACGTGCGCTGCATGTACCACGGCCTGAAATACAACGCCGCCGGTCGCTGCATTCAGATCCCCGGCCAGCAGGCGATCCCGCCGAAGCTGGGCGTGCGCAGCTATCCCGTGGTCGAGCGCGACCGGCTGGTCTGGATCTGGATGGGCGACGCGGCGGCCGCCGATCCGGCCGCGATCGTCGACTTCCCCTATCTGCGCGACCCGGCCTGGCGCGGCGTGCCCGACTATCTCCACTACGACGCCAACTACCTGCTGATCGTCGACAACCTCAGCGATTTTGCCCATCTCGCCTTCGTGCACGCCAAGACGCTGGGCGGGTCGGAGGAGTACGCCTACGACACCAGGCCGGCCGCGATCGAGCGGCTGGAGCGCGGCTTTCGCGTCACGCGCTGGCACATGAACGCGCCACCGCCGCCGTTCCACCGCCGGGTCGTGCGCAACGACAACCGGGTCGACCGCTGGAATGTCGGCCATATGCAGGTCCCGGGCATCTTCTTCCTCGAATCGGGCTTCGCGCCGCAGGGCGCCGGCGCCGAGAAGGGCAACCTGGAAGGAGCCAAGCAGTACCGCAACTGCCAGTTCCTGACGCCGGAGACCGCCGGCACGACGCACTTCTTCTGGAACTACCTGCACAATTTCGAGATCGACAACCCGACGATCGCGCTGTCGCTGCGCAACAGCCTGGTCGAGGGTTTCCTCGAGGACAAGGCGATCATCGAGGCGCAGCAGAAGGTGCTCGACGCCGACCCGTCCTTCCGCCTGATGGCGATCGCCGCCGACGCGCCGCTGTCGCATTTCCGCTGGACGCTCACCAAGCTGATCGCCGCCGAGCAGAAGGCGGCGGCCTTGCCCGCAGCAGCCAATACGGCCGCGTCATAAGCGGGCGCCATGCCCGAGCGCCCGCTTCTATCCCGGCGCGTCCAGCAGCTCGCGGATGCGCGCCGCGAGCTCGCCGCGGCGGTAGGGCTTGCGCAGCAGCCGCTTCCCGTCGTCCTGGCCATGCGGCGGCTCGAGCGCGTCCTGCGAATAGCCCGAGGCGAACAGGACCCGCAGGCCGGGCCGGATGCGCAGGGCCTGCTCGGAAAGCTGCAGCCCGGTGAGCCCGCCCGGCATCACCATGTCGCTCAGCATGAGGTCGATGCGCGCCGGCCCCATCAGGATGTCCAGCGCCTCGATGCCGTTGCCCGCGACCAGGACGTGATAGCCCAGGCCGCGCAGATGGGCCTCGACGATGGCGCGCACCCGGGCGTCATCCTCGACGACCAGGATCGATTCGTGGCCGCCCGGGCCCCGCGTCCCGCGCTCGCCTGGATCGGGCGCCTGGGGCTTCTCGTGCGCCGCGCGCGGCAGATGCAGCAATACCCGCGTGCCGGCGCCCGGAACGCTCTCAATGCGCACATGGCCGCCCGACTGGCGCGCGAAGCCGTACACCATGCTCAGGCCCAGGCCGCTGCCCTTGCCCGGCTCCTTGGTCGTGAAGAACGGGTCAAACGCCCGGCCGAGCACATCGGCCGTCATGCCGGTGCCGGTATCGGCCACCGTGACCAGGACGTAGTCGCCGGGCGCGGCGTCCGGCTGGCCGGCGGCGCTGTCGATCGAGACGTTGCGCGTCGACACCGTGATCGTGCCGCCGTCGGGCATGGCATCGCGCGCGTTCACGACCAGGTTGAGCACGGCCGTCTCGAGCTGCGCCGGATCGATCAGGGCCGGCCACAGGTCGGCGCCGGGCGCGAAGGCGGTCACGATGTGCTCGCCGATCGACCGCGCCAGCAGGGCATGCATCTTGTGCAGCAGCGCGTTCACGTCGACCTGGTGCGGCGCCAGCGCCTGGCGCCGGGCGAACGACAGCAGCTGGCTGGTGAGGTCGGCACCGCGCTCGGCGGCGCGCGCCACCACCGCCAGCAGCTCGGCGCCGGCCGAGTCGGGCGGCTGGCTCTCCTGCAGCAGCTCGACATTGCCCAGGATCACGGTCAGCAGGTTGTTGAAATCGTGCGCGATGCCGCCGGTGAGGTGGCCGATGGCCTCGAGCTTCTGCGACTGGCGCAGCTTGGCCTCGGCCTCGGCAAGCTGCGCCTGGGCGCGCTGCTGGTCGGTGATGTCGCGCACCACCGTCAGCCATGCCGGCCGGCCGCCGAACACGATCGCCGAGGCGCGGATGTCGGCCGGGAACGTCGCGCCCGACCGCCGCCGATGCGTCGCGACGCGCACGAACGACACGCCCGGGCCATGCGCCGGCAGCGGCGGGCGGGCGGCGGCATCCGGCGGCGGCACCCGGATATTGTCCACCGACAGGCCGACGAAAGCCTCGCGCGTGTAGCCGTAGAGCCGCAGTGCCGCCTCGTTGGCGGCCAGCACGCGGAAGCTGCGGACGGCGCAGACCACCATCGGATTGGGGTTCTGGTCGAACAGATAGCGGAACGATGCCTCGCGCTCGCGCAGCTGCGCCTCGGTCTGGACATGGGCGGTCACGTCGGCCGCCTGGCGCTGCCGCTCGAGCTCGGCGCCCGCCAGCCGGGCCAGGGCCTGCAAGGCGCCGGCCTGCGGTTCGCTGACCCCGAGGCGCGGCGTGCGGTCCATCACGCAGACGGCGCCCAGCGCGCGTCCGTCCGGCGACAGGATCGGCGCGGTCACGTGGAAGCGCACGCCCCAGGGCAGGACCGGGCGATCGTCCACACCGGCATCCCAGACGACGGTCGCGTCCCGGACGGCGGTCTCGACCAGCACTTCGGCACAACCAGCCTCGTCTGCCGCCAGCCCGCAAACCCCCACTACCTGCAGGCGCGGCGGCGCGGCGATCGCAACGAGGCTCATCGGCGCCGCGAAGAGGCGCGCCGCCAGCATGGCAATGTCGCCGTGCACCGACCCGGATGTCGCGGCGGCCCCGGGCGGCCGCGGCAATGCCGGCCGGGCGGGTTCGGCCTCGGGTTCGGTCACGAATGTCGGGCGCACTGTGGCAGTCTCTGGCGACAGCACTGTCGCGGTATCCAGCTACACCCGCACGCTACATGATATGGCGGCGAAATGCTCCAGAATGGACATGCCGGCTGCGGACACGCCCTCGGTTTTTCTAATAACTACTCTCAATAAAATCTACTAATTTATTGTTTTTACTTCAATCTCCCCCAGGAAGAGAAGCCCAACGCCTTCTGACGTCCGATACGAGACAGGTTCAACAAGCCCCTGAGTTCACGGACAAAATAAAAAACACATGGTACGGTCGCCGCAGCGACGCACAAAGACCTCCCGCCGTCCCTTCGGGGACGCGGCGCAGCATCTTCCTATTACCGTGCGCCGCGTTCGATGGTCGGGTTGGGTGCGATGGTGCAAAAATATTGGTTGTTGGCGGCAGCGATGCCGCTGGCCGGCTGCGTCACCGAGAGCCGGCAGGAGACCGTGATGTTGTCGATGCCGCCGGTCGCGTCGGCCGCCAGCGCAGCGAACGACGGCGACGATCCCATGGGCCTGGCGGCGGCCATCGCCCTGGTGCGGCAACAGCCCTGGTGCTACCGCCGCGCCGGCACACGCGGGCCGTAGAGGACCGCGGACGCAACGCCGCCTGCCGCACCTTCTGTCATCCCGAGCGCAGCGAGGGATCTCCTGCGAAAAACGCACCGTGCGCCACTCGCGGGAGATCCCTCGCTGCGCTCGGGATGACAGTGAAGATGTGCGAATCCGCTAGCCTAGGCCGGCAAGCATGGGGCCGGCACGCCGGCCCCATGCCAAGGCGAGCCGCTCAGTTCCGGGTCTTGTCGACCAGCGCCTTCTCCTTGATCCAGGGCATCATGGCGCGCAGCTTGGCGCCGATCTCCTCGATCGGGTGCTCCGACATGCGCTTGCGCATGGCCTTGAACGAGGCCTGATTGACCCGGTTCTCCAGCATCCAGTCGCGCGCGAAGCGGCCGGACTGGATGTCGTCCAGCACCCGCTTCATCTCGGCCTTGGTCTCGGCCGTCACGATGCGCGGGCCGCTGCGGTACTCGCCGTACTCGGCCGTGTTGGAGATCGAGTAGTTCATGTTGGCGATGCCGCCCTCGTAGATGAGGTCGACGATCAGCTTCACCTCGTGCAGGCACTCGAAGTAGGCCATCTCCGGCGCGTAGCCGGCCTCGACCAGCGTCTCGTAGCCGGCCTTGATCAGCTCGACCAGGCCACCGCACAGCACCACCTGCTCGCCGAACAGGTCGGTCTCGCACTCTTCCTTGAACGTGGTCTCGATGGTGCCGGCGCGGCCGCCGCCGATCGCCGACGAGTAGCTCAGCCCGATCTCGAGCGCATTGCCCGAGGCGTTCTGCGCCACCGCCACCAGGCAGGGCACGCCGCCGCCGCGCACATACTCCGAGCGCACGGTGTGGCCCGGGCCCTTGGGCGCGATCATGAACACGTCGAGGTCCGGGCGCGGCGTGATCAGGTTGAAGTGCACGTTCAGCCCGTGCGCGAAGACCAGAGCGGCGCCCTCCTTCATGTTGGGCGCCAGGTCGGCGTTGTAGATGTCCGACTGCAGCTCGTCGGGCGTCAGCACCATCACGATGTCGGCCCACTTGGCGCCGTCGGCCGGCGACATCACCGTGAAGCCGGCGCCCTCGGCCTTCTTGACCGTGGCCGAGCCCGGCTTGAGCGCGATGCGCACGTCCTTCACACCGCTGTCGCGCAGGTTCATGGCATGGGCATGGCCCTGGCTGCCGTAGCCGACGACCAGGACCTTCTTGCCCTTGATCAGGTTCACATCGGCGTCGCGATCGTAATAGACACGCATCACAGTCTCTCCACTACCGGTCAGTTCATTGCGGCGGCGCTCACCGGTCGAGCGCCAGCCGAAGCCCCAGGGCCGTGAGCACGCCGCCCGTCAGCCGTTCGATCCACACCCGCGCCCGGCGATAGGCCGCGCGCACGGTGTTTCCCGAAAACAACAACGCCACCAGCGTGAACCAGCCACACTCGTTGACGAACACAATGGCCAGAACGGCGGCCACCATCCAGGCCGGCGCAGCGGCCGGCAGCAAGGTCAGAAACACGCTGCCGAAGAACACGGCGACCTTGGGATTCGACAGCTGGACCATCAGCGCCTCGCGAAAGACGCGCGCCAGCGATGGCGTCCCCGATGTCGCTGCGACCGCGGCCACCGCATCGCCCTTGCCGGCATGCCGGACAAGCTGGATGCCCAGATACACCAGATAAAGGCCGCCGGCGATCCGCAAGGTCAGGTACAGCCATTCGAACCGCACCAGCAGGGCCTGCAGCCCGAACAACGCCGCTGTCGCCCACACCAGCGCCCCGATGCCCACCGCCAGCGCCGCGACCAGGGCGGCGGCGCGCGACCCGGTCGCAGCCGTGCGCGCCACCACCAGGAAGGTCGGCCCGGGACTGGCCACCGCCAGCAGGTGGACCAGCGCGAAGCCGATCAACGGATAGAGGATTTCCATGGCGACCTCAGTCCCTCCCCCCAGCGCAGCTGGGGGAGGTGGCCGAAGGCTGGAGGGGGAGCCGACGAGATCCCAGTTACAAAAACCACGTCGGCTCCCCTCCGCCCCTTCGGGGCACCTCCCCAGCAGAGCTGGGGAGGAAGATCATATCCCTTCCGGGCCACGGCGCATGGCGGCGACGCCGGTGCGGCAGACCTCGACCAGGCCCAGCGACTCCATCAGGCCGACGAAGGAGTCGAGCTTGGACGGCGCCCCCGTCAGCTCGAACACCGCCGACTCGTTGGT
The DNA here is from genome assembly GCF_008039615.1 of Vineibacter terrae. Taxonomy (GTDB): domain Bacteria; phylum Pseudomonadota; class Alphaproteobacteria; order Reyranellales; family Reyranellaceae; genus Vineibacter; species Vineibacter terrae. The sequence continues at coordinate 26,524 of NZ_VDUZ01000008.1, read as the reverse complement.
CATGTCGACGACATGGGCGCGGAAGACGTCGGCGATGCGCAGCGCCTCGACCCGCTTCTCGCCCGCCGAGCGCACCTTGACCAGGGCCAGCTCGCGCTCGACCGACGGTCCCTCCAGCGTCAGGTCCGACACCTTGTGGATCGGCACCAGGCGGTCGAGCTGCGCCTTGATCTGCTCGATCACCATGGGCGTGCCCGACGTCACGATGGTGATGCGCGACAAGTGCTTGCGCACATCGGTCTCGGAGACCGTCAGGCTTTCGATGTTGTAGCCGCGGCCCGAGAACAGGCCGATGACGCGGGCCAGCACGCCGGGCTCGTTGTCCACGAGCACGGCGATGGTGTGGCGTTCTTGATTCGGACTCACCTTGGCTCACTCCCCCGACGCCGGGCCCTGGCACGGGCCGCGCGGCGCGGCTGACAGATGGATGACCGGGATGAAAGGAAGGCAGGTGCTCAGACGAGCACCATGCCCTCTTCCGAGATCGGCTTCTCCGCCTTGTCGGCGGGGCCCAGCAGCATCTCGTTGTGCGCCGCGCCCGAGGGGATCATCGGGAAGCAGTTCTCCGCCTTGTCGACCGCGACATCGACGATGACCGGCCTATCGATGGCCATCATCTCCTTGATGGCGCCATCGACCTCGTCCGGCTTGGTGATGCGCATGCCGACCGCCTGGAAGGCGTCAGCGAGCTTCACGAAATCGGGCAGGGCCGCGGTATAGCTCTCCGAGTAGCGGCCGCCATGCAGCAGCTCCTGCCACTGGCGCACCATGCCCATGTACTCGTTGTTGAGGATGAACACCTTCACCGGCAGGCGGTACTGCGCCGCCGTCGACAGCTCCTGGATGTTCATCAGGATCGAGGCTTCGCCGGCGACGTCGATCACCAGCCGGCCGGGATGCGCGATCTGCGCCCCGATCGCGGCCGGCAGGCCGTAGCCCATGGTGCCCAGGCCGCCCGAGGTCAGCCACTGGTTGGGCTTCTCGAACTTCAGGAACTGGGCCGCCCACATCTGGTGCTGGCCGACCTCGGTGGTGATGATCGGCTCCTTGTCCTTGGTGAGCGCGTACAGCCGCTGCAGGGCGTATTGCGGCTTGATCAGCTCCTTGGAGTTCTCGTAGCGCAGGCAGTCCTTGCCGCGCCACTCCTCGATCTGCGCCCACCAGGCCTTCAGCGCTTTCTGATCGAGCTTGGGCTGCCGCGCCTTCCAGACCTTGATCATGTCCTCCAGCACATGGCCGCAGTCGCCGATGATCGGCAGGTCGACGCGCACGTTCTTGTTGACCGACGAGGGGTCGATGTCGACATGGATCTTCTTGCTGCCGGGCGAGAAGGCGTTGAGCCGGCCCGTCACGCGGTCGTCGAACCGCGCGCCGATGTTGATCATCACATCGCAGCCGTGCATCGCGAGGTTGGCCTCGTACATGCCGTGCATGCCCAGCATGCCCAGGAACTGCGGATCGGAGGCGGGATAGGCGCCCAGCCCCATCAGCGTGCTGGTGATGGGAAAGCCGGTCAGCCGCACCAGCTGCTGCAGCAGCTTGGCGGCGTTGGGCCCGGAGTTGATCACGCCGCCGCCGGCGTAGAACATCGGCCGCTTGGCCTTGGCCATCAGGTCGACGGCCTGCTCGATCTTGCGGATGTCGCCCTTGACCTGCGGCCGGTAGCTCTTGTGCTGGATGGTCTTCTTGGGCGGCTCGTAGTCGTGCTGCGCCATCAGCACGTCCTTGGGCAGGTCGATCACCACCGGGCCGGGCCGGCCCGACCTCGCGACATAGAATGCCTCGCCCATGACCCGCTGCAGGTCGGCGGCGTTCTTCACCAGATAGTTATGCTTCGTGCAGGGCCGCGTGATGCCGGTGGTGTCGGCCTCCTGGAACGCGTCGTTGCCGATCAGGTGCGTGGGCACCTGGCCGGTGAGGCAGACGATGGGGATCGAATCCATCAGCGCGTCGGTCAGGCCGGTCACGGCATTGGTCGCGCCCGGGCCGGACGTCACCAGCACCACCCCCACTTTGCCGGTCGAGCGGGCATAGCCCTCGGCCGCGTGCACCGCCGCCTGCTCATGGCGCACCAGGATGTGGCGAAGCCGGTTCTGCTTGAAGAGCGAATCGTAAATGGGAAGGACGGCGCCGCCGGGATAGCCGAAGACGACTTCGACGTCCTGGTCGATCAGGCTTCTGATCACCAAGTCGGCGCCGGTCGTCTTGCTCTCCGCAGTCATAGCTCCCTCCAAAAGACAAATGTGCCGCGGAACACATGTTGCGCGGCGCGCGGAACATAGAGGCGTCGGCAATACGGGTCAACCCAATTCGACAAACAAACGCAAAGTTTCAAGTAGCGATTTTATCCAAAAATTTCTCCATATCTCGCCTTTGGTTATTTTCAGTCGTTTCAACGACTATATCGGAAATTATCTGATGTCTGGCCCATGTCATTTGACGTTTTGCATATTGGCTGGTGTTCAGCACCGCGCGTGTGACGGCGTCGGCCAGGGACATGCCGTCATGCAGGCAGGCCCGCAGCTCGGGCACGCCATGCGCCTTCAGCGCCGGCAGGGCGATACCGTCCAGCGTCAGCCCGTCGAGACGCCCGCGCGCCGCCAGCACGGCCTCCAGGGCCCGCACCTCGTCCAGGACGCCGCCCTGCACCATGGCCTCGAAGCGCCGCCGGTGGCGGGCGCGCAGCCAGGCCCGGTCGGGCGCCAGCAGCACCGTGATGAAGCGCCATGGCGGCGGCATCTCGGCGCCGGCTGCCTGCTGCCATGCCGTGATCGACCGCCCGGTCGCCTCGAGCACCTCCCAGGCCCGCACCAGCCGCTGGCGATCGTTCACGGCGAGCCGCTGCGCCGTCGCGGGATCGCGCGCCATCAGCCGCGCATGGAAAGCCTGTGGTCCCAGCTCGGCCCACAGCGCCCGGCTGGCGGCGCGCATACCGGCCGGGATCTCGGGAATCGGCGAGAGGCCGTCGGTCAGGGCACGCAGGTAGAGCCCCGTGCCGCCGACCAGGATCGGCAGGCGCGCGGCCGCCAGCGCCGTTTCGATCTCGATGCGGGCCATCGCGCGCCAGCGCGCCGCGGTGCCGACCTCCCAGGCCGGCAGCACGCCATAGAGGCGATGCGGCGCGCGCGACTGCTCCGCCGCCGACGGCTGCGCCGTGATGATCGGCAGCTCGCGATAGACCTGCATGGAGTCCATGTTGATGACCGTGCCGCCGCTGAAGGCGCGGCCGGCGATCCGCAGCGAGGGACGCGTCGCCAGGTCCAGGCCCAGCGCCGACTTGCCGCTGGCCGTCGGCCCGATGATCACAAGGACAGGGTTCATGGCATCCTGCCGGGAGCGGTTGCATGCGCCGGCAACCTCGTGACCATTCGCCGCAGACCATGCGCGCGCTTGTCAGCGCCGGGCACGATTCCCATCATGCGCGCCGCTTTTGCCCTCGGTCCGTCCACGGTCTTGTACATGGATCACGTTCTTACCCTGATCGCCGACCCGCGGCGACCCGCCGTCGATGCGGATACGATCGTCGCGGTGCGCACGGCGCTCGCTGCCGCCGGCGCAACCCTGGGCGAGCCGGCGGTGCTCGCCCGCGACATCGCCGTCGACCTGCCCTTCGCGGCCGTCGCGCCGGGAGCGGCGATGGCCACGGCGTGGCAGGCGCTCGGCGAGCGGCCGATCGACGCGATCGCGCAGTCCGCCGCGGCCCGGCGCAAGAAGCTGCTGGTGGCCGACATGGAATCGACCATCATCGAGAACGAGATGCTCGACGAGCTGGCGGACTTCTTCGGCCTGCGCGATCAGATCGCGGCCATCACCGCCCGCGCCATGAACGGCGAGATCGACTTCGCCGCGGCCTTGCGCGAGCGCATCTTCCTGTTGAAGGGATTGAAGACGTCGCTGCTCGACGAAGCCGCCGCACGCATCCGCTACATGCCGGGCGCCGCGGCGCTGATCGCCACCATGCGCGCCGACGGCGCCTATTGCGCGCTGGTCTCCGGCGGCTTCACGCATTTCACCGCGATCGTGCGCCGCAAGCTGGGCTTCGACATCGACCGCGCCAACCAGCTGCTGGCCGAAAGCGACACCCTGGCCGGCGCTGTCGCCGAGCCGATCCTGGGCAAGGAGGCCAAGCTCGCGGCGCTGCAGGAGCTGGCGGCCGCGAGGGCGCTGCGGCCGGAACAGACGCTGGCGGTCGGCGACGGCGCCAACGACCTGCCGATGCTGCAGGCGGCCGGCCTGGGCATCGCCTTCCACGCCAAGCCGACCGTCGCCGCCGCCGTCGCCGCGAACATCCGCCACGGCGACCTCACCGCCCTGCTCTATGCCCAGGGCTACAAGCAAGACGAATTCGTGGATTGATCCCTCCCCCAACGCAGTTGGGGGAGGTGGCCGAAGGCCGGAGGGGGACCCAACGTGGTCTCGGTAACAGGGAACACGTTGGCTCCCCTCCGCCCCTTCGGGGCACCTCCCCAACTTTGTTGAGGAGGAAAACTCATTCCACGCTCACCTTCACGGGAACGTTGCCGCGCGTAGCGTTGGAATACGGGCAGATCTGCTCGTGCGCCGTCTTCACCAGGTCCTCGGCCACGGCGCGATCGACGCCCGGCAGGCTGACGCGCAGCTCGACCTCGAGCCCGAAGCCGCCCTGCTCGCGCGGGCCGATGCCCACCGCCGCCTTCACCGACGACTGCTGGATCGCGACCTTGCGCTGGCCGGCGACATAGCGCACCGCGCTCTCGAAGCAGGCGGCATAGCCGGCGGCGAAGAGCTGCTCGGGATTGGTGCCCGGCTTGGCGCCACCGCCGAACTCCTTGGGCCGGCCCAGCTGCACGTCGAGCGCGCCGTCCGATGAACGGGCATGGCCGTCGCGGCCGCCGGTGACCTCGGCATGGGCCGTGTAGATGATCTTCATGACGATCTCCTGTGGGATTATCGACCAACGTGACGCTCACTATTTAATTGTGCACAATTGATTTGTCCATCATAAGATTGCGTGATATCGGTGAGCCTGTTCGCGGGCGCCTCCCGCACCACATGGAAGCAATGGCTGCCAAGAACACCCTCGCAACCGATGCGTTGAAGCTCGACAACCAGCTCTGCTTCGCGCTCTACGCCGCCTCGCGCGCCATGACGGCCGCCTACCGGCCGCTATTGGAAGCGCTCGGGCTCACCTATCCGCAATACCTGGTGATGCTGGTGCTGTGGGAAACCGGCGGCAGCACCGTCAAGGATCTCGGCACGGCGCTGCGGCTGGATTCAGGCACCCTCTCGCCCCTGCTCAAGCGGCTGGAAGCCGCGGGCCTGATCATGCGCCGCCGCTCGGCGGATGACGAGAGGGTCGTCGACGTGGCGCCGACCGAGGCCGGCAAGGCATTGAAGCAGCGCGCCCTATCCATACCCCAGGCGCTGGCCTGCCGCGCCGGCCTGAGCGAGCGCGACATCGCCGCCTTGCGCACCGAATTGCACCGCCTGGAAAGCAGGCTGTCGACGGCTGACGCGCCATAGGCGCAGCCAACGCGCCATTGCCGCGACGAGGAGCGATCGTCCGCGCTTACTGCTGCACCAGCTCCACGCGGCGGTTCTTGGCGCGGCCATCTTCCGTCGCGTTGGATGTCACCGGCGCCAGCGGGCCCAGGCCACGGGCCGTCATGCGCGAAGCGGCGATGCCGTGCTGCGTCGCCAGCGCCCGCGCGACGGCTTCGGCGCGGCGCTGCGAGAGCCCGACATTGTAGTCCAGCGCTCCCTGGTTGTCGGTGTGGCCGACGATGTAGACCTTGAGCGCGGGATTGGCCTGCATCAGCTTGGCCATCTCCTCGAGCTGCGGCTTGGACTCCGGCTTGATGTCGGCCTTGTCGAAATCGAAATAGATGCCGTAGATCGCCTGCTTGCCTTCGCGCGACAGGTTGGTCGCCATTTCCGGCGCCTGCACCGTCACCATGCGCTTCTCCATGGTGCCGCTCTCGACGATGTCGACGAAGACCGCCACGCGGTTGCTGGCCGCCTTGCTGGCCACGTTCTCCTGATAGGCCGCGAAGACGATCACATGCACCGTCCCCTGCGGGCGGTCGAGCTTGACCACCAGCATCCGTGGATCGACCACGCCGGCCGAGAAGGCGTACTCCATCACCTGGGTGGCGCTGAGCCGGCGGCTGGCATTGAACTCCAGGAAGGGCCGCTCGGGCGAGTCGCCGCACGTGTCGCGATTGCATTCGAACAGCGGCTTGAAGCCGCCCGCGAGCAGTGCCTCCTTGTAGTTGCGAATCACTTCCAGCGAGGTGCGCTCCATCGGCGCGATATAGAGCAGCCGCGTGCGCGCACCCTCGACGGCGTCGACACGCTCGAAATGGCGCTTCTCGACGCCGGGATCCACCGACGGCCCCATCGGGATGTCGACTTCGGCGAAGCGGTCGGTCTTGTAGCCGATGATCAGGGAGCCCTCGTAGCGCGGCACCAGCGGATGGTCCTTGGCGCCGGCGAGGTCGCGTGTGATGGGCACGTTGGGCTGGGCCGTGGCCGCACCTTCTGCCGCCAGCCACGCCGTCGCCAGGAGCAGGCCCAGACGCAACGCGCCGCGAATGGCAAACCGCATGATCACCCCTCCCCCGCGATGAGCAATTACTCATATTTGGCACAAACGACGTATCGGCACCAGTGGGAATTTCGCAGACTCTTCCCGGAGCGCAGGCGCGTCTTGCACGCCATGGCGCTCATGCCGCCGACGGATGCCGTCGGACCGCCGGCGCTCCAGGAGCATGGACCGGCAAGCAGCCCGCCGCTATGACGGCGCACCATCCGGAGGACTCCATGACGCAGACCACCCAGATCGTGCTCGCCAGGCGCCCGCAGGGCGCGGTGACATCCGATTGCTTCCGCCTCGAGCGCCCTGCCCTGCCGGCCCTGGGCGACAACCAGATCCTGGTCAGGACGCTCTACCTGTCGCTCGATCCCTACATGCGGCCGCGCATGACCGAGCTGCGCTCCTACACGCCGCCGTTCGAGCTCGACCAGCCGCTGACCGGGGGCGCCGTCGCGGAGGTCCTCGAATCGCGCAATCCCAAGTTCGCGGCCGGCAACATCGTGACCGGCATGCTCAACTGGGCCACGCACCAGGTCCATGATGGGCGTGGCCTGCGCAAGGTCGAGCGCGACGCGGCGCCCCTGTCGGCGCATCTGGGCATCCTCGGCATGCCCGGATTCACGGCCTGGCACGGCATGCTGCGCATGGGCCAGCCCAAGGCCGGCGAGACGGTGTTCGTGTCGGCCGCCACGGGCGCCGTCGGCCAGCTGGCGGGCCAGCTGGCCAAGCTGCAGGGGGCGCGGGTCGTCGGCTGCGCCGGCGATGACGCCAAATGCGGCTACGCCACCAGCGCGCTGGGCTATGACGCCTGCTTCAACCACCGCACCGAGACGGACTACGGCGCGGTGCTGGACCGGCTGTGCCCGGACGGCATCGACGTCGACTTCGAGAATGTCGGCGGCGCCATCTTCCACGCCGTGTTCGCGCGCATGAAGAACTTCGGGCGCATGGTGATGTGCGGCGCGATCTCGGAATACCAGGACAGCAAGCCGCAGCCGGGCCCGGAAAAGATGTTCACCATCGTGCAGCGCCGGTTGCGCATCGAGGGCTTCATCGTCTCGGACCACATGGCCGGCATGGGCGCCTTCGTGACCGAGGTCGGGGCGCTGCTGAAGGCCGGCAAGATCCACCATCGCGAGACCGTGGTCGAGGGCCTCGAGCAGGCCCCCACCGCGTTCATCGGCCTGCTGAAGGGCGAGAACTTCGGCAAGCTGGTCGTGAAGGTGGGTTGATTCCCTTCCCCGCGAAGCGGGGAAGGTGGCCCGAAGGGCCGGATGGGGAGCCGACGTGGTCTTAGTTGCTGAGACCACGTCGGCTCCCCTCCGCCCCTGCGGGGCACCTCCCCAACTTCGTTGGGGAGGAACAAAAGAACGGCGCCGGAGATCATCCGGCGCCGTCGCTTCTTCCCAGTTTTCCCAGACGCGCCCCTGAGTGCGCAGGCTGGCTACCTGCTAATTCTGGAACCTCAGCGCCACGAACCGCGGGTCGCCCTTGGATTCAACCAGCAGGACGGCCGCCTTCTTCTTCTGGTCCTGAAGCTCCTTGACCTTGCTCTGCACGTCGCTCGGCGAGCTGACCTCGGTCTGAGCGACCTCGAGGATGAGATCGCCGACCTTGATGCCCTTTTCGGCGGCCGGACTGCCGTCCGTGACCTTGACCACGACCACGCCCTTCTGCGCGTTCTGCAGCCCGTGCTTCTCGCGCAGCGTATCGGTCAGCCTGGCGACCGTGATGCCGAACGGCTCGATCGTGCCCGGCGGCTCGGCTTCCTTCGGCGTCGGCCCCTTGCCGCTGCCCTTCAGCGCCGCGGTCTGCTTGTCGCTGTCCTCCAGCTCGCCGACCTTCAGCTTCAGGGTGGTCTTCTTGCCGCCCCGCATGACGATGACATCGACGCTCTCGCCGACCTTGGACTCGGCCACGATGCGCGGCAGCTTCTTGGAGTCCGGGACGTCCTTGCCGTCGAAGGAGAGGATCACGTCGCGCTGCTTCAGGCCGGACTTCTCGGCCGGACCGTTGGGCGTGACGCCGGCGATCAGCGCGCCGCGCGGCTTGTCGAGGCCGAACGACTCGACCATGTCCTCGGAGATGCTCTGGATCTGCACCCCGATCCAGCCGCGCCGCACCCGGCCGAACTCGCGCAGCTGGTCGACCAGCGGCTTGGCCAGGTTCGAGGGGATGGCGAAGCCGATGCCGAGGCTGGTGCCGGTGGGCGAGTAGATCGCCGTGTTGATGCCGATCACATCGCCGTCCATGTTGAACAGCGGACCGCCCGAGTTGCCCTTGTTGATGGCGGCGTCGGTCTGGATGTAGTCGTCGTACTGGCCGCCGATGTCGCGCGAGCGTGCCGAGACGATGCCGGCCGTGACCGTGCCGCCCAGGCCGAACGGGTTGCCGATCGCAACCACCCAGTCGCCGATGCGCGACTTGTCCGAATCGCCGAACTTCACGAACGGCATCGGCTTCTTGTTGGGCGGCTCGACCTTCAGCACCGCGATGTCGACCTTGCTGTCGCGCGCGATCAGCTTGGCCTTGAGCTGGGTGTCGTCATGCAGCAGGACAGTGATCTCGTCGGCGCCGTCGATGACATGGTTGTTGGTGACGATGACGCCGGACGGATCGATGACGAAGCCCGATCCCAGCGAGGTGCCGCGGCGCGGCCGATCCGGCCGGTTGCCGCGATCGCCGAAGAAGTCGCGGAACAGATCCTCCAGCGGTGAGCCCGGCGGCGGCTGCGGCATATCGCCTCGGCGGCGCTCGGCCGGAATCTGCTGTGTGGTGGCAATATTGACCACCGCCGGCAGCAGCCGTTCAGCCATGTCGGCGAAGCTGACCGGCGCGTCGCGCGCTTCGGCCGGCGACCACAGAACCGGCACTGGCGCCACCCACAGGACGGCCGCCGTCGCGACTGCCGCCAACCCCGGGCACCATGCACGGACGCCCCGCGCGATCCCCCTGGAGGAACCCGCAAGAGTACGGATTGCAACACTCTTCACGTTCTGCCTCCGAAGGTCTCCGGGCCGGGCCGCAGAATGCCGGGCGGGCGCGGAAACGCGTTCGAAATCTGCTTCGCCGACCATTTACATGCGGTGCGACGATGGCGCAAATGCGGCAAGCGCCCGAGCCGGGAAAACACGATAAATACCGCGTGACAGTGACATTCCTGCAACGGCGGCACCGCACTTTTTGAGCGCAGCGAGATTTTCCGCCGGATCTGGACGCACCGGTGTCGTCTCCCTCTCCCCGCGCGCGGGGAGAGGGAGGGGCCCATGCCGAAGGCATGGGAAAGCGAGGGGTAGGTAGGACCGATCAAGCCATGCGGCAAGAGCAAGGACTGATCGCGCGTACCCCTCACCCTCCCATCGCTTCGCGATGGGTCCCACCCTCTCCCCGCGCGCGGGGCGAGGGTGCCGTGCCGGACTTCGGTCAGACGACGTGAATCGTCACTTCGGCGCCGCTTGCGGCAGCTGCCCCCCGATGTTTCCGAAATACCGGAAGAAATCGCTGTCGGGCGACAGCACCATCGTGGTGCCGGCGCTGCCCAGCGCCTGCCGGTAGGCTTCCATGGAACGATAGAAGGCGAAGAACTGCGGATCGCGGCCGAACGCGTCGGCATAGATCTTGATCGCCTGGGCATCGCCCTCGCCGCGCAGGGTCTCGGACTTCTTGCGGGCTTCCGACAGCAGGACGACGCGCTCGCGGTCGGCGCCGGCCTTGATGCGCTGACTCTCCTCGTCGCCCTCGGCGCGCAGCTGGCGCGCCTCCTGCTCGCGCTGGGTGCGCATGCGGTTATAGACCGCCTCGGAGTTCTCGCGCGGCAGGTCGGCCCGCTTGATGCGCACGTCCACGATCCGCACGCCGTATTCGTCGAGCGCCGGCTTCTGCACGAAGGCGGTGATGTCCCTCATGAGCTGCTCGCGCCGCTCGGACAGCACGGCCTGCAGCGGCACGGTGCCCAGCTCGCGCCGGATGTTGCCGTTGATCAGGTTGCCGAGCTGGGAGCGGAAGGTCGCCTCGTTGTTGCTGGTGGCCTGATAATACTTCAGCGGGTCCACGATCAGGTAGCGGGCGAAGGCATCGACCACCAGCCGCTTCTGGTCGCCGGCGATGAGCTCGAACTCCTCGGCCTCGATATGCAGCAGGCGCTTGTCGATGCGCACGACGTCTTCCCAGGGCCACTTGAAATAGAGGCCGGGCTCGGTCCGCGGCTTGCCCTTGACCGCGCCGAAGGCGGTGACCAGGGCCTGCCTGGTCGGGTCGATCACGAAGAATGACATCTGGACCAGAAGCGCCAGCACCACCAGCGCCACGGCTGCTCCGATCATCCTGCCGCTGCTCATCGCGAGGCTCCCTGGCCGGGGGGGGTGGCGGCCGTGGGGCCGGGACGTTTCTGCAGCTCGGGCAGCGGCAGGTAGGGCACGACGCCGCTGCCGTTCTTGTCGAGGATCACCTTGTTCACGCTGCGCAGTACCTCTTCCATGGTCTCGAGATAGATGCGCTGCATGGTGATGTCCTTGGCCAGCGAGTATTGCTGGTAGACCGAGATGAAGCGCTGCGAATCGCCCTGCGAGCGGTTCACGACCTCGGTGCGGTAGGCCTCGGCCGCCTGGACGAGGGCCTCGGCCTCACCCTTGGCCCGCGGCACGATCTCGTTGCGGTAGCCGTTGGCCTCGTTGATCTTGCGCTCCTTGTCGGCGCGCGCCGCCTGCACGTCGCGGAACTGCGCGATCACCTGCTGCGGCGGGTCGGACTGGCGCAGCGCCAGGCCGACGATGCGGATGCCGACATTGTAGCTGTCGAGGAGGCGCTGGATCTCCTCGCGCGCCTCCTCCTGGATCTGGCTGCGGCCCTCGGTCAGCGCGAACTGCAGCTGCGAGCGGCCCACCACCTGGCGCATCGCCGATTCGGCGGCCGCCTTCACGGTTTCGTCCGGGTTGGGGGCGTTGAAGACGAACTTGTAGATGTCCTGCACCTGCCAGAAGACGACGAACCCGATGTCGAGGATGTTCTCGTCGGACGTCAGCATCAGGTTCTCGCTGGTGATCATCCGCTGCGGTCCGCGCGAGCCTGGCACGGTGCGCGTCTCAGGCGTCGGCCCCGTCGAGCCGATGGTCACCGAGCGCTGGTTGGTCACGTCGACCTTGACCACGCGCCCGATCGGCGCCGGCAGGTTGTACTTGAGGCCTTCACCCTGGGGCGGGCCGTTGGGGCGGCCGAACACCAGCTCGATCGCCTGCTGGTTGGTCTCGACCCGGTAGAGGCCGGTCAGCAGCCAGCCCACCAGCACCACCAGGGCGACCAGGATCAGGCCACGGGCCGATCCCATGCCGCCGGGCAGGATATTGCGCAGCCGGTCCTGCCCCTTGCGCAACACTTCTTCCAGATCCGGCGGCCGCGGTGGACCGCCACGGTTGCCGCCGCCACGGCCACCGCCGCCGCCCCAAGGGCCGCCGCTACCGCCGCCGCCACCCCAGGGACCGCCGCCGCCACCGCTGTTGTTGCTCCAAGGCATCGAAACCTCGCTGTCGTCACCCAACTCGCCGGGTGGTGTTTCCTTTTCTTTCCGGCCCGGCTGCATATATGACAGGCGCGACGCGGGCGCAACGCGAGGGCCGCCCGCCGACCCGTTGCCTGTCCATCGCATGCCCGGCTCGTCGCATGCTATGTGGTGACGATGTTGCGGCTGTGCACGCGTTGGGGGAAGCGCAATGGCGGAGATTGACCGCAAGGCGGTGGAGACGGCGCTGGCTGCTGTGATGGCCCCTGACGGGGCGCGCAGCGTCGTGGCCGCCGGCCTGATCGACGGCATCGCCACGCGCGGCGGCCATGTGCAGTTCGCGCTGAAGGTCGATCCGGCGCTCGGCCCCCGCCTCGAGCAGCTGCGGCTGGCCTGCGAGGCGGCGGTCAAGGCGCTGCCGGACGTGAAGTCGGTGACGGCTGTCATGACCGCCGAGCGGCCGGCGGCGCGCGCGCCGCAGCCGGCCCACGGGCATGGGCATGGGCCGCGCCCGGCCGGCGGCCCGGCGCAGCAGCCGATCCTGGCCACCGGCATCGACAAGATCATCGCCGTCGCGTCGGGCAAGGGCGGCGTCGGCAAGTCGACCACGGCCGTCAACCTGGCGCTGGGGCTGGCGGCGCTGGGGCGCAAGGTCGGCATCCTCGACGCCGACATCTACGGCCCGTCCATGCCGCGCATGCTGAAGGTGACCGAGAAGCCCGATTCCAAGGACGGCAACAAGCTGCTGCCGATCGAGCGCTTCGGGCTGAAGACCATGTCCATCGGCTACCTCGTCAGCGAGGAGACGCCGATGATCTGGCGCGGGCCGATGGTGCAGAGCGCGCTGGAGCAGATGCTGCGCGACGTCGAGTGGGGCGCGCTCGACGTGCTGGTGGTCGACATGCCGCCAGGCACCGGCGATGCCCAGCTCACCATGGCGCAGCGCGTCAAGCTGGCCGGCGCCGTGATCGTCTCGACGCCGCAGGACATCGCGCTGATCGACGCCCGCAAGGGGCTGAACATGTTCCGCAAGACGGCCGTGCCGGTGCTCGGCATCGTCGAGAACATGAGCTACTTCCTGTGCCCGCATTGCGGCGAGCGGTCCGACATTTTCGGCCATGGCGGCGCCCAGCACGAGGCCGAGCGGCTGGGCGTGCCGTTCCTGGGCGCCGTGCCGCTGCATCTGGACATCCGCATCCACTCCGACGACGGCAACCCGATCGTGGCCGCGCAGCCCGACAGCGAGCACGCCCGCACCTATCGCGCCATCGCCCAGCGCGTGTGGGACGGCCTGCAGGGCGGCAGCCAGCGCCCCGCGCCAAGGATCGTGATCAAATAGGAGCATCTCCTCTCCCGCAAGCGGGAGAGGAAGGGGCCCATCGCGAAGCGATGGGAAGGTGAGGGCCTGAGGGCTCAGCACCTCGTGTGTGTCCCCTCACCCGCCGGGCGCTGCACGCCCGGCGACCTCTCCCGCTCGCGGGAGAGGTGAAGACCTCACCCCTTGCGCTTCGGCGTCCGCCGCTTGCGCAGCTTGCCCTTGGCCCGAGCCTTGCGCGCCTGGTCGCGGGCGCGGTCACGCTTCTTGGCCGGAACCTTGCGCTCGGGCTTGGGCCGCGGCGCGAGCGAGCCCGGCCCGATCATGCCATGCACGCCGATCATGGCGCCGGCGATGGTCTCCAGCGCCAGGAAGCGGCGCTCCTCGACCCAGCCGGGAAGCTGCAGATGCAACGCAAGCTCACGCCGGAAGCCGAACGGGTTGTAGTATTCGGGGTCGCCCACCAGGATCACCCGGCTGATGCCCAGCTCGCGGCAGCGCGCCAGCCCCTGCCACATCAACGCCTTGCCGTAGCCCAGGCCGCGCAGCTCGGGCGCCACGGCGAGCGGTCCCAGCAGCACCGCCGGCCATTGCTCGTTAATGATGATCGGCCAGAAGCGCAGCGACGCCACCAGCTTGCCCGTTTCGTCGAGCGCCACGAAGCAGAGGTCGCGGATCGGCCGCACGCCCTCGCGCAGCTTGTAGACGGTCTTCTGCATGCGGTCGGGTCCGAACGCCGCTGCGACCATCGCGTCGATCGCGGCCGCATCGGTGCGCCGCTCGCGCACGATGCGCATCGGCTTCTGCGCCAGCTGGACCATGGCTCTGCTCTTTCCTTTTCGCTGCGCCCGGGATGACGATGGGTCCTGGTCTAGCGCTCCAGCACGGCCATCAGCTCGCGCCATTCGCGCGCGCTCAGCCCGGAGCTCTTCTGGTCGACACTCTCGCCGGCCAGCATCTTCTTCACCACCGCCAGGCCGGTGCGCGACAGGCTGGCGCCGCCCATGCGGTACTCCATGAAGGCGTCGTGGCAGAACGGCGTCCAGCGCTTGAGCGTGTCGAGCATCACGTCGGCGTAGGCGCGGATCTCGTATTGCGCGTGCGCATCGGCGCGCAGCGACAGGAAATGCATGAGGTTGTACAGGTCGGTCTTCCAGTACCACTGGGTATAGAAGTTCAGCGACAGGTTCATGCGCGCCAGCTCGCGCGCCAGGCCGGAGCGCCCGGGGTCGAGCGGCGCGCCGTCCTCGCCTTCGTTGAGCATCTCCAGGTAGTGCTCGTAGGCCAGCGCCGAATCCCGCTTCAGCAGCTCGAACACGCGCTCGGCCTCTGGCCCGGCCAGCACCGCATCGCGGCCCTGGCGGTTCGTCTTGCTCTGCGCCGCCAGGTGCTCGGGCCGCGGGATGTAGAACTCGTTGTCGAGGATCGAGTAGCGCGCCGAGTACTCGTTGACGTTGGCCGTGCGGTGGCGGATCCACTGGCGGGCCACGAAGATCGGCAGCTTCACGTGATACTTGATCTCGCACATCTCGAACGGCGTCGTGTGGCGATGCCGCATGAGGTAGTTGATCAGCCCGCGGTCCTCGCTGACCTTCTTGGTGCCGCGCCCGTACGACACCCGCGCCGCCTGCACCACGGCGGCATCGTCGCCCATGTAGTCGACGACGCGGACGAAGCCATGATCGAGCACCGGCAGCGCCTGGTAGAGGATCTCCTCCAGCGCCGGCGCCACGGCACGGCGCGTGGACGCTGATTCGGTCCGCAGCCGATCGATTTCGGCGGCCTGGTCGGTCGAGAGGGGCATGGCAAATCCGGTCTTTATCTTGCGCGCCGACTGTAGGGCCGGCGTGCGTCGCCTGCCATCGGGAAAACCGCCTTCAAATCGGCGCCGTGGTCGCCTATATAGGTCATGTCGGGAAACCGACTATGGCGATAAACGCTGCGTGGCATAGGCGGATCGGACCCGGGGGCGGTACCCGGCGCCTCCACCAGTTCACCGGCCCCGCTATGCGGGGCTGGTTTACGGGGGCGAAACAGGATCGACGGACGCAATAAAGGCGCAGTTTTTGCTCGGCATGGTACCGCCGTTACCGGGCCAAACCACAAGTGCCAACGATAACGACGTTGCACTCGCTGCTGCCGCCTAAACAGCGGACGTAAGCGCGGTTCGGGAGGGCACCGGGCAACAGAAGCCCTCCCACTTTCCTCCCATTCGCGTCATCCCGACGCAGCGAGGGATTTCCTGCGGCAAGGCGCACGGTGCGCTATTCGCAGGAGATCCCTCGCTGCGCTCGGAATGACGTCGATCAACCGCGATGTCCCCGTTGTGAACGGGCGCTCATCACGCTACACTGCCGCCAGAGGGGTTCATGGCTGACAATCTGAGCAGCCGTCCGGCCGGCAGCCCGCCTTTCGGGGCGCTGCCGGCCGGCTACGTGCTGGGGCAGTATCAATTGCAGGGCGTGCTCGGCGTGGGTGGCTTCGGCATCACCTATCGCGCCGCGGACAACCGTCTGCGCCGACCGGTCGCGATCAAGGAGTACCTGCCCAGCGATTTCGCGGCCCGTGCCGGCGACGCCTCGGTGCGGCCGCGCGCGCCCACCGACCAGGAGATGTTCCGCTGGGGCCTGACGCGCTTCCTCGACGAGGCCCGCACGCTGGCGGCGCTGAACGACGCACCCAACATCGTGCATGTCTACGATTTCCTGGAGGCCAACGGCACCGGCTACATGGTGATGGAGCTTGTCGAGGGCGAGCCGCTGGACAAGATTGTGGCGCGCCTGGGCAAGCTCACCGCGCCCTCCGTCCTGCCGATGACCCAGGCGCTGCTGCGCGGCCTGGAGGCCGTGCACCGTGCCGGCTACCTGCATCGCGACATCAAGCCGGCCAACGTGCTGCTGCGCCCCAACGGCGAACCGGTGCTGGTCGATTTCGGCGCCGCGCGCATGTCGATGGGCAAGCGCACGCAGGTGATGACCAGCATCTACTCGCCCGGCTACGCCCCGCCGGAGCAGTACGCCCAGGGCGCCGAGGCGCGCAAGCAGGGGCCCTGGAGCGACCTCTACGCGCTGGCCGCGACGCTTTATCACGTCATCACAGGCAGTGCGCCCGCGGACGCCATCCGCCGCCTGGCCAAGGACAATTATGTGCCGCTAACGCAGTCGGCGGCGGGCCAGTTCCCGCCCGGCTTCCTGTCGGCCGTCGACGCGGCGCTGGCCCTGCCGGTCGAGCGCCGCCCGCAATCGGTGATCGCCTGGAACCAGATGCTGTTCGGCGACGCCTACGGCGCCGGTCCGCTCAGCCGCGGCGGGCCGCCGGGACTGTTCGCGCCGCCGCCGATGTCGATGCAGGGCACGCCGCCGGGCGCCTCGATGCGCGGCGGGCCGATGCCGGGCGCGCCGATGCAGGGCCCGCCGATGCAGGGCCCGCCGATGCATGGGGCGCCAATGCAAGGGCCGCCGATGCACGGCGCATCGATGCAGGGTGGCTACCCGCAGGCCGGCGCGGCCTGGCCGGGCGCTCCCTATGGCAGCGCGCCACCGGCCAGCCACGGCTTCGATCCCGCTGCCGCCTCGCGCGGCGGCATGCCGCCGCCCGGCGCGCCGCCGCAATCGTTCGCGCCGCCGCCGCCCTCGCCCTTCCCGGGCCACAGCCGTCCGCCCGGCGCCCCGCCGGCCAGGCGCGGCGGCACCGGCATCTGGATCGCCATCGGCACGCTGGCCGTGCTGCTGCTCGCCGTCGGCGCCGGCGCGTACTACTACCTGTGCGGGCTCACAACCTCCTGCAGCAGTAGCGGCGGCGATACCACGGCCTGCTATGAGGAGGTGGCGCGTGTGCGCGTCGAGATCCAGCGCGTGGTCGCGACCTTGCCCGGGCAGACCGCTGCCGCGCCGGCGCCGGGACTGACCTGCTCGCAGGAGCTGACGCGGGCCAAGGCCGAGCTGGCGCGGCTGCAGGAGCTGGCGCGCAGCCAATCGAAGACGCCGCCCGTGGTCGTGCCGTCGCGGCCTGAGCCGATACCGCTGCCCCCGCCGCCGGTGGATGTGAAGCCGCCGGTCGTGGAGCCACCGCCACCGCCGGTCGAGCCCAAGCCGCCGGTGGTCGAGCCCAGGCCGCCCGCGCCGCCGGTCGACACCGCGCCGGTGCCTGCGCCGCCGGTGCCCACACCGCCGCCGACGCCGCCCGTGGTCGAGCCCAAGCCGCCCACCCCGACGCCGGCACCACCGCCGCCGACGCCGCCCGTCGCCACGCCCAAGCCGCCGCCTCAGCCGGCGCCGCCGCCCCCGGTCGAGCCGCCGTCGCCGTACGCGGTGCATGAAGGCCGCTGGTTCGGCTCGGCCAACCTGCTGCGCGAGTCGGGCCAGGGCCGTTGCGCGCCGGTCTTCACGCTCACCGGCATGGTGCGCGACAACATCTTCAACGGCACGTCCAGCCTGGGCGGCTCGGCGGCGATCCGCATCCGCTCGCGCACCAAGCGCGTGACCGACATCGCGCTGCCCGGCGTCGCGGTGCGCTCGACCAACGGCACATTCGACAACTTCAACTTCGAGACCGCGACCGGCTGCGTTTACGCGGTGCGCATGTTTCGTCAGTGACATGCAGGTCTGGCGCGTGTTGACAGGACGGGCAGCATCGGCTGATTGTCACCTCGTGCGCCGCGGACGGCGCGTGTCGACCGGCGAATGATGACGGATAAGTTCCAGTACGAAGCCTTGGTAGATGAAGCGTTGCGCGGCGTGGTGCGCCACGTGCTGACGCATGCGGCCGAGCACGGCCTGCCGGGCACACACCATTTCTACATCAGCTTCCGCACCACGGAGCCAGGCGTCGAGATGCCCGACTACCTGCGCGCCAAATATCCCGACGAGATGACCATCGTCCTGCAGCACCAGTACTGGGGCCTGGAGGTGACGGAGCAGTCGTTCGAGGTGACGGTGAGCTTCAACAAGCGCAACGAGCGCCTGAAGGTGCCGTTCGCCGCGCTGTCGGCCTTCGTCGACCCCTCGGTGCGCTTCGGCCTGCAGTTCGAGAAGCGCGGCGGCACGCCGCAGTCGCTGCCGGCGCCTGACAAGCGCCCGGCGCTTGTCGGCCCGGCGCCCGGCAGCAGCGATGCCGCGCCAGCGCCGGCCGCGGACGCCGCCAAGCCGGCCGACAAGGACAAGCCGGCCGCCGATGGTGACAAGCCCGCCGAGGAGAAGGAAAGCGGCGCCAAGGTCGTCACGCTCGACGCCTTCCGCAAGAAGCCCTGATCTTTCATTGGGACCGCGGGCGTCCACGCCCGCATCGGCGCGCAGCGCCGACACCGTTCGCTCTGCGAGCGAATGCGGGCGTGGACGCCCGCGGTCCCAGCAGTCTTGACGCTGCGGCCGAATCATAGTCTTACCGCGCCGGCCCATCCCCGGGGCCTGCAGCAGAGGAAGCCGCCATGGTCGCGTTTGCCTATCAGGACATGTTCCCGCTCGGCGCCGATGCGACGCCCTATCGCAAGCTGACGTCCGACTTCGTCGGCATCGCCACGCTGGCCGGCCAGGACATCCTCACGGTGGCGCCCGAGGGCCTGACCCAGCTCACGGCCGCCGCCTTCCACGACATCGCCCATCTGCTGCGGCCGGGGCATCTCAAGCAGCTGCGCGCCATCCTCGACGACTCCGAGGCCACCACCAACGACAAGTACGTGGCGCTGGAGCTGTTGAAGAACGCCAACATCTCGGCCGGCGGCGTGCTGCCGATGTGCCAGGATACCGGGACCGCGATCGTGATGGGCAAGAAGGGCCAGCGCGTGTGGACCGGCGGCGGCGACGAGGCGGCGATCGCCAAGGGCGTGTTCAAGACCTACACCGAGACCAACCTGCGCTACTCGCAGGTGGCGCCGATCTCGATGTTCAAGGAGGTGCAGACCGGCACCAACCTGCCGGCGCAGATCGAGATCTATGCCACTGACGGCGACGCCTACAAGTTCCTGTTCGTCGCCAAGGGCGGCGGCTCGGCCAACAAGACCTATCTCTACCAGCAGACGCCGGCGGTGCTGAACGAGGCGTCGCTGCTGAAGTTCCTCGACACCCAGATCCGCACGCTGGGCACCGCGGCCTGCCCGCCCTACCATCTCGCCATCGTCGTCGGCGGCACCTCGGCCGAGCTCAATCTGAAGACGGTGAAGCTCGCCTCGACGCGCTATCTCGACGACCTGCCGAGCGAAGGCGGCAAGGATGGCGTCGCCATCCGCGATCGCGAGATGGAGCAGAAGGTGCTGGAGCTGACGCGCAAGATGGGCATCGGCGCGCAGTTCGGCGGCAAGTATTTCTGCCACGACGTGCGTGTGATCCGGCTGGCGCGGCACGGCGCCTCGGTGCCGATCGGGCTCGGCGTCTCGTGCTCGGCCGACCGCCAGGCGCTGGGCAAGATCACCAGGGACGGCATCTATCTCGAGCAGCTCGAGGCCAACCCGGCGCAGTATCTGCCCGAGGTCGAGCCGGCGCAGCTCTCGGGCGAGGTCGTGCCGGTCGATCTCGACAAGGGCATGGCGCACACCTTGGCGACTCTGACAAAGCATCCGGTGAAGACGCGCGTCAGCCTCACCGGCACGCTGATCGTGGCGCGCGATTCGGCGCACGCCAAGCTCAAGGAGCGGCTCGATAGCGGCGAGGGCCTGCCCGACTACTTCAAGCAGTTCCCGGTCTACTACGCCGGTCCGGCCAAGACCCCGGCCGGCATGCCGTCGGGTTCGTTCGGCCCCACCACAGCCGGGCGCATGGACTCGTACGTCGACCAGTTCCAGGCCGCCGGCGGCTCGATGGTGATGCTGGCCAAGGGCAACCGCAGCAAGCAGGTGGTCGATGCCTGCCAGAAGCACCGCGGCTTCTATCTCGGCTCGATCGGCGGCCCGGCCGCGATCCTGGCCAAGAACAACATCCGCCAGGTCGAGGTGCTGGAATATCCCGAGCTCGGCATGGAAGCGATCTGGCGCATCAAGGTCGAGAACTTCCCGGCCTTCATCGTCACCGACGACAAGGGCAACGACTTCTTCAGCGAGCTGAAGATCTGAAACGCCCGCCAAACCGTCATCCCGAGCGCAGCGAGGGATCTCCTGCGAGCGGAGACTCCCGTTCGAGGAGATGTCACGCTACGCTCGACATGACAGGTTTGAACCGACGATAGCCATGCCATGTCCGACTTCGTCGACTATGTGCGCGATCAGCTGCGCGGCATCGGGCCGTTCACGGTGCGCGCCATGTTCGGCGGCCACGGCCTCTACTGGCACGGCCTGTTCTTCGGCCTGATCGCCGCCGACACGCTTTATCTGCGCACCGACGCGCGCAATCGCGACGACTACACCGGACGCGGCCTGGCACCCTTCAAGCCGTGGGAAGACCGCAGCGTCACGCTGAAGGCCTACTATCCGGTGCCGGAAGACGTGCTCGAGGATCCCGACACGGCCGGAGCCTGGGCCCGCGCGGCGCTCGATGCGGCGCAGGCGGCAGGCCCGCCCAAGCCGACGGCGCGCCGATCGGCGCCGCGCGAGGACGGCGCGACAGCATCGCGTCGCGGCCGCACGCCGCGGCCGGGCACCCGGACGCGATGACCACGCGCCGCCGCCTCTTGCAGGCCTCGGCCGCCGCCGGCACGGCGCTGGGGCTGGGGCGGCACGCCCGGGCGCAGCAGCGGCCGCGCACCTATGTGCTCATCCACGGCGCCTGGCATGGCGGCTGGTGCTGGCGGAAGGTCGTGCCGCGCCTGGCGGCCGCCGGCCACCGCGTGCTGGCGCCGTCGCTGCCGGGCCTGGCGGAGCGCGCCGATCTGCTGTCGGCGGCGGTCGGGCTCGACACCCACATCGACGACGTCGTGACCCTGCTCGAGCGCGAGGACCTGCGCGACGTCGTGCTGGTCGGCCACAGCTATGGCGGCCTGGTGATCACCGGCGTCGCGGACCGCGCCGCGTCACGCCTGGCGCATCTGGCCTATCTCGACGCGGTCATCGTCAACAGCGGCGAGGCGTGGAGCGCGACGCACAGCCCGGCCCTCGCCGCGACCTGGGCGAGGCTCGCGGCGCCCTCGGGCGGCATCAGCGTGCCGCCGCCCGATGCCGGCGCCTTCGGCATCGCACGCACCGACGACCGCGCCTGGGTCAACCGGCAGCTGACGCCGCATCCGTATCGCACCTACACCCAGCCCCTGCGCCTGACGCGGCCACCGGGCGCCGGCCTGCGCAAGACGCACATCGCCTGCCGCGGCCCGGGCGCGCTGTCGGCGGCGGCGCGCCGCGTGCGCATCGACGAAGCCGCCGGCTGGTCGACCCGCGCGATCGACGCCGCGCACGATGCCATGGTCACCGAGCCGGCGCGGCTGGCGGCGCTGTTGCTGTCGCTCGCCTGAGCGCGCTCACGCCGGCGACGGGCGCTGCCGCTGTCCATGCGCCGTCACGAAGCTCACCAGTGCGCGCCATCCTGGCGGCAGCGTGCCCTCGGCCCCCGACGCCTGCCACGTGTCGGCACCGGCCGTGACGACGATATCGTAGGTGAACCGGTCGCCGCCGGGCGACTGCGCTACGGGCGCTGCCGCGATCGGCTCCAGCGCATTAGCCAGCCGGCGCAGATGCTGCGCTTCCTCGGGCTTGAGATCACCCTCGGCGAGCGTGACGCGCAGCGTCATGCCCGCCAGGCCACCGCCGCGCTCGACGCTGACCCTGACCGGTGACGCTATTTGACGCCCACCTTGTCCCATGCCGCCTTCACAGCCTTGGTCTCGGCGGCCGACTTGCCGTACAGCTCCGTCGCCGCGCCGATCGTCGCCAGCCGCGCGTCGTGGAATGTCGCGCGCGGCTTCAGCCAGTCACACAAGGCAGTGTACCAGATGCGCCCGGCCTTCTCCCAGGCAAACCCGCCGATCGCGGCCGCGGCCAGGTAGAAGGCACGGTTGGGGATGCCGGAGTTGATGTGCACGCCGCCGTTGTCGGCGCTGCCCTTGTAGAAGTTCTTCATATGCGCCGGCTGCGGATCCTTGCCGAGCTGCGGGTCGTCATAGGCCGTGCCCGGCTCCGACATGCTGCGCAGCCCCTTGCCCTTGATGCCCGGCGCCAGCAGCCCTTCGCCGATGATCCAGTCGGCCTGGTCAGCCTTCTGCTTGCGCTTCCATTGCTTGACCAGGCTGCCGAAGACGTCGGACATCGATTCATTGAGCGCGCCCGGCTCGCCCTGGTAGACCAGCCCGGCCTCGAACTGCGTGATGCCGTGCGTCAGCTCATGCCCAATGACGTCGAGCGAGATCGTGAAGCGCTGGAACAACGTGCCGTCGCCGTCGCCATAGACCATCTGGCGCCCGTCCCAGAAGGCGTTGTCGAACTTCACGTCGTAGTGGACGGTCGAGTTGAGCCGCAGTCCCGAACCGTCGACGGAATTGCGGCCGTACACCTTCTTGTAGAAGTCGTAGACGGCGCCGGAAGAATCATACGCTTCCGTGACGGCGACATCGCTTGTCGCGGGATCGCCCTCGCCCCGGACGAGCTTGCCCGGCAGGTCCGTCCCGGTCTCGGCGTCATAGATCGTGCGCCGCTTCTCCCCCGCCGGCAGCGCGCCGACCGCCAGCGTCGCCATGACCGTGCGCACGCCGCGGAATTGCGCGGCATCAGCCAGCGATTGCAGGGCCCGCTCGCGCAGCTCGCCGCTGGCCGTCTCGGCGACGTGACGTACGATGTGCGGCGGAATGATGTGGCAGATCCCATGGTCGTGGTCGCAGCCAGCATGAAGCTGCTGCATCAGGTCGTCCGGATGCATGGTGCTCTCCCCTGATCCGAGCAGGCAGCGGCAATGGCTGCCGTGCACAAGGCGTGCTTGTGACAACGCAGGGAAAATCGACGAATGAACGCACTGATGATCTCGTTCTATAGCACGTTTACATGTGATCAATCAATCAATTTATGGCTGCGCAAGCCCGTCTTGCTCGCCGCCGCATGCCCGGTGATGATGGGTCATGAAATTCGCCAAGAATCACATCGATGTCGGGCTGTTCAGCAACCGCCGCGAGGCGCAGCTCGCCTTCTGGCAGGACGAGGTCGGCCTGCCCTACGACCATCTCGGCAAGCTGGGCGGCGGCATGCAGCAGCACCGCCACCACATGAACGGCTCGATCCTGAAGATGAACCACGCGCGCGACCCGCTGCCGGCGGCGGCGCCGTCGGCCATCACCGAGCTGCTGATCGCGCGCGACATCGACCGCCCCCGCCACCTGCTCGATCCCGACGGCAACCGGGTGACGCTGGTGCACAAGGGCTGCGAGGGCGTCACCGGCATCGGTGTGGTGCTGCGGGTCAACGACCGCGAGGCGACCGACCATTTCTATCGCCACGTGATGCAGTTCGAGTCGCCGCGCGACGGCGTCTACCGCTGCGGCGACTCGCTGCTGATCGTGGCCGCGCAGGGCAAGGTCGAGCGCTGCGAGGAGTGGCGCGCGCCCGGCTACCGCTATTTCACGGTGCAGGTCTGGGACTGCCTTGCCGAGCATCAGGCCATCCTCGACCGCGGCGGCACCGAGGGCCGCGCGCCGATCGTGCTGGGCGACACCGTGCGCTACTCCTTCGTGCGCGATCCCGACGGCACCTTCATCGAGATCTCGCAGCGCGCCTCGCTGACCGGCGGCAAGCTGTAGCCGCGGATCGCCCGCCGCCCGCCCGCGCCGTCACTACCGCGGCCGGAAGGCCTCGCCGCGCACCGTCTGGCTCCAGGTCCAGTAGGCCGGGCCGGGATTGAACGTGAGCACGACATGCGTAGCCCCCATCGCGGCGGCCTGCTCCAGCAACTCGTTCACCGCGTTCATGTAGCCCTGGTTGCGCGCGACGCCGGCCTGGATCGAGGAGCCCATGACCTGGCCCACGTACTGGTAGTCCGCGACCTGGTCGGGCCCGACGATCTGCACCCTGGCGCCAGCCTCGGACAGGCTGGTGGCGCACCCGCTGGTCGCGACGGCGGCCGCCAGCGTGACGGCCGCCCATTGACGCCCAAGCCCCATCGTCTCCCCCCGGTTGTTCTTGCGCACAAGATACTATACCGCGCCGATGTTTGCACCGGCTGGAATCGGGGGCGGCGGGCTCTATGTGCGCTTCGGGATCTCCAGCCCGCGCTGCACGGCCGGCCGCGCCAGGCCGCGCTCCAGCCATGCCGGCACCCGGCTCAGGGTGTCGAACGCCACCAGCTCGCGCGCGCCGTAGAAGCCGATCAGGTTGCGCACCCAGCCCAGCAGGGAGATGTCGGCGATGCTGTAGTCGTCGCCCATGATCCACGGGCGGCCGTCCAGCCGCGTCTCGAGCACGCCCAGCAGGCGCCTGGACTCGTCGCGATAGCGCTCCAGCGGGCGCTTGTCGGCGATCTCGCGGCCGGCGAACTTGTGGAAGTAGCCGACCTGGCCGAACATCGGCCCGACCGCGGCCATCTGGAAGAACACCCACTGCAGGGTCTCATAGCGCCGCGCCGGATCGGCCGGCATCAGCTTGCCGGTCTTGTCGGCGAGATAGACCAGGATCGCGCCCGACTCGAACAGCCCCAGCGGCGCCCCGCCCGGCCCGTCCGGATCGATGATCGCGGGGATCTTGCCGTTGGGGTTCAGCGACAGGAACTCCGGCGTCCAGCTCTCGTTCCTGGTGATGTCGACCAGGTGCGGCTCGTAGGGCAGCCCGATCTCCTCCAGCATGATCGAGACCTTCACGCCGTTGGGCGTCGGCAGCGAGTACAGCTGCAGCCGGCCGGGATGCGCCGCCGGCCAGCGCCTGGTGATCGCGAAAGCGGACAGATCAGGCATCGGTTCTCCACAGGTGTTCGTGCGCAGAAGCGCGCGATGTATCACCCGGTCGCGATGCCCCGCAAGGCGGCGCCTCAGCGCCGGCGCGGCCATTCCGGCGGCCTGGTCTTCTCGAAGTACTGGCGCGGCGGATTGAAGACCGTGTCCACCAGCGCCAGCCGCAGCGCGAACTGCTTGCTCTGCCGGCAGAACGCCTCGACCATGTCCTCGTTCTCCTCGTAGTAGTCGCGCGAGAACGCAGCCAGGTCGCTGTTGGCCGCGATGGTGTTGCGGATGTTGTAGTCCGAGATCAGGTCGCGGTGGATCTCCGCCGAGAACATGTTGGCGACCATCACTGCGATCTCCTCCTCGTCGGAATCGCCGATCTTGCCCGACACCGCGCGCACGATATGCGTCAGCTCGTGCAGCAGCAGCTCGTGCGGCGCGCCGGCCGGCTCGTAGGTGCCGCGCGGGCCGGCGCAGCTCGAGGCGCCGCCATGCACGAAGGGCGTGAACGAGACCGTGCCGGTGAACAGGCCCCAATCCTTCTTCGCCCAGGCGTTGCACTCGCCGCCCTGGCCGTCATAGGGGAAGATCAGCACCGGCCGGTTGTGGAAGCGGACCGAGGTGATCACGGCCTTGCCGATCTTGGTCGCCGCCTCCAGCGCGCGCAGGATGCCGACGACCTGCGCGATGTACTGGCGCGCCTTGCGCTCGTCCTTGATCCCGTCCGGGCGCACCGTGATGGGGCCGAACCGCTGCTGGATGCTGGATGCGGCTTCGAACCAGTGTTCGGTCAGGAAGATCATCGCCTGCCTCTCCTGCAGCGCATTGGCTGCGGAAACGCGCATGCATGGCCGCGCTACTACGCCATGCCCGGGCGAGCCCCAACGGCCCCGCGCCCTCAAGATGAGTGTGTGATCACACTATAATGACGCCGGTCCTCCGTCAATCCAAAACCGCGTAACCGCTTGAAAGTAATCAGCAAACACGAGGTGTCCTGGTTACGCACCCGACCGGGCGCATGCCGGCCGGTCAAGAAGCTGGCGACCGACAAGAACGCCGAGATCTCGGCCGCCGAGTTCAAGCCGCTGCGCGATGCCCTCATCGCCTGGTATGCCGCCACCTGGGCCCGATGTTCCAGCCCGAGCAGATCATGGACTTCAACCTCGGCATCGCGCAGCCTTCCGGCAAGTGGCAGGAGTGGCGCTAGACACAGCAGCGCCTGGCGGAGAGACCGCGAGAAGGTCAACCACAGAGTTCCGCACCGACTACGTCGGCCACAAGGGCTGAAACGGGTGCTAAGCTGTTGTCCGGCCGGCATCGAGGTTGGTCGGATCCCTAGTGCAGAGGAGCCTGACACAGAGTTTGAACCCTG
>NZ_VDUZ01000007.1 GCF_008039615.1 Vineibacter terrae | reverse complement strand
GCATGTTCCAACTCGTCCGTGCCCGCGCCCGCGGCTATCGCAACGTCGATACCTTCATCGCCATGATCTATCTCGTTGGCGCTCCACTACCCAAACTCGTCAATTCCATTTGAAACGTCGAAGAGCCACTTTATAATGCGTGCCGGCCTTCAGAGCGCGCACGCTTACCCCCATGTCGGTGAGCGGGGTCAGCGACGTAGAGCTTGAGAACGCCAAGGTCGCGCCGGAGAGGAAGGCCCCACCCCGGGGAAGGCCCCACCTTAGGGAAGACCCTTAAACGCCGGGCGCACCATCCGACTATTCCTTCAAGGACCTGCTCCCGGGATAAAAAAAGCCGCGACCAGCCGCCAGCCGCGCGGAGCGCGGGCAAGGCTGAGGCGCGGCCCTTATTTTTATTATTAGTATTTACAAGAGCTTTAGAGCTACCAAGCTATGAAAGCTACCGTGCTATTAAGTTATATCAGCATTCAGTCAGGATAAGTGCCTCTCACAAAAGGGTTTTTCTTCAAGTGATATTCCAGGCGATCTTCCACTTGCTCTTCCGCCGGCCCGTCCATTACCTCTTCCGCATGGTGTTCCAAGTGGCGGCGAGGCGTTCGAGCGGCACGGACTGTGCCGGCGTCATGCTGCCCCCTTAGCCACCCACGACTTGATACGCTTCAGCTTGTCTCCGATGGCCCTATCGCAGATGGTCTGCGCGTCCGGATCGCCCTCCATACGCTCAACCCGACCCGTAATGAGCCGATAGATAGACGCGACGTGGCGAATCGTCGGCTCGGCGACGCTGCTGGAACCACCCGAGATCGACGCCATGGCGATCCCGTATGCCAGCCAGACGTTTCTCCAATCGTCGGCGACCATTTCGTACCTGGGCTGGCGGGAGTGGCGGAGACGGTTCGCGAGTGCGTCGGCATCCTTCTCGATCACGCTGAAGAGCTCACGAGCGTCCCGGCTTCGCAGGGCCGTCAACCCCATCTGCGTCTCGAGCGACAGATTGAGGTGTCCCAGAATGTGCGTCGTCTTGCCTATGGTCTCGACGAGGGTCCAGGCGGACACATAATCGAACTCATCGCCCTTGAACAGATCCTGAAACCGAAGGTCACGTAGTGACGCGGGACGGGCATGGAGGAACAGCCAATGCAGGTCTAGCACGCGCTTGTCGTTGTTCAGGACCTTCTGGCCAGCGGTATGGCCAACCGGCGGCAGCTTGGGGTGCGGGCGCCAGTACGGGGCAACTCGGCCGCGAATGTTCAGCTCAATGTTGATGCTGTTGTACGCACGCCTGAACTGCGGATCGAGGAGATAGGCGTCCCTCAAGCGCATCTTGGATGGCCCGATCTCTCGAGTGACCTTTTCGAGCTGTACCATCATCTTGTCATGGGACAACGTCAGGCGTTCGCCAGGTGCAGGAACGAATGGGATGCCGGCGCGACTTCGTTTTCCGCGTTTGCCTGGTGCAGCCACATCTCCTTCCGTCTCAACCTTGCTCGACCGATGCGTCGACGTGGACACCAAGGGTGCGGCGAGATCGCGTGCCGTGCATGACACGGATGATGTCGTCACAGTGGCAACATCGTCGTCTCTATCAACGGTCTCAAGCCCTTTCTCGATCCTCGAGTCGGACGCCGCAGAGGCAACAGGCTCAGGGTTCTCTGCAGTGCGCGAGGCCGGCGCTACTGGCCCCACTTCCTCACGGGTCGCAGCAGGATCAATCCTCTTGGGCGACAAGTCGGCACCCGTCTTGCCTGACCCACCATCCATTCCACCGATCGGTGCCCACCAGATTTGCCGCAGGTTCTTCATCTGCGCGGGCTCCAGGAGGCCCTCGTAGGGCCTGTACCATTCCGGGAGGTCGGGATCATCGAGGCTGCAAATGAATGCTGCATCGCGGACCAACTGCTCGAAATCGTTGCCCATGGCATTGAGGAAAATCGGGTCCATACTCAACGCGAGGGTGGCGTCCCGGTCGGCCAAGATCAGTGCCTTTTCCGCGTCTGTAAGCTGCCCAGCGCGTCGCACCAGCGCAAAGACTTCCTCAAACTTGCGAACCTCGATCATCGTCCTACTCATACCCGCCCGGCGCGGAGCGCCCGTGCCGCTGGCGCCATTCCCTCATCAGTTCCAGGAGCGAATCGCATCGCGTCACCATCGACAAACGGGTCACCGACGTGCGGCTGGTCCGTTCTAAAGGGCCAGCCAGATAGCGCCGGCGCGGCGATGAGCGGTTCAAACCCCAGAGCCCCGGCGGCTTTATTGCGCGCCGGGGCAGGTGCCTGGCTTAGTGCCGTACGTCGGAGACGATCTGCGCATTCTTCTGGCGACGCCGCGCCCGCTGGAGGCGCCCGAGTTCGACCAGATCCTGCTCATACAATTCACGCGCAAGCCCAAGCACTTTGGGGTTCGCCACGATGCCGGTCAGGCGACCGGCGTCGGAAGCGGTCATCCTCATGCGATTGAGCTGCCGGATGTCGCTTTCGATCCGCGGGACGTCATCGAAGAAAACTTCGACTCCCTTGACCGGAAACGCGCGCTCCAGTGCGGCGGCTACTTCTCCGTCAGCGAGATGCCGGGCGCTCACAATCCCGCGCACCTCACAGGCGTCCTCGCCGGCCAGCCGGACAACCCCCATGGCAAAAGGCTTGTGGGTACCGAAGGAGCTGCGCAAACGTTTCGCGACCAGCTCTCCTGCGGTGCGGTACTTGGACGTCGGCCGATGGGCAGGCGTGACGTCAACCCGCGCCTTGAAAGTCCGGGACGGTCCGTTCAGCGCGACCGCGGCGAACGAATAGAACCATGCCGAAAGCTCATCCGCAGCGTCAAAGCCGGGAGACAGGACAGGCGTGTGGCGATGGCCGTAGAGAGCGTACGCGGCGGAACGGATTTCCACGCGAGCCGAGGCAAATGCAGACTTCTTATCGAAGCGCAACGCCCCCGCACTGGCCCGGCGCCACATGCAAGCGCCGATGGCGTTCAGGGTGGCTTCACCGGGCATCGGGTCGATGCCCCGCCAGGGCAGGTGGGTCGACGCCACCTGGACCTGAGTCTGGCCCCCGGTAACCCCCTTGAACACAAACGACGGTGCGGTCAGCGCCGCCGGCAGCGCCGAGATGTCGGTGGTCATTGTTGATTTTCCCCTTGGAGAACTGCGATGCCCGTGGCGTCGCTTGGTAGATCCTGTATAAGTCAGTCAGCACTGACTGTCAAATGGAACATGAAATCGCATGTTTCTTGCTCACATCACATTTAGAAACAGTCAGCGATGACTGTTGCAACTTTAGGCAGATTGTGCTGTCCCTGCCAGAAACCGGGACCGCCCATGAACAAGCCGCTACACCAGTTTCTCGCCAAACGGATCGACGAGTCCGGCCTCACCCACCGGGAGATCGCTGATGCGATCGGCTACAGCCGGTCGAACATCGTTGCCATGATCAAGATGGGCGAGATGCGGCTGCCGATCAGCAAGATCCCGGCGCTGGCGGATGTTCTTGGCATGGAGCGGGTCGAACTGCTGCGGCTCGCCCTCGCTGAATATCAACCCGAAATGTTGGAAACGATCAATCAGGTCATCCGCGAGGCCGTCAGCGAGAATGAGCGACGGCTGCTGGCGGAGCTCAGGAAGATGATCGGTGGCTCCGTTCCGGCGCTGGCTACCGCGAAGCAGAGGGAGAAGCTCAAGGCCCTCGCCGAGGCGCTGACAGACTCAGGTCAGGCGCCGCCACCAAGTCCACGATACGCGGACACCACGGCGATGCAAGGTCCTGGATTTGGAAGCTGGGGTTCCCCATCGGAAGATGAGGACGACCCGCCCAGCCGACCACGGCCTTCAAAATCAAAAGCCTGAACCACGGTCATGTTTCGGATGAAGCAAGCTCGGCGTATAGGGCGAGCAGACAGGCCCGGTCCTCCTCATAGAGTTCCCGCGCAAGGCTGGCGACCCGAGCGGTAACGCCCACCAGCCGACCGTCAATCTCGCCCTGGGTCGGATCGAATGCCTTGGTGATGTACCCGCTCCACCCGATGAGGTCGGTGAACTGCCCGAGCCTGGCTTGGTATCGGCGGGCTTTGGGATCCGGAAACTCGCCAGCGGCTACGCGCAGCAGTTTCCGGATCTTCGCCTGCTGCCGGAGGGATAGAGACGCAATGCCGATACCGCCATGGAGGTGGGGCTCAATGTCGTTAGGCCCATCAGCCTCCACGACGAAATAGAAAGGCGGTACAGTCCCCAAATTCCGCTGCAGGATCTGCGAAATGTGGCGTTGAAGATAGCGGATATAGCCCCGATCGCTATCGCATGCACGGGCATGGACTTCATGGGAAAGACGCACCGTAAAATGCACGGAGGGTGCCACCATCCGCAGGGCGATCCCGTAATACACGCACCGCAGCCTCCAGGAGGCTCTGGTCCACAGCACCGGCGCAGATATTGCCAGGGGCCTCCTGTGGCGGACTGCTTTCCGTTGCAAGGTGGTCAGCTCAAACTTACTCCTATAGGTAAGACGTACTATATGCGGCATCGGGGACGCACCCATCATCCAGCCGCAGAACTGCAGCATACTTAGAATTTCGTGCTCCTCCGAGGGCGCCTGCTCGACCAGATAATCTGAGGCCGATTTGCATGGCTTCGAGTTCTCTCGCTTCCGCTGTTCAGCGAGCTGGCAACGCTTCTGCGTCAGCAACTCTTCGAGCGGGCTGGGGACGACGACGGATGACATTTCGGTCTCACAGAGATGCGCGGAAACCAATATAGTCAGTCAGTCCTGACTGTACAACCTAAATACGATTGCATGATACGTGCGCAAATATCTGCACCGGATCGGTCGGCGCGGGGAAAAATCGCGGCCCTACCGACCGCCGTCTCGCGAAGCGTTGCGACGTCGTCGCCGGAGAGATCTCCTCGGACGTACCCGCCGAGGGTGACCTCTATGTGTTGTCGCCCGTGCCGCATAACCGGGGAGATGACGCCGCCGCCCTTGCTGTCCTTGGGAATTGCCAGCGCGCGATCGTCCTGCTGGCATCCGTGTTACTGTCGAAGCCGTGCTGCCGGAGCACACTCATGACAACCCGGTCCCGATCCGGATGGATCTGCACATGCTCGCTCTGTTTGGGCGCGCGAACGCACCGCTACCGAGTATGAACGCCTGTTCGCGACGGCCGGCTTTTAGGCGGATCATTCCACGGCCTCTCCTTCCGGCATCGCGATCATCGAAGCGGTGGCAGAATGAGCGTAAGGCAGTGACAGCCTACGCGGTCATGAAAAGCGTGAGGCCGATGTCGCGCTGGCGAACGGCCCGAACCGCTCGGCTCCGGACCGTGTATGAGCAGCCTTCCGCGCTCACGCCTCCCAGAATGTTGCGAAGTGGCGGCCATCGCACGGGTTGCCCGACGTAGTCGGGCCGCTCGTACACCAAAACGCGCGCGCCGCTCACCGCCGGATCCGATGCGGGGTAGATGTCGTCACACCGATAGCCCGTCAGGCCGCGCAGCTCCTGCTGCCGAGCCTGCAACCACACCGCTTCGGACCATGTTCAAGCACCAATCCGCAGCGCCCTCGCTCAAGATGGAGGGACACGCAGCAGCGGCCGTCGAAAGGGCGACGGTTCAAGGGGGAGCCATGACGAGCGCGATCATCGCAAAGGTTGGGCGAATGGAGGCCAAGGACCTAAAGACCCTTGAGGACAACGTCCGGCGAATTTTAGAAAAGGGTTCCCAGGTCAAGAAGGCTGAGGCGTCCGCTGTGCTGGCGGCTATCAACGAAGAGTGGAAGCGTCGCGAGAGAGAGGAGCATGACCAGCGTCAGGCAGCAAAGGACGCCGTCCGGGACAAGGTCAAAGACCTCGGCCTGTTCGATCGCGTAGTCCAGGCCTTTGAGAAGGAGTGCCCCAGTGTCGCAGAAGCCAAAGTGCTGAAGACGATCGCCGGGAACCCGGACCTCGACTTCCACACACTCGCCGTCAAAGTCGGCTATCGGGACGGCGCGGTAATCAACCGCGTAGTTGGCGGCATGTGCAAGTTGCGGGAAGCTTTTCTCGGCAAGGCCCCACCGTCGCAGGATCGCCCCGGCGAGCCGTTCTACTCAGGTCTCATCATCGACATGACGCCCCATAAGCGGCCGGACGGCACCACATGGCACGGCTGGTCGCTAAAGGTGGAGGCTGAGGCGGCCCTGCGGCACCTCAAGATCATCGGAGGCCGTGGCGCATCTACTGGCAGCGCATGACCTCAGCATGGTTTCCTGCAAGAAGGCCACCCTACGTAAGCTGCCCCATCTCCGCCTCCGCCTGCTCCAGCCAGTACGTCATGTCCATCTCGCGGTACATCGTCACGGCGGTGATGAGGTGCTCCTGCGTCCCTTGCTGCCTATCAGTCAGCCTATAGACCTTGCCGAGGCAGTGGTGGCAGTGGGGCGATCAGCGGTCGCATGCCGCGTGGCTCGGCGAGGGCAAGGGCTTGGCGGTAGTGGGTTTCGGCGGTCTCGGCGTTGAAGCGGTCGGGATGGGTCGTCGGCGAGTAGACGCCGACCCGTAGTCACCCGACGGCTGGGGGGGTCGCCTTGGTTCCGCGCCGCGCTAAGCGTGGACGCCCACAATGGTCTACCAAACGGGAACGAGGCCAGATCCGGGACGTGCTGCGCGAGACCACCAATAACATCGGACCTTTAAGACCGACGAGCAGCACCGGAAGTTGGTGGAATTCGCGAGGGTGCTGAGCCCTGGGCTGCCCAATCGAGGTCGCGCTACCGATTAAACCATGGCCGAGAACCACCTCAGGTCTTACCATGGGCTGATGGCAGCTACGTGTGGCTTGTCTGAGATGGTGAGAGATGACAGACCCGCGACGCCCCATCAGCAGGCTGATTCACCTGGGAGGCGTGCGTTTCAAGCGCGAAGATGGGGACCCATGACTACTTCCTGTGCGTTACGCTGAAACCGAGCGACAAACCGGACGGCCGCAGTTAAGATTCTTGATGCGACGTGACCGATCGCTAGTGGAATGAATGGCTCGAAGTGACCTCCTTGTCTCTCTTGTACGCGCCGCAGCCGCTGGCGATCGCGAGACATTGAGGTCGACCGCCGAGGCGCTGGCGGCGGATGAGCGCGCCAAGAACCACCACATTCTCGCCGATCGGCTCCAGCGAGCCCTTTCGGCGGTTCCGATCACCCCGCCTTCGCTGACCACGTCGGTATCGAGCGTCGGTGGGTCTGGTCGAGAGGCAATAATCGAGGTTGAGCCCCGAAGGCGGCTGGACGACCTCGTTCTACCTTTCCCGGTCCGCGAAAACGGGCGGCAACTCGTCGAAGAGCACGTCCGGGCGGACGTGCTCCGTGTGCACGGCTTCGAGCCGCGCCACCGGGTTCTCCTTTCGGGACCACCCGGGAACGGCAAGACCTCCTTTGCCGAGGCTATCGCAGAAGCACTCTCGCTCCCGCTGTTTGTCGTCCGCTATGACGCGCTGATCGGTAGCTATCTCGGGGAGACGAACGCCCGACTTCGCAAACTCTTCGACTTTATCCGAACACAGCCGAGCGTCCTCTTGTTCGATGAGTTCGACGCCATCGGCAAGGAGCGAGGCGACACACACGAGACTGGCGAGATCAAGCGCGTCGTTTCCTTCCTCCTGATGCAGCTCGACCAACTTCCGAGCTATGTTCTTGCCATTGCCGCCACCAACCATGCCGAGCTCCTGGACCGCGCCGTGTGGAGGCGGTTCCAGATCCGGCTCGCCTTCCCCGCTCCGGACCGGACGCATGTCGAGGTCTTACTGGACCGTATCGCGTCAAGCTGGCCCGACCGGCCGAGCCTGTCAGTCCAGAAGATCGCCGCCAAACTCGGGGCAATCAGCTACGCGGAGGCGGTCGATTTCTGTCAGAACGTGCGGCGACGACAAATTCTAGGCTTGGGAGAGGTTGGAATCGATGGTGCAATCAAAGTCGAGTTGGACCTCTGGTCGTCGCGGGTTCGACCTGGGGCGTTGAATGGCGAGCGACCCAGGCAAACCCCTGCTGAGGCTGACGCCCGAGCCACAGCAAGATCGACCCATCGGAAGACAGCGGTCGATTCCAAGACCTGACGCTTTCCCGCGGGGCCGGCAGACCGCCATCTTCTCTCCGAAGTTCGACCGTTTGGCTGAAGTTCTCGCGCGCGATCCCACAGGTCTTGAGCTGCGCGCCGATCCCGCCGCTCTCGCACCGGAACGGCTGCTCGTTTTCGAGGTGCGGGGCGCTATCGGGCCGTTTGCTGCCGCTGTCCGGAACGTGCCGGGTCTTGAATTGATCGACGAGGAGGAGTTGGTCGGCGACGACGAAGACAAGGCGCCAGTTGCCTACCTCATGGTGCCTGACGTTCGCGCGCTCCGCGAACTTGAGTCCCTGTGGCGGCGTTGGCAAGCGGGGCGGCTCGTGTTCGGCGAGACACCATGGCGCGACGTGTTCGCCTTGCTGCGGAACCTCCGACCCTGGGGTCCCGTCGATCGGGTCCAACCCGGAGAAATCAACATCCTCGCCGAAGAGGTCTTCGAGCGTGACGACGACGATGGTGTCAAGCTGGAGATTGAACTCGTTTATCGTGCGAATCCTGTGACCGGGGTGGTCCAAGAGAACGAGGTTCGTGCCGCCGTCGTAGCTCATGGCGGCCGAGTGATCTCGCGCGCTCGCATTGACGACATCTCGTATCACGCGATGCTGGTGGAACTCCCGGTGCGCGCGGTGCGCGCGATCATTGAACGGTCGACCGATGGCATCGTCGGCCTCGAGCCCGTCATGCACATCCGACCGCAAAGCATCGCCAGCACGATCGAGGTCGCAGACGCGGAGGATCCCGATGGCGCTCGCCCTGCCGGCGCGCTTGGTACGCCAATCCTCGCACTCCTCGACGGCGTGCCAATTGCGGCGCACGCGCTCCTTGCCGCTCATCTCGTTGTTGACGACCTGTTCGGGCTGGAGGCGGCCGCGCCCGTCGCTGACCGGGTTCATGGGACCGCCATGGCGTCGCTGATTATACACGGTGACCGAAACAGCCCCGAGCCGCCGCTACCCCGCCGCATCCACGTCGTGCCGGTGATGGGCGCCGGCGACGCCTTCCCCGATGACCGGCTAATCGTCGACCTGATTTACACCGCCGTCGTTGCTATGCGCGACGGACCCCAGGCCACCTCGCCGGGCGTACTCATCGTCAACGTCTCGCTGGGGAATCCTCGCCGGCCCTTTCACGGGCAGTTGTCGCCGTGGGCGAGACTGCTCGATCGGCTGGCGTATCGGTTCGGCCTGCTCTTCATCGTGAGCGCCGGCAATTGCCTCCAGCCGTTCGGTATCCCGGCCTACGCCAACAGCACCACTTTTGAGGACGCAGCCGCCGACGATAGAGCGGCCGAGACGTTACGGGCATTAGGTGACATCGTCGCCGACCGACGCCTCTTCTCGCCAGCCGAAACGGTGAACGGCCTGACGATCGGCGCCTGCAACGAGGACCGTGTAAGCGCGGCCGAACGCGCGACGGCGCGGGTGAACGTCGATCCATATGGCGAAGTACGTATGGCCAATCCCTCGAGCGCAATCGGGCCGGGATTCGCGTTGAGCGTGAAACCCGACATCTTAATGCCGGGCGGTCGCGAGCACTTGCGCTTTGTCCGCAATCACTTCCACATCGAGGTCATGCCGGCACGTGCAACCCGATCTGCGGGGCTGAAGGTCGCCGCACCGCCCCAAGGTGGCCGCGAGGACGTCGACGGCTTCACCAATGGCAGCAGCGCGGCCGCCGCGCTGGCGTCGCGTACGGCGCATCGCATCCATGACGCCCTCGAGGCGGCCTATGGTGGCACATTTCTCGGCCTCTCTCACGTCCAGAAGGCCGTGTTGCTCAAGGCACTGATCGCACATCCGGCGAGGTGGCCAGAGGAAGCGGCCGCACTGATCCGAGCTACCATCGGTCCGCCCGAGGGAAAGTACCACCTGCGCCAGAGGGACAACATCCGACGTTTTCTCGGTTTCGGTTGCGTGGAAGCCGACGATGCCGTTGCCTGTGCCGGCGACCGGGCGACCTTCTGGGCGGCCGGCACGCTTGAGCGGGACAAGGTCGCTATTGTCAACGTGCCAGTGCCGATTGCCATGGGCGGTCAGGCGCGCCCGCATGCTCTGTTTGCCACACTCGCCTGGTTCACGCCGACCTCGCCGGGACGGAAGAGCTATCGGTCCGTACGATTGAAGCTGCTCGAGCCAAGGGAGAAGGAGGCTCTCCGCATCAGGGCACATTCCAATCAGCCAGACGGAAATCAGACGAACCGTGGCACCGTGTTCACACGCTGCTGGAGCGGCAACCAAGCCCCGGTGGTGAGCGCCGGGATGGTCATTCCTCTTGCGGTGCAGCGAGATCCTGACCAAGGCGTCCCAGTCGACGAGCCCGTTCCGTTCGGCTTAGCAGTCACGCTCACCATGCCGGGCGTGGTCGAGATTTATGAGCAGGTGCGCCAGCGGTTGGCGGTCGGACAACGGGCGCAAGTTTGACCGAGGCAAGAAACAGTGGGCGTAACGTTGCGATAAGTCACGATTGTACCGTCAATTGGAGTCCATCGAGACGTTCACAATCATGTAACACTTGGGTCTACGAACCCAGCGCTACATCATTGAAAAAATTAGCTATTGCTAAATGGCGGAGAGGGTGTCCGCCGCAGTAATGTCCGAAGACTTCCTAGGACATCCATTGTTCCTGTATTTTCCGAGTCTCTTCCATTCTTTGTGTCTTACGACCTCCGACTTGATCCCGTACAATCCAGCTACCTTGGATGGGTAAGTGGATGGGCTCGCAATGGCACGGAAAATCAATCGGCTGGCCGCCTTGGATGTGCAGCGACCAAAATCTGCCGGCTTCTACTCAGATGGTAATGGATTGTACCTTCAAGTCACCGTCGCCGGCACTGGATCCTGGGTCTTTCGGTACCGACACGGCGGTCGGCGCCGGGATATGGGCCTGGGTGCGCTGAAGGACGTTTCACTGGCCGAGGCACGCAGGAAAGCCAGCAATGCGCGGCAAGCGCTTGTTGCTGGCATCGACCCCATCGAGGCAAAGCGTATTCAGCTATCAGCCGCCGCTGTCCAGGCTGCTCAGGCCATCAGCTTCCGGGAGTGCGCCACCCGCTACATTGATGCTCACGCGCCGAGCTGGCGGAACGCCAAGCATGCAGCGCAGTGGTCCTCGACCCTCGCGACGTACGCCTACCCACAATTCGGCAGCCGGGCTGTCTCCGCCATAGAGACAAGCGACGTCATGTCGGCCCTCGAGCCCATCTGGACCCGGAAGCCGGAGACCGCCAGTCGCGTCCGTGGTCGCATCGAGTCTGTTCTGGACTACGCGAAGGCGCGCGGCTGGCGCAGTAGCGAGAACCCGGCCCGCTGGCGCGGCCACCTGCAGAACTTGCTGCCACGGCGGTCCAAAATCGCGCGCGTGCAACATCACCCTGCCCTACCGTGGACGCGGATGGCGGAGTTCATGGCTGCGCTGAGGAACCAGAGCGGCATCGCAGCGCGGGCACTGGAGTTCACGATACTGACGGCGAAACGGACAACTGAAACGATTGCTTCCCGCTGGCCGGAGTTCGACCTGGATGCGGCAGCCTGGGACATCCCCGCGGAGCGAATGAAAGCTGACCGGCCGCACCGGGTACCGCTGAGTCCGGCCGCCGTCGCCATCCTCCGTGAGGTGCTCCCGCTTCGAGCCAAGGAACACGGCGATTGGGTATTCCCCGGCGGAAAGCTGGGCAAGGGCCTGTCCGACAACGCCATGGCCGCCGTGATCGACCGCATGAACGCCGAGAGGAAGGAACGAGCAGACCAGCAATGGATTGACCCGAAGCGGAACGGCCGCCCCGTGGTGCCGCATGGTTTCCGATCGTCATTCAGAGACTGGTGTGCAGAGGCGACCAACCATCCGCGCGAACTCGCCGAGGCGGCTCTGGCCCATGTCGTCAAGGATCAAACCGAAGCGGCCTACCAGCGTGGCGACCTTTTCCAGAAGCGAGCCCAGCTCATGAGCGAGTGGGCAGATCACTGCAACCAGGTCGCCGAGGTCGTCGACATCGCGGCAGTGCGAGCCGCGGCATGAGGAATTCAACGGCGCAGCAACGGGTTGGCAAAGAGTCGCGATCGCGAGGCACAGCCTAGCTTCAGATCACCACGCCCGTTTGTTCCTCCCGGTCGATCCCCTGCACCGTCCGTCACTGCCGCCAGACACCCGCAGCCGCGATCAACGTCCCGGCACCGTCGAAAGGCGCGTCAAACGATGTGGAGGGCGGTACGAAGCCCATGCGCTTCCGGCGAGCTTGACGTAGTACGTATCCTCGTTGTCGCCCATGAACGTGTAGATGTACCTAACAGCCGGATCGAGACGCACAAAGAAGTCAATGACGCCATCCGCGTTGCAATAGGTGTCGTCCGCCATGAAGACATAGCCGGCCATCTTCGTTACATCGTAGCGGATTTCGAGAACGTCGCACTGGAACTCTTCGTCCAGCCTGCTTGCATGGTGTCGTGTGTCAGGGTGCATGCGAATCGCTCCCGCTGCTTTCTTCCGGGTGTTCCTCGCCGATCGTCGTCAGGAGAGACTCCGCCTGCCCGCCCTCAATGACCTTGCAGCGATCGCGCCACAGCGCCTCCAGCTCCTGCAGGCTCATCTCCCGCAGGTCGCGTCCATCGATCTCTTCGTCCTTCTGCTCCTTCACCGGCGCCAGGCCAGCCCGGTCGAGAACCGCGGTGATCAGCGACGCGCGCGCCCCGGCAGGCGTCTCGGGATCCTCCAGCATCAGCTTCGCCTGCGCGAGCGCCAGCGACGCCAATCCTGTCAGCAGTCGACGTTGTTCCTTGCGGATCAAGACCTGCACGTTGGGTTTTTCGAGCAATTGGTAAGCATATCTGCCGGCCATCCTCTCCGAATAACCCGCCCGTCGGGCAGCCTCGGTGCCACGGCCGCCGTTGCGGGCGTACTCAACCGCAAAAATCTCCTGTTGGCCGGTTCGGTGGCTAGGTCCCGGGGCCCATCGACCTGTCTTCGGGTCCTTGACGTAGTGGCTGCCGTTCTTGCGCGGGCCGGTCAGGAGAGCGACCGGCTCGGGTGAGTCTGCCGGCATGTCCGCTGAGAGCTCCGGCCGCTCTATACGCTTGGGCATGCTGGCCTCCATGCAACGGCATAGGTTACCACAACTGGTACTCGGGCTGTTGCGGTGCTCATCGCTCAACGGCCGCCGTAGACGATCTGCCATGCCGCCGCCTCGGCATCCTTGCGACTGAGTCCGCCGTCGAACTCCATGATAGCGGCGCGTTCCTCGAATTCGCCCCGCAGGGTGTCTGCATCCACGAAATGGCCCCTCTGGAGACTGCGAAAACTGCGGAAACCGGAGGGATCGACTCCGGAAAGGTCGCTGGGGGGACTGCGAAAGCTGCGGAAACTGCCGCATGAGGGGTTTCCGCAGTTTTCACAGTACCTAACCCGGCCTTTTCGGCTGGCTGATCTGGCACGCCAGAAGGCGTGCCGCTGTACTGATGGCGGGCGAGCGACCGCGTCGCTGCAGGCGAGAAGTCGTATCGGAGCCCCTTCACGATGACCTTGCCGCGGGCGTTGGCCTGCCTGGCAGGGCGGATAGGTGCTGCCGGAACTGCCGGCATGGAGGTTTCCGCGGTTTTCACAGTCCTCGGGCAGGTCCTTTCCGGAAGTTCGCGTTGCGCCTGGCCAATCGAGGGTGGGCGCGTGCGCGCCGAATCAGGCCCGGTACCCACTGCGAAAACTGCGGAAACTGATGCACGAGAGGTTTCCGCAGTTTTCGCAGTACCCTCCCTCGCCACTTCAGCCAACTCGCGCAGCGCCCAGTCGAACAAGCTCATGACCTGCCCTTTTTGTCCTCACGGCGGATGGCGGGGTTGATCCTGTAGCGGACCGTGGGCCTTCCCCCGTCCGGACCGGGCGCAGTGGCCTTCGCCCTCAGCCAATGCGCGCCCTCCAGGTAGTTGAGCGCCGCCTGAGCCTCGGAGTCGGCCTTCAAGCCCCGCCACCCTTGATGGCGAACGTCGTATGCGGTGAAGCCGTCGGCGAGCTTCCCCTGCTCCAGCCTCTTCGCCAGCGTCTGCGCCGCCCGCTGGCCCCTGTCCAGAACGAGGCCGTAGCAACGCCTGGCGTGATCTTCAAGAAACTCGCACCACGCCACAGCACGCACGACATCTTCTCTCTCGATCAGCTCTGCTTCAGCACCGGCAGCCTTCCGGACCAGGAAGAAACTGAGCGCCAGTGACGCGCACAGCTTGGTGTACTTGGCCAGATGCTGCTGGATCAGCGGCTCTTCTTCATTGTCTATCCGGCTGTACAGCACCTCGAACCAGCCGATGAATACCTTCTGGCCCCCCTCGTCGAAACAGAAGAAGGGGAAGCGATGCAAATCGCCTGCAGGCTTCGCTCCCCATGCGAGCGGCTCGAACGTCGCCAGCTTCTCGAAGACCGCGAAGGCCGCATCGCGCTTTGCCTTGTCCGGCGGAAGGTCGCGCCATTTGCCGCGATCCGGCACCGGGTCGGGATAGACCAGCATCTGAAACCGCTGAAGCAGGCCGTCGTTTTCAAGCGCGTCGACCGTCCGCGAGAGGTACATCGTGAGCTTGTCAGGCTGGATGCCACCAAAGATGCTCAGGCACAGGTTCGGGATCGAGATATGTCCGCGACCGATCCGATCGACGTCGTAGCTCTGGTTGCCGTTCCAGGATTCGTTCCAGAAGGGACGGTCTGCTTCGTGGCCTGAGCGGTCCATGCTCGCGAACCAGCCTGTCAGTTCATCCCGCTTGACCAGCAAACCGGCCTGGTCCTGCTGCAGCTCACCCGCCTTCTCGATGGTGGTATCGTCGGTCTTGTAGCGATGCAAAGGTGGCCGCCTGGGCGCATGCTTGTATAGCGC
Organism: Vineibacter terrae; assembly: GCF_008039615.1. Lineage (GTDB taxonomy): Bacteria > Pseudomonadota > Alphaproteobacteria > Reyranellales > Reyranellaceae > Vineibacter > Vineibacter terrae. The sequence continues at coordinate 208,359 of NZ_VDUZ01000007.1, read as the reverse complement.
CTCGAGCGCTCTCTTGCAGGCGTCCATGTCTTCGCTATCCGACTTGCCTGCCGCAGCCTTTTTGATGCGAGCCTTCATGTCCTCAATCTTTGCGTCGTGAATGTCTTTGTCGGCCCTATATTTCAGCAGGGCATCCTCATGCATCTGTCTCTCCGCCTCCATTAGTGGGTTCAGCGGGGCAAAGGCGGTACTCATGGCCGGCGATTTTTTGGACGCCGGATCACCCACGATCGCGCCCCAGATGTTCGGAACGATTTGCCAGGAGTCATTTTGCTTGGGATTGACCGCGCAACGCGCCCCCACGATCGAACCCAACGCCACCAGAACCGCTGCTGCGATGAAGTCGGGCGGACACGCCATTCGCTTCGCTTCGTCCACGACCCACCCGTCCAGCGGTTCCGGCAGCATGCGGGGATCGAAGGGCTTGACGGACCTGAGTTCAGCCTCAATCGGAACGGGCGGCGGCCAGTCCGGATCGGCCTCCGAGGCCGGCGTTCTGTCGCCTACGGCATCGGGACCTGCCTGTGGGAAGTCCACTCCTTCTGTCGCGAGGTCACTAAGCGTCGGCTCCCCCGAAATCGCCTCGCGGCATCGTTCAATGAGCTGCTGCCGCTCATCGGGCGCGGCATCGGCGCAATCCCAGCCGTCCGCCTTGCCGACAGGCACGACAACATCGCGGATTGAGGCGGCGCCTACCTCAAGGAGCTTCGCCCGCGTTGCCTCCTTCCAGGTCTCGCCGGCGCGATCATTATCGGCCCAACGCAGCACATGTCTTCCAGCCAGCGGCGTCCAATCGGTGTAGCCAACCATGTTAGCGCCGCCGATATTAGTCACAGGCACTAGGTCGGGGTTGTCCAGCTCGGCGAGCGCGTCGCAGCATTTCTCACCCTCGACCAGAACGATCAGAGCGTTGGATCCAGGTTCAAGGATCGTCGGGAGATTGTACAAAGGGCGCGGCGCCGGTGGCGCCTTCATCCGGCCATCTGGCAGGAACGGGCGGATCACCTTGTCGCGCATTCCCTCCGGATCGTCCCACCGGTGGACCACGCAAGCCAGGTTGCCGGCCGCGTCGAAGTATTTCCACTGCCGTGTTGCCGGTCGGCCCGTCCACCAGTCCTCTATCGGGTGTGATGGCAGCATCGGCGGTACGTCGTTGACCTGGCGGACCTGATTGTTGCTGCGCTGCCGGGGCGTCTCCAGCCCCAGCCACTTTTCGGCTTCCGCCTTGGCTTCACCCTGGGGGATACGGCTGACAGCTGCCCACAGCGAGATCAGGTCAGCACCACCGGGCCAGTCGGCGAAGTCCTTCCACACGCCCGTGTGCAGGTTGACTGACAGGCTGTGTCCCGGCTCGCCATCGATGCTGCCGACGGTCCATTCGTGCCCCGCGCGCCGGCCCCTCGGCAGCAGGTAGCGGCAAACGGCCTCGGCTTGGCCCAGCAAGGCAGCAGCTGTGCGCTTGAACGTCTCGCGCTTGGAGCGTATGCCCGCGGCAGGAGGAGGGGTTCCAAAATTCGGCATGACACACCCCGCCAGCTCGCTCGAACTCGCCGCTCAAGCTTTTCTCTGGCGACGCGCTTTCATGCGCTGCTCAAGCCAGTCCTCGATCTCTTCGTCTATCCACCCCACGGCCCGCGTGCCGAGAGTGACGGGCTTCGGAAACTTGCCCGAGGCGACGGCCGCATAGATCGTGCTCCGGGAAAGGCCGGTGCGATGTTTCACCTTTGGAAGTCTCAGGATGGCGTGCGTCACGTTCGTAGCTCCGCGTATGTCGCTGGACGTGACGCCATTCAGACACGAGATAGGGGGCTATCGCGCAAGCTATCCAGTTAAGTCTCTGACCAGCCTCGTTTTTTTGCCCGCTGAACGCGCTGTCCGACGCGCGAGGGGCTTATTCCTTCCTCGGCGGCCACAGCCTTCCGAAAATCCCTGCGATGCGGCTTGAGCTCGTTCATCCTTGCTATAATCCGCTGATCCGTCTCCTGGGCCGATTGGTCACGGCCAACGCCGGAGCGCGGGTGATCAACGAAATCAATCAATTTGCCGGCTGCAATCCTGAACCCTGTGCCTCGGAGGGTCAGAACTTCAGCAACCGCCACCGAATGACCTGCGATTTCGAGTTTCAGCTCGCCATCCGCAATCAACACCAAATCTCGTGACCGCTTTGGGCCCCGAAAGACACCGACCTCCCAGTGCTTCGCTGGAGATCCTACGCCTCCCCGCCGTCGCAGACGAAGCAGCCTCGCCAGCATCGCCGCAACTGCTTCACCGCTGGCTTGCCAGCGTGTCAGCACATCCGGCTCTATCGCAACTCGATTGATGTCGGAGCGCTTGTCGCAAACGACGAAGGCATTAGGGGCCGTACCCATTTCCGGCATGACATGGACTGGCATGGTGCATTGCCGCTCGCAACCGGGACAGACGACGCTTCGAGCCGGTGCCGCTGCAGCCAAAAGCCCGGCCGACTTCATGGCCCTTACCGCCACAGCAGGCCAGGTGCGGAGTTCACGCTCATCGACGAAGACCACGCCAGCGTGTACCGCCCCGATGCGGTCTAGCAGTTCGACCAGTGCATCCCCGGGCGTCAACGAGGCTCGATCCCCGACGCCTTCAGCATCGCCCTTAGCTTGAGCCCTATGGCGTCGTACTTGAGTGAACAGGAATTCGGCCAGGAGATCTGAAAGGTCACCGTCTTCGGCGGCTTGTCGCTGGCCGTCAGCATCAGCACCGAAATCTCCGCTTGGGTTACATTCCACTGACCCGTCAGCGGTATCGATCTCTCCACCTCCTCTAGAAGGTCGTACAGAGCCAATGGATTGGCGGCGATATCGGCCTCAAATGTCATGCTGTCGCCGGACCGTATCCGAGACGACAGGCGCAGCTTGCGCACGGCGACACGTAGGATGCCGCCATCCGGTGTATAGACGAACTGAAACCCGCGCGATCGCAGGGGATTCAGATCATAGACCCGCTGATGCTTCGTCTCGGGCGGCAGGTCGTCTAGTTTCAGGATGGCGCGGGCAAAAATGCGTTGCAGCGGCTCGACCGCTTTACGCGCGCCGCGATGGTTGAAATCGAGCGTGCCTTCGTGCTGGGACCAGACATAAACGATCTCGAAGGCGGGATTGTGCGGCCGGCGGCTGAACTGGCCATCGACCCATTCAATGCTCTGCTGACTGTAGTCTTCCGGATAGACGAAAAAATAGTCGCGATCGTCGCGCCGGAGCAGCTCGACCATGCAGCTGCGACCTCGTCCTTCGACCTCGTGGAACCATGTCCCTATGCCGAGAGCTAGCTCGCGACGGCTGTCGCACTCGATTGCTGCCGACACCCGCGGCAGACCCGGACGCTTGCGCCAGTAGGGGAGCGTATCAGCATGGTAGAAGAGCGCGGCGCCCCGCCAAAGGTCGCGATGGTCCAGGAAAACGGACACTGCGCGCTCAAAATGCCCGGGCATCGAGGCAAGCTTGTCAGCAAACGCCTTATAGCTATCTGGACTTGCGCGCATTTGCCACTGCGCTTCGTCAAGGATCGCGCGAGCTCCCTTTTCGCATGCCATATCGAAAACCTCGGTGAATTCTGCCTCCATCTCGTTTCGCACGGCATCGGGCAGCGTGCGCCATGCCTCGAGCAGCTTGTTCGGCCGCGTCTCCGGCATGGCCTCGAAGTCGAAATCGACTAACAGTCCATGCGCCACGAAACAGCGGCGAAGAAGGGCGTTTGGCACCTGCCGAAAGAACGAAGGAATCGAAAAGTGCCGGGCCATGCGCCATCAATCAGCTCCGCGCCGAAGAGCAAGGGCCGCACTACAACCGAGCGTCGCCGGCTGGCGTGAACCGAAAACCTGTTGGCTCACTCCACGGAGCACAAGACTATATCCCGGGAACCTAGACACTCCCTGAGTGCCATGCAAGTGAACTGTTCTAATGCTAAAATGTTGGATTTGCTGCTTTTCGGTCTATCTAGAAATCAACATAACCACCACTTGGTGCAATACATAAGTCAAACATTCGCGCACAATCGATCTGCTTCGCTGTTGTCTCGCCACGCCATGATTCCTGTCGACCGATAAGCCGCCCACCACTCCAAACCATCACGGTGGTGCGAGCGCTGTCATGGTCATGGCCTTGCTCATTGCTAGCGGAGGTCCGACGTTGGCCGGTGTCAAGCCGGCCGATGTCGGGCTCGATCAGGTATAGCTCGGCGATGCGCCGCAGCGCCTCGCCGGCGATCGGGCTGAACGTGCCGGCCCTGGGGTCGTGCAGTTCGTAGAAGTGCCGCCGCACGTGCGCCCAGCAGAAGGCGAAGGTGACCTTGCCGTCCAGCGCCGCCGGGTAGGCACTGTAGCCGTCGACCTGCAGGATGCCGGCGAAGCCGGCCAGATGCGCCGCCGGGCGGATGGCCTTGCGGTCGGGCGCATAGACGTAGACCACGCCCGGCGGGTCGCTGCCACCCCACGGCCGATCGTCGCGGGCATAGGCCCAGAACTTGCCGGTCTTGGTCCGGCCGCGACCGGGGTCGAGCACCGGTGCCGTGGTCTCGTCGGCGAACAGCCGCGCCGACGTCATCAGCAGCGCCAGCATCCGCGCGTGCAGCGCTCGCGCCATGAAGGCGGCGATGCCCATCCAGTCGGCCATCGTCGAGCGGTCCAGCGCGATGCCCTGGCGCGCGAAGATCTGCGCCTGCCGATAGAGCGGTGTATGGTCGGCGTACTTGGCGACCGCCACGTGCGCCACCAGTGCGTCGGTCGGCAGACCACCCGGGATCAGCCGGGCCGGGGCCGGCGCCTGCACGATCGCTTCCCCGCAGGCCCGGCAGGCGTACTTGGGCCGCACCGTCACCCGCATCCGCAGCCGGGCCGGCACCACATCGAGCTGCTCGCTGCGCTCCGCGCCGATGCAGTGCAGCACACCGCGGCAGCACGGGCAGGTCTTGTCGGCGATGTCGAGAAGCACCTCTTCGCGCGGCAGGTGTTCGGGCAGCGCACTGCGATTGACCTGGCGCGGCCGGCGCACATGCGGCGCGGCCGGCACTGCACCGCTTGCCTTCGCGGTTTCGGCCTGCGCTGCCTCGGCCTCAGCGAGCTGTTGCTCCATGTCCTCCAGCGCCAGGGCCAGCTGATCGGCGCCGAGCTTCTCCGAACGCCGGCCGAAGCGATGCCGCTGCAGCTCGCGGATGACCTGGCGCAATTGCTCGATGGTGCGCTCGCGCTGGGCCAGGACATCGCCCTGCGCCTGGCGTTCCGCCTCCAGCTGCTCGACCTTGCTGCGCTCCGCTTGCAGCAGCGCCCGCAGGGCCTCGATCTCGCTGGTGGACGCCGTGCTCATGGGCGGCAACAAACCACAGGCTCTCCCCGGTGTGTACCGTGCTCTGTGCAAGGCAGCGATTCGCAGGCCTTCACGCCGCCACCGTCGGCGCCGGCACGCGCAGCGCATGCATGCGCCGCCAGTCGAGCCCTTCGAGCAACGCCGCAAGCTGCGCTGCGCTCAGGCGCATCACCCCGTCCTGCAGGCGCGGCCAGCGGAACCGGCCATCCTCCAGCCGCTTGCTCAGCAGGCACAGGCCCGTGCCGTCCCAATACAGCAGCTTCACCCGATCTGCCCGCTTGGCCCGGAACACGAACACCACGCCTGAGAATGGCTGCAGCCCAAGCTCCGTCTGCACCAGCGCCGCCAGCGAATCGGCGCCCTTGCGGAAGTCCACCGGCCGGGTGGCCATCAACACCCGCGCCCCTGTCGGCGCTGGCACCGCAAACCCTTCACCGCTCATGCCAAGGACCGCAGCGCCTGCAGCACCGTCGCCACCGTCCTCGGCGCGGCATCAGCTGGCACACGCACAATCGCACCGGCCATCTCCACCACGACGCCGGCCGCCGCCACCGCACATCATCGACCGATCCACAACCACCGGCACAAAGCCGGGCTCTGTGGCCGGGCTTCCCGCCGCTTGCCGCAGCTGCCGGCGCCAGGGTGAACAGCTGTTGAACCGTCAGCCCGTGCCGGCGCGCCACACCGCTGACCGTCGTGCCGCCCCCATAGCTCTCCGCTACGATCTGCGCCTTGGCCGCCGCCGACCAGCGCCGTCGGCGGCCGGCCCCGGTGAAGATCTCCAGCCGGCGCGCTTCGCCGGCTTCCGACATATGTTTATGCTCACTGTCCGACATATGCCCTGCCTCCCTCGCCGAGGGCGGCACCATCCAACATCCCGTGCGGCAAAAGCTAGGTGGGGCCACAACAGCGCTTACTCCTCGACGACGGCCGCATCGAGATCGACTCCAACGCTGTCGAACGCGCTATCCGCTCCGCCGCCCTCCATCGCAAGAACGCTCTCTTCGCCGGCTCCGATGGCGGTGGCGAGCACTGGGCCGTCCTCGGGTCGCTGATCGAGATCTGCAAGCTCAACGCCATCGCCCCCGAGGCCTACCTAGCCTGGCTCTTCGGCAAGCTTGCGCTCAAGCGCCGAATGGCCGACTCGACGAGCTGTTGCCCTGGGCCTACGCCGACCAGATGCGAGCCGCCGCGATCGACGCCACCACGTCAGCCGTCGCGTAAGGCCTCCGCGCGACTGGTGGGGCCGCAACAGCGCTTACGGCTAGCTCATACCATGATGGTTGATCTCGTTGCGCAAGGGCCAACGTACGATGAGAGGCGGCACGTCCATGGCCCAGCTTCGCACGAGGCCGGCACGCACCTACCGCCCAGGGATACGGAGATTGGGAACCGCCGGGCCGATATAGGCTTCCGGCTTCGAGGCGGGCACGCGCAGCCAGTCCTCACGCTCCTCGACACAAGGCAGAGCCTGCTCAAACATCTCGCGCCACGTGGCGACGCCGGCATCATACGCCTTGATCAGACAACGCTCGAAATTCAGGTGCCGCTCGGTCGTCGTGGCGCCATAGGACACTGTAGTCGGCGATGCCGACGCCAGCACGATCCGCTTCGGGTGGCGGGTCATGGCGGTGGTGATCATCGCGCCGCTGTAGCAGCCCGACAGGATGAGCACCTGGGGACGGTCGCCGCACGACTCCGTGACATAGCGGTCCAGGTCCCTGGCCGTCAGGTACTGCTGGCTCTTGTCGAGGGCGAGGAAGATGCCGCGACGATTGGCGTGAGACGTTATAAAAAAGAGGCAGGCGGCAGTTTGCGGACCGGCAATTCGTGCGAAGGCTGCGCGGATCTCGTCGTGGGTCGTTAGCGCCGCGCCAGAGCGGTCGGCATGCTCGGGTGTGGCCGTGAGCACGCGGACGTTGCTGACACCCACGCGGCGCAGGCGTTCAGCGATATCCTCTGTGGCGTAGTCGTAGTTCGCTTTATCATTATGTCCTGCTGCCAGCAGGACACCCCAATGTGCCGGCGTAAGGCCGACGCCGAGCGACAGTTGCACAACCTCGCGCGTATCGGCACCGGCGATGCGCAACGGCAGCGCGCACAGAGCCAGGAGCGCCACCAAGCAGCAAAATGGACGAACGACACAGCGGCCCCCCGCCACCCACAGTATCGGGATTCGCACCTGACCTCTCCCCGACAGAGTTCAGATCTTTCCACTACTGCAACTTCACATAAGGTGCCTTAGCCAAGGCCCTCCGTCACTAGACAACAAGAGCCGATATTTGCATTTTTGCTGTCTGGAGCCGGCGCTCTTGTCGCTATCGCTGTTGCCTCTCCCATGCCTGCACCTGCCGCTCGGCCTCCTCGCGCGACACGCCGTAGCGCACCTGGATCCTGCCGATGAGCTGATCACGCCGCCCCTCGATCTCGAGAAGGTCGTCGTCGGTCAGCTTGCCCCCTTTGCTCCTTCACGACGCCTTTGGTGTCCGTCCAGCTCCCCTTGATCTTCTCCCAGACCGACGGTGGTACGGTCGTGGATGGCGGATTGTTGGCTTGAGCCATCGCCGGCACGGCTACCAACGACACGCAGCCCAGAGTCAACGCGAGCATGATCGAACGCATGATCTCTCCAGCATCAATCAGCCGGACAACGCCCGCAGCTCACATGCGTTCCGGCGCGCGGCGGCGCGCCATTGCCGACGCTGCTATCTCCAGCCGCTCTTGAGCAGCTTCTCGACGTAAGCCGGCACGACCTCGGTCGCCGGACCATAGACGCGCTCGCGAAACAGCGAATGACCGTCCGACGGCTTGAGATTCAATTCCGCCGTATGGGCGCGCGGCACGTGGCGGCGGACATGCTGCACGAAGCCGGCAGCGGGGTAGACCATGCCCGAGGTACCGACTGACAGGAACTGGGTGCAGCGATCGAGCTCGGCATAGATCTCGTCCATGCGCAGCGGCATCTCGCCAAACCACACGACGTGCGGCCGCAGTTGTCCCCTGGCGCCGCAATGGCCGCACAGCGTCTGGGTATCTCGTCTTCAATGCCTACCCGTTCGGCGGATCCGGCCGTGAAGGACCCGCGATCGGTCCGATCGGGGACGACCGCAAGAAAGTTGCGTCACCGCGCGGTCGCGCGCGCCTGGTCGAGGGCCTGCACGAAGTTGGGCCCGAAGACGCGCGAGACCGTCGTGCCGACCGTCCGCTTGAAGCCGAAGGCAGGCTTCACCTGCACGTCGGCCTTGAGCCAGTACAGGAATTGGATCGGATGCCGCTTCTTCGTCACCCGTCGCACGATGCCGACGCCGCCCGGCGTCTTCATCAGGAACACCCGCGGCTTGCCGCGCAGGCCCGCCGGGCGTTCGCCGCGCGGGATCATGCCGCGCTTGTTGCGTCGCGCTTCCGACGGCACGGCGACACGCGAGTGGTCGCGCGCCGTCTTCGTGCCGCCCGTCTCCTGGCGCGCCATGAACGGCTCGAGCGAACCGACCTCAGCCGTGAGCGCCGTCTTCTTCGCCGGCTTGATGCGGATCCCGCTCGGTACCCAGTTGTTGCAGGGTGAAGCGGTTTGGCAGGTCGGCTCGCACCTCGCGCTGCGCGTCCTGCGCCGTCTTGGTCAGCGCCTTGGCCTTGGCGAAAGGGAGCTGTCGCTCCTCAAGGTCAGCGTATGCGCGGATGATCCTGTCGACATCCGAGGACACGTCGATCCGCATGACGCCAACCATTAACGGAAAGCGCCCGGCGGAGGGTCGGGCCGGGCGCAACTGTCGAGAGTGACGAGAAGATGCCGATAACCTGTCCGGCCCGCATACCTATCGAACCTCGAGTCGAGGCTCCAATGACGCGGCGGCGAGGCCGTGCGGGGTGCTCATGTCCCAGGCCACAACAACGACAAGGGCTATTGCCACGAAGGCGAAGAAGGCAGCCAACAGCCTAGCCTGAAGCTCCCGAGACATCGCTCCCTCCCACGCTCGGACAACATGGCCCCTTTCACCCACAGCAACTGACGCTTAAGCCTACCCGAGTGCGTTCTTGGCCGCTCGCAACGTGTCAGACGGCCGCTCACCAAACAGCCGGGTGTACTGGCTCGTGAACCGGCTCAGGTTCTCGAATTCATATTGGAAGGCGATGGTCGTTACGCTCGACTTGGATCGCCAGCCGCCGCGCAGATCATGCCGGGCGCGATTTAGACGTTCCGCCAGCATGTACTGGGACGGGCCGACGCCGATGACCGACCGAAAGGCATACTCGATGGCGCGGTTGGTGATGCCGAGCTCCCGTGCAAGGCTTGCGACGGTCACCTTGCGCGGGCCAGCCCGATGAATCGCTTCCAACGCCGCCAGGGCGGCGTCGTATCGGGCAACGCGGTGTAGTGACGAGATTCTCCGTGTTGGCGGTTCGCTACCGAGGACCGCCAGCAGGTGTTGCTTCAGACGCTGTCGAAGCGCACCCGCCCACTCTTTGGCCTCATCCGCATCATCTATCGCCGGCCGGGCGGAGAGAAGCGCCTGTGTCCACCCGATGAGCGCGTCAACCGCCGTCGGATCGGAAGGGAGCAGGTAGTGATCTGGCGTAAGGTCCGCATCCAGGGCGTCAGCCACCCCAGGAGCCCAGCGTGCCAGCGTGTCTCGATGAATACTGATGAACAGCGTGTCCCACGGGTCATGAGAAACGACGTGCATTTCCCGGCCCGGTACGATCAGTCGGACGGTACCCACCGGCACATCGATGCCGCACCAGCGCTTGGGTGAGAGGTCAATGGCGAGCGATGGCCAATCGGTACGTCTCGTCGACCTGCAGGCCGAACCAAGCCCAAACCGGGTCCGATGCAAGATCACATCGCCAGCATCGAAGCAGCCGTGGTCGATTTTCAGTTGACCCACAGAAAGCTGGACGAACGTCGTCTCCCAACCCTGAAGCTCCTGCGTGAAGTCACCGAAATCACTGAACTGCTCAAAGCGACACAGATACTCCATAACGCTCCCCCTTCCTCTCGGAAGACCGCTACGCAACATGTTCTAGTTGGAGGGGGATACGTACGTAGTTTGTTAATCTGGATCAGAAAGACGAAGGCGAGCCGTTACTATAGCGTAGCTGTTACGGTTTTGGTACCGGTCGCTTTCGCCTGTCAATCGAAAGGGTCAAAGGGAGGACACTGGCTTCATTGGCGCTATTCGGGGCGTTCATTGGCAGCGGCCTCGAACGCTTGTGCTTCCGCGTCGTAGAGCTAACAATCTCGTCGGCGATGCGGCGCCTCTCGTAGGTGGCTCTCGCTTCCAGGAGCGTTGCCAGCATGGCCTGCAAGACCTGGAGCAGCTCAGCCGCTTTCCGAGGGTTTTCGGCACGCCCTGATGAGATCAGCTCGTTCTGCCTGCGGATCAGAAACTCAGCCTCCGCAATGCGTTCCTCTACCCGAAATGTCCTTCTACCATTTCGGCCATCTCCTGGGTGGGTAACGGACCTGACGCTCCGGCACTGACAGCATTCAAAAGTGAGGACTTCATGAGGGGCGATGCGATGAGGGGCTCGCTGCACCAGCGACAGCGTGTTGCTCCCGCACTGCCAGCAGACGGACAACCTTCGGATGCTCGCCTCTGTCTCACAATTGGACATCGACGTCCCCCGCGCTTCTCCCAAGCACCACTTCGGGGGCGAGGAGCTCAATGGCACATCGGCCACGAGGACGTCGTCCGGCCTGGCAGCGAGTGTCGGCATGATACCATCACTCCACTTCTTGTAGCAATTGGACCTAGGGGCAATTGGGACTACCCATGGTGGCGCAAGCCTGGGCATCAGGTGACGCGCATGCCGCGCGGCGAGGCGTGAGAAACTCGTGCGGGCTCGACCATGCCGGCCTGGATCGACTGCTCCTCGCGCGGCGCGCTCTCGCCGCACACCCTGGCGCGGCGCTGCGGCGACCACAGGTCAGCGACGTCCTCGAGCGCCAGGTGAAGACGCTGGCCGGTGTGCCGGACGTCAGCCGTCTTGGCCCTCCCGCCCTGCCCAAACACCGCCACCGCAACCTCCTCGATGCTGTTGCCGTCGACGACGACGGATCGAACGACGCCGGCATCGGGTACGCCGAGCGCCGTTGCGCCAAGGCCGGCCCGTGACCCCGCGCCGGCCTTCGTGTTGGGTGGCTCATCTCCGATCAGCGCAGCCCGACCGCCGAAGCCTATCGAGCCCTGTACCAAACGCCCGAGTGGCGCGCATTGAAGCGCCGACGCCTCGGGCGACCGCGTCTGCCCGTCGCAAGCCAGGCAATAGGTCCGGCGAATATTGAAGGGTCACAAGACCGGTAGGGACATCGGCTTCCGTCAGTGGACCAACCCAGAAGGGCCAATCTGAGTCAATCATGTCCGGTCATGGGGGCCAGCAGACGAGTCTAACCAGGGCTGAAACTGACGCAATTGACCCACAGCGGTCATTCTGTGTCCGTTTATCCGACCGCCTCGCTGGGCAGACCCGCGATCCCGTTGCCCCCGTACAGCGTTCTGAAGTAGGCTTTCAACTTGGGTTATATGCTGGCGTAAGCAATAGTCGTGCTCCCATTCAATCTGGAACCTGTTCGCGTCTCGGATAGCCCAGTCGCATGACGCGCCGGAAGAATTAGGCGGCACCCATCAGTGGCTGCGACGCCGGCGGCAGCGTGGTCGCCTCGCACGAGCGCCGCGAGTACTTCTCCCGCCGGTTCTGGTTCACCTTCCATTGCCGCGGGAACTGCCCTTGCGGCCATCAACACGAATGGTGATTCCTTTGACGTCAATGCGCACACAAATCGGGATGCTCGTCGTCGCCACGAGCATCATACAACTCGCCAACGGCTTCTTCGGAACCTTCGTCTCATTGCGAGTGGCGATCGAGAGCTTCGACGTCCCGGGCCTGGTGCTCAGCGCCTATTTCGCGGGTTTTACCTTCGGTGCGTTTCGTTGCAACACAATCATCGAACGGATCGGCCACATTCGAGCTTACGCAGCATTTGCCGGTTTGGTCGCCGTCGCTGTTGCCATGATGCCGCTCCTGATCGGATCGCTCGCCTGGGTCGTCCTGCGCGCGATCGTTGGTTTCGGTTGTGCGGGTCTCTTCGTCACAACAGAAAGCTGGCTGACCGCAAAGGCCCAGCCATCCGAGCGGGGACGGGTCTTCTCGATCTATATGGTCGGCACGTTCCTCGCTCTTGCGCTGGGCCAGCTTTTGATAATTCGAGCGGATATCAAGGCGGCGGCGCCGTTCAATGTGATTGTCGCATTGTTCGCTGTGGCACTGACCATGGTTACCTCGGCCCGCGCTGAGCCTCCCCGAGTGGGCCCTGAGGCTGTGCTGCCGTACGGTGTGCTCGCGCGAGCCGCGCCGATCGCTGTGACCGGCTGTGCCCTGAGCGGGCTCGTCGGTGGTGCCTTCTACTCGCTCGTTCCGGCTTGGATGCAAAATCAAGGCACCCCACGAGAGACCATCGCGCTCTTTATGCTCGTGGCTGTGCTTGGCGGATTTGCATTCCAAATACCCGTCGGTCGCCTCTCCGACCGGTTCGACCGTTGCATCGTGGTGGCATTCCTAGGTCTTGGCTTTGCGGGCACTGCCGTTGTTATGGTTTTCTTGCCGCGCAACCTGGCTGCGATCCTGCCAGCCGCCGTCTTGCTCGGCGGATTCATGTCAACACTCTATCCTGTCTGCGTCGCTCATGCGCACGATCGCATGCCGGCTGATCGGGTCGTGGCGGTAAGCGGGCGGCTTATCCTGGTCAGCGGAATCGGCTCGGTGCTGGGGCCCCTCATCGGTGCGGATCTAATGGCGCGCTTTGGAATTGACGGCGTCTTCTACTTTATGGCCGCCGCGGTACTCCTGCTGGCGCTCGTAGCCGGCTTCGGAAGTTTGATAACGCGACCTCCAACGCAGGTGGAAGCACCTTTCGCGATTCTGACCCCCCAGGCGGGGCCGCTCGCGCATGATCCGTTCGACCCCTTGGACGGGCCTTCGCACCTCAATGATCCACGATAGACTTGGTCTCCATCTTCGATTCGAGCAAACCGTCTTGGATCATGCGAACCAACAGTTTCCTTGCGATCTGCTCCAGGGCGACTGTTTGCGTCGGGGTCAAAAACACGGTCGCCGTGGTAGCTTCGCCAGACGACTCCCAGACGATATGACCGGCCTTCGAATCCCAGACCTGCAACCACAGCCGCAGCGTCGTCACCCTGTTCCTGATCAACTTAAATCCAGCCAGTTCAAACTTATCGAGTATCTCTTCGTCCAATTGTGCGAGCCCTGGCAGCAGCACGTACTGCGCGCCAAGTCCCGAGCCAATCCGTTGCAACTGCTGCCGGTCCAGCATTCCAGTCCGCGCAAAACCTGCGCGCAAGTCAGCATACTCTGTCGCCAATCCCTTATCCGTAAGCCGGTTCAGCGTCTCGTGGGTGGGAATTGCGCGAACGGGTGGATTTACTTCGGCAAGCGCACCGCTGAGCGCGTGGGACAGGGCGGGGCTTAAGCCTTGGAGATTGCTCGGTGCCACGAATGCCAGCACCACTAACGGCATATGGGCCACATCCCTCGTATTGAATGACGCAGGTTTTGGTGTCGAGGTGGCATACGTATCCGAAAGATACGGAGGACCGCAGCCTGCGAGCAGCATTATCACCATGGTTAACAATGCCCAGCCAAGCCGGTCCACAATAGACTTTGCTTGCCGCACACTTGTCGAAGCACGAGCGCCGACGTCGTCGTTAGGCATCTTCTCCTCCACCTTGTGGGGACGCCAGACGCGCAGCCGAAGTTCGATCCTAGGTGCTGCTCCGCGGGGCGATCAAGCCCCGGCGGCCACAGTGAAGGTCTGCAAGCTGATAACCTACTTGATGCAGCGTTCCGGAAACCACCCACTAGCCACGGAGTTAATGGGCAGTCGATGACCATCTGCAGCGCCGGCGGACTGGGCCGAGCATCCCGCCTTCGGAATTGTTCGTTCCGCTCCGTCAGGACCTGCTTCAGGTCCTTCATCCTCGTCGCCCGCTGTTACCTCGGCTCTCGGCAAGCTCGACCAGCGGACAGCCAACCGGCCGCAGACGCAGGAGCACTTAACCACAGCGACGGCGGTGTACCGCGAGACGGATATGCGGTTCTGGAGCAGACGGAGGTGCAGGCGTGTCGGTCCTCCGGCCTCTGCGCCTCTGCCGGTTCACTTGCCTCGCGGGCCCAAGCATGGGGCGGCGTCCATGCAATAGCTCCACCTCGACAGAAAGGTTGAAGGCCTCTCAATCCGTTATTTGCTGTATCTTCCATATTGGATTGTCAGCTATGATTTAACTACCTTAGGGGCGTTGGGGGATTTCCCGGTGATATCGACTTCGGCGCTGACGCGGCGGACCACGACCGTGGCCTGCCGCGCGGGACTGCGGCCCAGCCGGGTGCGCGCTTGATGCCCGGCTCTTCCGACAACAGGGGCAGCGATCCCAGGGGCGGAGATGTCATGGCCTCTCCCGAGCTGTTCCATTTCGTGATGATCAAGCCGACGCACTACGATGACGACGGCTACCCGATCCAGTGGCTGCGCTCGGCCATCCCGGCCAACACGCTGGCGGCGGTTCATGGCCTGGCGCTCGATTGCCAGAAGCGCAAGGTGCTGGGCCCCAACGTCGACATCCGTCTGAGCGCCTACGACGAAACCAACTACCGCATCCGGCCGCGCAAGATCGTGGCCGCCATCAGGCGGGCCGGCGGCCGTGCTTTGATCGGCTTCATCGGCGTGCAGTCCAATCAGTTCCCGCGAGCGATGGATCTCGCGCGGCAGTTCCTGGACCTCGGCATGCACGTCGCCATCGGCGGCTTCCACGTCTCCGGCTGCATCTCCATGCTGAAGGAGCTGCCCGAGGAGATCCGCCGCGCACAGGAGATGGGCATCTCGATCTTCGCTGGCGAATCGGAGGACGGCGGCCTGGAAGAGGTGCTGCGCGACGCCTGGGCCGGCACGCTGAAGCCGGTCTACAACCGCATGAAGGACCTGCCGTCGCTGGAAGGCCAGCCGGTGCCGATGCTATGGCGCGATGCGGTGCGCCGCACCGAGGGCCGCCGCTCGAGCTTCGATCTCGGCCGCGGCTGCCCGTTCCAGTGCTCATTCTGCACCATCATCAACGTGCAGGGCCGCAAGAGCCGATTCCGCACGCCCGACGACCTTGAGCTGATCATCCGCGACAACGCCAAGCAAGGCGTGCGTAAGTTCTTCATCACCGACGACAACTTCGCGCGCAACAAGGACTGGGAAGCGCTGTTCGACAGGATGATCCAGCTGCGCGAGCAAGTGGGCCTGAAGTTCAAGCTGGTGATCCAGGTCGACACGCTCTGCCACAAGATCCCGGGCTTCATCGAGAAGGCGGCCAGGGCCGGCGTCAACCGGTGCTTCATCGGGCTGGAGAACATCAACCCCGACAACCTGATGGCGGCCAAGAAGCGCCAGAACAAGATCACCGAGTATCGCTACATGCTGCAGAAGTGGCGCCAGTATGGCGTCACCACCTACGCCGGCTACATCCTGGGTTTCCCCAACGACACGCGCGAATCGATCCTGCGCGATATCGACATCATCAAGCGCGAGCTGCCGGTCGACCTGCTGGAGTTCTTCATCCTGACACCGCTGCCGGGTTCGGAGGACCACCGGAACCTGCTGAACAGCCGGATCTGGATGGATCCCGACCTCAACAAGTACGACGTCCACCATCGCGTCACGCACCACGCCCGTATGTCGGACCAGGAGTGGGAGCAGGTCTATGAGGAGGCTTGGCACTCCTACTACAGCCCTGAACACTTCAGGACCGTGATCAGCCGCGCCGCGGTCCTGCGCGACGGCCGGCCGCGCTCCCGCATGCGCCTGATGATGTGGTTCATCATGATGTTCCGCATCGAGAAGGTGCATCCGCTCGAGGGCGGCATTTTCCGGCGCAAGCACCGCACCGATCGCCGCAGCGGCATGCCGATCGAAAGCCCGCTCGTTTTCTATCCAAAGTACTGGGCCGAGACGGCGGGCAAGGCGTTGCGCTACGCCAGGATGGCCTACGACGCCTACAGCATCTACCGCAGCGTCGCGCGCGACCCGGCCAGGGCCTCGTACACCGACATCGCCATCACGCCGCCCAGCGCCGACGAGCTGGAGACGCTGGAGATGTTCAGCACGACGTCCGGCGGCAAGGCAGCCGTCGCCAAGAAGCACCGCGACGACGACCAGCGCGCCAAGGTGGCACGCCTGCAGGCAGCGGAGTAGTTCCCCGGATAGGGGTAGGGAGAGCGTTAGCTCCCCCTCCCTCCGAACCGGACGTGCAGATCTCCCGCATCCGGCTCTCCGGTTGGTGGTCTTACCTGCGAGAGGACTGACAGGTCAGCGCATGGGCTGCTCGCAAGCTAAAGAGCCCGTGCTTGGCAAAGAACGCATTTGGCCAGCGCTGATGATCCGCGCCACGCGCTATTCCCTTCCCTTTGCGCCGTTTGCGCCGCACGCTTCGCAGCCTGGTGTGTATCCAGCCGTCCAGCGACGGGAATGTCGTTCTGTAGCTGTGCTGGAAGTAGTTGAACCAGCCTCGCAGCGCCGGATTGAGATCGGCGATGATCGCTTCCAGACTGTGCCCGGAATTTCGACGTGTCTTGGCACGGACCGTGTCCTTGAACTTCGTCAGGCTCTTCGCCCGCGGCCAACGTCGGCCGCCCTCGAAGCGATAACCCAGAAACTCGAAGCTCTGCTGCCGTGCCTTGACCGTACGCGTCTTGAGCGGATGCAGGACAAGGCCGGCTGCCGCCGTCCATTGCCCGATCATCGCCAAGGCTTGGGCCGCTTCAGCTTCACTGCGACACAGCACCACGAAGTCGTCGGCATAGCGCACCATCTCGTACCCCGAGGCCGCCATCAGCTGGTCCAAGGGGTCAAGATAGATGTTGCTCAGCAATGGACTGATCACTGCGCCTTGCGGCGTGCCGCCCTCGGGCGTCCACGCGGCTAGGCCATCGAGGATGCCCTGCCGCAGGAACTGCCCCACCAACTCCAGGATGCGCCCGTCCGACACCTTCTGGCCAACAAGAGCCATCAGACGATCGTGCGGGATCGTGTCGAAGTAGCTCTTCAGATCGACGTCCACGACGTGCTCGTAGCCTGCCCTCAGAAGCCCATCCACGCGGCGCAGCGCATCCTTGCAACCCCGTCCGGGGCGGAAGCCATAGCTCTGTGCCGCGAAGCCGGCCTCGAAGATCGGCTCCACCACCATCCGCAGCGCCGTCTGAACTACCCGGTCACGTACCGTCGGTATCCCCAGCGGCCCTGCTTACCCGCGCGGACGAGGTGATCGAGTGAGTGCACTTACTTCCGCTTGTGGCCCAGACCGGCCATGCCTTCGTCCTACGCCAATGTCCGATTCTGGAGGCAAAGCGGACATCTGGCGACGATTCCGGCAGGTCGCCTTTTGACCCAAAGCAGACTTCGACTCCGCCGACGGACATCCACCGTCGGCGCTTTTTAAGATTCACCGGGTAACGTGGTTCGCCTTCGCAAGCATTTCGGATGGAATAGTTACGCCAAGCTGCCCAGCGGTCTGGAGGTTGACCGCAAGCTCGTGCGACAAGGCCGCCCTGATGGGCAACTCGCCTGGCTTCTCGCCGCGCAAGATTGCATCGGCGTATTGCGCCATCTGCCGCGCAGCATCGCGAAGACTGGTCCCATAGGCAATCAGCCCCCCGGCGTCGAGCATTGATACAGGAAAAACCGATGGCAACCGGTGGGCTATAGCTAGCTCGGCGATTCGCTTCCTGTGCGGTTGATTGATCGGCTCTTCCAGCACGACCAGCGCCTGCGCGCGCTCGCGCTCCATGGCCTCAAAGGCTTTTTCATATTCCGGAGAAGGGGCTTCCACGCGGATGATTTGTGGCTCGATTCTCAGACCGCGAGCCGCATCCCGGTTCGAAGTCGACATGCAGTCTGAAACGCCGAGATCACTCAATATAGCGACCCGCTCAAGGTTGGGATTTAGCGCCTTTAGGAACTTCAATTGCGCCGTCGCCTGCTCCGGATCAAAGGTGGTTACTCCAGTAACGTTTCCCCCGGGGTGCCCCAAATTGGAGGCTAATCCGTCGCCGATCGGTTCGACAACGACCGCAAACACTATGGGAATCGTCGAGGTCGCTTGCCGAACCGCTCGCACTGTCACGGCCCCGATAACAGCGATAAGATCGACGCCGAGGCTGATTATTTCGAGGGCGAACTTAGGCAGCCGATGCAATTGGCCCTCGGCTGCTCGAAGTTCGAAGCGGATTCCTTCGTCCTCGATCCATCCGAGATCCCGAAGTCCCCCCTTGAAGCCATCGATAGGATAGGCTGAGCCAGCGACAATGATCCCGATGCGCTTCATGTTGTGGATCTCCTAAAGGCGGCGGTGACCACGATAACATACCCCGTCGAGGGCAGGACGACCTTTGTGAGGCGACATGTCCGCTGTTGGGCCCCATAGCGGCCATGCCTTCGTCCTACGCCAATGTCCGATTCTGGAGGCAAAGCGGACATCTGGCGACGAGACCGGCATGTCGGCTTCGGGACCCAAAGCCGACTAGCCAAGTGGCCCCGACGCGTGATCGCGCTGGCTGAGAACTACCTCTTGTGATTTGATGATCCTGACAACGGCTGCCCCGCTCATGGCCGGGATGGACGTTAGCATTGCTTATCCGGACGGGACTGGATCCTATCTTGTCCTGCTTGCAATGGCCGAACAGCAAGGGCTTTTCGGAAAGTACAGCGTCGACGTTCGATCTATGGCCGTCAAGGGCGCAACGCTCCCCCGCCTGACAGCCGACATGCCGTTAGGGATGATTGGCGAGCCAGCCGCTTTGTTGCAGGCGGCGGAAGGAGCAGATTTGCGCCTTGTCGCTTCTTTCAGCGACGTCAGGCTTTCGGGCCATCTCGTTGCACGACCCGGGATCAATACGCCGGAAGATTTGCGCGGCAAGCGGCTGGGAGCGCGAGTAATCGGCGCTGGACTTTGGATATCAACGATCCTTGCGCTCGAACAGTTGGCGCTAGATCCGCGGCGAGACGAAATCACCATTCTGCCCGTAGGCAATCCAATCCAAATCTTCCGCGCTTTGGAGCAGGGCGAAATCGACGGTGCGCTAGTGTCAGTCGCACAAAGTCGCGAACTACAGGTCAAGGGGTTTGCTGCCCTCTTGAAAGAATATCCGCCACACATCAGCAGCTATGGAGGCGGGCTGGTTGTCTCCAATGGCTTTCTGTCGAACAATCGCGATGTTGTTTCGAAGGTCGTGCACGCACTTCTAGAAGCCCTAGCGCTGTGCCTTGGCGGACAGAACAAGGCGAAGGTTATGCAGGCGTTCAACGCAGCCCTCAGCATCACCGACGAAGAAAGCGCTGCAAGCAGTTTAGGCGAGCTGCGACGCAAACCGTATCCTTCATTGGCACCGTTGGCAAAGATGCAGAAAGTGATATCGATCCATGATCCTCGCGTGCTGAAGGTTTCAGTTAAGGACCTCATTGAGGATCGATTTGTTCGCAAGTTCGACGAGGATGGTGAGCTGGATGCCCTCTATGCGGCCTATGCGTAGGGTCTTGGCACGGTCGAGGCATCTGCTTGCCGTGTTAGGCTTGCTCTAGGCTCTGAGCGCGCACCCGACGATGTCCGCTTGTGGCCCGAAGCCGACCTAGCCACCTGGGCCGCCGACGTCTGCTTTTGGCGGTAGAGCAGACCAAGGTGAATTCGGGCCCTTACGTCGGCTGCTGACCCATGGCGGACATGCTTTCGTCCTACGCCAGTATACGCTTTTGGGGCAATGCGGGCATTGCCTTGTCCTGCATCGGTAGGGCCTGTTCGCGAGCGCTGCTTGAGCGTTGTGGGTTGGTCCACGACCGGACCGTGTTTTCCGCAGCACACACTCTGCTTATTTGCCTTTACTCAGCCTCCCATCACGCAGCCGCCGATTGACTATCATCCTCGCCACGTTTGCAGTACACTGCAGGAAATTGGCGCGGCTCTAACATGTAACCGACCAAACGGTGATCAACAGTGCGACGAACACCGGTCGCCGCCTGGGGAAGGGGGAATCCATGGCCAATGGGGAAAATGATGGGGCGCCCATTGTATTGGGCCAGCTGATCCCCGGAACCAGTGACACGATGCCGGTGGTACGGATCAGATGCCCATATTGCGGGCAGCTACATCATCACGCTTGGATCGGCGGCAGCGCCAAGCCTCGCCGCCGGCTAGCGCCATGCGCCAGCAGCAACTCGGATCGCGAATACCATGTCGGGCCGGGGCTATCGTCGGTACCGGACGTATGATTGTGGTGCGAACGGATGATGACGTGCTCCTACTTCGCGAGCGCGACAAGGCGCCCATGGCAGGCGATGACGCCTCATTGCCGCCATCCATCACGGGCAGGTGGTATGTTTCTTCCCTCGTACGACCTTGCCGTCGTTACACGACAGGTGGCGCGGTAAATGGTGCCAGCAATGCCACCACCGAACCAAACGATCGTGGTCGTTGATGTCCTTGTCGCCGGCTGACGCTGCGTCAGCTCGGTGGCCGGGGCGATGCTCCATTCCACGCCGGTGATAGTGCCGCCCGGCGATGCCGGCAGGCTGTTCAGCCTGGATCGCCAGTCGATTACATAGTCCAGGACCTCGTCAGGATCCCGCGCCGGGCGTCCTGCGCGCCTTTATGGAGTAGGGCGTCGGACTCAAACCGGAAATCGGCTGGCCAAGGTCGGTCAGTCACCACCCGTTGCCGGCAGGACCTTGGAGCCTGGTTGTCGTCACCCCGACCATCGCCGCGCTCTGGTCTGCTGTGGCGTTTCGCCGAATACGCGATAGTAGTCGGCCGAGAAGTGTCCCATGTGCCAGAGCCCATGGCGTCTCGCGATCTCCTTGATCTTTTCCCCCTTCGGCTGCTGCGATATCAGAGTGCGCCAAACGGCGTTGAGGCGCAGCGCTCTCAGGTACTGCTTCGGCCCCATTCCATACGTGCCGCTGAATGCGTACTCGACCGAACGCTGGCTTGCTCGCGCCGCACGGCAGATGTCTTGGAGCGTCAGTGGATCACCCAGTCGCGCGCGCATGAACTCTTCTGCACGCCGCACGATCGGCAGGCGCTGAAATGTTGGCACGCTAAAGACTGTATCCGTCGCGCGATGCCACGGTAGCAGCAGTGTACCGATCAGCACGTCGGCAACATCGCTGGACGCCAAAATCCTGTCGTGCTCGCTCTCAAGAGACATCGCAGCGTCGATCAGCCGGCTCATCGTCGCGACCCGGGACCGGCTGTTGGAGACAATCAACGGTGAGGTCCCTCGCGTCAGCCGATCCGACCCGGGCGCACGCTCTGCCAACGCGTCCGTGACATAGTGGAGCGGCATCACGAAGCTGGTGCCCCGGTGCTGCTGATTGACGATTCCGGTGATCTCAAGTCCCGCGAAGCCGGCGAGGATATCATTGCGCTGAAGCTCCAGGCCGCCGATCCGCCTACCGCCGTGCTGGCCCGAGCTGATCTGCACGAGCGCCGACCCCGGCGGCAGGCCTGTGCGGATGCCGTAACGGCCCGTGAAACTGGTCGCCCAGACACGAAGGTCGCCAAGCTGCCCGGTTGCCGTCCAGCTATCGCCCGTCTCGGCATTGAGCTGTATGACATCCATACCCCAGGCTCGGTACACGGCAGCGAGTTCGTCGCTATCGCGAAATCGCGTTCGCGGAAAGCCGATGCGCTCCTGCTGGTGCGCCGGCAGCCCATCCATCGACTGTCCCCCCGCCATACTCTTGGCGTTGACCACAACCCAGCATGGCCGGAATTGATTCTGCTAACCGAATTGCGAACCTGCAAACTGCGCGCTTGCTTTAACAGCCCTGTCATCAAGCGCTGGACGATCCTGCCGCCTAGGCGCTAGGCCGGTCAGCCTAGGTTCAAAACCCAATAAAGCTTGCTCGTCTCACTTCTGCTTGCGAACCCAATTCCAGACGGTGGACACGCTGCGAAGTTTCCTCAGAGATTGACCCTGAGCGGACATCGGCCCGCCGGCCTATGCGTTTGACGTTGGCGCAATCGCCATCAAGTGTTCTCAATATCCTGCGCCCCATCGATACTGCCACGCCACACCGAGAATGCTGAACTCGCTACCGGTGCGGGTGAACGGCGCGGGACCATTGTCGTCAGGACCTATGCCGACGAGGGCAAGAGTGGCCTGCGGTTGGACGGCCGCGACGCCCTGATCCGCCTGATCGAGGACGTCCAGAACGGGACTGCCGACTTCAGCACCATCCTGGTTTACGACGTAAGCCGCTGGGGTCGGTTTCAGGACGCCGACGAAAGCGCCTACTACGAGTACGTCTGCCGCCGGGCCGGCATCAGCGTCCAGTACTGCGCCGAGCAATTTGAGAACGATGGCAGCCCGGTGTCGACCATCGTCAAGGGCGTTAAGCGCGCCATGGCCGGTGAATACAGCCGCGAGTTCTCGGCCAAGGTCTTTGCCGGCCAGTGCCGCCTGATCGAGAGCGGCTATCGCCAGGGCGGCCCTGCCGGGGATTGTGGCCGCCCCCACCACCGGCGTCGTGCCGATACAGCAGCTTGCCACTCGCGAACTCAACGGTTTCGCGCAGTCCGTCGCCTTGTTCTCCATAGCGGACGAAGAACAATCCGCCGTTCAGCCCTCCTCTCCGGCAGCGTGATGCTCTCGGCATGAGGGAGCGAGCGGCTGGAATTGGCAGAAGCAAAGTGCGACTTCGATCGGATAGGGGCCCGCTGTAGGCTAGTCTAGTGGGTGGTGCGCCCCTCTTTCATGCTGCCTAAGTACGCGACAAGATCGTCGCGGTCTTGCCGAGAAAGGTTCAAGTCTGGCATTCGACCGTGCGGACGAGTCAAGAAAGCACGTAGACGATCTGGTGTGTTCCGCGGATCGTTGGCCAGGGCGCTGAATGATGCCAGCCCGTCGGCGCGTTGCTGCCGGTCCCCGGGCTCGACAGTATGGCATTGGGAGCACCAGGTTCGCGCCAACGAGCGGCCACGCTCGAGGTCGGACGGTGGATCAGCGGCATGCACCTGAGCGGATATGACGACGAGTGATGCTGCTAGCGCTGCGGCGTGGGCCACGTGGCGGAAATTGCGAAACGCAGGTCGCAGCGCGTCGGTTGCGGAATGCAAAGGTCGTAGAGGCCGCACGACGAGTTGCGCCTTCATCTCTATGGCCCCGATATTGCCGTTCACTCTCATGGCAGGCTCCGTCGACCACGGCAGGGATAAATTGCAGGAAAACTGTGAACCGCAACAGATCGGCCCCTGCTCTGACGCACGGGATACTCAGTGCTCGCGCTACGACCACGGTTCGTCGTGAACCGAGGAGCCTGCACAGCCCATCTCGTGATCGAAGGACTAGTCCGGCAAGCTGGCCGCGACATACAGCGAGTGCAAAAGCTGGCTCTGGTTGACGTTGACGCCGAAGGCTCGTTGAAACAATCGCACGATGTCGCTCGAGCGATAGATGTGGCTTAATGCGCGGTCGACGGCCAAGCGAAACGCGTTGTCGCCGTGCGACATCGCTAGCGCGTAGGGTTCAACTGTAAGATATTGTTCTGCGATCCGAATCTGGTCCGGCGCCTTGCTGTCTCGCGCCAGGGACATGAGAATCGCACGATCGGCAAAATAGGCAACGATCCGGCCGTCGTCGAGCTGCGAGATGGCCTCAGGGTGCGAGTCCATCAGAACCACCTCGGCATTTACCGCGGCACGCTGCAGCGCGTTGCGCAGCGCCAGCTCCGTGGTCGTGCCGCCCAGAACACCGATCTTGCGGCCGGCCATCCCCTTGAGATCGTCCGGCGCACCGGCACGTACCATCAGGCTGGCGCCATCGACGAAGGTCGGGAGCGAAAAATCGACCACCTCGCGTCGCGTCAAGGTTGCCGTCGTCGCCTCGCAAAGCAGATCGGCGCGCGCCTGCTTGATCGCATCGAAGCGGTCGGCGGCAGTGACGGGCACATAGACCAGCGTCAGGTCTGCTACCTTGAGCTGCTGCGCGATGCGCTGCGCCACCATGCGGCAGAGGTCGATCATGAAGCCGGTTGGCTGCCCGTCGGCTCCCTTGTACGAGAAGGGCGGTGCATCCTCGCGATAGGCGATGCGGATTACCTTGCTCTCGCGGATATGGTCTAGCGTGGCCGCCATGACCGGGCTGACCCACAATAGTGTCACCGCAAGGGCCATCATGACAAATTTCGCCAAGCTGTCTCGACGACCGACCGGTATCCTCATCGCCGCCCCCCGATGCCGCGCGCAGACCGAGACGGTCTCGGCGGCTATTCCGCCGCTGTACTCCGAGCACTGCCAACCCTGACATCAAGCGCAACCGGTTGACGATCCTGTTGCACATCGTGGTTCCCGGATTCGGCACCACGCGCAATGCCGTGAATACCTCACGGCGTAGTATCGGACTTTTTCCAGCTTTTGTCCGGGTTGAAGGCCCTGATCTGGCCTGCAGCCGCGGTCGTGTTCGCCCCGAGATCCTTCTCGAAGACCTCGCCATCCTGGCTGACGATGAACGTCGTGTTTCCGGTCGTGCCGTAGGTGATGGGCCACGCGATCACCCCGAAGCCGCCGATCATCCTGCCGTTCACGATATAGTCTCGGGCGCCACCCTTCGCGTCAGGCCCCTGCGCGTAGAGTAGGCGATAGTGGTAGCCGTGGTAGCCCGATCCCTCGGTGGCGCCGGCAGCCTGGGCGTGCGCGATCAGATCGCCCAGCGGACTCTCGGGCTCGCCCGGCTGCGATGACCAGTAGAGACCATCCTTCTTGCCCGGCGAGCTCAGCAGCCGGCGCGCATACTGGCCCGTGCCGGTCTTCATCGGATCGGCCTCGGCGTATTCCTGCTGCGCGTCGACGATGGCCAGCAGCACCTGGATGACGGCGAGCTCGTTGCGGCCGAGCTCCCTGTTGCCGATCTCGTCGGCCCCGGCCACGATGTCGAAGCGCCAGCCGTCGCCGCCCTTGACCAGGGGAATCGGCATCGTCCAGCCGTGGGTGCCGACCTCGAGGACGGCCTTGGAATCGCCGTCCATGTTGATCTTGTTGCCGGCGGCGTAGGCCTCGAGGAATTTCTTGCGCACCTCCTCGACGTCCTCGATGTCGTCGGGGATGAGATCCTTATAGTTCGCGCCCAGCACCTTCTGCCATTGGGCGGGGTCGGCGCTGCGCGCGGCGGCGACGAAGGCGTCGAACGCCGCCTGGGGCGTCTCGAAGGCCTGCTGGCCGGTAGGCGGCGCGGCAGCGGCGGCAGGCTGCTGTTGTTGCGGCTTCTGCTGTGCCAAGGTCGGGGCCATGCTTGTGGCCACGACGCAGCACAGTGTCAGCAGGATGTAGCGCAAGTTTATGGGTGACCTCGGTTTCATCGCCGACCTCCACCTCCACGTCCGCCACCACCACGTCCGCCACCGCCGCGCGCGCCACCACTGCCACGATACCCGCCGCTCGCTCGTCCCCGGGCCGCGTCTCGATTGACACGCTGACCGCCGCGGTCGATGCCACCAAATGCACCGCCCTGTGGGCCTTGGCGGGCGCCCGGCCGCTGTCCCTGGCCGATGCCGCCTGGCCGCTGGCCTTGAACACCGCCAGGCCGCTGTCCCTGGCCGATGCCGCCGGGCCGCTGTCCCTGGCCGACGCCACCGGGCCGCTGTCCCTGGCCGATACCACCGCGTCCGCCCGGACGGCCCACGACGTCCTTGCCGCGGAAGTCGCGACGGCCGTCGGCACCGGGGACGGAGGCGCCGTACCTGCTGCGGCTGCCGGCGTCTCTGTAGGCGACGCCGCGACGATGGTCCGGCTGATGGCTCCATTTCCCGTTCTGGTACCGGTTGCCATCGAAACGGCGGTCGATGGAGGCGGCCCGGTTCACATTGACGTTGACGTCGCCGCCACCCCAGTTCCAGCTCGAGAACATCGCCCCGGCCGCGACGACTCCGGCGCCCCACATGAAGCCCGTAAGCAGGGGGGCGCCATAACCGTAGCCGACCGGCGGTGGATAGTAGTAGGGCGGGTAGGCGGGATACGGCCAGGCACCGTAGGCCCATGACGGTTGATAGGAGGGCACGTAGACGGCCTGCGGCGAGGCCGGCTCGATGATGATTGTCTGGGGCGCGCCGGGCGTCTGCGCCGAGGCCGGCTGGACAGTCACCCTTTGCTGGTCTCCCGTCTGCAGTCTGCCCGCGTCGTAGGACATCTTCCGCAGCCGCTGGATCGAGGCGGCAACATCCTGGTGCTGAGACAGCATCGCGTCGCCCAGTCTCTGCGTCCACTCAAGCTTGTCGTTCATCTGGGCGAGCACCTGGGGGAATGCGACCAGCGACTTCACGCTGACATCCCAGGTCTGCTCCTGCACGGCTTTCACCGCCTCATCGCCCTTGAGGTTGGGGTGGGCCTTTGACCAGCGCGCGGCTTGGACTACTTCCAAGGGATAGGTCGAGGCCATGAGGACCTGCGCCAGGAGCGAATCCGGGTAGAGCGCAATGGGCGCCAGCATCTGGTCGAGCTCCTCCGGCTTGTAGAGGGGTTGCTGGGGCGATGTGGTTGCCGGTCTTGGGGCGGGGGCTTGTGCCAACGCAGGCGACAGCGCAAAGAGCGCGATGGACATCCAGGCATAGAACAGGGCTCTGCACATCCCGCTCATGCTTCCCTCCGATCTGACCGTGCCGTCAACTCGCCCTCAAACAGTCGGCTGCGCGCAAGATCGACGCAATTTTACGCTAATCCTGCTCAGCTGCGTGAAAGGTCATTCGTGCCGCGCGGATCGTCTGGGATGGAGACTCCCCGAACAAGCGTCTGTAGTGACTGCTGAAGCGGCTCATGTTCCCGAAGTTTTGGTCCAAGGCGACCGTCGTGACCTGTCTCATCTCAGGTTTGACCGAGCCGCTCCCGAGTGACGCTGGAGCATCCAGCCTGACCCCGCGATCGACACGATCGACCTGTCCCGTTAGCCACCCGCGACCTCAGCAGCTTCGAGCACACCGCGCAACGAGGTCTCGTCGCAGGGATGGAGGACGATGGTGGCCGCCACGGGCACCTGCCCGGCGGCCGCGATCAGCCGCTGATACTTGGCATGCGGCGCATGCCCGGACGCACTGCCGTCGGAAGATGCCATATGCTGCCCCCTCACTCTGCGGGTTGCGGTTCTGCCTCTGCCCAAGGCGCTACCGTCAGGTCGCCACGGCAAGCCGTGGCGACCATGCCGTGGCTGGCTCAGCAAAGAACAAGGTTTGCGGCCAGCCCTCCTTCGCTCGTCTCCTTGTACTTCGCCGACATGTCCCTACCGGTGTCGGCCAGCGTCTTGATCGTCGTGTCGAGATCGACGCGATGGCGCGATGCGATCTCGTTGGTCGCGATCATGACGGCTGTCCAGGCCTTCACCGCCCCGAAGGCGCAACGCTCGATGCAAGGAACCTGGACGTAGCCGGCGACCGGGTCGCAGGTCATGCCCAGATGATGCTCGAGGGCGGACTCCGCCGCATTCTCGATCACCTGGGGCGGGCTATCGATGATCTGTGCGATGAGGGCCGCCGACATTGCCGAGGCGACACCAATCTCGGACTGGCAGCCGCCTTCCGCACCGGAGAGGGTCGCACTGTGCTTGCAGAGATAGCCGATGGCTGCGCCGGCAAGCAGGCCCTGACGGATCTTCTCGATCGGCACCTTGCGCTTGCTCTCGCTGAGAGCGTACACGACCGCCGGCATCACACCCGCCGAGCCGCCGGTCGGCGCCGTGATGACCAGGTGGCCGCGCGCATTCTCCTCGGAGGCAGCCAGCGCAAAGGCCGAAACCATCGCGATCGCGCGGTCGGCCTCATACTTGTCGTCCTGGGCGCGCTCCCAGACGGTCGCCGCCTTGGAGCGAAGCTTGATCGGTCCGGGCAGCACGTCGTCCTTGAGCGACAGGCCGGTTTTCACGGTCGCGAGCATCGCGCCGGCGATCTTGTCCAGGAAGGCGTTGATCTGTTCCTCGGTCTTGCCCGACACCGCGATCTCGTTTGCCAGGATCACCTGGGCGATCGAGAGTTTGTTGGCTTCCGCATGCTGCCGCAGTTCCTTCATCGTCGCGTAGGGATACTTCGGCTGCCCCTTCTTAGGTGGCTGATAGCCCTTCCACTCGATGAAGCCGCCGCCGACCGAGTAGTACTCCAGTTCGTAGAGCACCTTGTCGCCGGCCATGAGCTTGCAGGTCATGGTGTTGGGATGGGGAAAATCTCCCTTGACCGAGTCGTAAATGATGTCGGCAAGCGACAGGTTGAACGTCTTGCCTCCGAGCTTCACCGGGTAGGTCTGCTGCGGCTTCGCGATCATCTCGTCGAGGAACAGCGGATTGACCGTCGCCGGCTCCTTGCCGACCAGACCCGCCAGCGAGGCGCGCTCGGTGCCATGGCCCTTGCCGGTGGCGCTGAGACTCCCGAAAAGATGCACCTTCAGGCCGGTCGCCTGCGCCAGCTGCTCCGCCGGCAGCTTCGTGCAGCGCTGGTAGAAGTCGTACGTGATGCGCATCGGGCCGATCGTGTGCGAGCTGGAAGGCCCGGGCCCGACCTTGTAGAACTCCTCCAGCACGGTCATCACCGGGCCCTTGGATGCCTTCACGACGTTGAGGTCAGGCGAAAGCGTCGCACCCAGCTTGGTTGCCCCCGCCTCCTTTGCCGCCTGCTGCGCCCGCGCCTCAGGCGTCCAGGCGGTACCGGTCAGCGCTGCCGAAGCGCCGATGACCGCGCTGCGCATCAAGAACGAGCGACGATCGATATTCGATGGGACGGCCGACATGTCAGGCAACGCCCCGAACAGCTCGTCACTCCTGTCTGAAGTGCTCATGATCGCTTCCTCCCACTGTGTGCTTGCCTAGAATTGCAGCGAGGTGCCCAGGAGCAGTGCCCAGGCGTCGGCCTTCTCGCTCTTCGACTGGCCGGAGCCCATCGTGTATGTGAGGCCACCCACGAGCCTGATGCCTGGCGACAGCAGGTAGGTGACGCCGAGCTCGAACATGTCCATCTTGTCCGTGCCGGGCGCATTCTGCGTCCCGACGACGGCGGTGCCGTCGTCGTTGCGCCCGCCCCACCAGCCGGCCGACATCTGCCACGCGCCGGTTTCGTACATGATCCCGGCCGAATACCAGCGGGTCGCGTTGCGGCCCTTCAGGCCGTTGTTGTCACGGCCCACGGCGCCCCCGAACGTGAACCCCTCGAAGCCAATGCGCCCGCCCGCCGCCCAGCTCTTGTAGCGGCCCGATCCGCTGTCGGCGGGACTGGTCGTCGTGCCGCGATCAAAGCCGGCCGTCATGTAGCCGCCATACAGGTCGACCGAGACGCCGCCGAACTGGCCGGCGTAAGTGGCCGACACGTCAATGCCGTTGTGCCAGGCATTGGCGTTCTTCGGGCAGTTCGTCGCCGGGCCACCGCCGCCGCGGAAGAAGCACGTCGCCGCCGGACCACTGGTGTTGAACGCGGGCGTGTAGGAGACGCCGGCCCGGAAGCCGGCAACCACCGGCGTGTAGTAGGTGATCTTGGTGGCGTCACCTGAGTTGTTCGAGTTGGACGCGGCAAGGCCAGGATTGGTGCCGCGATCCCGGCCGCCGTTGTTGGCGCTCGAGAAGCCGCTGCCGTTGTTGGCAAAGTCCGGGTCGTGGAAGCCCCACCCCGGCAGGACCGACGGCGTGCCGCGCTCGCTCTTGTAGGATGCCGCATCCCTGGCGCCGAACTCGATACGCCCCCAGTTGCCGAAGGCATACAGATACTCTTCGTCGAGCTGGTCGTTTCTCGAGGTGTTGGCGCCACCCTGGGACAGGCCTTCCAGCTCGACGCGGATGCCGATCGTGGTGCCGTTGTCGAGCCTGGTCTCGCCGGAGAACCAGATCTCCCCCTCATACCGGAACGTCTCCGGGCGGTAGCTGGTGCCAACGGAGTCACCTGTGATGTCCCGATCAATCTTTCCAAACGTCATGTAGGCATTCCAGAAGCCGCCCAGCTGGAGCTTGATCGGATCAGCTGCCATCGCCATGAACGGCGTTGCAGCAACAGCGACCAGCGACGTCGTGCCAAGTATCACGCTCTTCACAGATTTCTCTCCCCACCAACGATTGCCAGCTTTCTGTCGCAACGACTTCAAAGGAGTTGCGATACGATCTGAAGGAGGGCCTGTCTGAACCCGGACCTGTCACTTATTCTTCCGACGCGCACTGGCATTGTCTTGGGATCATTAAGATTCGGTAGATCTCAAGCAACTCGGCACGTATCCTAATCTTGCAAATACGCAGCTTGCTTGTTTTCTCTGGTTGCAGTCCCAAGGCGTAGAGCGCTGTCATCCTGAACGCCTCGCTGAGTCTCGCTTTTCAGACTTGCTGGCCCCAAGACGTATGTCCGCCCGCCCGGGGTGGTCCGTCCCAACGACGACGTAGGCTCCATACGGGGCCGCGTGCGTAGTGCGGGCTGGCCCGGGGGCCAAACTCCCCTCTCGTGTGGCGCGAAGCGGGTATCCTGGACGCCCCATACGAGGCCGCGCCCGTATGGCACGGTCGGGTACCGGGTGTACGGTAAGTCGCGCTTGAGCTGGCGAGGACCATTGTCGGCACCGCTGAGGGAGGATTGAGACCTGTGCTGAGGGTCCGGCGCTTCATTCTTAGAATCTTTACCGGCCTTGCGGGCTCTCTGCTGCTGCTCTTCGCCGCGCTGCAGACCGGCGAGGGTCAGCGGGCCCTATTCAGTCTCGTCGCGTCGGTCGCGTCCGGCGATGATCGCACTGTACGTTTCGATGGGCCTTCCGGCTTTTTCCCTACAGACCTTAGATTCACCCGCATAGAAATCGGCGACGGAACGGGCCTTTGGCTCACGGCAGAGGACGCGCACATCCGCTGGTCGTTCCTGGCGCTGCTCGACGGCCATCTGGTCATCCATAACGTGCACGCGGCCCGCGCCTTGCTCGAGCGCACCCCACACGCGCCACCGCGTCCAGCGTCGGCGGAAGGCGCATCCCCCCCACCGGATCGCTGCTGCCCGTGACCGTGGAGAGGCTCGAAATCGGTGAATTGTGGCTGGGCTCGCCGTTGGCCGGCGTCGCCTCGCGCTGGCGCATCAATGGGCACGCACAACTTAAGGGCTTGGACGGTGTCAATAGCCTGTCGCTCAATGCGTCGCGCAATGACGACAGGACAGGGCGCGTCTTGCTGGACGCCAGCTATGACGGTCGCCGGGGTGTGCTCAACGCCCGCGGCGAGTTCGAGGAAGGCGAAGGTGGCATAGTCGCCACTTTGCTCGGTCGCCCCGACCTGCCGAGCATCGCCGGCGGCTTTCGGGCACAGCTGACGGACCTGGTTGGCGATGCGCACCTCTCAGTCGAAGGTGGCGATGTCCTCGGCATCACCGGCACTGTGCGTATTCGGAGCAACGATGCCGGCCGTCAGGTCGCGCTGGCACTGCAGGTTACGGGCGGGCAGATCCCCGATCCTGTGTGGAAGGCAGCTCTGGCACAGCCGGCATCGGTCCAAGCCGACATCCTGATCGAACCGGCTGGTGCCATCGCGGTGCGCGCGCTTCGACTGAAAGCGGCACCACTCGAGGCCACGGCCAGCGGCCGCTTTGTGCCAACGGACAAGCGCTTGCAGCTACGGCTGTCTGCCATCGGGGGAGATGCCGCGGTGCTGGCGGCGATAGTGCCTGGCGCGACCTGGCGCGACGTACGTTTCGACATGGAAGCCGCGGGCACGATGACGGCAATTGATGGCACCCTATCTCTGCGAGCCGCCGATGTTGCATTGGCTGAAGCCTCGACGCGCGAGCTCGCCCTGACTGCGACCGTGCGAGAAGCAAATCCCGCCGCCGGCGTCTGGCCGCGAGGAGAGCTCAGGGGCACCCTCGGTGAGGTCGTATGGCATGCGGCCCGGCGTGAGCTTGCGGCGCGCGACGTGCGCGTGGCTGTTGCAGGCGGGCAGGAAAGCAGCGGCGCTATTGGTCTGACATCGTTCGATCTTGCCTCATCGCAGTTCAGCGTAGCGGGCACGGGCACGCTGACAACAGACGGCGGAGTTTTGGCAAACGTGATGATCGAAGTCCCTGACATGTCCGCGTTCAATCCGATCATGACCTCGCCAGTGGCCGGCTCCGCTCAGGTGAAGCTACGGTTGACGGGTACGCGTGCTGAGCCGGTCCTGGCGGTAGATGCTACCCTCCGTGATGGCATCGTGCAGAACGTGCCCCACGTTCTCCTGGCACCGGAACTGCGCCTCTCGGCCAGTGGCAGCATCGATCGGCAGCAGCGTTGGCGGCTCGAGTGGGCCACCATCGCATCGGACGCGATTTCAGCGACAGCGCGAGGCGCGGGTGCCGGTGGAAATGGCACACTCGACGCGATCATCATGTTACCACGGCTTGGGGCAGTGGACCGGCGCCTTTCCGGCACTCTGCGCAGCGACATCCATGTCCAATCGAGCGATGAGCGCAGCACTGTGAGCCTGAGAGCCGCCATCGCGCAGGCGAAGGTCGACGGCACCAATCTTGAGCGGCTGACGCTGGACGCCGACTTGGTGCTTGGCGCCGATCAAGTCGACGCCACGCTGCAGCTGGACGGCAGCAGTGCAGGGCAACAATTGCGCGCCAGTGGCCGCATCTCGGCCGTCGGTGGGGAGCGGCTGCTGATTTCCGAGTTCAACGGGGCACTGGGCGGCACTAACCTGACGATCCGCGATCTGGCTGTCGATCGCACCACGGCGCGCGGTTCGGCGCGCCTTCTAGTGGAAGACCTCAAGCAGCTTAGCATGCTGACCGGCCAGCCGCTTGCGGGGCGGCTGGAAGTCGACATCGTCTCCGATAACGTGGCCAGCGCTGGCAAACTGAAGCTCGGCATACGCGGGACTGGTCTGGCGCTCGCTGACTCCGGTGCGGACACCCTGACCGCGGATGCCACTATCGGCGATCCGTTGGGCGATGCCACCTTCGAGGCCAGCATCATGGCTCACAGGCTGCGCGGCGTGGCCGGGCTAGGCACGCTGTCGGTCAGGGCATCGGGCGATTGGAATGCCATTGCCGCGAGTGCCGAAGCATCGGGACCGGGTGTCATCTTGAACGGCGCGCTCACAGTCCGACGTGACGGTCGCGAAGCGATCGCCGATATCGTGAGCCTGCGCGGCACCTACGCTGGCCGGCCGTTTGGTCTGGCTGGTGCGACGCGGCTGCGACAGTCGGGCGAGCGCATCACAGTCGAAGGCCTGCGGCTGAACGTAGCAGGCGGCAGTATCCGGGTAGCCGGTACCATCGACGCGGCGAACAGTGAGCTTAGCGTCGACGTCGTGGCGCTGAAACTGGCTGAGCTGGCGGCCCTAGTCGGGGGCGAGGCGCCGCTGGACGGCACAGTGCAAGCACAGCTGCAGGTCCGCGGCGCGCTCGCCAATCCGGAGATCGCCGGCACCTACACCGTGCGCGACGCGCGGTTGCGCAGCATGACGGTGGCGTCGATCCCGGCCGCCTTGCTGACTGGCAAGGTAGCAATGCGAGAGCGTGTGCTATCCGCCGACGCACGCTTGGCGGCCGGCACCAGCCGCCTGGCGATCGGGATCACCGGGCAATTGCCGAGCCGGGGCGCTTTGCCCGATGGGCAGCTGACAGTAGTCGGGCCAATCGATCTGGTGATCTTCGCCAGCCTGATCGGGCCCGACATCCAGCTGCTTGCTGGCCGCGCACTCGTCGATGTGGCGCTCGCCGTCAGGCGAGGCCGGCCGACGGGCACCGGGACGATGCGACTGGAAGACGTTCGGTTGAGCGTGCCTCGCGAAGGAATGATTCTGTCGAAAGGCAACGGCACGATCCGAATGGCCGGCGAGCGCATCGTCGTCGAGCGGGTGGATTTTCCAGCAGTCGGGAAGGGCGATGTCGTGGTCGGCGGCGAGGTGCAGTTGGATCCGAATTTGCCATTGGCCATAGATCTGTGGCTGAAGACGCGCAATGCTCGCTTGATGACGCGACGCGACCTGATCGTCGACCTGACCTCGTCGCTGCGTCTGCACGGGTCGCTGGCGGACGGCCTGACGGCAGAAGGCCAGATCCAGATCGACCGGGCGGAAATCAATGCTGCCGTCGGCACCGGCGCGAAGTCGGTGGCGTCCGTGCCGGTTCGCGAGGTCGGCGCCGGTGCGCCCAAAAAAGACAGGACCGGTTCACCGGCCCGCCCGCTGGCGCTCGACCTGAAGGTCAGTGCGCCACGCGGCGTGTTCGTGCGCGGCCAAGGCCTCGATGCCGAGGTGGGCGGCGAGCTAGCCGTGAAGGGCACGAGCGCTAATCCGTCAGTTGTCGGCGGCCTCAAGATGAGGCGCGGCAGCTACAGCCTGCTCGGACGCAATCTCACCTTCTCGCGCGGCGCTGTTACGCTCGCCAATGCAGATCGAATCGCACCGATTCTTGACCTTGAACCCACGACCCGCGGCGGCAACGTCACAGTTGTTGTCAAGGTGACGGGCCCGGCGAGCGAACCGAAGATCGAACTGAGATCGTCGCCAATGTTGCCGCAGGACGAGATCATCGCTCAACTTCTTTTCGGGAAAGGCACCGCGCGACTGGGGCCCACCGAGCTCGGGCAACTAATGGCGGCTGTTGGCGAGCTGTCTGGCATCGGCCCGTCAGGGAGTTCACCTGGGTTCATCCGCCGCGCGCTCGGGCTCAATGGGCTTGGTGGGGGACGCGGTGCCGTCCAGATTGAGATACTGCCGCGCGTCAAACTCGATGCCGACATAGGGATCAATTCCACCGGCCGAGCTGGCTTAGCGTGGGAGTACGACTATTAAGGCGCCGAGAGTATCCAGGCAGCGCACTGGCCACCATGATCAACAAAAGTCGTGCGACTGCCAGACCACCACCAGCTAGGCATGCGTCGGGATCTTTGACATGGTCGGTGACACGCTGCAGCGGTTACGGCTATTAGTGATGTTACCACCCATACGGTCGACACATGTGAGTTGAACGGTAAGCGCCTTAGCCAAGTGGGATGCGCCCCGCACGTGATCCACATGCCACCTCAGGCGCGACGCTGGCGTTTACAGTGACTAGGCGAAATCGGCCGCGAACAACGTGCCGCGGACCGCATTTGTCTCGGGTGGTGCCCAGGAGATGGAGCGCTGAGGGCGACGGCAGCACGGTGATGGCATTCGAGCTGTCGGCGTCGCTTGGCATCAGCATGGTCTCTGGTGTTCAGGCCCTGCCTCAGCCAATCAAACCATGCATTCCGCAGTGTCGGGAAAGTTTGACTGCTCTCGGC
This sequence comes from Vineibacter terrae, assembly GCF_008039615.1. Lineage (GTDB taxonomy): Bacteria > Pseudomonadota > Alphaproteobacteria > Reyranellales > Reyranellaceae > Vineibacter > Vineibacter terrae. Next base: position 172,763 of record NZ_VDUZ01000007.1, on the reverse strand, counting down.
GCGATTCGACAGCACCAACGGAGACAGCGACTTCCAGGCCTATAGCCTGGGTGCCTACTGGACCCATTTGGGGCCGTCAGGCTGGTATCTCGATGCCATCGTGCAGGGCACAATCTACGTCGTGAGCAGCGATGCGCACCGCGGCATCCCGAAGATGAAGACGGATGGGGGCGGGGTTGCCGCGTCGCTGGAAGGTGGCTATCCGTTCCAGCTGGGCAATGGCGGCGGCGGTCGGCTGGGCCATGGCTTTCCGCCGGTACAGCATGGACTACGTGGCCAACGAGGACCGCGCCAGGGCCGCGCGTCAGGGCATCTGGGCTAGCGCGTTCCAGCCGCCCTGGGATTGGCGAGCGGCGCGCCGAAATGGCTCACGTTAATCACCTGAGCTCGTCGTGCTCGAGCGCACTGGCCATCCGGTTGGATCCATGCACGATCTTCATGGTCACTATGAAATCCACAAATTGGCCAGGCCCGTGGGGGCGAAATTATACTTTCCGCCGATAGATGACTGTCCCAATAACGGAAAGGCACTTGCTGTGATCAACGACTTGCGTTCAACCAGCTTTAAGCTTGTTCGCCGCGCAATCATCGGTATGGCACTCATCAGTGTAGCTGCTCCCGCCTTTGCCCAGACCTACTCGACTTACGGCAATACGATCTACGGATCGGACGGCTCGAGCTATAGCCGCCATGGCAATACGGTGTACGGCTCGAACGGGCAGAGCTGGACGACTTATGGTAATACGACGTACGGGTCCAATGGATCCAGTTACAACCGATATGGCAACACGACCTATGGGTCGAATGGGCAGAGCTGGACGACCTACGGTAACACTACCTACGGAAGCAATGGTCGCTCATGCACCCAATATGGCAGAACGATCCACTGCAACTGAGCTCGCAAGCGAGGACTGCCGATCGGTAGTCCGGTGGTCCGACAAGGCGCACTGCTGGCCGTGGATAGTATTCGTGCACTGTCTTTCGGAATACTGGTCCTGTCTCGACGCATAGCTCTGTGCGGCGAGATCTGGCGAATTGGAGTGAGGATAAAAGGCGCGTGGTTGGAACAGGTTCGGCAGGAGATGGAACTGCGCCGGGTGGACGAACGTACGGCCAGCGCTCGTATTCTCCCATCATCCATGTTCGCATTCGTCTGTGGACAGGCAACCTCATCACGCTCGAAACTCGGACCGCGTAGGTCCACCGCTGCGCCCACTCACGACCCGTCCGGCTCTCCATGGCCGGCCTTGTCCCCACAACCTTGGGCGCGGCGGACCTTATCGACTGGGGCTGGCATCTGCCCTCACCACGCTGCGCGACTCAGAGAGGGGAATGCTGAGTAAAGCGCCCGCATTTTCTCCCACAGCCGTTCGACGAAGGATAGGCAGTAGCTCACCAGCCTCACCGGCCAGCGGCCACGGTGCTCTGCCCGCTGCGCACCGGCATAATCTGAGCGACGCGGAACAAGAACGAATGGGAGTTCTGGGTAACCTGCACGAACCCTACGCCGATAGGGGCAAAGTGACCTGTTTAGCAACAAACGCCGCCACCCTGAAGGACGGCGGCGCTTCGTCACTCATGGCGGATCAATCGCGCAACCCGCACTACGGCACCGTTCCAGCCGGGCACGGTGCCGGATCTGACATGCGGTGCCCCGCCCGTAGCCCGACGCGCTCTTCGCCGTAGTCGGCCATAAAATGACGCGTTTCGGCGTCGGCCGGCAGCGTCGCCAGCTCGGCCGCCATCCGCCGCATCTGATCGCAGGTGTACGCCTTGGGCCCCGGCGCCACGACCACGGGTGCCGGCGACGGCGTGCTGGTGACGCACGCCGAGAGCATCGCAGCCAGCAGCACAGGCCGAACCTAGAACGTGCCATCGTTCAGCCTCCCCATGGTGGCCTTCTGGTCGAATGATCGCGCCGCGACCTTGGCCAGCGCTCCTGCGCCTCGATCGCGGTCTGCATGTCGGAGAGACGCTGCTCGAGCCTCCCCTTCTCCTGGATGGCCTGGTCGCGCTCGCGCCGGACCAGCCAGTCGTTGAGGCCGTCGACCAGGGCACCCAGCAGCCCCTTGAGACGGCCCCGATCACGGCGCCCATGCTCTACGCCACCGGGGGCGACCCGCCCGCCAGTGCGATCAACCCGGCTGCGGCCGTGGTGTCGCCGCCCAGCAGCGCCTCGATCAGGTTCGGCAGCGATTTCGGGCGTGATGCCTTCGCCGTCTGGGTAGACGAACTCACTTCGTCGCGGCAGAACGACACCAAGGCGGACTAGATCCGGAAGACGCCGACACCGTTGTAAGACTAGCGTTGGATCTCCCGATGGTTGGCCTCTCGAAGCTGTGGCGCGTCGTGCGTGATTTTTCCTCTCGCCGAAACAAGGAACTGCTCGACCATATCATTCGCGAGCACAAGCGGCCGAGCGACGCGGGAGCACCTGCCCGGCGCGCAAGGCACGGATCTGGCGGAGGACCGCGACGGCGCTGGACCTATTGGAAGGTCCGGGACTTCCTTGGCCTGATCGCTCTAGCGGCGCTAATGCTTTATGCTGGTGCGAAGTCGCTCACATGGCCCTCCTTCATGGAGCCAGCCGACGCAGTGCCTAGATCAACGCAGTTGCCCGACGCGGATTGGTTGGTCGTGCATCTGTGATCGACGGCGATACGATCGACATCCGCGGCACTCGCATTCGGCTACTGGCGCAGTCCGGCACCGACTTCGTTGTCTCGACGCGCGCTGAGGTCATCGACATCGAGGTCGTCCTCATGGCGCTGTGCTATCGTCATCTTTTCCATGAGGGCGTCTGTGTGCCCACCAGGGTGCGGCCGGCTCCGGATGCTCACACAATAAGGTACGTGCGAGACTGTTTCGATCGACTCTTCTACCACTACAGCCAGCTTCAGAAGCTTGTCTTTCACCGCGTGACCAACCTCCGCGACGTCCGATATCCGACCGAGTACCACTCGCACTGCATCAACATGACGGACCTTCGACGGATCGTCTTTGAGCATTTTTTGTTGGTAAATTTCTACGACGACGCAATCGACTTTTTGATCTCGCTGGATTCACCCGAAGCTCCTGACAAATGGCGCTTTTTGCGATTCGAACGCAGCCAAAGGAGGTTCGATCGCATTATTTACGAGGAGCCGTGGCGGACGTCCGGCGAAATGCTCTCCCTGACGGAATTTCGTAACCTCACCCCCGGCGACCGCCGCACCTACTGCTACCGGCGCCTCGATCGGTTCATCTCCACGCGTTGCGGCGATGAGCGCGTTGGGTCCCAAAAGATCAGTTATGCGTTAACAGCGGCGCGGCCAAGTCACACAGCTCCCGTTGCTACGCTGCGCCAGTGACCGCAACGCGACCGCGTGGCCAGCCTTTCCTTCAACAGCGACCGCGTGCTGCCCCCACAGCGACCTGCCGCAGCGGCAGCCGAGGGCGCCCTCCTGGGCGCGCGTCAAGGCGGGAGGCTGACCATGGAGAAGAAGATCCTGGCGGCGATCGCCAGCATCAGCGCCGGATCGAGGGGTACGGCCACCTGGGTGCGGCCAGCCCCGAGGCCGTGCTCGCGATGTTGCGCATGGACCGCGGCCGGTTCATCCGGGAGGTAAAGAGGCTGGCCGATGGGCGCCTGGTGGAGATCGACGACGACACCGGGAACCTGCTGCTTACCGGGGCCGGCAGCCGCAAGGTCGCCGAGGACGAGCTGCCGCCGCCGGAGCCGGTCACCTACGAGGCTAAGGTGCCGCAGCCGGCACCGTTGTCCACCGGCGCGGCGCCGCAGCCGGGGCCGCCAGGGTCCGGGCCGATCGTCACGCCGAGAATCGAGCCCCGGCGCCGCAGCCACGCCACCACCAGGCACCGACTGGCGGCCTGGGCTATTCCAGGAAGGGAGAAACCGGTCCGCGATGGACCGAAAGCCAAGCTGGCCCCGAAGGCGGCGTCAGCAAGGCGGCGAGCGAAAGCCGCACCAAAACAGAAGCCGAAAGGGAAAATGCGAGAGCAAAGCTAACGACTGCCCGCCCTCATCTCCGATATCGGATCAACCGACGTCTTCTCGCGCTTAGCCCGCCGCAAGATGGCCTTGTAAGCAAGGGCGCCCCTCTCTTCCTTGGTCAGGTGACGCTTGCCTAGGAATAGGTCGAACGCGTCTCGATCAGCCTTCGTGGGGTGGGGGCGATCCTCCTCCGGCTTGCTTGTATCCAGGAGGTGCAAGAGGCTCGCGCGAATGTCCATGTCACCCTCCTTGGCCGCTATTCTCTTAATCTATGAAAATATCTCGGATTGAGCTGCGGATCAAAGTAATGCTTCCGCTGTATCCACACGAAACCATCACCTCTGGTGATCGCCGCCACATCAACGGCACCGCCCACCGTCTCAGTGCCACGTGTGACTCGCTCTTTCAACGACGTAAGTGCAACCAAGGTTTCCGCCAAGACCGCCATATCAGGAATCGGCAGCGACCCGACGACGCGGCGAAAGGGGGCCCAATGTCGGTCGAATGCCTTGTCCATCCAGGCCTTACGGTGTTCACCAACCATCCGCACAACGGTTTTGTCCCAATCGGGCGGGAGAGAGGCCCCAGCCTTGACAAACTCAGCAGCTGCCGCGTCGAGACTCTCTCGAGTTGCGTCCAACACGAATGTCAGCACCTCAGGGCTGAAGCCTGTCATAAACGTCTCGGACACGTCCGTCTGAGCGAAGGCTTCGATACGCGACACGGTATCCAAGTCGATCGCTGCGGACTCCCGTTTGGGAGCGATGAATTTGTCGAGAAGAAATCCGTAGCACTCATAGTGGCAGTAGCTTGGGAAGAGCTCCTTGGCTCCGAACCCAGCTACCACAACACCCGTATCATCCATGATTGCTTTAAAGCGATAGTAGACGAAGCGTATCACAAGTTCCGCGAAAGCACTCGGATCGGCAAAGGCGGCAAGAGTCTGAGGTTCTAAAGTCGGGTGATGGAAAGGGATGTCCCGGTTGTAGGCGTCAATCAAACGCGCCTTCTGTGATGCCACCGCCGCCGACACATCGGCGTCGGTGACTTCGGTTGGGAGGGGCCTTGCGTTCAATGCCCTTGCCATTGTCGCGAGTTCCGCAGCGATCGCCGCTCGCGCTTCATCTAGCGTGGTTGCAGCAATGAAGGAGGTCGTTTTGGTTAAAGAGTCCACGACGATAAACGTCTGGAGAATTGCATATCGAAGAAAATCGTTACTCCTTGCACTGCTGTCATAGATCTTACTTAGGGTACTCTGGACAAATACAAATAAATGTTGAGCATATTGCTCAAGTGTATCGAAACGCGTACCTGATAATGTTGAGCGATACTCCTTGATTATTGTTTCCCAGGGAACACCATGGAGAGCGGCATTGCTATAAAGCATCACCCCCACCGGCTCAGACGGTGACAACTGAAAGATCTTATTCGCTCCCTTGTAGTACCGCTCGCGTGACTTGCCGTCGTGCCATTCCGTGACGGTCGATGCGCTGTCAGCCGCCAAAACCAATGCCTGCTTGTTCATCACGCAAACTTCGGACGTCATCATCTCCCCCTGAGCCGGTTGCACGGCCTTCTTTTCAGACCACCGGCAGATTGTGCCATCGGCGGATCGCGATCGACAAGCGGGAGGACATAGCCCACCAAACGAAAAACGCCCGCCGCACTGGGGGTGACCGACACGGCGGGCGCTGTGTAACTGGCTCGCCGACGCCGCTGGGACATCCGCCCTGCCAGGAAGCAGAGCCCGCCGTAGATGGCGACCGCCACGGCCTCGAAGAGGTAGCCGCCGAAGAGGCTGTCGAGCATCACGGCGCGGCCCCTCCCCTCGCCCAGTCGGAAAGCTTGGCGAGCCGGGCGCGACAGGCCTCGAGCCCTGCCTCAACCTCGGCCGCATCGGCCAGGACGTCGTTCAACGTGGCTGACGACCCCTATGACATTCTGTCAAAATGCTTCGAAAATTGGGCCGCTTCCTCGAGCGGTCAACGTGAGACGCAGGCGCGTTCGTGCGGGTGTACCCCAGGGGGTGAGGGCGCGGGTGTCGGGCGGGCGACGGCGGCGAGACCGTTGTGTCGAACTGCCGGCGATCATCGCCGCGCGTCAGCGTTGTCGCGTGGCCTTCAGGCCTAGCTCGATCCGACCGGCGATTTCTGCAGTATCGGGAGGTCGGACTGCTCTCGACGCGATCCGTCATGCGCGCCGGCCAGCTCGGGGCGGAAGGCCTACCCCGCAGCCGGACCTCGCCGAGCTCATCATCGGCGGCAAGGCCTACCAGGCGACCGGCACCCCACAGCCACGCTATGATCGGCTATGCGTTCGGCTCCGCAAGACACGGCCATGCCCAGCAGGGTGACGCGATGGCCTGGCCCAAACCAAGCGGGCGGTTCATGCCTGGATGGGTAGGTGGATGGGTGCTGCCGCGCCGCAAAGCTAACGCCTTCAAATCGCGCGCGGAATTCGGGCAAGTGGCGGAGAGGGTGGGATTCGAACCCACGGTACCCTCGCGGGCACAACGGTTTTCGAGACCGCCCCGATCGACCACTCTGGCACCTCTCCGCAGTCCCGGCGGGGTCCGGGCGGGCGGGTTATATAGGCGACGCTCGGGTGGGGCAAGCGCCGTGACAACAATCGCGGCTTTCCCTCCTGCCGGGTGGCAACGGGCCAACCCGTTGTCGACAAACAGGAAATCCGGCTGCCGGCGGAGACCGCCCCGCCACCCGGGCATCGGTGCCGCAGGGCCGTCTTTGACGCTGCGTCGCGTTGACTCCGCGGCGTTGGTGCGTATATTGCGCCGCCTTGAGCACGGCGGGCCGGCGGCCCGCTTTTTCGATTTTCGGGCCTTTGGTGCGCTGGAACCGCCTGTGCGGACGCCGCGGCCGGCCCCGGCAGGGTGGCGACGATGTATGCGGTGATTCGCACGGGCGGCAAGCAGTACCGGGTGGCTGCCAACGAGGTGCTGACGGTCGACCGGCTGGCCGGCGACAAGGGCGCCGCCGTCGAGTTCGGCGAGGTGCTGGCGGTGGGCGCCGATGACGGCCTGAAGGTCGGTGCGCCGACCGTGGCCGGCGCCAAGGTGACCGCCTCGATCGTCGAGCAGGTCAAGGGCGACACCATCCTGGTCTTCAAGAAGCGGCGCCGCCAGAACTCGCGGCGCAAGAACGGCCACCGTCAGCTCATGACGAAGGTCAAGATCGATCAGATCGTCGCCTGAGGCAGGCCTGGGCGCGCGGAATTCGGAGCAAGGGCAATGGCACACAAGAAAGCAGGCGGCTCGTCGCGCAACGGGCGTGATTCGGAGAGCAAGCGGCTGGGCGTCAAGCGTTTCGGCGACCAGGCCGTGCTGGCCGGCAACGTGCTGGTGCGCCAGCGCGGCACCAAGATGGCCGCCGGCGCCAATGTCGGCGTCGGACGCGACCACACGCTGTTCGCGCTGGTCGACGGCCGCGTGAAGTTCGCCACCAAGTCGCACGGCAAGGTGTTCGTCAGCGTGGAACCGGCGCCGCAGCCGCCGCTCGCGGCCGAGTAGCCGTTCCCCGCACCTTCAATCCGCCGAGGGGGAATGGCTCGCCATTCCCCCTCTTTGTTTGTCCGGATCAGACCGATGAAATTCCTCGACCAGGCCAAGGTGTTCGTGCAGAGCGGCGCAGGCGGGCCGGGCTGTGTCAGCTTCCGGCGTGAGAAGTTCATCGAGTTCGGCGGCCCTGACGGCGGCGACGGCGGGCGCGGCGGCGACATCGTGCTGGAATGCGTCGACGGGCTCAACACCCTGATCGACTACCGCTACGCCCAGCACTTCAGGGCCCAGCGCGGCCACCACGGCATGGGCAGCGACCGCACGGGCGCGCGTGGCAAGGACGTGGTCCTGCGCCTGCCGCGCGGCACGCAGATCTTCGCCGAGGACGGCGAGACCCTGCTGGCCGACCTGACCAAAATCGGCCAGCGCGTGGTGCTGCTGGAGGGCGGCGCCGGCGGTGCCGGCAACACGCGCTACAAATCGTCGACCAACCGCGCACCGCGCCGTTTCGGGCCCGGCACGCCGGGCCAGGAAACCTGGATCTGGCTGCGGCTGAAGCTGATCGCCGATGCCGGGCTGGTGGGCCTGCCCAACGCCGGCAAGTCGACCTTCCTTGCCGCAGTGTCGCGCGCCCGGCCCAAGATCGCCGACTACCCCTTCACCACCCTGCACCCCGGGCTGGGCGTGGTGCGCATCGACGACGGCGAGCTCGTGCTGGCCGACATCCCCGGGTTGATCGAGGGCGCCAGCGACGGCGCCGGCCTGGGCACGCGATTCCTCGGCCATGTCGAGCGCTGCGGCGCGCTGCTGCATCTGATCGACGGCACGCAGGACGACGTGGTCGGGGCCTACAGGACGGTGCGTGCCGAGCTCAAGGCTTATGGCCACGGCCTGGCGCAGAAGAAGGAGATCGTGGCGCTCAACAAGACCGATGCGCTGACGCCCGAGGACATCGAGGCCAAGCGCGCAGCGCTGGCCAAGGCCAGCCGCAAGACCGTGCACACGATTTCCGGCATCGCCGGCACCGGCCTGCAGCCCGTGCTGCGCCTGCTGCGCAAGGCGGCCGACTTGCGGCGCCAGCGCGACGCCGAGGCCGCCGGCGCGGACGCCGTGTCATGAGCGACGCAGCACGCTTTGATCAGGCCGCGGGCTCATGGTGCGCCGATGAGCGTGACCGGAGCCGCGCGGTCCGGTCGCAGGGACAGGCATCATGACCAGCCGCGGCGACAGGCGACTCGCCGGCGCCAGGCGGATCGTCCTGAAGATCGGCTCGGCCCTGATCGTCGATGAGAGCACCGGCCATCCGCGGCAGCAGTGGCTCGATGCCCTGGCCGACGACATTGCCCGCCTGCGCCACGGCGGCGCGCAGGTGATCGTGGTGTCCTCCGGCGCCGTGCGGCTGGGGCGCGCGCGGCTGGGCTTGGCGCGCGGCGCGTTGCGCCTGGAGCAGAAGCAGGCCTCGGCCGCCGTCGGCCAGATCGGCCTCGCCCATGCCTGGCAGGAGACCCTGGCCCGGCACGATATCGTGGTGGCGCAGATCCTGCTGACCATGGAGGACAGCGAGCAGCGCGAGCGCTATCTCAACGCGCGCCAGACCATGACCACGCTGCTGGCGCAGGGTGCGGTGCCGGTGATCAACGAGAACGACACCGTGGCCACCGCCGAGATCCGCTTCGGCGACAACGATCGCCTCGCTGCCCGTGTCGCCGAGATGGTGAGCGCCGACACCCTGGTGCTGTTCTCGGACATCGACGGACTCTACGATTCCGACCCGCGCCGCAACCCCGGCGCCGCGTTCATTCCGGAAGTGCGCAAGATCACGCCGCAGATCGAGGCCATGGCCGGCGCCGCCACCAGCGAGCTCAGCAACGGCGGCATGGTCACCAAGCTGATCGCGGCGCGCATCGCCATGGCCGCCGGCTGTCGCATGGCGATCGTCGACGGCGGCCGGCTCAATCCGCTGACCGCCCTGCTCGACGGCCGGGCACGCTGCACCTGGTTTCTGCCCTCGGCCAAGCCCGATGCCGCGCGCAAGCGCTGGATCGGCGGCACGCTGAAGCCCGCCGGCTCGCTGGTGGTCGATGACGGCGCCGCCCGGGCGCTGGCGGCGGGCAAGAGCCTGCTGCCCGCCGGCGTGGTGGCGATCAATGGCGCCTTCGAGGCCGGCGCGGCGGTGCTGGTGTGCGACCGCAAGGGCAACACCCTGGCGCGCGGCCTGGTGGCCTACGGCGCCGACGATGCCCGCCGCATCGCCGGCCACCGCAGCGCCGACATCGAGACCGTGCTGGGCTGGCGCGGCCGCGAGGAGCTGATCCATCGCGACGACCTGGCGATGGAGTGACGGAAGCACCGCCCTCCCGTCCGCCATGGGAGAGCGGATCGACTTGGCGTATACTGGGCGTGTGAAGGACGAACCATGAACGTGCAGACCAAGCCCGCCGACTCCGATCCTGCAGCGATCGTGCGCGATCTGGGCCAACGCGCCAAGGCCGCCGCCGCAACGCTGCGCACGGCCTCGACCGAGGCCAAGAATACAGCGCTGCGCGAGGCGGCGCGGTTGATCAGGGCCGAGCGCAGCCAGATTCTGGCTGCCAACGCCCGCGACATGGAGGCGGCGCGCGCCGGCGGCCTCAACGACGCCATGCTCGACCGGCTGCTGCTCAACGACGCCCGCGTCGAGGGCATGGCCGCCGGCCTCGACGAAATCGTCGCCCTGCCCGATCCCGTCGGCCAGGTGATCGAAGAGTGGGCACGCCCCAACGGACTGCGCATCAGCCGCGTGCGCGTGCCGATCGGCGTCATCGGCGTGATCTACGAATCACGTCCCAACGTCACAGCCGATGCCGGCGCGCTGTGCCTCAAGTCCGGCAATGTCGTGATCCTGCGCGGCGGCTCGGAGAGCTTCCATTCCTCGCGTGCCGTTGCCGCCTGCCTGCGCCGCGGCCTGGCGACAGCGGGCCTGCCCGAGGACTGCATCCAGCTCGTGCCGACCACCGATCGGGCCGCCGTCGGCGCGCTGCTGCAGGCCACGGGCTTCCTGAACCTGATCGTTCCGCGCGGCGGCCGGGCGCTGATCGAGCGCGTGTCGGCCGAGAGCCGGGTGCCGGTGCTCAAGCACTTCGAAGGGCTGTGCCACGTCTATGTCGACCGCGCCGCCGATGTCGCGATGGCCCGCGACGTCGTGGCCAACGCCAAGATGCGCCGCGTCGGCGTCTGCGGCGCGGCCGAGACCTTGCTGATCGACCGGCCGGCCCTGGCCACGCATGCCGGACCGGTGATCGAACGGCTGATCGCGCTGGGCTGCGAGGTGCGGGGCGACGCCGAGATCCAGGCGCTCGACCCGCGCGTGACGGCCGCAAGCGAGGCTGACTGGCGCACCGAGTACCTGGCGCCGGTCATCAGCGTCGCCGCTGTCGACGGCGTGGAAGGCGCGATGCGGCACATCGCGACCTGGGGTTCCGGCCACACCGACGCCATCATCACCGCCGATGCCGCCACCGCCACCCGCTTCCTCGACGAGGTCGACAGCGCCATCGTGATGCACAATGCCTCGACACAATTCGCCGACGGTGGCGAGTTCGGCCTCGGCGCCGAGATCGGCATCTCGACCGACCGCCTGCACGCGCGCGGGCCCGTCGGGCTTGTCGAGCTGACCACCTACAAGAATGTCGTACGTGGCCAGGGAACCCTGCGCCCGTGATCCACGATCAGCCAATCCGTCATCCCGAGCGCGACACGGGATCCTTCCGAGGGGACGCACCACGCGTCAGCCGCAGGAGATCGCTCGCTGTGCTCGGAATGACAGGTTGGGCGATCGCGTGCCTGGTGACGCCGGCGCTGGCTGACAGCGCCCCCGCGACCGGCAATTTTCCTTTCGTCGAGGTCCGCGACGAGCATGGCAGCCTCGTGCAGGGTCCGGTGACGAACAACGTCGTGCCGTTATGGCCGGTGCGGTCGTGCTTCGGCTGGGTCGTGACCGTCCCGCAGCGCAACCGGTTCGTCGAGCTGGTCGAGGTCCAGAAGATGCCGGCACCGACCCGCTTCGATGGCGGCGGCTTCACGATCAACGAGACGCAGGACACCACCACGGCCACGCGCCGCGATTATGTCGGCAATGACGGCCGGCTGGAGAGCGCCTGGTGCGTCAACGACGCCGACCCCGAGGGCGAGGTGGTGTTCGAGGTGCATGTCGAGGGCCGGCTAGTCGCCGAGTTCAAGTTCTGCGCCGTGCGCCTGCCCGCAGGCTCACCGTTCCAGCTGGGTGAGCTGACCTGTCCGCAGAAGTTCATGGGGTCGTGACGTGGCGTCTGCGTCGTTGAGGATCGGCATCACCATGCTGGCGACAGGGCTGGCCGTGGCCGCGCCGCCAGGGGCCCGGGCCCAGTCGTCGCCCGGCGTGACCGACACCTACACCTATGTCGTCGTCCGCAACGAACGCGGCGAGAATATCCAGGGACCTGTCCGCAGCGACGCTTTCCCGCTATGGCCGGTGCGCGCCTGCTACACCTGGGTGGTGGTGCTGCCTGGATCCGACCGGACCGTCGTGCTCACTGAGATCCAGCGGACGCCCGGCCCGACCCGGTTCGACGTCTCCTCGGATATCAAGATCAACCAGTCGTCGGATGGCACCGAGTGGCGTCGCACCGTGCGTACCCAGGGCGGTGTGAGCGGCACGTGGTGCGTCAACGATGCCGATCCACCGGGCGAATATCTCTACCGCGTGCTGATCGACGGCAAGACGGTCGCCAATTTCCGGTTCTGTGGCATCCGGCTGGAGCCCGGCGAAGAGGTGCGGCTGGAGACGCTCTCCTGCAAGGGCCGGTTCCTGGGATCCTGAGCGTGCGCCGCGACCATATCCGTCCCTACCTGCCTGCCGGGATCCGTGCTGCCCTGGGCAGCGCGCCGCGCCGCATCGGCCTGCTGGGCGGCTCGTTCAACCCGGCCCATGCCGGCCATCGGCATATCAGCCTCACAGCCCTGCAACGGCTGCGTCTCGACGAGGTCTGGTGGCTGGTCTCGCCACAAAACCCGCTGAAAGCAACGGACGGCATGGCGCCCCTGGAGCAGCGGATGGCCCAGGCCCGCCACCAGGCTGCCGGCACCCGGATCCGGGTTACCGACATCGAGCGTGCCCTGGGCACGCGCTACACCATCGACACGCTGGCCGCGCTTCGGCAGTTGTTTCCGGCGACGCGCTTCGTCTGGCTGATGGGCGCCGACAACCTGGCCCAGATGGCGCGCTGGAAGCGCTGGCCCGACCTGTGCCGCCTGGCGCCCTTCGCGGTGCTGGACCGGCCAGGCAACGGGACACGCGCCCTGGCCGGCGCCGTGGCGCGACGCTATCCTGAGCGCCGCCGGAGCGAACAGGCCGCGGCAACGCTGGCCGACGCCGCACCGCCGGCCTGGAGCTTCATCCATTCGAGGTTGAGCCCGCTATCGGCAACAGCATTACGCGCCGGGCACCGACCTGCCTGACGTCCGAGGAGACCTGCCATTCCCGCCCGCCCAAAACGCCAACCTCGATCGTCCGATCCTGTCCAGAAGCTGGTCCTGGCCTCGCTGGCCGAGGACAAGGCCGAGGATGTCGCCGTCATCGACATTGCCGGCAAGAGCACCGTCGCCGACAGCATGGTGGTCTGCAGCGGGCGTTCCTCGCGTCAGGTGGCCGCGATCGCCGATCATCTCGCGGAGCGTCTGAAGGACAACGGCTTCAAGGGCGTGCGCGTCGAAGGCAAGTCACAGGGCGACTGGGTGCTGGTCGATGCCGGCGACGTCATCGTCCATGTCTTCCGCCCCGAAGTGCGGGAGCTTTATCAGCTCGAGCGGCTGTGGAGCTTCCCCGAGGGTCCGGCCGAGGCCAAGCCGGCACGTGCCACGCGCCGCAAGAAGGCGCCGGCACCGGCTGACGACGAGGCCGGCGATACCGATACCTGAGGTTGCCGGGCCATGCGCCTGACACTCGCCGCTGTCGGCAGGCTCAAGGCTGGCCCCGAGAAGATGCTGTACGATTCCTACGCCCAGCGCATGGCCTGGCCTCTGGCCCTGCGCGAGGTCGAGGAGCGGCGAAAGCTGCCGGCGGCGGAGCGGATGGCGCGGGAAGCCGACCTGCTGCTGGCGGCCTGTCCCGCGGACGCGGCCCTGGTGGCGCTTGACCGGCGCGGCAAGGTCCTGGACAGCGATGGCTTTGCCCGCTGGGTGGGTACCCGCCGCGACACCGGGGCGGGCGATCTCGCGTTCCTGATCGGTGGCGCCGAGGGACATCCGGAGGCACTGCTCAAACGGTGTGCACTGGTGCTGTCGTTCGGCCCGATGACGTTCCCGCATATGCTGGCACGCATCCTGCTGATCGAGCAGCTCTACCGGGCACAGCAGATTCTGGCCGGCCACCCCTATCATCGGGCCTGAGCCGGTTGTCTTGCCGCTTTTTTGCCGCGAAAAGCTGGCTACATAGAGGACATGTCCATGAGCCGCTCCGCCCGCCTCCTCCTCGCCGGCCTCGCCGCCACGGCGCTGGCCGCTGGCACCTTGTCCCTGGCCGTGGCCCAGGAGTCGCCACGCAAGGCGCCCAAGGTACGCAGCATCCCCTTCGTCTCGATCACCAAGAGCGACGGGTCGACGAAATATTACGAGACCAATGCCATCCCGTTGCTGATCAACAAGGCCTGCTTCGGCTGGCGCACATGGCTGGGCGGCCCTGATCGCACCGTGAGCCTGGTCGAGGTGCTGCAGACCTCGCAGCCGGCGAAGGACGTGATCGCCGGGCCGGAAACCGAGGTGTCGCCGGACAAGACCCGGGCCACCACACGCATGCGCGAACGCGTCGTGGACGGCTACATGATGCGTTCCTGGTGCATCATCGACGGCGACCCGCCGGGCACGTATTCGTATTACATCACCATCGACGGCGAGCCGCGCGGCGAGTTCGTGTTCTGCGCCATCGAGATGAAGGACCAGGACGAGGAGATCGATCCGACCGAGCTCTCCTGCCCCAACAAGTTCCAATCCGTCGAGCGCCAGCCCATCCGACCCAGCGCAGCACCGCCGGGCTGAGCTACGGCGCGCGCAGGCGATAGAGCACGTGCGGCCGCAGCTTGTGGCCCGACGGCAGGTTGGGGTGCTCGAAGTCATCCGCCGGCGTGCGGCTCATGCCCAGCCGCTCCATCACCCGGCGTGACGGCAGATTGGCCGGCACCGTGAACGAGACGATCTCCTTGAACCCCAGGTCGTTGAAGCCGAACGCCACCGCCGCCCGCGCCGCCTCCGTCGCATAGCCGTGCCCCCAGCACGCCGCGGACAGGCGCCAGCCGATCTCGACACAAGGGGTGAAAGGCGCCTGGAACGCCGGCACGGACAGGCCGACGAACCCGGCGAAACCGGTGACGCCAGGCACTTCCACTGCCCACAGGCCAAAGCCGTGGCGCGCGAAGTGATCCCGTATGCGGGCAGCGAACGCATCGCTCTCGGCCCGGTCCAGGCACTTGGGGAAATGCGCCATCACAAGCGGGTCGGCGTTCAGCGCCGCGAAGGGAGCAAGATCGTGCTCCTCCCAGGCCCGCAGGCGCAAACGCTTGGTGGTCAAGACGGCAATTCGGTCCATGACCTCGATTATGGCACGGCGTAGACCTGCGCCGTAGCAACCGAATCCTTGACCTTGAGCACGGCGAGCCGTCTGCCGTCCGGCGACCAGCCGATGCGATAGCCGACATCGCCATCAAGAACGATGCGGGACACCCGGGTCGCCGACGAGGAACGGTCCCCGGTGTCGTAGATCTCGACCAGGGTCCTCCAATCGCTCCTGGAGCGGCCGGCGATATTGTAGGTCGCCGCCACATGCCGATCGCCCGGCGCGAAGGACAGAAACGCGCTCTCCGGTCCGTCGAGCGGGAGGATGGTCTTCGCCGCGCAGAAATCCGTCTCGCGCGCGTAGCGCCCCGGCGTCGTCATCTTGACCACGAGGCCGCGGTCACGGCTCAGCACCCGGCCGATATTGCTCTGTCCGACGACGGTGTTGCAGCGGCCGTCGGCACGGAAGCCCGGCTCCGGCATGGGTGCCTCGGCCGTATCGCCGAGCTTGTAGCGCTGGTGATGGGCCACGATCGCATCGCCCTCGGGCGAGAACAAGACGTCGAAATCCAAAAGCGCCGCAGTCGTGATGTCGGACATCACCTTGCCGTCGGGCACGGACATCACGCGCACGTTTCTGCCCCCGCCCCACACAGCGACCTGCCCGCCTGACGGCGCGAACACGATACCCCGGGGCTGGGCCTGAACCGGCAGCGGATGGCGCCAGATCTCGCGGCCCTCCCGGGTCGAGACTCCCACCAGCGACACCGGACCGGCACGGTCCGGCCCTGTCTGGAAGTAGGCGACCGTGCCGTCCGCAGACAGCCCGATCGTCGTTGTCACAGTCAGGTTGGCACCGGGCACAGTGACGGCGGTCAAGCAATTGGCGATCCCGCGGTCAGCCGGCTGCGTCGGGCACGGCAGCTCGGCGACCGCGCCGAGGGAACGCCATCCGTACCACGCCGCTGTGCCAGCCAGGACGACCAGGAGCGCCAGTCCAAAGAAGAGCCCGCGCCAGCGCGGCCGGGCTGAACGCTGGTCCACCTGCGCCACCATACGCCGCCACAACCTCACAGCCAGTCGTCAAGCACGTGCTCGGCGAGGTCGCCGGCCTCGAGCTCGGAGATCACCTTGCCGCGTGCCGATACGCCGGCCTCGTGCACGGTCTCGGGATCGCCGGACACCAGCGGGTGCCACCAGAAGAGATCGCGACCCTGCAGCACCAGCCGATAGGCACAGCTACGCGGCAGCCAATCCATCTCCGCCACCACATCAGGCGAGAGCTGGATGCAGTCCGGCACGATCTTCTTGCGGTTCTTGTAGTCGCCGCAGCGGCAGGTATGGGTATCGAGCAGCCGGCAGCAGGTATTGGTCTGCACGACCTCGCCGGTCTCCTCGTACTCGAGCTTGTTGACGCAGCACTTGCCGCAGCCATCGCACAGCGACTCCCACTCGCGCTGGGTCATCTGCACCAACGTCTTGCGCTTCCAGAACGGCAGCACCTCATCGGCCACCTTGGCCGGGTCGACACGTCGGCCGCGGCCACCCGCGGGCTTGGCGCCCAGCTTGCGCGCCAGCGCCTGGCGCACGCGTGCGCCCTTGGCGGTGTTCGTTTTCTTCGCTTGGCTCATCGCCCCAAGAACGTCCCCAGGATGCGCCGCGCCGCCGCTGACGGCGCCAGGGCACCGGTCTCGACATCGTGCTCCAGCGCCGCCAGCTGCCGCTTGACCTCGGGGTGCCGGCGCAGCGCCGCCATCAAGGTCTCACCGATCTCGTTCCACAGCCAGGCCCGCGCCTGCACGCCGCGGCGCCTGGCAATGCCGGCCTCGCCCTGCGCGGCGCGGTAGCGGCCGACGGCATCCCACACCTCGGCGATACCGCGGCCCTCGACCGCAGAGCAGGTCCGCACCTCGGGCATCCAGGCGGCGGAGACAGGATAGAGCAGCCGCAGGGCGTTCAGATAGTCGCTGGCCGACCGTTGCGCCGCCCTGGCCAGGTCGCCGTCCGCCTTGTTGACCACCAGCAGATCGGCCAGCTCCACGACGCCTTTCTTGATGCCCTGCAGGTCATCGCCGCCCGACGGCGGCAGCAGCAGGATGAACATATCGACCATGTCGGCGACGGCGGTCTCCGATTGGCCTACGCCCACGGTCTCGACGATCGCCACGTCGTGGCCGGCAGCCTCGACCAGCAGCATCGCCTCGCGTGTCCGCCGGGCGACGCCGCCCAGCGTCGTGCCGGCCGGCGAGGGGCGAATGAAGGCATTGGCCTGGCGCGACAGCAGCTCCATGCGCGTCTTGTCACCCAGGATCGAGCCGCCCGTGCGCTTGGATGACGGATCGATCGCCAGAACGGCCACCTTGTGGCCGGCCTCGATCAGGTGCAGGCCGAACCGCTCGATGAATGTCGACTTGCCGACGCCCGGCACGCCGGTGATGCCCAGCCGCACCGACCTGCCGGTATGGGGCAATAGCGCCGTCAACAGCGCATCGGCCCGCTCGCGATGATCCTCGCGCGTGGACTCGACCAGGGTGATGGCGCGCGCCAACGCCCGCCGATCGCCCGCCAGCAGCGGGGCGAAGAGGGGATCTTCCACGGGTTGCGTCTTTGTTGCCAGCGCGGTCATCACGACCGGTCTAGCGGATCGGATCGGCATTGTCAGCCGTGGCGCGGGCCCAAAGTTCCAAAGGGCATGGCCGCGTCAGGGAAGCGGATCCAATCCCTGCAACATCGACGTAACGGCAAGCTCCAAGGTAGGAAGACCCAGGGTCACAATTGACCAGATCCGAGATCCGAGATGCGATCGTCCTGGCGGCATCAGAAGACGTCCATGGCTTCCGACAGAATGCGGTCACGCAGCAACGGCTTCAGCATCTCACGGCGACAGACCTCGACAGGTCGGCCAAGGGCATCTTCCAGCCGATTGATCACTCCTGCACGATCGAGCAGCGAAAATTTGACATTGGGATCGACATCGATCAGCAGATCGACGTCGCTACCGGGCCGTTCCTCACCACGCACGACCGAGCCGAACAGCGCCAACCGAGTCACGCCACGGGCACGCAGATGTGTGCTCCTCCCGCTTCAATCTGGCAATGATCTCGTCCCGCAGCATCGTCCGCTCCAGACCTAGCCTCAGCATACCAGATCGGGCGTCACCCAGTCACTGCGCCGCCGCCAGGTGCCCCTCGGCGCGCAGCGAAGGCGGCTCCTCGACCTTGCGCGCGGCCTCGGCGGCGGCCTCCTGCTGGCGGCGCCACATGTCGGCGTAGACGCCGTTGCGCGCCAGCAGGGCGGCGTGGCTGCCGCGCTCGGCGACGCGGCCGGCCATCAGAACCACGATCTCGTCCGAATCGATCACTGTCGACAGGCGATGGGCGATCACCAAGGTCGTGCGGCCGCGCGAGACCTCGCGCAGCGACGCCAGGATCTCCTGCTCGGTGCGGGTATCGAGCGCCGACGTCGCCTCGTCGAACAGCAGGATGCGGGGGTTCTTGAGGATGGTACGGGCGATCGCGACCCGCTGCTTCTCGCCACCCGACAGCTTCAGCCCGCGCTCGCCGACCATCGTCTCGTAGCCCTTGGGCAGCGAGACGATGAAATCATGGATCCGCGCCAGCCGCGCCGCTTCCTCGACCTCATCGCGCGTGGTGCCGGGGCGGCCATAGGCGATGTTGTAGTAGACGGTGTCGTTGAACAGCACGGTATCCTGCGGGACGATGCCGATCGCCGCCCGCAGGCTCTTCTGGGTGACATCGCGGATATCCTGGCCATCGATGCGGACGCGCCCGCCGGCGACATCGTAGAACCGGTAGAGGATGCGCGAGATGGTCGACTTGCCGGCGCCCGAAGGGCCGACGATGGCCACCGTGTGGCCCGGCGGCACGGCGAGCGACACGTCATGAAGGATCTGGCGGTCGGCCTCGTAGCGGAAATTGACATGCTCGAAGGTGACGGCGCCCGGCCCGGCGGCCAGAGGCGGCGCACCCGGCTTGTCGGCGACCTCCTCCGGCATCTGCAGCAGATCGAACATCTTCTCCATGTTGACCAGGCCGTCGCGGATCTCGCGGAAGGCGAAGCCGAGCATGTTGAGCGGCTGGTAGAGCTGGATCAGGAAGGCATTGACCGCCACGAAGTCGCCCAAGGTCATGGTCTTGTCGATCACGCCCTGCCCGGCCATCGCCATCACGACCACCAGGCCCAGCGAGATGATCGCGCCCTGGCCGACATTGAGCACCGACAGCGAGATCCGGCTGCGCACGGCGGCGCGCTCATAGCGCTGGCGCGCGACGTCGAAGCGGGCGGCCTCGTGCTGCTCGTTGCCGAAATACTTCACGGTCTCGTAGTTCAGCAGGCTGTCGATCGCCTTGGCGTTGGCATCGGTGTCGCTGTCGTTCATCCGGCGCACCAGCATGCTGCGCCACGCCGACAGCTGCACGGTGAAGACGACGTAGCCCAGGATCGCGGCCATCGTGACCAGCGAGAAGCGCCAGTCGAACAGGAACCACATCACCCCCGCGACCATCGCGATCTCCAGCACCGTGGGGATGATGTTGAACGTCATGAAGCTGATGACGAAGCTCATGCCCTGCGTGCCGCGCTCGATCACCCGCGACAGGCCGCCGGTCTGGCGCTCCAGGTGAAAGCGCAGCGACAGCCGGTGCAAGTGGTCGAAGGTCCGCAGCGCAAGATTGCGGACGGCCCGCTGCGCCACCTTGGCGAAGATGGCATCGCGCAACTCGCCGAAGGCCTGCGCCGTGACGCGGGCGAGGCCGTAGGCCACCAGCAGGAGGATCGGCACCGCCACGGCCTGGGCCAGCGGGTTGGAAAGCGAGTCGACGGCGTGCTTGTAGAACACCGGGACGCCGACATTCGTGACCTTGGCCGCCACCAGCAGCACGGCGCCCACCAGTACCCGCAGTCGCAATTCCGGCGCATTCCGCGGCCAAAGATGCGGCAGGACGATCCGGATCACCTTCCAGGCATCGGTGGGCTTGATCGGGGTTTTGACGGCGTTTCCAGGCGGGTTCATTGCGGCCAGGGCAAGACGAGGGACCACATCGAACATGGCGATCTTGGCACGCGTTGCCAAGGACTTAGGCGTTTGCCTAAAGTTCCGGCCGCCAACGGCTCCGGCAGATTCGAAGGGGTGACGATGCAAGCGAGAGCGGTGATGGGCATCCCCCTGGCGCGGGCGGCGGTCTGCCTGCCGCTCCTGGCTGGCCTCGGCAGCCCGGCGGTGCTGGCGCAGACGCCGCCATCCCCGACGGGGCACGTGGTGTCGCTGGAGTACGAGTTCACCGTCAGCGGCCTGCGCGCCTTTCGCGCCGAGGCGGTGATGCGCATGCAGGGCAGCCGCTACGTCATCGACAGCAAATTCAGCAAGGAAGGCATAGCCGCCGCTCTCACCGCGACCTTCAATGGCAGCAACCGGGCCTGGGGACAGGCCACGGCCCAGGGCCTGCGCCCGCAGGGCGGCTGGTCATGGATCCAGTTCCGTAGCGCGACCCGCACCTGGCAGGTCAGCTACCGCGGCGACGGCACCTATGGCGAAGAGCACAAGCCGCCGTTCACGCCCAAATCCTACAAGACGGTATCGCCGGACCAGAAGCGCGGCGCCTTCGATCCGCTGACGGCGGCCATCTCGGGCGCCCTCGCCGGACACGATCCGTGCGATCGCGTCTATCCCGTGTTCGACAGCAAGCGGCGCTTCGATGTCACGCTGCGGCGGATCAACGGCGAGAAGCTGAGCGATGGCGAGGTCAAGGGCGCTGTCGGCAACGCGACGGTCTGCGAAGCCATCATGAAGCGCATCGCCGGATACGAAGAAGAGCGCCTGAAGCAGGACGCCTACGAGAAGAACCCACCCAAGCTCTGGTTCAGCGCCCTGGACGGCTTCGAGCGGCTGCTGCCCGTCAAGATGGAGATGTCGACCAGCTTCGGCACGGTGATGGGCCGGCTGAAGTCCTATACTGCGCGGCCGATGACGGACGAGGATCGGCGCACGATGGACAAGTGAGCGGCAGCAGCGCGGCATGCCGCACCGTCAGCGTGGGGTCACCGACCCGCACTAGCCTACGGCCACAGCCCATTCGAGGAGAACGAGATGAAAATCGTTCTCATCAACCCACGTTTCGAAACATCCTATTGGGGCCTTGAGCACGCTCTGCCCCTGCTCGACGCGAAGGCAAACCTGCCGGTCGCCTGCCTGCCGCTGCTCGCCGCGTTGACGCCCGCGGAGCACGACGTCGTGCTGATCGACGAGAACGTCGAGCCCATCGACTTCGACCTGTGCGCCCGCGCCGACATCGTCGGCCTTACCGGCATGAGCGTGCAGCGCAAGCGCATGACCGAGATCCTCACGGTGCTGAAGCAGCGCGGCGCCTACACCGTCGTGGGCGGCCCCTGGGTCTCGGTGCAGGAGGACTACTTCGGGTCGCTGGCCGACGTGGTCTTCGTCGGCGAAGCTGAGGAGACCTGGCCACGCTTCCTGCGCGACCGCGAAGCCGGCGCGGCGCAGCATCGCTACGAGCAGAACGGCAGGACCGACATGTCGAGCGTGCCGGTGCCGCGCTTCGACCTGCTCAGGATGGATGACTACGCGGTCGGCAGCGTACAGTTCTCGCGCGGCTGTCCGTTCACCTGCGAGTTCTGCGATATCATCGTGATCTTCGGCCGCCGGCCGCGCATCAAGACCAGCCGCCAGGTCATCGCCGAGCTGGAGGCGCTGCTGGCGACCGGCACGGATACGGCCTTCATCGTCGACGACAACCTGATCGGCAACAAGAAGGCCATCAAGGAGATCCTGCACGACGTCGTCGCCTGGCAGCGCCGCCGCGACTACCCGATGACGTTCTTCGCCGAGGCGTCACTGGATCTCAGCGACGACGCCGAGATGATGCAGCTCATGGTCGACGCCAATGTGCGCATCGTGTTCGTCGGCATCGAGACGCCCAACGAAGCATCGCTGCGGGAGACGAAGAAGCTGCAGAACCTGCGCAAGGGGCATACGCTGCTCGACAAGATCCACGCCATCCAGGCGACCGGGCTGGAGGTGTGGTGCGGCATGATCCTGGGCTTCGACAACGATGATCCGACGATCTTCGATATCCAGCCTGCCTTCATTCGCGACGCTCGTATCGTCAACGCCATGGTCGGCATGTTGCACGCGATCCCCAAGACGCCGCTGCACGAGCGGCTGCGGCGCGAGGGCCGCCTGGATCCCGACGATTTCCCGGATGCCGGCACCAATGTCGTTCCGCTGAAGATCGGCCGACAGGAGCTGCGCGACGGCTACCTGCATGTGATGGAGGCCCTGTACGAGACCGAAGCCTATTTCGACCGGGTGGACGACCTTTATCTCAAGGCGCGCATCCGGCCGGAGGCGACGCGGCTGCGCCACCTGAGGCGCAAGCCGCTGAAGCTGCTCAAGCTGAACCTGACTTGGACGCTGGAGGCGGCGGCGATCACCTGGCGGCTGGCGCGTCGCGTCCCGAGCCGCCGCCTGCGCAACGCCTACCTGCGGCGCATGGCGCGCGTGCTGCGACGGCGCGCCAGCCCCCTGATCCTGCAGATCTACGCTATCAAATGCGCGATGCACTATCACGTCGACGCGCTGATCGCGGAGATGAAGGACGGCCAGCGCAAGACCATCAACAGCTTCTGATCAGCCCGCCCCGCCTGGGGCAGCAGGCCCGCTATGCCGCCTGCTTGGCGCCGCTGCGCAGCAGGGTCAGAATCTCGTTCGCGGCCTTGGGAATGTTCGTCCCCGGGCCGTAGATCGCGCTGACGCCGGCCGCCATCAGGAAGTCGTAGTCCTGGGCCGGGATGACGCCGCCGCACACGACCAGGATGTCGCTGCCGCCCTGGGCGCGCAGCGCCCGGATCAGCTCCGGCACCAGGGTCTTGTGCCCGGCCGCCTGCGAGGAAACCCCAACCACGTGAACGTCGTTCTCGATCGCCTGGCGGGCAGCTTCCTCCGGCGTCTGGAACAGCGGGCCGATGTCGACGTCGAAGCCGAGGTCGGCAAAGGCCGTGGCGATCACCTTGGCGCCGCGGTCGTGGCCGTCCTGGCCCATCTTGCAGACCATCATGCGCGGCCGGCGCCCCTCCTCCTCGGCGAAAGCCGCAATCTCGGCCTGGATGCGGCGGTAGCCGTCGTCGCCGTCCCAGCCCTGATTATAGACACCGGAGATCGACCGGATGACGGCGTTGTGGCGGGTATAGACACGCTCCAGCGCCTCGGAAATCTCGCCCACCGTGGCCCGCACCCGCGTCGCGGCGACCGCCAGCTCCAGCAGGTTGCCGGTGCCGTCGCCCGCGGCCCTGGTCAGCGCGCCCAGCGCCGCCTTCACCTTGGCCTCGTCGCGCGCCGCCTTGATACGCTGCAGCCGCGCCACCTGCGCCTCGCGCACCGCGGTGTTGTCGACCTCCAGGATGTCGACCGGATCTTCCGCCTTGAGCTTGTACTTGTTGACGCCGACGATCACTTCCTCGCCGCGGTCGACACGCGCCTGGCGCCGCGCCGCGGCCTCCTCGATGCGCAGCTTGGGCATGCCGGCCTCGACCGCCTTGGTCATGCCCCCCAGCTCTTCCACCTCCTGGATCAGCTTGCGCGCCTCGGCCACCATGCTGGCCGTGAGGCTCTCGACATAATAGCTGCCCGCCAGCGGATCGACGACGTTGGTGACGCCGGTCTCGTGCTGGATGATCAGCTGCGTGTTGCGCGCAATGCGGGCCGACGTCACCGACGGCAGGGCGATGGCTTCATCGAAGGCGTTGGTGTGCAGCGACTGGGTGCCGCCCAGCACAGCCGCCAGCGCCTCGATCGCCGTGCGCACCACGTTGTTGTAGGGATCCTGCTCCGTCAGCGACACGCCCGAGGTCTGGCAGTGGGTGCGCAGCGCCAGGCTGTCGGGCTTCTTGGGGTTGAACTGCGACATCAGCTCGGCCCACAGGAACCGGCCGGCGCGCATCTTGGCGATCTCCATGAAGAAGTTCATGCCGATCGCCCAGAAGAAGCTCAGCCGCGGCGCAAAGGCATCGACGTCGAGCCCCTTGCCCAGCGCGGCGCGCACATACTCCAGGCCATCGGCCAGGGTGAAGGCGAGCTCCTGCACCTGGGTCGCGCCCGCCTCCTGCATGTGGTAGCCGGAGATCGAGATCGAGTTGAACTTCGGCATGTTCTTTGCCGTGAACTCGATGATGTCGGCGACGATCCGCATGCTGGGTCCGGGCGGATAGATGTAGGTGTTCCGGACCATGAACTCCTTGAGGATGTCGTTCTGGATCGTGCCCGACAGCTGCGCCAGCGGCACGCCCTGCTCCTCGCCGGCGACGATGTAGCCGGCCAGCACCGGCAGCACGGCGCCGTTCATCGTCATCGACACGCTCATCTTCTCGAGCGGGATGCCGTCGAACAGGATCTTCATGTCCTCGATGGAGTCGATGGCCACGCCGGCCTTGCCGACATCGCCGATGACGCGCGGGTGATCGCTGTCATAGCCGCGATGCGTGGCCAGGTCGAAGGCGACCGACACGCCCTGCTGCCCGGCCGCCAGGTTGGCGCGGTAGAACTTGTTGCTCTCCTCGGCGGTCGAGAAGCCCGCGTACTGGCGCACCGTCCACGGCCGGCCGGCATACATGGTGGCCTTGGGGCCGCGCAGGAACGGCGCGAATCCAGGCATGGTGCCCAGAGTCTCGAGGTTCTCCAGGTCGGCCGCGGTGTAGAGCGGCTTGACGGTGATACCCTCCGGCGTCAGCCAGTTGAGGCCGTCCAGCGGTCGGTCCTTGAGCTCCTTCTGGGCCAGCTTTTCCCAGTCGGCGACGGTCTTTTTCGGAAACTCAGCCATGGTCTTGCCCCGGCTCTCGCAATCTGCGCACGATCTTGGGTGCTCATAGCGCATCATCAGCCGGGCGGGAAGGCCGCCCGGCGATGTGCTCCGCTCCCCGGAACAGGAGATCATGCATGCTCGATGCCGAAGCCGCCTTTGTGCTCGACCTCATGGAAAAGGCGGTCGCCGCTGGTCGCCCGCAGCTTCACACGCTCGGCGCGGCCGAGGCGCGCGCCATGGCCGACAAGATGTCGGCCGACGGCGAGGCCGATCCGCCCGAGGTCGCCAAGGTGATCGACGGCGTCGTGCCGGGGCCGCATGGCACCATCCCCTTTCGGCGCTACTGGCCGGCCGGCGTCGATGAGAACCCGATCCCGACCCTGGTCTACTATCATGGCGGCGGGTTCGTGATCGGCAACCTGGAGACCCACGACTCGACCTGCCGGCGCATCGCCAACAAGAGCCGCTGCCAGGTGATCGCCATCGACTACCGCATGGCGCCCGAACACCCGTTCCCCGTGCCGGTCGAGGACTCGCTGGCCGCCTTCCGTCATATCCGTGACAATGCGGCGGCCTTCGACACACGACCCGACCGGATCGCGGTCGGCGGCGATTCCGCCGGCGGCAACCTGTCGGCCGTCGTCTGCCAGCAGGCGAAGCTGGCCGGCGAGGCGGCGCCGGCGTTCCAGATGCTCATCTACCCGGCTACCGACAGCACGACGGTCACCGGGTCGCGACGTACCCTGGGCGAAGGCTATTTCCTGACCCAGCAGCTCATGGACTGGTTCTGGAAGCACTACGTGCCGGCCGGCCAGGACCTGAGCGATCTTCGCCTCTCGCCGCTGCTGGCCAGGGATTTCAGCGGATTGCCGCCGGCCTACGTGCTGACCGCCGGCTACGACCCCCTCAAGGACGAGGGTCATGCCTATGCCGAGAAGCTGCGGCAGGCCGGCGTCAAGGTCACCTACGCGAACTTCCCCGGCACCCTGCATGGCTTCTTCTCCATGACGCGCTTCCTGAAGCAGGGGCTGGCCGCCAACGACGAGGCCGCCGCCGTCCTGGCCGCCTTTTTCGGCCGGTAGCGGCGGGGATGCTTTGCCGCCCCGGCGCGTATCATCCGGTATGCATCCTGGTGGCAGGCTCCGCGTCCCTCCTGAATACCGCGTTGCGGTTGCAGTGATCGTGCTCGGCCTGACATTGTTCTGCATCTCGGTTGGCACGACGCTGGGCGGCCACACCCACTTCCTGCGGTGGGGCATATCCGCCGCGCTGAAACACGGCCCGGCGCTTCCGGATACCGTCGTTGCCAAGCCAGGGCCGCCCCGAGCATCGGCGTCCTCCAACCCTGTGCGTTGATGGCTCGAAGGACGCCCGAACCCAGCCGGCTATGGCATCTTCGCGGCGGCGGGTCCTGGATCAGCCACACAAGCCTGGAGCGGCTCGTCGAGCGACGCCTTCTTTCCAGCTCTCAAGTGTTTGCGTGCGCACGCCAGCGCCAATTGCGCGTCCCCCAACGACGGGTCGAGGATGCTGGCCTCGGCGGCATATCGCTCTGCTTTGCCGAACTCGCCGAGCCGCAGCAACGCCAGCGCGGCGTGATAGCGCACTTCGGCATCAAACGGACGTTGGGCCGCCGCGCGCGACAGGGCACCGTATGCACGCCGATAGGTTGCCGTGACATTCGCCTCCTGGTCCAGGGCCGCGTATGTCGTTGCGAGCTCGGCGTACGCATCCCAAGCCTCCTGGCCGCTGAAGGTCAGCACCTGGTTGAAGGCTGCAAGGGCGTCCAGGTGCTTGCCGCCGGCACGTAGCGAACGGCCCAGCGCCAGTCCGTACCGCGGTTCCGTCGGCATCAGATCAACCGTCTTCTGGCGTTGTACCAGCGCGTACTTCCTGGCATCCGACCGGTCTTCCCGGCCCGACTTGTCCGGGCATCCTTCGACGGACGTCTGGTTCTTCTCGAGGAAATCGGCCATGGCATGCCGGACCTCGGTGTCGAATCGATTTTCGAGGGCAGCGTAGCAATAGACCTCGCGGGCTGCCTTCAGCAGTCCTCCGTCGGGTGGCGTGGTCCTGCGCGCCATTTCGGCCAACGCGTTGCCAACCCCGATGTAGCCCAGGACCGAGCCCGGATTATACTTGACCTGCAGCACGTACTTCTCCAGCGCCTTCGTCGGCTCCTGCGCATCCATCAGGGCGGCGCCCCAATGAGCGTAGAAATCGTTGGGAAACCGGATCCACCACCAGTCATGATCGTGCAGGTAGCGCCGCCATGGCGCGTGCGCCTTCCGATGGACGTTCTCGGCCGACTCGAAATACCCGATGGCTTCCTCGGGCTGCTGATAGAAGAACTGGCGAATGCGGCCGATCATGACATAGGAATAGGCGGCCACGTCAGCACCGCCAGCCGCCAGGCAGGTGCTGACCATCTGGCTGGCGCGCCGCGAATCGGCATCGACGAGACGCCCATCGAGGAAGCGCCGGTACCAGTTGGCGAAGTAGTAGGTCGCGCTGCCGCACGGATTCACCCGCTCGTAGGCACGTAGCGCCGCCCGTTGCAGCAAGGCCTCGAACGTATGCGCGTCAAGAGCGCTGCTGTCGATCTTGCCGTCCGGCGCCTTGTCACGGCAGACGCGCACCTCGACGGGCTCAGCCAGATCGGCGCGGTTGACCGACAGGCGAATGACGACATACACGGCGCGCCCGCCATCGGGACAAGCCGGCGCATCGACCAGGCTCGCGTTGGGAGGCTGCGGTTCGAGCGGATGCTCCGACACGAAGACGTCGCCCCCGATGCGACGCTCCCGGAACCCCAGGAACCGCCGGACGATCTGCACCACGGCCTGAACCGATACCTGGGCACCGGGAATCTCGAGCTTCGGGAGCTCCGCGTCCGGCTTCGATGCCGAGGTGTCTATCTCGCGGAACTGCGCGATGCTCGCCGTCACCTGATCAAAATAGGCACCCATGCGCTGCGCCAGGTAATCGCCCTTGGGTACCTGGCCGACGAGAGTTCCGTGGACATAGATGTCGTCGAAGGTGAGCGGCTCGTTGCTCGACAGGTCGACGATGATCCACGTGCCGACCACGATGCCGCCGACCAACGCAAGACCAGCGACCAGCTTGCGGAGCTGGTCGATCCTGTCCGGCAAGGCGGCGATGGTGCTTGCCAGCGCCGACCACGCTATCGCTGTACCTCTTCGCAGAGGCCGCCAGGCCACCGATGCTGCCCATCCTACCGGACGCCAAAGCCTCCCAGCCCACAGCGCGAGCGGCGAGTCGCGAAGCCAGGCGACGGCGTCAAGCCAACGGCCACCGCTGCCGGTCTGCGGCATGGTCTCTCCTCCGGCCGCCCCGCTCCGGCCGAATGCGCACCGCACGCCCGATGCTCGCGCGATTCCCGCTGCGGTGCAAGCCAGCGCCCTACGCGGTGATGCGCGCGAACGGCACCGGCGCCGCGAACCCCTTGAGCATCACGGTCTCGTCGCGCGATGCGACCCGCAGCAGCAGCGGCCGCACCGCGGGATCGTCGGCGACAGCCCGCGACAGCACGATGTCGCCGCCCTGGCTCTGGCCTTGCAAGCGCGCCGCCATGTTCACCGTGGAGCCGAAATAGTCGAGCCGGTCGTTGAGGTTGACGGCGATGCTGGGTCCCATATGCAGGCCGACCTTCACGACCAGGGACGTGCCGAGGTTGCGGTCCGCCGACAGGCGACGGTCCAGCGCCGCCACGTCGTCGCGGATCGCCAAGGCCGCGCGCACGGCGTCGGCGGGGTCGGCAAAGGCCGCCATCACGGCATCGCCGATGGTCTTGACGATGGCGCCGTTGGCGTCACGGACCGCCCGGCCCAGCACCGCAAAATGCTCCCGCACCAGGTTGAAGGCGGCGGCATCGCCCACCTGCTCGTAGAGCGCCGTCGAGCCGCGCAGGTCGGTGAACAGGATCGTGACCTGACCGACACCCGCCTCGTCGCCCGGTCGCAGGGTGGCGTCGGCGAACAGCTCGCGGAAGGCTTGCAGGGTGGTGACCTCGTGCGCCGTCAGCGCCTCACGCACCCAGCCGCGGGCTTCGATCAGGGCCGCCAGCTCGAAGCCGGCATCGTTGACGAAGCTGACCTCGCCGGCTGCGCCGGGCGGTAACGCCTCGACGCCGTCCGCGACGATGCGCAAGCCGGGAACGGCGCCACCGGCATGCTCGATGTCGACGGCACGGCCCGGATGCAACGTGCGCAGCCGATAGGGGCCGGGCGGCAAGTCGACGGCGACAACGCGCCGCTCGCCCGGCGCCAGGAGCTGCTGCACCAGCACGTGCGGCGTGGTGGCCGGCCCGCTGAGACAGAAGCTGCCGACGCCGAGCGTGCGGATCAGCGGCGAGGGCGCGAACGTGAGCTCGACATTGCGCGCGAAATCGCGACCGTAGTCGATATTGCAGGACGGACAATGGGCGCCGCGCGGCAGCTGGTCGAGCGACGGCACCGTCACCTTGGCGCCGCGGCAATTGGCGCACAGCAGGTCCCATCTCATGTCCAGCATGCGCGCCTTCACGCCGGCCAGGCACAGCTCGATCGCGTTGCGCTGCGACGTCCCGAACGTGCCCGCCAGCGCCTTGGGCCGCAGGCGCTGCAGATCGACCTCCATCGCGCTCACCAGGCGATCGGCCAGGCGCCGCGCCAGTCCATGGGCGTAGCCGGTGGCCTCGGCATCACGCACCATCGCCTCCAGACGCTCGCGCACGCCGGCTGGCAGCACGGGCGCGGCGTAGTCGAACATTATCGGCGCGCTGCCGCGCAGGAAGGCCACGGCCTCTCTCATGCGCCGCTCGATCGTGCGGCCAGCGCTGCGCGCCAGGCGCACGCCGCTCAGCTTGCCCAGCCAATTCACCGGCTCCCAATGCAAGGCGTAGACGACCGTGCTGCCGGCGCCGGACGGCGTGATATCGAGGGTCGGGCCAAAGACGCGAAACGGCCCCTTGGAGAAGATGCGGGTCTGGCGGAAGCGCCGATGCAGCACCCACTCATAGGGCTTCTCTTCCCACGCCAGCGCGATGCCAGCCACGGTGCCCGTGCCGCGCCGCAGGACCGTACCGTTGGGCTGCGCGACCTCCTCCAGGCGATAGGACGGCAGGCCGAGGATCTCGTTGAACCGGTTGGTGTCAGCCAGCACCGGCCAGATCACGGCCGGCGACAGATCCTCGAAATGCCATGTCCATTCGACCTTGGCCATCGGCCGGTCTTCCCCATCGCAGGGCCCGCATGCGCGTTCTTCTTACCAGACGAAGCCGGAACCGAGGAACGTCGGCCATGCGCGAGCCGCCGACGCCGCCGCCGCGACCCGCGCCGGGTCGATATGGCCGTCGGCAGCCGTGAACTCGGCACGATGGATGCCCCCCACCACCAGCAAAGAGGCCAGGCCGGCGGCGTTGGCGCCGGCGATATCGGTGCGCAGCGAGTCCCCGATGCAGAGCACACGCTCCGGCGCCGCACCGCCCAGCAGGGCGCGGGCGCGCGCATAGATCGGCGCGTGCGGCTTGCCGTGATAGACGACGCGGCCGCCAAGCTGCTCATAGAGCTCCGCGACGGCGCCCGCGCAGTACTCGAGCGTGTCGCCATGCACCACCACCAGGTCGGGGTTGGCGCAGATCATCGGCAGGCCGCGCGCCACCGCGGCGCGCAGCGTCGCTTCATGGTTGGCGGGTGTCTCGCCGTAGTCGTAGAGGTTGGTGCAAAGGATGAAATCCGCATCGGCAATGTCGGCGACGCGCTCGACATCGACCTGCTCGAACAGGCTGAGATCACGGGCTGCGCCGAACAGAAAGCAGCGCCGGCCGAGGTCACGGTAGAAGGGCGGCGCGTCGGCCTGGCCGCGGCGGCGCAATGACAACCACGCGTCCTCGCCCGAGGTCAGCAGCTCGTCGTACAGCGCCTGCGTCACGCCCAGCTCGTTCAGCCGCCCGACGGCGGCATGCGCACGCCGCGGCGCGTTGGACAGCAGCAATGTATGCTTGCCGGCTCGCTTGAGGGCGGCGAAGCAATCGAGCACGCCCGGGTAGGGCTGCTTGCCGTCATGCACCACGCCCCACAGATCGACGATGAAGGCATCATAGCGATCGGCGATCCCGGCGAGCCCATCGATCTGGGACGGTTCGATGTCGGCCATGGCGTGCGTCTTGCCTACCGGGAAACGTGACCGTGTCCGCAAAATGCGAGCGGCGCCGGCCGGAGCCGGCGCCGCTTGGCCGCCGATCCGTGGATCGGCGTAGACGTCACTGCACTTGCAGGTTCACGGCCGAGGACCGGCCCCGCTCGTTGGCGATCTCGAAGCTAACCTTCTGGCCTTCCTGCAGCGATCGCAGACCGGCACGCTCAACGGCGCTGACATGAACGAACACGTCCTTGCCGCCACCGTCCGGTTGGATGAAGCCATAACCCTTGGTAGTGTTGAACCACTTGACCGTTCCAGTAGCCATCGTCAGTCTCATCAGTTGCAGCGCGTAAGCGCATTCACACTGCGCGGAACCGCGAAGTGATACAAGCCGATTTGGGTAGTCTTGAAACGGCGCCGCAGTCGGCGGTTGGTCAAGGCGGACCAAAGTCGATTGTGGCGCTACCCAACACCCTCGGGGCTGTCGTTGTCAATCCCGGCGTCGCGGGCTGCCCCGGCTACAACAGAAATACGCCCTTGCCGGTGTTCTGTGAATCAAACAGCCGATAGGCTTCCGACGCCTGATCAAGCTTCCAGCGATGCGTGAACAGGTGGTCGACGTCGATCCCGCGGTCGGCGACGAAGCGCGCGCACTCGGCCTGGCCCACGGTCGAGAACGTCCACGACGCGACAATGGTGATCTGGCGCCGCAGCATGTCGGGGCTGACGTCGAGGGTCACGTTGCCGCCCTCGCCCACGAAGCAGGCCGTGCCCCAGATCCTGGTCGCACGCACGGCCTGGGCACGCGCTTCGGCGGCGCCGGTCGTGTCCATCGTGAGGCTGGCGCCTTCGCCATGCGTCAGGTCCTTGATCGCCGCCACCACATCGGTGCTCGACGGCGCCACGACGGCATCAGCGCCGAACTCGCGGGCGCGGGCCAGCCGCTCGGCGCTGATGTCGAGCGCGATGACCCGCGCCCCCATGGCCGCCGCAAGCTGGGTTGCCGACAGGCCGACAGGCCCCTGGCCGAAGATCGCGATGGTGTCGCGTCCGGTGAGGTTGATGCGCTGCAAGGCGCCGAAGGCGGTGCCGGTGCCGCAGGAGATCGCCGCGCCGGTCTCGTAGGAGAGCGGGTCGGGCAGCGGCACCAGCGTGCTGGCGGGCACCTTCATGTAAGGCGCGTGGCCGCCATGGCCGGTCGCGCCATACACGATCATGCCGCTCTGGGCGCAGAGCTGCGTCCAGCCCACAAGGCAGTGCTTGCAAACGCCACAGCCCTTGTAGTGGTGCACCATGACGCGTGCGCCGCGGCGCGCGACTGCCTCGGGCACGCCGGCGCCAACTTCCGCGACCACGCCGCATGGCTCGTGACCGGCGATCACCGGCCCGGACAATGGCCCCAGCCCCAGCGCGGCGGCGCCACCGCCGCCCTTCGGCGCGCGATAGTATTTGAGGTCGCTGCCGCACATGCCCGAGGCTTTCATTTCGAGCACGACCTCGCCGGCACCGGGCGACGGGTCGTCGAAGCCCATCAGCTCGAGCTCGCGCTCACCGAGAAAGACGACGGCCTTCATGATGTTTCCTCCTTTGTTTTTTTACCTCTCCCGCAAGCGGGAGAGGTCGACGAACGCGAAGCGTCCGGCGGGTGAGGGATTACACACGAGGAACCCCGTCCTTGAGCCCTCACCCTCCCATGGCCCTTCGGCAGGCTCAGGGCAGGCTGCTGCGCGCCACGGGCCCCTCCCTCTCCCGCTTGCGGGAGAGGGGTTGACTACATCGACCGCACCAGCCGGCCCGGCAGTTCGCCGGTGTGCTCGTCGTTGCGCAAGGTCTCGACGCCGGACACGAAGATGTGGCGGTAGCCCTCGGCCCTCTGCACCAGGCGCTTGCCGCCCGCCGGCAGGTCGTAGACCACTTGCGGCGCCCGCAGCCGCAGGCGGTCGAAGTCGATCACATTGATGTCGGCCTTGAGGCCGGGCGCCAGCAAGCCGCGGTCGGCCAGCCCGTAGGCCAGCGCGCCCTCGCGGGTCTGCTTGCGCACCAGGAATTCCAGCGGCAGGCGCGGCCCTCGCGTGCGGTCGCGCCCCCAGTGGGTCAGCAGGTAGGTCGGCGCGCCGGCATCGCAGATGACGCCGACATGGGCGCCGCCGTCGGCCACGCCCAGCACGGTGGCGTCATCGGTCAGCATCGCATGCACGACGTCGAGGTTGCCGCCGCAATAATTCTCGAACGGATGCAGCAGCAGGCCGGTGCCGCCGTCCGCCATCATCAGCTCCAGCGCCAGCGCCCGGGGATCGACGCCGCGCGCCGCCGCCAGCGCCGCCACGCTGCGCGACTCCTCGGGCTCGTAATCCAGCCCGGCCCCGGTCAGCGGATAGGCTTTCGACAGCTGGGCGGCAAAGATCGAGGCGGTGCCTTCGGGCGCCGGCGCCACGAGGCGCTGCCTCAGATCCGCATCGTGCAGCAGGCGCTGGTAGCGTTCCGCCGCCGTGAGCTGGCGCAGGGACGCCCATACAGGATGGGCCGAGAACGGATTGACCGTGGTATCCAGCCCCAGCAGCACCCCGATAGGCCGGCAGCCGACCTGGGCATTGGCCTCCAGTCCGGCGGCGCGCGCGGCGCGGATCTGATCGAGCGTCTGGCGCCACAGGTCGGGCGCGTTGTTCACCTGCACCAGCAGGCAGGACAACGGCCGCCGCGCGATCGCGGCCGCCGCCTGCAGGGCTTCGAACTCGCCCGGGCCGAAATCGGAATTCACCTCCAGCACGCCGCGGCCGGCCCGGTTCATGGCCCGTGCCAGCGCGAACAGCTCGGGCTCGCGGGCGCTGAGGCTGGGCGTCAGCCGGCCATCACGGGCGCGGTGCTTGGTGGTGCGCGAGGTGGTGAAGCCCAGCGCTCCGGCCAGCAGCGACTCCTCCAGCAGGCGCGCCATGCGGTCGAGCTCCTCGCCGGTGGGTGTCTGCGCATGGTCGGCGCCGCGCTCACCCATGACGTAGAAGCGCAGCGCCGCGTGCGGCACCTGGGCACCGACATCGATGGCGCGCGGCATCGCTGCCAGCGCGTCCATGTATTGCGGGAAGCTCTCCCAGTTGAACGGCACGCCCTCGGACAGCACCGTGCCGGGGATGTCCTCGACACCCTCCATCAGGTTGATCAGGTAGTCGGTCGTGCCCGGCCGCACCGGCGCGAAGCCGACGCCGCAATTGCCGAACACCGCCGTGGTCACCCCGTGCCATGACGAGGGCGTGAGATAGGGGTCCCAGGTCGCCTGGCCATCGTAGTGGGTGTGGATGTCGACGAAGCCCGGCGTCACAAGCAGGCCGTCGGCATCGACCTCGCGCCGCGCCGGCCCCAACCGGTCGCCGACGGCAGCGATGCGACCGTCCGTGACGGCCACGTCCGCGGTGCGCGCCGGCGCGCCCGAACCGTCGATCACCGAGCCACCCCGAATCACCAGATCGTACATGCCCTGCTCCGCAAGCCATCCATCGTCCGCACCGACGCTAGCAAAGCGGAGCGTCAGCCGCTGCGCCCCCGGCGCATGCCTGCCCCCCGTGGATGCAGCGCGCCGTGCGCCGCGAAAAAAGTTTCTACCGGCAATACCGGAAATCTCTTTTGAATTTTACTACAATGACTTGCGTGGCATCGTCGCGATACCGGAAATTACCGGAAAATACCCGGAATTCTGCTCGATCATTGTCCGCTCGCATATAAGAGTGACGTTGTGCTGTCGCGCAGGCGATGGTGGCGACGTGAGGTGCGTTCGAGGTGGCAACCCAGCCACGGGAATGCGAATTCAACGTCGCTTATATGCTATTCTCCATTGGAGAACAAGTGTTTTGTTAGAAGCCTGCGGCTGTCGTCGGCCGTTCGGCCGGGACACTGGAACGGGCCGCCGGTGGTCGGCTCACGCCGGCGCTCCGTGTCGGGCGATCACGACGATCACGTCCGTCCTGGAGATCGTTCGCCGACGGATCATGCGTGCGCTTCACCAATGACACGGATGCGGCCATGCGCGCGGTTGCGCGGCTTGGCCCTGACCGTGATGTCGACGTCCTGCCCCAGCGCGGTCAGCAGGCGCATCAGGCGCTCGCTCGAGAAGTTCGCAAGCCGTCCGTTCAGCAGCGCCGACACCTTTGGCTGGTCGATTCCCAGCACCGCCGCGGCCGCAACCTGGGTCAAACGCTGGCGCCTGATCACCTGCCGGATGTGGCTCGCCAGCTGCGCCTTCGTCAGCTCCTCCTCGGGCTCCGGCAGGCCGATGTCGGCGAAGACATTGCCGCTGCTGGCCGTCACCGGGATGCGGGCGTGTCTCGCTTTGACCATTGCTCGTAGTCCTCTTTCGCCCGCCTGAGGCGCTGTTCGATCAGGTCCAGCTCAGCCTTCGGGGTGGCCGCACCGCGCTTCGATTTCTTCTGAAAGGCATGCAGCACGTAGACGGCCCCGGCGAACCGCACCGTGTAGACGGCTCGAAACGTATCACCATCGAAGTCATCGACGATCTCCAGCACGCCCGCATCGCCAAACCCCTTGAACGGCTTCGCATAGGGCGCCTTGCCGCCGATCTGGGCCTCCCACAGCGCGCCGCCCACCCGCCGCCGCACCTCCTCCGGGAAACCGCTCAGGTCCTCCTTGCTGCTGCCGACCCACCGTACCGGCTTCGGTTGGCGTTCGCTGCTCGGCTTCACCATCTCTCCAACCCGTATATGCCCTTTCAGGCATAGACTCAAGCTGTCTGGTCAATTGCTCCCGATGGACGCGACCACAGCCGAACGGCCACATCCGCCAAGGCCACGCTGCGCGCGAGGATGGCATCCTCGCTCCTGTCGTTGACCTCAACGAGCTTGTGATTCATGACAATCTGCAGGCCATGGTCCTTGAGCCATTGCCGTTTTGTCGGCCAGGGCGCGTTCGACATTGCAGTGTCCATGGCGGCAGTCAACAGCGTCAGGTTACCGATCGTATCGACCAGGCGGTTCCTTCGCGCCTGCGGCGATTCCGCTCCAGGTGCCGGCGGCGTCCCGGCCGGACTCTCAGGAAGAGGCCATCGGAGCCCAGGCCCTTGATGTCGGCTGGCTCGCGATCATGGCCGCCCCGCTGTACTGGCACGTCGGCTGGCGGCCTCATGTCGGGATCGAGCGCGAGGCCTTGATCGGCCTGTATGAAGAAGCGCACGGCATGCGCGTTGCTGCCGTGGACCGGTTCCAGGCGCTGGCCTGCTACCGCATAGGCGCGATCGCCTGCCGCAACGTACGACTGCACCGTACCGGCCGGCGCGTGGACGCGCTGTGGAAACAGTTCGCGCCCAGCATCGAGACACTGTTCAGCCGCGGGCGGGACCTAGTCCGGCGGTGAATGCGGATCGCTGCGTGCGCGACGCGGCGGTCAATCAGCCCGGCCGCGCGCCTCTACCGGCCACAGCGCCACGAGCCGATCACCCGATGCGACATGCAGGAAGTCGTGCAGGTTGATCGTGGGGTCGCAGTGCGGGACCGTGCATTCGACAACGGTCCCGATCGGCAATGCATCGAGGCCAGCGCCTGGCAGGATGCGACCGAACTCGTCACCGCACCATTCCACCCGTCCAACGACGTCCTGGCCGAGAAGGACGTGTGGCGCAGGACCGTCAAGCGCGAAGCTCTTGCTGCCGCCATCAACGATGGCGAAACCTCTGGAGCTGTGTCCCACCACCGTGACAGCGATCCGCAGGGCCGGCCCGAAACCCGGTCCGCCTTTTCCATGGATGTCGACCGAGTTGTAGGCCTCATCCATGAAGACGTAGGAGCCGGGTTGAACTTCCGTCAGCAGCCCTGCCTGCGCATCCAGCAGGTGACTGCCGGTGCCTCCTCCCGACACGACGCCAGGCACCAGCGCAGCCCGCCGAAGCGCAGCAAGCAGCTCAGCCAAGACCCGGTTCGCCTCGGCGTTGGCGCCCCGGCGGGCCTCGAAGCCGTCGATATGCTGCACCCTGCCCTGATACGCCTGCACACCGACATAGCGCAGGCCCGCCTGCTGCGCCGCATGGCGCGCGAGGTCGACAGCGTCGTTCGCCCCGGCGACGCCGCTGCGATTAAGGCCCGTATCGAGATCGATCATGACATCGAAACGGGTTCGATGGCGCGATGCCGCCTCGGCATACGCCATGACCAGATCGGGACGATCGACGACGACACTGATCCGCGCGCCCGCGGCGCAGGCGCGCGCCAGCAGGTCGATCTTCACGGCGCTGGCGACCGGCGCCGTGAGCATCAGATCGCGGATGCCGGCATCGAACAACGCCATCAGCTCGCCCGGCTTGGCGCAGCAGATGCCGACGGCACCCGAGGCCACCTGGCGGCGCGCGATCTCGGCGCATTTGTGCGACTTCGCATGCGGCCGGAAGGCGATGCCGGCCTGCCCGCAGGTCTGCGCCATCATCGCGAGGTTGCGCTCGAAGATATCGAGGTCGAGCACGGCCGCGGGCGTTTCGAGGCGGCTGCGGCTGCCGGCCTGGCCGACCAGCGGCACGTTCAGGACAGCAACACCTGATGGAGCGGCTGTCATGCCTTGGTTCCGGCTTGCGCTGCGCGCACCCGATCGGTTGCGGCAGTGTCCACCGTGACACCATCGCTCAGGAAGACGACGCCGTAGTCACGCATGGCGCCCTCGATCGAGACCTTGCCTTCCTGGACATCCTCCGCGACGCGCCAGGACTCGCGCGCCAGCCGGGCGCCGTAGCCGCCGCCGCCGGCCCCCGTCAGCCGGAATATGTCCCCCCGCCTGGCCTCGAAGCTTTCCATCGGCATCGTGGGCAAAGACTGCCGGCTGCCGTTCGCACGGATGAGGAGGTGCGCGGAAGGTGCTCCGCATCGGCCGCCCGCGACGCCGAACGGAGGATGATCGCGGCGGTCTCCGCGCAGGGTGAAGCGGGCATCGGCCAGAAAGCGGAACTCGCGGATGAAGGCGAGGCCGCCACGGAACTCACCGGCCCCCCCCGAATCCGGCACGAAGCCGTAGCGCAGCACCTCGACCGGCATGTCCGCCTCGACCATCTCGACCGGCTGGTTGGAAAGATTGGCTGCCGGATTCGAGATGCCCTCGATGCCGTCCTTGCCGGCCCGCGCGCCCCACGTGCCGACCACCATCTCGTTGAGCACGAAGGGCCGGCCGTCGCTGGTGCCGCCGCCGGCGAGGAGGTAAGGACCTCCCTCCGAGCCGCCAATGGCGCGCTCCGGAATGACTTGCGCCATCGCCTGCATGATCGCATCGAAGACGCGGTAGCCGACAACGCCGCGCGCACCGCAGGCGGCGGGGTAGCGTGGATTGACCAGGCACCCTTCCGGCGCGCGCACGGTGATCGGCCGCAGGTAGCCCGCGCAATTGGGAATATCCTGCTGGGACAGGCACCTTATGGCGCAGAAGGCTGCGGACTCCGGCAGCGAGATCGGGCAGTTGATCGAGGCCTCGACCTGCCCGGCAGTGCCGGTGAAATCGATGTCGATCGTGTCGTCAGCGACGGTCACGGTGACGGCGATCGCAAGCGGTTCGGGATTTTCCCCCAGGCCGTCGATGTAGTCCGTCGCGCGGTAGACCCCGTCGGGCAAGGCGCGAATGACGTCGCGCATGATCGCTTCGGCATGGTCGTGCAGAGCATCGATATAGCGATCCAGCGTTTCGGTGCCGTAGCGCCGCACCAGGGCGGAAAGCCCCTCCTCGGCAACATTGCAGGCTGCGATTTGCGCCCTTATGTCGCCCAGGACCTCGACCGGCGCGCGCGTGTTCGCCTCGATGATGCGGAAGATGGGTTCGACCGGCTCGCCCTTTTCGTAGAGCTTGAGCAGGGGCAGGCGCAATCCTTCCTGCTGGATTTCGGTGGCATAGATCGCGACGCTGCCCGGCACGATGCCGCCGAGGTCGGTATGGTGCGCCACGGTGGCGGCGAAGCCCGCGAGCCGCTCGTCCACGAAAATCGGCTTCAGGATGTAGACGTCAGGCAGATGCTGGCCGCCGGAGCCGTAAGGATCGTTGGCGATCAGGACATCGCCCTTGGCCAGGGTGTTGCCGAAGCGCTCCTGCACGAGCCCCATGACCCTCGGAAAGGAGCAGAGCTGGATCGGCAGTGTCAGGCCCTGGGCGATGACACGTCCCTTCGCGTCACACAGGGCGGTCGAATAGTCCATGATATCGCGCACGACCGGCGAGTAGGCGCTGCGCATCACGATCAACGCCATCTCATCGGCCGTCGAAGCCAACGCGTTGCGAATGACTTCCAGGGTGATCTGGTCGATCCTTGCGGGACTCATGCGGCCTCCAGCGCGATATCGATATTGCCGATCTCGTCGAGACGGGCGGTCTGCCCCGGGGCTATGACGCAGGTGCAGTCATATTCCTCGATGATGAAGGGGCCTTGCCGTGGCGCGGCGTCGAGGTCGCCGCGACCGATGACGGCGACCGAACGGACATCGTCCGTGCCTGCGAAGCAGACGCGGCGGTCGACCCGCTTCTGCTGTAGGGTCGGCGCGAACTGCTGCTGCGGCAGAACCACCGGCAGCCGCACCGTGAGCCGGGCATTGACCAGATGCACGGTGTCCTTGTGCGAGCGGTGCCCGTAGGTGCGCTCGTGCTCCTGGTGAAACAGCTCGACCAGCTCGTCGAGCACGAGATGCCTTGCCGGCACGGTGAGCTCATAGGCCTGTCCGACATACCGCAGGTCGGCAGCGTAGCGGAACTCGGCCTGCGCAATGTCATAGCCTTCGGCGGTCAGGACGGCGCGGGCATCGTCGGCCAGGTCGGCGTAGAGCCGGGCAAAACCTGACTCGTCCAGCTCATCGGGACGGCAGCGCGAGGGCCGCACGAATTCCTGCTCGATATCGGAACGCAGCAGGCCCAGAGCGCTGAAGACGCCAGCCGCGCGCGGCACCACGACCCGCCTGATCCCGAGCGCCCTCGCCACCTCGGTCGCGACCACCGGGCCATTGCCGCCGAAGGCAACGAGCGTGGCGTGCCGCGGATCGCGACCGCGATAGGTCGAGACCGCCTTCACGGCGCGAGTCATGGTGGTGACGGCGAGCGTCAGCACGCCACGGGCGGTTTCGGTGATGCCGAGGCCCAGCGGCCGGGCGATCTGGTCATTGAGCGCCGACCGGCCGGCGTCGGCCTGCAGCGGGAAGGTGCCCCCGGCGAGCGCGACATCATTGATATAGCCCAGGGTCAGGAAGGCGTCGGTCAGCGTCGCCTGCCGGCCGCCCAGCCCGTAGCAGACCGGGCCGGGATAGGCGCCGGCGCTCTGCGGGCCCACCGAGACCTGGTTCATACGATCGATCGCGACGATGCTGCCGCCGCCGGCCCCGATCTCGGAGACATCGATGAACGGCATCTTGATCGGGTAGCCGCCGCCCTTGACCAGCTTGCTCGAGAGGTTGATGCCGGCACCGACTTCATACTCGGTGGTGCGTGCCGGCTCGCCATGCTCGATCAGCGCCGCCTTGGCCGTCGTGCCGCCCATGTCGAACGAGATGACGCTTGGCGCCTCGCTGCCGGAAACCAGGCGCGCGCAGGCGATGACGCCGGCCGCCGGGCCGGATTCGACGAGGGACGCCGCCCGCTTCACGGCGGAACCGAGCCGCATGATACCGCCGCCGGAATGCATCATCTCGACCGGGCAGCCGATGCCGATCGAGGCGAGACGCGCCGTCAGCGCCGCGGCGTAGTTGCGTACGACGGGCCCGATATAGGCATTCACCACGACGGTGCTGGTGCGTTCGTACTCGCGGATCTCGGGCAGCAGCTCCGAGCCGCGGCAGATGTAGACGTCGTCGCCCAGCTCGGCGCGGAGAATACGCTCGGCCTCGATCTCGTGCTGCGGATTGGCGTAGGCGTGCAGGAAGCTGATCGCGACGGCGCCGACGCCCGCTTTTCGGAAGACAGCCGCTGCCGCCACCACATCCGCTTCCCGCAAGGGGATACGCACCGACCCGTCCGGGCCCAGCCGCTCGCTGACCTCCAGGCGCAGATTGCGCGCCGCGAGCGGCTTGGGCTTGTCGTACTGCAGATCGTAGAGCACCGGGATGCGCAGACGACGCATCTCCAGAACGTCGCGAAAGCCCTCGGTGGTCAGCAGGCCGGTGCGTGCGCCCTTGTATTCAAGGATGGCGTTGGTCGCGACGGTTGTGGCATGCACGATGCCCGTGATGCGGTCGGGCGTGGTATCGAGCTCCGTCACCAACGCCTGCAGCGCCTCGGCGATGCCACGGCTGTAGTCGTCCGGCGTCGACGGAACCTTGCGCGTCTCCACGAGCCCATCGTCGCGTTGGATGACGACATCGGTGAACGTACCGCCGATATCGATGCCGATCCTGTAGCCTGGCGGCGCCATTGATCTGGTCTCCGTGCTTGCCTGGAACGTCGGCGAGCGCCTGGTGCGCTAGCCGACCGAGGATGTCGCGGAAGCGGCGGCCGCCGCCGGTGCGCGGCGGCCGGCGATGCCCTTCGGTACGGATGAAATCAGCAGTTGGGTATAAGGATGGGCCGGACGCGCGAGCACATCGAGGCAGGGCCCCTCCTCGACAATCCGGCCTTTGCGCATGACGATGATGCGCGTGCACAGCGTGCGCACCACGGCAAGGTCGTGGCTGATGAACAGAAGGGTCAGGCCAAGCTCGCGCGTCAGCCGGCTCAGCAGATTGATCACCTGGGCCTGCAGCGACACGTCGAGCGAGGAGACCGGCTCATCGGCAATCAGGATGTCGGGCTTCATCGCGAGCGCACGCGCCAGGCCAACCCGCTGGCGCTGGCCACCCGACAGCTCATGCGGCAACCGCGGCGCCATTTCGGAGCCCAGCCCGACCAGGGCAAGCAGCGCCATGGACTCGTCCTCCCGCGTCGCGCGCGGCACCCCTCTGAGCGCCAGCGTCTGCGCAAGGCACCGCGCGATCGTCTTCCGCGGATTGAGGGCGCTGCCGGAATCCTGAAACACCATCTGGATGCGACGTCGCCACGGCCCGGCATGATCGCGCATCAGCGCCGCAAGCGGCTCGCCATCGAGCAGGATCTCGCCTGTCGTCGGCCGGGTCAGCCCAACCGCGAGGCTGGCCAAGGTCGATTTGCCGGAACCGCTCTCGCCGACGATGCCGACAACGTCGCCGCGCGCGATCTGCAGTGTCACGTCGTCGAGCGCGACGAAATTGCTGGCGCGCCCCAGCAAGCGATCGAGAAGGCCGCCCTGGGGATAGGATTTGGTCACGCCGCGCAACGCCAGGATGGGGCCGCTCATTGCGGCCTCCAGCAGGCGATCCGGCGTGCGCCATCGGTCGCCAGTGGCGGCATCTCGCGCTCGCAGGCGTCGGCAGCCTGCGGGCAGCGCGGCGCGAACGGACAACCTGCCGGCATCCGGCCGAGCCGCGGCGGAGCACCCTCGATGGCAGCGAGCGGCCCGAGAGGACCGTGCAGGCTGGGCACGCACGCCCTCAGCAGGCGCGTATAGGGATGACGTGCGGCGAGCTCGATGTCGGCGGCAGGCCCGTCCTCGACGACCTTGCCGCCGTACATCACCACCACGCGGTCGACGATCTCGGCAACCAGATGAAGGTTGTGGGAGATGAAGATCACGGCCAGGCCAAGGTCGCGCCTGAGCTCGGCGATCAGCTCGACGATCTGCGCCTGGACCGTGACGTCCAGCGCCGTGGTCGGCTCGTCGGCGATCAGCAGCCGCGGGCGACAGGCGATCGCCATGGCGATCAACGCCCGCTGGCGCATGCCGCCGGAGAATTCGTGCGGATAGGCGTCGAGCCGCCTGCCCGCCTCGCTGATGCCGACACGCTCCAGCGCCTCGACGGCGATCCGGCGCGCCTCGCTTGCCGACACCCGCCTGTGCGCCCGCACCACGTCCGTGACCTGACGGCCGATGGTCAGCGCCGGGTTCAGCGAGCTCTGCGGATCCTGGAAGACCATGGCAATGTCGCGGCCGCGTATCTCGCGCATGCGCGCCTCGGTCGCCGCCAGCAGGTCCTCGCCGTCAAAGATCACGCGCCCGCCGGTGGCACGCGCCGTCGCGCCGAGCAGCCGCATCACGGCCAGCATGCTGAGGCTCTTGCCGGACCCTGATTCGCCGACGATGCCGACGACCTCGCCGGGCGCAACGCCGAAATCGACGCCGCGCACGGCCTCGATGAGGCCGCCGGTGCCGCGGAAGGCGACGCGCAGCTCCTCGATCCTGAGCAGCGGGGCGCTCATGCGACCAGTGTCCGGGCTTCGTTGCGGGGATCGAACAGGTCGCGCACCGCATCGCCGAGCAGATTGAAGCCGATGACGGTCACCGAGATGGCAATGCCTGGAAAGACCGGCAGCCACCACTCGCCGGAATAGAGCGCGTTGCGGGCATCCGACAGCATCGTCCCCCAGCTTGGCTGGGGCGGCTGCACGCCCAGCCCCACGAAGCTGATCGAGGCCTCGATGACGATGCCGATCGCAACGAGCAGGGTCGCCTGGACGATGATCGGCGACAGGCAGTTCGGCAGCACCTCGCCGAGGGCGATCTGCCAATGGCTCGCGCCCTGCAGATAGCGTGCCTTGACATAGTCGGCGCCGACGATGCGCCTGGCGACGGCATAGGTCACGCGGGCAAAGACGGGCGAGAACAGGCACCCGACGAGCGTCACGATCTTGACCTCGTTCGGGAACTGCAGCGATCCAATCGTGACCGGGCCGACGCCAAGGATGCCGACGATGGCGATGGCCCAGACCAGCAGCGGAATGGAGGCGACACCGTCCACGATGCGCATCGTGATCTGGTCACCCAGCCCGCCCTTGTAGGCGGCGAAGAGGCCTGCCGAGACGCCCAGCAGCGCGCCGATGATCACGGCGCCGATACCGACGGCGAGCGATGCCCGGGCGCCATGGATGATACGGCTCAGCACGTCGCGGCCGGCCTGGTCGGTCCCCAGCCAGTGCGCCGCGTCCGGCGCGCTCAGCCGATGCTCGATGCTGATCGCGACCGGATCGTAGGGCGCGACCAGGGGCGCCAGGAGCGCGGCGCCGATCATGACGACGACGATCGCCGCGCCGAGCCACCCGGTCCAGTCGGCGGCGCGCGCGAGCCTGGCCAGCCGGTTCATGCCGACGACCTCTGGCGCGGATCGAGCACCCGGTTGACGAGATCGGCGCCAAGATTGGCGAGCACAAAGATCGCCGTGAACAGGAAGACGATGCCCTGCAGCAGCAGGAAGTCGCGCTGCGAGATGGCGTTGAGCAGCGCGCGCGACAGGCCCGGGATGTTGAAGACCTGCTCGATGATGAGCGCCCAGCCGAACATGTAGCCGAAGGACAAGGCCGCCAGATTGATCACGGGCGGCAGCGCGTTCAGCAGCGCATAGAAGACGATCCGAGGCGACGACAGGCCCATCGCGCGCGCGGTGCGGACATAGTCGCCGCGCAGCGCGTCCTGCAGGCTGGCCTGGGTCATGCGCGCCAGGACGGCGATGTAGTAGACGGCAAGGGAGACGGCCGGCATCGCTATGGTCTGCAGGTGCGCGATGAGTCCGGAGGAAGGCGGCACGTATCCGCCCGGCGGCAGCCACCGCAGCTCGACCGCGATGAAGCGGATCAGCACGATGCCCAGCCAGAAGGCGGGTATCGACAGGCCGAGCACGACACCCAGCCGCGTCACGGAAGCGAACGGCCCGCCCGGCCGCAACGCCGCCAAGCTTCCTATGCCGATGCCGACGACGATCGCGATGACGAAAGCGAGCAGCACGACCGAGAGCGTGACCGGCAACGCGCCCGCGATCTCGCCGGCGACGTCGCGGCCGGTCACGAACGACTTGCCGAAATCGCCGCGCAGGACATCGAAGAGCCACGCGGCGTATTGCTCGAGGAAGGGCCGGTCGAGCCCGT
Organism: Vineibacter terrae; assembly: GCF_008039615.1. Taxonomy (GTDB): domain Bacteria; phylum Pseudomonadota; class Alphaproteobacteria; order Reyranellales; family Reyranellaceae; genus Vineibacter; species Vineibacter terrae. The sequence continues at coordinate 127,849 of NZ_VDUZ01000007.1, read as the reverse complement.
TGGCGTGCTCGAACTGCGTGATCTGCTGCGATGTCGCGTCGGCGCCGAGCACGATCCGCGCCGGCGAGCCGGGCCCGGCGCGGGTCAGGGCGAACAGCACCAGCCCGACGAAGAACAGGGTGCCGAGCGAAGCGAAGAAGCGGCCGGCCAGAAGACGAAACATCAGTCGCGATGCTCCTGGTCGAGGCGTCTCAGACCCGGACCTCGCCGACACTCATGGTCAGCCCCTGATTGACCTTGAAGTCCTGAACGCCCTGCCGCCAGAGGTTGGAGGCATGGACATAGCCGAGCACGCCCAGCGGCGCGTCACGCGCGACGACCATCTGGATTTTCCCATAGAGGTCCTTGAGCCTGGCCTGCTCCGTTTCGGCGAAGGCCTGAGCCAGCAGGCCGTTCAGCTCGGCGTTGTCATAGCCGGTGCTCTTCGACAGCACCTGCCCCGGTGTCAGGCAGACCTGGATAATGTAGCTGGCCTCGCCGGGCGACATGAAGACCTGCAGCGCCATCTGATGCTCGCCGCGGATCGCCTGCTGGATCAATACCGAGAACTCGTAGACCTTGAGGTTGACCTTGACCCCGATCTTGGCGAGCTGGGCCTGCACGAAGATCGCCGCATCCTTGGTATCGAGCAGATAGGGCTCGGCCTGAATGCTGAGATCGATCTCCGCCCCGTTCGGATACTTCGACTTGGCCAGGAACGCCTTGGCGCGGTCCAGATCGAAGGCGAGCTCCTTGTCGGCGTCGGCATTGAACCACCAGCCTCGCGGCGGTGCGGGGACGGCGCTGGGATCCAGCAAACCGTAGTAGACCTTCTCGCCGATCGTCTTGCGGTCGATGGCGCAGGACACAGCCTTGCGAAAGTTCACATCGTCCAGCGGCGGCTTGAGCGTGTTGGTGTACATGAGCAAGGCGCCGCCCAATGTCGGACGCGAGGCGCCCGTGATGCCCGGCATCGTCTTCAACCGGTTGAACTCGCGCGGCGGCGGCGCGCTGATGATGTCGACCTGATTGGTCAGCAGGTAGGCGACCCGGGTCGCATCCTCGGGGATCATCTTCACGACGAGCCTGTCCCAATGCGGCAGGCCCTTGCGCCAGTAGGTCTTGTTCTTCGTGAAGCTGATGTAGTCGTTCGGCTTCCACGTCTCGAAGACACCGAACCCGGTGCCGACTCCGGCGGGCCTCGACTTGAAATAGTCGTCACCGTGCTCCTGGCGCGAGCCGGCCGGGAAGATGCCCATGTACTTCGTCAGGAAGTACAGCCACGGTCCATAAGGCTCCGACAGCTCGAACGCGACCTTGTAAGGATCCAGGACGGTGACCTTGCTGATGCGCGTGAACAGCGAGCGCCTCGCCGCCTTGTTGCCGGCATCGAGCAGGTAGTCGAACGAGTACTTCACGTCCTCGGCCGTCATCTTCTTGCCGTTCTGGAACGTGACATCCTCGCGCAGATCGAAGGTGTAGGTCTTCTTGTCGGCGGAGACGGTCGGCAAAGCCTTGGCGAGCTGAGGCTTGAGCACGCCATCGGCGTCGTATTCGACCAGGTTCTCGAACACGGTCTGCCCCAGGACCATGGCATCATGGTTGAGCTGATTTATCGGATCAATCGTGATGGGATTGCTCGGCAGGACGACCGTGAGCGTCTTTCCCTGGTTCGGCTGGGCGTGAAGCAGGCCGGCGGGCAGCAGCGGGGCCAGCACGCCGCCAGCGCCGGCAGCAAGAAACCGACGGCGATTTGCCAGGAAATTAGACATCAAGCATTCCCCCCGTTACGACACGGCCAGCAGCGCCGGTACCGGCGTCAGCACGAATTTCCCGACGCTAACATCGCCCCGGCCGCAGATTAAAATAAGAACTCTTGGCAGCTTGATAGTCATTAACTATCGTCTTGACGTCATGCGCTACACCTTCGGCCAGGCTGAGGCCTTCTACTGGGTGGCCCGGCTGGGCGGCTTCCGCGCCGCAGCGTCCCACCTGAACCTGTCGCAGCCAACCGTGAGCCTTCGGGTCAAGGAGCTCGAACGCATCCTGGGCACCGAGCTCTTCGACCGCTCGCTCTATCGTCCGTCGCTCACGACTTTCGGGGACGCGATCTACGGCGACGTGGAGCGTATCCTGGCCCATGCCGAGCAGGTCCAGCGCCGGTCGGCGGGTGGCAGCGCCGACCGCAGCCTGCTGCGGATCGGTGCGGCGGATTCCTTCGCCGCCCGCATCCTGCCGGATCTGCTGGTGTCGCTTGCCATGCAGCGGCCGGAGCTGCAGGTGGATGTGACCGTCGATTTCAGCACCCGGCTCGAGCAGCAGCTCCTCGACCGCGCGATCGATATCGCCTTTCTGTCCCAGCCGCGCGCTCATGACGGCATCACCATCGTGCCGCTCTGGCTGATCGACCTCGTCTGGGTCATCGGCACGAACCTTCCCTTCGAGGGTGATATCGCGACGCCGGAAAACCTCGTCGACCTGCCGATCTTCACCAACGGCCCGCCGTCCGGGCTGTTCACGACGATCCAGATGTGGTTCGGCACCCGCGGACTGAAGCCGCACAGGCTCAACACATGCAATCCGCTGACCGTGATCGCCCGGCTCGCCGGCGCCGGCACGGGCGCCGCACTGCTGCCGCGCGAGATCATCAAGCTCTCCGGTGGCGATCTGAAGCTGCGCGTGCTCGAGGCCGAGCCGCCTATTCCGGCCCACAACCTCTGCGTCATGTGGTGGGGCAGCGAGACGGCCGGGGAATATGCCTACCTCGCCGACATGGCCCGACGGATCTTTTCCCAGACGTCGGCGCCGGCCGCAGACCGGAGCGCTTAGGAAGCGTTCCACCCCGGGCGGAAATCATCCTGCGCGAGAGAGGGTGGGCACCTGTGTCCCCGGGTTCGCACGCGCTCCATACCGACTACCGGTAGAAGGTGAATCATGACTGTCATCCCGAGCGCAGCGAGGGATCCCCTGCGAATGGCGCACGTGTGTCCCACGCAGGAGATCCCTCGCTACGCTCGGGATGACGGATGTATCAGCTACCCGCGATTCCCTGCACTAGCTGCGCCGGACGGCGGTGACCATGCGGTCGAGCAGCTTGTCGAGGATCGGCATCGACGTCGCAAAGTTGAAGCGCACGAACTGATGGCAAGCCGGATCGAAGGTCTCGCCGGCGCTGAAGGCGATGCGCGCCTTGTCGTGGAAGAAGTCGAAGGCCGACGTGTTGAAGCCGAGCTTCGTGCAATCGAGCCAGGCGAGGAATGTGCCTTCCGGAGCGTGGCAGCGGATCTCCGGCAGCTCCGCCTGCAGCCTGCCGACCAGCCGGTCGCGGGCCCGCAGCAGGTGCGCCGTCACCGCGTCGAGCCAGGGCTGTCCAGCCGACCATGCCGCGACAGTGGCATCGACGCCGATGGCGTTGGGATCGCCCATCAGCCGCGCCGGAATGCGGGCGAGGAAACGGTCGCGCAGCCGGGCCGACCCGAAATGCAGCACCGCGCAGCGCAATCCCGGGATGTTGAAGCTCTTGGTCGGCGAGGTGATCGTGACCGTGCGTGCCGCGATCTCCGGTCCCAGCGACGCCAGCGGGATGTGCTGATGGCCGGGATACACGAGATCGGCGTGAATCTCGTCGGAGATGACGATCATGTCGTGGTCGATCGCGAAGCGCGCCATCGCCTGCAGCTCGGCGCGCGTGAACACGCGACCGGTCGGATTCTGCGGATTGCACAGCACGAAGATACGCGTCCGTCCGTCGACCACGCCGGCAAGCTCGGCCGTGTCGCAGACATGGCGGCTGCCGTCGTCGCGCATCGCCAGCGGGATCAGCTTGCGGCCGGTGGTCTGGATCACGTCCCGGAACGGCGGATAGTTCGGCACCTGCAGCACGACACCGTCGCCCGGCTCCGAGAAGGCCAGGACCGGCGCATAGGTTCCCTGCACGAGGTCGGCCAGCGGCAGCACCAGGGCGGGATCGACCTCCCAGCCGAAACGCTCCTTCATGCGCGCCGCGAAGGATACCGTGACCGCGGCGCCGGCCTTGTCGCCGTTGCGCATGGGATAGCCGTAGTCGCGTGCCTCGACGATACGCTGGACGGCCTGCTGGATCGGCTCGGCAACGGCGAAATCCATCTCGGCGACCCAGGCCGGCAGCACGTCCGGTCCATACTTGCTCCACTTGGAGTTACGCAGCGCACGCAGAGCGGCCTCCGGCAGGTCGAAATCATTGGCCGGCATGCTCTTTTTTTCAGCTCTCACTTCAGCGACTGCCACGATGCGCCCCTCAATTCAGGCCCCGGCCATGCCACGGCTGGATGGCGCGCAGGGCTATGTCTCGTTTTCGAGGAAGCCACGCCGGCCCGCAACATCGATCCGCGGCAGGAGCCTCAGGCATGCGTGGCGCGCGGCTCTGCCGGTCGCCGATGCCTGCTCTACCGCACCGCAGCATCAACTCCAAGCGGGACCGGATGTCCTTCGCCTCGCGCACACCGTCCCGGCACGAGTCGTGCTCTGGAACAGTTAGTTGTCGCACAGAATGGAGACTCTAAATGCGGTGCGATATTCACACCCTGCCAGCTGCATGTTGTATAGGCAGCCCGACAGGCGTAGAATGCTCATTGAGGATACTAGTGCCCGCGAGGGCAACATGAGGAGCCTGTCGAAGGCGAGATCGGGCGGTTCTCGGGTTCCGTTGCGCACGCCGAGAATTTGCTCCCACGATCTGACGCTCACGACGCGCAGATCGGGCGCCTCTGCGATGACTGTCTTCGCCGGCTGGAACACATCGCCCGGCGATGACGTACTGGGTTTGCCCACATCAACTGTCGGTCCCGTCCTGCTCAGCCCATGGAATAGCTCGGGGCAACAGACCGTTGAAAAGGGTGCCTGCAAGGCGTTGCTGAGAAAAGCCGCACTTGCACAGGTGCTGTCCCTGAATCTGCACAGCCAAGGTCAGGACACGTCTTTTTGCCATAATGTTGAAAATAATCTGGATCGTCACCATGTAAGACAACACGGGAACGGGACCTGAACCAGAAGCGTACTTAGGTACATGTCCATCCGAATGGCGGCGATCTCTGGCCTGAACTTGGCATAGTCGCAGCGTAGTCATGAGGATACCAATGCCCGACGACTCTGTTTTCAACACCCTGGTGCGGTCGTTCGAAGCACGACGCGAAACCGCGATGTCGCTGTCGGACTACCTCGATGCCTGCCGCAGCGATCCCATGCTGTACGCCAGCGCAACGGAGCGCCTGCTGGCCGCCATCGGCGAGCCCGAGATCCTCGACACCGCCAAGGATCCGCGCCTCGGCCGGATCTTCCTCAACAGAACCATCCGCATCTACCCTGCGTTTTCCGGGTTCTACGGCATGGAGGAGACGATCGAGCGCATCGTCTCCTTCCTGCGCCACGCGGCGCAGGGCCTGGAGGAGCGCAAGCAGATCCTCTATCTCCTCGGCCCGGTGGGCGGCGGCAAGTCGTCGCTGGCCGAGCGGCTGAAGTCGTTGATGGAGGTGCACCCCATCTACGTCCTGAAGGCCGGTGACGAGATCAGCCCGGTGTTCGAGAGCCCGCTGGGGCTGTTCGACCCCGACACGATGGGCGCCCTGCTGGAGGAGCGGTACCGCATTCCGCGCCGCCGCCTGAACGGCCTGATGAGCCCCTGGTGCCTCAAGCGCCTCGAGGCGTTCGGCGGCGACATCTCGCGCTTCCGGGTTGCCAAGATCCAGCCCTCCCGCCTGCGGCAGATCGCCGTCGCCAAGACCGAACCCGGCGACGAGAACAACCAGGATATCTCGTCGCTGGTCGGCAAGGTCGACATCCGCAAGCTCGAGGCCTTCGCCCAGAACGATCCCGACGCCTACAGCTACTCGGGCGGCCTCAACCGGGCCAACCAGGGCATCCTCGAGTTCGTCGAGATGTTCAAGGCGCCGATCAAGATGTTGCACCCCCTGCTCACCGCAACGCAGGAAGGCAACTACATCGGCTCCGAGAACATCGGCGCCATCCCCTTCTCGGGGATCATCCTGGCCCACTCGAACGAAGCCGAGTGGCAGAGCTTCAAGAGCAACAAGAACAACGAGGCGTTCATCGACCGCATCTCGGTCGTCAAGGTGCCCTACTGCCTGCGGGTGACCGAGGAATCCAAGATCTACGACAAGCTGATCAAGAGCTCGGAGCTCACGAACGCGCCCTGCGCGCCCGCGACCATCGAGACACTCGCCCGCTTCTCGGTGCTCTCACGCCTGCGCCAGCACGAGAACTCGACGCTCCACGCCAAGATGCGCGTCTATGACGGCGAGACGCTGAAGGAGTCCGACCCCAAGGCCCGCAGCGTCCAGGAATACAAGGACGCCGCCGGCGTGGATGAAGGCATGGACGGCGTCTCGACGCGCTTCGCCTTCAAGGTGCTGGCTGCGACCTTCAACCACGATACGACGGAGATCGCCGCCGACCCGGTGCATCTGATGTATGTGCTGGAGCAGACCATCCGCCGCGAGCAGCTCTCGGGCGAGATGGAGAAGCGCTATCTCGAGTTCATCAAGGGCGACCTGGCGCCTCGCTACGCGGAGTTCATCGGCAACGAGATCCAGAAAACCTATCTCGAATCCTACGCCGACTACGGCCAGAACCTGTTCGACCGCTATGTCGACTACGCCGATGCCTGGATCGAGGATCTGGATTTCAAGGATCCGGATACCGGCCAGCTGCTCAACCGCGAGCTGCTCAATCAGGAGCTGACCAAGGTCGAGAAGCCGGCAGGCATCGCCAATCCAAAGGACTTCCGCAACGAGATCGTGAAGTTCGCCCTGCGCACGCGGGCGAACAACAACGGCAAGAACCCCTCCTGGACGAGCTATGAAAAAATCCGGGAGGTGATTGAGAAACGCATGTTCTCGCAGGTCGAAGATCTGCTGCCCGTGATCTCCTTCGGCACCAAGAAGGATGGAGAAACCGAAAAGAAGCACGGGGAGTTCGTCACGCGGATGGTCGCGCGCGGCTACACCGAGCGCCAGGTCCGGCGCTTGGTCGAGTGGTACATGCGGGTCAAGCAGGCGAGCTGACCCGCATATCGCCGGGAGCGGCGCCATGCAGATTCTAGACCGACGGCTCAACCCGACCGGCAAGAGCCTTGAGAACCGTCAACGCTTCCTGCGGCGCGCCAAGGCCCTGGTGCAGCGCGCGGTGCGGGAAGCGTCGCAGGATCGTGACATTTCCGACATCCTGGACGGCGGCGAGATCAGCATCCCTACGGGCGGACTGAACGAGCCGCAGTTCCGCCGTGGCCCCGGCGGCATTCACGACAATGTGCTGCCCGGCAACAAGACCTTCTCGGAAGGCGACTTCATCCCGCGGCCGGAAGGCGGCGGCAGGGGCCGCCCCGGCGCCGGCCAGGGCGGCGGCGATGCAGAGGACGCCTTCCGTTTCATGCTGACACGGGAAGAGTTCCTCGACCTGTTCCTGGATGACCTCGAGCTGCCGGACCTCGCCAAGCGGCGGCTGACGGAGGTCGAGCACGAGGGCGTGCGCCGCGCCGGCTACTCGGTGTCCGGCTCGCCGGTGAACCTGGCGGTGACACGGACCATGCGCCTGGCGATGGCGCGCCGCATGGCCTTGCGCCGTCCCAGCCCCCGTGCCGTCGAGCTGCTCGAGGAAGAGCTCGCGGCGTGCGAGGACGAGACGCGGCGCGCCGCAATCCGGGCCGAGATCGCCGCCCTGACGGCCAAGATGCGGCGCATCCCGTTCATCGACCCGATCGACATCCGCTATCGCCGCTTCGAGAACGTGCCCAAGCCGGTGGCGCAGGCGGTGATGTTCTGCCTCATGGACGTGTCCGGCTCGATGTCGGAGCACATGAAGGATCTCGCCAAGCGCTTCTACATGCTGCTCTACATCTTCCTCACGCGGCGCTATCGACGGGTCGAGATCGTGTTCATCCGCCATACCGACCGCGCCGAGGAGGTGGACGAGGAGACGTTCTTCCGCAGCCCGGCGACGGGCGGCACCGTCGTGTCGAGCGCGCTGGAGGCGATGCGGCACATCGTGCAGGACCGCTATCGGCCGCAGGACTGGAACATCTACGCTGCCCAGGCATCCGACGGCGACAACTCCTACAGCGACGGCGAGCTGACGGCGCAGCTCATCCAGAACGCGATCCTGCCCGTCACCCAGTACTTCGCCTATCTCGAGGTCGGCGAAGCCGGCGCGCACGACAACCCGGTGATGCCGAACTCGGCGCTGTGGGGCATCTACGATCGCCTGCGCAGCGAAGGCGCGCCCCTGGCCATGCGCAAGGTCAGCACCCGAAGCGAGATCTATCCGGTGTTCCGCGAGCTTTTCCAGCGCCGCGAAGGGAAGCCCGCCGCATGACCACCGACACGATGACGCGGCTTTATGACGGCGCCGAGTGGGATTTCGCGACACTGCAGCGCATCCATGACGCCTGCGAGGAGATCGCGCTGTCGGAGCTGGGGCTGGACGTCTACCCGACCCAGATCGAGGTGATCACCACCGAGCAGATGATCGATGCCTATTCGTCCATCGGCATGCCTCTGTTCTACAAGCACTGGTCGTTCGGCAAGCAGTTCACCCAGCATGAAGCGCTCTACCGGGCCGGCCTGCGGGGCTTGGCCTATGAGATCGTGATCAACAGCTCGCCGTGCGTCTGCTACCTCATGGGCGACAACACGGCCACGATGCAGACGCTGGTCATTGCGCACGCCGCCTTCGGCCACAATCATTTCTTCAAGAACAACTACCTCTTCCGGCAATGGACCGATGCCGAGGGCATTCTCGACTACCTGACATTCGCCAAGAACTACGTGGCGCACTGCGAGGACCGCTACGGCCATGGCCTCGTCGAGCGGACGCTGGATGCCGCGCATGCGCTGATGGCGCAGAGCGTCGATCGCTATCCCGGCAAGAAGAAGCTCAACCTGCGCCAGGAGGAGGAACGCGAGCGGCGGCGGCGCAATCACAAGGAGCGCAGCTTCAACGATCTATGGCGAACCGTGCCGACGGGGCCCGGCAAGAGCGTCAGCGAGCTGAGCATCGACCGACGCCGCGCGCTGCTCGGCCTGCCACAGGAGAACATCCTGTATTTCCTGGAGAAGACCGCTCCACGGCTGGCGCCCTGGCAGCGCGAGCTGCTGCGGATCGTGCGCCATATCGCCCAGTACTTCTATCCGCAGGGCCAGACCAAGGTCATGAACGAAGGCACGGCGACCTACGTGCACTATCGGATCATGAGCCGCCTGCATCAACGCGGTGCGATTTCCGACGGCAACTTCCTGGAGTTCCTGCAGTCGCACACAAACGTGATCTTCCAGCCGGCCTGGGATGATCCGCGCTTCTCGGGCTTGAATCCCTATGCGCTGGGCTTCGCGATGATGCGCGACATCGAGCGGATCGTCACCCGGCCGGAGGACGAGGACCGGCAATGGTTTCCCGATATCGCCGGCACCGGTGATGCGATGGCGGTGCTGCGCGACATCTGGGCCAACTACCGCGACGAGAGCTTCATCAGCCAGTACCTCAGCCCGCGCCTGATGCGCGAGATGCGCATGTTCCAGCTGCACGACGACCCGGCCGAGACCGAGGGCATCCTGGTCGAGGCGATCCAGAACGAGCGCGGCTACCAGCGAATCCGGCGCCAGCTCGCGCGACGCCACGACGTCGGCTGGATCGATCCCAACATCGAGGTGGTCGACGTCGATCTCATGGGCGACCGGCGCCTGATCATGCACCACAACGTGGTCAGCGGCAGCCTGCTGGAAGAAGAAGACGCCAAGCGCGTCCTGCAGCATCTCGCCGACCTCTGGGGCTATGACGTGCTGCTGCGGGAGGTCGACGCCTCGGACGCGATCCTCACGGAGCACATCTGCAAGCCGCGCTGCACCCTGCTGGCGCCGACATAGTACCGACTATCGGTGGAAGGTGAATCATGACTGTCATCCCGAGCGCAGCGAGGGATCTCCTGTGAATGGCGCACTGTGCGTCCCACGCAGGAGATCCCTCGCTGCGCTCGGGATGACGGATGTATCAGCGACCTGCGATTCCCCGCAATAGGGCGCGCTTGGCGCCTTCGCCGAGGGCAGGACGATCGCATATGCTGCCGTTCACCCCTCTCCCCGCTGCCGCGGGGCGAGGAGACCGCACCGGTGCTCCCATATGCGGTCGCCCCGCCGCCGCGCGCTACGTCGCGGTCCAGCCGCCGTCGACCACGAGCTCGGTGCCGGTGACGTACGAGGCGTCGTCGGACGCGAGGAACAGGATGGCGTGAGCCACCTCGTCGACCTCACCGGCACGTCCCAGCGGCACCCCCTTCAGGGTCTTGGCGCGATGGACCGGGTCGGCCGTGCGCCCGGAGGTGATCATCGGCGGCATCAGGCCGGGATGGACCGAGTTGACCCGGATACCGTCGCGGCCATGCTGCACGGCGATGCCCTTTGTCAACAGGCGCACCGCGCCCTTCGACGCGTTGTAGCCGACATGGACACCGCGCTGGCCCACGATGCCCGAGACGGATGACAGGTTGATGATCGAGCCGCCGCCGGTCTTCTTCATCGCCGCGACAGCGTGCTTGGTGCCAAGGAAGACTCCCGTGGCATTGATCGCCATCAGCTTGTCCCAGATGTCGGTGGCGAAGAGATCCTCGGCCGCCGAGCCGCTGATGCCGGCATTGTTGACCAGCACATCGAGCCGGCCATGGGCCGACAGCGTCTTGTCGATCGCCGACTTCCAGGCCGCCTCGTCGGTGACGTCAAGATGCATGTAGGTGGCGCGCCCACCAGCCTTCTCGATGTCGCCAACCACCGCGGCGCCCGCTGTGTCGAGCACGTCGGCCACCACGACGGCCTTGGCACCTTCGCGTGCGAACAACCTGGCGGTCGCCGCCCCCATGCCGTTGGCGGCGCCGGTGATCAGCGCCACCTTGTCCTTCAAGCGCATCTGGTTTCCTCCCGAGCACATCAGCGTGCCAGCGTAGCACCATCCGATCGCGCCAAGCGCCGGTGATGGGCATTGCCGGCATGCGGCGATGCCGGGGCAGGCGCCGACCACCCGGATGGTCGATTTTCTGAAGCGCCCGAACGGTCATTGGCATAGCATTCGTGCCTCGTCTGCGGAGTGTGGCCAATGCGACAACCGGTATCGTTCTACAGTGAAGGTGTGAAGCTCGACGGCGATCTATTCCTGCCCGACGATCTGAAGCCGGGCGAGAAGCGTGCCGGGATCGTGTTGTGCCATGGCTATACCGGCGTGAAGGATCTCTATCTGCCCGACAACGCTGCATCGCTGAACCAGAGCGGCTATGTCGTGCTGACGTTCGACTACAAGGGCTGGGGCAAGAGCGACGGCGCGCGCAGCCGGCTCGCTCCGTTCAGCCGCGTCGCCGACGTGCAGGCCGCGATCACCTTCCTCGGCCTCCAGCCGCAATGCGACAAGCATCGCATCGGCATCTACGGCACCAGCTACGGCTGCGCCACGGTGGTGTTCACCGCCGCCATCGACGAGCGCGTGAAATGCACGGTCGGGGTTGTCGGCATGGGCCACGGCGGGCGCTGGATGCGCAGCGTCCGGCGGCCCGACGAGTGGTTCGACCTGCTGGCGCGGGCCGAGACGGACCGCGAGCGGCGTGTGCTGACGGGCGAGTCGAAGCTCGTCGCCCGCGAGGAGGTTCTTCTGCCCGATCGCCAGTCGGCCGAGCTCGCGGCCAGGGCGCGTGCCGCCAATCCCAATGCCGTCGGCACGATCCCGCTGGAGTACATCGACGAGACGTTGTCGTTCCATCCCGAATGGGTGGTGGACAAGATCGCGCCGCGGCCCTTGCTGCTGATCGCGGCGGGCGATGACCGGCTGGTGCCGCCCGAGGATTGCCGATCGCTGTTCGACAAGGCCGGCGAGCCCAAGAAGCTGGTCGTGCTGCCGGGCGTCGGTCACTACGAAGTCTACGCCAAGCCGGCCTTCGACGACGTCATGCGCGAGACCAATGCCTGGTTCCGCAGGCATATGCCGGCATGACGGGGCGCCGCGACACGCTGCGCCGGTGAATGCCGGGCATTCACCGGCGCACAACAGGCGCGGCGACGATGCCGCAGCCCCGTGGACTACGACGGCTTGCGCACGATCGTGGCGATCAGGGTCTGCCGGTCGATGGCCGTCAGGGCATCGCCAGCCTTGACCCGCGGCAGCTGCGAGCGCGCGGTGGGATCGGTGACGTCAAAGGTGCGGACCTCGCCGCCCGTCGCGTCCACCAGCGTGATGGTGTTGCCGGCAACGTTGGTGCCGATGACCGTATAGTTGGCCAGGCCCTGGCGCATGATGCCGCCGGCCGGCCTCTGGCCCTTCGTGCCGGCTGCCGACACGGTGAGGTCGCCAGCGGCAGGCAATCTGGCGCCGGGCTCCGACAGGATGTAGCTGGTGCGCTCCTCGTATGAGATCAGGGCGATATCACCGACCTTGACCTGACCAAGATTCTGGACGGCGTCGCTGGCCTTGTGCGTGAGCGTGCGACCATCGGCGGTCAGCACCGTCACCATCCGCGTTCCCGGATCGACGGCCGTCACCTTGGCCTCGGTCTTGAACGATGACGACGTGAATATGCCGGTGACGGCCCTGTCGCCTGGAGCCTGCGCCCACGCGCCGCCCGCAGTCGCCAGGGACAATGATAGAATCGCCGCGATCGCAAATCGGTTTGGCGACATCGCCATGGCACCCTCCATTCAAAATAAAAGCCAGCCCGCTGCCGTCGGCACATGACGGCCACGAGCTGGCATGAGCAAGCCGGCGCGCACCCTCATATGGTGCCAGAAACCTCCCCTACCAAGGGGTGCCTCCACTATCCGAAACACGAACCCCAGATGGCATCCGGGCAGCCGGCACGTGCGCCCGGCACCGAAGGCGGATATGCATTTTCGGTGCTATGGACACGCGCCGATCTGTCCCAGTCTCGGCATCACAAGGGAGGCGCAGGTCATGCGATTCAGCTTCACGAGCGAGCAGGATGAATTCCGCACCATCGTGCGACGGCTGCTCGACGCCCGTTCGCCGGTATCGGAAGTCCGCCGGCTGATGGCGACGGATGCCGGCTGGGATCGCGATGCATGGAGAAAGATCAACCAGGAGCTGGGGCTCACGGCGATCCATGTTCCCGAGGCGTATGGCGGCCAGGGCTTCGGGTATGCCGAGCTGGCGATCGTCCTGGAAGAGATGGGCCGCGGCCTGTTGTGCGCACCCTTCTTCTCGACGGCGGCGCTGGCCACGACCGCGATCCTCAATGCCGGCACGGAAGCGCAGAAGCAGGCCCTGCTGCCGTCGATCGCCGCCGGCGACACCACCGCGACACTGGCCTTCTCCGAGGATGACGGCGGCAACGATGCCGCAAGCGTCGCGATGACGGCGACGTCATCCGGCGGTGCCTGGCGATTGGACGGCGTCAAGAGCTTCGTGCTGGACGGCCACACGGCCGATATCGTCGTCGTGCTGGCGCGCGCCCCCGGCTCGAGCGGCGAGAGCGGCCTGTCGTTCTTCACCGTGGCCGGTGACGCGCCCGGCCTGCAGCGCCGGCGGCTCAAGACGATGGACGAGACCCGCAAGCTTGCGCGCCTGCAGTTCAACGGCGTCGAGGCCCAGCTGCTGGGAGAGGCAGGGACGGCGGCAGCCCCCTTCGCGCGGACCCTGCAGCAGGCGGCGGTTCTGCTGGCCAACGAGATGGTCGGCGGCGCCGAGAAGCTGCGCCAGTCGGCGCTGGACTACGCCAAGATGCGCATGCAGTTCGGCCGCTCGATCGCCTCGTTCCAGACGACCAAGCACAAGGCCGCCGACATGCTGGCCGATGTCGAGCTGGCGAAGTCGGCAGCCTACTACGCCGCGGCGGCCGTGGACGAGAACGACGACGACATGCCGGCGGTCGCGTCCCTCGCCAAAGCCTGCGCCGCTGAAGCGTATCTGCAGACGGCGATCCACGCCATCCAGATCCATGGTGGCATCGGCTTCACCTGGGACAACGACACGCATCTGTGGTTCAAGCGCGCCAAGAGCTCGGAGATCCTGTTCGGCGATGCCAACCATCATCGCGAGCTGATGCTGCAGCGCTGGGGCCACTAGGAAGGAGACGGACGATGGACATGCCTTCGGAGAGCACCGTCCGCGCCGAGGTGCGCGCCTGGCTGGAAGCCAACTGGGACCCGGCGCTCGGCCTGGTCGAATGGCGCAACAAGCTCGCCGATTCGGGCTGGGGCGCGCCGCACTGGCCCAAGGAATGGTACGGTCGCGACCTGCCCCAGGCGCTGGCATCGGTTGTGGACGAGGAGTTCGCCCGCATCGGCGCCGTCGGGGTCGCCAAGGCCGGCATCCGGACCCTGGCCGCGGCGACGATCCTGGCGCACGGCACCAGCCTGCATAAGGAGAAGTTCCTGCGCCGCATCCTCACCGGCGAGGATACCTGGTGCCAGCTCTTCAGCGAGCCGGGCAGCGGCTCCGACATGGCCGCGGCTGTGACACGCGCCGATTTCAAGGGCAACAAGTGGGTGATCAACGGCCAGAAGGTGTGGACCACGAGCGCCCATCGGGCGGATTGGGGCCTGCTGCTGGCGCGCGCCAACTGGGATGTGCCCAAGCACAAGGGCCTGGCCTATTTCATCCTCGACATGAAGCAGCCCGGGGTGCAGGTGCATCCGCTCAGGCAGATGAACGGACATGCCTCGTTCAACCAGGTGTTCTTCACCGATGCCATGGTCGAGCCCGAGTTCCTGATGGCCGAGGTCGGTGACGGCTGGACCGTCGCGACGACGACCCTGATGCACGAACGACGCGGCGCCGACAGCCTGCGAAGCTGGGCAACGGCGTCCAAGCGCGAAGGCCGCATCTATGACGAGGAGCGGGCCGAGATCGCAACGACGATGGAGCCCTACAAGTGGTATCCGCAACGTGCCGGCCGCGTCGATCTGGTTCTGGAGCGGGCCAAGGCCACCGGCAAGATCAATGATCCCGTCATACGCCAGGAGATCGCCAGGCTGCTGATCATGGCCAAGACAGCCGAATGGACGGCACGGCGCGCACGCGCCGCGCAGGAGCAGGGACGACCGCAAGGCCCGGAAGGCTCGCTGGGCAAGCTGGTCTCCAGCCATGTGGCCCGCGCGGCGGCGCGGGTGCACACGTACATCGCGGGCGCCGACGCGCTGCTGAGCGGCGAGGACGGCGCGCTGGACGGCGTGATCGCCGAGATCCTGGTGTCGGTGCCCGCGACCTCGATCGCCGGCGGCACCGACGAGATCCAGCGCAACATCATCGCCGAGCGCGTGCTGCGCATGCCCAAGGAGCCCAGCGTCGATACCGACAAGCCGTTCCGCGACGTGCCGCGCAACACCGTCTCGTCGTGAGGTGCTCCTTCGATCCGGCCTGCTCTTGCCAATGCCTGCGCAAGATACGTAAATCGACGTGATAAAACGGCAGGCGGGTCGCTGCCGTTCAAGGATGCCAAGAGGAAACGCATGACGTCAGGGATTGTCGCGGAAGACTGGATTGCCCATCACGCGCGCTTCTCGCCCGCCGCCGAGGCTGCGCACGACCTGGCATCCGGACGGCGCTTCACCTACGCTGCGTTCGACGACCGCATCACCCGCGCCGCGCTGTGGCTGGCAGAGGCGTTCGGCGTCCGGCGGGGCGACCGTGTCGCCGTGCTCAGCATGAACGACACCGACGTCTTCGAGCTGCAGTTTGCCTGCCGCCGGCTGGGGGCCACATTCCTGCCGCTGAACTGGCGCCTGGCCGTGCCCGAGCTGGAGTTCATCTGCAAGGACGCGACGCCCGTGGCCCTGATCCACGGTGATGAGTTCGCCGATGCCGCCGCGCAGGTGGCGCGGCTGGCCGGCGTGCGGCATGTCGCCAACCTCGCCAATGGCCAGCCCAGCGCCTACGAGGCAGGCCTCGCGGCAGCGACGGGCACCCTGACGCCGCCGGTGATGGACCTCGATGACATCTGGACCATCATGTACACCTCGGGCACGACGGGACGGCCCAAGGGAGCGCAGATCACCTACCGGATGTGCGTCTTCAACGCCATCCAGTGCGCCATGACGATAGGGCTGACGGCGCAGAGCAAGAACCTGGTGTTCCTGCCGACCTTCCACACCGGCGGCCTCAACGTCTACGCCAATCCGACCTTCCATACCGGCGGCTGCAACGTCGTGATGCGCAGCTTCGATGCCAGCCAGTTCCTGCGGCTGCTGGTCGACAAGCAGCTCCACCTGACCCATCTGCTGGGCGTGCCGACCAATTTCCTGATGCTGGCGCAGGAGCCGGGCTTCGCCGAGGCCGACCTGTCGCACATCGTCTGCATCGGCGTCGGCGGCGCCGCGGCCCCCTTGGCGCTCCTGGAGGACTATGGCCGCAAGGGCATCAAGCTGCAGCAAGGCTGGGGCATGACCGAGACCGGGCCGCTGGGCCTGCTGCTGTCGCCCGACATGGCGCTGGCCAAGGTCGGCTCGTCCGGGCTGCCGCCGCTCTATGTGCGCCTGAAGATCTGCGATCCGGACGGCAACGAGGTGGCGCCGGGCCAGACCGGCGAGCTGATGATCAAGGGACCGACCGTCACGCCCGGCTACTGGAACCGGCCGGAAGCCAACCGCACGTCGTTCACGGCCGACGGCTGGTTCCACACCGGTGATGCCGCGCGGCAGGACGCCGATGGCTACTACTACATCGTCGACCGCTGGAAGGACATGTTCATCTCGGGCGGCGAGAACGTCTATCCGGCCGAGGTCGAGAATGTGATCTTCCAGCTCGACGGCGTGCTGGAGAACGCCGTGATCGGGGTGCCGCACGAGAAGTGGGGCGAGGTGGGGCGCGCCTATGTCGTGCTGAAGCCGGGCGCCAATCTCGACGAAGGCGCCGTGATCGAGCACTGCGGCAGCCAGCTTGCGCGCTACAAGGTTCCCAAGGAAGTGCGCTTCATCGGCGAGCTGCCGCACAACGCCACCGGCAAGGTGCTGAAGCACCAGCTGCCGCGGACGTGAACCGCCGCGCGCCGCGTCAGAGCGTGTTGGCCACCGCGTCGGTGCGCCAGAGATGCTCGCGCCAGCGCACGGCGATCACCAGCAGGAAGCAGAGGCCCACAGTGCAATAGGCGGTCGCCGTGGCGGCGAAGCCGAAGCGCTCGATCAGCGGACCCGCCGCCAGCAGGCCGACAGGATAGCCGTACACCGCCAGCATGCGCACGCCCATGATGCAGCCGCGCAGCGCCGGTGGCACGGTGCGCAGCAGCGCCACGGCCATGGGCACCATGCACAGGCTCTGGACCAGGCCGGCGACCAGCAGGATGGCGCAGCCCAGGGTGGGTCCTGCGGCATGGGCGAAGGCTATGGTCGCGGCATACCACAGCACACCGTAGACGAGCATGATCCGCGCCGGGCGAATGGCGGCGCCCAGCACGCTGAGCGCGATCGAGCCGGTCAGCGCGCCGGCCGCGAAGCTGGCGACCAGCCAGCCCAGGCCGCGCTGGTCGAGGTGATAGACGTCCTTGGCGACATGCGCCAGCAACGCGCCCGTCAGCGGGAACACCGTCAGGTTGACCAGGAACGCGAGATACATCGTGGCGCGCAGCGGCGGCGTGGACCAAATGTAGGCCAGCCCGTCGCGCAGGTCGCGCAGCGGCGAAGCGCGCATGCGCGCCGTGCCCGGTGCCAGCGCGCCGCCGCCCGCGACGCCCAGCGTCAGCAGCAGGCTCAGGACGTAGAAGCCGCAGATGGCGATATAGGCCGGCCCCGTGCCCAGCGACGCGACCAGGCCGGCGCCGGCCAGCGCGCCCGCGACGCGGGCCGAGTCCATCGTGGTGCGCGAGACGCCCATGGCACGCATCAGCAAGGCGGGCGGCATGGTGTCGCCGATCAGCACGTTGCGCATCACGAGGTCCGACGGCCGGACGGTGCCGGCCGCCACCGCGACGGCGAAGACCGCCGCGGGACTTGCCGTGCCGGTGAGGAAGAGGATCATCAGGATGGCTGCCAGCGTGGCGTACGTAGCGCGCATCAGGCACAGCAGATTGCGATAGCCGATGCGATCGCCTGCAACACCGAACAGCGGCGCCACCAGGGTGCCGAGGAACTGCAGCGAGCCGAAAGCCGCCAGGATGACGACAGAGCCGGTCTCGACCAGGATGTACCAGCCGAGGATCAGGGTCTCCATCTCGAACGCCCACGACGTCGCGAGGTCGGCCGGCCATTGAAAGCGGAAGCTGCGCACGCCGAACGGCGCCAACGCCGGCACGCGCGCGATCAGCCGCATGCGCCGCCTCTATCGTGGGTCGGTGATGCCGGCTGCTGCGGGAAAGGGATCAGCGATCTTCCGGACAAGAAAAGCTGCCGGCCGACATGACCGGATCCGGCACAGGCTACACACAAGAAGGGCCGCTCCGATACGGGAGCGGCCCTTCCATTGTCACGACCCCGGTTTGCGCCGAGGGCCGGATCTCTTGATCAATCGGCGTTCCGATGGGAAGCGACGAGGACCCAGGTCCCGGCACAAACTGGCCGACGATGACAATGAGACACTGGATCACCTCCTTTCCGATGTTGAACACGAAGCCGCAGTATGCCGCGTCCGGCACCCGACGACAAGGCGATACCGTCAGCGCAGAGTCCTGAAATAGGCACGCACATCGTCGACGAACAGCGCCGGCTGCTCGAAGGCGGCGAAATGGCCGCCCTTGGGCATCTCGCGCCAGTGCCGGATATCGCTGTAGCGGTCCTCCATCCAGCGCCGCACCGGGGTGACGATCTCCTTGGGGAACACCGCGACCCCTGTCGGAACGGTGACCCGATTGTCGGCGCGGCGCCCGGCGCCGAAGCTCTCCCAGTACAGCCGCGCCGATGACGCGGCTGTCGCCGTCACCCAGTAGAGCATGACGTTGTCCAGCAGCTCGTCGCGGCCGAGGATGTTCTCGGGGTGCCCGCCGCAGTCGGTCCAGGCCCAGAACTTCTCGAGGATCCAGGCGGCCTGGCCGGCGGGCGAGTCCGTCAGCCCGTAGCCCAGGGTCTGGGGCCGGGTCGACTGCTGCTTGGAGTAGCCGGAGTCCCAGTCGGCATAGTGCTTGATGCCCTTGAGCGCCCGCGCCTCCTCCGCCGTCGGCTCGCCCTCGACCTTGGGCCGCGACGCCATGGCGAGCGTGATGTGGATGCCGGCGCAGTGCCGGGGATCCTGCGCGCCCAGCGACGTGGTCACCGCAGATCCCCAATCGCCGCCCTGCGCGCCGTAGCGGGCATAGCCCAGACGGTCCATCAGCACGGCCCAGGCAGCGGCGATGCGATCGACGCCCCAGCCGGTGGCCATCGGCTTGGCCGAAAAGCCGAAGCCGGGAAGCGACGGGCAGATCACGTGGAAGGCGTCAGCTGCGCTGCCGCCATGCGCGGTCGGGTCGGCGAGCGGCTCGATCACCTTGTGGAACTCGACGATCGAGCCCGGCCAGCCATGGGTGATGATCAGCGGCATGGCCTCCGGATGCGGCGAGCGGACGTGCGCAAAGTGGATGTCGAGCCCGTCGATGGTGGTGGTGAACTGCGCGAAGCGGTTGAGCAGCGCCTCCCGCCGCCGCCAGTCATAGTCCTCGGCCCAGTACCGGCAGACGTCCTGGATCCAGGCCAGCGGCGCGCCCTGGCTCCAGTCGCCGACCAGCTCCGCTTCAGGCCAGCGCGTCCTGCGCAGCCGCGCGCGCAGATCGTCGAGCACGCCGTCATCGACGGCGATACGGAAAGGCCTGATGGCGCTGGTCATGGTTTCCCCTACGGAACGTTGCAGTGTCGCCTAGTCCGCCACCCGGGCGAGCCACGTGACGGTCACGTCGCTGCGTGGCTGCGCCCGGCAGGTCAGTGTCAGTCCGGCCCTGACCTGCGCCTCTCGCAGCGCGGCGTCGGTGCGGGGCAGCAGCGACACCGTTCCGTCGTCGAGCTTCGAGATGCAGGTCGCACAATTGCCCGTGGCGCAGGCGAAAGGATAGGCGATGCCGGCGGCGATCGCAGCCTGCAGGATGGTCTGGTCCGCCGCGCAGGCAATCGTCCGCCCCCGGTTGGCGATGGTGACCTGGAATGTCGCCGATGTCCCGGTCATGTCCGCCTCACGCCGCATGCCGGCGCGACGGTGTCGTGCGCACGGACGAGAATGCCGGATGGAACCACGTCACCGACGGAAACCGGGCCAGGGCGTAGCCGTACAACGCCAGCGTCACCGACGGCTCGGCGCCAACGACCTCGGTGCTGTGGATGTCGTGATCGGCCATCGCCATGCCGTTGCCCGGCGCCACGAGCACCTCCCCCACCTGCATGACCGAAGCGACACCGGGCTTGCTGCCGTTGTCGGTACGGCGATAGAGCACGTTGCGCTCGCATCCGGCGATGCCGGCATTGACGCACCAGATCCCATGGTCGTGCGGTGCTGCCTCCTTGCCGGGCAGGCTGATGGTCAGGTAGAGCCCATGGCCGTCATTGTCCTCCAGCAGCAGAGGATGCGTGCGCCCTTGTGCCTCGGGCATGGCGAAGTCGGCCAACGAAAACAGCTCGGCGCGCTTCGCCAGCGCCACCAGCCTCAGCTTGATGGCGTGCAGCGCCGAAGGCGTGATGCCTTCCTTGTCCGTGATCGCGTGCACCTGCGCCAGCAACGCCGTGCAGGCTCGCGCCCGCCGCGTCGCCACATCCGACCGGTTGGCCATCGGCGTCTCCGTCAGCCAGTGAACTGATTCTACGTCCGCAGGCGCAGGTTATCTCCGGATCCTGCAAGGCCGCAATGCACCGTCATCCCGCCCGCATGGCGGCGCCGGGCAGCAGCTACGCGCAGATTCGATGGATGAGGTCAGTGGCGGCGCAATGTCTTCGGCGACGGGCGCTTGGCAGGACGTGCCAGCGGGGCCGCGTCGCGCTCTCCGCCCAGTCCAGCCAGGACCTGCATAAGCGACCGCAAGGCGACCGGCTTGGGAAAATAATCCAGCGCTCCCTCGTCGCGGGCACGCGCGATCTCCTCATCGCCGGCATGGCCGGACATCACGTAGCGCGCCGCCTTGGGTTGCAGGTCAAGGCAGGCCCGCACCACGTCGATGCCGCTGCCATCAGGCATGCGGATGTCGGTAAGCAGCACGTCGAACGGCCCGTTCCGGCCAAGCGTGTGGATCGCAGCCATGGCGCCATCGACGCACATCACCGTGTGGCCGCGCCGGCTCAAGACATCTCGCAGCTCATCCAGGATTTCAGGCTCGTCGTCGACCAGGAGAATCTTCATTGCGCCGGTTTCCCAACAACAACACCATTGCTCGCAGCATAAGGTACGCACTGATCGGTGCCGACTATAGGCGGAAACCCTGACAGGTTCGACGCGAATTGGCGTCAAGCGTGTGCAATTGGTCCGCCTTGGACCGTGGGCGCCGGGGGCGAACCGCCGCTCACGGTGCGGACTGCCCAGGCGCGACCGGCGCACGCCCCAGCCGTGCCTGCGGGATCAGCGCCCGCATGCGGTCGGCGAAGGCACGCAGGCACACCTCATGGGGCGAGAGCGGACCCGTCGTGTAGCTGGACGAGGTCATGCCGCCCTGCACACCCGCAATCAGCGCCGTGTCCTCGGCATTCACTTGCCGGTTGATGCGCCAATTGAGGTAGCGCGCCGCCCTCATCTCGCGGCTGGCATCGGGGTGCACGTAGGCAATCTCGCGGATCAGCGTCTGGGTCGGCGACAGCGGAATGAACTGCATGAAGTCGACCTGATCGGGATAGACATCGAAGGCAACGTTCGGCCACAGCTTGTAGTAGGCCCAAAGCTGGCGCTGCTCGGCGGGCACGGTATCGAGCTGCGACAGAAGCGCCAGATAGGCACGCTCCGACCAGCGGGCCGACGCGGCCGGCTGCAGCACGCCCGACATCTTGTCGACCCAATCGCGCGCTTCGATCCTGTAGCTGGTGCCGAACAGGCGGCTGAGGCCGGGATGCGCGACGGGGATATGCAGGCCGTCGGCATAGTTGTCGGCAATGGTCTTCCAGTTCACGTCACGCGGGCGCAGCGTCACGCGGCCCTGCGGCACGAGCGCCGTCAGCGCATAGGGCTCGAGCTCCGCTGCATAAGGCGCCATCATCTCGGCCACGCTCGGCAGGCCTGTCTCGAAACGCACGAAGATGAAGCCGTGGAAGATCTCCTGCAGCACTGGCTGCAGGCCATGGACGGCCTTGTCCAGATCCTCGAAGCCCTGCCAGGACGGCACGCCGACCAGGCGGCCATCCAGCCCGTAGGTCCAGGCGTGATAAGGACACACCAGACGCGACCCGCATGAGCCGCGCGCATCCGGCGCCAGGCGGGACGCACGATGGCGGCAAACATTGTGGAAGCTGCGCACGACGCCGGCAGCATCGCGCAGCGTCACGACCCGCTCGCCCAGGATATCCAACGTAATGTAGTCGCCGGCGCCGGGCACGTCGTTGACATGCCCCATGATGTGCCAGGCCTGGCGAAAGATCCGCGCCCGCTCGAGCTCGAAGAAATGCGGGTCGGTGTAGATCCAGGCGGGAAGGCTCGAAGCGTGCATGTGGCCGTCATCCTGGTTTTATTTCTTGCAGGATCGGCTCACGAGATAGCGATATCCGACCGGAGCCACGGCGAGCACGGTGAGACCGACGATCGGCAGATAAAATGCCGGGCGGGACCAGATATCCGGTATTTCTCCTGTTTCCCGAAGCAGTTCCTCGAGAGCCTGGCCGATCATCGCATAGATGAGGGTGCCGGGAACAATGCCGATCATGGTTCCCAGCACGAACGTGCACAGGCGTACGCCGGCGACGGCGGAAACAATGTTGACGATGGTGAACGGGACGAACGGAAACAACCGCAGCGCGACGACGTAGTTGAATGCATTCTCGCGAAACCCCGCTTCGAGTCGCTGGACGAAGGGCGCCGCCCGCCGATCAAGCGCGCCAAGCCCACTGCGCGCCAAGAGGAAGACGGCGGTTGCCCCCAGGGTTGCGCCCGCAAGCGCACAGATCACCCCGTGCCAATACCCGAAGAGAAAGCTCGCCGCGACGGTGCAGGGCCAGGCCGGGAACCACAAGCTCATCATCAGTCCGGCATAGCCGATAACGAACAGGACAGCGGCGACCGCGCCCCAGTCAGCAATCAGGCGGTGCAGGTCGCCACCCGCCTTGACCATGTCGGTCAGGATGTCCTTCGGCGCCCCGTAGTGAAGCATGATGCCCAGCCCGACGACGGCCAGGGCCGCGAGGAACAGCAGCCCCCGCCAATTGACGCCCTTGCCGGCCGGCCCCGGGCTAGGCACGCGGCTCAGGTCCCAGCTTCACCAGCAGCTTGCCGAAATTCTCGCCACGCAGCAGACCGATGAAGGCACGCGGCGCCTTGTCGATGCCCTCGACGATGTCCTCGCGGTATTTCAGCCGGCCTGACTTTATCCAGGCACCCATCTGGCGCAGCGCCGGGCCGTAGTGGGCGGCGAAATCCGACACGATGAAGCCGCGCGCCGTGACGCGCTTGCCCACGAACGTGCCCAGCAGCCGCGGGCCCGTCTCCGGCGCCGTGGCGTTGTATTGCGAGATCGAGCCGCACAGCGCCACGCGGGCATGGACGTTGAGGTTGCGCAGCGCGGCATCGGTGATGGGGCCGCCGACATTGTCGAAATAGACATCGATGCCGTCGGGACAGGCAGCGCGCAGCGCGGCATCGAGATCGTCCGTGGCCTTGTAGTCGATGCAGGCGTCGAAGCCGAGCGTGTCCTTCACGAAGGCGCACTTGGCATCGCCGCCGGCGATGCCAACCGCGCGGCAGCCCATGATCCTGGCGATCTGGCCCACCACCTGCCCCACCGCGCCCGACGCTGCCGACACCACCACGGTCTCGCCCGGCTTGGGCCGGCCGACCTCGAGCAGGCCGAAATAGGCCGTCATGCCCGGCATGCCGAGCACGCCGTTGGCGGTCGAGATCGGCGCGAGCGACGGGTCGATCCGGCGCAGCGCCGGGCCGCCGCCGATGGCATATTCCTGCCAACCCAGCCGGTCCTCGACGATGTCGCCGACCTTGAAGCCGGGATGGTTCGAGGCCACGACCTCGCCCACCGTGCCGCCGGTCATCACCTCGCCGATGCCCACGGGCGCGGCGTAGGACGCCGCATCGCGCATGCGCCCACGCATGTAGGGGTCGAGCGACAGGTAGATCACGCGCACCAGCACCTCGCGCGGGCCGGGCTGCGGCACCGGCACCTCCTCGATGCGGAAATCGCTCTCCGCCGGCTCGCCCGGTGGACGGCGCACAAGCACGACACGACGATGGGTCTTCGGCATCATGGGGCGGTTTCCGATATGATGTCAGCGATGCGCGATAAGACGACCGCGGCGCTCGCGTGACAAGCCCTTGCAGCGTCGAGGCGAAGCACGCCGTGCCTACTTCGCCTTGAAGGTGAGGGGCAGCCTCTCCAAGGCGTGGATCGCATTGCCGGGGCGCCAGACGGGATCGCCGGCGAGCGCGATCGAGCCGACCTTGTTGGCGATTGCTGTCAGCAGGGCATCGGCTTCGGCGCGGGCGACGTTCTGCCCGACGCAGCCATGGATGCCGACCCCGAAAGCCAGGTGCCCGATTGGCCGCCGGGTGATGTCGAAACGATCCGCGGTGGGCCAATGGTCGGGGTCGAGATTGGCGGCGCCGAGCACGCACAGAATCTTCGCGTCCTGCGGGATCGGGACGCCATTCACCGTCGTGGCCTGGTTCGCGGTGCGGCAGAACGAATGGACGGGCGATGTGAAGCGCAGTGCCTCCTCGAAGGCCGGTTGCGCCAGCCGGGGGTTCGCCTTGAGTCGCTCGAGCTCGGCGGGGTACATGGCAAGGCACCAGATCGTGCTGCCGATGCCGCTCACCGTCGTGTCGACGCCCGCCGACAGCAGCGACCGCACCAGCATGGCTGCCTCGTCCGGCGTGATCTCGCCGCTATCGGCGGCGGCGTAGATCGTGGCGCCGAACCCGTCGGGCGCTAGCCGCTCCCGCCGGCACTGTTCCATGATCCAGGGGACGACGTCCGGCCCCTTGGCCATCGCGTTGCGGCGCAGCACGTTGTCGGGCCCCAGGGCATTGAAGACCATGGCGCCATAGTCGATCAGCCGCCGCGGATCGACCTCCGTCAACCCTACGGCGCGCGGAAACACGGACGTCGGGTAGGCCTCGGCCAGATCCGGCACCGCGTCGAAGGTGCCCTTCTCCAGTAGCCTGTCGACGAGCGCATCGGCCGCATCCTGGAACGACGACTTGAGCGCGGCAACGGCGCGCGGGGACATGGCGCGCGTCATGACGGCCCGTGTCCTGGCATGATAGGGCGGGTCGACCTCGAGGATGATGCTGGGCGGCCGCCACGGCTTCTCCAGCTTGAAATCCGTCAGGCCGACGCCGCGCGACGACACGAAGCGCTGCCAATCCGAGAAGACCTCCCGGGTCTCCGGGTAGCGGCCACAGGCGAGCAGCGCGTAGCGCGGGATATAGACGAACGGGCCCCGCGCCCGAAGCTCGGCGTAGTAGGCCTCGGGATGGGCGAGAACATCATCGCCATAAGGATCGATATCCCAAACCGGCACGCCATCGGGCGGCGGTATGGCGACATGCTCCCCGACTCGCTTCGCCGAATCGATCTGCACACTCATCGCTGCCTCGTCGATGGCATGGTTGTGCTGTCCGGCCGTAGCTCCAGGTTAGACCGGCGCGGACTGCAAGTCGCCAAGGGATATTTGCGATCTCAGTCATCAAGCTGCGCCGCCAGCAGCGTGCGGGCACGCGCCACACCGCGCGCGGCGAGCGCGAACGCCGCGGCATTGTTCATCGCGCCGACCTGCTCCTGAGCGTCTGACTCGGCCATGAGCGCGTGGTCCTCGATGGCGAACAGCGTCGCGCTCAGCTCGTCATCAACGCTCCCGACCGTGACGAAGAAGCGCTCGACGATGCTGCCCTGCGCGTCGACCAGCCAACCTACATCGTCGCGCCGATCTTCCAGGGCTCGAACTCGTCGTCGCCGATGCCCAGCGCCTCGCTCCTGGTCTTCTCGCCCGAGGCCACGCGCAGGATCAGGTCGAAGATGCGCTGGCCGGCCTGCTGGATGCTCTCCTCGCCGTCGACGACGGTGCCGCAGTTGATGTCCATGTCGTCGGTCATGCGGCGGTACAGCGCGCTGTTGGTCGCCAGCTTGATCGACGGCGTGGGCTTGCAGCCGAACACGCTGCCGCGGCCGGTGGTGAAGCAGAGCACGTTGGCGCCGCCCGCCACCTGGCCGGTGGCCGCGACCGGATCATAGCCGGGCGTGTCCATGTAGACGAAGCCGCGGGCAGTGATCGGCTCGGCGTATTTGTAGACCTCGACCAGATTAGTGGTGCCGCCTTTGGCCACGGCACCCAGCGACTTCTCGAGAATGGTGGTCAGCCCGCCGGCCTTGTTGCCCGGCGAGGGATTGTTGTTCATCTCGCCGCCGGTCCTGGCGCAGTGATCTTCCCACCAACGGATGCGCTCGACGATCTTCTCGCCGACCTCGCGATTGACCGCCCGGCGCGTCAGCAGGTGCTCGGCGCCGTAGATCTCGGGCGTCTCGCTCAGCACCGCCGCGCCGCCATGGCGCACCAGCAGGTCGACGGCCGCGCCCAGCGCCGGATTGGCCGAGATGCCGGAATAGCCGTCGGAGCCGCCACATTGCAGCGCCAAGGTCAGGTGGCTGGCCGGCACGGCCTGGCGCTTCACGGCGTTGGCCTCGGGCAGCAACTCCTTGATGAAGCCCGTGGCGCGCATCACCGTCCTGGATACCCCACCCTCGTCCTGGATGGTCATCGGGATCATCATCGGGCCGGTGTTCAGCTTCTCGGCATTCATCAGGCCGGCCACCTGGTTGGCCTCGCAGCCCAGCCCCAGCACCACGACCGCCGCCATGTTGGGATGGCGCGCGTAGCCGGCCAGCGTGCGGCGCAGCACATCCATCTCCAGCCCGGCCGAGGCCATGCCGCAGCCGGTGCCATGCGTCAGCGGCACAACGCCATCGATATTGGGGAACGCGTCGAGCAGCGGTGTCACCTTGTTGGCGATCATCCGGCTGGTGGCGGCGGAGCAGTTCACCGTGGTGACGATGCCGATATAGTTGCGGGTGGCGACGCGTCCATCGGCCCGCACGATGCCCTGGAACATGGCGCGCTCGGCTTCGGGCACGTAGTCGGTGGGGTGCGCATCGGCACAGAAGGCATAATCGCGCTCGAAATCGCCCATGACGCAGTTGTGCGTATGGACATGTGTACCTGGCGGCAGGTCCTCGGTGGCGAAGCCGATGATCTGGTTGTACTTGCGGATGGGCGCGCCCTTGGCCACCGGCGCCGTCAGGATCTTGTGGCCAGGCGGCACACGCTGGATCGCCGCCACGCCGGGCTCGACATCGGTGCCCGGCAGGATGTCCATGCGAGCCACCACGACGTTGTCGGCAGCATGCAGGCGGATGGCGAGCGGGGCTGTCATGGGGCGTGCCCTCCGATGGTCTTCGTTCGATGCAGTCTAGACCCGAGAGGCCTCTGTCGGCCAGCGGACACAACCGGCCCCTGCCATTGACTTGGGAAATCGCCAGATTGTCTATACTCGACAAGCGGGTTTCATCCTGAATGACTGGCTTAACGAAGGCACAATCAAACCATGCGCGGCGCCATCCATCACCTCGATCTCACCGTGAAGGACCCCTGGGCCTCGCGTGCCTTTTACGAGGCGGTGCTGGGCTTGATGGGCTATCGGTGCGTCAAGGAAGACGCGCGTGGCTTCGACTGGGATCTCGTGACGCCGAACGGCAGCAGTTCGTGCTCGATCGGCATCGTCAAGGCCGAAGGCGACGGGCGCACACGCCCCCATGACCGGTATGCGCCGGGTCTGCATCACGTTGCATGGCGTGCGGACAGTCGCGCCGACGTCGATCAGCTATACGCACACCTGATGGACCTCGGGGCCACCATTCTCGACCCGCCGGCCGAGTATCCGCAGTATGGCCCCGGCTACTACGCGGTCTTCTTTACCGATCCGGACGGGCTGAAGCTGGAGTACGTCCACGCACCCTGACGGGCATCACGCATCGCTGGACGTCCACCGCGCGCCGGCGCAAACTGCCAAGCGTCCCGACAGACCTGACCCTGCGAGCCGGTTTCGCGAACAAGGGAGGGACGGATGATCCATATCGCACCCCCGCATGGCTGGACACGCCGCCTGGAACAGGAGGCGCTCGCCGTCTGGCTGGCGGCACAGGATCCGCGCACGCCCTGGACCGTGCAGTTCCTGGTGTTCGGCGCGGCCGTCTATGCCTTCAGCCCCATCGATCTCATCCCGGATGCCATCCCGGTGGTCGGCCTGCTCGACGATGCCGTGGTGGTGCCGCTGATCTTGTGGGGGGCGCTGCACCTCACCCCGGCGATCGTGCTGAGCGACGCCCGCAACGAGGCGGCACGCCGCCTGGACGCCGGCCTGAGCCTCTCTCGCACTACCGCTGCCCTCGTCGTGATCCTGCCCATCCTGGCTGCGGCTGGCCTCATCTGGTGGGCGTGGACGTCCTGGGCCCGCTGATCCAGGTAACGGCGATCCAGCATTCACCAGGGTGCAATCCGGATAGGTGTAACCGGACAATTTCTGACTCGAATAGGTCAGCCAAGTTGCTATTTTCCGCCCTCCAATGGCCCGCACGGGCGGAGGGACAAGAATGGATACCCTGACCTTCTGGGAGGGCAAGTGGCACGAGGGCAATCCGGCCCTGATGGGGCCGCGGGATCATGCCTTCTGGCTGGGCTCGATCGTGTTCGACGGCGGCCGCGCCTATGAGGGCTGCGGCCCGGACCTGGACCTGCATGCCGCCCGGGCGGTGCGCTCGGCGCGAACCCTGGGGCTTCAGCCTGCCCAGACGGCGGACGAGATCCTGGCGCTGTCCAAGGAAGCTGTGAGACGGTTCGGCAGCAAGGCCGAGCTCTATGTGCGGCCGATGTTCTGGGCCACCAAGGGGGGCCCCGGCCCGATCTCGATCGATCCCACCAGCACCAGGTTCTGCCTCTGCGTCTATGTCTCGCCGCTGCCCAACGGGCAGGGTTTGTCGCTGGGCCTGTGCCGCACGATCCGCCGGCCGACGCCGGAGAGCGCACCGACCGCCGCCAAGGCGTCGTGCCTCTACCCCAACTCGTCGCGCGGCGTGGCCGAGATCCTGGCCCGCGGCTTCCAGAACGGCGTCGTGCTCGATGCGCTGGGCAACGTGGCCGAGACCTGCAGCTCCAACATCTTCCTGGTGAAGGACGGCGTTGCGATCACGCCGATCGCCAACGGCACCTTCCTTGCCGGCATCACCCGCAACCGCACGATCCAGCTGCTGCGTGGCAGCGGCACCCGTGTCGAGGAGCGCACCGTGCTGCCGGGCGAGCTCGACAGCGCCGACGAGATCTTCACCACCGGCAACGCAGGCAAGGTGCAGCCGGTGATCCGCTATGAAAGCCGTGAGCTGCAGCCGGGCCCGATCGGGCGCAAGGCTGCCCAGCTCTACCGCGACTACGCGCACACGCAGCGGATCTGTTGAGGATTCTGCCGTTGCCGGGTGACGTCGCCCGCGGCGTCACCTGTTGTCATCCAGCCATCTCTTGAGCCGGTCGAGCCGGGCGAACAGCTGCTCCTGCTCGGCCGATGACCAGCCGTCGAACGCCGGCGTCAATGCGTTCGTGAAAACGGCGACGGCCTGATTGTGGCGTGCCAACCCGGCCGGCGTCAGGAACAGCAGCTTGGAGCGGCCGTCCTCGGGATTTGCCTCCTCGCGCAGCCAATGCTTGGCCAGCAGCTTCCGGATGGTCTTGGTGATGCCGGGCTGCGGCTGCTGCATGGCCCGCGCCACGCTCGTCACCGTCTTCCCTTCGGCCGGACGGTGGCTGAAGTGGTTCAGCATGATGAATTGCGGCAGCGCCAAGCCATGATCCTTCAGCAGCCGGTTGGCCTGCGTGCCGACAAGCTGGTCGATGATGCCGATCCAGTTGACGATACGGAAGGGCAGCGGGTTTGCCGATGCGGGCGCCGGCGATGCCGTGTCCTGCTGCGGGGTGCGGCGCGCTGCTGGCATGCTCAGGCCATCACGATGCTGTCGGGCGACCGACGGGGCGTCGGCCCAGGATCGGCAGCATAGCCGAGGCGGAAGAACATCTGCACGGTGTGACCATCGGGCATGCCGGTCGCCTTGTGGATGGCGCGATGCATGTCAGCCATCTCGGCGAACTCCTGCAGGGCCTGGCTATGCGGATGCATCGCCACCCCCAGCTCGGTGGCCTTCAGGTTGAGCCGCACATAGGCACGCCCCGCCGCGATCTGGGCCGTGCGCGTGTTGAGCGGTGTCGCGATCCAGCCGAAGGCGACAGCGCTGGCATAGCCGGTCATGATGACGTCGCGGCCGCCTTTCCAGGCCAGCGTGCCGGGGGTCATCGCCTTGTCGCGCGTGAAGATGCCGGCGTGGCGCAGCGCCCAGATCATCGGCCCGGTGAGCACCAGGCCGTCACGATGGGTTGCGATCTCATCGGCGCCGATGCGCAGGCGGTCGATGCTTTCCTTGTGAGTGCGCGGCGTCATCATCTCGACCTCGCTCGCGCCGGCGGCAATCGCACGCAGCGCATCGAGCGCCGCTGGATCGGTCGCGAAATCGAGCGTCAGGTCGCTGACTGCGCGGTGCGCCGCCGCAAGGGCCGCCAGGTGCGCCGCCGACACGGGCTGCTTCGCATACTCGGTCTTGATCGAGCGCCGGTGCGGGATCTGGGCGAACAGCGGGTCGACCTTGATCGTGCTGTCCCTGACCAACCGCACGCGCGCCACGGGCCGCGCATCGATGCGTTCGGCCTCGAACTCGCCACCGGGAAACAGCACGATCTCGGCGCGATAGCCGTCGGCTGCCAGCGCCAGGACCAGCAGCTCGAGGAACGTCCCCTGCCCCACGACAATCTGCCGGCTGAAGGGATCGGTCTGCGGCAGCAACCGCTCGCGATCGACATACAGCACGATCTCGTCCGGCTGCCTCAGGTCCACCAGCCAGGCCTGCATGTTGTGCGGATTGGGCGCCAGCATCGCCCACGCAAGCGCACGCCGCCGCGGGTCGCGCTCTTGCGGCCTGGGGCCGCGCCAACCCTCGACCGCAGCCGCCGGCATGGCATCCAGCCGCGGCACCGCCACCGCCGTCCCTGCTGCCAGAACGATGCCGCCGCCGATCACGCGGATGAAATTGCGTCGGGCCATGGCCATGTCGATCCCCATAACATTCCATGGAATTCATTTTATATTCTACGGAATATATTATGGCAAGCGCAGACTGCCCTGGCCGAAGGTATCTCCGGGAACTTGAAATGAGCCTATGCGACTTTGCGAGATTTTCGCCGGCCAGCGCGCTCAATCAGGCGCGCGATGTTGTCCTGGCGGCGGAGCTTGATGAAGGCGCCCCCACGCTACACGGCCACTGCCACTCGCGAAGTCAGTCCGACAGCGCATCTACCTCGTGTGGGCGTCGTGACATTTGCTCGTATCTGACGAGAAGAGCTTGACAATTGTGCACAAATAAGGTACAAAAACCCACTCTCGCTGCCGTGGGAGCAACTCGTACCTTTCAAGGCAAGGCGCTTCAGACAATTGTGGACCGACGACCACTATGACAAAGCCGGACTATGAAAAGGTTCAACCCAGTTGGCTGCCAAAGCCATCCGTGTCGGCTTTGGCCGAAAGCGTCGCCAGCCACCTCGACCACAAGCCTGGCGACGACATCACAAAGGCTCTCAAACGGCTGGGAGGCCGCCTATGCGGCTTCGCCGAGATCGTCGCCGGCCAGCGCACGGTCGATCAAGTGCACGACGTTATCGCGGCCGTAGAGCTTGATGAAGGCGCCCATGCGCGGGCCCTGCTCGCTGCCCAGCAGCACCTCGTAGAGGGTCTTGAACCACTGCCGCAGCTCGGCCTGCGCAAAGTGCCGCTTGCCGGCTTCATAGACCTCGTTCTGGATGAACTCGGCGCTGGCATCCTCCGGCAGACGGCGCAGCGTGTCGGCGAGATCGGCCAGCGCCGCCCGCTCCGCCGGCGTCGGCAGCCGGAACTTCTTGTGCGCCTTCACGAAGTCGACGTAGTAGGCCACCGCGTTGGCCAGCAGCCGATCGAGGTACGGCGCGTTTTGCGGCGTGGCGCCCGGCACATAGCGGCGCAGGTACTGCCACAGCACGTCCTTGTCGTCGGTGTGCGCCACGCCCGCCAGGTTCAACAGCATGGCAAAGCTGACGCCGCCTGCATGATGCTCGGGGGCCTTGCCGTCATGGACATGCCAGGCGGGATTCTCCATCACCCTGGCCGGCTCCTCCTTCGGGAGCTTCTCGACCAGCGACAGGTATTCGTCGACGGCGCGCGGGATCACGTCGAAATAGAGCCGCTTGGCGCGCCGCGGCTGCTGATGCATGTAGAGCGCCAGGCTCTCGGGCGGTGCGTAACGCAGCCACTCCTCGACCGACAGCCCATTGCCCTTGGACTTGGAGATCTTCTTGCCTTCCTGGTCGAGGAAGAGCTCGTAGTTGAACCCTTCCGGCGGTCGCCCGCCCAGGATCTTCACGATCCTGGCGCTGAGCTCGGCCGACGGGATCAGGTCCTTGCCGTACATCTCGTAGTCGACGCCCAGCGCGAACCAGCGTCCGGCCCAGTCGGCCTTCCATTGCAGCTTGACGTTGCCGCCCGTGACCGGTGTCTCGACCAGGCTGCCGTCCTCGTCGCGGTAGACGATGGTGCCGGCGTCGGGGTCAATCTTGACCACCGGCACCTGCAGCACGCGGCCGGTCTTGCGGCAGATCGGCAGGAAGATGCTGTAGGTCTGCTGCCGCTCCTCCCCCAGCGTCGGCAGCATCACGGCCAGGATCTCGTCGTAGTGCCGCAGCATGGCCAGCAGCATGGGATCGAAGCGGCCCGACTTGTACCAGTCGGTGCCCGACTGGAACTCGTAGTCGAAGCCGAACGAATCGAGGAAAGCCCGCAGGCGCGCGTTGTTGGCCGCGCCGAAGCTGGGATGCTCGTTGCTGAACGGGTCCGGCACCGACGTCAGCGGCTTGCCCAGATGCGCTGCCAGCATCTCCTTGTTGGGGACATTGTCGGGCACCTTGCGCAGCCCGTCCATGTCGTCGGAGAAGCAGAACAGCCGGGTCGGGATGTCCGACAGGCGACGGAATGCCTGGCGCACCATGGTGGTCCGCACGACCTCGCCGAAGGTGCCGATATGCGGCAAGCCTGAAGGGCCGTAGCCGGTCTCGAACAGCACGTAGCCCTTGGCCGGCGTTTTCGACACGTCCGCCCCGCCGAGCCGCGCGACGATCTTGCGCGCTTCCTCGAAAGGCCAGGCTCGTGCCTGCTCCGCCAGTTGCCGCTCCGTGCTCATGAGTCGCTGCTTTCAGGTGTGCCGCAAAATCCGCGTCCGCGCGGAAACGGCCAACCTAGGGACGCGCCGGCACAGCGTCAATCTCCCAGGGCCGCGACAAGCCATAGCACGAGCTAGAACGCGACGGCGCTCAGCTCGTCGAAGATGTATTGCTGGTACGCTGAGAGCGTTTCGGTGTCGGCGCACTCGGTGAACAGGCCTTCGCAACGCTCGCGCAGGCGGACATTGGCCGCGAAATATGGATCCTTGGGCAGCCCGGCGATATCGAGGATCAGGCCGCCCAGCAGCGCCACATCGAGCATCCGATAGGCTGCCGACACGCGATAGCCGGACCGCGGCAGGCCGCCGCCCGTCTGGATGTTGAAGTAGGTGACGAAGTCGGCCGGCGCCCGCTGGGGCTGCGGGCGTTTGGGCACGCCGCGCAGCAGGCCCTCGAAGGAGGGCTGATGGTCGCCGAAATGGGCCAGCACATAGGGCTGCCCGCGCCGGGCCATCGCCGCATCGAAATCGCGCATGGCGTCGCTCGACCACGCCAGCCGGGTCAGGTAGTCGTTCAGCTTGGCGTTCAGCTCGCGCTCGATGGTGGGAAACGTCGGCCGGTCGTCGCGTGGGGGCTGACCGTTCAGCGCGGCAGCATGCGGCCCGTGCTGCTGCAGGGTCAGCATGAAGATGAACAGCGGCGCCCGGTCGGGCTTGGCGTCCTCCTCGGCGATCACCTGCCGCACATACGCCAGCATCTCGCGGTCGGACAGGTCCCAGTAGCCCTGGCGATGGCCGCTGGTGATCAGCGGGTGCGGCAGCACCTGGTCGAAGCCATAGAGCGGATAGGACACCGCGCCGCCATAGGCATGCTTCTCGACCGGGTAGACCACAACCGTGCGGTAGCCCAGCATCTTCAGCCAGCGCGGCAATGTGTACTTGACCCGCGGCAGGACCTTGGACGGCGCGAACTGCCCGGCCTGGCCGAACAGCGAATGCGGCATCCCGGCAAGCAGGGCGAACTCCGACAGCCAGGTGAGCCCGCCGACCACGTGCACCCGCAGCGGACCGACGGCCGCGCTGTTGGGCATGCCGGTCAGCAACGGCTTTTCGCAAAGGTCCGGCGTGCAGAACGGCAGGATGCGCTGCGGGTTGAAGGTCGATTCCTCCAACACCACCACAATGTCGGGCCGCCTTGCCGAGACCGCCGGAGATGCTGCCACGCCCGTGGCCAGCCAGGGG
This sequence comes from Vineibacter terrae, assembly GCF_008039615.1. GTDB lineage: Bacteria > Pseudomonadota > Alphaproteobacteria > Reyranellales > Reyranellaceae > Vineibacter > Vineibacter terrae. The sequence continues at coordinate 93,237 of NZ_VDUZ01000007.1, read as the reverse complement.
CTGATCGGCGCCGCGAAGACCGGCCGCTTGAGGCCCATATGCATGGACGACGCGAAGAAGCGGCTGATCACGTCCCAGTCGCTGTTGGCCGTCGACGGATCGGCATCCTCCGCCGTCGCCACCGACAGCGGCCCGGGGCCGGGAACCACCACGACAAGCCCTGCCAATGCGACGGCGATAGCACCGGCCGACGTCCATGCGCGGTTCCGGGCCGGTCGTGGCGGTTCGAGCCGCACCGCGGCGATGCAGTAGGCGGTGAACACGGCCAGGCCACCGACAAAGATCCACGACAGCTGCGGATAGCCCTGCAGCAGCAGGTCGCTGATCTCAGGCCGCAGCAGCAGCGAGACGTCCTCGATCAGCATCGGGGCCCGCAGATACTCGAACTTGGCCAGCGACAGCGCGTGGATGGCGACGATGAACAGCGACACAAGCCCCAGGCTGAAAGCCGGCCGGCGCGTGACGCCATACACCAGCAGCGCCAGCAGTCCGAAGATCAGGAAGACATAGGTCTGCTGGAGCAGCCCGCTCTCATCACGCTGCACGAGATAGGCCATCCAGCCGGCACAGAGCAGCTGCGCGACCAGCAGCAGCGCGCTCAGGATGGCCTTCGTGCGTGACGGGCGGAGGGAATCAACTGCGGCGCGGTCGGTGACCACGTTGCGGGCCTTGTCATTATTCCGTCTTGGGACCGTAATGTTCTATGTAACAATTCTGTCGAAAAAAAGCCGATCGCATCCGTGAATGCATCCGGAGCCTGCGCCGGGTGTGCTATGCCCGCGCCATGATGCAGAGCCTGCCACCCGCCGGCGGTGCCCGAAGCCAGCCCGCGGCACTGGTCGTGACCGCGAGCACGGCGGCATGGGCAGGCTGGGACGGCGCGGTCGAGACTCTGACGCACAGCGCGGCCCGGGCGCGCGCGACGCTGGAGATGCCGGTGGTCTGCCATTTTCCGGCGACCGCCCTGCGGCTGGGCCTCGAGGACTTCCCGGCCCATGACGCCCTGGAGCTGTTTGCGTTCGCACGCCCGGCGACCTTCTGCCTGCCGACCGTGCGGGGTCTGGCGGAAGCCCTCGACCTGCCGCTCCCGACCAGCACCGAAGCCGAGGCGCGCACCCTGCTCGCGGTCATCTCGGCCCTGCTCGACGAGATCGCCGACCGCGCCCATCGCGAGCCACCCGAAACCCAGGCGCTGGCGCTGGCGATGCACCATGGCGGATGGCCATGGGGAGCGGCGGTGCTGCAGGCGCTGGGCATCGCGCCGCAGACGCCGCGGCCGCGCGGCCTGGCCGGGCTCGACGTCTGGAAGCGGCTGCCCATCTGGGAGGACGATCCTCCGGCGACGCCGCCGGCATCGCATCCGGTGGAGCCGCCGGAAGCCCGCAGCCGGCTGGCGCAGCTCCTGGCGCGGGGCGGCGCACCGGCCGAGCCGCGGCCGACGCAGAGCGACTACGCTTCGGCCGTGTCGCTGGCCTTCCGGCCGCGCGAGCGCGAAGGCGAGCCTCATGTCGTGCTGGCCGAAGCCGGGACCGGCGTCGGCAAGACCCTCGGCTATGTCGCGCCGGCCTCGCTATGGGCCGAAAAGAACGGGGCGCCGGTATGGATCGCGACCTTCACGCGCAATCTGCAGCGCCAGATCGACAACGAGCTCGACCGGCTGCACCCCGACCGCATCACCAAGCGCAGCAAGGTCGTGATCCGCAAGGGACGTGAGAACTATCTCTGCCTGCTGAACTTCGAGGAAGCGGCGCAGCGCGCCATCACCAATCCTGCCAATGCTGTCGGCCTGGGCCTGCTGGCGCGCTGGATCAGCGCCACCCGCGACGGCGACATGGTGGGCGGCGACCTGCCGGCGTGGCTGGGCGCCCTGATCGGGCGCAGCCGCCTGATGCGGCTGGCCGACCATCGGGGTGAGTGCATCTACGCCGGTTGCGAGCACTATCGGCGCTGCTTCGTCGAACGCACCATCCGCCGGGCGCGGCATGCCGACATCGTGGTCGCCAACCACGCCCTGGTGATGATGCAGGCAGCCACGGGCGGCCTGGACGACAATGCGCGACCCAGCCGTTATGTGTTCGACGAGGGCCACCATCTTTTCGACGCTGCCGATGGCGCCTTCGCCGCCCACCTGACCGGCATCGAGACCGCCGATCTGCGGCGCTGGCTGCTGGGCGCCGAAGGACGGCGCGGCAGCCGGGCACGCGGACTGGAGCGCCGTGTCGCCGAGCTGGCCGAGGACGACGCAGCCATCGCCGGCGCGCTTCGCACCCTGCTGGCGGCGGCGCGCGAGCTGCCGGCCGCCAACTGGCAGACGCGCCTGGCCGACGGCACCGTGCTGGGCGCACCCGAGGAGTTTCTCGCCCTCGTGCGCCAGCAGGTCCTGGCGCGCTCCACCGCCGACGAGAACGCCTACGGTATCGAATGTGACGTCCGCCCGACGGCGCCCGGCCTCGTCGGGGCGGCGCAGAGCTGCGTCGAGACGCTGGAGCGGCTCCTGCGTCCGGCTGCAGCGCTGCGCCAGGCGCTGCGCGCCAAGCTCGACGACGAGGCGGCGGAGCTCGACACGGCGACACGCAATCGCATCGAAGGCGTCTCGCGCTCGCTGCTCAATCGCTGTGAGCTGCAGCTGCGGGCATGGATCGCCATGCTGCGGGCGCTGGAGTCGGATACCCCCAGCGAGGCGTTCGTCGACTGGTTCGCGATCGCGCGCATCGAAGGCCGCGAGATCGATGTCGGCATGTACCGGCATTACCTCGACCCGATGGAACCGTTCGCCGAGGCTGTGGTGAAGCCGGCGCATGGCGTCGTAGTGACATCGGCGACCCTGCGCGACTGGAGCGGCGCCAACGACCCGCCACCGGCGCCGCCGATCGGGGTCGCCACCCAGGAGGCCGCCGACTGGCAGGTGGCCGAGGCCCGCACCGGCGCACGGCACCTCACCGCGCCGGCGATCCGGGCGGCCGTCGCCTCGCCCTTCGACTATGCGACGCAGACCCGGGTTCTGGTGGTGCGCGACGTCGGCCGCGACTCCCTGGAGCAGGTGGCCGCCGCGTATCGCGAGCTGTTCCTGGCCGCCGATGGCGGCGGGCTGGGACTGTTCACCGCCATCGGCCGGCTGCGGGCCGTGCATGGCCGCATCGCCGAGCCGCTGGAAGCGCACGGCATCCCGCTCTACGCGCAGCATATCGGCGGCATGGACGCAGCCACCCTGGTCGATATTTTCCGCGCCGAGGAACGGTCCTGCCTGCTGGGCACCGACGCGGTGCGCGACGGCGTCGATGTGCCGGGGCGCTCGCTGCGGCTGATCGTCTTCGACCGCGTGCCCTGGCCGCGACCCGATATCCTTCACCGGGCACGCAAGCTCGCCTACCGTGCCGAGGGCCATCCGCCCAACGCGTACGATGACATGCTCACCCGCTTCCGCCTGAAGCAGGCCTTCGGCCGCCTGGTGCGGCGCGCTGACGACCACGGCGTGTTCGTGATGCTGGACAACCGGCTGCCATCGCGGCTGATGACAGCCTTCCCGGCCGGCGTTCCGATCCACCGCATCGGCCTCGCCGACGCAGTGCGTGAGACCAGGCTGTTCCTGGAGTCGGCCGGCGGGCCGGCTTGAGCTCTACTGCTTCTTCAGCAGATCCCTGATCTCGATCAGCAGCTCCTGGTCGCGGGTCGGCGGCGACGGCGCCGCCGGCGCCGGGGCGGCCGCTTCCGCGCGCTTCATGCGGTTCACGCCCTTGACCACCATGAACAAGGCCCAGGCAATGATCAGGAAGTTGATGGCGATCGTGACGAAGTTCCCATAGCCGAGCACGACGCCGGCCTTCTTGGCGTCGGCCAGCGAAGCGCCCGCCGGCACGCTGCCCTTCAGCACGATGTACAGGTTCGAGAAGTCGACCGTGCCGAACATGCCAATGATCGGCATGATGATATCGCCCACAAAGGATTCGACGATCTTGCCGAACGCAGCGCCGATGATCACGCCGATGGCGAGATCAAGGACATTGCCCTTCATTGCAAATTCTTTGAACTCCTGGAGCATATTCCCCACTCCTTCGCATGACCGCGATGCGCTTCCGCGGACGCGAAAGTATGACGCGCGCAATAGGCCTTCATCAAATCTTTTGTGGGTAGCGGCGCGCGCGCACGCTACCTATCGCATCAGCCGATACTCAGCAGCACCAGGAGCGCCGACACCGTGGCCACCGACGCGACCGTGGACAGCAGGATGGTGCCTGAGGCGCCCTCGACGAACGTCTCATACTCCTTCGCCACCACGAAGGCGTTGGCCGCCGTCGGCAACGCCGCGCACAGGACCGCAGCCTTGCCCCACATCGTCCCCAGGTCGAGGAACCAGGGCAGCAGCGCCAGTGCGATCAACGGCTGCAGCAGCACCTTGCCGAGGCTGGCCACGAAAACCTCGCGCCGCGCAGAGCCCAGCCCTTTGTCCGACAGGAAGAGGCCGATGGCAAACAAGGCACAGGGGGCGGCCGCCGAGCCGAGCAGGTCGAGGAAGTGCATCACAGGCTCCGGCACCGCAATGCGCAGCGCGCTGACCATCGCGCCCAGCGCCACCGCCTGAACGATCGGGCTGCGCAGCACCGCCCGCAGCACGCGCCCGCGCGCAGCCTGAGCGCCGTGGCCGCGCTGGACATCGACCTCTACAAGAATGAGCCCGAAGGTGAGGATGCCGGCCGCGCCGAGGACAGCCGCCAGGGTTCCCGGCAACGCGCCTTCAGGCCCGAATGCCGTGACGCAAAGTGGGATGCCCATGTATCCGACATTGCCGAATGATGCCGACAGGCCGAACAGGCTCATATGGGCCAGCCGCGCCCCCGACATCAGGCGCGCAGCCACCATCCCGGCGACGTAGGTGAGCAGCATGCTGCCACCGAAGACGATGACGAACGCGCCGTTCAGCACTTCGGCGATGCTGACCTTGGCCAGCGCCGTGAACAGCATGGCCGGCAGCGCGAACCAGCCGACGAAGCCGTTGAGCGCCATCGTGCCGTGCGGTCCCAGCAGCCGCAACCGGCCCCCGAGCCAGCCGATGCCGATCAGGGCGAAGACGGGAAAGGCGACGGTGAGAAGGACGTGCACGCGGCCCGCACGGAACGAGACGACGGGACAGAGCGGGACGCTCCGCGCCACGCACCATAGAGATCGGACGCCGGCACGTCGAGCCGGCCGCCCGCTTGACCCGTCTCGCCACGCCGGGCACACCGGGCGACAGCGATTCAATCGGAAGAAGGAGCGACCATGTCGGCACTGCAGGACGGCCTGATCTGGACCATGGTGCTGGCATCGGCGGCTGACCGTGACCTGTCTCCGGCCGAGGTCGACACCATGCGCGACCTCGTCGAGCACCTGCCCGTCTTCAGAGGCTTCAAAGCCGACCGCCTGCCGACGGTGACGGAGGCTTGCGCCACGGCGCTGGTCGCCGATGGCGGGCTGGACAAGGTGACAGCCTTCATCCGCAAGACGGTGCCGAAGCGCTTCGGCGAGACGGCCTATGCCCTGGCGTGCGATCTGATCGCCTCCGAAGGCCAGGTGCGCGACACCGAAATCGGGGTGCTGGACCTGCTGGCCGAGCTGTTCGATATCGATTCGCTTACCTGCGCGGCACTGGAAACGGCGGCTCGGGCGCGTTACGCCAAGCCCTGATCAATCGCACTGCGGAACAATACCTACCGCCCATCGTAGGTCGCGCGTGCAAATAACACAATGAATGCGAATTCACATCCACGGGATTGTCACAGCACATCACAGGATTGACACAAGTCTTTGGGAAAGTTAGAAACAAGGCGTTCGTTAAGTTATATGCGAACGCATCCTCCTGCCGGCCGGTGCAATTGCGACCTGCGCCGGCCGGCCTTGGATCCCCATACGGATCCAAGGGCGTGCAGATATTAGGTCGCAAAGTGTGGCGTGTCGCAGATATTCGCACTGCGAACGCCGATGGCCTTGAGCCCTTCCCCCATCATGATCCATTCTCGCCGCCGGCCATGGCGGAGGTGATCGTGGATGTCCTGATTTCAACGGCTGACCTTTCAGCGCGGCTGAGCAGCCCGGCGGCTCCGCTCGTCTTCGATTGCACGACCTTCCTGCGGCCGCGGCCGGAGGGTGGCTTCACGATCGAGACCGGCCGTCGGCTCTACGATGAGCGCGGCCACATTCCCGGTGCCGTGCTGCTGGACCTGCAGGCCGACCTTTCCGATCCGGCCAGCAAGCTGCGTTTCACCGCGCCGCGGCCCGACACGCTGGCCCGTGCTTTTGCCGACAAGGGCATCGGCGACGACAGCGACGTGGTGCTGTACTGCGACGGCGACATCTGGTGGGCAACGCGCGTCTGGTGGCTGCTCTGGTCGATCGGCTTCGACCGTGCCGCCGTCCTCGATGGTGGCCTGAAGAAGTGGATGGCGGAGGGACGCCCCTTGGAAAAGGCGGCACGCACCTATCCGCCGGCGGCGCTGACGGCGCGGCCGCGGGCGGAGGCCTTTGTCGACAAGCAGGGCGTGCTTGCAGCCCTGGACGACAACAACGCCGTGGTCGTCAATTGCCTGCGGCCGGAACAGCATGACGGCAGCAGCCCCGTCCATTACGGCAGGCCAGGCCACATTGCCGGCAGCCTCAACGTGCCGGCGGCCGGGCTGTTCAATCCGGACAATACCTTCAAGTCGCCTGCCGAGCTCGCCAAGATCTTCGAGACTGTCGACGCGCGCGACGGCAGGCGGGTCGTCGCCTATTGTGGCGGCGGCATCGCCGCCACCGGCGATGCCTTCGCGCTGAAGGCCGTGCTGGGACACCGTGACGTGACGGTGTACGACAACTCGCTGCAGGAGTGGGCGACGGATCCGTCGCTGCCGATGGCGACCGCAGGCCGGTAGGCGCTACGGCTCGCCCTTCAAGCGCAGCAGGATCTTCTCGGCCGTGATCGGCAGCGAGGTGATCCACAACCCGGTCGCCGCGGCGACGGCGTTGGCGATGGTGGCCGGCGGCTCGATGCAGGGCGGCTCGCCGACACCCTTGGCGCCGTATGGGCCGGCGGCGCTCGGGCATTCGACCAGGATCGATTCGATGGGCGGCACGTCCAGCGACGTCGGCATCTTGTAGTCGGTGAGGTTGGCGTTCAGCACGCGCCCGTCCTGGTAGACGATCTCCTCCGACAAGGCCTGGCCCAGGCCCTGGCTCACGCCGCCCTCGATCTGGCCTTCGATGTAGGTCGGGTTGATCGCATAGCCGACGTCCTGCGCCACCACGTAGCGATTGATCGTCACCTCACCGGTCTCGGTATCGACGCTCACATCGGCGGCGTGCGCGTGGAAGCTCGGCGTGTTCCAGACCGGCAGCGGGTGGTTCTCCACGCGTGCGGGATCGTAGGCCGGCGGCGGATTGAGCGCGGTGCCGCGCGCGACGAGCCCGCCGCCCGTGTATTGCTGGCGCGCAATGTCGGCCAGGGGAATGCGCTTGTCGCCCGCGACCACGCATTTGTCGCGCAGCATCATCTCCTCGGCCGGCACGCCATGCTGGGCCGCGACCAGCGCGAACAGCTGCTGCCGCAGATCGGCCGCCGCGGCCCGGCAGGCATTGCCGACGGAAAACGCGGTACGGCTGCCCTGCGCGCCATAGTCGTAGGGCACATGCAGCGTGTCGACGGTCGCGACCCGCACATCCTCGAGATCGAGCGACAATTCCTCGGCCAGGATCTGCGCCGCGCCGGTGAGGGCGCCGGTGCCGAGCTCGACGGCGCCGCTGGTGAGGGCCACGGTCCCATCGCCGTTGAGCTTGATGAACACGGCCGACGAGCCGCCCGTGGTCATCCACCAGCTGCAGGCGATACCCTTGCCACGGCCCGGCTCTGCGGCGCGGTCATGCCAGCCGATGGCATCGGCGGCGCGGCGCAGGCATTCCTCGATGCTGACATCCTTCAGGACCTCGCCGGCCGGCCCGAGGTCGCCTTCACGCACGATGTTGCGCAACCGGATCTCCAGCGGATCGATGCCGAGATCCTTCGCGATGATGTCCATCTGCGATTCGACGGCGAAGTTCGCCATCGGACCGGACGGCGCACGGAACGAGCCGCTGGGCACCTTGTTGGTGTAGACGGCGAGGCTCTCCATCAGCAGGTTCGGTGTGCGGTACGGACCCACCAGGCATTGCAGCGCGACCGCGCCGGTGCCCGGCCCCGAGCCCGAGCAGGCGCCGCAATCGACGACCACACGCCCCTGGCGGGCCAGGATCCGACCGTCGGCGCTGACCGCGGTCTTCACCGTGATGATCGCGGCCTGGCGCGGATGCGCCGCGATCAGCTCTTCCTCGCTGGTGGTGATCATCTTCACCGGACGGCCGGACTGGCGCGCCAGCAGCGCCGCGAAATGCTCGACGCCGATCCGCAGCTTGCCGCCGAAGCCGCCGCCGATGCCGGGGACCACCACGCGGATGCGCGAAACAGGCAATTCCAGGATGTCAGCCAGCGTGGCCTGCACCTCGAACGGCAATTGGCCGTTCGACCACACGGTGAGCACGCCGGTGCTGTCCCACGCCGCCGATGCCGCCCGCGGCTCGGTATAGCCGGCGTGCTGCAGCGCCGTGGTGAAGCGGTGCTCGTAGACGCGATGGGCCTGCGCGAAGGCAGCCTCGACATCGCCGTGCCGCATGCGGGAGCGACCGGCGATATTGCCTTCGCGGGCGATCACCGGCAGCGCGACGTAGTCCTGCCAGTCCGGATGCAGCAGCGGCGCGTCGGGTGCCAGCGCCGCCTCGGGATCGAACAGCGGCGGCAGCGGCTCGAGCTCGACCGCGATCGCGCTCAACGCCTGCTCGGCGATCTCCAGCGTGTCGGCTGCCACCGCCGCCAGTGGATGCCCGACGAACCGCACCGTGTCGGTCGCGAACACCGTCTGGTCCTTGACGGCATTGCCGTAGCGTACTTGCGGCACGTCGGCGCTGGTGATGACGGCGCGCACGCCGCGCATGGCGCGGGCGGCGCTGACATCAATCCGCGTCAGGCGCGCATGCGGCATGTCGCTGCGCAGCACCTTGCCGTAGAGCGTTCCCGGCAAGGTGACATCCGTGCCGTAGACGTAGCGGCCGGTCGCCTTGGCGGCGCCATCGAGGCGCGGCAGCCGCCGACCGGCGACCGTGTTCTGGTTAGGGCGCATCTTCTTGTGCCCCTTTCCCGGCGCGCTCGGCCGCCACCGCAGCGATGGCGTCGATGATCTTCTGGTAGCCGGTGCAGCGGCAGAGGGTGCCGGAGATCGCCTCGCGGATCTCGTCGCGGGACGGCATGCGATCCGGGTGCTCGTCGAGATACGACTTGGCGGTCAGGATCATGCCGGGGATGCAGTAGCCGCACTGCACGGCCCCGTGCTTCACAAATGCCGCCTGCAGCGGATGCAGATGCTCGGGGTCGCCCAGGCCCTCGATGGTGACGATGCTGCGTCCGGCGCACAGCGACGCCAGCAGAATGCAGGAATTCACGGCCTTGCCGTCAAGCAGCACGGTGCAGACGCCGCATTCGGCTTCCAGGCAGTTCTCCTTGCTGCCGGCAAGGCCGATCTGGCCCCGCAGGACGTGCAGCAGCGTCCAATGCGGCTCGATCAGCAGGTCATGCTGCTCGCCATTGATCGTCAGCGTCAGGGGATTGCGCATCACGTCCGCCCCTCCCGGATCCGCGTGACGCAGATCCGCAGCGCGCGCGGCACCAGCGCCTCCACCAGCAGGCGGCGGTAGCGTGCCGAGGCGCGCACGTCGCTGATCGGGTTGCAGGCGGCCGCCGCCGCCTGCGCGGCGTCGCGCAACGCGGCGTCGTCCGGAACGCGGCCGACCAAGGCCTTCTCCGCCTCTCCGGCCCGCATGGCGGTCGCGCCGACGGCGCCCAGAGCGAGGGAAGCAGCCGCACAGCGCCCTTCGTCATCGAGCGTGAGGCGTGCCGCGACACAGACCACGGAGATCTCCATCGCCTTGCGGCGGCCAGCCTTGAGGAACGCCGTGGCGCTGCGTTGCGGCAGCCGTGCAATGTGAATGCAATCGATCAGCTCGCCGGCTTCGCGCGCCGTGCGCCCGGGCCCGAGCAGAAAATCGCCCAGCGCCAATGTGCGCGCCCCGCGCGGACCGACCAGCGATACACGGGCGTCCAGCGCCAGCAGCGGCACGACGACATCGGCGGCCGGCGATGCGTTGGCGATGTTGCCGCCGACGGTCGCGATGTTGCGGACCTGATGCCCACCGACCACGCGCGCGGCTTCCACCAGGCCACGCAATGCGTCCTGGAACGGCGGATGCCGCTCGACCGCCTTGTGCGTCGCGAGCGCGCCGATCGCGAAGCCATCCGGCGTCTGCGCAATCCCGGCCAGCTCGTCCAGGCGATTGAGATCGATCAGGTGCGCCGGCGTCTGCCGCTTGCGGTTGATCTGGATGACCAGATCCGTGCCGCCGGCGATGAAGCGCCCTGCATCGCCGAATTGCTGCGACAGCGCGATCGCGTCGGCGACGGACTGCGGATGGTGCACCTGGAAGCTCATGCCGGGGTCGCAGCCTCCACCGCTGGCCAGATACGGGTTCCGAAGATCCTGATCGTATCGTCGATCGAGCAGCCCGGGCTGGCCAGTGGCCGGATGATGATCGAATCGATACCCGCCTTGCGCAACGCAATCACGTGCTCGGTGATCTCATCGGCGGTGCCTGCCAGTGTGAAGGCGTCGACATGACGATCGGAGACCAGCGGCAGGAGCTTCAGATAGGGCTTCACGCCCTCGGCGTAGGGCGCCGGTCCCACCGAGGCGACGGCGTCGGCCGGCAGCGTCAGGCCCTCCGCTTCGGCAGTGGCCAGCTTCAGCGAGCCGCGGCCCAGCAGGCGGGCGACACCGGGCCGCACGACATCGCGGGCGGCGCGGCCGTCGTTGTCGACGCAGGCGTTCAGGCGCGCGACCAGCTTGACCTCGGCCGGATCACGCCCGGCTTTCTGCGCCCCGCGCACGATCTCGGCCTTCAGCGCCTGCACCTCAGCCACCGAGCCGCAAGCCTCCATGATGAGCGCATCCGCGACGGCCCCTGCCGCACGCTGCCCCAGGGGGCCGTTGCTGGCGACATGGATCGGGATGTCGGACCGCACCGGCTTGAAGCTCAGATGGCCGTCGTTGAACTTGATGACCTCGCCCTGGAAATCGACCTGGCCGCCCTTGAGCAGCTCCCGGATCAGCGCGATCGACTCGCGGATCGCGCGCGGCGGCTTGTTGTGGACGATGCCCAGCTCGCCGAAGCCGGAGATGCCGGCCCCGAGGCCGAGAATGGCGCGCTGGCCGGAAATCTCATCCAGGGTCGCGATCGCCATGGCGGTGAGCGCCGGGTGCCGCGCGAATGGATCGGTGACACAGGGGCCGAGCTTCACGCGCGAGGTGTTGACGGCGAAGATCGAGAGGCAGGAATAGACCTCGCGGTAGAAGCGCTCGTCTGCAAGCCAGACCTTGTCGAAGCCGTTGGCCTCGGCGAGCTTGACGCTCTCGACCATGCGGTTGATCGAGGAATCGCCGAGAACGAGCAGCTCGATGGTCATGATACGGATCCCGGGTGGAGTGAAGTGCTGCTTCCAACCTTCTCTCCGCGCAGCGGAGAGAAGGGACGTTCTAGTCGACCACGTTGGTCCGGATATAGACGTTCTTGGTGCGGTCCAGGAACTGTCCGTAGAGCTCATCGAGCAGGGCCTTGCCCTCGGGCGAGGCGAGGTCCTTGCGATGCTGCTCGGCGTCCTTCACCTCGATGCGCTCGACGTAGCGCCAGCCGGCATTCGGGACGCCTTCGACCGGCGCATCAATGCGATGCACGACGTAGCTTATGAAATTCGGATTGCTGCGCGTGTACGCGTAGTCGCGCTCACGCACCCAGCGCTCATAGTCGGCCGGGTCGACGCCCGGCTTAAGCGTGCTGATGACGAACGTCACGGGCATTTGGCGTGCTCCCTTGCCTGGAATTGATGTCACCGACGACCTTCACGCGCACGCGCAGCGCGTTGCCGGGAAGGTAGGCGATCGGGATGTCCTCGGCCTCGACCAGCGAAAGCGTGCTGGCATCGGCCCCCGCCTCCACGGCGCGTTCATCGGCCAGCGCGCGGGCCTTGGCAACAGCCTCGGTCCGCGACAGGTCCTGGAAGACCTGGTCAACGTCACCGCTGACCTGCGCAATGGCCGCACCCACGGCATTGGCGCAGCCGCCATGCTCCGTGCGGATGACGCGATCCACGCCCTCGAGGCGATCGGGGATGAGGAACGCGCCGCCGCCGACCGCCAGCAGGGTCACGCCACCGGCCGCCGTCTTGATGCGATCGACATGCTCTTCGACCATGGCCTGGGCGCGCCTCAGCGCGCCCTTGATCAGGGCCGCCGGCAGATGTGCAACCCGCTGCCGCTCGCCGATGTCGAGCAAGCCGGCAGCCACGGCGATATCGGTGCCCGTGAGCTGCGTGCCGCCGAACACCAGGGCTTCCTGGGTCAGCCGGAAGCCGACGCTCTGCGGCCCGATGGTCATCTTTTCGGTATCGACCAGGCTGCCGCCGCCAAGCCCGATCGAGATCAGGTCGGGCATGCGAAACAGCGTGCGCACGCCGCCGATATGCACGACCGTGTTGGCCTGGCGCGGGAAGCCGTTCTGCAGATGACCGAAATCGGTGGTGGTGCCGCCGACATCGGCCACCACCGCCTCCTGCAGCGACGACAGGTATGCGCCGCCGCGCATCGAGTTGGTCGGCCCCGAGGCGAAGCTGTAGACCGGCAGCGCGACGGCGTGCGCCGCGGCAGCCACCGTGCCGTCGTTCTGCGTGATGAAGAGCGGCGCATCGATGCCGCTGCTGCGCATCGCCTCCTCGAAGCCCTTGACGGTATCGCGGGCAAGTGCGATCAGCGCCGCGTTCAGCAGCGCCGCGTTCTCCCGTTCCAGCACGCCGATGCCGCCCAGCATGTGCGAGCAGGTGACCGAGATCCCCGGCACCTCCTCCTGGAGGATCGCCGCCACCGCATCCTCGTCCGAGGGATCGAGCGGCGAGAACATGGCCGTGACCGCCGCATAGGCCAGCCCGCGCCGCCTGATCTCGCGCGCCGCCTCGCGCACCTGCGTGACGTTAAGCGGCATGAACCGGCGGCCATCGTAGTCGTGGCCGCCCTCGATCATCCAGATGCCGCCGTCCACGAGGTGCGCCAGGTCGCGGGGCCAGTCGCAGAACGGCGGCAACGCCGTCGTGGCCGGCGCGCCGATCCGGATGGCGGCGACCTTGTGCAGCTGCTTGCGCTGGATCACCGCGTTGATGAAGTGAGTCGTGCCGACCAGCACGGCGTCGACGTCGGCCCCGTCACCCGACTGCGCGCGCAAGGCACGCATCGCGGCGAGGATGCCGCCGGTCACATCGGCGGTGGTCGATGCCTTGACGGCGCCGTCGACACGGCCGTCATTGATCAGGACGGCATCCGTGTTGGTGCCGCCGACGTCGATACCGATGCGTTTCACGATGAAAATACCGAGCGGAAGTCGATGTCATGGCCGAACGCGCGCGGCCCTACGTTCTGCAGGCCGCGCGGCGTGAGGAAGATCTCCGGCGACGGCAGCACGATCACGGTGACGCGTTGTCCGTAGCGCACCATCTCGGTGCCGATCGCCTCGCCGCTGTCGCTGTCCAGCACGCAGATCAGCTCCGGCGTCGACGCCAGCGGCCGGCCGTCGTGCCAGGCCACCGTCCATTCGTTCTGGAAATCCAGCACGATCGTCTCGCGCCCGTCGCTCTCCAGCACGGCACGGCCGCGCAGGAATCCTTCCGTGGTGCGCCGCTCGACCTCGACGACCTTGCCGGCCAGCAACCGCTTGCCGCGTTCGGCCTTGAGGATCGCCGCGATCGGATCTTCGTGGCGGCGGTTGGCGTCCATCACCGCCTTGCCCAGGTTGATGGCCTTGGTCGTGGTGTAGGGAATGCCCCAGCGCTTGACCTCCGCGCCGGTGCGCGGCGCCTTGCAGGTGGCAGCGATGGAGCCAAACTCGGTGCACACCTTGCGGCTGGTGCGCTCCATCCATTTCCAGGTCGCGGCGCGCGAGACGATCACCTCGTTGCCGCGCGGGTCGATCGACGTGAGCGGTGCCGGCGCGAGATCACCGACCGCGAAGGTGGTCATCTGCGCTTCCGGATAGGCCCGGCCCATGGCGTCGGCGTCGACCACCGGGATCTTCAGGTGCGCCGCGGCCATCAGCGGCTGCATCGCGTTGCCGCCGCCGATCTCGATCGCCATCACCGCCCTGAACTTGCGGCCGATATACTCCTCCATCACCTCGACCGAGCGCGCCGTCATGCGGCTGTCGACGAGGCGCTCCTGGGTCACCAGCGGCGCGCCCATGTAGGACACCACGGCGACGTCGTCGCCATCGGCCAGCGCCTGCGGGTCCATCAGGGTCACGCGCAGCCCCTCGTCGTAGAGCCGGCGCATGTTGAGAAGCCCGTGATACGGACTGCCGCCGCCGCCCGTGCCCAGGATCCAGGCACCCACGGCCAGCGCTTCGATATCGTCAGCGGAAAGCTCTCTCATGCCGCAACTGCCTTGGGGGCCTTCACCCGCGTCCAGAATTGATCATCGACCTGCGTCGCCAGGCGCCGCGCGGCATCGGTCAGCGTCACGGCGAAGCGACGGCGCTCCAGCTCTGACACCGGATGCGCCGGGAACGACACGCAGAACGCCAGCGTCTCCGCACTTGCCCGATCCGCGATGCTGACCGCCACCGACCCGACGCCCGGCACGCCTTCGTCGATCGCCTCGCACCAGCCGCAGCGGCGGATCTGGTCGATGCGCTCCATCAGCTCGCCCATGTTCTGCGGCGCGTTCGGCGAAGGCGGCACGAGCGGCTGCGGATGCAACGCCTTGATGGCCTCGTTGCTCAGCCGTGCCAGCAGCGTCCGGCCGGTCGAGGTCGCGAACGCCGCCATGCGGCTGCCCAAGGGCGTCACCACGCGCAGGGTCTCGGGTCCGATATAGGCGCGCAGCACCAGCGCATCAGCGCCGTCGAGTATGGAGATATAGCCGCCGTGCCGCACCGCGCGACAGATCTCGCCCAACGCGTTGTCGGTGAGATCCATCAAGGTCGAATTGCGTCCGTACAGACGCGAGATCTCGAAGAACACGTGGCCGACGCGGTAGCGCGGTGTCGCCCCCACGTTCGCCAGCAGCCCTTCCCGCAGCATCGACTTGAGCAGCCGCGAGGCCGAGCTCTTCGGCATGTCGAGCAGCCGCGAGACTTCGGTGACCGAGAGCTCCGGCCGTTCCGTGGAGAAGAGACGCAGCACGGATACTGCGTTCGAGAGGGCTGACATCGTTGAAAGTTGCAAAAAATGGAACTGGAGTTGACAATAATGCAACCACACGATTTATTCAAGCTCTCTTGCGTGCGGGGACGTCTCGGAACGCGGGGCAAGACCCGCGCCGGACACTGGTGACGTGGAGGAACGGCAGTTCCGGCGCGCTCGGTGACGGGCCGCCATCACAGGGCGATAAAGGGGAGCGCGATGGTCGACGATCTGAGGCGAAGGGACGTATTCAAGCTGGCGGGCGGCGCGACCTCGCTGGCGCTGGCGGGCACCGCCTTCACGCAGCGCGCTGCGGCGCAGGATGTGCGCACGCTCACCATCGCGTGGGACACCGATATCGACACGCTGGACCCTGCGGCGTTCAAGTCGATCGGCGCCTACGTGGTCCAGGCCAATGTCTATGACAGCCCGCTGATGTGGAAGGTGCAGCCCGAGCAAGGCAAGCCCGGCCTGTTCCGCTCGCGGCCTGGCGAGTTCGATCCCAGCGCCGCCCAGGCATGGTCGTTCGAGAAGGACGGCGCCACGGTGGTGCTCAAGATCCGCGACGGCCTCACCCTGCCGAGCGGCAAGCCCGTCACCGCCCATACCGTCAAATACGCCTTCGACCGCGGCCTGCAGTCGCCTGGCTACATCCGGCTGCTGTTCCCGGTCCTGCTCGGCGTCACGAAGCCCGAGCAGATCGTCGTGCGCGACGACAAGACCCTGGCGATCGAGATGCCGGCTCCCAGCCCCATGGCGCTCGACGTGCTGGCGCTGTCGAACAACGCCATCCTCGACCCCGACGAGGTGAAGGCACATGCGAGCGAAAAGGATCCGTGGGCGACGGACTGGCTGAAGCGCAACGTCGCCGGCGTCGGCCCCTATCGCCTGGTGAAGAACGAGCCGGGTGTCGAGGTCGTGCTGGAGGCAGCCAAGAACTATTGGCGGCCGCAGCCGTTCTTTCAGCGGCTGGTGTTCAAGTTCGTGCCCAGCGAGGCCGACCGCGTGCTGCTGCTCAAGCGCCGCGCGGTCGATATCGTGACCGGCCGTCCCGGCTTGTCACCGCGCAACGTGAAGAGCCTCGAAGGCGAGGCCGGCCTGAAGATCTTCAGCGTGCCGGACACGACCTGCCATTGGCTCAGCATGAACACCAAGAAGGCGCCGTTCGACAACGTCAAGGTGCGGCAGGCGATCAACTACGCCATTCCGATCAACGCCATCATCCCCAGCGTGCTGTTCGGCTACGGCACGCAGATGAAGAGCCCCGTGCCGAGCCTGACGCCGGGCTACGACGACAAGCTTTCGCCCTACAAGCACGATATCGCCAAGGCCAAGGCCCTGATGAGCGAAGCCGGGGTCGGGCCGCTGCCGATCACGATCGAGCTGGCCGTGCGCGTGGGCTGGCAGCCGCACGAGCAGGCGGCAGTGTGGATCCAGCGCGAGCTGGAGCAGATCGGCTTCAAGGTGAACATCGTCAAGGAGACGGACGCGACCTTCCGGCAGGTCGCATCGAAAGGCGGCCACCAGCTCTCGATCGAGACGTGGCAGTCGTGGATCAACGATCCGTTCTACCACCTCCATTTCAACTTCCACAGCAAGTCGGTCACCACGAACACGGCGTTCTACGCCAATCCCGAGCTCGACAAGCTGATCGAGGAGAACATGCGCAGCCCCCACGGCTCCAGCCGCCTGGCCGCCGCCCGGCGGGCGCAGCAGATCCTGATCGACGATGCCGTCTGGGGCTTTCTGTGGTACGACAGCTGGACACGCGTGATGCGCGCCGATCTGGTTGGCGTCGAAAAGCGCTGGGACACGTTCGAGCGCTACTACGGCATGAAGCTTGCCTGAGCGGCGACGCTCATATGAAAGATTGCGTCCGGGATCCGGCTCGATCCGTGCATCCCGGACTTTCTGCTCTTGAGATGCATGCAGAGTGAGGCCGAAGCACGATGGCGCTAGCGCTCTATGTCCTGCGCAGGCTGATGTCCGTCATTCCCACGCTTTTCGGCGTCACGCTGATCAGCTTCTTCCTCACCTACATGCTCCCAGGCAATCCGGCGCAGGTGAAGGCCGGTCCGCTGGCGACACCCGAGTATCTGGCCGAGGTCGAGCGGCAGATGGGCCTCGACCAGCCGATGTGGGTCCAGTACGGCCGCTATGTCGGCGGCCTGTTCCGCGGCGATCTCGGCGAAAGCGCCGCAACCGGGCGGCCGGTGCTCCAGGACTTCACCCAGCGCCTGCCGGCGACGCTGGAGCTGACGCTGGCCAGCCTCATCCTCGCCATTCTGATCGGCGTGCCGCTGGGCGTCCTCTCGGCCGTGCATCGTGACACCGCCATCGACCATGTCGGACGCATCGTCGGCGTCGCCGGCGTCGCGATGCCCACCTTCTGGACCGGCCTGCTGTTCATCTACGTGCTCTTCTATCTGATCGGCATCGCGCCTGCCCCGCTGGGACGGCTGGCCTCGGGCCTGACGCCGCCCACCGCGATCACCGGCCTTTACGTCGTGGATTCGCTGCTGACCGGGAACTGGCGCACGCTGTGGTCGAGCCTGGGTCAGCTGGCGTTGCCGGCGGCCACGCTGGCGTTCAGCGTCATGGCGCCGGTGGCGCGCATGGTGCGCGCCACCATGCTGGAAATCCTGCAGTCGGACTACATCACGGCGGCCTGGGCGGCAGGGCTGCCGCGCCGGCGCGTGATCTATGGCGACGCCTTGCGCAACGCGCTGATCCCCGTCGTCACCACGCTGGGTGTCGTGTTCGGCTTCCTGATGGCGGGCAACGCGGTGGTCGAGACCGTGTTCGCCTGGCCCGGCATCGGCAATTACGCCGTCACCGCCCTGATGACCAAGGATTCGGGCCCGATCCAGTCGTTCGTGCTGTTCGTCGCGGTGATGTATGTGATCGTCAACCTGATCGTCGACCTGCTCTATGCGGTCGTCGACCCCCGCACCCGGCTGAGCTGATGACCGACGCGGCAACCGCACTCCCCCTGCCGGCGCAGCGCCGCGGGCCCCTGGCCGCGATGTGGCGGCGCTTGCGGCGCAACCCTGTGACACTGGGCGCGCTGGGCGTGATCGTCGTCCTGACCGTTGTCGCCGTGCTGGCACCGGTCGTGGCGCCGTTCGACCCCGAGGCGACCGATCCTGCGATCGCGCTGTCGGCCCCGACCTGGCAGAATCTGCTGGGCACCGACGTCTATGGCCGCGACCAGCTTTCGCGCCTGATCCACGCCGCACGTCTGGACCTCATCATACCGTTCGCGTCGACCGCCGCCGCTCTGGTGATCGGCGCCCTGATCGGCGCGCTGTCGGGATACCGCGGCGGCTGGGTCGACCAGGTCATCATGCGCATGGTCGAGGCCGTGCTGGCGTTTCCCGCCTTCGTGCTCGCGATGGGCTTGACGGCGGCGCTGGGCAACAGCATCGGCAACATCATCCTGACCCTCGCCATCACGCAGGTCCCGATCTACATCCGCCTCATCCGTGGCGAGATGCTGCGCGTGCGCGAGATGGAGTACGCCGAGGCGGCGCGCACCGTCGGCAATCCGTCCTGGCGCATCGTCGTGGTGCACCTGCTGCCCAACTGCATCCCACCCCTGATCGTGCAGGCGACGCTCGCCATGGGGTTCGCGCTGCTCACCATGGCGGCGCTGTCGTTCCTCGGCCTGGGAATCCGCCCACCCGACGCCGAGTGGGGCGAGATGACCGCCGAGGGTGCGAGCCACATGGTGACCGGCGAGTGGTGGCTGTTCGTGTTTCCAGGCCTTGTCATCATGGCCACGGTTCTTGCCTTCAACCTGATCGGCGACGGCCTGCGTGACCTGCTGGATCCGCGCATGCGGGGAGTCCGGTGATGAGCTTGCTGGAGGTCAGCGGACTCACCGTGCATTTCGCCACCGACGACGGCCCTGTCGAGGCCGTGCACGGCCTCGACCTGTCGGTGGGCGCCGGTGAGATCCTGGGGCTTGTGGGCGAATCGGGTTCCGGCAAGTCGGTGACCGGCTTCTCCATCCTGCGCCTGATCCGTCCGCCCGGACGGATCGTGCGCGGGTCCGTCCGGCTCGACGGGCGCGACCTTCTGACCCTGCCCGAGGAGGAGATGCGGCGCATCCGCGGCGCCCGCATCGCGCTCGTGCCGCAAAGTCCGCGCACGGCGCTCAACCCGGTGATCACGATCGGCACTCAGATTGCACGCCTGTTCGAGCTGCACGGCGACCTCTCCCGCCGCGCCGCCTGGAACCGCGGCATCGAGGCCCTCGACCAGGTCGGCGTGCCCGATGCCGCACGCCGCATGGGGCAATACGCACACCAGCTGTCCGGCGGCACCTGCCAGCGCGTGATGATCGCAATGGCCCTGGCCAGCTCGCCGCAGCTGCTGATCGCCGACGAGCCGACGACCGGCCTCGACGTCTCGATCGCCGCCCGCATCCTGGGCTTGCTGCGCGAGCTGGGCACCAGGACGGGCGCGGCCATCATCCTCATCACGCACGACCTCGGCGTCGTCGCCGAGACCTGCCATCGCGTCGCGGTGATGCATGCCGGCCAGCTGGTCGAGACCGGCACGGTGCGGGCGCTGTTCCGTCAGCCATTGCATCCCTATACACGCGCTCTGGTGCGCTCGATTCCGCGCATCGACCGCGAGGTGGCGTTGGAGCCGATCCCTGGTGCGGTGCCGTCGCTGCTGCATGCCTCGCCAGGCTGCCGATACATGGCGCGATGCCCGCATGCGCTGGAGGTGTGCCGCAAGAACAAGCCGTCGCTGGACGTGGTCGAGGCCGATCACCGCGTCGCATGTCACGCCCTGGAGGCGAATCGTGCCGCCGTTGCTTAAGGTCGAAGGCCTTTCAAAGAGCTTTCCGATGCGCGGGCTTGGCCCGATGCTCGACCGCATGCGCGGCCGGCGCACCGACGTGCGCGCCGTCGACGGCGTGTCGTTCGACATCGCGCCGGGTGAGACCCTGGGGCTGGTCGGCGAGTCCGGCTGCGGCAAATCCACGGTGGCACGCTGCCTGCTGCGCCTGGTCGAGCCGACATCAGGCTCGGTGCGGCTCGACGATACCGAGGTGACGCGGCTGAACGGATCAGCTCTGCAACGCCTGCGCCACGGCATGCAGATGGTCTTCCAGGACCCGACCGCGGCGCTCAACCCGCGCCTGTCGGTGCGCCGGATGGTCGAGGAGCCGCTGCGCCTGCACACCACGCTCGGGCCGAGCGAGCGGCGCGCGCGCGTCGATGACGTGCTGGTCGCGGTCGGCCTGGGGCCCGACTTTGCGGCGCGCTACGCGCACGAACTCTCGGGCGGCCAGAAGCAGCGTGTCAACATCGCACGCGCCATCGTCACCGATCCACGCTTCGTCGTTCTCGACGAGCCGACCTCGGCGCTCGACGTATCGCTGCGCTCGCGCATCATCCTGCTGCTCGAAGCGCTGCGCGAAAATCGTGGGCTCTCGTATCTGTTCATCTCGCACGATATCGCCACGGTGAAGTACCTCGCGCATCGCGTCGCGGTGATGTACCTGGGCGCCATCGTCGAGCAGGCCGAGACCCGGGAGCTGTTCGCCAATCCGCTGCACCCCTATACGCGCGCCCTGCTCTCGGCCGTGCCGATCCCCGATCCCGATGCGCGGCGCGAGCGGTTTGCGCTGGCGGGTGAGGTGCCCAGCCCGGTCGACATCCCCGCAGGATGCCGCCTGCGCGGGCGCTGCCCACTGGCGCAGCCGATCTGCGCCCAGCCGGTCCCCCTGCGCGAGGCGGCACCCGGCCACTGGGTCGCCTGCCACCTCGTGGGTAAGGGCTAAAAAATTTCTTTTGGACCGCGCGCGTCCACGCGCGCATCGGCGCGTCAGCGCCGACAAGGTTTCGCTCTCCGCTTCGCTGCGAGCGAGTGCGCGCGTGGACGCGCGCGGTCCAAAAAGGTTTGCCGGGGCAGAACCCGGTGTTGACGGTAGAACGGCTTAACTTCGACGCGTGCCAGGCCTATGGTTCGTCTTCCCCACAACGGAGATCGCCATGAGCTGGGTTCCCTGCGACACGCCCCGCACGGACGACACCGTGCAATGCAACTCGGTCGAGACGGTCATCGTCCCGCGCGCGCGGGACCTTGGCGGCTTCGAGGTCCGTCGTGTCCTGCCTTCGGTGCAGCGCCGCATGGTCGGGTCGTTCGTCTTCCTCGACCAGATGGGCCCCACCCGGTTCGACGCCGGCACCGGCATCGACGTGCGGCCGCACCCGCATATCGGCCTGGCGACCGTCACCTATCTGCTGAAAGGCACGATCATCCACCGCGACAGCCTGGGCAGCCTGCAGCTGATCACGCCGGGCGACGTGAACTGGATGACGGCCGGCAGCGGCATTGTCCATTCCGAACGGTCCGACCAGGACCTGCGCAAGGCGCCTCAGGACCTGTACGGCCTGCAGCTCTGGGTCGCCCTGCCCGAGCGGCATGAGGAGACCGCGCCCGCCTTCAAGCACTACGGCGCCGCAGGCCTGCCGCAGATCGCGGGCGACGGCGCCACCGTGCGGCTCGTCGCAGGCACGGCCTTCGGCAAGACGTCGCCCGTCGAAACCTTGTCCGACCTCTTCTTCGCCGATGTCGCGCTCACGGCCAACGCGCGACTGGCGCTCGACGCGGCTTACGAGGAACGCGCTGCCTACCTCCTGGAAGGCACGGTCGAGATCGACGGCACCACGTTCGAGCCGGGACGGTTGCTGGTCCTCACCCCCAACCGACAGATCGTCGTGGCCGCCCGCACGGCAGCGCGTCTGGTCGTGCTGGGAGGTGAACCGATGGACGGCCCACGCCACATCTGGTGGAACTTCGTTTCCAGCCGCCGCGAGCGCATCGAGCAGGCCAAGGCCGACTGGTCGCGCAACCGGTTCGACATGGTGGTGCCGGGCGAGACCGAGTTCATTCCGCTGCCCGACGGGCCGTGACGCCGCATCACGCAGCTTGGATCAATCGCGCTCCCAGGGCGGCGTGGGCCGGAACGCCTTGGCGAGATGGTCGACGAAGCCCCTGACCTTGGCCGGAACGTGACGGGTTGGCGGATAGACCGCATGGATGGCGTAGGGCGGCGGCGTCTCGCCGGGCAGCGCGGCCACCAGCCGGCCTTCACGCAATGGCGCGGCGGCCAGGAACATCGGCAGCACCGCCAGCCCCAGGCCGGCGATCGCGGCATCGCGCATGGCTTCGCCGTTGTTGGCGACGATGCGGCTGCGCAGCATCACCGCTGCCGGCTTGCCTCCCGGCCGGCGCGCTTGGAACTGCCAGAGCTGACTGGTGTGCACGTTGGCGTAGTCGATGCAATCATGCGACGACAGGGCCGCAATGCTCTCGGGAAGGCCCTTGTCTCGGGCATAGCCGGGGCTGCAGCACACGACACGGCGGACCGTGCACAGCTTGCGCGCGACCAGGCTCGAATCCTTGAGGATGCCGATGCGGATGCCGACGTCGTAGCCATTGCGCACCAGTTCGACCATACGGTCATCGTAGTCCAGCGCCAGCTCCAGGCCGGGATGCGCCTTGGCGAAGTCGAAGATCATCGGCCCGAGATACATCGTGCCGAACGTCATCGGCGCCGTGACGCGCAACCGGCCCTGCAGCGCCTCGGTGCGGCTGCCGATCCGCTCGGCGGCCTCGTTGATCGCCTGCACCAGCGGCCGGATGTGCTCATAGAACGCCGTGCCGTTGTCGCTGGGCCGCAGATGCCGGCTGGAGCGCTGGAACAGGTCGACACCCAGCGCCGCCTCGAGGTCGGCAATGCGCTTGCTGATCACCGATTTCGACACGTTCAGCCGGCTCGCGGCAGCCGTCACGCCGCCGGCTTCAACCACCTCCAGGAAGGTGAGGACATCGTCAAAACGCCACTTCATCGTTCGATCCTAGCGAACACCGCCTTCGCGTGGAACGCATTCCATGCTCTGCTGCCGATACCCACATGAGGCCCATGCCAAGAACCCTCCGACCCAGGAGAGAGCCATGACCACAGCCACCCGTCGTGCCGCCACCGCCGGCACCACCACCCGTCGCGTCGAGCGCAGCTACGACGGCATGCCGACCAGCGAGGGCGCCGGCGTGCGGCTCACCCGCCTGATCGGCCGCCCCGGTCTGCCGGACCTCGATCCGTTCCTGATGCTGGACGAGTTCCGCTCCGATACCGCGTCGGACTACCTGGCCGGCTTCCCGGATCACCCGCATCGCGGCTTCGAAACGGTCACCTACATGCTGGCCGGGCGGATGCGCCACGGCGACAACCAGGGCAACAGCGGCCTGCTGCGGCCCGGCAGCGTGCAATGGATGACCGCCGGACGCGGCATCGTGCACTCCGAGATGCCCGAGCAGGAGGACGGCCTGATGTGGGGCTTCCAGCTTTGGGTCAACCTGCCGGCGGCCGACAAGATGACGGCGCCGCGCTACCAGAACATCGAGCCGGAAGACATCCCCGTGCTTGAGCTGGCGGACGGGGTGCGCGTCAAGGTCATCGCCGGGCGCGTGGGTGATGTCGAGGGCGCCGTGCGGGCGGTCGCGACCGACCCGACCTACCTCGACGTGAGCCTGCCCGCCGGCACCACGTTCAGCCACGCGGTGCCGACGGACTACGCCGCCTTCGTCTACCCGTTCGAGGGATCGATCCGAATCGGCGGCGGCGCCGACGGCGACAGCCTGCGGCGCGGCGAGCTGGGCGTGTTGGACGCAGGCGACACCATCACGCTGCACGCTGACGGCGGGCCGGCACGGGCCCTGCTCGTCGCCGGACGGTCGCTGCGCGAGCCGATCGCCAAGTACGGCCCGTTCGTGATGAACACCGAGGCCCAGCTCATCCAGGCCGTCCAGGACTACAACGCCGGACGGTTCTGAGGACAAGGATCGGCGGGCGGCGCCACAGCCGCCCGCCGCATCTCCCGGCCGGGTCATCCGGCGCGGCGCATGATCGCCGGTCCCCCTTTTCGCTCTCCCGCGATTCGCGCTATCCAGCCTGTCGTTCGCAATCGACAGGAGCCGTCATGCCTGCCCATCTGCTGGTCGAGGTCGAGACTCACAACCAGGAGCTCATGACCGAGTACCGCAAGCACACGCCCGGCCTCGTCGGCCAGTTCGGCGGCCGCTTCACCGTGCGCGGCGGTGCCACCGAGACCGTCGAGGGCGATTGGCAGCCGCAGCGCATCGTGTTCATCGAGTTCCCGGATATGGCGGCGTTGAAGGCGTTCTACGCCGCACCGGCATACCAGCCCGTGCTGCAGATGCGCCTGGACGCCGGCCGCTCGCGGGCGGTGGCGGTCGAGGGCGAGGCTTGCGCGCCGTCACACGCATTCCTGATGGTGGATTTCGCCGTGACCGATCCGGCCACGCTGGCGACCTATTTCCGGCAGGTGCAGCCCCTGGTGAGCGCGCAAGGCGGCCGCCTGGTGGTGCGATCCGACAAGACCGAGGCGATCGAGGCCGGCTGGCAGCCCGAGCGGCTGACCGTGGTCGGCTTTCCCGACATGGCCGCTTTGCGCGCCTGCTACTTCAGCGATGCCTATCAGGCACTGCGTAATCTACGCCTGTCAGCCACCCGCTCGCGCGCCATCCTGGTCGAGGGGGTGTAAGGCCACGACGCATAGAGCGAGGGACACATCATGCAGGCATTGGCGAGCGGCTACGGACTGATCGAAGGGCCAGTGTGGGATCCGGCCACAGGACTGTATTTCAGCGACGTGCCCAATGGCGGGGTCTACCTGCTCGACCGCGCCGACAAGGTCTCCCTCGCGGTTCCCAAGCGGCGCGGCATCGGCGGCATGGCCTTGCATGCAGCCGGCGGCCTGGTGGTGGGCGGCCGCGACATCGCCCATGTCGGCCTGGGGAACGGCGGCGAGACCCGCACGCTGCTCACCAAGGATGTCACGCCCGTTGCCATCGGCTTCAACGACCTGACCACCGATCAGGCCGGCCGCATCTATGTCGGATCGCTCGCCTTCCGCGTCTTCGGCGGCGATGAGCCGCGGCCAGGGCACCTGCATGTCATCGACCTCGACGGCACGGCGCGCACGATCTCCGACGGGATCATGCTGACCAACGGCCTTGGCTTCTCGCCCGACGGCAAGCGCCTCTACCACTCCGATGCGCGCGGCGGGCTGGTGCGGGTCTATGATGTCAACGACGACGGCTCGGTCGGGCCCTGGCGCCGCTTCGTGACCCTGGGCGAGAATGGTGTCGCCGACGGACTGAAGGTCGCCAGCGACGGCTCGGTCTGGGTCGCAGACGCGCATGGCGGCCGGGTCGCGGTGTTCAACGCCGACGGCAGCCATCGCACGGATGTCGCCGTGCCCCTGCCCATGGTCACCAGCCTGTGCTTCGGCGGCGACGACATGCGCGACCTCTATGTCGTGACCGGCTCGCGCGGCGGCCCGCATGAGAACTGCGGCACCGTGTTCCGCAGCCGTGTCGATGTGCCCGGCCTGCCGCTCGCGCCAGCCCGGGTGGCCCTGGGCTGATCACGCATCGCCCCCTCGGCCCTGAATCACGTGCCCGTCAGCGGGCCGGCCGACGGCGCCGTGTTGTGTTGCGTTTCAGCAGCGTGTCGGGAGGCAGCCTGGGCGCCGCCTCCCGCGGCGAGATCGTCGCGCGCAGGTAGCGGGCAAGGAAGCGGGCGAGAAGCTGGACCCGCCGCGGCGGATGCGCGTCGGCGTGGATGACCCAGACACCGAGCCTCGACCCACCGGCGGGAATGCCGTCGAGCTCCGGCAGAACGCGCACGAGCAGCCCGCTGCGTATATCGGCGCCGGGCAGCGGCCCGCCAAGATGGGCAATCCCCAGCCCTTCGATCGCCATGGTTCGCAGCAGCAGCCAGCTGTTGGTCTCGACGTAGGGCTGCGCCGCAACCGAGGTCACGTCTCCGGTTTTCGAGCGAAGCATCCAAACCCGCTCCGCCGGCGAGCCATGCACCAGGCATTTGTGGCGGTCCAGGTCGGCGGGCGTGCGCGGCGTGCCGTGCCGTTCCAGATAGGCCGGGGCAGCGCAGAGAAAGCGCCGGTAGTCGTACGCGCGTTGCCCGACGAGGTCGTCGCGCGGCGGCAGGCCGGCATGCACGGCGAGATCGCACGCTCCGTCGAGCATGTCGGGGGGATAATCGCAGGTGACGACCGACAGCGTGATCTCCGGGTACGCGGCTGAGAACTGCTTCAGCACGTCCGGCAGGTAGGACGAGGCGATCCAGGCGTCGATCGCCACCCGCACGCACCCTTCCGGCGCCGATCTGAGCGCCGCGATCTGCTCGTGCAGACGCTCCTTCCGGTCGACGGCTTCCCGGGCCCACTGCAGGAACATGCGCCCTGCTTCCGTGAGGGAGAGGCTGCGCGTGGTCCGATTCAGGAGGCGGGTGTTCAGCTCCCTCTCGAGTTGCGACACGCGCCGGCTGGCGAAGGATGCCGAGATGTTCTGCCGCCGAGCAGCGGCCGCGAGGCTGCCCGTCTCGGCAACAGCGATGAACAGCGCTGCAAGCTCCACATCCATTTGCAGCCCTCCTCCGGAGGCATTCGTTCGGATAAGTCAGCAGACCCGTGCAGATTACGAACTTCCGTGGCTATCGGCTACCGCCTATCACCGGCACAGCGACACGGCCGCATGCAGACGGCGTGGAACGAAGACGCCGAAGAAGCCCAGGGACGGACCGCAAGGCAGGTGATCATGACTGCTGCTGACAAAGTGTTTCTCGCCTCCGCCGACGGGCATGTCGGCGCGCCCACCGAAGTCTATCGGAAGTATCTCGAATCCCGGTATTTCACGGCCTTCGACGAATACCTGGCGCATCACAAGTGGCTGTGGTCGCCGGCGCACCCGGAATCGCTGCTCGAGCCGGCGCTGCATGACAGGATGCGCACCACGGCCGGTTTCGACCCGGCCCGCGGCTCGCCGATCGTCTGGGACGCCGCGTTCCGGCTGCAGGAGTACGACCGCGAAGGCATCGTCGCCGAAGTTCTCGTCCCGGACGACCAGAACAGCAATGATCCGCCGTTCGGCTCCGGACTCGCGACCGCCGCCGTGGCCGGCAGCGGCTACGAATCTTATTCGCCGGAATGGCAGCGCATCGGCGCCCGCGCCTACAACCGCTGGCTTGCCGATTTCTGCTCTGCCGATCCGAAGCGGCTGCTGGGCCTGACGATCCTCGGCACGCTCGATGATGTCGACTGGGCCGTCAACGAGATCATCCGTGCCTATGATGCCGGCCTCAGGACAGGAGTCCTGCTGCCACTCGAGTACTACCTCCCCCTATACCATCACCCCCGCTACGATCCGCTCTGGGCGGTTCTGCAGGAGCTCGACCTGAGCGTGGTCTGCCACATTTCCAAGGGCGGACCGCAATGGGTCGGCAGCGAACCCTGGGTGATCTCCCGGATCTGGAGCCTGGAGGCACGCTGGTTTGCCCAGCGCCCGCTGTGGTGCCTGATATTCGGCGGCGTGCTGGAGCGCTTCCCGAAGCTGCGCCTGGTGTTCACCGAGTTCGGCACCCACTGGGTCGCCCCCTTGCTGGACCAGATGGACAAGTACGCGGAGGAGGATCACGCGGTTTTCTCCGATTCGCCGCGCAAGGTGAAGCTGTCAATGACACCTTCGGCGTATTT
This sequence comes from Vineibacter terrae, assembly GCF_008039615.1. GTDB lineage: Bacteria > Pseudomonadota > Alphaproteobacteria > Reyranellales > Reyranellaceae > Vineibacter > Vineibacter terrae. Next base: position 65,328 of record NZ_VDUZ01000007.1, on the reverse strand, counting down.
CCGGCGGCAATGCTTCATCGCCTATTCCGGATTGATCAATCGCCAGGATCTCGAAGGCGACGCCTTTGGCGCCGTTCCGAACCTGCTGTGGGGCGCCGACCTCGGCCATGGCGAAGGTATCTGGCCATCAGGGCTCGACAATCTGCGCACCCTGGTCGGCGGCCTCCCGGAACGGGCCATGCGCGGCTATCTCGGCGAGGACATCCACCGCGCCTTCCCCGTCCGCAAGAGCGAGTTCACCGCCTTGATCGAGCGCATCGCGCCGACAGCCGACCGGTTGGGGCTTGTCGCCTGATCTGAAGGCTTACCGAGAGACGCGCCGGCAACCCGGCCGTCGGAGGAACCCCATGGCTCATATCCCCGGCATGAGTCCGGATTGTCCTGGCGATCCAGGAACGCTGCTGTTCGAGAACGATCGGATCCGCATCTGGGAGCTGATCATGAAGCCCGGCGAGATCTGCAACTGGCATGTCCACGAGCATGACCACCTTCTCGTGGTCGTCGACGGCGCCACGATCGAGGGCCGGCGTGCCGATGGGACGAGCGCGCACCTCGAGATCCCCGACGGCCAGGTGCTCTGCGTCCCCCGCACGGACCAGGCGGAGATGGCGCGCAACGTCTCGCCCGACCGCACCTTGCGCGAGCTGATCATCGATCTGAAGGACCCCTGCGCGGGATCGTTCGCGCGTGACAGCCTGCGCTTCTTCCTGCCCGGAACATCGACCACGACGCGATCCGACACGAAGGGTACGCCATGAAGATCACCAGCGTCGAGGTGCTGACGGCGATGATGCCGCGCGCCGTTCCCCGCGGTTACGAAAACCGGCGTTGGGAGGAGCTTCCGACCATCGTCGCCATTGTCCGCACCGATACCGGCATCGAGGGTATCGGCCATACGATCACGCTGAATCACGAGTTCACCCGCTCGCTGGCAACGATGGTCGGCGAGCTCGGCGAGTCGCTGATCGGCCTCGACCCACGGCGGACCGAGCAGTGCCTTGGAAAGATGCTGTACCCAGCCAACTGGGTCGGGCCGGGCGGCATGCTCAATATCGCGGCGTGCGCCATCGACATCGCGATCTGGGATATCGTCGGCAAGGATCTCGGGCAACCGTTATGGCGCCTGCTGGGCGGCGCCACGGACCGGGTGCGGGTCTACGAAAGCGGCATGCTGATCGGTGTCGACATCGACACCATCCAGCGCGGCGCCGAAGCCGCGCTGAAAGCCGGCTACCGCGCGATGAAGATGCGGCCAGGGCCGGATCGCCACGGCCGGGCCGCTGACGCCGTGGCGCGCGTCCGCGCCGTCCGTGACGTGATCGGCTACGACGTCGATCTCATGTACGACGTGAACCAGACCTGGACTCCCTCGCGCGCGATCCAGGTCGGGCGGGCACTCGAGCCCTTCGAGCTGTTCTGGATCGAGGACCCGACGCTGATGCACGACGTGGTTGGCCAAGCCGCCATCGCCCGGGCGCTTGACGTGCCGGTCTGCGCCGGCGAATACCACTACGACATGCCGCCGCTGCTCAAGCTGCTGGAGGCGCGCGCGGTCGATTACCTGATGGTCGACATGATGCGGATGGGCGGCATCACCCAGTTCCGCAAGGTCGCGGCGATGGCCGAGGCGTTCGGCGTCCCGGTCGCGAGCCATCTGATCCCGGAAGTGTTTTGCCACTGCATCGCGGCGATCCCGAATGGCCTGATCGTCGAAGGGATGCCCTGGACCCAGGGTCTCTTCTGCGGACTGCCGGATCTCGTGGACGGCAAGCTCGTGCTCAGCGAGCGGCCCGGACATGGACTGGAGCTTGATCCTGACGCCGTCCGCAGGCTGCGCGTCTCCTGAGGGCCCGATGCGGTACGTGATCTATGGCGCGGGCGCCATCGGCGGCATCATCGGCGCCCGCCTGCAGCAGCAAGGGCAGCACGTGACCTTTATCGCGCGCGGCGCGACGCTCGATACGTTGCGCCGCGACGGACTGCAACTGCGCACGCCGGAGACCGACCAGATCCTTGCCGTTCAGGCCGTAGGGCACCCGCGCGAAGCCGCGATTACCGCCGACGACGCCGTCGTGCTGGCGGTGAAAAGCCAGGACACCGCCGCCGCGCTGGATGCGCTGGCCGACGCGGCTCCTGCCGACGTGCCGATCTTCTGCGCGCAGAACGGTGTGGCCAACGAAAGCCAGGCGCTGCGGCGCTTCCGCCGGGTCTACGGCATGTATGTCTATATCTTCGGCCTGCACCTCGCACCCGGACTGGTGCATGGCTACACGGCCCCTTGTCACGGGGTGCTCGATGTGGGCGGCTACCCCGACGGCGCCGACAGCCTCGCGTCGTGGGTGGCGAGCGACCTTGCCGGCGCGGGCTTCGACAGTCTGTGCCGCAGCGACGTCATGCGATGGAAGCACGGCAAGCTGCTCGCCAACCTCGCCAACGCCCTGCATGCCGCATGCGGTCCCGGCGCCGATACCAGCGACATCTACGCCACGGCGCGAGCCGAGGGCGAAGCGTGCTACCGGGCCGCCGGCATCGCCTGGGCGTCGGCCGAGGAGCGGGCGCAACGGATGGCGGCGCTGCTGCCTCTGAAGCAGGTCGACGGTGCGCCGTTTCCCGGCGGCTCGTCCTGGCAGAGCCTGGCACGTGGCACCGGCAGCATCGAGGGCGACTGGCTCAACGGGGAGATCACGCTGTTGGGCCGCACCCATGGCGTGCCGACTCCGGTCAATGATTTCCTGCAGCAGCTCGCGCGCCGCATGGCGCGCGAGCGCGTGCAGCCCGGCACCATGACCCCGGACGTGCTGCGCGGGCAGCTTTCGACCGCGGTTGCTATTGGTCACTGATCGGCGAGGAGGAACGACGATGGCGACGCATGGCCATGTTGTGAGATTCGTGGCACGGCCTGGAAAGCGCGATGAGCTGGTCGCGATCCTGAAGCCGATGTTCAACGAGGTGGAGAAGGAGCCGGGGACCCTGCTCTATCTGATGCACCTCTCGGACAACGAACCGGATGTCGTCTGGTTCTACGAGCGCTACCAGGACAAAGCCGCGTTCGAGATTCATCGGACGAGCGCCACACACGACGCGGTGCTGGCAAGCCTGAAGCCCGTGCTGGCCGCACCGCCGGAAATCCATTGGCTATCGCTCGTAGCCGGCAAAGGACTGCCGTCGCCCGCAAGCGGCGGCGCACCAGGATGAGACGGCCGGGCAGATGCTCTGGCCTTGATTCATGAAGAGGGAGGGGAAGCCACATGCGTAGCATGATGGGGCGTCGGTCGTTCGTGGTCGGAACAGGCTTGGCGGCATCGCTGCTGGCGTCGCGCGCCAGCGCCGCGGCCGCGGGTGTGAAGATCGGCCTGCTCTCGGATTTTTCGTCGGTGTATGCCGACTCCAGCGGCAAGGGGTCGCTCGAAGCCATCCGCATGACCGTCGAGGAGTTCGGCGGGCAGCTGCTCGGCCATCCCGTGCAGGTCGTCAGCGCCGATCACATGAACAAGGCCGACATCGGCGCCAGCATCGCCCGGCGCTGGCTCGACCAGGAAGACGTCGATGTCATTGTCGATGTCAACAATTCGGCCGTTTGCCTGGCGGTGAAGGAGCTGGTCGAGCAGAAGCGCCGGCTCGCCCTGTTCGTCGGGGCGGGCAGCTCCGACCTGACCGGCAAGTTCTGCTCACCCAACACCGTGCAGACGCTGTACGACACCAGCGCGCTCGCCCGGTCGACGGTCAAGGCGGTCGACAAGCTCTACGGCCCGAAGAAGTGGTTCTTCCTGACCGGTGATTTCGCCTTCGGCCATGCCTTGGAACGGGATGCGCGCGCGGTCATCGAGGCGACAGGCGGCAAGATCATCGGCCGCGTCGCCGTGCCGCTGGCGACCGCCGATTTTTCTTCGTTCCTGCTGCAGGCCCAGGCGTCCGGCGCCGACCTGATCGGCGTCGCGGTCGCGGGCGCCGACCTGGTCAATGTCGTCAAGCAGGGCGCGGAGTTCGATATCACCAGGCGGCAGCGTTTCGTCGCCTCCGTGGTCACGGAGCACGACATCTATTCCATCGGCCCCAAGGCCGCCGGCGGCATGGTCTTCTCGTCGCCTTTCTATTGGGACCTTGATGATCGCACTCGCGCATGGTCGAAGCGCTTCCAGGCCCGTGCCGGCAAGACTCCGACCATGACACAGGCCGGCAATGCCTCAGCGGTGCTCCACTACCTGAAGGCCGTGCGCGCCGCGGGCACGAAGGAAGCCATGGCCGTCATGAAACAGATGCGGGCCATCCCGGTCGAGGATTTCATGACCCGATCCGCACCGCTGCGCATCGACGGACGGGTCGAGCGCGAGATGCACGTGTTCCAGGCCAAGACAGCCGCGGAATCCACGGGCGGCTGGGACATCTACAAGCACATGGTCACGAATGCCGGCAAGGACGCGGTCCGTCCGCTCGCGGAGGGCAACTGCCCGCTGGTTGCTGCCGCATCCCAGTAGACGCGGCAGCGCACGTGCCAGCGCCGGCCTCCGACGGCGCTGGCCGCTACTCCAGGTAGCCTTCGAGGAAATCGAACACCGCCGCCTTGAACAGCGCGTGCGGGATGGCGGAGAAGTGGTCGCAGCCCGGCAGCACCACGGAACGCGCGCCGGGGATGACCGCGGTCAGACCGTCGGGGCTGCCCGCCAGGCCGTCGCGCGCGCCGACCACCACCAGCACCGGCATGCGCAGGCCTGCCAGCGCCGCCTGGTCGACCGGCGCGCCGGCGCCGCGCGAGCAGGCGGCCAGCGCGAGGCGATCCTCGCGCTGCTCGTCGGCGAAATGCCGGAAGCTGCGCAGCAGCGGATCCTCGATGCTGGCCGGATCGTCTGCTTCCATGGCCGCGGCCATGCGCCCGTCATTCGGGGACGGCTCCAGGAGGCGCCCGCCGACGCCGCCCAGGACCAGGTTGTCGATGCGCTTGGGATGCTCCAGCGCGGTCGCCAAGGCGAGCCGCGCCCCCATCGAGTAGCCCATGAGGTCGACCTGCGCGAGGCCGAGATGGTCCATGAGCGCCACGATGTCGCGCACCATTGCCGCGCGGCCGTAGGCAGCCGGGTCATGCGGCTTGCCGCTTTCGCCGTGGCCGCGGCAATCGAGCGCCACGCCGCGGATGCCCTTGCGCTCCAGCGCATCGTACCAGCCGACGCGACGCCAGCTTTCATAGCGGTTCGATGTGAAGCCATGGACCATCACGACCGTGCGGCCACTGGGCCGCTTGCCGCTGTCGTCATACGCAATGGTGACGCCATCCGATGCGAACTGTGCCATGGTGCTGCCGATCCCTGATGTTCAACAGCAGCAGCCTAACCCGATGACCGTCCCCGCCGCGACAGCTTCCCGACAAGACATGTCGGCTGCGTACCAGACGCTGGCCACCCTCTACAACGCGCTGATGACCGGCATCGTGCTGTCGCTGGTGACCCGGCGCGGCGCCGACACCGCGCGCGAGTTCGTGTTCCGCCATTTCCGCCGGCAGCACCACGAGAAGTTCCTGCCCGGCCTGAAGAAGCTGGGGCTTGACGGCCAGCCGGCCGCGGTCGCCTGCGCGCTCTATCACTACCATTCCAACGCGCTGGGTGGCGTGAAGACCGAGTACTGGCGCGAGACCGACCGCAAGGCCTGGGTGCGCTATCCACCGCCGCGCTGGATCTGGCGCGGCACCGCCGCCTGCGCGGTGCCGCACCCGGTCAACGAAGCCATGCTCCACGGCTGGCATGGCCACAACGGCGTGTCGCTGGGCAATCCGCGCCTGGGATTCGTCTGCACCGGCATGATCACGACCGGCGCACCCGGGCTTGAGGGCTACTACCACGAATATGATCGTCCGCTTGCGCCCGAGGAGCGCGTGCGCTTCGTCACCGACGAGCGCATGCCGCAGGTCGATCTGGCGCAGCAGCCGCGACTGGACACGTCCGCCTGGCCGCAGGAGCGCCTGCGCCGGACATACCGGTCCTACGCCATGGAGTACGTCCGGACCCTGATGCCGACCCTGATGGAGCTTCTCGGCACCGCCGAGGCCGAGGCCGAAATCGGCCGCGCAGCCCGCCTGATCGGCATGCAGCTTCACGAAGAGACCGCTTCGGCCCTGGGCATCGATGCCGATGATGCGCCGGCCTTCGCTCGCTACATGACTGCGTTGCTGGCGGCGCAGGGCGAGGACGTCACATGCGATATCGATGGCCTCCGGGCCACCGTCCGCCAGCGCGGCTGGCGGCTGATGCGCGGCGTCGGCTTCGCCCGGGAGGAGCACGTGCCGGCCGCCCTGCGGGCATGGAATGAGCTATGGATCGGTGCCGCCCTGGCGCACGACCGGTTCATGCCGGTCACGCTGGCGGGCGATCCGGGCGGTGAGGTGACGTGGACGATCGGCTGATGGCCCGGCGATAGCCCGCGTCCAGGGCCAGGCCATCGAGCTCCACCGCCCGGAAGAAGCGCAGCTCGCGGTGCTCGGCGCTGACCGATGGCGACGGCGCCCCCACGAGCCGGCAGCCATAGGCGGCGATCCAGACGAAACGGCCGGGCAGCACCTCGTAGGGCCATTGTTCCAGCAAGGCGCCCACGTCGACCGACAGATCCGCCTCTTCGCGGATCTCGCGGACGAGGGCTTCCGGCCACGTCTCGCCGATCTCGGGACGGCCGCCTGGCAGCTCCCATTCGTCACGGTCGTTGCGCAGCAGCAGCACACGGCCCTCGACCAGCAGCACGCCCTTGACGGAAACGGGATGCCCGTTGCAGTGCGTTCCTGCCGACATGGTGGCGCTCCAAGGTAGCCGTTGATCGGACCGTGCGGCTCCAGCGACGCTCTTCGTCGGCTGATATCATGAGCGCCGCTGGCCCGGCCCGGCCAGACCGATGACAAAAAAGGCCGGGGATTGCGCCCCGGCCTTCCTTGTTCCAAGCGGAACGGCGTCGGACTTAGAAGTCCATGTCGCCCATGCCGCCCATGCCGCCACCGCCCGGCATCGGCGGCGCCTTCTTCTCCGGACGCTCGGCGATCATCGCTTCCGTGGTGATCAGCAGGCCGGCCACCGAAGCAGCATCCTGCAGGGCCGTGCGCACGACCTTGGTCGGATCGATGATGCCGGACTTCACCATGTTGACGTACTCGCCCTTCTGGGCGTCGTAGCCATGGTTGGTGTCCTTCGACTCGAGCAGCTTGCCGACCACAACCGAGCCGTCATCGCCGGCATTCTCGACGATCTGACGCACCGGCGCCTGCAGGGCGCGGCGGATGATGTCGACACCGGCCTTCTGGTCGGCGTTGCTGGTGCGCAGCTTGTCGAGCGCGCGGGTGGCGTAGAGCAGCGCCACACCGCCGCCGGCCACAACGCCTTCCTCGACCGCAGCGCGGGTCGCGTGCATCGCGTCATCAACGCGATCCTTGCGCTCCTTCACCTCGACCTCGGTCGAACCGCCGACCTTGATCACGGCCACGCCGCCGGCCAGCTTGGCCAGCCGCTCCTGCAGCTTCTCCCGGTCGTAGTCCGAGGTGGTCTCCTCGATCTGCGCCTTGATCTGCTGGATGCGCGCCTCGATGTCCTTCTTCTTGCCGGCGCCGTCGACGAGCGTGGTGTTCTCCTTCTGGATGATCACCCGCTTGGCCTTGCCCAGCATGTCGAGCGTGACGTTCTCGAGCTTGATGCCGAGATCGTCGCTGATCAGCTGGCCGCCGGTCAGGATCGCCATGTCCTCCAGCATCGCCTTGCGGCGGTCACCGAAGCCCGGCGCCTTGACGGCCGCGACCTTGAGGCCGCCACGCAGCTTGTTGACGACCAGGGTGGCCAGCGCCTCGCCCTCGACGTCCTCGGCCACGATCAGCAGCGGCTTGCTCGACTGCACGACCGCCTCGAGCACCGGCAGCATCGCCTGCAGGCCCGAGAGCTTCTTCTCGAACAGCAGGATGAACGGGCTCTCCAGCTCCGACGTCATCTTCTCGGCGTTGGTGATGAAGTACGGCGACAGGTAGCCGCGATCGAACTGCATGCCCTCGACGACGTCGAGCTCGGTCTCGAGGCTCTTGGCCTCCTCGACCGTGATCACGCCCTCGTTGCCGACCTTCTTCATCGCCTCGGCGATCATCTTGCCGATGGCTTCCTCGCCGTTGGCCGAGATCGTGCCGACCTGCGCCACCTCGTCCGATGACGAGATCTTCTTGGCGCGGCCCTTGATGTCCTCGACCGCCGCCGCGACGGCGATGTCGATGCCGCGCTTGAGGTCCATCGGGTTCATGCCGGCGGCGACCAGCTTCGCGCCCTCGCGCACGATCGCCTGGGCCAGCACGGTCGCCGTCGTGGTGCCGTCACCGGCCACGTCGTTCGTCTTGCTGGCGACCTCGCGCACCATCTGCGCGCCCATGTTCTCGAACTTGTCGGCGAGCTCGATCTCCTTGGCGACGGTGACGCCGTCCTTGGTGATGCGCGGCGCGCCGAACGACTTGTCGAGCACGACGTTGCGGCCCTTCGGACCGAGCGTGACCCTCACGGCATTGGCGAGGATGTCGACGCCGCGCACCATGCGGTCGCGGGCGTCACCTGAAAAACGTACGTCCTTGGCAGCCATCGTTCCTACCTCTCAAAAATGGAAAATCCGTCCGCGCGGCGGCGCTGGACGGATTTAGGCGGCTTTCTTCGCGCTCTTCGTGACCTCGAGGATGCCCATGATGTCGGACTCCTTCATGATCAGGAGATCCTGGCCATCGAGCTTCACCTCGGTGCCCGACCACTTGCCGAACAGGATGCGGTCGCCGACCTTGACGTCGAGCGGCACGAGCACGCCCTTCTCATCGCGGGCGCCGGGGCCGACGGCGACAATCTCGCCTTCCATCGGCTTTTCCTTGGCGGTGTCGGGAATGATGATCCCGCCCTTGGTCTTCTCCTCTTCCGCGACGCGCTTCACCACGACGCGGTCGTGCAGCGGACGAAACTGCATGGACTCCCTCCTCCAAACATCAAACAAAGACCCCGCCGAAGACTGGGGCCAACCGGTGTCATCGCTGTTAGCACTCGATCAGATCGAGTGCCAAGGCGCGGCGCTGATCTAAGTGTCGGCCTGCCTTGAGTCAAGGCCGCGGCGGCGTGGATTGCCGTTATTTCTCCGACCGTTAGCGGCCGAGCCGGGAGGTTGCCGCAGCGGCATTCGCCAGGAATGGCAGCACTCTTACCCAATTGCTGCTAAGTTATTGATTTTTATGCAAAAATCTTGCGGCCGCAACGGGAATATGTGACTATTCACCTGCGTTCGCGTTGTCAAGGAGCATCCTCCCATGGCCAAAGCGTTCGAAAAACAGCTCAAGGACTACCGGCTGACGACGGCGGAAATCCTCTACTGGATGCCGGACCACGAGCACGTCCTGCAGACCTTCATCTGGCAGGATCTGGACATTGCCCCACGGTATCCGGTGCTGACCCGCTTCCTGGGGTTCTGGAACCGCAACCTCGACGGCAAGCTGCACCGCGTGCGCATCGCCAGCGCCGGGCTGATCCAGCCGGCCGAATTCCGGTTCGCCGACGCGATGTACCAGGTGCACTGAAACGATGGTCGGGCCGCGTCGCTCCAGCGGCGCTCAGGATGTCCGCCGCCGAAGAGCGCCGCTGGAGCGGCGCGGCCCGACCGCCGTCTTTTCTAGCCCATCGCTTGGCGCGCGGCCGCGTACTCCTTGATCGTGCGCGCCACCAGCTCTGCCGCCGACGGGATATCGGCAACGCCGGAGACGGAATGCCCGGCGCTCCAGATATCCTTCCACCGCTTTGCGCCACCAGCCTCTTCCTGCTCGCGTTCTGCGCGGTTGATGTCCTTGGCGATGTCGATCATGCCACGCGCCGGCAACCGGTCGGGGTCGAGCCCGGCCGCGATCAGGGAGGGCCGCAGGATGTTGGTCTCCAGCCCCGTCATCGCCTTGGTCAGCATCACGTCGTCCAGGCGCGATGACACCAGCATGTCCTTGTACCGTGGCGCAGCCATGCTCTCGCGCGTGGCGATGAAGCGTGTGCCCATGTAGGCGAGGTCGCAGCCCAGCGCGCGAGCAGCGAACAGCGACTGGCCATCGCAAACGCCGCCGGCCAGAACGATCGGCCCGTCCCACATCGCCCGCACTGCGCGCACGAACGCGAACGGATTGGCCCAGCCGGTCTGGCCACCGGCGCCGGCGGTCAGCAGCACCAGCCCGTCGGCGCCCGACTCGATCGCCTTCTCGGCATGGCGCAAGGTCGCGACATCGGCCAGGACGCGACAGCCGACATCATGCAGCGCCGGGATGACCGGCGCGGGGTTGCCGACGCTGGCGATCACCAGCTCGACTTTGTGCGCCACAAGCACGCGCATATCGGCATCGCGGCGTGTGTTGGAAGGATGGACCAGGATGTTAGGGCAAAGCGGCGCGCCGGGGCGGCCGTCTTCCTGCTCGGCATCGGCGATGCGCCGCTTCATCTCGACGAGCCATGCATCGAGCTCTTCCGTCGTGCGGCAGTTCACTGTCGGGAAAGCGCCGATCACGCCGGCTCGGCACGTCGCGACCATGAGGTCAGGCCCCGACACCAGGAACATGGGCGCTGCGATCAACGGCAGCGCCAGGCGATCGGTGAGCTGCTGCGGCAGGGTCATTGCCTCTCCCCTCGGCATCTTGACGTCTTGAGTTGAGCCTCGCGTAGACTGCGCGTTAACGTCGCGCAAGAGCTACGGGAGAAGATGATGAATGCCTCGGCCGCCAGGACGGGTCTGCGCGCGCATGTCGGCACGCCGGCGCCGAAGATCGGCACCTTCGTGTTCGAGTTCGTGGTGCCTGGGATCGGCCAGATCCTGAAAGCCGCCGGCGCCGACTTCGCGGTGCTCGACATGGAGCACACCGGCTTCGGCTTCGACACCGCCCGCGCCGCCGTGAAGTTCATGCAGGCCGGCGACCTGCCGGGGATCGTGCGGGTGCCGTCCAAAGCCTACGATCACATCGCGCGGGCCATGGACATCGGCGCGGACGGCATCATGGTGCCGATGGTCTCGTCGGTCGAGCAGGCGCTTCAGGCGGTGCGCGCCGTGAAGTACTTCCCCGACGGACACCGTGGCGTGGCGATGGGGCTGGCGCACGAGCGCTACCGCATGACAGGCGGCTCGCTCGCCGAGCGCTTCGCTGCGCAAAACGCGCGCACCTTGGTGATCCTGCAGATCGAGGATGGTGCCGGCGCCGCAGCGGCTGACCAGATCGCGGCGCTGGATGGCGTCGACGTGCTGTGGGTCGGCCACAACGACCTTTCGGTTTCTCTAAGAAACCCAGGTGCGTTCGACGATCCGGCATTCGTCGCCGCCGAGGCGCAGACCATTGCCGCCTGCCGGCGCCACGGCAAGTCGGCCGGCCGCCTGGCCCGCGATCCGGCAGAGGCGGCGCTCTTCGTCACACGTGGCTACGACTGGGTGTCGGTCGCCGGCGACGTGATGCTGCTGCAAAGCGCGCTGGCTGACGGCATCGCCAAGGTGCGTCCCCGGTAGGCCGGCGCCCTGCGCCCTACGGTTTCAGCTCGACCTCGATGAACACGAACTCGAAGTCGTTGGGGTTGATCACGTCGTGCTCAACGCCGGCGGCACGGGTGTAGGAGACGCCCGTGGCAAGCGCCGAGCGGACCTCCTGGGTGCCGGTCCAGATGGCGAGCTCGCCTGACGTAATCGGCACGACGACATAATCGTGGCCGTGGCGGTGCCAGCCGGTATGGCCGCCGGGCGGGAAGCGCCATTCAGTGACAATGGCGCGATCGGTCTCCAGCTGTTTCGTGCCCTTGGCCAGGACACGCTTCGCATCTTCAGGCCGCTCTGCCATCGCGCGACGCCCCCGCTCTTCGAAACCCGATGCCTGCACCCTATCACAACCTGCCGGGCGCTTGCGGACCGGTTATGTTCACCCGCTTTGAGCATAATCCTAATCTATTGAAATTACACGACAATACTTCCCAATCCAGGGAGCTTGCGGACCTTCCATCACGGCATCACTTGACTTGTGGCAGGCGCGAGCGCATCACGCGGCCCCACGTCGCCCGAGGTTCCTGCGGATCGGGCCGGACGACGATCGATGGTTGCCACCCGGCCGGGACCTTCACACTAATGAATTCTTCGGACAGCGCTGCCCCAGGCGCGTTCACCGGTGCGTCCGGGCAGCCGGGTGGCGCCCAGGATAAACCTGCTGCGGCGCAACCGCCGACCGCGCCCACCGAGCCAGAGCCGACGATCGTGGCGGCGCCCAGCGCCGCGGCGGCCGATCCGGTGTTGGGCAGCCCGACCGTGGTCGATGCGATGATGCCGGAGCACAACCCGGACAGCGCCGCTACCGAGAGCCGCCACAAAGGCGCGCTGCAGACCCTGACGCTCGGCGCTCTGGGGGTCGTCTACGGCGATATCGGCACCAGCCCGCTCTATACGGTTCGTGAGGCGTTCCACCCCACGGGCGGCCTGTCGGTCCAGGACTCGACGGCCGTGCTGGGGGTCCTCTCGCTCGTGTTCTGGGCGCTGATCCTCACCGTCACGGTGAAGTACGTGGTCCTCATCCTGCGGGCCGACAACCGTGGCGAGGGCGGCGTGCTGGCGCTGGCGCGGCTGGCATCCAATGCCTTGCCGGTTGGCGCCATCCGTCAACGCTCCCTGATCCTGCTGGCCTCGATCGTGGGCCTGACCCTGTTCTTCGGCGACGGGCTGATCACGCCGGCCATGACGGTGCTGTCGGCGGTTGAGGGCATCCAGGCCGTGCAGCCGGGGATGAAGCATTTCGTGGTGCCGATCGCGGTCGGCATCCTGACGCTGCTTTTCCTGATCCAGGCGCATGGCACCAGCCGGGTGGGCCGGCTGTTCGGGCCGATCATGTGCCTCTGGTTCATCACGCTGGCCGGGCTCGGCCTGTGGCATATCGGGCACAACCCGTCGGTGCTCAAGGCGATCAACCCCTACTACGGCTTCGTCCTCATCGAGTCCCTGGGGTGGAAGACGTTCATAGCCCTGGGCGCCATCGTGCTCGCCATCACCGGCGGCGAGGCGCTGTATGCCGACATGGGGCATTTCGGCCGCCGGCCGATCCGCATCGCCTGGTTCGGGATGGTTCTGCCGGCGCTGCTGCTCAACTATTTCGGCCAGGGCGCGCTGCTGCTGCGCCATCCCGACGTGCTCGACCACCTGTTCTTCGAGCTGGCGCCGGACTGGGCCCTGATCCCGATGATCGCGCTCGCCACGGCAGCGGCCATCATCGCCTCGCAGGCCGTGATCTCGGGTGTCTTCTCCCTGACCCAGCAGGCGATCCAGCTCGGCCTGCTGCCGCGCATGACCATCAATCATACGTCGGAGACCGAGATCGGACAGATCTACGTCCCACGGGTGAACTGGATCATGATGGCCGGTGTCATCACGCTGGTGATCGGGTTCGGCTCCTCGAGCAACATCGCGGCGGCCTACGGCATCGCGGTGACCGGCGCCATGACCATCGATGTCGGTCTCGCCGCCATCGTCGCAGCGCTGATCTGGAAGTGGAACAAGTGGACAGCCGTGGCCGTGTTCGCGGCGCTGGGCCTGATCGACGTCGCCTTCTTCGCCGCCAACGCGCTCAAGATCCCGGAGGGCGGCTGGTTCCCGCTGGCCATGGCCGTGGGCGCCTGGTTCGTGATCACCACGTGGCGGCGCGGCCGTGCCGTGCTGTACGAGAAGCTGCATGGCAACGCCATGCCGGTCGATCTGTTCCTGTCGACCATGCGCGAGGCGCCGCTGCGCGTCGCCGGCACCGCGGTCTTCATGACCGGCGACATCAACACCGTGCCGCTGGCCCTGCTGCACAACCTCAAGCACAACAAGGTGCTGCACGAGCGCATCGTGCTGCTGCAGGTGCTGACGGTCGACATCCCGCGCGTGGCCGAGGTCAAGCGGGTCGAGGTGCGCCGGCTGGGCAAGGGCTTCCATGCCGTGGTGGTGCGCTATGGCTTCATGGAGCAGCCCGACGTGCCGGGGGCGTTGTCGAAGTGCCGGGCGCATGGCCTGGCCTACGACGAGATGCAGACCTCGTTCTTCCTCGGCCGCGAGAGCCTGCTGCCGGCGGCGCGATCGACCCTTGGCCGGGCTCGCCAGGCGTTGTTCATCTTCCTGTCGACCACGGCCCTGGCATCGAAGGTGTTCTTCCGCATCCCGCCCAACCGGGCGGTGGAATTGGGTGGTCAGGTCGAGGTCTAAGTGGACCTTGTCCGCCTGGGCTGGACCGGCCACATGGATCGCATGAGATTTGGTCATTCCGGCCGCGGCGGTCCGTCGTTTGAACGGATTATCGGCGTCGGTTACAATTTAATATCGTTCGTATACAAACAATCGCGGCCGACCGGGCTGCGGGAGCCTGCATGACCGCCCTGAACTTGCAGCACGGTCTCGCCTTCGAAGACCTCTATCGCCGCGACGGGCTGGCACGCCTGGACGCTGCCTTCGTCGCCGGTCTGGCGACCGCCAATGTCGACCTGCACAACCGGTTCGTGACCGCCCGCGCCAATCCGGACGCGCTGGCGGCCAAGGACGAATCGTCGCTGCTGATCGACCTGGCGCCGCATCTGGAGGATTTCGTCGCCGGCTTGTTCGGTGTCTCGGACGAGGCCGCGGCAATGCGCGCCCGGCATGACCGGCTGATGCCGATCTACGACTGCAAGCGATTGTTCGTGCAGCGCCATGCCGCGCGGGCCGTGAAGGCACCGGAGGCGGCTGCGCTGGACGGCGCCGCCGTGACCGCCGCGGCCAACGCCGTCGCCGACGTCGACCTGGCCGATCCCAGCCTCGATCTCGAGGCGCGGGAGCTGGCCTTCGCCGAAGCCGTTCGGCGCCTGGTGGGCGGCGAGTACAAGGTCGCCGCGCCGACACCGCAGATCGACGCGCTCACGCGCTATGCCGCCTGGGCGCTCAACGCCGCCGACGGCAAGAAGCGCCACCGCCCCGGCGTGCTCTTCAAGCAGCCGCACAAGCTCGACTTCGAGCATCTGGTGCCGCTCGAGACCGAGGTGGCCGACGGCGTCACCCGGCTGAAGCTGCCGCAGGCCCTGCAGCGCCATCGCGAAGGCTTCAGCCTCACGGACGCCGGCTTCGACCTCAACCACGCGCTCGACCAGACCCAGTACTGCATCTGGTGCCACAACCAGGGCAAGGACAGCTGCTCGCGCGGCTTGAAGGACAAGAAGACCGGTGCGTTCCAGAAGTCGCCGTTCGGCGTGACCCTGGCCGGATGCCCGCTGGAGGAGAAGATCTCCGAGATGAACCTGGTGAAGGGCCAGGGCTTCTCGGTGGGCGCGCTTGCGATTGTCGCCATCGACAACCCGCTCTGCGCCGCCACCGGCCATCGCATCTGCAACGACTGCATGAAGGCCTGCATCTACCAGAAGCAGGAGCCGGTCGACATCCCGCAGATCGAGACGCGCACCTTGAAGGATGTGCTGTCGCTGCCCTGGGGCTTCGAGATCTACGGGCTCTTGACGCGCTGGAACCCGCTGGACCTGCGCCGGCCGCTGCCCAGGGCGGCCAGCGGCCGCACCGTGCTGGTGGTCGGCCTCGGGCCGGCCGGCTTCAACCTGTCGCACCACCTGATGAACGACGGCCATGCCGTGGTGGCGATCGACGGCCTGAAGATCGAGCCGCTGGCCGGCGACATATCGGGTGTCAAGCCCGATGGCGCGCGTGTGCCGTTCCGTCCCATCCGCAGCATGGACGAGCTGCGCGAGGACCTGGGCGACCGTGCCATGGCCGGCTTCGGCGGTGTCGCCGAGTACGGCATCACGGTGCGCTGGGACAAGAACTTCCTGAAGGTGGTGCGCCTGCTGCTGGAGCGGCGGGCGCAGTTCTCGATGTTCGGCGGCGTGCGCTTCGGCGGCACGGTCACCATCGAGAGCGCCTTCGCCATGGGCTTCGACCACATCGCGTTGTGCGCCGGCGCCGGCAAGCCGACCGTGATCGACATGCCCAACAAGCTGGCACGCGGCGTGCGCCAGGCATCCGACTTCCTGATGGCGCTGCAGCTCACCGGCGCCGCCAAGAAGGACTCGATCGCCAATCTGCAGATCCGCCTGCCGGTGGTGGTGATCGGCGGCGGCCTGACCGCGATCGACACCGCCACGGAGTCGCTGGCCTACTACCCGCTGCAGGTCGAGAAGTTCCTGGCCCGGCACGAGGCGCTGGTGGCCGAGCGCGGCGAGGACGCGGTCCGAGCCGGCTGGAGCGCCGAGGAGCGCAGCATCGCCGACGAGTTCATCGCCCACGCCCGCGCCTTTCGCACCGAGCGCGACGTGGCACGACGCGAAGGCCGCGATCCCGATCTCGTCGGGCTGATCAACGGCTGGGGCGGTGTCACGATCGCCTACCGCCGCAAGCTGACCGAGTCGCCGTCCTACACGCTGAACCACGAGGAAGTTCACAAGGCGATGGAGGAAGGCATCCGCTTCGCCGAGGGCTTGTCGCCGATCGGCATCGAGATCGACGAGCATGGCCACGCCAGCGCCCTGCGGGTGAGCGGCGAGCAGGGCGGCGAGCGCATCGAGGCCAGCCTCCCGGCGCGCTCGGTGCTGGTGGCCGCCGGCACCCAGCCCAACACGGTGCTGGCGCGCGAGGATGCCGAGCACATGATGCTCGACGGCAGGTATTTCCGCGCGCTCGACGAGCATGGCGAGCCGGTCGCGCCCGAGCGCGTCGCCAAGCCGACGGCCGTGCGGGTGCTGACCTATCGCCATCACGACGGCCGTGCGGTTTCGTTCTTCGGCGACCTGCACCCCTCCTTCGCCGGCAACGTCGTGAAGGCGATGGGCGGCGCCAAGCTGGGCTATCCGGTGGTGAGCCGCGTGATGAGCGCGCTGCCGCCGGCGACGCGCGCGCCCGAGGCGATCCTCGCGGAGGCCAACGCCGACTGGCGCGCCTCGGTGCATGTGGTGAACCGCCTGACGCCCACCATCGTGGAGATCATCGTCAAGGCGCCGGCGGCGGCACGCGCCTTCTCGCCGGGCCAGTTCTACCGCCTGCAGAACTACGAGTTCCACTCGCGGCGGGTCGAGGGCACGCTGCTGTCGATGGAGGGCCTGGCCCTGACCGGCGCCTGGGTCGACAAGGAAAAGGGCCTGCTGTCGCTGATCACGCTGGAGATGGGCGGCTCGTCCGATCTGTGCGACCTGCTGGAGCCGGGCGAGACGGTGATCCTGATGGGGCCCACCGGCACACCCACCGAGATCGAGCCGGACGAGACCGTGGTGCTGGTCGGCGGCGGCCTGGGCAATGCCGTGCTGTTCTCGATCGGGGCCGCCTTCCGCAAGGCCGGCAGCAAGGTGCTGTACTTCGCCGGCTACAAGCGCCTGCAGGACCGCTACAAGGTGGAGGAGATCGAGGCTGCCGCCGACGTCATCGTCTGGTCGTGCGACGAGGCGCCCGGCTTCACGCCCGGCCGGCCGCAGGACAAGTCGGTCGTCACCAACATCGTCGAGGCGATGCGCCGCTACGCCGCGGGCGAGCTGGGCGAGCAGCCGATCCCGTTCAGCGCCACCAACCGCCTGATCGCCATCGGCTCGGACGGCATGATGAACGCGGTGCGCCAGGCCCGCCATGGCGTGCTGAAGTCCTATCTCGACCCGCATCACAAGGCGATCGCCAGCATCAACAGCCCGATGCAGTGCATGATGAAGGAGATCTGCGCCCAGTGCCTGCAGCGGCAGGTCGATCCGCAGACCGGCGAGGAGACGATCGTGTTCTCCTGCTTCAACCAGGATCAGCCGCTGGACCGCGTCGACTTCCAGTGCCTGCGCCAGCGCCTGATCCAGAACAGCGTCCAGGAGAAGGTGGCGCTGCAGTGGATCGACCGCTCCCTGCGCCGTGCCGGCCTGCGGGCGATCGCGGCGGAATAGCCCGGCCCCACGTTGCACGCGGCTACGGTTGTTGCCGCGTGCGCGAGCGGAAGCTGTACAGGCCGACGATCAACGCCGGCAGGGCGCCGATCAGGAACCCGGCGCGATAGCTGTCGATCAAGGCCAGCGCGGCGCTGAAGATCAGGGGCAGGATCAGCGCACCGGCATCGCCGAAGGCCAGCACGACACCGGTCGTGCTGCCGATGCGCCCGCTGGGCGACAGGCGCGCGACCTCGGCGAGCAGCACGCCGTGCCAGCTCACCGCCGTGGCGCTGAACACCATCGTGACCGCGGCGATGGCCCAGAACGGCCATCGCCCATCCAGCGCCGCCGTGCCCGCGGCCGCGGCCGCCATGGCGATGGCCAGCGCCGCCAGCAGCGTGCCCGGCGGCACCAGGCGTGACGCCACCCAGCCCCAGCCGATGCGTGCCGGCACAGCCACCGCCACGGCGATCGCGAAGACGAAGCCGGCATTCGCAAGGTCGTGCCGAAGATCCTCCACGAGGTAGAGCACGAAGAAGCCCGTGAACAGCGACTGCAGTCCCACGAAGCTGAACATGGTGAAACACAGCAGGCGCAGCGCCGGCTGGCGCAGCACCAGCAGCGCATTGCTGCGCATGTCGGCAGGCGACAGCTTCTGCGCCGGATTGCGGTCGGTGTCGAACCGGTCGCGCAGCGGCTGCAGCGCCAGCGCCGCGCCGGCGCAGATCGCTGCGATGCACAGCAGCGTCAGCTGCCAGCCTACCGTCTCGACCAGGGCGGGCGCCAGGATCCCGGCCAGCATGAGGCCGGCCGGCACGCCGGTCTGCTTCAGGGAGAAGATCAGCGGCGCCAGGCGCGGCGGCGCAAAGCGCCCCAGCAGATGGGAGCTGGATGGAGTCGACACGGCCTGGCCGAGGCCGCTGGCGAGCGCTCCCGGCACGAAGGCGGCCACCGTGCCGCTGGCGCAGATCGCCAGCCCGCCACCCAGGAAAAGCATGCCGATCTGTGTGATCCGAAGCGCCCCGTATCGCAGGATGAAGCCGCCGCATCCCAGGGTCGCCAGGAAGGCGGCGGCCGACGACAGGCTGAGATAGACACCTACCAGCGCCGGGCTGATCTCAAGTCCGGTGACGATGGCAGGCGCCACCAGCGGCACCACAGAACGTCCCATCGTCGCGCAGGTCTGCTGGGCCAGCATCGCGGCAAGCGCTGTCTGAAGGTGCGAAATGGCACAGCTCCTGTGGGTGGGACCTTCGCGGCCGGCCGACGACCAGCGGCCCGCCGATTCGCTATCACGAATCCGCCGCCCCGGGTTCTGCAGCTTTGCAGGGCTGCCCCAAGCGACAGCGGCTTGCGTACCGCAGGTCGGGTTTCACAGGGGCCGTGCTTGGCATAGAGTGTCTTGACGCCATTTCATCGCGCGCCGGCTTGGTGCGGCGAGAGCTTGACGATGAGCGACCCGTTCACCGCGCAACGCCACGACATGGTGGAGCACCAGATCGCCGGGATGGGCATCCGCGATGCCAGGGTGCTGGCGGCGATGCGCAAGGTGCCGCGCCATGTCTTCGTGCCGGAATGGCTGCAGGATGCAGCCTACGATGACGGGCCGCTGCCGATCGGCGACGGCCAGACGATCTCCCAGCCCTATGTTGTCGCCCATATGGCCGAGGCGCTGGCGCTGCGTGATGGCGAGCGGGTCCTGGAAATCGGCACCGGCTCGGGCTACGCCGCGGCGGTGCTGGCCGAGATCGCCGCCGAGGTGCTCACCGTCGAGCGGCTGCCGACGCTGGCAGCACGGGCCCGCGCCGTGCTGGCGACGCTGGGATACGCCAACGTGCATGTCGTCGAGGGCGACGGCACCTTGGGGTGGCCGGCGGCAGCGCCCTACGACGCCATCGTGGTGGCGGCGGGCGGCCCCTCCGTGCCACCCACCTTGCGCGCCCAGCTCAAGCCGGGCGGCCGGCTGGTGATGCCCGTCGGGCATCATACCCATGGCCAGTCGCTGATCCGGGTGACGCGCGGCGACGGCACCCCGGACCGCGAGGAGCAGCTTGGGCTGGTGAGCTTCGTGCCTCTGATCGGTGCCGAAGGCTGGAAGGACGGCACCCCGCGGATCTGACGCTCTCAATCCAGGAGCGTCTTCATCACCGCCCACAGATCGTTCTTGGCCTCGAAGCCGATGCCTGGCAGATCGGGCATGCGCACACGGCCGTCGACCACGGGACAATCGTCGGCGAAGCCGCCGAACGGCGCGAACACCTGCGGATAGGATTCATTGCCGCCGAGCTGCAGGCCCACGGCGATGTTGAGCGCGAACTGATGTCCGCCATGCGGCACGCAGCGGCGCGGCGACCAGCCGTGGGCCTTCAGCATATCGAGCGTGCGCAGGTATTCGACCAGCCCGTAGCTCAGCGCCGGGTCGAACTGCAGCACATCGCGATCGGGCCGCAGCCCGCCGTGGCGGACCAGGTTGCGCGCATCCTGCATCGAGAACAGGTTCTCGCCGGTGGCGATCACGCCGTCGTACTGCGTGGCCAGCGCGGCATGGGCGAGGTAGTCGAGCGGATCAAGCGGCTCCTCGTACCATTTGAGCCCGTACGGCCCGAGCGCGCGGCCCCACTCCAGGGCGGCGGGCAGGTCGAAGCGGCCGTTGACGTCCACCGCCAGCCGCTCGCCCTCGCCGACCAGCGCCAGGACCGCCTCGATGCGGCGCAGGTCGTCGGCCAGCGCCACGCCGCCGATCTTCATCTTCACATGCCGGTAGCCGAGGTCGAGGTAGCGGCGCATCTCCGCCGTGAGCTGCTCGACGTCCTTGCCGGGGTAGTAATAGCCGCCGGCGGCATACACCCAGGCCGCGTCATCGGCCACCCCGCCGTTGTAGCGATCCGCCAGCAGGCGCCACAGCGGCCGGCGCTCGGCCTTGGCGAGAGCATCCCAGATCGCCATGTCGAGCACGCCGACGGCCACCGAGCGCTCGCCATGGCCGCCGGGCTTCTCGTTCTTCATCATCGCGGCCCAGCACCGGGCCGGATCGAGCAGGCCGCGGTCGTCGAGCAGCGCTTCCGGATCGGCCAGCTGCAGGCGCGGCATGAAGCGCTCGCCGAGCAGGCCGTGCTGGGCATAGCGGCCGTTCGAATTGAAGCCGAAGCCGACCACCGGCCGGCCATCGACGACGCGGTCGGTGATGACGGCGACCACGCTTGCCGTCATCTGGCTGAAGTCGATATAGGCGTTCGCGATCTGCGAGCGGATCGGCGCGACGATGTCACGGATGGCAACGATGCGCATCACAGCACCGCGCCGCGCGCCGCCCAGACCAGCGACACGCCGACGGCCAGGATCACCAGCCAGGTCAGGACCATGCCGATTGCGCGGCCGGCCGACGTCTCGCCGCTGCCGGCAAGCCCCCAGGCATGCGCGGCGCGGCCGACCAGTAGCGCCGCCCCGCAGGCGTGGATCAGCCATCGCGGCCCCGCCAGCATGTCGAGCAGCGCGATCATCACCAGGCAGAGCGCGGTGTACTCGGCGAAATTGCCGAACACCCGCGTGGCGCGCGTCAGCTCCGGATGACCACCGTCACCAAGGCCGACGCGGAACTTCTGGCGCAGGCGCACGACGTTCAGCGCCAGCGCCAGCCCAAGCAGTCCGATCAGCCCTGCCCAGAATGCCGTGATCAGCGGTAGGGTCGTGGTCATCCATAGCCTCGCTGTCGTCCTGTCGGCCCATCCTAGCGGATGATCAAGTCGCGCAGCAGGCCGAAAGCGCCAGCACCGAACAGGATGGCCAGCGCCACGCTGCGGTAGAGGCGCTCGTCGCGCGGATTGAACAGCAGCCGGCCGATCCAGGCTCCCACCAGCATCAATGGCAGCAGCACCAGGCCGCGCACGATCGATCCGACACCCGCCAATCCATACCAGAACATGATGCCGATCAGCGGAACCTGGGTCGCCATGTAGTAGGTGATGATGTTGGCTCGGTGCCGCGCCGGCGGGTCGTTGCCGGCCAGCAGGTACATCAGCACCGGCGGCCCGCCGACGCTGGTCGTAGCCATCATCACGCCCGAGAGCGCGCCCACCACCATGCCGGCGCCGACCGAGCGCTCGCCGCGGTAGCGGATGCCGCTCGCCATGATCAGCACGAAGACGACGATGATGCCCGACACCGTCTTGACGATGAGCCCCTTGTCGACGCTGGCCAGCAGCCAGGCGCCCAGCGGCATGGCAAGACAGACCACGACACTCATCGGGCCGACGATGCGCCAGTCGCAGTCGCCCCGCGCCGAGGGAAAGAGCTGCAAGCTGACGGCGAGCTCGATCGCCACCACTGTCGCGATCATGTCGGTCGGCCCGAACAGGACCGCGAACACCGGCGCCATCAGCATGGCCGAGCCGAAGCCCGCGAAGCCGCGCATCAGCCCGGCCACCAGCACGACCACGGCTGGAATCCAGAAGCCTGTGGCCGCGAACAACGCGGCGATGTAGGCGATGACTGAGTCGATCACGGGCGGGCAGCACGCAACGCCCGCACGAGAACACGGGCCACGCCACTGGTATCACTACGCCAGCAGCGCGGCCAGCGCCTCGTCGTCGGCCGACAGCCCCGCCGCTGGCCGCACCAGCGCGACGCGGCCATGCGCCAGCACGATCGCGGTATCGGCAATGGCCAGGGCACGCGCCGCGTTCTGCTCCGCCAGCAGCACGGCAACGCCTGATTCGGCGACGGCACGCAGGCGCGCGAACACCGCCGCGGCAATGAGCGGCGCCAGCCCCAGCGACGGCTCGTCGAGCAGCAGCACGCTCGGGCGACGGGCAAGCGCCCGCGCGATCGCCAGCATCTGCTGCTGCCCGCCGGACAGGCGCCAGGCGCGCTCACCGGCTTTTGCCGCCAGGTCCGGGAACAGCTCGAGCATCTCGGCCACACGCGCCGCGCGGGCACCGGCCGCGCCGTCGACCGCCACCTCGATGTTTTCCCGCACCGTCAGGCCGGCGAAAACGCGGCGCCCCTCCGGCACATAGCCCAGTCCGGCATCGGCGCGCCGTTCCGGCGGATGGCCGGCAAGATCACGCCCGTCCACGGCGAGCCGTCGCGCCGTGGACGGCACCAGCCCCATGACGGCCCGCATCAACGAGCTCTTGCCCGCGCCATTGGCACCCAGCAGCGCAACGACGCTTCCGGCCGGGACGGCCAGCGACACCCCGTCGACAACCGGCGCGCCGCCATAGGCGACCGTCAGCCCCTCGATCTCCAGCGTCGTGGTCATGCCTGGATCACCGCATCGTCGTCGCGGCCGAAATAGGCCCGCCGCACGAGCGGATCGCGCCGCACGGTGTCGATCGGGCCATCGGCGACGACCCGGCCACGCCCGAGGCAGATCAGCCGATCGGCGCAGGCCGCCAGGAAATCAATATCGTGGTCGACGACCAGCAGCGCGACACCGCCTTCCTGCGCCTCCCGCAGCCGGCGTGCAAGCTCGATGCGCTCGGGCCGCGAGAGGCCGGCCCCCGGCTCGTCCAGGATGAGGACGCACGGCCGCACCATCAGCGCGCGTGCCACTTCGATGAGCCGCCGTCGGCCGGCCGGCAGAGCGCCGCAGCGCATGCCTGCCTGCGCGCCCGCGCCCAGGCGGGTCAGCCAGCCCATCGCCTCGGTCCGGGCCGCGTGCCGCTGCGGCCGCGGCGTGCGCGCGAACGCCGACGTCGCGACGGCATCGAGCGCCACGGTCGTCGCCGACAGCTCGGCATGCTGGAATGTGCGCGCGAGGCCCAGGCGCGCGATGGCAAAGGCCGGCCGATGCCGCAACAGCTCGCTGCCCAGATGCACCACGCCGTCATCCGCCGGCACGACCCCGGTGATGACATTGATCAGCGTCGTCTTGCCGGAACCGTTGGGACCGATCACGCCCACGGCTTCTCCCGGTGCCAGCGTCAGGCTTACGTCATCAAGCGCGCGCACGCCGCCGAAGGCCTTGCCGACATGCGCAACGCGCAGCAGGAGTGGTGGTCGCGTGGTCGCGATCGGTGGAGCCGGCATGGCCGCCGGCGGCGTCTGGTCAGGGCTGGGCCACAGCCGGTTGCGCATCGCCGCGAGAAGAGCCGCCAGACCGTCCGGCGCTACGATCACCATCGCCAGCGCCAGCACGCCGAAGGCGATGAGATGGCGGTTCTCCAGGAAGCGGAACCATTCCGGCGCGTGCGTCAGCAGGATGGCGCCCAGCGCCGCCCCGAAGACCGCACGGTGCCCGCCGATCACGGTAGCGATCAGGCAGCCGACCATGACCGGCATGTCCGTCACGTCGGGCGACACCACCCCCACGACATGCGCATGCAGGCCACCGGCAAGGCCCGCCAACCCGGCACCGGCAACGAACGCCGTGAAGCGCAGCGCCGAGACATCGATGCCGATGCTCTGCGCTGCCAACGGATGCTCGCGCGCCAGGTCCAACGCCAGTCCGCGCAGGCCTGCCAGAGCACGCGCGACGGCCCAACCGGCGATTGCGAACAGCCCCCAGGCCAGCAGCAGCATCGGCCAGCCACGCCCGATGGCGACGCCGGCCAGTGACACTGTCGGCACGCCCGGCAAGCCATTGGCGCCACCGGTCAGGCCTTCCAGGTTCACCGCGGCCAGATGGATGAGCTGGGCCACGGCCAAGGTTGCCAGCGCGAAGTAGTGCGTCTGCAGCCGCAGCACCACCGCCCCGACCAGGGCGGCGACCAGCATCGCCGCCAGGCTGGCGGCCGGCAATGTCAGCGACAGGCTCCACGGCGCATGCAGCGACAGCATCGCCGCGACATAGGCTCCCAGCCCGAACAGCGCGCCTTGCGCCAGCGAAAGCGCGCCGACATGGCCAAAGACGAGCTGGTAGCCGAGCACGAGCAGCGCCTGCGCGCCCGCCAGGGTCGCCAGCCGCACGGCATAGGCATCACCGATAAGCGCAAGCCAAGCCAGCGCCGCAGCCGCCACGAGCAGCATCGGCGCCGGGCCACGCATGACGGCCGCGGCCGGCGGACGCAGCGTGGTCACGCGCGGCGCCCGACCGCTTCGCCGAACAGGCCCTGCGGCCGCAGCAGCAGGATCGCCAGCAGCGACAGGTAGAGCAGCGCCTGCGCCCACACTGCCGACAGGGCAGCAGACACCAGCATCTCGAACAGCGCGATCAGCAGCGCGCCCACGAGCGCGCCCGGCACGCTGCCCCAGCCGCCGATGGCGGTCGCGATATAGGCCTTCAGCATGTAGGCCGGCCCCTGGCCGGCGTTGACGAAGAACTGGTGGCCGAGCAGCGCGCCGGCCAGGCCGGCCAGGCCGCCGGCGAGCGCAAAGGCGCCAACGATCAGGCGGGTGGCGCGCAGCCCCAGCGCGCGCGCCATCTCGCGATCTTGCGCCACGGCGCGGAAGCTGCGGCCGATCTGCGTGCGTTCGAGCAGCGCATAGACGCCGGCCAGGGCGAGGCCGGCCACGAGGATGAGCGCAAGCGGCTGCCGGCCAAGCGCGATGCCGCCGATGATGACGGGGGGGCCGTCCCAGATCGCCGGCGCGGCGCGCGGCTCGGGGCCGAAGAAGGCGGTCGCCGACTGCTCGAACACCGCCGCCAGCGCGATGGTGGCCACGAACATCGCCGCCGGCGGCCGATCGCGCAGCGGCCAGAAGCCCACGGCGGCGACCACCAGGCCAACCAGTCCCGATACGATCACGACCAGCGGCACCAGCACGATGCCCGGCAACCGCAGGCCGCCGGCCGCGAGCAGCGTGCTCGCGGCGACCGCCGCGACACCCCCCAGCATCACCATGTCGCCATGCGCGAAGTTCACCGCGCCGGCGGCGTTGAGCACCAGGACGAAGCCCAGCGCGACGAGCGCGTACGCGGCACCCAGCGCCAGGGCGTTGACGAGAAGCTGCACCGTCGGCATGCGGCTATTATAGCATCGACAGTCATCCCGAGCGCAGCGAGGATCTCCTGCGGAAGACGCAACAGCGCGCCATTCGTGGGAGATCCCTCGCTGCGCTCGGGATGACAGGTGTACCCGTCCTCAAACGCGACCGTACGCCGGGTTGACACTGCCGGCCGCGCTGCGCACAACCCGAAGCATGAGCGTGGCTTTCCCTACGGCCGATCGACCGCCGGCCGCTGTCACCGGTCGTTCGGACGCGCGAGCCATCGGACGCTGGCTGGCTGTCGTCGCGGCGATGATCTTTGCCATGATCGTGCTGGGGGCGCTGACCAGGCTCACGGAATCCGGCCTGTCGATGGTCGAATGGAAGCCGGTGACCGGCTGGCTGCCGCCGTTGAGCGACGCGGCCTGGCAGGCCGAGCTCGCCAAGTATGCCCAGTCGCCGCAGGGCCGGCTGGTCAACCAGGGCATGACGGTCGCGCAGTTCAAGGAAATCTTCTGGCTGGAGTATCTGCACCGGCTATGGGGCCGCCTGATCGGCCTCGCCTTCGCGCTGCCCATGCTGTGGTTCTTCATCAGGGGCCGGGTGCCGCGCTGGCTCAAGCCGCGTCTGGTCGTGCTGCTGCTGCTCGGCGGCCTGCAGGGCGCCGTCGGCTGGATCATGGTGGCGAGCGGGCTGCAGGACGCGCCGTCGGTAAGCCACTACAGGCTCGCGCTGCACCTTGTCCTGGCCATCAGCCTCTATGCCTATATCCTGTGGCTGGCCTTCGGCCTGCTGCGCCCCGAAGCACCCTCACCCCTGGCCGGCGACCGGCGCGTCGGCAGAGCCGCGGCTGCCGCGGTCGGGTTTCTGTTCGTGGTCCTGACCTTCGGTGCTTTCGTGGCCGGCCTGCGTGCCGGCCAGGTCCACACGACGTTCCCGACCATGTCGGGCTACTGGATCCCGCCTGGCCTGCTCGAGCTCGAGCCCGCTTGGCTGAA
This sequence comes from Vineibacter terrae, assembly GCF_008039615.1. Classification (GTDB taxonomy): domain Bacteria; phylum Pseudomonadota; class Alphaproteobacteria; order Reyranellales; family Reyranellaceae; genus Vineibacter; species Vineibacter terrae. Next base: position 38,600 of record NZ_VDUZ01000007.1, on the reverse strand, counting down.
CTTCGTCGCCACGCAGACCGGCACGCAGTTCGCGCATCGCTGGCTGGCCAAGATCCTGGTCGTGCTGTGCCTGGCCCTGTGGGTGCGGGCGCGCCGCGTCGATGCGACGGCCCCCGTGCGACGCGCAACGACCATGGTGGCGTTGATGGCGCTGATCCAGCTCGGATTGGGCATCGGCACGATCCTGACCGGCGCCGAGCTCGCCATCGCGACGGTGCATCAAGCCGGTGCCGTGCTGCTGCTCTCCACCCTGATCCTCACCTTGCGGCGCGCATGGCCGCTACAGGACGCCCTCGCCGGTCCGGCGCGGACGGGCTAACGTCGATCGCCTCGTTCAGGACTTGTACGCATGACCGACAGCAAGCTGCCGACTGCTCGACCCGCCAAGTCGACGGCCGATACCCTCCTCTCGGCAGCGCCGGCCAAGCCGCGGGCGCGCGCGGCCCTCGCTGGCTTGGTCGGGCTGGGCGCGACCATCGGGATCGCCATGCTGGTGCTACCTTCAGGGCATCTGCGCGCGCAGCAAGCGGACAAGCCGCCGACGCCGGCACCTGGCACTGCGCCAACAAGCCCGGCGCCAGCCCCCAATGCCGGCGCGCCGGAGGGCAAGCCCGAAGCCGGCGCGCCGCCGTCGGCGGGCCCGCGTGCCGCCGGGCCGCCATTGCCGCCCAGCACTGCGCCGATCACCGAAGAAACGCTCGATCTGGTCAAGCGCCGGGCCAATGCCGGCGAGACCGAAGCCATGGAGGAGCTGGCGCGGCGCTACCTCGAAGGGGCCGGCGTGAAGGTCAACGCCACCGAGGGCGCCGGCTGGCTGCAACGCGCCGCCGATCGGGGCGCGCCGGGCGCGATGTACAATATCGCCGTCATGTATGAGCGTGGCATCATCTTCACGCGCAGCACGGCCAAGGCGCTGGAATGGTACACCAAGGCCGCCATCGCCGGCGTGCCGATGGCCATGCACAACCTGGCGCTGATGTATCGCGACGGCAGCGGCGTTCCGGCCGACCCCAAGCGTGCGGTCGAGCTGCTGCAGGCAGCCGCGCGCAGCGGCATGAGCGCATCCATGTATGCGCTCGGCGTCATATACGACGAAGGCAGCTACGGCGTGCAGCAGGACCTCGCCCAGGCGGTGGTCTGGTATGCGATGGCGCTGCAGTTCCAGCGCGCCAACCCGGCGACGCAGAACAGCGAGCTCGCGGCGCGCGCGCAGCAGAAGATGAGCAGCTTGCAGCTCATCATGCCGGCCGCCGACCTGAAGCGGGCCCAGGCAATGGGAGAGACCGAGTTCCGCCTGATCGTGGACACCATTCGTACCGGGCCCAAGGTGCCCTCGGCGGCGCTGGCGCCGCCACCGCAGTCCGGGGGGGATACGGCAGCACCGGGCACTGCGACGCCCGCTGCGGCAAATCCGGCAGACGCCAAGGAGCAGCTCATCGAAGTCCAGAAGCTGCTGTCGACCCTGCGCCTCTACAACGGCAAGCCGGACGGCTTGATGGGCCCGGGCACGCGCAACGCCATCAAGGCCTTCCAGCGTTCGGCCAACCTGCCCGAGACCGGCGAGACCTCGCAGGCCCTGGTCGAGGCATTGCGCCAGCGGGTCGAGCAGGCCGCGAAGAAGAAGTAGGCCGACGGGGCGTACGGTCCCTAGCCGAGGAACGCGCCGCCGTAGGTCCACCAGCGCGGATGCGTCTGCGCGATGTCGAGCCGGGCCGCCTCGGCCGCGAGCACGTCCTCGTACAGGCCGAAGCACGTGGCGCCACTGCCGCTCATGGCGGCGTAGCGGCAGCCCGGCGTGGCATGCAGCGCCGCCAGGATGGCGCCGATCTCGGGGACCAGCGAGACCGCAGCATCGGTCAGGTCGTTGCCGCGGATGGTCAGCGCCTGCGCCAGGGCGGCGACCGTCGGCGGGCCGTGGCGCATGGGCAGCGCGTCCGCCATCGGCGCCGACGGCCGACGGGCCACAGCGCGGAAGACGTCGGCCGTCGGCAACGGCACCAGCGGATGGACCAGCACCAGGCCGCAGGCCGGCAGGCCCAGCCCGGGGCCGATCTGCTCGCCGATGCCCGATACCGTCGCCGTGCGTCCGGCCAGGCACATCGGCACGTCGGCCCCCAGGCCGGCGGCGATCTCGGCAAGCTCGGCTTCGGCAAGGTCGGCGCCCCACAGGGTGCTCAGCACCTGCAACGCCGCGGCGGCATCGGCGGACCCTCCCCCCAGGCCGGCAGCGACCGGAATGTTCTTTGTGAGCTTGAGCTGGGCGCGCGGCACGATCCCAAGCCGGGCAGCCAAGGCCTGCGCCGCGCGCAGCACCAGATTGTCTCCGGTCGACTCGACGACCAGCGGGTAGGCGAACGGCCCGTCGAGCCGAAGCGACAACGCGTCCGCCGTCTCGGCTTCGACACGGTCCGCCAAGGTCGCGAATGCCACCAGCGAGTCGAGCAGATGGTAGCCGTCGGCACGCCGGCCCACGACCCGCAGGTAGAGATTCACCTTCGCCGGTGCGTTGCGCGCAATCATCCTGACGTGCCGCGCCTTACTTCTTCTCCGCCGGCTTCTCGGCCGGTGCCGTGTCCGCCGCCGGCGGCTTGGTGACGGTCGGCTGGTCGAGCTCGCGGGTGAGCCCCTCGGCGAGCTTTCGGTTCAGCGGATCGACACGGTCGGGTTCCGGCTTCTGGCGCAAGGCGCGCTCCCACTGGAAGCGGGCCTCGCGCTGGCGCCCGACATGCCAGTAGGCATCACCGAGATGCTCGACGATCGTGGCATCGTCGGCCTTGAGCTGGATCGCCTTCTCCAGCAAGGTGACGGCCCGCTCGTACTGCCCGAGACGGTAATATGCCCAGCCCAGCGAGTCGGTGATGGCGCCGTCATTGGGCACCAGCTCGACCGCTTCGGTCAGCAGCTTCAACCCTTCATCGAGGTTGACGCCCTGGTCGATCCAGGAATAGCCGAGATAGTTCAGCACGAAGCCGCGGCTGCGCCGCTTGCCTTCATCGTCCGGCGGCACCATGGAAAGCGCCCGGCGAAAATCGGCTTCGGCCCGCGGCCAATCCTTGATGCGCTCCAGCGCGATGCCGCGGGCATAGAAAAGCGCCCAGTGCCGGTCCTCGACGTTGCGCAGGCGCGTGACCGCCGTGTCGTAGGCCTTCACCGCCTCGGCATAACGCTCCTTGCTGCGCAGCAGATCGCCCAGGGCCGCTGCGGCGTCGATCCGCTCCGGCCGCTCGCTGACCATCGCCTGCAGCGCCTTGATGGACTCTTCGGTCTTGCCGGTATCGGCCAGCAGGGCGGCCGCCTTCATCCGGGCCCGCCATTGCAGGGGCGACGCGGCGTCGACGGCGTTGAGCTGCGCGATGGCCTTGTCCGGCCGGTCCCCGGATTCGAGCAGGTCGGCAGCCACCAGATGCGCGTTGTCGGATGTCGGCGACAGCTCGAGCGCCAGCCAGACGAAGACCAGGGCGAGGTCACCGGCGTTCTCGCGCTGCGCGCCGGCGATCGCGCTGCCGATATCGAGCAGCACATCGGCGATCACGTCGGCTGGTGTCGGCTGACGCGGCAGCGAGTCGTTGCGCACCAGGTTGTCCATCACCACGGCGTCGGCATTGGCCTCGCCGTACTTGCGCAGCAAGTCGCGCGCTTCGTTGGTCTTGCCGGCTCGGCGCAGCACGCCGGCCAGCGCCAGCACCGTGCGCAACGGCGCGACCTCGTCCTGCTTGACGACCTCGCGCAGCTTGCGCTCGGCGGCATCGCGATCTCCGGCGGCCTCCTCGAACAGGCCTTCATAGATGCGGAACAGGCCCATCAGCACTTCATCGTCAGGCCGCGCCGCCTCCAGCCGGCCGCGTGCCGCCGCGAAGTCCTTCTGGCCGACTTTGAGCCAGGCCTCGATAATCGGGCGCATGAGGCCGGTCGAGGCGTCGTCGCCCAGCTTGGCGACATAGGGCTCGGCCGCCTTGAAATCGCCCTTGCGGATCGCCATCACCGCCAGGGTCAGATTCGGCAGCCCCTCATTCGCGCCCGGCATGCCGTCGACCGAGCTCATGGCGATGATCTTGGGCGCCAGTTCGGCCGCCGCCGAAATCTTGCCAGCCAGCAGCCGCAGGCGGAACGTCAGAAGCTGGACATAGGGATCGTCGGGTGACCGGCGCAGCGCCAGCTCGGCCTGCGCCAGGCCGCCCTCGTAGTCCCGGGCCTGCTCGGCGACGCGTGCCGAGAGGTAGAGGCCATCAAGGCTGCGTGGCTGGCGCACACGCCCCTGCGGGTCGCCGCCGCGGCCTTGTCCCGACTGGGCACTGGCCGGCTGGTCGCGCCGCACCAGATCGACACCGATCACCGCCGCTGCCCCGAGGGCAAGCGCAACGAACGACGCGATGATCAACACACGTCCCGCCTTGGCACTCATGCGCACTGCTCCGCGCCGTCTCTAGTCGGATTCCCGCCGACTTTCTGATCGAGAAATAGGGCGGGACTGTGCTTTCGACACCCCGCATAGCAGGGGCGGCGCATGACGTCCATGTGAAGCGCCGGCTTGCCCCCTACATGCCGGGATAGTTCGGTCCGCCGCCCCCTTCGGGCACGACCCAGTTGATGTTCTGCGACGGGTCCTTGATGTCGCAGGTCTTGCAGTGGACGCAGTTCTGGGCGTTGATCTGGAAGCGTTTCTGGCCGTTCTCGCCGTCAACCACCTCATAGACCCCGGCCGGGCAGTAGCGCTGGGCCGGCTCGGCCCATTTCGGCAGGTTCACGCCGATGGGGACCGAGGGATCCTTGAGCTTGAGATGGACCGGCTGGTCCTCCTCGTGATTGGTCGCCGACAGGAAAACTGACGACAGCTTGTCGAAGCTCACCACGCCGTCCGGCCTGGGATAGGCGATGGGCTTGCACTCGCTGGCCGGCTTGAGGGTCTGGTAGTCGGCCTTGTGGTGGTGCAGCGTCCAGGGCAGGCGGATGCCCATATCATGCATCCACATGTCAAAACCGCCATACACCGTCCCGATCAGCGAGCCCCAGCGCAGCGACGGCTTGACGTTGCGCACCTTGTCGAGATCCTTCCACAGCCACGAGCGGCGCAGCGCCTCAGGATAGGCGGTGAGCTCGTCATGCCCTTCGCTGCCGCCCTTCAGCGCGGCGAAGGCGGCCTCGGCCGCCAGCATGCCGCTCTTCATGGCGTTGTGGCTGCCCTTGATGCGCGGCACGTTGACGAAGCCCGCCGAGCAGCCGATCAGCGCGCCACCCGGAAAGGTGAGCTTCGGGATCGACTGGATGCCGCCCTCGTTGATGGCTCGCGCGCCATAACCGATCCGCTTGCCGCCTTCCAGATAGCCCCGGATATCGGGGTGGGTCTTGAAGCGCTGGAACTCGTCGAACGGCGAGACGTACGGGTTCTCGTAGTTGAGGTGCACCACGAACCCGATCGACACCAGGTTCTCGTCGTAGTGGTACATGAACGAGCCGCCCTGCGAGCCCGACTCGGTGAGCGGCCAGCCCTGCGTGTGCACCACGAGCCCGGGCTTGTGCTTGTCCTTGGGAATTTCCCACAGCTCCTTCAGCCCGATGCCGAACTTCTGCGGGTCGACGCCCTCGCGCAGCTTGAACTTCTCGAACAGCATCTTGGCCAGCGAGCCGCGCACACCTTCGGCGATGAAGGTGTACTTGGCGTGCAGCTCCATGCCCGGCGTGTAGCTGTCCTTGTGGTGGCCGTCCTTGGCGATGCCCATGTCGCCGGTGGCCACGCCCTTGACGCTGCCGTCGTCGTTGTAGAGCACCTCGGCGGCGGCAAAGCCGGGATAGATCTCGACTCCCAGCGCCTCGGCCTGCTGGCCGAGCCAGCGGCAGACATTGCCCAGGCTGACGATGTAGTTGCCGTGATTGTTCATCAGCGGCGGCATCGAGAAGTTCGGGAAACGGATCGATGAGGGTTGCGTCAGCCACAGGAAGCGATCGTCCGTGACCTGGGTCTTGATCGGCGCGTCGCGTTCCTTCCAGTCCGGCAGCAGCTCATTGAGCGCGATCGGGTCGATGACGGCGCCCGACAGGATATGGGCGCCGACCTCGGAGCCCTTCTCCAGCAGGCAGACCGAGACCTCGTGCCCCTGCTCGGCCGCGAGCTGCTTCAGCCGGATCGCCGCAGCCAGGCCTGCCGGCCCGCCGCCCACGATCACGACATCGTATTCCATTGACTCGCGCGACATCGTCCCTCTCCGCAAGCGCCACCGGGTCCGCGGCCGGATGCTCCCCCTGTTGGCAAATAGACGATGGACGGAGTGCGCCACATCGCCCATGTTGGCAGTAGCAATAGCGTACCCGTTTGCGCCGCGCTACCCACGCTGCCAGATTGCCCCTCGCCGCATTGCGAAACACCTATCCGATGGACGCGTTGCCTTCCGCCACCGACATTGCCGCCCTGCTGCGCTGGTACGCGGAAGCCGGGGTCGACGAGGCCATCGGCGAGGCCGCGCTTGATCGCTATGAGGCCACCGTCGCGCTCGCGGCACGGCCGGCAACACCGCCGGCATCGGTGCCGGCACGGGTCGCGACGGCCGCGCCCCCGCCCGCTGCAGCCGCGCCCCGGACCAGCGCTCCCGCGCGCGCCATGCCGACGGTGCCGCTGGAGTCGCCGCAACTGGTCGAGGATGCGCGCACCACCGCCGCCCGGGCCGAATCGCTGGTCGAGCTGGAAGCGGCCATCCGCGCCTTCGAAGGCTGCTCGCTGAAGCGGCTGGCCAAGAACACGGTCTTCGCCGACGGCGCCGCCGATGCGCCGGTGATGGTGGTGGGCGAGGCGCCGGGCGAGGACGAGGATCGCCAAGGCAAGCCGTTCGTCGGCGTCAGCGGCCGGCTCATGGACCGCATGTTCGCGGCCATCGGACTCACCCGCGAGCGCGACGTCTACATCACCAATATCCTGAATTGGCGACCGCCAGGCAACCGCACGCCCAACCTCAGCGATGTCGCGATCTGCGTCGCCTTCGCGCGCCGCCATATCGAGCTCAAGCGGCCGCGGCTGCTGGTCTTGGCCGGCGGCGTCCCGGCCAAGAGCCTGCTCGAGACCGAGACCGGCATCACCCGCCTGCGCGGTCGCTGGTTCGAATACACCCTGCCCGACGGCACACGCATTCCGACCATGCCGATGTTCCACCCGGCCTATCTGCTGCGCACACCCGGCGGCAAGCGGCAGACATGGATCGACCTGCTCAATATCCGCGAGCGGCTTGACCAGATCCTGGCGTCATAGACCTCCGGGGCACATCAGCCCGGCCCGTCGCCATGCCTCGCGCGGAAGCGGCGCCATTCCGTCGCATCCCGCGGACCGTAGGTGGCGAAGCTCGGATCCGGGGCCTCGAGATAGGCCGCCTTGAGCCGGCCGACCGTGTCGACGTCGGCGCGGCGGCGTGCCGTGGCCGGGTCGATCCTGTAGACCGGCGCCGCGTTCAGGCCGAACACATCGGCCTTGATCGCCGGAGTCAGGGCGGGATAGCCGTAGCGGTCCTGGAACTCGCGGCTGATCTGGAAGGCACGAAACGCCTGTATCTGGTCCTGCGGCGAGCCGTACCATATCGAATCGGAACCCCAGAGCACGCGCTTGTCGCCGACATGCTTCAAGAGCTTGCCCAAGGTGTGCGCCGCCTGGTCGGGGTCGCGCATCACCATCCGCCATGTGCTGCCCAGCTCGGCGTAGACATTGCTGTTGGGCGCAATGCCGTTGTCCTGTAGCGACTTCACCAGGCTGTCGATGCCGCGATCGGCGCGGGCCGGGTCATACGGCCCTTCCCGCCGGCTGATCTCGAAGCCTGAATGGTAGATGATGAAGTTCACGTCCGGATACCGCTTGGCGACCCGGCCGACATCGACGCAGGACGCGTAGCGCGGCTCCTGGCCGCCAAACGCCAGTCCCTTGTGCATGCAGATGTTGTTCACGCCGATGCGCCGCGCCTGCTCGATGAAGGGAATGCCCACCTCCGGATCATCGAGCCACCAGCCGACACCTCTGGGACCCCATTGCGGATAGACCTTCCAGGCCGCGATGCCGTAGGCGCGGTGCATCTCAACCATCCGCTCGAGCTGCCTTCGATAAGGCTGCGCGTTGGGCACGACCATGGCATGCAGCAGCAGGCGCCGCCCGTCGCCCAGCCCGGCCACGAGATCGCGCACGCGCGTCGCTTCCTTCATCGACACGGGATTCTCATCGGGCAGCGCCGGCACGAAGGACAGCACCGCAAGGTCGGTGTCGCTGTCGAGGAAGACGTCCTTGACGAAGTTCCGCGCATCGTAGCACCACAGGCCTGGTCCTTCGGCGCACTGCTTCGGCGGCAGGCTCAGGAGGGAGCGCAGCTGGTCGAGGCCGCCGGCGGACGGGCCGTTGCGCCAGGCCGTGCCCTGGGCCTCGATCATGTGCGTCTGGATATCGAAGATGAACTCGCGGCCGGTGATCGCCTGCGCCATTTGCGGATCGAGCCCCGCCTCGGGCGGCAGCTCGAAGGCGCCGCCGCGGGCGCCCTGCGAGGCGAAGGCTTCGTTGAGAGTCAGCAGCGTCGTTGCCGCGCCGCACAGGCCGGTCAGGAACGTGCGCCTCTTTTGCCCCGTATGCCGCGCGTTGTCCGTGATGCGCTGGGCCGCCAGCCTGTTGGCGCGCGCGATGCCGGGGCTGACCGGCACCGGGGCGAACTCGCCGTTGGACGTGGAGTCGAGCTTGATCGGCAGAACCGGTTCGTACGCCATGGCGTCCTCCCGCCTGATGTTGCGTTGCTTCTCCTTACGCTGCCGCTGTGTTCGGCAAGTAGTCCTGCGCCGCCCGAATTCTATACCGGTGCGATGCCGGCCGCACGACGGGAGCGCCGGAGCGTCCACGCCTTCCAGATCAGCAGCCCAATCCCCAGCAACGCGGCCACCGGCATGACAAAGGCGTCCGGCGCCTCCATCGTCCACAGCGTGGCGCCGCTCACAACGCACCATACGAGCGGCACCACCATGATGTTCCGGACAACCCTGTCAGCCATCAGCGCGACACCCAGGGTGGCGACTGCCGTCGGATCCGGGGCGACGCCGAAGATCTCGGCCTGCATCCATGTCCTGCCGACGAGCGGACCGATGGCGGGCTGCAGCAGCAACGCGAACACGAACAGACAGAGGCCACCCCGGTTCACCACGCTTCCACCCGGCCGCAGGCGGAGCGGACTGCGAATTGCGCCGACCACCAGCAGCGCCAGTCCTTCCGCCACAAAGAGCATCGCGATATAGGTCGCAGCCCAGTTTATGGTCGCATAGCGCTCGGCATGAAATGCCCATGCGATCCATATCCAGCACATAGCCAGGATGGCAGCGACCGCACGCCCCTGCCACACGCCATTCCAGCGGATCAGCGCAAGAATGGCGCCGCCAAGCATCACGGTCAGGATCTGGATAGGCCAGATATCGGCGTTGTAGAGCTCGAACAGCCGATAGTAGGTCCGGGGCGAGAAGAGCAGGAAATCCGAGAGGCTGTAGGTCCACCACTCCGACATCACAACGCCTCGACATGCACGATCATGCGCCGACGCATCGCCTCGTCCGGCAGCCGGCCGTAGGCAGCGCCCATGTTCTCGCGCACATGCGCCACGCTGGTCGTCGCCGGAATGGCGCAGGTCACGGCGGGATGCGACACGATGAACTTGAGGATGATCTGGGCCCAGTTGGCGCAGTCGATGTCGGCCGCCCAGTTCGGCAGCGGATGGCGCAGCGCCTTCTTGATCAGCGCGCCCTCGCGGAACGGCCGGTTGACGATGACGCCGATGCCCCTGTCGCGGGCCAGCGGCAGGATGCGTTCCTCGACCTGCCGGTCGAGCACGTTGTACGTGACCTGGACGAAGTCGATCGGCTGGCTGCGCATGATCTGCTCGATCTCGTGATGGCGGCGCCCCTCCGAGGTCGTGATCCCGACATAGCGAAGCTGACCTGCCGATTTCATGGCGAACAAGGTCGGCAGATGGTCTTCCCAGGCCAGCAGGTTGTGCACCTGCATCAGATCGAAGCGGGGCACGTTCCAGTGCCGGCGGGACTGCTCGATCTGGTAGCGGCCGCGCGATCCGTACGGGAGCCAGACCTTGTCGGCGGAAAACAGCGCCGCCGGCTTGCCGAGCTTGTCGAGGCCGTAGCCGATGACCTCCTGTGAAGAAGCGTACATCGGCGAGGAATCGATCAACCGGCCGCCGCCGTTGAAGAAGTGGCGCATCACCTCGGCGCAGGAATCGCGGGCAGCCTTGTCGTTGCCGACATTGAACGTGATCCAGCTCCCCAGTCCGACGACCGGCAAGGCTTCGCCGCTCGACGGAATCGGGCGGGTCAGGATCGGGCGCTGCTGGGCCGCGGCCGGCGTCGGTCCCAGCAGCGTCGCTGCGCCTGCGGCCACGAGGCCGCGGATCAGGCTTCGGCGGCCGACGCGTGGCGATGGCGGCATCGAAACTCTCCGTGTGATCCAGGCGTCGTCGTGATGCTACTCTCTGCGGCCAATGCCGGGGCCGACGAGAACACGGCCATTCTACAAAATCCTGTGAGGCCGCCATGGATGCCACGCTTGATCACGTCGAAGGCAGGACATTCACAACACGCGATTTCAACCTCGACCTCGGCGGCACATTGCCCGACTGCCGCGTGGCCTACGAGACCTATGGCGCTCTCAACGCGGCGGCGGACAACGCCATCATGGTCACCCACGGCTACACGTCCAGCGCGCATGTCGCCGGCCGCTACGCGCCGGGCAAGGCCGCCAAGGGTGTGCCGAAAGACCAGCCGGGTTGGTGGGACGCGCTGATCGGCCCGGGCAAGGCAATCGACACAAACCGCTACTTCGTCGTGAGCGCCAATGCGCTGGGCTCGGCGCATGGCTCGTCAGGGCCCAACACGATCGATCCGGTCACCGGCAAGCCCTATGGACCAACCTTCCCCGACGTGACGCTGCGCGATTCGGTGCGGGCGCAGAAGCTGCTGCTGGACAGCCTGGGCGTCAAACGATTGCATGCCGTTGTCGGCCCCTCGATGGGCGGCTTCCAGGCCTTTCAATGGGCGGTGACATTTCCGGACTTCATGCGCGGCATCGTGCCGACGGTGACGGCGCCCCGGATGCGCAGCGGGCTTGAGGCGATCGAGGCGCTGACCAAGCGCCTGGCCACGGATCCCAACTGGAACGGCGGCTGGTACTATGAGAACGGCGGCATCAGGACGGTGCTGGAAGCGATCCGCTACGATACGCTGGTGCAGTACGGTCAGCGCGAGCTTCTCGCCGCCACAATTCCCGATGCCGCCGCACGCGAGGCCGCGATCCGGGCTACCGCACGGGCGTGGGCCGCCAACTACGATGGCCATTCGCTGGTGGCGCTGCGCAAGGCGATCAGCCGCTTCGACATCACGGACGAATACGCGAAGATCAAAGCCAAGGTGCTCTACGTCATCGCCCCCAACGACAAGCTGTTCCCCGGCACGATCGGTCCCGGCTACGCCGCCGATCTGCGCAAGGCAGGTGTCGACATCACCTATGTCGAGCTGGTCACCGACAAGGGCCATCTCGCCAGCCATGCCGACGCCGAGCAATGGGCCCCCATGCTGCGGGCGTTCCTGGAAAGGCTGGCGGGGTGAGGCATCATCCTCCCCAACGAAGTTGGGGAGGTGCCCCGAAGGGGCGGAGGGGAGCCGACGTGGTCTCAGTTCCATGGACCACGTGAGCTCCCCATCCGGCCTTCGGCCACCTTCCCCACGCAAGTGTGGGGAAGGGAAGAGAGCTACATCTTCAGCACATTGAAGCGCGCATCGCCGTCGCGCTGCACCTGGCCGACCAGGTCGACCTCCCAGGTCAGGTACTGGTTCATTGCCGCCTCGACGCCTTCGGCGCGGTCATAGGGCCGGTACCAGACGTCGGTCGGCGGATCGGCCATGCGGTTCTGGCCTTTCTCGATCGGCAGGCGCGAATCGCGCCAGGCGCGCATGCCGCCCTGCAGCACCATGACCGGCAGCGTCGTGGCACCGTCCTCGACCACATCAGCCGCGGCAAGCCGTGCCGACACGCCGTCGGGTGACACCAGCACAACCTGCTTGGCACCGGGTGTCTGCGCCAGCATCTCCGGCAACGTCTTGCCCAGGCCGGCGCGCACCGCGAACCAGGCACCGGGGACATGGCCATCCCGGTGGCGGATAGAGGTGTCGAGGTCGACCACCAGCACCTCGCCGGCATCGACCATCGCCTTCAGCTCCGGCGCCTCGATCGTGGCGACCGCGACCCGATTGAGGCCAGGCACCGGACGGCGCTCGGGACCGGTCTCGATCTCGTCCGTCAGCGGCCGGTGCTTAAGCACATGGACCTTCTGCCAGCCCATCTGCACCAGCCAGTGCGCCGTCATGGTGGCGCGCACGCCGTCACTGTCGTGCAGCACGATCGTGGCGTTGCGCACACCGACATAGTGGTCGGTGGCCTGCACCAGCTGACCACCCGGCGCATGCCGGAACCCGATCAGGTGCCCCTTGGCGTACTCGGCCGGATCGCGCACGTCGAGCTTGTAGACGCTGCCGCCGGCGCTGGCCGCGGCCGCCTCGATGCGCCGCAGCTCACTCATCGGGATCGGACGTATGCCTGCCTTCTGGGCCACACGAGCAGCCGCCTCGCGGGCCCAGCCGAGCGCCGCCTGACTCTGGCCGCGATAGGTGTCGTGACGCCCGCGTGCCACCTGCAGGCCGGCCAGGTGCCAGCCCATGGTGCCGTTCTTCAAGGCAATCACCTTGTTGGGCAGACCGGCGTTGATCAGCGACTGCGCGCCGATGATGGAGCGCGTGCGGCCGGCGCAGTTGACCACCACCAGCGTCTCCGGGTTGGGCGCGAAATCCTTGACGCGGTACACCAGCTCGGCGCCGGGGCAGTCGATGCCGCCGGGGATCGACATGTTGCGGAACTCGTCCATCGGGCGGCTGTCGAGGATGATCAGGTCCTTGCCCTCGTCGATCAGCTGTTTCAGATCGGCCGCCTCGATGCGCGGCGTGTCGCAGTCATGCTCGACCACCTCGCCGAAGGCCTTGCTGGGCACGTTGACGCCGCCGAACACTTCGTAGCCGGCATCGCGCCAGGCCTTCAGCCCGCCATCCATGACCGCGACATTGCCGTAGCCGCAGCGCGACAGGCGGGCGGCGGCGCGGTTGGCGCGGCCCATCTGACCCTCCTCGCCGCTATCCATCAGCACGATGCGGGCATCCGGGCTGGGCAGCAGCGCGCGCACGCGCTGCTCGAGCTTCGACAGCGGCAAGGGCGTGGCGAACAGCGGGTGGCCCTCGTTGAACTCGCCCTCCTCGCGCGCGTCGAAGAACGCCAGCTCCGCGTCGGTGCCCAGGACCGCCTTGACCTCCTGAGCCGAGATGAGCGGCGTCAGGATCCTGGGCTTGGCCATGAAGCGCTTGGCACGGCCGGTCTCCTGCTCGACCGTCACCCGGTCCGGCAGATGCTCGAGGCTGAGGCCGTAGAGATGCAGATGCAGCGCCGGCGCGCCGCCAGCCGGCACCTGGATGGTGTGGAAGTCATCCGGCAGATACTCGATAACGTTGCCGCTGACGATCGTGCTCTCGCCGCCGCGCTCCAAGGTAATGTATTCGGGATCGTTGCGGCCATCATCGACGCGGCTGTAGCGCACATTGTGCTCCTGGCCATGCACGCCGGCGATGCAGGCCCAGGTGGTATGGTTGTGCGGCGGCACCAGCTTGCCCTCCGCGCCGGCCGAGGCGTAGAGCGCAAAGCGATGGTCGGGATCTTCCGAGATGCGGTAGATGCCGCCGTCAGCCCGCACCGGGAACTGCTCGAGGGGAAAGAATTCCGTGCGCGTCGCCAGGCCGACCAGCTCCTGGCCGATCTTGGCCAACGCCTCGCGGGTGACGCCGTCGCTACCCTCGATCTGGCGTACCTTCGCAAGCATGTCGCGCGCGGCGGCCGCGCGCTCGTTCCACAGCGACATGGCTGTCTCCTTGGGATCCTCAAGCGTCGGCGGACTATAGGGCGGCGCGCAGCCCGGTCAACGCATGGCAGCAATCCCTTCTTCCGGACAGCAGCCGGAGATGGAGGTTCCTCCGCTTGCCCGCGCGCCTGCAATCGACTAACCAACGCCTTGGCCTGGGCCACTGGCGTGGGGAGACCTCCATCATGAAGACGATCGTGCTGCCGGCGGTTGCCGCGCTGGTCCTGTGGGCGGCCGTGCCGGCTGCCGAGGGATGGGCGCAGGCCACCCGGCCGCAGACACGACCGCATGTGCCGACAGCGAAGCCTGCGGCCGCTCAACGCGCAGCCGCGGTGCGCACAACGCCGGCACGACCGGTGGCGGCGCGCCCCGGGGCAAAGCGCCCCACGGCGGCGCGGCCGGCGCCGGCCAAGCGCACCACGTTCCGCCCGCAGGCGGCGCCGCGGCGTGCCTACGTGCCGCCGCCGCCGGTCATCGACATCGACCCGGGCGCGCAGGTCGCCGGCAATCCGCCCACGGTGCTGGATTCCGCCGACGTGGCCCGCTACCAGCGCATCATCGCCGCCCAGGCCAGCAGCGATTGGACCGCTGCCGACACCGATATCGGCGCCCTGCGCGACAAGGTGCTCGTCGGCTACGTGCTGGCGCAGCGCTACCTGTCTTCGGGCTACGCTGCGTCCTACGACCAGCTCGCCGACTGGCTGCGGGACTATGGTGACCACCCCGACGCCCCCAATATCTACAAGGCCGCGCTGGCGCGCCGGCCGGCGGGCGCTCCCGAGCCGCAGGCGGCCACGTTCGCCACGGCCTCGCGTTCCATCGCGCCCGATGCGCGCATGATGGGCGGTGAGTCCGTGCAGGCTGCCTCGATCCGCAGCCGGCTGGCGCGCATGATCGAGGATCGCGGCTTCTCGGCCGCGCGTCTGGTGCTGGACCTGCCCGACACGCAGCGTGCCCTGCCGCCGGACGAGGTGCAGCGCTGGCGCGCGGAGATCGGCAGCCGCCAGGTCGAGAGCGGCGGCGAGGACCAGCCGATCGTGCAGGACTATGACGATCGGCCCTCGGCCGCCTTCCAGGCCGGCATCGCGGCCTGGCGCCAGGGTGCCTTCAGCGAGGCTGCCCGCCAGTTCGAGCGTGTCGCCGAGACGCCGGGCGATCGCGCCTATTCCGCCACCATCGCTGCCGGCGCCTTCTGGGCGGCGCGTGCCAACCTGGCGGCCGGCAGCCCCGAACGCTTTGCCTTGTGGATGAAGCGGGCCGCGATCTACGACCGCACGTTCTACGGGCTGATCGCGCTGCGCACCCTGGGCGTCGAGGTGCGGCCGCAATGGAAGGCCGCGGAGCTCAACAGCACCCGCCGCAGCCTGCTGCGCGACGATCGCACCGCACGCCGCGGGCTGGCGCTGCTGCAGCTGAAGGCCGTGAGCAATGCCGAGGTCGAGCTGAACGCCGCCGCGCTGGACGCCGACCCGCGCATGGTCGAGGCCGTGCTGGCTCTGGCCGAGGAGGCGAAGCTGCCCAGCCTGGCGCTGAAGGTCGCCACCCAGGCGCGCGAGCGGCCGGAGAAGATCGAAGGCCTGGACAACGCGCTCTATCCAATTCCGCCCTACACGCCGCGCGAGGGCTTCAGTGTCGACCGCGCCCTGGTCTTCGCCGTGATGCGCCAGGAATCGGCCTTCAATCCGCGCGCCCGCTCCTGGGCCGGCGCCATGGGGCTGATGCAGCTCATGCCCGGCACCGCCGCCCAGATGGAGCGCCAGTCGATGCCCGACCGGATCGGCACCGACCGCTACGACCCGAGCCACAACGTGTCGCTGGGCCAGAGCTACCTGCAGACCCTGCTTGACGACTACGCCAACAACCTGATGCAGGTGGTGCCCGCCTACAACGCCGGGCCGGGCAACGTGAACCGCTGGCTCGCCGCGGCCGACCTGGCCAACGACCCGTTGCTGTTCGCCGCATCGATTCCCATCAACGAGACGCGCGGCTACCTCGAGTCGGTCATGGCGAATTACTGGATCTACCGCATGCGGCTGGGCCAGCGGGCCGAGTCGCTGGACCAGGTTGCCCAGGCCCAGTGGCCGACGCACACCGCGCGCGACGCGCGACGCTAGCTCCAGAGGTCCCGAGATGCTGCCGCTGGCCGGTGTGAGGGTGATCGAGTTCTGCCAGGTCGCGGCCGGGCCGTTCTGCGGCATGCTGCTGGCCGACCTCGGCGCCGACGTCATCAAGATCGAGCCGCCCGGCGGCGACATGCTGCGCCAGTGGCCGCCGATCTCCAACGGCTACAGCGAGAACTTCGCCTCGCTGAACCGCAACAAGCGCTCGATCGTGCTCGACCTGAAGAACCCGGAGCACAAGAAGCAGGCGCGCGCGCTGATCCTGTCGGCTGACGTCGTGGTCGAGAACAACCGGCCCGGCGTCATGGGCCGGCTTGGGCTGGGCTACGCGGCGCTCAAGGACGAGAAGCCGGGCCTGATATATTGCTCCATCTCGGCCTTCGGCCAGACCGGCCCGCGCAGCGGCGAAGGCGGCTTCGACGTCACGGTGCAGGCGGTCTCCGGCATCATGAGCGTCACCGGCGAGCCCGATGGCGCGCCGGTGAAGTGCGGCGTGCCGGTCTCCGATTTCACCGCCGGCCTGTACGGCGCGTTCGCGATCGCCGCCAAGCTGCGCGTGGTGCAGAACGGCGGCCCGGGTGGGCATATCGACGTATCGATGCTGGGCGCCAGCCTCGGCATCGCCGCCCTGCAGACCAGCGAGTTCTTCGGCACCGGCCGCGACCCGCGCAAGCTGGGCTCGGCGCATCCGCGCAATGCCCCCTATCAGGCCTTCAAGGCGCAGGACGGCTATTTCGTGATCGCGGCCGGCAATGACCGGCTGTGGCAGGCCGTGACCGAGGTGGTGGCGCGCCCCGACCTGCTCGCCGACGCGCGCTTCACCACCACATTGCTGCGGGCCCAGAACCAGGTGGCATTGAAGGACATCCTGGAGCACGTGTTCGCGACGCAGCCCGTCGATCATTGGATCGCGGCGTTCGAGGCCGCCGGGGTGCCGCATGGCCGCATCAACAGCTACGCCCAGGTGCTAGCCGACCCGCAGGTCGCGCATATGGGCTGGGTGCAGCCCATCACCCTGCCCTCCGGCGTGAAGACGCAGACATTCGGGTTCCCGGTCCGCTTCGACGGCGAGACACTGCCGGTGCGCCACGAGCCGCCGGCGCTGGGCGGCGATACGCAGGCGGTGCTGGGCGCGCTTGCAAGCAAAGCAGCTGAATAGATCGGCCCTCAGGCGCGAAAGCCGCGGCGGCTGTCGGCGATGATGACGCGCGCCGCGTTATGGCCCGGCGCACCGGTCACCCCGCCGCCGGGATGGGTGCCCGAGCCGCAGAGATACAGGCCGCGCACGGCCGAGCGATAGTCGGCATAGCCCAGCATCGGGCGCGCGCTGAAGATCTGGTCGAGCGACAAGGCGCCGTGGAAGATGTCGCCACCGACGAGCCCGAAGGTCCGCTCCAGATCGAGCGGGCTCAGGATCTGGCGGCCAACGATGCTGGCGGCGAAGCCGGGGGCATGACGCTCGACGGTCGCGACCATCAGGTCCGCGACCTCGTCGCGATGATCGTCCCATGACCGGCCACCGGAGAGCTGTGGCTGCACATGCTGGCAGAACAGGCTGGCGACATGCGCGCCCTTGGGCGCCAGGCTGTCGTCCAGGGTCGAGGGGATCAGCATCTCGACAATCGGCTCGCGGCTCCAGCCGTCGCGTTTGGCATCGTCATAGGCACGGTCCATGTAGGCCAGCGACGGCGCGATGATGATGCCGGCCGTATGATGGTCGGCAACGCCGGTGCTCGGCAGGCACGTGAAGCTGGGCAGGGCCGACAGCGCGACATTCATGCGGAACGTGCCCGACCCGCAGCGCCAGCGCCGCATGCGTTCCAGGAAATCGGCGGGCACCGCCTCCGGCGGCACCAGGCGCTCGAACAGCAGCCTCGGGTTGACGTTGCCGGCGACGGCGCGCGCCCGCACGGTGCGCCCGTCCTGCAGCACGACGCCGACCGCGCGGTCACGCTCGATGATCACCTCGCGCACCGCCGTGTCGGTCTCGATCTCGACCCCGCGCTCGCGCGCCGAGCGCGCCATCGCCTGGGTGATCGCCCCCATGCCGCCGATCGCATGGCCCCATGCACCCTTGCGGCCGTTCACTTCGCCGAACACGTGGTGCAGCAGCACATAGGCCGTGTTGGGCGTGTAGGGGCTGGCATAGGTGCCCACGATCGAGTCGAAGCCGAACAGGGCCTTCACGGCATCGGCCTCGAACCAGCCATCGAGATAATCGCCGGCCGACTTGGTGAAGAGGTCGAGCAGCGTGCGGCGCTGCGGCGGCGTCAGCCGGCGCAGGCGGTTGCCGGTGGCGAGCGCGCGCCAGGCTTCGGCAAGACCGAGCCGCCACGACCCGACGAGATTGGGCGGCTGCTGCAACGCAAGCGCGCGCAGCACGTCGGCTATGGCCTCGATCTCGGCACCGTAGGCGTCGTACCGTTCGGCATCGCGCGGGCTGAAGCGCGCGATCTCGCCGCGGGTGACCCCATCGCCGGCCTTGAGGTAGCCGCCATCGGGCAGCGGCAGGAAATTGGCCAGACGGCGATGCACGATCTCCAGCCCGTGGCGACGCAGCTCGAGGTCGCGGATGATCCGCGGCTGCAGCAGGCTCACCGTGTAGGACGCGACGGAGTTGCGGAAGCCGGGGTGGAATTCCTCCGTCACCGCCGCGCCGCCCACCACGCCGCGCTGCTCGAGCACCTTCACCTTCAGCCCGGCGGCGGCGAGGTAGGCCGCGCACACCAGGCCGTTGTGGCCGGCGCCGATGATGACGACATCATGCGCGTGGGTGGACATCATGGAAACGCCTATAGTCCGGGCCACCGCAATGCAAGACCGTGAGGATGTCATGACGCGCATGGACCGCATCGACGAGAGCCGGCCGTTCAAGCCGGTCAACATCGCCGTGCTCACGGTCTCGGACACCCGCACCCTGGCCGACGACAAATCGGGCGACACCCTGGTCGAGCGCATCAAGGGTGCGGGCCATCACCTCGTCGACCGCGCCATCGTGACCGACGATATCGAGCACATCCGGCGCCGGGTCACCGCCTGGATCCAGGATCCCGCGATCGAGGTCGTGATCACGACGGGCGGCACCGGGGTCACAGGGCGCGACGTCACCCCCGAGGCGCTCAAGGGCCTGTTCGAGAAGGAGATCGAAGGCTTCGGCGAGACCTTCCGCTGGATCAGCTTCCAGAAGATCGGCACCTCGACCATGCAGAGCCGCGCCGTCGCCGGTGTCGCGGGCGGCACCTACATCTTCGGCCTGCCCGGCTCGCCCGGCGCCTGCCGCGACGGCTGGGACGACATCCTGAAGTACCAGCTCGATATCCGCTATCGGCCCTGCAACTTCGCCGAGCTGCTGCCGCGCCTGAACGAGGGCAAGCCACCCCGCAGCGGCTGAGGCCGCTCGTCCGAGGACGACTGGACAGGCTTGACTCGCGCCCTTTGCCGAGTCAATTTGTTCTTCTTTCGTTCTCATCAAGGCACCGCCATGAGACCCCGTTCGACACCCCTGCCGGGGCCGGACATCGAGGGCTTCGATACCGCGCCCATGGCGCACGACGCGGCCGTCGCGGCGCGCGCCCGCAAGGGCCGCGGCGCGATCGGCAACCCGGCCAACCGCTACGACAGCCAGACGACGGTGGCGGTCGACGACGGCTGGGGATCGGCGGACGACCGCGACGCCGGCAAAGTCAACCCCCACCCCGAGGACGAGGACCCGCCGCGCCTGGCCACGACGCTGACCCGCGATGCCACGCGCACGATCATCGCCCGCAACACCTCGCCGGACGTGCCGTTCGATCGCTCGATCAACCCCTACCGGGGCTGCGAGCACGGCTGCATCTATTGCTTCGCGCGGCCCAGCCACGCCTATCTCGGCCTGTCGCCGGGCCTGGATTTCGAGACCAAGCTGCTGTTCAAGCCCGACGCCGCGCAGCTGCTGCGCCAGGAGTTGTCGAAGAAATCCTATCGCTGCAACGTCATGGCGATGGGCACCAACACCGACCCCTACCAGCCGGTCGAGCGCGAGCTGAAGATCACGCGCGCGATCCTGCAGGTGCTGGCCGAGTTCAACCACCCGGTGGGCATCGTCACCAAGAACCACCTGATCACGCGCGACATCGACATCCTGGCGTCGATGGCCAAGCGCCAGCTGGCCGAGGTGTTCGTCTCGGTGACCACGCTCGACCGGCATCTGGCCAACGTCATGGAGCCGCGCGCCTCGACGCCATCGCGCCGCATCGCGGCCATCAAGGCGCTGAGCGAGGCCGGCATCCCCACCGGCGTGATGAGCGCGCCGATGATCCCGGCGATCAACGACCACGAGATGGAGGCGATCCTCGAGGCGGCGGCAGCGGCCGGGGCGACGCGGGCCGGCTATACCGTGCTACGCCTGCCGCTGGAGATCGGGCCGCTGTTCGAGGAATGGCTGCGCGAGCACTTCCCCGGCCGGGCCGAGCATGTCCTGTCGCTGGTGCGCCAGACCCGCGGCGGCAAGCTCTACGATTCGGACTGGGCCCAGCGCATGACCGGCACGGGCACCTACGCCGAGCTGCTGCGCACGCGCTTTGCGCTGGCGGCGCGCAGGTTCGAGATGAACCGCTTCCGCTACACGCTCGACATCACCCAGTTCCGCGTTCCGGCCGATGCCGCGGGCAGCGCTTCGCAGGGCGGCCAGCTGTCGCTGTTCTGACCCTGCCGGCGGCGCCGCCGGAGGATCTCCACAAGCTGTTGAAAGATCTTGCTTCCGTTCGGTGGCGCGGGCGGCGATGTTGACCATCGACCAGCAATGCCCAGTTTTAGAATCGAATCGCGCCATGAAGGCCTTGTCGCCGGCATCGATGAAGCCGGCCGCGGGCCGTTGGCCGGGCCGGTGCTGGCCGCCGCCGTCATCCTCGACAGAACGCGTGCCAAGCGCAGCCTGCTGCGGCTGCTCGACGACTCCAAGAAGCTCACCATCGAGGAGCGGGAGAAGGCCTACAGGTCGCTGCGCAAGAGTGACGCGGTGCTGATCGGCGTCGGCGCCGCCAGCGCGCGCGAGATCGACCGCTTCAACATTCTGCAAGCCAGCTTCCTGGCGATGCGCCGGGCGGTGGCCGCGCTGCCGACCGCCCCGGCCATGGCGCTGGTCGACGGCAACCGGCCGCCACCGCTCGCCTGTCCCGTGGAGGTCGTCGTCAGCGGTGATGCGCTCAGCTACTCGATCGCCGCCGCCTCCATCATCGCCAAGGTCACCCGCGACCGCATCATGCACCGGCTCGATATCCGCCATCCGGGCTATGGCTGGGCTACCAATGTCGGGTACTCGGTGCCCGCGCACCTGGCCGGACTGCAGAAGCTCGGGCCGACGCCGCATCACCGCCTCAGCTTCGCGCCCCTGGGGCGTCTGCTCTGAGGCCACAACATTCCGAGTTGCGCGAATCGAAGCCGGCAACCACTTGAGCAAACCGGTTTAGATGGCTGATTCAGCACAAACTAATTGACTTTATCCACAGCACGCCACATTCTTTGCCGCCTCGGCCGGTTCCTCCTCCGTGGCCGATCCATGGTGCGAAGGAAACGTTGCGCATGCCGAAGGACATTGGGCTGTCCGACCGCGTCCTTGTTGGTGACTGCATCGACATCATGGCGGAGCTGCCCAGCGGCTCCGTGGACATGGTGTTCGCCGACCCGCCCTACAATCTGCAGCTCGCCGGGGCGCTGCATCGGCCCGACAACAGCAAGGTCGACGCGGTCGACGACGACTGGGACAAGTTCGAGGACTTCGCCACCTACGACACCTTCACCCGCGCCTGGCTGAAGGCGGCGCGCCGCGTGCTCAAGCCGGACGGCACGATCTGGGTGATCGGCAGCTACCATAACGTCTTCCGCATGGGCACGGCGCTGCAGGACCTGCATTTCTGGCTGCTCAACGACATCGTGTGGCGCAAGACCAACCCGATGCCGAACTTCCGCGGCAAGCGCTTCACCAACGCGCACGAGACGCTGATCTGGGCGGCGCGCGACCGCCGCCGGCGCAGCTACACGTTCAACTACGAGGCCCTGAAGGAGCTGAACGAAGGCCTGCAGATGCGCAGCGACTGGACGCTGCCGCTGTGCACCGGCGCCGAGCGCCTGAAGAACGGCAGCGGCAAGAAGGCGCACCCGACCCAAAAGCCCGAGGCGCTGCTGTTCCGCTGCATCATGGCCGCCAGCAACCCCGGCGACGTGATCCTCGATCCGTTCTTCGGCAGCGGCACGACCGGCGCCGTGGCCAAGCGGCTGGGCCGCCGCTTCATCGGCATCGAGCGCGATGCCGACTACGCCGAGCTGGCCCGCAAGCGCATCGCCGCCGTGCGGCCGCTGCCGGCCGAGGACGTCGCACCCAAGCCGGCGCGGCGCAGCGAGCCGCGCATCCCGTTCGGCATCCTGATCGAAACAGGCCTGCTGACGCCCGGCGCGACGCTCGCCGACCCCTCCGGCCGCATCCAGGCCCGGGTCAAGGCCGACGGGACACTTTCGACCACCGGCCCGGAAGGCGACCTGCGCGGCTCGATCCACCAGGTCGGCGCCGCCGTGCAGGGCGCGCCGTCGTGCAACGGCTGGACCTTCTGGCACATCGACTTCGACGGCAAGCGCCTGCCGATCGACCACCTGCGCCAGCAGATGCGCGCCCGCATGCAGTAGCGCCGGCGCGGCGTCGCACGAAGGAAATCGCTTGCCTTCCGTTGCCGTCGCTTCATCGTGCGGGCCATGAGCGACGCACCGCGTGGGCGTGGGCTGAGTGTCCGCCGCGCCACCATCGAGGACGCCGAGGCGCTGGCCGAGATGGCGCAGGGCCTCAACGCGCATCAGGGCGACCCCGTCAGCAGCTTCAGTCCGGCCGCGGCGCGGCGCGACGGCTTCGGCGAGGCGCCGTGCTGGACCGCCCTGATCGCCGAGCGCGACGGGCGGCCGGTCGGCTACGCCATGTTCCATGCCGCCTATGACGCCCCGCATGCCGCGCGCGGCCTCTACCTGCAGGATCTCTTCGTCAACGACGGCGAGCGGCGGCAAGGCGTCGGCCGGGCGCTGATGACGGCGGTGGCGCGCGAGGCGCGCCAGGCAGGCTGCATCTTCTTCTGGTGGACGGCCAAGCAGTGGAACACCGAGGCGCTGGCGTTCTACCGCAAGCTGGGCGCGATGGCCGATACGGTCGTGGCTCATGCGCTGTTCGGCGAGGCGTTCGACCAGCTGATCGACGGCGACACCACGGCCGTCATTCCCCCTCCTCCAGCTCGGCATGGAAGCGGTGCAGGAAGCGATGGGCAAAAGGCGCGATCAGCACCCCGCACACGCCCACGAACACGAGCCCGCTGAGCAGCGCATACACCGAGGCGAAGACCTTGCCGACGTCGCTCCTGACCGGGTCGATCGGCCCCATGCCGCCCAGGATCATCGAGGCGTTGAGCAGCGCATCGATCCACGGCAGGTCGGCCAGGTAGTGGTAGCCGGCGATGCCGGCCCCCAGCATCACGGCCAGCGCCACGGATGCGAAGACCAGCGAGTTCGCCATCCGGCGCCGCCATTCGGCGTGGATCATCTCGGGTGTGCGCCGACGTTTCATGTTGCCGTCACCCTGCCAGTCGTCGCGGACCGCATCCTGACACCTTTCGGGACGCCTGCGGCATGCGGTCGCCAGGGCAAGGCCGGCGCAACAGGTCGCGCCGGCACATCGTTGGTCTGGCAACAGCCAAACGGAGGCCACCATGGCCATGACCAGCCCGTCCACCGAACGGCCCACCACCGTGCGCCTGCACCCCTGGATCTTCCGCGGCGTCGTCGCCCTTGCCGCCTGGGCGCTGCTCGCGGCCTGGGGCTTCGCCGCGACCTGGAGTCCCGATGTCAGCGAGTCCTACACCGACCTCGCGCTGGTCTTCGTGAGCTACTTGTGCATCGTCACGATCGGCCTGGTCTTCGCGCTGGGGAGCTTCGCGCGCCATAGCCCCGACCCGGCGCGCGACGACGACAAGGCGAGCCGCGGCTCGTTCCACGACTGGAGGTCGCGCGAGATCGAGGTCGGCAGCGGCCATCAGCGCGGCTCCCATGTGGCCGTCGACATCCTGCTGGCCCCGGCAGCCATCGCGATCGGCATGACCGCGCTCGTCATCGTCTGGCACCTGGCTCCCGCCGCCGGCTGAGGCCGGCCGGCCTCAGTCGGGGATCATGATGTGGACCTCGATCTCGCCGTCCTCCTGCGGCAGCGCCTCGAGATGGGAAATCTCGCGCGGTGTTCCCTCGATGTTGACCAGGATCGTCGCGTCGGCATCCTCGTTCTCGAGCAGCGCGATCAGCTCGGCGACCGTCATCGGAACCTCGTTGCGGAAGTCTGTTCCTGGAGAGGAGTTATAGCGTCGCCGGCCTAGGTCAATGCCTTCAGCCCGTGCGTCAGCACCTTCTTCATCACCGTCGGCAGCGCCATCTCGTCGAGGCGGTCGACGGCGCACCACTGCCAGTCGGCCGCGTCCTCGGCCATGCCGGTCGTCGTCGGCGCACGCGCCACCACGACCTCCAGCCGCAGCTCGAAATGCGTGAAGACATGGCGCACGATGCCGGGCAGCGGCTGCCAGTCCGCCGGCAGCGGCGCGGCGGCCAGGCAGTCGGCGCGGTCGAGCTCACCCTCGCGCCAGGGGCTGGACGGGACCTCGATCATGCCGCCCAGCAGGCCGCTGGGCGGCCGCCGGCGCAGCAGCACCGACCCGTCGCGGGCCCGCAGCAGGAAGGCGATGCCCTGCCGCACCGGCCGGGCCGGCTTGGCGCGCCGGCGCGGCAGCACCTCGGCCACGCCCAGGCGGCGGCCGGCGCACATGTCGATCAGCGGGCACAGCACGCAGCGCGGCGCACGCGGCGTGCACACCGTGGCGCCCAGGTCCATCATCGCCTGGGCGTAGTCGCCGGGCCGCGTCGCCGGCACCAGCCGTTCGGCCAGGATGCGGATCGCCGGCTTGACGTCCGGCAGCGGCGTCTCCAGCGCATGCAGGCGGGCGATGACGCGCTCGACATTGCCGTCGACGGCGCTCGCCTGCCGGTCGAAGGCGATGGCGGCGATGGCGGCCGCGGTGTAGCCGCCGACGCCCGGCAGGGCGTTCAACGCCTCGAGATCGTCGGGAAAGACGCCGCCATGGCGCTCGACCACGGCCTGGGCGCAGGCGTGCAGGTTGCGGGCGCGGGCGTAGTAGCCCAGCCCCTGCCAGGCATGCAGCACTGAATCGAGCGGCGCCGCGGCGAGATCGCGCACCGTGGGCCAGCGGCGCAGGAAGGCATCGAAGTAGCCGCCGACCGTCACCACCGTCGTCTGCTGCAGCATGATCTCGCTGAGCCAGACGCGATAGGGATCGGCGCGCTCGCCGGGCGCGGCGCGCCATGGCAGGTCGCGGCGGTGGCGGTCGTACCATGCCAGAAGCCTGCTCGCATGCGCCCGCGGATCCGGCTCGGCAATGACTTCAGCAATATCGGGAGCAATATCGGACATGACGACGCCTGCACTGGTACAGGCGCCCATCATAGGTCGCTGGATTCGAAAACCGCGACGCGAAGTTTCACCGCTGCGGTGGACTGTTTTCAGCTCGCCGGCGGCGCCGGCAGCGCCATCACCAGGTCGCGCGCCATGTGGGCGGCCAGCAGCGGCCCCAGCTGGACCGTCAGCGTGTCGCCGGTATCGGTCACGAGGTTGCCCTGGATATGGCCGGTGTCCGGGTCGGGCCGGAACGACGCCGACGCCACCGGTATGCCGCCATAGGGCTCCGAGCCGTCCGTCTCGTCGGGGGCCTGGCGCTTGGCCATCTCGGTCGCCGCATCGCACAGGCGCGAGACGAACTGCGTGAACTCCTCGAAATCGGCGAGGCATTCGACCGAGTGCGCCCGGTCGTCGACGAACACCATGCGGCAGTGGCGTCCGTCGGTACTGAAGCCCAGGCTGAACTGGTGCAGCTTCGAAAGCGTCTCGGACATCCCTCACCTCCCATCGGTGCCTGCGCCTGATAAACGGTTGGAAGCGGCAGGCTGTTCCATCCCTCGGGCACGAAACCGACGGCGCGGCAGTGGCCGTGCCGGGGCCGGCGGCGTAGACTGGGCCATGGCCGAGGAGGAGCGTGAGATCGAGCTGGACCGGCGCGGCGGGATGAAGGCCGTCGGCGCGCATGTCGGCCGGCTGACCGCGCCGCTGGCGCGCCACCGCGGCACGGCAAGCGCGCGCCTGCAGGCCGAGTGGTCGACCATCGTCGGCCCCGAGATCGCGCGGCAGAGCCTGCCCGAGCGGCTGGTCGGCGCCGGCGGCAAGGCGAGCGGCAAGGGCGGCGCCACCCTGAAGCTGCGGGTCGCCGGCCCCCTGGCGCTGGAGCTGCAGCACCTCGCGCCGCAGCTCATCGAGCGCATCAACGGCTTCTTCGGCTACCCGGCGGTGGCCCGCCTGCAGATCATGCAGGGGCCGCTGCCGCACACGCCGCCGGCCCCGCCGCCGGCGCCGCGGCCGCTCGACCCGGCCCGCCAGCGCGCCCTGCGCGAGCGCGTCGCCCCGATCGGCGACGAGGCCCTGCGCGGCGCCCTGGAACGGCTGGGCCGCGCCATCCTGGGCCGCCGGTAGGCTCAACGGGTTTTGACCGCAGCCCGGGTATTTGCTACGCGCGCGCCACATTCCCACGACATTTTGTGGACAACCGGACAGCCGGTTTCGTTGACTCTTCACAGGCCTAGCTCCCAAAATGTGGGGGCTATAGGGGGTTCGATGCATAAGATATTGATCCTGGCGGGTGCGGTTCTGGGCGCTGCCACCATCAGCTTGCCGCCGGCTGCGCCGCTGCAGGCTGCCCCCGTCCAGCTGGCGCAGACGGTTCCGGCCGAGCTGCAGCCCTCGGCTGACGATCATGTGATGGGCAACCCCGACGCCGCGGTGACCATCGTCGAGTACGCCTCGATGACCTGCCCGCACTGCGCCGACTTCCACACCCAGGTCCTGCCGGAGCTGAAGAAGAAGTATGTCGATACCGGCAAGGTCCGGTTCGTCTACCGCGACTTCCCGCTCGACCAGATCGCGCTGCAGGCGGCCCAGATCTCGGAATGCTCGGGCAAGGACCGCTATTTCGCGGTCGTCGACGTGATCTTCCGGACCCAGGCGCAGTGGGCGGCCAACAAGGACCCGATCGCCGAGCTGGGCAAGACGCTGCGCATCGCCGGCATCACCGAGGCCGACATCAAGACCTGCATCGCCGACCAGAAGCTGGCCACCACCATCGTGACCGAGCGCCAGGTCGGCGAGAAGGCCGGTGTCAACGCCACGCCGACGCTGTTCATCAACGGCCAGCGCTGGAACGGCGCCCGTACCGTCGAAGCTCTCGATGAGGCGCTGGGCAAGCTCATCAAGTAGCCCGGCGCCCCGCGTTTCACGTCCCTCACCCTGCGAGTACCCGACGTGCAGTTCAACAAGCTCCGCCTGTCCGGCTTCAAGTCGTTCGTCGACCCGACCGAGCTCACCATCGAACCGGGCATGACCGGCATTGTCGGGCCCAACGGCTGCGGCAAGTCGAACCTGGTCGAGGCGCTCAAGTGGGTGATGGGCGAGACCTCGGCCAAGCAGATGCGCGGCTCCGAGATGGAGGACGTGATCTTCGGCGGCACCGGCCAGCGGCCGGCGCGCAACATCGCCGAGGTGCTGCTGCGGCTGGACAACAAGAACCGCACCGCGCCGGCGGTGTTCAACGACAGCGACGAGCTGGAGGTGGTCCGCCGCATCGAGCGCGGCCACGGCTCGCTCTACAAGGTCAACGGGCGCGAGACGCGCGCCCGCGACGTGCAGGTGATGTTCGCCGACGCCGCCTCGGGCGCGCGCTCCACGGCCATGGTGAGCCAAGGCCGCATCGGCGCCATCATCAACGCCAAGCCGCAGGACCGGCGCAACATCATCGACGAGGCCGCCGGCATCACCGGCCTGTACTCGCGCCGCCACGAGGCCGAATTGCGCCTGAAGGCGGCGGAAGCCAACCTGCTGCGCGTGCAGGACGTGCTGGCGGCGCTGGAAGAGCAGCACCGGCAGCTCAAGCGCCAGGCCCGCCAGGCCAGCCGCTACCGCAACCTGTCCGACCATATCCGGCGCGCCGAGGCCGCCGTGCTGGCGCTCAGGCTGGCGCAGGCCGACCAGGACATGGCCACCGCCGCCGAGGAGCTGAAGAACGCCACCGCCGCCGTCGCCGACCTGACGCGGCTGGCGGGCATGGCCGCCACGGCCCAGGCCGAGTCGGCCGCCAACATGCCGGCGCTGCGGCACGAGGAAGCCGCGGCGGCGGCCAAGCTGCAGCGCCTGCGCGTGGCGCACGAGACCCTGGCCGACGAGATGCGCCGCGTCCAGGCGGCGCGCGAGGAAGGCCGCGTTCGGCTGACGCAGATCGAGAGCGACGCGGCGCGCGAGGGCGAGCGCCACCGCGATGCCGAGACCGCGCTCGGCGAGCTGGGCAGCGAGGCCGAGCGGCTCAACACCGAGCGCGTCGGCGAGGATGATCGCCAGGCCGAGGCCATCACGGCGCGCGACGATGCCCGCGTGGCCATGACCGAGGCCGAGGCCGAGCTCGACCGGCTGACCCGCCAGATCGCGGCCGATGAGACGCTGATGGCCAGCGTGCAGCGCGACGTCGCCGAGCTCAACGAGCGGTTGATCCGCCTCAAGGCGCGCCGCGACGACACCGAGGCGCAGCGCCGCCAGGTGGGCAGCGAGCTTGCGGCCCTGCCGGCGCTGGCCGATATCGAGGCCGCCGCCGAGGAGGCGCGCGAGGCGCTGGCCGAGGCCCGCGACCGGGGCACGGCCATGGTCGAGATGGCGCAGAGCGCCGAGCGCCAGGCCGTGGAGCAGGCCCGCAGCGCCCATGCCAACGCGGCGCAGGCCATGCGCGCCGCCCAGGCCCAGGCCGCCGAGGCGGTGCGCACCGCCCAGGGCCAGGCCGCGGCGCAGGTGCGCGAGGCCATGGCCCGCGCCGAGGCCGACCGGCTGGAAAGCGAGCGCGCCCGCGCCGCCGAGCGGATGGCGGCGGAGAACGAAGCCGCCAAGATCGCCGACCAGGTGCAGAAGGCCTCGGCCCGGGTGACGCGCCTGAAGGCCGAGGAGTCGGGCATCGCCGCCGCCCTGCGCTCGGCTGCCGGCAGCCTGTGGCCGCCGCTGATCGACGCGCTGACCGTGGCGCCGGGCTACGAGGCGGCGCTGGGCGCCGCGTTCGGCGAGGAGCTCGAGGCCTCCTACGACCAGGGCGCGCCGCTCTACTGGCAGGCGCTGGGCGCGATGGAAGGCGTGCCCGGGCTGCCCGAGGGCGTCGAGCCGCTGGCGCTGCACGTCACGGCGCCGCCCGAGCTGGAGCGCCGCCTGCAGTTCATCGGCATCGTGGCCGATGAGGAGACCGGGCGGCGGCTGCAGGACACGCTGCGGGCCGGCCAGCAGCTGGTGACGCGTGACGGCGCGGTGTGGCGCTGGGACGGCTTCACGGTCAAGGCCGGCGCCCCCACGGCCGCCGCCAACCGGCTGAGCCAGCGCAACAAGCTGGCCGAGATCCGCAGCCAGCTGGAAGGCGTGCAGGCCGATCTGGCGGCGGTGGAGACCCGTCACCTCGCTGCCCGCGCCGCGGTCGAGGCCGCCCGCCAGGCCGAGCGGCTGGTGGTCGAGCGCTCGCGCCAGTTTGGCGCCGCCCTCGTCGAGCGCGCGCGCCAGGTGGAGAAGCAGCTGGTCGCCGAGGCGCAGGAGGCCGAGCAGGCCGCCGTGGCCGAGGCCCAGGAATACGAGCGCGAGATCCTGGCGCGCACGCAGGCCCAGGAGCGTGCCGCACAGCAGGCGCTGGCCCAGGCCCGCGCCGAGTCGCAGGCGCAGATCAGCCGCGCCGAGCTGGTCGCCAGCGAGACCCGCGACCGCGCCGCCGACGTCGCCCGCAAGACGGCGGCGCTGACAACCCGCCAGTCGTCGCTGGACGACGTCGCGGCGCAGGTCGGCGGCGAGATCGCCGACCTCGAGATGCGCCGCACCTTCCGCGAGGCGCGCCGCTCCTGGATCCCCGACCCGTCGGCCGACCGCCAGGAAGCCGCCTCGCTGCGGGCGCTGCTGGCGGAGCTGCGCACCGCCCTGGTCGAGCGCCAGACGGCCTGCGACACGCTGGCGCGCGAGGCCGAGCTGCGCGGCCAGCGCCTGCGGCAGATCGAGACCGACAGCCAGGGCTGGCAGGGCCGCCTGGCCGGTGCCGCCCAGCAGCTCGCGGCCCTGAACGAGCGCCGCGAGACGCTGGCCGAGCAGCTGGCCGACCTCGATGCGCGGCCCGAGGAGCTCGCCGAGCAGCGCGCGACGCTGGAAGACGACATCGCCGCCGCCGACGAGGCGCGCCGCACCGCGGCCGACCGCCTCGCCGAGGCCGAGAACACCCTGGAGGCGGCCGACAAGGCGCTGAAGCAGGTCGAGCACGATCTCGCCGCCGCCCGCGAGCAGCGCGTGCGCCGCGAGGGCCTTGCCGAGCAGACCGAGCGCGACCGCGGCGCCATCGTGGACCGCATCGGCGAGCGCCTGCGCCTGCTGCCCGAGCAGCTCCTCGAAGCCGCCGAGGTGCAGAGCCTGGAGGAGCTGCCCGACGTGGCCCAGGCCGAGCGCCGGCTGGAGCGCCTGGTCAACGAGCGCGAGGGCATGGGCGCGGTGAACCTGCGGGCCGAGGAGGAAGCCGCCGAGCTCGACCAGCAGATCATCGCCATGACCGGCGAGCGCGACGACCTCACCGCCGCCATCGGCCGCCTGCGCCAGGGCATCGCCAGCCTCAACCGCGAGGGCCGCGAGCGCTTCGTGGCGGCGTTCGAGAACGTCAACCGCCATTTCCAGGAGCTGTTCACCAAGCTGTTCGGCGGCGGCCGCGCCGAGCTGCGGCTGACCGAGTCGGAGGACCCGCTCGAGGCCGGGCTGGAGATCGTGGCCTCGCCGCCGGGCAAGAAGCTGCAGGTGATGTCGCTGCTGTCGGGCGGCGAGCAGGCGCTGACGGCACTGTCGCTGCTGTTCGCGGTGTTCATGACCAACCCGGCGCCGATCTGCGTGCTGGACGAGGTCGACGCGCCGCTGGACGACGCCAACGTCGAGCGCTTCTGCGACCTGGTGTCCGACATCGCCCAGCGCTCCAACACGCGGTTCCTGATCATCACCCACCACCGCGTGACCATGGCCAAGATGCACCGGCTGTACGGCGTGACCATGGCCGAGCGCGGCGTCTCGATCCTGGTCTCGGTCGACCTCGAGCAAGCCGACCGCGTGCTCGAAAGCACCGTGGCGGCGTAGCTTTTTCCTCCCCCAGCGAAGCTGGGGGAGGTGGCCGAAGGCCGGAGGGGGACCCACGAGGTTTCCGCAACTGAGACCACGGCGGCTCCCCTCCGCCCCTTCGGGGCACCTCCCCACTGCGTGGGGAGGGAAAATCATTCCCCCAGCGCGGCGCGCAGCAGGGTGCGCTGCAGGCGCTGGCGCCAGTCGGTGGGCTTGTGCAGGCCCATGCGTTCCAGGCAGGCGGCGTCCTGCGGCGATGGCGGGCCGGCGGTCAGGCCCTGCCACAGCAGCGCGCCGAGCGCCGGCAGGCTGTGCGCCGCGCTCTTGAGGCGCATCAGGGCCGGCATCAGGCGCTGCTCCTCGGCGGTGAAGTCGGTGCCGAACGGGAACGGCGGCACCACGCCACGGGCCCGTGCCGGCGCCAACGCCCGCTCGATGCGCGCCGGGGTGTTGTCGCGGAACACTGCCGGGATCTCGTAGCCCGCCGCGATCTTGCCGGCCGCCTTGGCCTGGCGCAGCAGCCCGGCCTGGAAGCGCGAATCGGTGATCGACAGCATCGCCGCCACGCACTCGGCATCGGTCCTGCCGCGCAGATCGGCCACGCCGTACTCGGTGACGACTGTATCGCGCAGGTGCCGCGGGATGGTCGTGTGGCCGTAGGACCAGCGGATGTTGGAGCGCACGCGGCCGCCGTCCTGGCGCGTCGCGTTGAGCGTGATGATCGAGCGCGCGCCTTCGAGCGCGAAGGCCTGGGCGACGAAGTTGTACTGCCCGCCGACGCCGCTCACGACGCGCCCGACCTCCAGGCCGTCGGAGACGACGGCGCCCAGCAGGGTCGCCATCATGGCGTTGTTGATGAAGCGCGCCTCGACCCGGGCCCGGCGCTTGCCGGCCTCGTCACCGTAGAGCTCGTTGGCGTAGCCCACCGGCATCATGGCGATGCGCGCCCGCTGCGCGTCCGGCATCTCGCGCAGCGCGCGATAGAACGCCTTGGGCCCGAGGAAGAAAGCGGCGTGCACGACGGCGCCGTCGACCTCGCGGGTGAGGATGCCGTGCCTGATCAGCTCCAGGAAGCCGTCGACCAGCATCTCGGTCGCGCCGTAAAGGCCTGCCGTGAACGGCGCCGCCTCGAACGGCTGCGGCGGCACGGCCGAAAGCCGCTCGACCGTGTCGCGGTAGGCGGCGTTCTCGTGCTGGCGCAGGATCAGCGCCTGGCACACCGCGTCGCCCACCGAACCGATGCCGATCTGCAGGGTGCCACCGTCGCGCACCAGCCGCGCGGCATGGAAGCCGATCGCGTATTCCGCCGCCGTCACCGGCTGCTTGGGCGGGGCGAACAACGGGAACTGGGTCGCCGGGCCGTCCAGGACGTGGCTGAAGGCCTCGGACGGCAGCTCGCACACGCCTTGCATGTACGGCAGTTCGTCGTTGGCCTGGCCGACCAGCAGGAACTTCGCGCGGCCGGCCTGGCGCGCGGCCAGCAGGTCGAGCGTGAGGTCGGGGTTGCAGCTCAGGCTGTAGCGCGCCGCGCCGTCCGCCTCGCGCCTGGCCACGAGCTGCGCCACGACGTTGACGCCGCGGTCCAGCACGTAGCGCGCCGCGTGGGTGTAGTTGGCCGAGATGTAGGCCTGCTGCGCCGTCGGCACCGACAGCCAGCGGCCGGCCAGCATGAAGAACTCGTTGACCTCGATGTTGGGCGGCAGGGTGCCGGTGCGCAGCCCGGGCACATAAGCGAGGTCGGGATAGCCGCCGAACAGCCGCTCGATCACCGGCCCCATGAAACGCCGCTCCAGCGCGCTGCCGCCGCGCGGCGTCTCCAGGGTCAGCGCCGTGACGATGCGCAGCGAGATCGACGGATCGGCGGCGGCGCGGTCATAGAGCGCGTTCACCACGTGGTTCGCCTTGCCCAGGCCCAGCGGCAGCGCCAGCACGATGCTCTTGCCGACCGCGGCGATGATGGAATCGGCGAGCGCCTCGGGATCGCCGTGCTGGACCGGTTGCATCTGCCTCACTTCACGTCCTCGTTGCACGATGCATAATGCCGTGCGCAACCCGTGGAGACCTAGCGTGCAGAACCAAATGCTGGAAAAGCTCGCGATCGCCGAGGTGATCCAGAACTGGGCCGTCTGGCGCGACGCCGGCGACTGGGAGCGCTTGCGCACCGTCTGGCACGACGACGGCTGGATGACCGCGACATGGTTCCAGGGGCCGGCCGAGAAGTTCATCGCCGTCAGCCAGGCCGGCTTCGACCGCGGCGTCAGCATCCTGCACTTCCTGGGCGGCATCAGCATCGACCTCAACGATCACCGCGCCACGGCACAGACCAAGATGACGATCAGCCAACGCGGCCTGGTCGACGGGGTGCTGGTCGATGTCGTCTGCACCGGGCGGTTCTTCGACTTCCTGGCCAAGCGCAACGGCCGCTGGGCGATCGTCCGCCGCCAGCCGATCTACGAGAAGGACCGCATGGACCCGGTGAGCCCCGACGCGCGCCTGACCCTGGACGCGGCGCTGCTCGACAGCTTCCCCGAGGGCTACCGGCACCTCGCCTACCTGCAGACCAGGCTGGGCTTCACCATCAAGAAGGACCTGCCGCAGCTGAAGGGCGAGGCCGTGATGCGGCTCTACGCCGAGGGTCTCGCCTGGCGCGAGGGCGCGCCCACGGCATTCCCGGCCGGCGGCCCGGGCTAGGCCGGCCCCAGCCATTGGGCCGGCGACCGTGTCACCGCTGGCGGACTCGGGCTGAGTTTTTGTCAGCAAAATCAACGACTTGTCATTTTTCACCCCGAAAAGCGCGTGACGGAAACGTCGAAAATGACTCAAATTCGACGACGACGGGCGGTGGGCCCTCTCCCGGCACACCTGGAGCGCAGCAGCGGCGATAGCGGTGGCAGCCATGTGTCGGCTCGCGGACGGGTGGACATGATGGGTGCCTGCGACGGCAACCGGCGGCGTCGCTGATCCGGCAAGAGCGGCGGCAGCGTGCTCCGCGCGTGGAGCGGACGAAGCGCCCGTGCCTCGACCCGGCGGCGGCCTTGCCCCTTGCGGCGGGGCCCACGAAACGCCCGTTGGCCCCGGCGGCGGGAATGCGACTTGGTAGGTAGTATGCACTATTCTCGGTCGAAGAACAAGATTAAAAGACGACAACGCCCCCTCAGCTTCAAGTCACGGCTGCCATCAGGGTCACCATCTTGCGCAATGGTTCCCAGGAAAAATCGGGGAAGTCATTGCAAACTGCCTTCCACGCCGGATCGCCGAAAAATTCTCCAGTTCCGCAAGCTTCTTCTCCACCGCGTCGTCGCGCCGGCCGTCCGCCTGGAGCGGCGCGTAGAGGTGAAACTTCACCGCTACCTTGTCGATGTGCTTCACCTCAGATTCACCGTCGTTCCTGCTGAAGCGCCAAATACGTTGCCTGCCCTCATCGGCGGCGAACGCCTTCAGGTAGGACTGCGCCACCCAGTGGCAGCACTTAGTGACTTGTTTGGCCATGGGGTGACGGCGATGCCGCGCTCTGCTCAGACGCGATCTCAGCCGCATCGCTAAACGGCGAGTCCGAAACCCCAAGCTCTGTTCTGATAAAATGCCGAGCTAGTCGGCGCATTATAGCCGCTGCGTTGTGCAACCGATGCAATTCCTCGACAACGTCAGGATCAGACGGGTGCTTTTCGCGCACATGCGCTACAGCGACCCGACACGCTTTCCATAGATATTGCTCAACGTTCTCGTTGCCGCATGCGTTCAGAAACGCTTTCGCGCGGTCTGCATCGAGGCCACTTTGTAGAAGTGGGAATATTTGAGCGATCCAAGAGCGGATGTCTTTTCCTTCTGGGTAGCGGACTTCGAGTACTTTGAAGTAACTAAGCACCGCGTAGCCGATCATAAAGTTCTGTTCGGCATTGCGCCCCTCACGGTAGAGCGCGAGGGCGCGTCGCGCCTCCTCAGATGCCGGAATGTCCCGGTTAAAAACCCAATGGTAGGTTGTCGTAAAGGCCAAATTGCGCTTGTGTACGGCAACGGGCACCGGGTTGCCCGCCCAACCATCCTGCATGATGGCATATTGGTCATCGCACCACGTTAGCACGCTGAGAAAGCGGTTGATGATCGTCATTGCCTCTTCCATGCTCAGACGGTTCGCATGCAGATCAATGTGGACCGATTGCATAT
Source organism: Vineibacter terrae (assembly GCF_008039615.1). Classification (GTDB taxonomy): domain Bacteria; phylum Pseudomonadota; class Alphaproteobacteria; order Reyranellales; family Reyranellaceae; genus Vineibacter; species Vineibacter terrae. The sequence goes on along the minus strand of NZ_VDUZ01000007.1, from coordinate 3,093 downwards.
GGTCGTTGGTCTTTGGCATCAGCACGAGTTTGTAGCGATCGAATTCGATCAACATTTCTTCGCGCGGCCAAGTCACCTGATTATCGACGCCGACATTTAGGAAGCGCGATAACGGCCTCGCACCCAACCGAAGACGGCGCGCCTCCTCGGCATCCTCTCGCTCATATTCCGAACCGTCGCCGACAGGGGGTGATGGACACGCTCGCGCATCGGCGATCTCTCCTGCCAGCCGATCAAAAAATCGTTGACTGAGGACCAATTCGCGGTTGGCTGGGGCATACCGAGATTCTGCATCGAGGCGTGCTCCGGGTTGCAGTAATGATACCGCCTCATCTCGCACGAACGATAATTGACCTCGCGTACCGTCATGCTCATAGGTGATGACCGCGAGGCCATGACTGTTGGCTCCAGATTCCGCCACAGAAAGCCGCACGGAGACAACACTATGACGAATGGCGCAGTCGATAAGGATGCTGCTTAGCGCATCAGCTAGCGTGGCTGCATTGCCAAATGCTTCGGTCTTTCCGCCGACCGGCTTCAGCTTGGCGAGGATCGTAGCCACGTGGCCCGACCAACTAGGCTGCACCGCTGTCAAACCGGGCACCGCCGCTACGATCTGCTCGTTACTAAGCGCGTGCCCCCGGTTACCGCGACCGCGCGGCAGCCTGCCGTAGTTGCGCAGGGACTCAAACCGCCGATCCATATCGCCGGTCGTATCGGTTACCACTTCACTATGGCGGCAGAGCTGAGCCAGCACCTGGGAAAGCTGTTTCGCAAGCATGGCCTAATCCTGTCTCTTCCAGTTGTCGTCCCAGGCATTGAGGATCATAGGCACACCCAGTGCGTCGCCCCCCTTTTTGTAGCCGCGTCGCCGTTCCTCCGCATGGATGCCCAACGACAAGTACGTAATCGTCGCCCGCGCCAGCTTCAATTGGCGCACGGTCTTGGCGATCAGGTCAGTAACAGGAAGATCGGAGATGCCCGCTTTGCGGGGCTCGGCACGCTGTGTGGACGTAAACCGCAACAGCGAATCGTGCACCGCTACGAACTTGTGTTCCATATGGTTGCGCAGTTCGTAGAGCGATTGCGCGTCCGGCTCGGTGACCTCCTGAAAATCGTCTTCAAAGATGTCCTTGGATAGCCAGAACAGGCCACGCAGCGGCCAGTTTGCCAATCCGTCCAGCGCTGGATGAAGCTCCTTTCCCTTACCCTTCACGAACCAGAGGTTACGGAAATTGACCTGTCGGTCCTTATGCCCGAGATCGAGATAGGTGTTGAGCAGAAACGCGGTTTTATCGAACACCGCATAAGCACCCCGGAACGCCATTTTCATCCGCTCGACGGCAAAGCCAAAAGCTGGATAGTCGAGCGTGTTATAGAGCAGAACACCGCGATCCGAGAAATGGACGCCGGTTGCGGTGATGCCTTCATACAGCGCATATCGTGCGGCACAGAACTCCTGTTTGATGATGCTGAAATAGTGGATGACAGCGGGCACGCCCGATTCCTCATCCAGGCCCGCGGTAATCGAGGGCAACGTCATCACGTCGCGCGCGGCGATCGGGTTAGGTCCAATATCATTGAGTGGGTTGATGAAGAGACGGTTGCTCAAGCACCATTGCCGGTACTCGCGCTCTTTTTTGCCGCGACCCATCGAATGATTCAGCAAGTCGATCTGCCCGACCATCCCGGGAATATCGTACCGCGTCCAGATATCATCCAGATGCGCCGCAAACTTACCGAACGCTTCTTCATAGCCATAACTCTCAACCACCGCGTCGTCGGCGCATGCCTGCGCCAGCGACTCTGCGGCGAAGATCATCAACACGCCGTGATGACCTGGATCGTAGAGCGCGTGCGCATAGTGCCCGAGCCCGACGCCACGGTTGCCGCATGCCATTGCGAACTTGGGAACGGCGATCAGCGCCCGGTCCCAATATTCGACGGCTTCGATGAACCGGCCGGTGTGGTTCAGGATGTTGCCGAGATTGGTATAGATCTGCGCGCGTTCGCGTGGCTCCAATTCCTCAAAGCCGGGATGCGCCAGCGCCCGGCGTAGCTCCAATATCTCGCCGTCGATGGCTTCACTTTTCCACAGCCACGCCTGCCAATCCGGCGATGAATGGCGCTTCGCGCTCCAGATATTGGCGCGAAAATAATGTGCACGGCAGGCGTGACGCACCGCCACATTTACCGCCAAGTACTGGTCGAGCAGGGCGCTGGCGTGATCCAGCGCTGCAACCGATGCCTCATCGCCGCCTTGATCGATGATTGCACCGATCAACTGCATGGCTTTGCTCTCGGAAAGCCGATCAAGCTTCTTTACCATGAGGGAAGCCAAGGAAGGTTTGCGTAATGGCGGTGCCATCAGCGGGGGAGCTTCACCTGTTGCACCGACGGCCGGTTGCTGCGCGCGTCCCACGGGTCCCGGCCAAGATCGAGGCACAGTTTGTAGAACTCTTCGGCCGTCGTCTTCGGCTCGAGCCGAAGAGCGCGATCCTTAGACAGGCCGAGCCAGTGGCCGAACCAGGTTGTCCCGAGCGCAGCGACCACGCAAACAGCGGAGGTGACGACGATTGTCCAGATGCCTTCCATGCAACCTCCTTACGTGTCCAGCATGTCCCAGTCGTCGCCCATGACCCATCGCAGGGCGCTCAGCTTGCCGTTGATCATCCCCCACTCGAAGTCGTCCCACGGCCCGAGATTTTCGATCCCAACGTCTTCTTCGGTGCGCCGAGCCGCATCGAGCGCTCCCTGCCATATGCTGTCGATGATAAGCGTGGTGTTTCGCTCTCGTAGCTCTGCTGCTTCCCATTCCTCTCTGGTAACGAGCTTGGTGTGGCCCCTCTCGATCCGCACCCGCCGGTTCCAGTAGCGATTATACCAAACCTGCCGTTCCAGCAGGCGCGCAGCGTCGAGTATCTCGGAAAGGCGCCGCGGCTCATCCAGCCAAGTCAACTCGGCGACTAGCAGCCTGTCGGACTGAGGTTATTGGGTAGTTGATTGAGTGATTTTGAAAGCACCGAGGTCATGGGTCGCGATTTTTGGTGGTACTTTCCCCGTCAGGCGTGTGCGAGGGTGAACATCCGCTTG
>NZ_VDUZ01000006.1 GCF_008039615.1 Vineibacter terrae | reverse complement strand
CGACGGGATCGCCGTCGGCGCCGGCGCCATCATCGTCATGGCATCCGACATCCGCATCGCCACGCCCGAGGCCAAGACCGCCTTCCTGTTCACGCGCGTCGGCCTCGCCGGCTGCGACATGGGCGCGCGCGCGAAGCCGGCGTCGATCTGCGGCAGGTGCGCGGCAGCGGGCCGGCCGGCCGCATCCAGCACGACGACCTCGACGCCTTCCTGCGCGGCGGCGCCACAGCCCCGGCGCCGGCGGCACGCACCGCCAACATCGCGGTCGAGACCATCAAGGTGATCGGGCTGCGCCGGCGCATCGCGCAGAAGATGGCCGACGCCAAGCGCCGCGCGGCGCATTTCGCCTATGTCGAGGAGGTCGACGCCACGGCGCTGGAGGACCTGCGCGCGGCGCTCAACGCCGAGGCACGGCCCGAGCGGCCGCGGCTGACCCTGCTGCCGTTCCTGATGCAGGCGGTGGTCAAGGCCGTGGCCGACTTCCCGCAGATGAACGCGCTCTACGACGACGAGGCCGACATCGTCGAGCGCTTCGGCGGCGTGCATATCGGCATCGCCACGCAGACGCCCAACGGCCTGATGGTGCCGGTGGCGCGCCACTGCGAGGCCCGCACCCTGTGGGATTGCGCCGCCGAGGCGCAGCGCCTGGCGCAGGCCGCGCGCGAGGGCCGCGCCACGCGCGAGGAGCTCGCCGGCTCGACCATCACCATCACCAGCCTGGGCGCTCTGGGCGGCATCGTGAGCACGCCGGTGCTCAATCGGCCGGAGGTGGCGATCATCGGCATCAACAAGCTGGCGGTGCGGCCGGTATGGCAGGGCGGCCAGTTCGTGCCGCGCAAGATGATGAACCTCTCCTCCTCGTTCGATCACCGCATCGTCGACGGCTACGACGCGGCCCGCTTCATCCAGCGCATCAAGGCGCTGCTCGAGGCGCCCGCCGCCATCTTCATCGAGGGGTAGGACGGTGGAGAGAATGATCACCTTGTCCTCCCCACGCAGTGGGGAGGTGGCCCGAAGGGACGGAGGGGAGCCGACGTGGTCTCTCCCCGGAGGCACCACGAGCGCTCCCCATCCGCCCTTCGGGCACCTTCCCCACTGGCATGGGGAAGGGAAGAGATCTTCATGAGGCCATGAAATGCGCGAGATAAGCGTCAAGGTGCTGGTGATCGGCGGCGGGCCGGGCGGCTATGTCTGCGCCATCCGCGCCGGCCAGCTCGGGCTCGACGTCATGCTGGTCGAGGAGCAGGCGCTGGGCGGCACCTGCCTCAATGTCGGCTGCATCCCCTCCAAGGCCCTGATCCATGCCGCCGACGCCTACGGCCACGCCGTGGCGCAGTCGGTCGCGGCGCCGTTCGGCATCCGGGTCGAGCATCCCAGCATCGACCTCGCGCGCACCGTCGAATGGAAGGACGGCATCGTCGGCAAGCTGAAGGGCGGCGTCGGGGCGCTGCTGAAGCGCCACAAGGTGAAGGCCGTGCGCGGCCGCGCCGCGATGCTCGACGGCAAGACGTGCCGCGTGGAGTCCGACACCGGCCCGCAGGTGATCCGCGCCGAGCATGTCGTGCTGGCCACCGGCTCGCAGCCGGCGGCCCTGCCGGCGCTGCCGTTCGGCGGCCGGGTGATCTCCTCGACCGAGGCGCTGTCGCTGCCGTCGGTGCCGCGGCGTCTGGCCGTGATCGGCGCCGGCTATATCGGGCTCGAGCTCGGCACCGCCTACGCCAAGCTCGGGGCCGAGGTGACGGTGATCGAGGCCGAGGAGCGCATCCTGCCGGCCTACGACGCCGAGCTGGCGCGTCCCGTCGCGCGCCGCCTGCAGGCGCTGGGTGTCGAGGTGCTGACGCGCGCGCGGGCCACCGGCCTGACGCCGGACGGCGCGGCGCTGCGCGTCGAGCCGGCGGGCGCCGCTGCCCGCGCCGTCGAAGCTGATTGGTTCCTGGTCGCCGTCGGACGGCGGCCGCGCACGGCCGATGTCGGGCTCGACCAGCTCGACCTCACCATGAACGGGCCCGCCGTGCGCATCGACGAGCGCTGCGCCACCTCGATGCGCAACGTGTGGGCGATCGGCGACCTCACCGGCGAGCCGATGCTGGCGCATCGCGCCATGGCCCAGGGCGCCATGGTGGCCGAGATCATCGCCGGCCAGCGCCGCGTCTTCGACAAGGTCGCGATCCCGGCCGTGTGCTTCACCGATCCCGAGGTGGTGACCGTGGGCCTGTCGCCCGACGAGGCGCGCGCCGCCGGACACACGGTGCAGACCGCGACGTTCCCGTTCCAGGCCAACGGGCGGGCCATGACCTTGGCATCCGAGGACGGCTTCGTGCGCGTGGTGGCGCGCGCCGACAACCATGTCATCCTCGGCATCGCCGCCGTCGGTGCCGGCGTGTCGGAGCTGTCGTCGGCCTTCAGCCTGGCGCTGGAGATGGGCGCGCGCCTGGAGGACATCGCCGGCACCATCCACGCCCATCCCACCCTGGGCGAGGCCTTCCACGAGACCGCGCTGCGCGTGCTGGGCGAAGCCCTGCACGTGTGACGGACAAGTGAGGCGTGTCCTACCGGTACACCGCGTCCATCGCCGCCGCCGGGTAGCGCGTGCCGGCGACGGCGCCGCGCGGAATGGCTTCGGCGATGCAGGACAGATCGTCGGACGAGAGCGTCACGCGCAGGGCGCCCAGGTTCTCCTCCAGCCGCTGCTGCGAGCGCGTGCCGGGGATGGCCACGACGTCGCTGCCCTGGGCCAGCACCCAGGCGAGCGCGAGCTGCGCCGGCGTGCAGCCCTTGTCCGCGGCCAGCGCCTCGAAGCGCGCCACCAGGGCGCGGTTCTGCGCGAAATTCTCGGCCTGGAAGCGCGGATGCGCGGCGCGGCGGCCGTCGACCTGCGCCAGCTCGGTGATCGTGCCGGTGAGGAAGCCGCGGCCCAGCGGCGAATAGGCGACGAAGCCGATGCCCAGCGCGCGCGTCGTCTGGCGTGTCTCCTCAGCCTCGGCACGGTAGAGCACCGAGTACTCCGTCTGCACCGCCGCGATCGGGTGCACGGCATGGGCGCGGCGGATGGTCTGCGGCCGCGCCTCGGACAGGCCGAGGTAGCGCACCTTGCCCTGGGCCACGAGGCGGGCCATGGCGCCGACCGTGTCCTCGATCGGCACTGCGGGGTCGACGCGGTGCTGGTAGTACAGGTCGATCACGTCGACGCCCAGCCGCTGCAGGCTGGCGTCGCAGGCCTGGGCGACGTAGTCGGGATGGCCGTTCACGCCGTTGGCGCCGCCCTCGCGCCTGACCTGGCCGAACTTGGTGGCCAGCACGACCTTGTCACGCCGCCCCTTGATGGCGCCGCCCACCAGCGTCTCGTTGTGCCCCCAGCCATACATGTCGGCGCTGTCGAGATGGGTCACGCCCAGGTCGATGGCGCGGCGGATGAGGTCCTGCGACGCCGCGTCGTCGGCCGTGCCGTAGACGCCCGACAGCGGCATGCAGCCCAGCCCGATCGCCGGCGCCGCCAGCCCGTGCGTGCCCAGCGGCCGGTGTTCGTCCGTCGTGGTGTCCGTCATCGCTGGTCTCCGGCCTGTTGTGCGCCGGTCATGATCGGACCGATCGGCCGCAGCAACAAGAGGGGGCCGCGCGGTTTCCTCATGCCTGTTACCAGGGCGTGACCAATCAGTGGCCACCGGAGCACCGTCATGCAGTCGGCGTTGTTACGATTCTATGATGGTTCCATGACCATTGCCGACGTCGGATCGACCATCACGGCTCTCGATCGCTCCATCACCCTGGCCCTCAACCAGCTCGTCGGGCAGTCGCCGATCTTCGACCTGCTCGTCTTCTACACCGCCGACATGAACCTGCTGAAGGGCGTGCCGTTCATGGCTGCGGCCTGGTTCTTGTGGTTCCATCGCGGCGGCGCGGCGCGGCCCCATGTCGTGAACCTGATGATCATCGCCCTGCTCGCCATCGCGACGGCGCGGATCCTGCAGCTCGGCATGCCATCGCGACTGCGGCCGCTGGACGATCCGACGCTGGCGCTGGCGTTGGCCGCCCATGTCACACACGACGTCCTGCACGACTGGAGCTCGTTTCCCAGCGATCACGCGACGATGTTCTTCGCCATGGCCGCGGCGCTGGTGCCGGTCTCCGGCCGGCTGGCCAGCCTGGCGTTCGCCTGGGTTGCGATCGTGATCTGCCTGCCGCGGCTCTATCTCGGCTTCCACTACACGAGCGATGTGATCGCCGGCGCCATCATCGGCATCGTCGTGGCGTTCATCTACCTCAGGTTGCCCGTGCAGAACCTCACCCGATGGATATTGAAGCTGTCGGTCCGCCTGCCCGGGCTGTTCTATGCCGGCGCCTTCGTCTTCACCTTCGAGATCAGCTTCCTGATGGGCGACGTGCGGCAGCTCGGCATGCAGGCGGTGAAGCTTCTCCACCGCCTGACCAGCTGAGCGGCCGCCGCCGCGCGCCCTACGCCGCCTTCCCGCAATAGGCCTCGATGCGATAGCCGTCCGGGTCGACGACGAAGGCGGCGTAGTAGCTGTCACCGTAATCCTTGCGGATGCCGGGCTTGCCGTTGTCACGGCCGCCCTTCTTCACCGCAGCGGCATGGAAGGCATCGACGCCCCCGCGGTCGGCGGCCGTGAAGCAGATATGCAGGCCCGAGCGCTCGTCGGCCGGCACGGGATGGTCCGTGGCGCTGATCCAGAGCACGACACCGTCGGCGCCGTAGCCCAGCGAGCCCTCGCCGGCGCTGAGGCACTTGTAGCCCAGCGGTGTCAGCGCCGCGTCGTAGAAGCGCCGCGTGCGGGCGATGTCGCTCACGCCAATCGAGATGTGGTCGATCAAGGCTTCCTCCTCAATTATAACCATCAAACCGGTTAAGTAGTTATAGAAAGCCTCCGGCCTTGTCAACCAGGTGCCCGGTTAGTATCTGGGATCATCATGGTTGCTTCCGCCCTCGATCGCCCGACGCTGCTGCCGGCCCGCGCCGATCTCTGCCTCGATTACGCCAACACCCGCTATTGGCGGGGCACCGAGCCCGCCACCGAGGAGCTGCGCACGTTCGACGACGTGCTGGCATGGCACGGCTCGAAGCAGATCGTGGCTGCGGATGCGACGGCGGCGCTCGCCGCCTGGTGGCGCGAACGGCCGCGCCAGGCCGACGGCGCCTTTGCCGAGGCCCTGGCCCTGCGCGAGGCGTTGTATCGCATCTTCAGCGCCACGAGCCAGGCGGCGCAGCCGTCGGAGGCCGACCTCGACACCCTGAACCGCGCGCTCGCCCGCACGCCGTCGCGCGCGCATCTGCGCCACACCGACACGGGCTATGCCTGGCAGGTGCCGCGCCTGCGGCCGGCCGTCACCGATCTGCTGGCGCCGGTGCTGTGGTCGGCCGCCGACCTGCTGACCAACACACGCCTGGCACGCGTGCGGCGCTGCGCCAACGACAAATGCCTGTTCCTGTTCGTCGACGACAGCCGCAACGGCACCCGCCGCTGGTGCTCGATGAGCATGTGCGGCAATCGCGCCAAGGCGCACCGGCACTACGCCAAGACCCGGCAGGGCTGAGGTGCGTCACCCCACGATCGGACGGGCCCAATCCGGCAGGCGGCACGCCTTCTTGCGGCGTCGGCCACGCTCGTAGAGCGCCCACGAACCGATACGGCACGTCGACATCGCTGTTGTCGAGCAGCAGCGCGATATCGACGAAGCCGATCGCCGCCTGCGCGTTGGCGAGCGTGCGCGGATAGCGCGCCGCAAGGCGCGCCTCGGGCACGTCGTGGCCGCCTTGCGCCACGCGCTGGATGACGCGGGCAAGCGACAGCGCCGCGCTCTGCAGACCGATGAAGATCAGGATGACCTCGTATCCGGCGCGCCGGGCATCGCGCAGGAAATCGAGCTTGGCGCCGACCGGGTCGGAGAACCGGTCTCCATGCAGAAGGCATCGCCGCGCGTCACCAGGAGCTGGCGCTCGGCAGCGGCCTGCGCCGCGGCCTGACGGGCGCGCTGCGCCGCATCCGGCGTGTCGAGGTCGCCCGCGATCAGGTCGGCATTGACGAGCGGCAGGCCCAGCGGCCGCACATCGGGTTGACTTTGGCTGGCGGGCGGCGCATAGGCCGAGCCGCCCGCCAGCGCGCGGACAGTCGACATTTCAGGGAAACGATGGACAGCCATAGTAGTAGCCGGCGGCTTGCCGCCAGCGCGCCCCATCGGACGGCCCGCGGCTGAGGTCGCTGCCTCCGGCGCGCCGGCATCATGCCGCCGGAGCGGAGGCCAGCATGATCAGAATCCTCTCCACCGGCGAACGCAAGATGGTCGGCATCGCTGCCGACGCAGACGGCGCCGTGCTGCCCGCCGATGCGGTCTGGGTCGATTTGCTGTCGCCGACGCGCGCGGAGGTGCAGCTCGTCGAGAAGACGCTGGGGATCGAGCTGCCGACACACGAGGAGATGCTGGAGATCGAGCCCTCGAGCCGGCTCTACCAGGATTCCGGCGCCACCTTCGCCACCGCCAGCCTGCTGTGGCATGCCGAGACCGAGACACCCGAGATGTCGCCCGTCACGTTCGTGCTCGGGGAGCGCACGCTGGTGACCATCCGCTATGGCGAGCCGAAATCCTTCGCCATGTTCCAGGTCCAGGCGGTGAAGCAGGCCGCGGTCTGCCAGTCGAGCGCGACCGTGCTGCTGGGCCTGCTCGACGCCGTGGTCGACCGTCTCGCCGACATCCTGGAACGCTGCGGCGTGGAGGTCGACCGCATTTCCAAGGACGTGTTCGGGCGGGCCAATCCCGGTGGCCGCATTCAGACACCGACCCATGAATATGCCGGCACGCTGCAGCGCATCGGCCGGCAGCAGGACATCATCAACAAGGCGCGCGAAAGCCTGGTCGGCATGGGCCGGGTGATCGGCTTCCTCACGATCTCGCGCCAGCCACCGCTCGACAAGGCCGGCCGCGAGCACCTCAAGACGCTGGCGCGCGATACGCGTTCGCTGACCGACCACGCCGCCTACATCGTCACCAACGTGAACTTCCTGCTCGATGCCACCCTGGGCATGATCAACATCGAGCAGAACCAGATCATCAAGATCTTCTCGGTCGCGGCCGTGGCCTTCCTGCCGCCGACCCTGGTCGCCAGCATCTACGGCATGAACTTCGAGATCATGCCCGAGCTGAAATGGCCGCTGGGCTATCCTCTGGCGATCGTGCTGATGATCCTCTCGGCCGTGGTGCCATTCCTGTACTTCCGCCGCCGCAAATGGCTCTGACACCCGCCTCCCGGCGGTCGACGTGGTGCATGTGAAAAGGTCACGTCGCGCAGTCGCGGAGCCTGCGCGCCAGCGGCATGCCTGCATCGCCAAATTAATGCTTCATTTATCATAATTGATTTTTTAAACATCAATTATGATGTTCCGTGTGTGAGCTGGTGGGGCTAACCACATGATTACGGGCGTCCAGATGCGAGCGGCGCGGGCGCTGCTCGACATCGACCAGAGGCAATTGGCCGAGCTCTCCGGGGTATCGCTGCCGACCATTCAGCGGATGGAGGCAAGCGAGGGCAACGTGCGTGGCGTGGTCGACACCCTGACCAAGGTCATCGAGGCCCTCGATCGCGCCGGGATCGAGCTCATCGGCGAGAACGCGATCAGCCGGGAGGGAGGACGGGGCGTGCGCCTGAAGCACGCCAGGGTCACGAACGGCAACTCCTCCTGACAGCGCTCCGCGATATCCGCCGCTCGGCCGGTCAGCCGATGATCCCGCTGCTCAGGCCTCGGAGAATGCAGAGCAATGACTGCGAGAACCCGCGAACCAACCTTCATTGAACTCTATACACCCAAGCTCGTCACCATCCTGCGCGAGCGTTACCGCCTCGCCGACCTGAAAGCCGACATGGTGGCCGGCCTGACGGTCGCGATCGTGGCGTTGCCGCTTTCGATGGCTATCGCCATCGCGTCGGGCGTCACGCCGGACCGAGGCCTCTACACGGCGATCATCGGCGGGTTCATTGTCTCGGCGCTCGGCGGCAGCCGGTTCCAGATCGGCGGCCCGGCGGGCGCCTTCATCGTGCTTGTCGCGGCCACGGCCCAGCAGCACGGCGTGGATGGACTGATCCTTGCGACCTTCCTGTCAGGGCTGATCCTGCTGGCCGTCGGCTTTCTGCGGCTCGGCACCTTCATCAAGTACATCCCCTATCCCGTCACGGTTGGCTTCACGTCCGGCATCGCGGTCATCATCTTCGCGAGCCAGCTGAAGGAGCTGCTGGGCCTGACCTTGCCAGGCGCGGAGCCGGGCCCATTGATTGCGAAGCTCCACGTGCTGGGCGGCGCCATGCCCACGCTCAACATCGCCGCCGCTTGCGTCGCTGCTGTCGCGATCGCGGTGATCGTCACCATCCGGCGGTTCAGGCCGCACTGGCCGGCCTTCCTGATCGCCGTTGCGGGAGCTTCCATTCTGGCATGGCTTCTCGCGCTACCCGTCGAGACGATCGGCACCCGGTTTGGGGGCATTCCCGAGACGCTTCCGGCGCCGCACCTTCCGACGCTGTCCATGCAGAAGCTGACGGAAGTCCTGCCGGCGGCGCTGTCGTTCGCGCTTCTGGGCGGCATCGAGAGCCTGCTGTCGGCGGTCGTCGCGGACAGCATGACCGGACGGCGCCACCGCTCCAACGCGGAACTGGTCGCCCAGGGTGCCGCCAACATCGGCTCGGCGCTGTTCGGGGGTATTTGCGTCACGGGCACCATCGCGCGAACCGCGACCAATGTGCGCGCGGGCGCACGTGGTCCTGTCGCCGGCATGCTCCACTCGCTGTTCCTGCTCCTGTTCATGCTCGTGGCTGCGCCGCTCGCCAGCTACATCCCCCTCTCCGCCCTTGCCGGCGTGCTCGCGGTGGTCGCGTGGAACATGGCCGAGAAGTACGAGTTCGCGACACTCCTGCGCGCCTCGCGCGGCGATGCCATCGTGCTCCTCGCGACCTTTCTGCTCGTGGTGTTCCGCGATCTGACGGAAGGGATCCTCGTCGGATTCGGAATCGGCACCCTGCTGTTCATGCACAGGATGGCGCGGGCGGTGGAGGTCGAGGCGCCACGGCCCGTGATCGAGCAGGATGTGCCCGATACCACCAACGGCAACGGCCGAAAGCCCTACGATGCGGCCTTGGCCAGCGATCCTGATGTGATCGTCTACCGGATCTCGGGCGCCTTCTTCTTCGGAGCAGCCGCAACCGTCGCCGCAGCGCTCGACAGGATCGGCGAGCATCCCCGCGCCTACGTGATCGACTTCTCGGCGGTGCCGGTCATCGACTCGACGGCAGCGGCGACGATCGAGGGCTTCGTCCGCAAGGTGGGCCGGCATGGCGCACGCGTGTACATCGCGGGGGCCTTGCCAGCCGTGCGCCGCACCTTGCTCATGCACGGCGTGCGACCGCCGCGGGTGCGGTTCAGGACCAGGCTGGCCGACGCGCTTGCCATTGCCCACGCCGATGGCGAAAACGCTTCCGACGAGGAGCCTGCCGCCTGAATATTACCCGCCCGACCGGGCCTCGTGCGCGGGTGCCAAAAGCAGCGGGGGCCTCGCGGCCCCCGTGGTCGTGGGTCGACGCTGCCCGCCTGCTCAGCGCAGGATGCTCTGCAACTTCATCGCGACGCCCATGTCGCCTTCGATCTTCAGCTTGCCGGTCATGAACGCTGTCATGCCGTCGAGCTTGCCGCCCACCATGTCGACGAGGTCGGACAGCGACATCTTGATGGTGCAGTCGGCGGCGTTGTCGTCGTTGCTGACCGCCGGCGGGTTCTGGTTGCCGTCGATGTAGATGGCGCCGTCGGGCGTGCTGAACTTCACGGTATTGCCGAAGCCCTGCTTGCTGCCGGCCCCCGTCTTCATCTTCTCGGTCAATTCCGCGAGTGTCATCGCATGCTCCCTGTGGGCGATGGTCAGTTGTTTTGCCGCCCCCGGTGCCCGGCGCCGGCAAGCTGCGCCTGCAGACTGCCCCGCGACGTCCCGGTCGGCAACGTCGGCCGCACCATGATTGACGTTGACGTAAACGTCAACTCACCCCGGCCACGATTTATGAACAGATGTTCATGGTCCCGTCGGCGCCGCAGCTAGGCTTTGGCGGCAGCGTAGCTCCCCTCCCGCGCCGGTCCCGCCGTCATGAATGCCGCCTTGAACGGCGGTGGCGTCGAGCCCGGCAGATAGATCTGCCGGTCCGTCTCGCCCACCATGGCGCCCGCCACGGCCCAGCCGATGCTGTCCTGTGAGGCCGGTGTGGAGTCGTTGGCCGTATCCGGGCAATAGCCGATGCGCTGCAAGGCACACCGGGTGGTATCGTGGCCCGCGGCCAGCAGCAGCATCTGCGTCAGGCTCACGGCGTTGCCGGCCACCGCCTGGCGCGCGAACATGTAATGCTCGGCCGCTGCGAGATTCTCGTCCGACGCGGCATCGGGATCGTGCCGTTCCGCCTGCAGCAGGCGGAACGCCCTGGTCAGGCGCCGCAGGACATCGTCCTCGGCGGCCTGCGCCGCCAGCGCCCGGCGGATATGCGCGCGTACTTCGCTGTCATTGACGGCCATGGCAGCACCCCAGTTGCGTTGGCCTATCATCGCCTAAGATACCTGGGATCGCCTTGCCTGTCCATAAAAAAGTGATTGTGCACTCAAAATTGAGCACATCACGGCATGTAGCCGCTGCTCTTCTCCGCCAACCACTTGATCTTGTCGTCCAGCGACGACCCCGTCTTCACGAAGTCGGGGTTGAACGGCGCCGGCTTGGATCCTGGCAGATACTTCTTGCGATCGTCCTCGCCGTCGCTGACGCCCTTGAGGCCCCACTCGATACTGCTGAAAGACGCCCGCGAGGTCGGGTTAGCAGAGGTCTGCATGAGACGGCCCAAGCCGACGCTCTGCAGCGTGGCCTTGAGCCCGCCATAGCCGATGACCAGCGTCCGCATCTGACCCTGGTTGCAGACGTTGTTGGCCACCGCCTGACGCGCAAACAGATAGTGCTCCGCGGCCGCCAGGTCCTCGTTCACTGAAGCCCCCGGCACCCGGCGTTCCGCCTGCAGCATCCGGAACGCCTTGGTGAGGCGTGCCAGGAAGTTCGACTCGCTCAGGTTCCGCCCCATTGCCCGGTCGATATGCCCCAGCACGATCTGGTTATTGACTGCCATGCAACGCTCCCACGCACCCCTCGGCGCTCCGGGGTGGACAGGTGCCATAAGTTGCCGCGGCGGTCCAGAAAAAACGAGCACACACTCATATAAAAATGACGCCAGCGCCACCATTCTCGCCAGCGGAATGGCGCGGCAGCCCTCTCCTTGACGTTGACGTAAACGTCACCTAACCAACGGTCGCGGCTATGAACGCGCGTTTACGTGGCGTGCCGCGGCCGCTACCGTCCACAAACGACCGAGGCGTGATCCAAACGCCCGACCTGGGAAACGTCGAGAGGTGCCGATGCCCTATCGCTCCGTGCTGCGTCCCGGCCTGTTCGCCGGCCAGACCATCATCGTCACCGGCGGCGGCAGCGGCATCGGCCGCTGCACCGCGCATGAGCTGGCTGCGCTGGGGGCGCATGTCGCGATCACGGGCCGCAAGACAGAGAAGCTGGCGGCGGTGAAGGCCGAGATCGAGGCCGCGGGCGGCAGCTGCGAGCGCCACGCCTTCGACATCCGCGAGGAGCAGCCGGTCAAGGACGCGATCGCGGCCGTCCTGGCGCGCAACGGCCGCATCCACGGCCTCTTCAACAACGCCGGTGGTCAGTTCCCGGCGGCCATCGAGGACATCAGCCAGCGCGGCTTCGACGCGGTGGTGCGCAACAACCTGACCGGCGGCTTCCTGGTGGCGCGCGAGGTTTTCAACCAGTCGATGAAGGAGCACGGCGGGTCGATCGTGTTCATGGCCGCCGACATGCGCAACGGCATGCCGACCATGGGGCACTCCGGTGCGGCGCGGGCCGGCACGGTGAACCTGGCCATGACCATGGCCTTCGAGTGGGGCCGCGCCGGCGTGCGCGTCAACGCCGTGTCGCCGGGCTGGATCGCCTCCAGCGGCATGGACACCTACGAAGGCGAGTTCAAGCGCAACATCCCGCTGCTCAAGAACAACGTGCCCCTGGGCCGGATCGGCACCGAAAGCGAGGTGTCGTCGGTGGTCTGCTTCCTGCTCAGCGAAGGGGCGGCGTTCATCACCGGCATCAATGTCGGCATCGACGGCGGCGTGCCGCTGGGCACCCGCAACATCCCGCTGCCCGAGGGCGGACGCTCGCAACCCTATGAAGGCTTCCACCTGGCCGTGACGCCCAAGGTCCTGCAGGAGGGCGGCTGAGCCATGCCCGTCATCGAAAGCCAGATCGACACGCGCTCGGACGAGTACAAGCGCAGCCGCGAGGGCATGCTGGCGGCGATCGAGGAATTCCGCGCCGCCGAGCAGGTCGTGCAGGCGATGGCCGACAAGGCCCGGCCGCGCTTCCGCAAGCGCAAGCAGCTGATGCCGCGCGAGCGCATCGCGCTGCTGCTCGACCCCGGCGCGCCGTTCCTCGAGCTGATGGCGCTGGCCGGCTATCGCATGCATGACGATCGCGACGGGTCGGGCGCGGGCGGCGGTGGCATCGTCGGCATCGGCTATGTCGAGGGTGTGCGCTGCGTGGTGTCGGCATCCAACAGCGCCGTGAAGGGCGGCACCGTGGCCCCGGCCGGGCAGCGCAAGGGCCAGCGCATGCAGCAGGTGGTGATGGAGAACAAGCTGCCGCTGATCTACCTGGTCGAGTCGGGCGGCGCCAACCTGCTCTACCAGGCCGAGATCTTCGTGCCCGGCGGCCGCGGCTTCGCCAACCAGGCGCGCATGTCGGCGATGGGCATCCCGCAGGTCACGGTCGTGCACGGCTCCTCGACCGCCGGCGGCGCCTACCTGCCGGGACTGTCCGACTACGTGATCATGGTGCGCAACCAGGCCAAGGTGTTCCTGGCCGGCCCGCCGCTGCTGAAGGCGGCCACCGGCGAGGTGGCGACCGACGAGGACCTTGGCGGCGCCGAGATGCACAGCACCATATCGGGCGTGTCCGAATGGCTGGCCGAGAACGACGCCGACGGCATCCGGCTGGCGCGCGAGGTGGTGCGCAAATGGCGCTGGAACGACCACGCGCCGCAGCCGCCGCAGCGCCCCTTCAGCGAGCCGCTCTACGACATCGACGAGCTGTGCGGCGTGGTGCCGCCCGACTATCGCCAGCCCTACGACGTGCGCGAGGTGATCGCGCGCGTCGTCGACGGCTCCGATTTCCTGGAGTTCAAGGCGCTCTACGACCAGCAGACCATCTGCGGCTGGGCCGAGATCGAGGCCCAGCCGGTGGCGTTCATCGGCAACAACGGGCCGATCACCACCAGGGGTGCGACCAAGGCGGCGCAGTTCATCCAGCTCTGCTGCCAGTCGGGCACGCCGATCGTCTACCTGCAGAACACCACCGGCTACATGGTTGGCACCGAGTCGGAGAAAGGCGGCATCGTCAAGCACGGCTCGAAGATGATCCAGGCCGTGGCCAACGCCACGGTGCCGCAGATCACCATCGTCATCGGCGGCAGCTTCGGCGCCGGCAACTACGGCATGTGCGGCCGCGCCTACGACCCGCGCTTCATCTTCGCCTGGCCCAACAGCCGCACTGCCGTGATGGGCGGCGAGCAGGCCGCGACCGTGATGAAGATCGTGACCGAGCAGAAATATGCCCGCGAGGGCGGCGAGCCGCCCGCCGGCATGGTCGAGAAGATGTACAAGGGCATCGTCGAGCAGTTCGACCGCGAGTCGACGGCGCTCTACAGCACGGCGCATCTGTGGGACGACGGCCTGATCGACCCGCGCGATACCCGCCGGGTGCTGGCCTTCACGCTCTCGATCGCGCGCGAAGCGATGGTGCGCAAGCTGCGCCCCAGCACCTTCGGCGTGGCCCGGATGTAAGGCCTTGCAGATGAAGACGAAGACTCCACCACAGAGGCACAGAGGGCACGGAGGGACACAGAGAAAAATGCCGCGCGCCTTCGGCGCGCAGTCTTCACTCTCTGTGCGCCTCTGTGATCTCTGTGGTGACGTCTTCTACCAGCCGATCGACACACGAAGACCAGCAGAAGTGATCCGCCATGCAGTTCACCACCGAGCATGAAGAGCTGCGCCGCACCTGGCGCACGATCATCGAGCGCGAGATCAACCCCCATGTCGACGAATGGGAGGAAGCCGGGATCTTCCCGGCCCACGATCTCTTCAAGAAGCTGGGCAGCGCCGGCCTGCTGGGCGTCGACAAGCCGGTCGAGTTCGGTGGCGCCGGCCTGGACTTCTCCTATGCCATGGTATGTGCCGAATCGCTGGGCCTGGTGAACGGCGGCTCGATCCCGATGGCGGTCGGCGTGCAGATCTCGATGGCGACCCCGGCGCTGGCGCGCTTCGGCAGCGACGAGCTGCGCCGCGAGTTCCTGGCGCCGTCGATCAGCGGCGACTACGTGGCCTGCCTGGGGGTCTCGGAGGTCGGCGCCGGCTCCGACGTCGCCAGCATCAAGACCACTGCCCGGCGCGTCGGCGGCGACTACGTCATCAACGGCGGCAAGATGTGGACCACCAACGGCACCCAGGCCGACTGGATCTGCCTGCTGGCCAATACCGGCGAGGGTGATGCGCACCGCAACAAGTCGCTGATCTGCGTGCCCATGCAGACCAAAGGCGTGCAGGTCGTGAAGAAGCTCGACAAGCTCGGCATGCGGGCCTCGGACACGGCACAGATCTTCTTCGACGAGGTCAAGGTGCCGGTGCGCAACCTGATCGGCCAGGAAGGCATGGGCTTCATCTACCAGATGAAGCAGTTCCAGGAGGAGCGCCTGTGGGCCGGCGCCGGCACCCTGCAGGGCTGCGAGCGCATCATCAACGCCACCATCGAGTACACGCGCGAGCGCAAGGCGTTCGGCCGCTCGCTGCTCGACAACCAGGTGATCCATTTCCGGCTGGCCGAGCTGAAGGGCGAGGTCGAAGGACTGCGCTCGCTGGTCTATCGCGCCTGCGAGGACTATCTCGCGGGCAAGGACGTCACCATGCTGGCCTCGATGGGCAAGCTCAAGGCCGGCCGCCTGCGCCGCGAGGTCTCGGATGCCTGCCTGCAGTACTGGGGCGGTGCCGGCTATCTGTGGGACAACCCCGTCGGCCGCTCCTTCCGCGACGGCCGGCTGGGCTCGATCGGCGGCGGCGCCGACGAGATCATGCTCCAGATCATCTCCAAGCTGATGGGCACCCTGCCCAAGCCCGACGGGAAGTAAAACATCCAGGCCTTCATGGTGAGCCTGTCGAACCATGAAGGCCACCGCACAATTGTCGGTGCGTCACGCTTCATGGTTCGACAAGCTCACCATGAAGCGTAAAGCAAAGGAAACGCCATGCAGTTCACGCCCGAGCACGAAGAGATCCGCCGCACGCTGCGCACCATCATCGACCGTGACATCAACCCGCATGTCGATGAATGGGAGGAAGCCGGGATCTTCCCGGCCCACGAGGTGTTCAAGAAGCTGGGCGATGCCGGCCTGCTGGGCATCCACAAGCCGGTCGAGTACGGCGGCGCCGGGCTCGACTATTCCTATGCCCTGGTGATGGCCGAGGAGCTGGGCCACATCAATTGCGGCTCGATCCCGATGGCGATCGGCGTGCAGACCGACATGGCAACGCCGGCGCTGGCGCGCTTCGGCAACGACGCGTTGCGCAAGGAGTTCCTGGCGCCGTCGATCAGCGGCGACTACGTGGCCTGCCTGGGGGTCTCGGAGGTCGGCGCCGGCTCCGACGTCGCCAGCATCAAGACCACGGCCCGGCGCGTCGGCGGCGACTACGTCATCAACGGCGGCAAGATGTGGACCACCAACGGCACCCAGGCCGACTGGATGTGCCTGCTGGCCAACACCGGCGACGGCTCGACGCACCGCAACAAGTCGCTGATCTGCCTGCCGATGAAGACCAAGGGCGTGCAGGTCGTGAAGAAGCTCGACAAGCTCGGCATGCGCTCCTCCGACACGGCGCAGATCTTCTTCGACGAGGTCAAGGTGCCGGTGCGCAACCTGATCGGCCAGGAGGGCCTGGGCTTCACCTACCAGATGCAGCAGTTCCAGGAGGAGCGGCTGTGGGGCGCGATCAGCGCCGTGGTCGGCATGGAGCGGCTGATCAACCAGACCATCGAGTACACCCGCGGCCGCAAGGCGTTCGGCCGCTCGCTGCTCGACAACCAGGTGATCCACTTCAAGCTGGCGGAGCTGCTGACCGAGGTCGAGACCCTGCGCTCGCTGTGCTATCGCGCCTGCGAGGCCTATATCGGCGGCGAGGACGTCACCATGCTGGCCTCGATGGCAAAGCTGAAGGCGGGCCGCGTCGTGCGCCAGGTGACCGACGGCTGCCTGCAATACTGGGGCGGCGCCGGCTACCTGTGGGAGAGCCCGACGGCGCGCGCCTTCCGCGACACGCGGCTGGCCTCGATCGGCGGCGGCGCCGACGAGATCATGCTCCAGATCATCTGCAAGCACATGGGCACGCTGCCCCGCCTCGAGAACCGCTGAGCGCCACCACCGCAGCCCGTCGTCCGGAGCACGATCGATGACTGACTTCCGCCCTGCCTACGAGACGCTGATCCTGCGCCGCGAGCGCGCGCGGCTGCATGTCACCCTGAACCGGCCGGAGGTGAAGAACGCGCTCAACCCCACCCTGCTGGGCGAGCTGCGCGAGGTCATCGGCCTGCTGCGCGAGCGCAGCGACATCAAGGCCGTGGTGCTGCGCGGCGCCGGCGGCACGTTCTGCGCCGGCGCCGATCTGCGCAACATGGAGAAGAGCTTCAACGACCCCCCCAAACCGGGCGAGAAGGATCCGATCGCCGCCAGCAACCGCGAATACGGCACCTTCCTCGAGGCGCTGGGCAGCCTGCCGCAGGTCGTGGTCGCCGCGGTCGAAGGCTATGCCATCGCCGGCGGCTTCGGCCTGGTCTGCGTGTCGGACATCGCCATCGTCACCGAGGATTGCGGCTTCGCCATGTCGGAGACCGCCATCGGCATCGTGCCGGCGCAGATCGCGCCGTTCGTGGCGGCCCGTATCGGGGTGCCCCAGACGCGGCACCTGGCGCTGACGGCGGCGCGCTTCAAGGGCGCCGAGGCGGTGCGCATCGGCATCGGCCATCACCTGGTGAAGGACACCGCCGCGCTCGACGCCAAGCTCGAGGAGGTGCTCAAGCAGATCGACCGCTGCGCGCCGCTGGCCAATGCGCTCACCAAGCAGGTGATCATGCGCGTCGGCACGCAGCCGCTGCCGCAGGTGCTCGACTTCGCCGCCGACTGCTTCGCCCAGGCGCGGCGCGGACCGGAAGCGGCGGAGGGCCTGCGCGCCTTCGCCGAGAAGCGCCCGCCGCGCTGGGCCACCGAGTAGCAACCGCGCCCTGTCTTCAGGAACGGTGACATGACCTTCTCCAAGATCCTGATCGCCAATCGCGGCGAGATCGCCTGCCGGGTGGCCCGGACCGCAGCGGCGCTGGGCTACCGCACGGTCGCCGTCTTTTCCGACGCCGACCAGGACGCGCTGCATGTCAGGGTCTGCGACGAGGCCGTAGGCCTGCCCGGCAACCTTGCGGCCGAGACCTATCTCGACGTCGGCAAGCTGCTGGCCGCCGCGCGCGCCGCCGGCGCCGATGCCGTTCATCCGGGCTACGGCTTCCTGTCGGAGAATGCGGCGTTCGCGCAAGCCTGCGCCGATGCCGGGCTGGTCTTCATCGGCCCGCCGCCGGCTGCCATCGACGCCATGGGCAACAAGGCTGCCGCCAAGCGGCGCATGATCGCGGCCGACGTGCCCTGCGTGCCGGGCTACCAGGGCACTGACCAGCGCGACGCCACCCTGGCCGCCGAGGCGCTGAAGATCGGCCTGCCGGTGATGGTCAAGGCCGCTGCCGGCGGCGGTGGCCGCGGCATGCGTTTGGTCAATGACAAGGCTGACCTGGCCGAGGCCATCCGCACGGCACGCGACGAGGCCACCAACGCCTTCGGCTCGGGCGAGCTGATCCTGGAGAAGGCCGTCGTCAATGCGCGCCACGTCGAGATCCAGGTCTTTGCCGACAGCCATGGCAATGTCGTGCATCTGGGCGAGCGCGACTGCTCGGTGCAGCGCCGCCATCAGAAGGTGATCGAGGAGGCGCCCTCGCCGGCTGTCGACGCGGCGCTGCGCGCGCGCATGGGCGCCGCCGCCGTCGCGGCCGCACGTGCCATCGGCTATCGCGGGGCCGGCACGGTGGAATTCCTGCTCGGCGAGGATGGCGCGTTCTACTTCCTGGAGATGAATACCCGCCTGCAGGTCGAGCATCCCGTGACCGAGATGATCACGGGCCAGGACCTCGTCGCCTGGCAGCTGCGCGTGGCGGCCGGCGACGCCTTGCCGCTGACACAGGACCAGATCGGCTTCGGCGGGCACGCCATCGAGGTGCGCCTCTACGCCGAGGATCCCTACAACGGCTTCCTGCCGCAGACCGGCACCGTCGCGGTGTGGCGCCCCGCCGCCGGCGCCGGCCTGCGGGTCGACCATGGCGTGCACGACGGCCATGCGATCTCGCCTTTCTACGACCCGATGATCGCCAAGGTGATCGCGCACGGCGCCACGCGTGCCGACGCCTGCCGCAAGCTGGCCCGTGCCCTGGAAGACACCGTGGTGCTGGGCCCGACGACGAACAAGCACCTGCTGGTGCGCATGCTACGGCATCCCGTCTTCGTTGCCGGCGATGCCACGACCGCCTTCATCGGCCAGCACTTTCCACCCGAGTCGTTGGCGGCGCCGGCGCCGACCGATGCCCATTGGGCGCTGGCCGCCGGGCTGATCTACGACGCCGCGCGGACACGCACGGGCGCGCTCCTGGGCGGCTGGCGCAACTCGAACCCCACCGCCACGCTGATCCGACTGCGCGCCGGCGACCTGCGCCAGGAGCTTCACCTCGACCGTCAAGCCGACGGCACGATGCGCCTTACGGTCGGCGAGCGCCCCCTGACGCTGCGCGTCGGCACGCCCGTCGACTCCCGTGTGCGCTTCGCGCTCGACGGCGTCTGGCGCACGGCGCAGGCGCAGGCCGACGGCGACGCCTGGCTGATCGAGATCGATGGCCTCGCGCTGGCCCTGACCGACGTCACGCACGAGGCGCCGCGCGGCGCCGATGCGGCCGGCGACGGCACGCTGCGCGCGCCGATGGACGGCCGTATCGTGGCCGTGAAGGTGGCCGCCGGCGAGGCCGTGGTGCGCGGCCAGACGCTGGTCGTGCTGGAAGCCATGAAGATGCAGCACCAGATCCGCGCCGCCGCCGACGGCACGGTCGCGTCCGTGCCGGTCAAGGAAGGAGAGCAGGTTCCCGCCCGCGCCGTCCTGGCCACCATGACCCTGGCCGGCGCGTAGCACCCGGTCCTTCCGTCATCCCGAGCGCAGCGAGGATCTCCTGCGGCAAGGCGCACGATGCGCTATTCGCGGGAGATCCTCGCTGCGCTCGGGATGACGGAAAGGGTGGCAACGCGACGCTGTGTGATCGGACGCCGGAGGTCAATGCACGAGAGCGTGCGGAAAGCGGCCCGCCCCCATTGTGACGGTGCGGCGACAACCCGCGACACAGCGGCATCAACGCTGCTACGCCGCCATTGACAACCGGCCCGTCTGTGCGGACTTTGCTGCCCCATGGTCCAGGTGTTCACGTATGTCGTTTCCGGCCGCACCCAAGCGGCCCTGTCGGCCGCCCTTTTGATGGTCGCCACCGGTATCGGCCATCCAGCGATGGCCCAGACGGCCGACCCCACGGTCGCCGAGGCCGTGAAGCAGTTCAACCTCAGCTCGACCTGCAAGCGGACCTACGAGAAATACCTCAAGGGCGGCGCCATCCGGGCCTTCGCCACCAACCGGCGCGGCCAGTGCGGCTATGCCGCCAACTACCGCACGCCCGAAGCGGCCCAGGTCGCCGCGATCGGCTTCTGCCAGCGCGGCAATATCGAGGGCTGCACCGTCGTCGCCACCTTCGCCGGCACGGCCGCCATCAACCGCGCCGGCAGCGAGGCGCAGGGCCGCATCGCCTGGCCGCCGGACGTGCCCAGCGACGAGCCTGCCGACGGCGCCGCGGCCGGCGTCTCGGGCATGTGCCGTGAGCTCTATGATACCTACCTGCTGGGCGCGCCCAATCGCGCTTTCGCGCGCAGCGGCGACGGAAAATGCGGCTACGCCACCGGGCACCGCACGGTCGGCGAGGCCCGCAGGGCCGCCATCGAGCAATGCGGCAAGCTCGCCCGCACCGGCTGCGAGGTGATCGCCGCGGCCGAGCCGGCGGTCACGCCCGACGGCCTGCTCACCGCCATCCAGCCTCTGTCGCTCGATCCCCTGTTCCGCCTGCATGGCCCATCCCGTGCGTCCGGCGCGATCATCTGGAGCCATGGCCGGGGCGCGACGCCGGACGGACGACGTGCCGACCGCCGCGCCGCGCCGACAGCGACGATAATGCGTACCCTGGGCAATGCCGGCTGGGACGTCTACCGCGCCGAGCGGGCGCCGCTGGACGACACCAACGGCTGGGGCACCGCCGCGCTGACGCTGGGCATCGAGAAGCTGCGGGCGCTGGGCTATTCCAGGATCATCGTCGCCGGCCAGTCGGCGGGCGCCTGGATCTCGCTGCAGGCCATGGACCGCATCGAAGGCCTCTATGCCGTGGTGGCGCTGTCGCCGGCGACGCACGGCAACCGCACGGTGCGCACGACGCAGCGGGCCACGGCCTTGCGCGAGTTCGACGAGCTGCTCAGCCGCCGCCGCTCGCCCGGGACCCGGGTGGTGATCGCCCTGTTCGACAACGACGACTATGATCCCGATCCTGCCGAGCGCGTCCGGATCGCGCGCAGCCGGGCCGAGTCGCCGGGCATCCCGCTGCTGCTGATCGACCATCCCACCGGCCTGAGCGGCCACACGGCCGGCACCGAGCTGCCGATGGCGCAGCGCTTCGCCGCCTGCCTGCGCGATTTCATGACCCGCCCCTCGGCGCCTGCCGGCGTCGCGACCTGCAGCTAGGATGGGACAGCGGCAGGTTGTCATCCCGAGCGCAGCGAGGGATCTCCCGCGAATAGCCCACCGCGCGCTTTTGCCGCAGGAGATCCCTCGCTGCGCTCGGGATGACAGTCCGCGCTCGATCGTGTCCCTACACCGCCAGCTCGCGCGGTGAGCGCGTCGCCTGCACGCTGGGCCTGGCGGCCATGGTGCCCCACCATCGGCTGAGCGCCGCGTGCTGCGCCAGGAGCTGCGCGCCGTCCTCGGCCAGGCGGAACAGTGCCAGTATCGGCTGCGCGTGCAGGTCGGCAAGGCTCAGCGCCGGGCCGGCGAGCCATGGCTGGTCCTGAAGCAGGTCGTCGAGCACGCGCAGGCATGTCCGGGCGCGCGGCAGGGCGGCCGCGATTCGCGCCTCGTCGGAGGCCCGGCCTTCGGCCGGCGCGCTGACACGCTCGACGAAGATGTCCCACACCAGGGTGCGATAGGCATAGCTGTCGCAGATGCTGATGACCTGGTTGACGCGGGCCCGCCCCCTGGGGTCGGCCGGCTGCAGCGCCGGCCCGGGAAAGGCTTCATCGATATAGCGGGCGATGGCGCCGCTTTCATACAGGCGCATGCCGTCGTGCTCGAAGGCCGGGATGCGGCCGAAGGGCTGGCGCTCGAGATAGCCGGCCGGCGGGCCGCCACGCGCGAAGATATCGACCTCCTCCAACCGGTACGGCACGCCCTTCTCTTCCAGAGCCAGCCGCGGGATGCGCGTGTAGACGCTGTAGCGCGCCCCGAACAGGATCGGCAGGCTGCCGGGTCCGGTCATGGCTGCCGGATCGCCGGCAGCCCGGCCTCGGCCCGCACGTCGTTGATGATCTGCAGCACGCGGCTCTCGAAGGGCGCGTACTGCACGCTGAACTCCTCGACCAGGCGGCTGTTGTCGATCAGGAAGTTGCCGGAGCGCTCGCGCCCTCCGGTGTCATGCTCGAACGTGATCCGCGCCTCGGGGAGAAACCGCTTCACCATGTCGGCCAGCGCCCCGAGGCTGATGGTGTGGCCGCCGGTATTGTAGATGGCGTGGCGCGGCGCATCGGCCAGCGTCACGCGCGCGAACACCTCGGCGACGTCGTCGACATGGACCGGAATGCGCATGGCATCGCGCCACGGGAAGGAGACCGGCTCGCCGCGCGCCGGATAGGTGATGCAGTTCACATGGTCGACGGACCCGCGCACCTTGTCCGGACCGGTCACGTTGGCGGGGCGCACGCCCGTGATGCGCATCTTGAACTTGTCGCGGTAATCCTGGGCCTGCCACTCGTTGAAAATCTTGTGCCGGGCATACTGGTAGTCGCCGTGGCAGAGATCGTCCTCCGTCACCGGGCGCTCGCCGAAATGCTTCTGCTGGCCGCTGACGGCAAGCGAGCTGGCGTAGATCACATGCGGCACCGCGCAAAGGCGCGCCGCCTCGAAGCAGTTCTCCATGCCCAGCACGTTGAGCTTGAAGGCGACACGTGGCGGCAGCTCGCTGCCGATGTGATAGGAGAGGTTGACCACCCGCTGCGGCTTCGCCGCCGCCGTGACCGACATCACGTCGTCGAACTGCGAGACGTCGCCGCGCACCACCGTGACCTGATCGCCGAACGCGGCGAAGGCCGTGGTCGGCGCGATATCCATCACCGTGACGCGATGCCCGCGCTCCACCAGCCGCGGCACCAGCCGCCGGCCGATGAAGCCGGCGCCGCCCAGCACCAGAACCGACATGTCCATAGTCCTCCCGGGATGTTGGCTTGCGGCCGACCGTAGCCGATTTCCATGCGCTGCCCAACGCGGTTGCCCCGTGACGGCAGCAAGGCAGCCTCACTCACCCGGCACGTCGAGGACGGAGCTGGCCGCAGCGGTTCGACGCTGCCGCAGCGCGTTGACCCTCTGCATGGCGGCCGTTAGGGTCGCGGCGACAACATCAACGCGTGCCGCGGGGAGGCTCATGCACAACCGGTTCATCGCCATTCTGGCCGCTCTCGTGACGCTGAGCGTGGCCATCGCCGCGTCGGCGCAGGAGAAGGTATCGATCGCAGCCCTGCGCTTCGTGTCCTCGGCCCCGATCTTCATCGCCATGGAGAAGGGCTACTTCAAGGACCAGGGGCTGGAGGTCGAGTTCAAGTTCTTCGATGCCGCCCAGCCGATCGCCGTGGCGGTCGCGGCCGGCGATGCCGACCTCGGCATCACCGGCCTCACCGGCGGCTTCTTCAATCTCGCCGGCAAGGGCGCCATCAAGATCATCGCGGCGCAGTCGCGCGAGGAGCCGGGCTATGATTTCGTGGCCTATGTCGCCGGCAAGAAGGCCTTCGATGCCGGCTTCACCGATCCCGGCAAGTTCCCGGGCAAGACCATCGCCATCACCCAGACCGGGTCGACCTTCCATTACATGCTGGGCATGCTGGCCGAGAAGCGCGGCTTCAAGCTCACCGAGGTGACGCTCAAGCCGCTGCAGTCGATCGCCAACGTCACCGCGGCGCTGAAGGGCGAGCAGGTCGACGGCGCGCTGCTGCCGGCCAACAACGCCTATGCCGCCGAGAAGGACGGCTTCGGCAAGATCATCGGCTGGGTGCACCAGGAGACGCCCTGGCAGCTCGGCGCGCTGTTCGCCGGCAGCCGCATGATCGAGCAGCGCCGCGCCGTGGTCGAGAAGTTCGTGGCCGCCTACGTGAAGGCCTGTGCCGACTATGCCGAGGCGTTCCTGCAGCGGGATGCGGCCGGCAAGCGCGTGTTCGGCGACAAGGCCGACGCTCTGATCCCGATAATCCAGAAATACGTCGAGCCCAAGCCATCGGTCGACCAGGTCAAGGCCAGCGCCTCCTATATCGATCCGCAGGGCCGGCTGCTGGTGAAGAACATCTACGACCAGGTGACGTGGTACCAGGCGCAGGGCATGGTCGCCCGCGACGTCGACGCCGCCAAGTTCCTCGACCTCAGCTTCGTGAAGGACCACCTCGACCTGCCGAAGCGGTAGGTGTCGGCCGGGCCGCGCCGCTCCAGCGGCGCTCATGACCATGGGTCGACCTGCGCCGGCTTTGGATCATGATGCGCCGCTGGAGCGGCGCGGCCCGGCCGGGAACGTGCTAGGACCGCCGCCATGGATCTGCGCCTCGAGGGCATCACCCACCACTACGATGGCCTGCTTGCCCTCGATGGCATCGACCTTGCCGTGCGCGACGGCGAGACGGTGGCGATCATCGGTCCCTCGGGCTGCGGCAAGTCGACCCTGCTGGGCATCGTCGGCGGCCTGCTGAAGCCGACCGCCGGGCGCGTCGTGACGGTCGGCGCGCCGCGGGCCGATTCGCTCAACCCTTTCACCTACGTCTTCCAGGACTTCGCGCTGCTGCCCTGGCGCACGGTGGCGGCCAACGTGGCCCTGGCGCTGGAGCATCACCGGCTGCCGCGGGCCGAGCGCCAGGCCCGCGTGCAGGCCGCGCTGGCGCTGACCGGCCTGGCCGATTTCGCCGCGGCGCTGCCCAGGCAGCTCTCCGGCGGCATGCGCCAGCGCGTCGGCATCGCCCGCGCCCTGGTGGTGCGGCCCGCGGTCCTGCTGCTCGACGAGCCGCTCTCGGCGCTCGACGCGCAGACCCGCGAGCTCCTGATGGAGGACCTGCTGGCGATCTGGGCACGCGAGCGCTCGACCCGCCTCTACGTGACCCACAACCTCGACGAGGCCGCGCGGCTGGCCGACCGCGTGGTGGTGCTGTCGCGCCGGCCCGGACGCATCCGCGAGATCGTGGCCATCGACGTGCCGCTCGCCGAGCGCAGCGGGCCCGCGATCGCCGGCGTGCGCGAGCACCTGTGGGCGCTGATCCGCGACGAGGCGCGCGATGCCGAGCGCGAGGTCCAGCATGGCTGAGCGCACCGCGCCCGTGCCCTTCCGCGGCGGCGGCTTCCAGCCGCGGCCGCGGCGGCTGGTGCCGGTGGCGGTGTTCGTGGCCGTCATCGGCCTGTGGCAGCTCGCCTCGGCGCGCGGCTGGCTGCCCGCTCTCTTCATGCCCAGCCCCTGGCAGATCGTGGGGGCGCTGGGCGACATGATCGACAGTGGCACGCTGGGCAAGCATATCGGCGCCTCGCTGTCGCGCATCGCGCTGGGCTGGGTGCTGGGCACGTCCGCCGGGCTGGCGATCGGACTGGCGATGGGCATCTTCTCGGCGGCGCGCGCCGCCGGGCTGCCGGTGGTGTCGGCGCTGTTCCCGATCCCCAAGATCGCGCTGCTGCCGCTGTTCATCCTGTGGTTCGGCATCGGCGAGCCGTCCAAGGTCGCCACCATCGGCTTCGGCGTCTTCTTCCCGACTGTGATCGCTGCCTACACGGCCTGCGATTCCGTACCGCGCAACCTGATCCGCATGGGCCAGAGCTTCGGCCTGCCGGCGGCGGCCATCGTCTGGAAGATCCTGGTGCCGGGCGCCATGCCGGGCATCCTGGCCGGCTTCCGCATTACCGCCTCGATCGCGCTGATCCTGGTCGTGGCGGCCGAGATGATCGGCGCCCAGTACGGCATCGGCGCCTTCATCCTCAGCGCCGGCAACCTGATGCAGACCGACCAGCTCCTGGCCGGCGTCGCCCTGCTGTCGCTGCTGGGACTGGCGGTCAGCGCCGTGCTGGGCGCGATCGAGCGCGCCGTGCTGCGCTGGCGCTGACCCGGTCGGACGATCGCCACCTGTCATCCCGAGCACAGCGAGGGATCTCCTGCGAACGGCCCGCGGTGCCCCCTCCGCGGGAGATCCCTCGCTGCGCTCGGGATGACGCATGGACGGTCTGGCGCCGGCAGATCGCGGTGGCGGGCATGGGGATTGTTTGATACGCCATCCAAGCTGCAATCAAGACTGTCTGTTCCGCTGTCCAGGGAGGTATCATGTCCGAGATCCGCATCGGCCTCACCCGCCGCGCGCTGGCCCGCCGCGCTGCCGCTGGCGCCGCCCTCATCGCCGCCCCGCTGCCGCTGCGCCACGCGCTGGCCCAGGAGAAGTTCGACCTGAAGGTCGGCATGCTGCTGCCGCTGTCGGGCGTTCAGGCCCAGATCGGGCAGGTCTGCATGCGCGGCGCCGAGCTTGCCAACGACGTGCTGGCGGACATGAAGGTCGGCGTCCGCATCGAGCTGATGCGCTACGATACGGAAACCAACGCCGATGTCGCGCGCACCCAGGCCGAGAAGGCGATCGCCGCCGGCGCCCATGTCCTGATCGGTGCCTTCGACTCCGGCCACTCGATGGCCATCGCCCAGGTCTGCGAGCAGCGCTCGGTGCCCTTCATCGTCAACATCGCCGCCACGCCGGCGCTGACCGAGTCGGGCTTCAAGTTCCTGGTCCGCAACTTCCCGACGGCGCCGATGCTGGTGACCGGCGCGCTGACCCTGCAGAAGGACCTGTTCGCCGCCACCGGCAAGACGCCCAAGACAGCCGTGCTGATGTCGGTCAACGACACGTTCGGCGAAGCGATGATGAAGGCGATCCCCGGCCTGGCGAAGAAGCTGCAGATGCCGTACGAGATCCTCGACGTCATCGCCTACGACCCGCGCGCCAAGGATCTCTCGGCTGAGGTCGCCAAGGCCAAGGCGACCAAGGCCGAGCTGGTGATGCCGGTGAGCCGCCTGAACGACGCCAAGCTGCTGATCCAGGAGATGGTGAAGCAGCAATACGAGCCGATGGGCATCGTCAATCCCGGCGCGCCCGGCCTGTACGAGGTCGACTTCCTGAAGACCATGGGCAAGTTCGCGAACTTCCACATCTCGAACGTGCCCTGGATGAACCCCAAGTCGGCGATGACCCAGGCGCTGGAGAAGCGCTTCGCCGCCAAGTACAAGGACGGCCAGGTCGACCTGAACGTGGGCTACACGTTCGAGGCGATGCTGGTCGCTGCCGATGCCTGGAAGCGTGCCCAGTCGCACGCCGGCGGCGCCTTGATGGAGGCGCTGCGCCGCACCGACATCAAGGACCACGTCATGACCGGCGGCCCGATCCAGTTCGACGCCAAGGGCCAGAACGTCAACATCCAGGCCGCGGCCGTGCAGAACCTCAAGAACAAGCCGACGGTGGTGCTGCCGGCCGCCTTCGCCGATGCCAAGCCCGTCTTCCCGATGCCCGGCTGGCGCGCCAAGGAGCGCGGCTGACGCCTTTTCCTTCTCTCCGCGCAGGCGGGGAGAAGGGCCTCAGCGCCGCGTCTTCTGGCGCGGCAGGCGCCGGGGCTGCAGCAGCCCGTCCCAGGCGGCCAGGGCGCAATCGACGATGCCGTCCAGCACCTGGCGCGTCGCCCCGTCGCGGGCCTGCAGCGACAGGCCGTTCAGCACCGTGACGTAGAACGCAGCCGCCGCCGCGACGTCGAAGCGTGTCGGCAGCTCGCCTTCGGCGATGCCACGCGCCAGGCGGCGGCGGATGCCCTCGAGCACCAGGGCGCGGTGCTCCGCCAGGTACCGCCGCATCGGCTCGCTGGCCTCGCTGCAGTTGACGGCGCCCAGCACAATGAAGCAGCCCTGCGGCTTGCCCGGCCGCGTGAAGCGCTCGGCCGAATGGCGCAGCAGCGCCTCGATGGCAGCGCGGGCCGAAGGCGCCTCGTCCAGGAGCCGCTGCAGGCCGCCGCTTTCCGTCGCGCGATAATGCGCGACGGCCTCGCGGAACAGCGCTTCCTTGCTGCCGAAGGCGGCGTAGAGGCTGGGCGAGCTGATGCCCATGGCCGTCGTCAGGTCGGACAGTGACGTGGCGTCGTAGCCGCGCGCCCAGAACAGGTCCATCGCCTGCTTCAGGGCTGCCGTACGATCGAAGCTGCGTGGCCGGCCGCGCTCGGCCATCCCAGGTTTCCTTTCTGTGACGATCGATCAATAATTCCGTTGACAGGTGCACGCAAGCGCGGGATTCATTTCTGTAGTGATCGGCATGGAATGCCGCTGAAGCAGCCGGCCGGCACGACCTGCAATCGTCGTCGAGGTGGAGGGACTTATGATCGATCTCTATGGGATGGGCAGCCCGAACGTCGTGAAGATCTATCTGGCGCTGGAGGAGATGGGCCTGCCCTACAAGGCGATCCCGATCGACGTGTTCGGCGGGGCGCAGTTCAAGGCCGAGTTCACCAAGCTCAACCCCAGCGCCAAGGTGCCGGTGATCGTCGACCACGAGGGCCCGGGCGGACGGCCCTACACGGTCTTCGAGTCGGGCGCGATCCTGATCTATCTCGCCGACAAGACCGGGCAGTTCCTGCCCAGGGACGGCGTGGCACGCTACGACGCGCTGCAGTGGATGATGGTGCAGATGACCGGGGTCGGCCCGATGTTCGGGCAGTTCGTGCACTTCACGCGCTTCGCGCCCAAGGGCAACGACTACGCGGTCGACCGCTACCGCACCCAGGTGCGCCGTGTCCTTGACGTGCTGGAGCAACGGCTGGCAGCGGCGCCGTGGCTGGGCGGCCAGGAGTACTCGATCGCCGACATGGCCACGTTCCCCTGGGCACGCGGCGTGGGCTTGTTCCTGGGCAAGGCAGCGGAGCAGGACTATCCCAAGCTGATGTCCTGGGTGGCGGCGATCGCTTCGCGCCCGGCCGTGGTGCGCGCGCTGGCCGCGGTCGACGATGTCAGGTCCAGGACGACGGCCTTCGACAAGGCCGCGCCCGACATGCTCGACAAGATCTTCGGCCGCGGTGCCCACGCGGCGGCGTGAGCCACGGACAACGGCAGCAGACGCTTCATGGTGGGCACGGGTGAATGCCTGTGCTCGCCGTGAAGGCTGATGGAGCGCAGTCATGGGTGTGCTGATCGACGGCATCTGGCAGGAGAAGGACGAGCTGCCGCAGGAGTTCGGGCAGTCGGGCGAGTTCAGGCGCGTCGACAGCCGCTTCCGCGACCGCATCTCGGCCGACGGCTCGACCGGCTTCAAGGCCGAGGCCGGCCGCTACCATCTCTATGTCGCCTATGGCTGCCCTTGGGCGCACCGCACGCTGATCTTCCGGGCGCTGAAGAAGCTGGAGGGCGCCATCACGGTCGCCTATTCCACCGGCATGGACAGCGAGGGCTGGGGCTTCGGCACGCGCGCCGACCTGCCCGAAAGCACGCCGGATCCCGTCAACGGCTTTCGCCACCTGCACCAGGCCTACACGGCCTCGGAGGCGCGCTACACCGGCAAGGTGACGGTGCCGACGTTGTGGGACACGCGCACAAGGCGCATCGTCAACAACGAGTCGTCCGAGATCATCCGCATGCTGAACAGCGCGTTCGGCGGCATCGCGGGTGACGATACCGATTTCTACCCTGAGCCCTTGCGTGCCGATATCGACCGGATCAACGCGCTCGTCTACGAGAAGGTCAACAACGGCGTCTATCGCTGCGGCTTCGCGCGCACGCAGGCGGCGTACGATGCCGCCTACGACACGCTGTTCGAGGCGCTGGACGAGCTCGAAGCCCGCCTCGGCCGGCAGCGCTACCTCATGGGCCGCCAGATCACCGAGGCCGACTGGCGCCTGTTCCCCACCCTGGTGCGCTTCGATGTCGCCTACTTCCCGCTGTTCAAGTGCAACCGCCAGCGGATCGCCGACTACCCCAACCTGTCCGGCTACATGCGCGAGCTGCACCAGGTCCCGGGCATCGCCGGCACGGTGAAGCCGCGCCACTATATCGACAACTACTGGTCGATCGCGCGCCTGAACCCCAGCCGCATCATCCCCCGGGGCACGCCGGTCGACTACACCTTGCCGCACGGCCGGGAACGGCTCTGAACCGCCGCAATCCCGTCACAGGCGGCGGCCGATCCGGTACGAGAAGCCAATGCCATGGCCGAGGCAAAGGTGTAAGCTGGCACCAATGAAGCGATTCGCGGCTGCCTTTGGGAGCAGGCTGTCGTGTCGTAGATGCTCACTTTGGCGAAGGGTCCGTACTCCTCATCCTGAGGAGCGCCGCATGGCGGCGCGTCTCGAAGGGTGGGGAGCTGCACCGAGTCTGTAGCCCATCCTTCGAGACGGCCCCCGTCGGCAGGCCCAGGGCAGGCTGCTGCGCGGCCTCCAGGACGACGCAGGCGGCGCGGACGAACAGGCATCCGCAAGTGCTCGAGCACACTTGAAGGAGGTGACATATCAGGCGCTTCGCGGCCTGTAGCGAATTCGCCCTGCATGCTGTTTGGATCCTCTGAACTCACGTCGTTCGACTGTCCTGTGCGTAACCCGTGTTCCACAACAAGGGAGGCAGCCATGGGTAGCGTGACGAGTCGGATGTTGAGAGTGCTGGCCGGCATAGCTATGGGATCTGCCCTTGCCGCGACGGCATCGGCGCAGCAGAAGGAGATCGTCATCGGCGCTCAGTGCGATCGTACCGGGCCGACGATGATCGCCGGCGTCCCGATGTGCCCTGCGTTCCACGATTATGTCAATCTGGTCAACCACAAGGGTGGCGTTGAAGGCTACAAGATCAAGCTCGGTGAGATCGACACCGAGTACAAGGTGCCGCAGGCGGTGGAGGCGTACGAGCGGCTCAGGAAGGGCGGTGCGCTGGCTGTGCTGGTGTGGGGCACGCCTGCAGTCCAGGCGCTGACGCAGAGGCTGGCCGAGGACAGGATTCCCGGCACCTCGCCCGGCTTCGGCATTGCGGCCTCGGCGGACGGCTTACGCTATCCCTACCTGTTCCCAGTGGCCGCAACCTACTGGTCGCAGGCTGCCGCTGCCATACATTTCGTGCGCGACAAGCTTGGCGGCAGCCTGGCCGGCAAGAAGATCGCTTACCTGTTCTACGACAACCCGGCCGGCCGCGAGCCGTTGCCGGTGCTGGAAGAACTGCAGCAGCTGGAAAAGTTCGAGCTCAAGATTTTCGCGGTGCCGGCACCCGGGCTCGAGGTCGGCGCGCAGGTGCTGGACATCGTCCAGCGCTATCGCGCCGACTTTGTGATCACGCACCTGTTCGGCCGGTCGCCCTCGGTGTCGATCAAGGAGCTCAGGCGCGTCGGCTATCCGCTGACGAAGGTGCTCGCTTTCGTCTGGGGCTCGACAGACTCCGACATCGAGGCGGCCGGTGGCTTCGCGGCGGCGGAGGGCTACTACACCATGCACTTCGCGGGTGTCGGCAGCGACTACCCGATCCTCAAGGAAATCGTCGAGATGTACCGGGCGCAAGGCAAGCCGGCGCCCAAGGAGATGCAGTCCTCGGTCTACTACAATCGCGGCCTTCTGTGGATTGCGCTCAACGTCGAGGCGGCGCGAAACGCCATCAGGGGCAAGGAAGGACAGATGCCGGCCGGGGAGGATGTGAAGCGTGGTTTCGAGCAGATCAAGACGCTGCCTATCGGAGACATAGCGCCACCGCTGGAGATCACGCCAAGCAACCACGAGGGTGGTGGCTGGGTGCAGATCTTCCAGGTCAGGGATGGGAAGTTCCGGAAGGTGACCGACTGGTACCGGTCTTATCCGGAGGTCATCGCCAAGGTCATCAGGGACGCCAAATAGAGCAAAGGCGCCGGGGCCGCGGCGCTGCCTGGAAGAGGAGCCGCATCGGCGACCTGGACCGAATGCCGGTCTGAGCCGCAGGGAACAACCCTGTGGTTCAGACCGGCAGGAGTTGCTACGGTAGCGGGTCACCAGGGTGTCACATTGGGGAGACGGAAGATCATGCTTCGCCGTCGTACGTTTGCCTCGTCCCTGCTCGCGGCGCCGGCCGTCTGGCCGCTGCGCGATGCCCTGGCCCAGACCCCGCGCGACACGCTGGTGATGGCGGCGCAGCTCGACGACATCATCAGCCTCGATCCGCATGAGTCGTTCGAGTTCAAGGGCAACGAGACCACCACAAACATCTACGAAAAGCTGCTGACCACGCTCAACGAGGCGCCGGACAAGATCGTCGGCGAGCTCGCCGAATCATGGGAAGCCTCGCCCGACGGCCTCACCCATACCTTCCGGCTCAAGGCCGGGCGCAAGTTCGCCAGCGGCAATCCCATCACGGCGCAGGACGCCGAGTACTCGCTGCGCCGCGCCGTCACCATGAACAAGACGCCGGCCTTCATCCTCACCCAGTTCGGACTCAACGGACAGAACGCCACCGAGAAGATCCGCGCCACCGACGACCGCACGATCGCGATCACCATCGCCGAGCCGGTGTCGCCGAGCTTCTTCCACTACTGCCTGTCGGCCAATGTCGGCGCCATCGTCGACCGCAAGGTGGTCGAGGCCAACAAGCAGGGCGACGACTGGGGCAACGGCTGGCTCAAGACGCATTCGGCCGGGTCCGGCCCCTATGTGCTGCGCACCTGGCGCGCCTCCGAGACCGTGACCCTGGAGGCCAATCCCAACTATGCCGGCCAGGTCCGCAACCGCCGCGTGGTGACGCGCCATGTCGCGGAGCCCTCCAACCAGCTGCTGCTGCTGCAGCGCGGCGACGTCGACATCGCACGCAATCTGGGACCCGACCAGCTGCGCACCCTGGCCAGCGACAAGGGCTTCAAGATCCAGCGCGCCCAGAAGGCCGCCAACATGTACATCTGCATGAACCAGCGCCATCCCGAGCTGGCCAAGCCGCAGGTGCGCGAGGCCCTGAAATGGGCTGTCGACTACGAGGCGATCCAGCGCAACATCGTCTCGACCACCTATGATGTGCACCAGTCGATCCTGCCGACCGGCTTCCTGGGCGCCATCGACGACAAGCCCTATCGCTTCGATCCCGCCAAGGCCAAGGCGCTGCTGGCCGAGGCCGGCGTGCCCAACGGCTTCAGCGTCACGTTCGACTACAGTCCCGTGCAGCCCTGGGGCGACATCGCCCAGGCGGTGCAGGCGACCTTCGGCCAGATCGGCGTGAAGCTGAACCTGCTGCCGGGCGAGATGCGCCAGGTCATCACCCGCATGCGCGCCCGCCAGCACGAGATGCTGATGCTGTACTGGTCGCCCGACTACATGGACCCGCACAGCAACGCCGAGGCCTTCACGCTCAATCCCGACAACGGCGACAACCCACGCGCCAAGACCCTGGCCTGGCGCAACTCCTGGAGCGTGCCGGAGTTCAACGAGCGCATCGCCGCCGCGGTGCGCGAGCGCGACTCGGCCAAGCGCGCCGAGCTCTACCGCTCGCTGCAGCGCGACCATCTGCGCACCTCGCCGTTCATCATCATGCTGCAGGCGATCGAGACCGCCGCCATGCGTGCCAATGTCAGCGGCCTGGACATCGGCCCGATCAACGATCGCATCTACTACGCGGACACGACCAAGACCTGATTGGCGCGGGCGCGCATCCGCATGCCCCGCTCGCGTTTCGGCGCGCTCGCCGGCTGGCTGGTCACGCTGCCGCTGACGCTCTTCGGCCTGCTGCTGGTGACGTTCCTGATCGGGCGCGTGATGCCCATCGACCCGGTGATCGCGGTTGTCGGCGACCGCGCGCCGGCCGATGTCTACGCGCGTGCCCGGCTGGAGCTGGGCCTGGACCGGCCGCTCTACGAGCAGTTCTTCCGCTACTGCAGCGCCATCCTGTCCGGCCAGTTCGGGCGTTCCGTGATGACCTCGCGGCCGGTCCTGGAGGACATCGCCCGCTTCTTCCCCGCGACCCTGGAGCTGGCCACGCTGGCCACGATCCTGGGCGTGGCGCTGGGCGTGCCGGCCGGCGTGCTGGCGGCCGTGCGCCAGGGCAGCAAGACCGACCAGGCGATCCGCTTCCTGACGCTGATCGGCCACTCGGTGCCGATCTTCGTGCTGGGCCTGGTCGGGCTGCTGGTGTTCTACGCCAAGCTGGACCTGGTGCCAGGGCCCGGCCGCATCAATGTCGCCTTCGACGACATTGTCACGCCCGTCACCGGCATGCTGCTGATCGATTCGGCCCTGCAGGGCGAATGGGAGGTGTTCCGCGACGCGGTGGGCCACATCCTGCTGCCGGCTGGCGTGCTGGCCTACTTCTCGCTTGCCTACATCGCGCGCATGACCCGCGCCTTCATGCTCGAGCAGCTGCGCCAGGAATACGTCACCACGGCCCGGGTCAAGGGCATGTCCGAGCGGCGCGTGATCTGGCGGCACGCCTTCGGCAATATCGCGGTGCCGCTGATCACGGTGATCGCGCTGTCCTACGCCGGGCTGCTCGAAGGCTCGGTGCTGACCGAGACCATCTTCTCCTGGCCCGGCCTGGGGCAGTACCTCACCATCTCGCTGCTCAATGCCGACATGAACGCCGTGCTGGGCGCCACCCTGGTGGTGGGGGCCGTCTATCTCGGCCTCAACCTGCTGTGCGACCTGCTCTACCGCGTGGTCGATCCGAGGACGCGATGAGCCGCGCCGCCGCCCTGCGCGCCTGGCTGATCGCCGACACGCCGCTGTCGCGGCGCCAGGCCCGCCTGGGCCGGCTGTACCTGCAGTGGCTGACGTTCCGCCACAACTGGCTGGCGGTGGCCGGCCTGGCGGTGTCGCTGCTGCTGGCGCTGATCGCGATCGCCGCGCCGCTGCTGGCCACGCACGACCCGTCGGCCCAGAACCTCGACATCCGCCTGCAGCCGCCCGGCGCGACGCACTGGCTCGGCACCGACGAGCTGGGCCGCGACATCTATTCACGCATCGTGCACGGCAGCCGCATCACGCTCGGCATGGTGGTCGCGGTGGTGGTTCTGGTGGCGCCGTTCGGGCTCGTGGTGGGCTGCGCCGCCGGCTATGTCGGCGGCTGGTTCGACCGCATCGTGATGCGCGTCACCGACATCTTCATGGCCT
This sequence comes from Vineibacter terrae, assembly GCF_008039615.1. GTDB lineage: Bacteria > Pseudomonadota > Alphaproteobacteria > Reyranellales > Reyranellaceae > Vineibacter > Vineibacter terrae. The sequence goes on along the minus strand of NZ_VDUZ01000006.1, from coordinate 189,777 downwards.
TCCCGCGCCTGATCCTGGCGCTGGCCTTCGTGGCGGCGCTGGGTCCGGGCATCGAGAACGGCGTCATCGCGATCGCGCTCACGGCCTGGCCCGCCTATGCCCGCATCGCGCGCGCCGAGACCCTGGCCATCCGCGGTTCCGATTTCATCGCCGCCGCGCGCCTGCAGGGCGCCTCCGCCCTGCGCCTGATCTTCGCGCATGTCGCGCCGCTGTGCCTGTCGTCCCTGATCGTGCGCGTCACGCTCGACATGTCGGGCATCATCCTCACCGCCGCCGGCCTCGGCTTCCTGGGCCTGGGCGCCGTGCCGCCGTCGCCCGAATGGGGCGCCATGATCTCCACCGGCCGGCGCTTCATCCTGGAGCAGTGGTGGGTGGCCACCATGCCCGGCATCGCCATCTTCGTCGCCAGCCTCGGCTTCAACCTGCTGGGCGACGGGCTGCGCGACGTGCTCGACCCGAAGCAGACATGATGGCGCCCGCTCCGCTTCTCTCGGTGCGCAATCTCGCGGTGCGCTTCGCCACGCCGACCGGAATCGTGGAGGCGGTGCGCGGCATCGATTTCGATGTCGGCCGCGAGCGGCTGGGCATCGTGGGCGAATCGGGGTCGGGCAAGTCGGTGACCGGCCGCGCCGTCCTGCGCCTGCTGCCGCCGTCGGCGGCCGTCACCGCCGACCGCCTGGCGCTGGGCGACCTCGACCTGCTCGGCGCCGACGTCTCGACGATGCGCGGCGTGCGCGGCCGGCGCGTGTCGATGATCATGCAGGACCCCAAGTTCTCGCTCAATCCGGTCATGACCGTGGGCCGGCAGATCGCCGAGGCCTATCGCGTCCACCATCGCGTCAGCCGCCGGGAGGCCACCAGCCGCGCGCTCGACATGCTGGCCGACGTGCGCATCCGCGACCCGCGCCGCGTCTATGACCTGTACCCGCACGAGGTGTCGGGCGGCATGGGCCAGCGCGTGATGATCGCCATGATGCTGATCCCCGAGCCGGACCTGCTGATCGCCGACGAGCCGACCTCGGCGCTGGACGTGACGGTATCCATGCAGGTGCTGGCTATCCTCGACGACCTCGTGAGCCGCCGCGGCATGGGCCTGCTGTTCATCAGCCACGACCTCAACCTCGTGGCCTCGTTCTGCGATCGCGTGCTGGTGATGTATGGCGGCCAGATCATGGAGACCCTGGCGGCGGCGTCCCTGCATGCGGCCACGCATCCCTACACGCGCGGACTGCTGGCCGCCCTGCCCACGCTCGACACCGCCGGCCGCGACCTGCCGGTGCTGACGCGCGATCCGGCCTGGCTGGCGCGCCGCGCATGATCAGCGTCCGCCATCTCGATGTCCATTTCGGCCAGGTCCGGGCCGTGAGCGACGTGTCGTTCGACGTGGCCGCCGGCGACACCTTCGGGCTGGTGGGCGAATCCGGCTGCGGCAAATCGACCTTGCTGCGGGTGCTGAGCGGGCTGAACCGGCACTGGACCGGCGCCATCGAGGTCGCCGGCCGGGCCGTGGGCCCGGCTCGCGACAAGGCCTTCCACCGCCGGGTCCAGATGGTGTTCCAGGACCCGTTCGGCTCGCTGCACCCGCGCCATACCGTCGACCGCGCGCTGGCCGAGCCGATCGCGATCCACGGGCTGGACGACGCCGAGGGCCGCATCGCGCGGGCGCTGGACGATGTCGGCCTGGGGTCGCGCTTCCGGTTCCGCTATCCGCACCAACTCTCCGGCGGCCAGCGCCAGCGCGTCGCCATCGCCCGCGCCCTGATCCTGGAGCCCGGCATCCTGCTGCTCGACGAGCCCACCTCGGCGCTCGACGTCTCGATCCAGGCCGAGGTGCTGAACCTGCTGGCCCGCTTGCGCGCGGCCCGCGACCTGACCCTGATCCTGGTCAGCCACAACCTCGCCGTGGTGGCCCATCTGTGCAACCGGCTGGCGGTGATGCAGGCCGGCACCATCGTCGAGGAGATGACCATCGACACGCTGCGCCACGGCAAGCCGGCGCACCCCTATTCGCGCGAGCTGCTGGACGCCAGCCTGGGCTACCATCGCTCATGATGATCTTCCCTCCCCCGACGCCCGCGTTGGGGGAAGTGCCCGAAGGGCGGAGGGGGAGCCGACGTGATCTCAGTGAGATGAACCACGTGGCCTCCCCTCCGCCCCTTCGGGGCACCTCCCCAGCTGCGCTGGGGAGGAAACTCGCCTTTCCTCCCCGCCTTGGCCCTGCTAAGCAGCCCGACCATGTCGGCTGATCCCGGACAATTCGTGCTCACGCTGCTGCAGGCCGTCGCCATGGGCCTGCTGACCGGCATGGTCTACGGACTGATGGCGCTGGGCCTGTCGGTCATCTTCGGCGTCATGCGGGTGGTGAACTTCGCGCATGGCGAGATGATGGTGGTGGGCATGTACCTGGCCTGGCTGGCGTTCGACCGGCTGGGGCTGGATCCGCTGGTGTCGCTGCCCGCCGTCGCCGCCGCCCTGTTCGTGTTCGGCTACGTCCTGCAGCGCACCGTGATCAATCCCTTCATCGGCCTGCCCGAGCACATGCAGTTCATGCTGCTGCTGGCGGTGGCCATCCTGCTGGTCAACGCCTGCCTCGCGATCTTCGGCCCCGATACCCACGGCGTGCAGGTCGACTACATGTTCGACTCCTTCAACGTCGGCCCGCTGGTGCTTGATGCGGTTCGGGTCTACGCCGCCCTGGTCGCCCTGCTGATCGCCGGCCTGCTGTGGCTCTTCTTCACCCGCACCCGTTCCGGCAAGGCGATCCGCGCCGCCGCCGACAACCATGTCGGCGCCCTGGTGGTGGGCCTGGACGTCAAGCGGCTCTATGCGCTCACCTTCGGCGTCGGCGCCGCCTGCGTCGGTGCCGCCGGCGCCCTGATGCTGCTGATCGTGCAGGTGCATCCCTTCCTGGCCATCGACTACACGCTGCTGGCCTTCGTGATCGTGATCGTGGGCGGCCTGGGCAGCATGTCGGGCGCGCTGGCCGGCGGGCTGCTGATCGGCGTGTCCGAGGCCGTCGCCGGCGTGCTGCTGCAGCCCTCGCTCAAGAGCGTGTTCAGCTTCGGCCTTTTGATCCTCGTGCTGCTGCTGCGCCCGCAAGGGCTGCTCGCCCGCCGCTCATGAGCGAGAGCCTCTGGCAGCGTCTGACCGGAGACGTGCCGCGCCGCGCGCTGCTGGCGCTGGGCGGCCTGCTGCTGCTGCTCCTGGCGGCACCGTTCCTGCTGCGGCTGGCGCCGGCCGGCGACTACTGGCTCTCGCTCCTGATCCTGGTGGTGTACTTCTCGTATATCGGCCAGGCCTGGAACATCATGATGGGCTTCGCCGGCCAGCTGTCGCTGGGCCACGCGCTCTATCTCGGCCTGGGCGGCTACGTGGCGGCGGCGCTCTACGTCAATCTCGGCATCGGACCGTGGCTGGGCGTCTTCATCGCCGTGGCCGCCGCCATGCTGGCCGGCGGCCTGATCGGCTTCCTGGGCTTCCGCTTCTCGCTGGCCGGCGTCTATTTCGCGCTCCTGACCATCGCCTTCGCCGAGTTCACGCGCATCCTGTTCGACCACTTCACGTGGGTCGGCGGCTCGGGCGGGCTGTTCCTCAAGGTCGAGGCCGACGGCAGCGCCTTCAACCTGCAGGGCAGCCCGCTGCTGTTCTACTACGTGATCCTGGCGCTGGCGGCCGGCGCCTTCGTGCTCTGCCGCTTCCTGCTGACCAGCCGCCTGGGCCACTATTGGCTCGCCGTCCGCGAGGACCCCGAGGCGGCGCAGGCGGCCGGCATCGCCGTGCTGCGCACCAAGATGCTGGCGGTCCTGATCTCGGCCGGGCTGACCGCGGTCGGCGGCGTGTGGTCGGCGTTCTACTACAAGAGCCTGTTCCCCGAGGCGGCCTTCGCCATGGGCCGCTCGATCGAGGTCACCCTGGCGCCGATCATCGGCGGGCTGGGCACCCTGTTCGGGCCGATCCTCGGCTCGGCCCTGCTGGTGGGCCTCGGCGACCTGTTCACGACGCTGGCCGAGATCCTGGCCAACGACTACGGCGTCAAGGCCGCGGGGCTGAAGCAGATCGGCTACGGCATCGCCCTGCTGCTGATCGTGATGTTCCGCCGCGACGGCGTCTGGCCCTGGCTCGCCCGGCGGCTGGGCTTCGAGCGGCGCCCGGCCGACGATGCCGGGGAGGGCCGGCCGTGAGCGGCGCCCATCTGGCGGTGCGCAGCATCGGCAAGCGCTTCCGCGGCCTGCGCGCCGTGAGCGACGTGACCTTCGACGTGCCGGCCGGCGCCATCCATGCCCTGATCGGGCCCAACGGCGCCGGCAAGACCACCTGCTTCAACATGATCGCCGGTGTATTCGCGCCCGACAGCGGCACCATCGCGCTCGACGACCGCCCGATCGCGGGCCTGCGCCCGGACCAGATCTGCGCATCGGGCATCGGCCGCACCTTCCAGATCGTGAAGCCCTTCATGGGACTCACGGTCGAGGACAATGTCACCATCGGCGCCCTGGCGCGCACCCGGCATGTGCCCGAGGCGCGCGAAGCCGCGCGCCGGCTGCTGCGCGACCTCGGCCTGGACGACCGGCGCGCCAAGCTGGCCGCCAACCTCACCCTGCCCGACCGCAAGCGCCTGGAGGTGGCCCGGGCGCTGGCGACCGGCCCGCGCCTGCTGCTGCTGGACGAGGTGATGGCCGGACTGCGGCCGACCGAGACCGACCAGATGGTCGCGTTCCTCAAGGACCTCAACGCCCGCACCGGCATCACCATCCTGCTGATCGAGCATGTGATGCGCGCGGTGATGGCGCTCAGCCAGCATATCGTGGTGCTGCACCACGGCGAGAAGATCGCCGAAGGCACGCCGCACGACGTCACCCGCGATCCCGCCGTGCTCGAGGTGTATCTGGGGCAGGAAGATGCCTCTTCTCCCCCGCGCAGCGGGGGAGGTGGCCGGAGGCCGGAGGGGGAGGCGACGTGATGCTGATTGCGAGGACCACGTCGGCTCCCCTCCGCCCCTTCGGGGCACCTCCCCACTGCGTGGGGAGGATGCGCTGACATGCTCGACGTGTCCGGCCTCGACCTGCACTACGGCGACGCCCAGGCGCTGGCCGGCGTCTCGCTGCATGCCCAGGCACGCGAGATCGTGGTGATCGTGGGCGCCAATGGCGCCGGCAAGAGCTCGCTGATCCGCACCATCCACGGCATGCACCGCCCGTCAGCCGGCCGTATTACCTTCGAGGGCATCGACATCGCCGGCCAGCCCAGCCATCAAGTGGTCGAGCGCGGCATCGGGCAGGTGGCGGAAGGCCGCCAGGTGTTCCCCAACCTCTCGGTGCTGGAGAACCTGGAGATGGGCGCCGCGCCGCGCCGCGCACGGGCCCAGGAGAAGGCGACCTTGGAGCGGGTCTTCGGCCTCTTTCCCCGCCTGGCCGAGCGGCGCCGGCAGGCTGCCGGCACGCTGTCGGGCGGCGAGCAGCAGATGCTGGCCATCGGCCGCTGCCTGATGGGCCAGCCCAAACTGATCATGCTCGACGAGCCGTCGCTGGGCCTGTCGCCGGCGATGACGCAGGAGGTGTTCCGCGTGGTGCGCCAGCTGCACGCCGATGGCCTCACCATCCTGCTGGTCGAGCAGAACGTGATGGCATCGCTGAAGCTGGCCAACCGCGCCTATGTGCTGGAGAACGGCCGCATCGTGCTCAGCGGCACCGGCCCGGAGCTGCTCGACAACGACGGCGTGCGTCAGGCGTATCTGGGCTTGTGATTATGGCCGGGCCGCGTCGCTCCAGCGACGCACCGGCGCGCAGCGCCGGATCGTGAGCGCCGCTGGAGCGGCGCGGCCCGGCCAAGGGAAGGAGCGAGGGCAGGACATGTCGTTGCCGGATCGCGCCGCCGTGCTGGCGGCGCCCTTTGCCGAGATCGATCTCCTGCCGCCCGCGGTCGCGGTCGAGCGCCGACCCGACGGCAGCCTGCTGCTGCGCTCGCCGGTGGCGCTGGCCGAGCCGCCGCGCTCGGTCCCTGACATGCTGCGCCGGCAGGCGCGCGACGCAGGCGAGCGCGTGTTCCTGGCCGAGCGCGCCGCCGACGGCAGCTGGCGGCGTGCCACATACGCCGACGTCGCCCGCGGCGTGCGCAGCCTGGGCACCGCGCTGCTGGCGCGCGGCTGCTCGATCGAGCGGCCGGTGTCGATCCTGTCGGGCAACGGCATCGACCATGCCCAGCTGGCGCTGGCCGCGATGGAGGCCGGCGTGCCGGTGGCGCCTGTTTCGACCGCCTATTCCCTGATGTCGCAGGACTTCGGCAAGCTGCTGCATGTCGTGCGCCTGCTGACGCCGCGGTTGATCTTCGTCGACGACGGCATGGCCTATGCCAAGGCGCTGGCGGCGCTGCGCGCCGCAGGCCTGCTCGACGGTGTCGAGGTCGTGGTCGGCCGCAACCCGCCCGCCGGCCTCGCCGTCACGATGCTGGCCGACCTGCTCGCGACCCCGCCCGATTCCGCTCTCGATGCGGCGTTCGCCGCGCTGACGCCCGACACCATCGCCAAGATCCTGTTCACCTCGGGCTCCACCGGCCTGCCCAAGGGCGTGATCAACACCCATCGCATGATGTGCTCGAACCAGCAGGCGCTGGCGCAGGTCTATCGCTTCCTGGGCAACAGCCGGCCGCCCGTGCTGCTCGACTGGCTGCCGTGGAACCACACCTTCGCCGGCAACCACGACTTCAACATGATCCTGTTCCACGGCGGCACCTATGTCATCGACGAGGGCAAGCCGGCGCCTGTCCTGATCGAGCGCACCATCGCCAACCTGCGTGACGTGGCGCCGACGATCTACTTCAACGTGCCGCGCGGCTTCGACATGGTGATCCCCTACCTCGAGCGCGACGCCGCCCTGCGTGATCATTTCTTCAGCCGGCTCGATCTCGTGCTCTACGCCGGCGCCGCGCTGCCGCAGCATCTGTGGGAGCGGCTCGAGGCGCTGAGCGTCGCGGCCACCGGCCGGCGCGTGGCCATGGTCTCGGCCTGGGGCTCGACCGAGACGGCGCCCTGCGCCACCGCCGTGCACTGGCGTATCGACAATGCCGGCATCATCGGCCTGCCGATCCCCGGCACCGACATCCTGCTCACGCCCAACGCCAGCAAGCTGGAGCTGCGCGTGCGCGGGCCCAACGTGACGCCCGGCTACTGGCGCGATCCGGCGCGCACGCGCGAGGCCTTCGACGATGACGGCTTCTACCGCATCGGCGATGCCGGCCGCCTGCGCGACGACGCCGCGCCGGCGCACGGCATCGTCTTCGACGGCCGCGTCGCCGAGGATTTCAAGCTCACGTCGGGCACCTGGGTCCATGTCGGCGCGCTGCGGGTCGCCGCCATCGCCGCCGCGGCGCCGCTGATCCAGGACTGCGTCGTCACCGGCCAGGACCGGCACGAGATCGGGCTGCTGGTGTTCCCCAACCCGGCTGGCTGCGCCACGCTCTGCCCGGACGCGCCGCCCGGCGCCGCGCTTGCCGAGCTGATCGCGCGGCCGGAGCTGCGCCGCCATCTGGCCGACGGACTGGCCGTGCACAACCGCGCGCAATCCGGCAGCTCCCTGCGCATCGCCCGCGCGCTGCTGCTGGCGACCCCGCCCGGCATCGACAGCAACGAGATCACCGACAAGGGCTACATCAACCAGCGGGCCGTGCTGGAGCATCGTGCCGCAGAGGTTGAGCGCCTGCATGCCGAGACACCCGGCCCCGAGGTGATTATTGTAGCCGCATGAGTACCGCGCCGCCCCCAGCCGAGATCGCCGGCATCCGCCGCCGCTTCTATCTGATGATCTCGTCCGTGTTCGTCGTCGATGCGGCGATGACGACCTTGTACTGTCTCGTGGCCGACGCCTGGCGCGTGTTCCCCCGCAACATGATCTCGGGCGCGCTGCTGCTGCTGGTGGCAAACTTCATCCTGGCGCGTGATCTCTTCGCCCCGATCGATCGCTTCCTGCGCGGCGAAGGCGTCTTCAAGGACATTCAGCGCCGCCTGACGCAGCTGCCGATCATCGCGGCGCGCAACGTGGCGCTGCTGATCCTGCCGCTGTGGATCTTCCGCATGTACGCGCCGTGGTTCCTGCCGGCCGAATCGGCGGCGTTTCCCTGGCCGCCTTTGGCCGACGGCATCACCACGATCGTCGTCGTCACCCTGTTCTTCTTCACCTACACGTACTTTCTCGCCAGCGACTATCTTGCCAAGCTGTGCGTCTTCCTGTTCCGGCATTTCGGCCGCAACCTGGAGCTCTATTACGGCAGCTACGCGCGCAAGCTCGGCGTCGCGCTGCTGGTGATCGCGATCGCGCCGTTGCTGGCGATCATCGTCGACATCTACAGCTACGACAGCGACAAGCTGCGCACCGAGGTGCTGGTCGACGTCGCCGACTCGCTGTTCGCCATGGCGGTGGCCATCTTCTTCGTCGTCCGCAGCCTCCTGCGCCCCGTCGCGCTGCTCACACGCGGCATGTCCAAGGTGGCCGAAGGTGATCTCGCGGTACGCGTGCCGGTAACGTCCAATGACGAGATCGGCCAGCTCACCAACACCTTCAACCGCATGGTTGAGGGCCTGCGCGATCGCGAGCGCATCCGCTTGACGTTCGGCAAGTATGTCAGCGAGAGCGTGGCCAACGCGCTGATCCAGCAGACCGCCGGCGACAGCCGCATCCAGGCCGAGGCACGTGACGCCACCGTGCTGTTCACCGACATCGACGGCTTCACCGGCATCGCCGAGCGGCTGCCGGCCGAAACCCTGGTGAAGGCCATCAACGAATACCTCGAGCTGGTGCTGGAGCCGATCCAGCGCCACGGCGGCGTCGTCAACAACTTCATCGGCGACGGCCTGCTGGTGAGCTTCAACCTGCCGCTGGCCAACGACGACCACGCCGCGTCAGCCGTCGCCACGGCGCTGGAGATCGACAAGCTGGTGTCGGGCCGCACCTTCGCCAACGGAGTCGGCTTCGGCACGCGCATCGGCATCAACACCGGCCTGGTGATCGGCGGCACCGTCGGCGCCGGCGACCGGCTGAGCTATACCCTGCTGGGCGACCCGGTGAACACCGCCGCGCGCCTGCAGGAGCTGAACAAGACCCATGGCACCCGCATCCTGGTGTCGGAGGCCACGCGCCAGCGCTGCCAGGACCGCTTCGCCTTCCGCAACATCGGCACGGTAAGCGTGCGCGGCCGCGCCGAGCCGGCCGTGATCTACGCCGTCGCCCCCCGCCCCGCCGTCGTTGCGGCGTAATACATCCCCTCTCCCGCTTGCGGGAGAGGGAGGGGCCCATCGTGCGCAGCACGATGGGAGGGTGAGGGCCCAAGGACGAGGCGCCTCGTGTGTAGCCCCTCACCCGCCGGGCGCTGTCGCGCCCGACGACCTCTCCCGCACGCGGGAGAGGTGAAGATGCTACTCCACGACCCCGATCTTGCCGCTTGACGCGCCGATGTACCAAAGGCGGCCCTGCGCATCGATCGTCATCTTGCGGATCGCGGCGCCCTTGGTCGGCACGGTGAAGACCCGCAGCTGGTCGCTCCTGGGATCGATCCGCACGATGGTATCGGCGTTGAACTCGTTCACCCACACCACGCCGCCGCCATCGACATTGATCGCGTAGGCACCCCCTGTCGCACCGGCCGGCAGCGCGACCTCACGCACGATCTTCATCGCCGTCGGATCGACCTGCACGGCCTTGTTCGACCCGTAAAGCGCCACCCACAGCGTGCCGTCGGGCGCCGCCGACATCCGGCGCGGCCCCGAGCCGCGGCCGGTCTCCAGCTCGGTGATCCTGCCGCTCCTGGGATCGAGACGGCCCAGTCGGTCGCCATTGAGCTGGCAGAACCAGACCGCGCCGTCAGGCGCCAGCGCCAGGCCATAAGGCAGGCCGCGGGACTTGAACTCGACAAGCTTGCCGGTGGCGACCTCGAAGCGCCCGATCTGGTCGGCGACCGCCTTGGTGAACCACAACGTGCCGGCATTGTCGGTGATGATCGTGTGCGGATCGCCACCAACCGGGTGCGCCTTGACCACGCCCGTGGCCGGATCGAGCTCGAGCAAGGTGCCGTTGGCGTTGCCCGTGGCCCAGACCCGGCCGTCCAGCGCCACCAGGTTGCCGTGCGGATGCGCGCCTTCCGGCACCTTCCATGTATCGAAGCGATAGGTTGCCGGGTTGAAGCGGCCGATGGCATCGCCGCGCTGCATGACGAAGTAGATGTTGCCGTCCGGCCCGATCGCCGGATCGCGCGCGCCCAGCGCGTTGGGGATGCTCCACTCCTGGATGCGGCCGTCGATCTGCACCCGGCTGCCGGGCGTGACGCCGTAGTTCGACCCGCCGGCCAAGGCAACGCCGATGCCGGTGGTGCCGGCCAGCAAGATGGTGGTGAGCCACAGCCTCGTGCGCATGTGCCCCTCCTTGCTCGAGCGGATGACGCTCTTCCTGGTGACGGCTGGGACCGCGTCGCTCCAGCGACGCTCTTCTCTTGCCACGCGACCCTGAGCGCCGCTGGAGCGGCGCGGTCCCAGCCGTCGCCAGCGCGGCTCTTCACTGAACCATCCGCTGCCATCATAGTCGGTTTCGCACGATCCGCAGAGGGCCCCATGCCGCTTGACCTCAGCCCCGACCAGAAATCCTTGCAGGCCCGCGCCCGCGCGCTGGCCAGCGGACCGATCGCGGCCCGCGCCGCCGAGGTCGACCGCAGCGAGCAGTATCCCTGGGACAACGTCGACTTGCTCAAGGATGCGGGCCTGCTGGGCATGACCATTCCCGCGCAATACGGCGGCCAGGGCAAAAGCTGGCTCGACGCCGTGCTGGTGATCGAGGCGCTGTCGGCCGCCTGCGCCGTCACCGGCCGCATCGCGGTCGAGACCAACATGGGTGCCATCAGCGCCGTGATGGCCTATGGCTCGCAGGAGCAGAAGCGGCTGGCCGCCGACCTCGTCCTGTCCGGCGACAAGCCCGCGATCTGCATCACCGAGCCCGGCGCCGGCTCCGACGCCAATGCCATGACCACGCGCGCCGACCGCCGCGGCAACCGCTTCGTGGTGAACGGCCGCAAGCACTGGATCACCGGCGGCGGCGTGTCGCGCCTGCACCTGATCTTCGCGCGCGTGTTCGACGCCCAGGGCAACGACGAGGGCATCGGCGGCTTCCTGGCAATCCGCGACGAGACGCCGGGGCTCAGCATCGTGCGCCGCGAGCCCACCATGGGATTGCGCGGCATCCCCGAGGCCGAGATCGCGTTCGAGGACATGGAGCTGCCGCCGTCGGCCCTGGTGGTGCCGCCGCGCGGCCTGAAGAAGGGCTTCGCCGACCTCATGAACGCCTACAACAGCCAGCGCGTCGGGGCTGCCACGGTAGCGCTGGGCGTCGCCTGGGGCGCCTACCAGCTGGCGCTCGACTGGTCGGAGAAGCGCGAGCAGTTCGGCCGGCCGATCAACGAGTTCCAGGGCCTGCAGTGGAAGCTCGCCGACATGTCGATCCGGCTCGCCGCCTCGCAGGCGCTGGTCTACAAGGCCGCCCGCAGCGGCGAGGCCGGCTTCCCCGACATGCTGATGGCCGCTCAGGCCAAGATCTTCACCGCCGAGGCCGCGATCCAGACCGTCAACGACGCGCTGCAGCTCTTCGGTGCCCGCGGCTACTCGCGCGACCTGCCGCTGGAGCGCATGGCGCGCGACGTGCGCATGTTCACCATCGGCGGCGGCACCGCCGAGGTGCTGCGCACAGTGGTCGCCGGCGCCATCCTCGGCAAGAAGCTGCCCCAGACGCGCGACGGATGGCAGAAGCGCGGTGACGGCCGGCTGTGACAGAAACGACAGAAACTCATTTTGCCCCTTCTATCAATGACCTGAGCACCATCTTGTGGATCGACAGAAATTGACAGAAACCGACAGAAACCCGGAGCGACTCGAATAACGCCTCCTGCTCCCCGGACTCCCTCGCCGAGAACACCTCCAATACACCATTCTTGTTCAGAGAACAAGATATTTCTACGTACTGAGAACAATCCGCTATCAAAACCTACGATAGGGGAGCCTTTTCTGGTCTCCTCATCAAGGTAAGGATCGACGACGGCGAGCAGTTTCGCACCCTCGCGGCAAGCTTCGATGCGCTGACGTCACCGGCACGTTGCTATCGAGCGAGACGCGACGTGCTGGTAGTCGCCCAGGCCATCCGGTCCATTGTCAAAACGAGAACATTTGAAGTACACTACCCTACATGGCAAGGAACTCTAAGATCGAATGGACGCACCATACGTTCAATCCCTGGTGGGGGTGCGTTCGTGTGTCACCAGCATGTAAGCACTGCTACGCTGAGGCGTGGGCACACCGCCTCGCCCTGGATCTGTGGGGCAAGGCGTCACCTCGACGCTTCTTCAGTGAAGCGCACTGGCGCCAGCCGTTAAATTGGAATGAAGCGGCTAAGCGACAGGGAGTCCGGCCGCGCGTTTTCTGTGCCTCGATGGCTGATGTATTTGAAGCGCGAAACGACCTGAATGAGTGGCGCGCCAAACTGTGGTCGCTGATCGAGCGGACGGAGCACCTCGATTGGCTCCTTCTAACCAAGAGACCGGAACGCGCCGCTGTCTCGGTGCCTTGGAGGAGCGCTTGGCCAGAAAACGTCTGGCTGGGAACAACGGCCGAAAATCAGAAATGGGCGGATCGCCGTATCCCTGCTTTGATGCGAATACCGGCACGCGTTCGATTTCTATCCTGTGAGCCCTTGCTTGGAGAACTGGACCTGCGCCGGTGGCTCAATCCATGTCAGCTTGACAGCACTGCGAAGATCGACTGGGTCATCGCAGGTGGTGAGAGCGGCACACGAGCTCGCCCAATGAACCCCCAATGGGTTCGTTCACTTCGTGACCAGTGCGAGAGAGAAGGAACGCCGTTTCACTTCAAGCAATGGGGCCACTGGGCGCCCATCGAAAAAAAGAACCATCGAGGTGTTGAAACAATTGTCTTTTCTGGTAATAATGGTGAGGAGGAAATTCTCGCAAAAGTAGGGAAGCACGCATCTGGCCGCGTTCTTGATGGAAGAACCTGGGATGGACTGCCTGCTACGTAGCCTATGAAAACAAAAGTAACGGAGAGCGGACCTCCCTTATTTCAGGATCTACCAGTTCAGATAGCTCCCCCTTTTTCATTTGGAGTAAGCCGCTATCCGATATGGACCAAGAACAAGTCGCAACTTATCGATAGATATCTTTACTATTTTATTCTTGTTACTAAACATGGGAGTTACATCGACGGTTTCTCCGGTCCGCAGCGTGTTAATGATTCTGACCTTTGGTCGGCCAAACTCGTCATGGAACGGCAGCCGCGGTGGCTGCGCACGTTAGTGCTTTGCGAGTTGTCGCCCACGAAAGTCAGAATGCTCGAGGAGCTGCGCAACGCTCAGCCGCCCCGCAACGCTACAAAGAAGGAACCGAGAAGAGAAATCAAGATTATCGGGGGTGACTTTAATGCAAATGCTGGAGCAGCGCTTCAAGCGGCTCAAATCAAAGACCGCACGGCGGCCTTCTGTCTCTTGGACCAGCGTACCTTCGAGTGCCATTGGAAGACAATCAAGACGATTGCGCGATTCAAGTCAGTCGGCCACAAGATAGAGCTGTTCTACTTCTTGCCCATCGGCTGGCTCAAACGGGCCTTCAGCGGCGTCCGTGACAATGCCATCCTGGATAGATGGTGGGGGCGTTCCGACTGGGACGAACTAAAAAACTTGGCATCGCCTGACATTGCCAGCTTGGTTTGTCAGAGGTTCAGAAAGGAGTTTGGCTATTCTTCTGTAGTTGCATGGCCGATACGGAACCGCCGTCACCGTGGGAGCATCATGTACTATATGATCCATGCAACGGACCATCCTGCGGCTCCGAAGTTGATGGGAAGGGCCTATCGGAAGGCAGTAGACCCGTTCGAGCCACTGGAGCAGCTTAGCCTTAGAGGCATCCTACAGGATGAAGCTGTCGGCAGCGACCATGCCGGCAAGGGTAATCGCTGACCCTGTGAAGTGATGATCGGACGATTGAGTTTTGCAATCCTACTGGGGCTTTCTTCAGCTCCAGCCGTGGCCCAAACCCTGCAGGGCATCTTCTACCTAAAGCCATTGGCGAAATACGAAGGAATTTGGTGCCCCGAGGGGCGTATGGATATCATCTCGACGTCCCTATGCGTCGTTTGACCCTATTCAATGATATCGCTGTCGTAGATCAGATCGTTATAGACAACGGCCGGTTCACGCTCAACGCTGGTCGGCTGATCATCGACGGCAACGTGGTTCGTCAGCAATACCAGGCACAAACCACGGAGCACGCGCCATATCCTTGCCGCTACTACATTCTGGATGTCAAATGCGCAGAGCCAAAAGGATTGTGCCGCCCCCGTGCGTTCAACTGATGTCCTGAATTGTACGGATAAAATTGGCACTCTTTCGGAAAGCGCCGGATCATCGACCTAAAAATACGCCAGTCTTGGTCTAAATACTCCTCATTCCACTATGACAAAGATGACAGCGGCATCGACCGGTGTGCAACGCGGCGCGCCATCTGGCGCAGCAGCGTCTCGAGGCTGATCGAGCGCAGGGTGGCCTCGGCGATCTCGTCGATCTCGCCGAGCACGCGGCCCAGGGCCTGGCCGATATCGGTGTCGTCACCCGGCTCGGCGGCGCGGTTGCCGGGCTCGGTCTCGAACAGCGCCACGATGTCCATCAATGTCGTGCGCTTGGCATTGCCGGTGAAGCGGTAGCCGCCGGCGGCGCCGCGCTCGGCCTCGGCCAGGCCGGCGCGCGCCAGATCGCGCAGCACCTTGGCGAGATGATGCGTCGACACCCCGAACTGGCGCGCCAGGTCGGCCGCCGACAGCCGCCGCGCCGGATCGCGCGCCAGCTCCAGCGCCGCATACAGCCCCAGCCGCGTGCCCATCTGGAGTTTCACGACTTCTTCCTCCCCAACGCAGTTGGGGAGGTGCCCCGATACGATGTTTCGACGCGAAGCGTCGAAACGTCGGTGGGCGGAGGGGAGCCGACGTGGTCTTGGTCGTCGACACCACGAGCGCTCCCCCTCCGGCCTTCGGCCACCTCCCCCAACGAAGTTGGGGGAGGGAGAAGCTCCAGGTCGAGCTGCAGCGACGGGCCGGCGGTCATGCCCTGGCTGCGGAAGAACGACAGGATCAGATGGTCGCGGCGATCGACCAGGGTGCGCACGCGGTCGACGCCGGCGGCGCGGAACCGGGCACAGAGCGTGTCGAACAGCTGCGTGCCCACCCCGCCCAGCCGCCGTGTCTGGTCGACCTGCACGGCGAAGACCCAGCCCGCCGGCGGCGCGCCGAACTCCCAGGCGCGCACCTCGCCGATGATGAAGCCGGCCAGCGCCCCGTCGGCGCTCTCGGCGATCAGGAAGGTGCGTTCCGGCGGCCCGGCGGCGTAGTGCTCCAACGCCCATTGCCAGTAGCCGGCCTTGGCCACGCCCGTGATCCGCTGGTCCAGCGCCACGATCGCCGGCAGGTCCGCCGCTTCGGCCGCGCGCACGCGCACCGAAGCCGGCATCTGCCCGCTCTTCTCCTGCTTGGCCACAGCCCGCGCCATTGCCGCTCCGACACCCGTCATACCGGGTTGACAGGGTGGGCGAGTCGGGCGTAGAAGTAAATACGTATTTGAGTACCGAATTACGAAATTGAGCCAGGAGGGCGGACCCATGGCGGCGAACGGATCGGAGCCGGCGGTTGATTTCCGCACCGCGCCCGAGCGCTACAATCACTGGACGCTCACGGTCGACGGGCCGGTGGCGACGCTGGCGATGGATGTGCGCGAGGACGCGACGCTGAAGCCGGGCTATCGGCTGAAGCTGAACTCCTACGATCTGGGCGTCGACATCGAGCTCTACGATGCCGTCCAGCGCCTGCGCTTCGAGCACCCCGAGGTCGGCGCCGTGGTCGTGACCTCGGCCAAGGACCGCGTCTTCTGCTCCGGCGCCAACATCAACATGCTGGGCGTGTCCTCGCACGCCCACAAGGTGAACTTCTGCAAGTTCACCAACGAGACGCGCAACAGCATCGAGGATGCCACCGAATTCTCGGGCCAGGGCTATGTCTGCGCCATCAACGGCACCGCCGCCGGCGGCGGCTACGAGCTGGCGCTGGCTTGCGATCAGATCGTGCTGGCCGACGACGGCAGCTCGGCGGTGTCCCTGCCCGAGCTGCCGCTGCTGGCGGTGCTGCCGGGCACCGGCGGCCTCACCCGCCTGGTCGACAAGCGCAAGGTGCGCCGCGACCGCGCCGACTTCTTCTGCACCGTCAGCGAAGGCGTGCGCGGCAAGCGTGCCGTCGACTGGCGCCTGGTCGACGAGGTGGTGCCGCGCAGCAAGCTCGACGAGGCGGTGCGGAACCGGGCGCTGAAGCTCGCGGCCAAGGGCGGCTGCGGCGCCGGCGCCAAGGGCATCGCGCTGACGCCGCTTCAGCGCACCGTCGAGGCCGACCGCATCGTCTACCCGCACCTGGTGATCGAGATCGACCGCGCGCTGCGCGCTGCGCATTTCCGCATCCAGGGTCCCGACGCGCCGCCGCCGGCCGATGCCGCCGCCATCCAGGCGCAGGGCGATGCGTTCTGGGCCCTGGCGCTGTGCCGCGCGCTCGACGACGCCATCCTGCATCTGCGCCTGAACGAGGGCGAGATCGGCACCTGGGTGTTCCACACCACAGGCGACGCCGACCTGGTCGCGGCCTATGACGCGCTGCTGCTGGCCCATGCCGACCACTGGCTGGTGCGCGAGATCACGCTCTACTGGAAGCGCACGCTCAAGCGCGTCGATGTCAGCTCGCGCAGCCTGATCACCCTGGTCGAGCAGGGCAGCTGCTTCACCGGCACGCTGTTCGAGCTGGTGCTGGCCGCCGACCGCGCCTTCATGCTCGACGGCACGCTGGAGGGCAGCAACCTGGCCGAGGCGACGGTGCGGCTGACCGGCATGAACTTCGGGCCGCTGCCCATGGGCAACGGGCTCAGCCGCCTGCAGAGCCGCTTCCTCGCCGAGCCCGACACCGTCGAGGCCCTGAAGGGCGAGACCGGCCGCGACCTCGACGCCGCCGCCGCCGACCGGCTCGGGCTGGTCACCTTCACGCCCGACGACATCGACTGGGAGGACGAGGTGCGGCTGGCGATCGAGGAGCGCGCCAGCTTCTCGCCCGACGGGCTCACGGGCATGGAGGCGAACCTGCGCTTCGCCGGCCCCGAGACCATGGAGACCAAGATCTTCGCGCGGCTGACGGCATGGCAGAACTGGATCTTCCAGCGCCCCAACGCCGTCGGCCCCGAGGGCGCGCTGCAGCTCTACGGCTCGGGCCGCAAGGCGCAGTACGACAAGGGCCGGGTTTGAGGCACGTGAAGAGAAGAAAAGAAAAGAAAAGAAAAGAGAAGAAAAGAGAAGATTCACCACAGAGACACAGAGAACACAGAGGGACACAGAGAACACCGTGCGCGCGCCAACGGCGCGCAATCATCTCTCATATCTTTGGCGCACCGCCGGCGCGTAATCTCATTTCTTCTCTGTGTTCCTCTGTGTTCTCTGTGTCTCTGTGGTGAATCTTCTCTTCTCTTCTCTTACGCGATCGACGCACGACAGGAGGCTGATGATGGCCATCGATTACAGCGAACGGATCCCCAACAACGTCGAGCTGTCGAGCGATCGCCGGCTGCAGCGGGCGCTGGAGGCGTGGCAGCCGCGCTTCCTCGACTGGTGGAAGGATCTCGGCCCCGAGGGCACGTCCGCCTATGACGTCTACCTGCGCACCGCGATCTCTACCGACGCCAACGGCTGGGCCAATTTCGGCTACGTGAAGATGCCCGAGTACCGCTGGGGCATCTTCCTCGCCGACCGCGAGGCCGACCGCGTGATCCCGTTCGGCGACAACAAGGGCGCGGCCGCCTGGCAGGAGGTGCCCGGCGAGCACCGCTCCACCCTGCGCCGGCTGATCGTGACCCAGGGCGACACCGAGCCCGCCTCGGTCGAGCAGCAGCGGCTGCTGGGCCGCACCGCCCCCTCGCTCTACGACCTGCGCAACCTGTTCCAGATCAACGTCGAGGAAGGCCGGCACCTGTGGGCCATGGTCTACCTGCTGCATGCCTATTTCGGGCGTGACGGGCGCGAGGAGGCCGAGGCCATGCTGGAGCGCCACTCCGGCGATCCCGACAAGCCGCGCATCCTGGGCGCCTTCAACGAGCAGACGCCTGACTGGCTGTCGTTCTTCATGTTCACCTACTTCACCGACCGCGACGGCAAGTACCAGCTCGCCTCGCTGGCTGAATCAGGCTTCGATCCGCTGTCGCGCACCTGCCGCTTCATGCTGACCGAGGAAGCGCACCACATGTTCGTGGGCGAGACCGGTGTCGGCCGCATCGTGCAGCGCACCTGCGAGCTGATGCGCGAGCACAAGACCGACGACGTGCGCGCGCTGGGCGCCATCGACCTGGCCACGTTGCAGAAGTACCTGAACTTCCATTTCAGCGTGTCGCTGGACCTGTTCGGCCAGGAGGCCTCGACCAACGCCGCCAACTACTACACGGCAGGCGTGAAGGGCCGCTTCCTCGAGACCAAGATCGCCGACGACCACAAGCTCACCGACGCCACCTACGACATCCTGGGCCTGCAGGACGGCGCCCTGGTCAGCCGCGCCGTGCCGGCGCTGTCGGCGCTCAACGAGCGGCTGCGCCAGGACTATATCGACGACTGCGCCCGCGGCGTGCTGCGCTGGAACAAGGTCATCGAGCGCGCCGGCATCCCCTTCGAGCTGAAGCTGCCGCACCGCGCCTTCAACCGCCGCATCGGCGCCTTCGCCGATGCGCGCGTCTCGCCGGAGGGCAAGGTCGTGTCCGAGGCCGACTGGGCCGCCAATGCCGGCATGTGGCTGCCGACGGACGAGGACCGCGCCTATGTGCGCTCGCTGATGGGCGCCGCCGTGATCGAGCCCGGCAAGTACGCCCACTGGATCGCACCGCCGGCGCGCGGCATCAACAACCAGCCCGCCGACTTCCAGTACGTGCGGTTCAATTGATGCGTTCGAGGCGCCTCCCCGACTTCGTTGGGGAGGCGGCATCCTCAATGCGGAATCAGTATCGGGTGAGGAAATCCAGGGTGTATTCGCAGCGCTCGCCGGCGAAGTATTTCTGCAGGACCTCCTCGAAGACAGCGTTGTCTGCCGCCACGGCGGCGAACAGGGTCATCGACGACTGGCATTTCAGGTCATCCGGCGTGCCGAGGATCTGATGCGCCGTCCGACCCTGCACATCGGCCAGCAGCCGGCTGCACTGGCGCAGCCGCGGCCCCAGCACAGGATGCGCCAGATAGGCCTCGGCCTCCCGGCGCGAGCCGATCGCGAAGTCCCAGGCCGTGCCGCTGCGCCCCAGCCCCTTCACCTGCGGGAAGATGAACCACATCCAGTGGCTGCGCTTGCTGCCGGCGCGCAGCTCCGCCAGCACACGCTCGACAACAGGATCCTGGGCCTCGACGAAGCGCTGCAGGTTGTGCGGATCGGCGGCCATGGCGGGCTCCAGCGTCGGTAAGGTACGGTGCTGCGCGATCATACCCTCTCCCGCCCCTGACGCGAGCGCAGAGGGTTCTTGCCGTCAGAGCGCCGAAGACTTAACCAATCGACCAACAGAGCAATCGGAGGCGGCGTCATGGCAGGGCGAATGGTGGGCAATGTGGCGATCGGCGACGACGGCGGGATCACGATCCCGCCGCGGTTCAACGTCGCCGTGCCGTTCATCGACCGGCACCTGGCCGAGGGCCGCGGCGCCAAGGCGGCGATCCGCACCGCCAGCGAGACGGTGAGCTACGCCGCGCTGGCGCGGCGCGTCGACGCCACCGGCCGCGCCCTGCAGGCGCGCGGCCTGCGCCCGGGCGACCGCATGCTGATGATCGTCAAGGACTGCCCGGCGTTCTTCTATCTGTTCTGGGGCGCCATCAAGGCCGGCATCGTGCCGGTGCCGGTCAACACCCTGCTGCGCGCCGCCGACTACGCCTACATGATCGACGATTCCGGCTGCGGCCTGCTGGCGTGGTCGCCCGAATACGCGGCCGAGGTCGAGCCCGCCCTGGCCCAGCTCGGCAGCAAGGCGCCGCCAGCGCTGAAAGTCACCGACGATGCCAGCATCGGCGCCGACGCTGCCGGACCGACGCTTGAACCCCACCTTGCCGCGCCCACCGACGACTGCTTCTGGCTCTACTCTTCCGGCTCGACCGGCCGGCCCAAGGGCGCGGTGCACCGCCAGCGCGACATGGTGGTGGCCAGCGAGTTCTACGGCGTTCGCACGCTCGGCGTCACCGAGACCGACATCTGCTATTCGGCCGCCAAGCTGTTCTTCGCCTATGGCCTGGGCAATGCCATGACCTTCCCGCTCTGGGCGGGCGGCACGGCGGTGCTCGATCCGGCGCGCCCGACGCCCGCCTCGACCTTCGACAACGTCGAGACGTTCCGCCCTACCCTCTATTTCGGCGTCCCCACGCTCTATGCCGCGCAGCTCGCGGCGCTGGAGGCGCGCCAGGTTGGCTTCGGCTCGGTCCGCGCCTGCGTCTCGGCCGGCGAGGCCCTGCCCGCCGACATCTTCCGCCGCTGGCAGGAGAAGACCGGCACCATCATCCTCGACGGCATCGGCTCGACCGAGATGCTGCACATCTTCCTCGGCAACCGCCTGGACGATTACCGCCCCGGCACCTCGGGCCGCGCCGTGCCCGGCTACACCGCCGAGATCCGCGATCCCGACGGCAACAGGGTGCAGCCCGGCGACAGCGGCCGGCTGTGGATGAAGGGCGAATCGGCGGCCGCCTACTACTGGAACAAGCCCGAGAAGACCGCCCAGACCATGGTCGGCGGCTGGCTCGACACCGGCGACACCTACCGCCAGGACGCGGATGGCTACTTCATCTACGAAGGCCGCAGCGACGACATGCTGAAGGTCGGCGGCATCTGGTGCTCGCCGGTCGAGATCGAGGGCTGCCTGATCGGCCACCCGGCGGTCCTGGAAAGCGCCGTGGTTGGCCGCGCCGATGCCGACGGCCTGGTGAAGCCGCAGGCCTTCATCGTGCTCAAGCCCGGCCAGGACGGCGGCGCCACGCTGACCGACGCGCTGATGGCGCGCTGCAAGCAGTCGCTGGCGCCGTACAAGTATCCGCGCTGGGTGGAGTATGTGAGCGAGCTGCCCAAGACGGCGACGGGCAAGATCCAGCGGTTCAAGCTGCGGGGGTGAACGGGGTGGACACACACGCTCGCTTTCCCTCGTCCGATTGTCGACAGAAGTTGCGATCGTCACCCCGGGCGCAACTCACCTTCCGCCGGTACCTGGTGCTAAGCCACCAGCTTGAATCCAGCGATGGCGAAATGATGATCGAACGCATACGCCAGTCGAATGCGCGCGCGCTTCATGATCGCAAAGCTGGTTGCATCGACTGCCGACAATTTGTGAAGGTCAGCACGTCTGAAATAGTCCCACGACTGCTCCAGGTCGCGCAGGTCGCAAGGAATGATTTTGACAGTCCCCGGCTTGTAGATGGCCTCCTTCCACGCTAGGGCCACGTCCCGGTTGGCATTGCGCTCAATGAACGTGAAGGTCTCGATGACAACGGGAATCGAGGTATGCAGCTTCGCGCCGGTGCCCTGCAGCAAGTCCCACTGCTCGCGCGCCCGCACGTGAAGTGAATCCCGCGACAAGGCAAGAGCGATCCAGGCGCCGCTATCGACAAAAACGGCTTCCCCTTGCCGCATCAGGGTGTGTCGTAAATGCTATCGTGATCGACGGACGGGCGCTTCGGCTCACCGTCCCAAATGGCGACCGGTCCAGAGGCTTGCGGCGCCAGCACGACCTTGCGGATTGCGTCGCGAACGACTGCAGCGACGCTGCGCCCGGACCGCGCTGCAACCTCGCGCAACGCCTCAAGTTCTTCCTTGCGCAGATATATTTGCGTCTTTTCCACGTGTGTCATTTTAATAAGGCAGCTGACATACGTCAAATGGGGCGGTCCTGGGCTGCGATCGAATTTCGCGTCCGAAGATCTGCCCATCCTGCCAGCGATGCTTCGATCCGCCAGCCCCGGCAGGGATTTTGCTGTGCTATCAAGCTCCCGGCCGGCAGACGGATTTGCCTGCTCAGCCATGCTCATGCTTGTGCGCGATCGAGGGGGGCCGACGTGCGATACGCCTTCGAGGACTATGTTCTCGACCCGAAGCGGCGGGAGCTCACCCGCGGCGTCGACGCCGTGCCGGTCAGTCCGCAGGTCTTCGACCTGCTGCTCTACCTGGTGCAGAACCGCGAGCATGTCGTCAGCAAGGACGAGCTGCTGAACGTGGTATGGGACGGGCGGATCGTCTCTGAATCGACACTGACCAGCCATATCAATGCCGCCCGCAAGGCCGTCGGCGACAGCGGCCAAAGCCAGCGGCTGATCCGGACGATCGCGCGCAAGGGCTTCCGGTTCGTCGGTGACGTCAAGGAGGGGCGGCCGTCGGTCGGCGCCATAGCCGCAAGAGCCGCAGGCGTCAGGGTGCCTGATCCTCCTCCCCTGGCGCCGGCGCTCGCCGACAAGCCTTCCCTCGCCGTCCTGCCGTTCCTCAACCTGAGCGGGGATCCCGGGCAGGACTACTTCATCGACGGCGTGGTCGAGGACATCATCTCGGCCTTGTCGCGCATGCGGTGGCTGCTCGTCATCGCGCGCAATTCGAGCTTCACGTACAAGGGCCGGGCCGTCGACGTGAAGCAGGTGGGCCGCGAGCTCGGCGTGCGCTACGTGCTCGAAGGCAGCATGCGCAAGGCCGACAACCGCGTGCGCATCACGGGGCAGCTCGTCGATGCGGCAACCGGGGCGCATATCTGGGCGGAGCGGTCCGAAGGCACCCTCGACGACATCTTCGAGCTGCAGGACCAGATGGCGACCAGCGTCGTCGGCGCCATCGCACCGCAGCTCGAGCGCGCCGAGATCGAACGCGCCCAGCGCAAGCCGACCGAGAGCCTCGACGCCTATGACTTCTATCTCCGCGGCATGGCGAGCTTCCATCGCGGCACCCGCGAGGCGATCGATGCCGCCCTGCCCCTGTTCCATAGAGCGATCCAGCTCGATGCGGATTTCGCCTCGGCCTACGGCATGGCGGCGTGGTGCCACTTCTGGCGCAAGATCAACGGCTGGATGACCGATCGGCCGCAGGAGTCGGCGGAAGGGGCGCGATTGGCCCGCCAGGCGGTGGAACTGGGCAAGGACGACGCCGTCGCGCTGACACGCGGCGGCCATGCGCTCGGCCATTTCGGCGGCGACCTCAGCAGGTCCATCGCCTTGCTCGACAGGGCGCTGGTGCTCGATCCCAACCTGCTGGCGGCATGGTATCTCGGCGGCTTCCAGCGAATTGCCCGCGGCGATCATGACGACGCCATCGAGCGCTTCACGCATGCCATGCGCTTGAGCCCCCTGGATCCCGAGATGGTCCGCATCCAGACCGGCATCGCCCTGGCCCATCTGTTCGCGGGCCGCTTCGACGCCGCCTCGTCATGGGCGGAGAAGGCGTTCAGGGAGCTGCCGACATTCCTGCTGGTCGTCGGCGTCGCCGCCGCCAGCCATGCCCTTGCCGGCCGCATGGACGAGGCACAGCGCGCCATGCGCCATTTCCGCCAGCTCGATCCCGAGCTGCGCGTCTCCAATCTCAAGGACTGGTTTCGTCTGCACCGGCCGGAAGACCTCGCGACGCTCAAGGAGGGCCTCAAGCGGGCGGGACTGTCGGCGTGAGCGGCGGCGTCCGCCGGAAGAGCACCACGATAGCGACGACGATGATCTGCACCACGGCACCGATGACGAACGCGGAAGCCGGCGACATCGCCGGCGAGCCCGTGCGCTTGCGCGCAAGCGTCGCCATCGCAACCACGGCGACACCGATCCAGTGTCCGGAAGCGCCGGTCGCTGACACATCTGTCATCCCGAGCGCAGCGAGGGATCTCCTGCGCGGGACGCACGGTGCGCCACTCGCAGGAGATCCCTCGCTGCGCTCGGGATGACGGTCACGACCCACCTTCTACCGATGGCCGGTGCTAGCGCGATGCCGTATGCAGGCGACCATGCCGGTCGCGCGAACGGCGAGGCAACCTGCTCATCCGACCGCGCCCTTGCCCTGCAGGGATTCGACGAGCTTGTTGACCGCGACGGTGGCGCCCTTTCCCGCCTCGTTGCCGAAGATCAGCCGCGCCAGCTGGCCGCCGAGATAGGGGTGCAGGCCCATGTCGTAGAGCGCACGGAAGTCGCGGGCCTCGATGGCGCGCCGCTCGTCGGGGCGCAGCGCATAGCGGTCGAGCACGGAAGCCTCGCTGGCGGCGAACGCATCGCGCAACGCCGGCGTCCATTTCAGGTCCTGGATCAGGTCGTGGGTGGCCAGCGACGGATTGAACTTCTCGAGCCCCATGGCGATGGCCTCCTGCGCGGTGGTCCGGTCAGGCCGTCATCCCGGGCGAACCGGGAGATCCTCCGGACCGCCTGTTGGCATCCATGTCCCACAGCACGGCGCCGACGCCGCACTTGAAGTCTTTGTGCGCGGCGTAGCCGAAGCTGCGTCCCGGCCGCGGACCGATCGCGCCCAGCACGACGACCCAGGCCAGCAGCTCGGCCGTGCCGCCCGAGCCTGCCGCCTCCATCTTCTCCAGGGTCAGCTCGCGCAGCAGCCGGTCGTGATCGCCTGATGCGACCAGGTCGAGGAACCAGCGGTCGAACGCCTCGTCGATGAAGTAGTAGCGCGCGCCGCCCGGCTCATGGCTGAGGCCGCCGGAGCCCAGCAGCGCCACCCGCATGCCGGCGGGAAGGTCGTCGCGGATGAGCGCGCCCAGCGCCCGGCCGACGGCATAGCAGCGATGCTGATCGGGGATCGGCGGCACGGTGCAGTTCTGCAGCACCGGCACCATCGGGACGCCGGCATCCTGGAGCTTGGCAAGGTGCACCGGCACCGAGATGTTGTCATCGAACTTCAGGTTGCCGCTTTCCGCGAACATGCGGATGCCCCGCCGGGTCATGCCGTCGAGCAGCGCCTCCGCAACCTGCGGCGCGCCCTTCACCCTGTAGTCATCGCAGCCGATCCACGGCTTGAACCATTCGTGCGGACCGCGATGCTCGGCGGCCATGCCGATCAGGAAGTCGGGATAGGCCCGCACGCGGCTGTTGGTGAGGTGATCGTTGGCGAACACGATCAGCACGTCGGCGCGGGCGCCTGCGATCGCCTCGGCAAGGCTGCCATAGGTGCTGGCCACGACATCCCTGACCTCGGAAGGTGCCGCTGCCAGCAGCCCGATCAGGCCCGGCGCATGTGGCGCCCCGGCCGCGAACACGATCTGGGCCATCGCTTCCACCCTTTCGTCCCAGGTGTCTCGCGTACTCTAGGGGACGTCCCGATGGAAGGGAACCGGGACCAACCGTCGTCCGAGCGCTCGTCAGGGGACCGAACCGGGTGCCAAGCCCGGTCCCCAGGTCGTTCCGGTTGGTCAGAAGGCAGCTTCGGCCATCGCATCCCCCTTCACGAGCGCGCGCGACGGCGGGGCGGCGTCAGCAGGTAGCGCCGGGAACCGAGCGTGGTCCGGTTCCTGATCTGATCAGGGCGCTGGCCTTCGAGCACCGACACGATGTCGTCGCGCACGGCCGGGAACGTGCGGTAGTACTGGTGGTTCTGGAAATCTTCCGTCACATCCAGGACGTTGCTGACATCGACGGCGACGATCTTGTCGCTGATGCCGCTCATGTTGTCGGGTCCGTTCGTGCCCAGGCGCGGACCATTGAACTTGGTGACGTTGCTGAGCGTGGACAGGATCCAGTCCCTGCGCGTGTGATACACCGTCACGGCGGCGCCGAGGCGCGGCAGGTACTTGAGCTCGGCCGCGTCGTCGAATGCGTCGTCATCCTCGTCGGCCGCGGCCAGGATGACCTGCTCGAACGTCTGGCGCAGGTTGTTGGGATCGGGCTTGCCGTCGGTCGGCACCGAGATCAGCAGGCGGCCCTGGTCATCCGGCCCGTCCAGGGGGCTGTCATCCAGCGGCATCCTCATCAGCGCCTGCACCGCGTGACGGAAGGCGTAGACGCCCATGGAGTGGCAGATCAGGTGGATGGGCTGCCGGCATTGCTCCTCCTTCATGATCCGGTCCATGTAGCGATAGAGGATGCGCAGCGTGCGTGCCATCGCCACGCCGGAGCGACGCGCCATCTCGCGGTCATGCGCATAGTCGGCATAGGGCAGCGGAATGCCGCTGGGCGATCCCCGCGACGGCCAGGAGAAGCTGAACACGTTGGCGTCGATGCCATAGAAGTCGAGGATCAGCCCGGCCCGCTCCACGGTGTCGAAGAACGCGTTGCTGAAGCCGTGGACGACGACCAGCGTCGGCCGCTCATGCTCGAGCATGATCGTCCGGATCTCGTCGAAGACCGCGTTGCTGCCGTGCTGCGGCGCCTGGTTGCCCGGCGGATAGAGGTTCTCGGGCGCCACCTGCAGCGTGTCCCGGCGAGCCGTGGCCTCGCCGCGGACCACGTCGACGTCGATCTTCCCGAAGCGCACGGCCGTGCCGTCGATCGGGCCCAGCTCGGACCCGAAGTCGACGATGCGGTTGCTGCCGTCGACCGTGGGCTTGCGATTCGTCGCGAAGTAGACCGTCACGGTAGCCATCTGTCCCCCCCTGTCGCCCGTGTCGGCGCGTGGCTCACCCGCGCAGCGTGTGGGAGGCACCGGCCTTTCGCATCGTACAATTGGGGGACAACGCGCCGATTCCCCCCGGCAGGAATCGGTGGTCGGCCGGTCCACGAAAGCTCACGATCCCGTGCGAATGGATGGCGCCGCCGGCCGCGGCGGGCGGCGGCAACAGTGGCTGCCGTTGAGATCGAAGCTGTCGACAAGGCGGCTGCCGCGGCAGCCGGTCACTCCTGACCCAGCACGTCGCGCCGCCGCAGCTCCAGCGCCTCGGCGTAGCGGCGCAGCGCGTGCGCCTCGCTCAGCAGGCCCACCACCTGGCGTTCCCCTGGCCGGCTGACGACCGCCAGCGCCTCGGCTTCGGTCCGGTCGAACATCTCGACCGCTTCCTTGATGGTCATGTACGGCATCAGCACATCGTCGCCGTGGCGCAGGATCTCGCCGATCGTGGCCGCCTCGGCATGCTCCGGCGCATGCGCCTCGGACACCAGCACCAGCCCGGCGTAGTGGCCCTCGGCGTCGACCGCCACGACCTGGGTCGCCGCGCCCAGCGGGAACGCCTCGCGAAATGCCGGCAGCGCCATGTCCGCCGGCACGGTCTTCACGTCCGAGCGCATCATGCGTCCCACGGTGAGGTCGCGGATCCAGCCGACA
Source organism: Vineibacter terrae (assembly GCF_008039615.1). Taxonomy (GTDB): domain Bacteria; phylum Pseudomonadota; class Alphaproteobacteria; order Reyranellales; family Reyranellaceae; genus Vineibacter; species Vineibacter terrae. The sequence goes on along the minus strand of NZ_VDUZ01000006.1, from coordinate 162,455 downwards.
TCGGCGGCGCTGCGGATCGTCTCGCCGCGCAGGTGGAAGCGCCAGGTCGCGAACGAGTAGCCGAAGGTCTCGCGCGTCACCTGGGTGGCGATGATCACGGCCACCAGCACCGCCGTCGTCAGCCAGAAATTGCCCGTCGTCTCCAGCGCGATGAAGGTCATGGTGAGCGGCCCGCCGATCACGCTGACCGACAAGGCCCCCATGCCGATGATGGCATAGGTGTTGGTATCGAGCCCCAGCGCCGGCCACAGCGCCCCCAGGCCGGACGCGAACAGCTGCCCGCCCAGCGCGCCCAGCAGCAGCGAGGCGAAGAACAGGCCGCCGCGGAAGCCGGCGCCCAGCGAGATCATCGACGCCAGCGTCTTGAGCACGAACACCAGCGCGATGGCCCACAGCGACCGGTCGAGCACGCCTGCCAGGTGCAGCGCGCCGTGGCCGGACGACATCACCTGCGGCGACAGCAGCGCCAGCGCCCCGACCGCGAGGCCGCCCAGCGCCGGGCGCAGCATGGCCGGCACCTTGGCACGCACGAACAGCGCCTCGCAGAGCGCGACGCCGCGCATCAGCGCGATCCCGAATCCCGCCGCCAGCAGTCCCAGCACGCCGGCGATCGCGAGGTCGCGGCCGGTGATGGCCGAGGCCGACGCCGCGATGATGCCCAGCGACGTGGGCGCGAAGGCGCTGGCCACGACATGCCCCAGCAGGGCCGCCAGCCCCACCGGCGCCAGGCTCGCCACCGAGTAGCTGCCGATGATCAGCTCGAAGGCATAGAACGCGCCGGCCAGCGGCGCGCCGAAGGCGCCGGCGATGGCGCCGGCGGCGCCGCAGCCAACCAGGATCCGCAGATCGCCGCGGCGCAGGCGGAAGGCGCGCCCGACCCACGAGGCGATGCCGCTTGCGAGCTGGGTGTAGCCGGCCTCGAGGCCGACCGATGCGCCCACGCCGCTCGACCACAGGGTCTGCCCCGCGACCGACAGGCTGCCGCTGGCCGACATGCGCCCGCCATGCAGGGCGTTGGCCTCAATCGGGTCGACCTCGCGGCCGGCGCGCCAGCGTGCCAGAAGCGCCATGGCCAGGCCGAACGCCAGCCCCCCGGCCACCGGCACCGCCAGCGCCCGCACCGGGTCGAGCATCCGGTGCGCCGACAGCCGCTCGCCAGGCGACAGCTCGAAGAACGTGCGATGCAGGAAGTCGACGCCGACGCTCATGGAGACCACCACGAGGCCGGCGGCGGTGCCGATCAGCGCCGCGAGCACGACCAGGCTGGTCTCGCGCGAGCGCACCAGCGCGCGCAGGCGGCGCGGGATTTCGAAAGCGGTGCTGGACGGTCGCATCGGCGTGAAGCGTGTCTGGGAGGACGAAAGTGCTCGCGGCACCACGGTTTTCCACCCGATTGCGTCGTTTTCCGGGCTGGCTGATGCGGACCGTGAAGAAGCCGCCGTGGATAGAGCCGCCGACACAAAGAAAAAGGCTCCGGAGCATCGAGCCCCGGAGCCCTCGACGCGTCCCCCGTCAATTGCTCTTGGTGTCGCCTTCCTTGCCGGCAGCGATCTTCGCGTCCTGAGCCGCGGCAGCGGCCACGGCCTTCTTGATGGCTTCGTCGAGCTGCGCGTCGGTGCTGAGCTTATCGAGCGCTCTTCCGCACGCCCTGCCGGCCTCCTCGTTCGGTGCGTGACCCGTTTTCACGAGGATCTCGGCCTGCTCACTGGTACCCTTGCGCCTGATCTCGGTGGCTTCCGCGGCCGTCACGCCGGAACTGAGGTACGACGCCAGACAATATTCCGCGTGGACGTTGTCGACTGCAGCCGTGCGATAGCCTTCTGCCGCGCTACGCGACATGAACCAGCCGGGATAGCCGAAGCAGAAGATGGCCGTGGCGACGATGCCGACGCCGGCACCGATCACATGCGCCTTCGTTATCGGATTTTCCCAGGCTTTCTTGCTTTGCTCAACCATGCTTGCAACCTCCCTGTCGGGGCGGAACGAAACTGCTCGTCCGCTGCCCATCACCGTATCATGGTGCGCAGGAAGCGATAGCAAAGATGGAAACATCCCATTCTGGATCAAAAGCGCTCCTGCACAATTTCGTGCAGAGGCCACAAGTAATCGCACGGCACATGCGGCCGTGCAGCCACGACGCGGCTTTCCGCTGGCGACAGCTGTCGCGCACGCCGACGTGATCAAGCGTCATAGTAGAGGTGGAACTCGTACGGGTGCGGCCGGATCGCCACCGGGTCCACCTCCTTCTCGCGCTTGTAGGCGAGCCAGGTCTCGATCACGTCGCGCGTGAAGACGTCGCCCTTCAGGAGGAAGTCGTGATCCGCCTCCAGCGCGTTCAGCACCTCGGCCAGCGAGCCCGGCGTCGATTTCACCGCCTTGGCCTCTTCCGGCTCCAGGTCGTAGAGATCCTTGTCGATCGCCTCGCCGGGGCTCATCCGTCGCTGGATCCCGTCCAGGCCCGCCATGAGCATGGCGGCGAACGCCAGGTAGCCGTTGCAGGACGGATCGGGGAAGCGCACCTCGACGCGCTTGGCCTTGGGCGACGTCGAGTACATCGGGATGCGGCACGCGGCCGACCGGTTGCGCTGCGAATAGACCAGGTTGATCGGCGCCTCGTAGCCGGGCACCAGGCGGCGATAGGAGTTCGTCGTGGGCGCGCACAGCGCCAGCAGGGCCGGGGCATGGGCCAGGATGCCGGCGATGTACATGCGGCCCAGCTCGCTGAGGCCGGCGTAGCTGTCTTCGCTGTAGAAGAGGTTCTGCTCGCCTCGCCAGATCGACTGGTGGACATGCATGCCCGACGCATTGTCCCCGAACAGCGGCTTGGGCATGAACGTCGCCGTCATGCCGCGCCCGTGGGCCACGTTCTTGACGACGTACTTGTAGATCATGAGCTTGTCGGCCATCCGCGTGAGCGAGTCGAAGCGCATGTCGATCTCGTTCTGACCCGCGGTCGCGACCTCGTGATGGTGGGCCTCGATCCGGATGCCGATCTCCATCAGCTTGAGGATCATCTCGCTGCGCATGTCCTGCAGCGTGTCGACCGGCGGCACGGGGAAATAGCCCTCCTTCGCGCGCGGCTTGTGGCCGAGGTTGGGATGCTCGTCCCGCCCGGTGTTCCAGCTGCCCTCGTCCGAATCGACGTAATAGAAGGCGTGGTTGATCCCCTGGCCGTAGCGGATGTCGTTGAAGACGAAGAATTCGGCCTCGGGACCGAAATAGGAAATGTCGCCGATGGCCGTGGACTTAAGGTAGACCTCCGCCTTCTCCGCAACGTAGCGCGGATCGCGCGTGTAGCGCTGGCCGGTGACGGGATCGCGCACGTTGCTGATCAGGACCAGCGTCGTCGCCTCGGTGAACGGATCCAGGAACGCGCTCGTCGGATCCGGGATCAGCACCATGTCGCTCTCCTGGATCTTCTGGAATCCCCGGATCGAGGATCCGTCGAAGCCGATCCCTTCGGCGAGCGCGTTGTCATCGATCGCATCCGGCGGCACGGAGAAGTGCTGCCAGGTCCCGGGCAGGTCGGTGAAGCGCAGGTCGACGATCTGCACTTTCTGATCGCGGATCAGCCTGAACAGGTCTTCAGGCGTCTGGCATGCGAGCGGCATCGGTTCCTCCCCTGCTAGCCGCGCTCGGCGAAGCGCGCCCGCCGGGCGCCCGCCATGAGCTTCCCGAAATCGTCGGCGCTGACGCGCACGAGCGTCGTATGATCCCCACCCTCGAAATAGACCTCGTCGAGATCGAGCAAGCGCTCGTCCACGACCACGTCGAGCCCGTAGGCAGCGCCGATCGCCGGCACGGCACCATGGGCGCAGTCGTCGAAGATCAGGTCGATCTCCTGCTCCGTCGCCAGGCGCGCATCGCACCCCAGCACCGCCGTGATTCCCGGAAAGCCGACATGATGCGAGGCGGGCAGCACCGCCAGCGTGTAGCCCTCCGTGTCCCGCAGCAGGACGGCCTTGGCGATCTTCCCGCCAGGCACGTGACTGGCCTCGGCCGTGCGCGAGGCGGAGCGCGTCGCGGCGTGCTGCACGACATCGAAGTCGACGTGCACCCGATCGATGTATTCGCGTAGATGCCGTGCGAGTGTCGTGGCGTGCCTCCGTCATGCTCGACGTGCCGACCGCTGCCTGGAATCGCGACTGCGCCGCCGGTCGCGGACGCAACCTCTTCCAACGCTGGAACACAGCAAGATCGATCGCTCGGGTGCCGCGGCTGCGCACTGGCACAGACACTCTCGACGCACGCAGGCTTCAGGCCACCCTGGCGGCGTTCGGCAACGGCGGCAGAATAGCATCAGTCGCGGACCTGCGATAGCGGGTCGAGCGTGACGGTCTCAAGCCCGGATGCACGCCACCCGGTGCCCTGCCCGCACCTCGCGGCAGTCCGGCACCGCGCCCTTGCAGGCGTCGATGGCGATCGGGCAGCGCGGATGGAACACGCAGCCCGGCGGCGGGTTGAGCGCGCTGGGCACCTCGCCGCCCAGCACGGTGCGCTGGCGCCGGGCCTCGACGTCGGGGTCGGGGATCGGCACCGCCGACAGCAGCGCCTGGGTGTAGGGATGCAGCGGCTCGGCGTAGAGCGCGGCGCGGTCGGTGAGCTCCGCCATCTTGCCGAGATACATCACCGCCACCCGATCGGAGATGTGGCGCACGACGGAGAGGTCGTGGGCCACGAACAGATAGGTCAGGCGGAACTGCTCCTGGAGGTTCTCCAGCAGGTTCACGATCTGCGCCTGGATCGAGACGTCGAGGGCCGACACCGGCTCGTCGCAGATGATCAGCGACGGCTCCGTGGCCAGCGCCCGTGCGATGCCGACGCGCTGGCGCTGGCCGCCGGACAGCTCGTGCGGATAGCGACCGACCATCGACGGCAGCAGCCCCACGACGGCGAGCAGCTCCCTGACGCGTTCGCGCCGCGCCTTGCGCTCGGGCACGATGCCGTGCACGGCCATCGGCTCGTCCAGCATCTGGCCCACCGTCATGCGCGGGTTGAGCGAGCTGTACGGATCCTGGAAGATCACCTGGATCTTGCGGCGCACGATGCGAATCTCGGCCGGCGACAGCGTGGTGAGATCGCGGCCCTCGAAGATCACCTGGCCGCTGGTCGGCCGCTCCAGCAGCAGGATGCAGCGGCCGGTCGTGGTCTTGCCGCAGCCCGACTCCCCCACCAGGCCCAGGGTCTCGCCGCGCCTGATGGCGAAGGAGACGCCGTCGACCGCCTTCACCACCGCCGGCGGGCCGCCGAACAGCCCGCCGCCGCCCACCGGAAAGTGCTTCACGAGGTCACGCACCTCGAGGATGACGTCATCAGCCGCCGCGAGGGTCATGACAGTGCCGCCACAAGCACGTCATCCCGAGCGCAGCGAGGGATCTCCCTGAAGGACGAGCGCGTTCTCATCACCGGGAGATCCCTCGCTGCGCTCGGGATGACGGGATTTCCTCACCATCGCCAGAAGGCTGCGGGGACAGCGCGGACCGCTGCGGCAGGTCTTGCGCCACCCAGCACGCCGACAGGTGCGAGCCGCCGACCGATTGCAGCGGCGGCGCCTCGGCGCGGCAGCGCTCGATGGCGAAGGCGCAGCGGGGGGCGAAGGCGCAGCCGCGCGGCAGCCGCGTGAGGTCGGGCGGCTGGCCCTGGATCGGGTCGAGGCGCTCGCGCTTGGGCTCGTCCAGCCGCGGCACCGAGCGCAGCAGCCCCAGCGTGTAGGGATGCCGCGGATTGGCGTAGATCTCGCGGGCCGTGCCGCGCTCGACGATGCGGCCGGCATACATCACGTTCACCCGGTCGGCATAGCGCGCCACCACGCCGAGATTGTGCGTGATGATCAGGGTCGCGGCCCCGAAGCTGCGCGACAGCTCCTTCATCAGGTCGAGGATCTGCGCCTGGATGGTGACGTCCAGCGCCGTGGTCGGCTCGTCGGCCAGGATCAGGTCGGGGCTGCAGGAGAGCGCGATCGCGATCATCAGGCGCTGGCGCATGCCGCCGCTGAACTGGTGCGGGTACTGGCGCAGGCGCCGCTCGGCGTCGGGGATACCCACCAGCCGCAGCACCTCGATGGCGCGGGCACGGGCCTGGGCCTCGGTATGGCCGAGATGGATCTCGCAGGCCTCGGTGATCTGCCGGCCCACGGTGAGCACCGGGTTCAGCGACGTCATGGGCTCCTGGAACACCATGGCGATCTCGCGGCCGCGGATCCGGCGCATGTCGTCCTCGGGCAGCTCGAGCAGGTCGCGGCCCTTGAACAGGATCTGCCCGCCCGCGACGCGCCCGGCCGGCCGCGCGACCAGCCCCATGATGGACAGCGCGCTCACCGACTTGCCGCACCCCGACTCGCCCACCAGCGCCACCGTCTCGCCCGCGCGCACATCCCACGACACCCCGTCGACCGCGCGCACGACGCCGCCCCCCGTCGTGAACTCGGTGCGCAGGTCGCGCACGTCGAGCAGGGCGCCGGATGACACACGATCGTTCATGATCTTCCCTTCCCCACGCCTTGGCGTGGGGAATGTGGCCGAATACGACATATCGACGCGAAGCGTCGATATGTCGGGGATGGGGAGCTGACGTGGTGCCTCGAATTGAGATACCACGTCGGCTCCCCTCCGCCCCTTCGGGGCACCTCCCCACTTCGTGGGGAGGACGTTTCTCTCTGGTTCATCTTCATCACCTTCATCCCGTCCGCAGCTTGGGGTCGAGCGCGTCGCGCAGCGAATCGCCGAACAGGTTGAAGGCAAACACCGCCAGGCTGATCGCCAGCCCGGGGAACAACGCCATCCACGGCGCCGTCTCGGCGAACTCCACCGCCGCCCCGCGCAGCATCAGGCCCCAGGCCGCGGTCGGCTCCTGCACGCCCAGGCCGAGGAACGACAGCGACGCCTCCAGCAGGATCGCCTGTCCCAGGAACGAGGTCAGCATGATCAGGTAGGGCGCCATCACGTTGGGCAGCATGTGGCGCAGGATGATGCGGGCATGGCTGAAGCCCGCCGCCCGTGCCGCATCGACATAGGGCATCTCGCGCACCGAGAGCGCGCTGGAGCGGATCACCAGGGCGCAGCGCGGAACCATCGGCGCCGTCATGGCGATGATCAGGTTGGGCAGCGTGTTGCCCAGGATCGCCACCATCGCCAGCGCCAGGATGATCAGCGGGAAGGAGATGAAGATGTCCATGAAGCGCTGCACGATCAGGTCGACGCGGCCGCCGAAATAGGCGCTCCCGACTCCCAGGACGGCGCCGGCGGTCGAGCCCACGAAGGCGGCGCCGAAGCCCACGATCAGCGCCGTCTGCGAGCCGTAGATGATGCGCGAGAGCACGTCGCGGCCGTAGGCATCGGTGCCCAGCCAGTGATCGGCGCCGGGCGGCGCCAGCATGGCGGCGAAGTCGATGGCCAGCGGATCGTAGGGCGCGATCATCGGCGCGGTCAGCGCCACCAGGATCATCAGCACCACGATCGCCGCCCCGATCGCGCCCAGCGGCCGGCGGCGGCAGAAATCGAGCACGACGTCGAGCCAGCCGCGGCGCCGTTCCGGCGCTTCGGCCTCGACGATGGCGATGTCGGTCGTGGTGGTCATGGTTGATGCCTTTCGGACCGCGCGCGTCCACGCGCGCATCGGCGCGCCGGCGCCGACAGGTTTTCGCTCTTCGCTTCGCTTCGAGCGAATGCGGGCGTGGACGCCCGCGGTCCAAAAAGCCAGCGAACCATGCCCCGCCCCTACCGGTACCGGATGCGCGGATCGAGCCACGCGTACATGATGTCCATCAGGAAGTTCACGACGATGAAGGCGCTGGCCACCAGCAGCACCAGCGCCTGCGTGAGCGTGTAGTCGCGCCGGGCGATGGCCTGCACGAAGAGCAGGCCCAGGCCGTTGAGGTTGAACACCTGCTCCGTCACCACCAGGCCGCCGAGCAGGAAGGCGAACTCCAGGCCGATCACGGTGACCACGGGCAGCATCGCGTTCTTCAGCGCGTGGCGCACCAGGATCAGCTTCAACCACAGCCCCTTGGCGCGCGCCGTGCGTATATAGTCCTCGCGCAGCACCTCCAGCATCGAGGAGCGCGTCATGCGCGTGGCGACCGCCGAATAGCGGTAGCCCACGGCCAGCGCCGGCCAGATCAGCTGCACCAGGTTCTGCCAGGGATCGACCCAGAACGGCGTGTAGACCATGGGCGGCACCCACCTGAAGAAGATCAGGAAGCCCAGGATCATCAGGATGCCGAGCCAGAACGACGGCATCGCCAGGCCCGCGATCGAGAAGATGCGCACGGCGTAGTCGATCCAGGTGTCCTGCTTCAGCGCCGCGAGCACGCCCAACGGCAGCGCCAGCAGCGTGGCGATCACGGTCGCCATCAGCGCCACCTGCAGCGACAGCGCGAAGCGCAGCGCGATCTCGTCGCCGATCGGCGCGCCCGTCCACATCGAGATGCCGAAATCCAGCCGCACCACGCCCCACATCCATATCGCGAACTGCTCCCACACCGGCTTGTCGAGGCCCAGCCGCGCCCGCTCCGCCGCCAGCACTTCCGCCGACGCGCCCGAGCCCTCGCCCGACATGAACTTGGCCTCGACCACGTCGCCCGGGATGACGCGCAGCAGCAGGAAGATGATCAGCGCCACCCCGAGCAGGGTCGGGATCATCAGCAGGAAGCGGTTGATGACGAATCGCCACATGGTGGATTACCGAGAAGGTCCGTTCGTCCTCCCCAACGCAGTTGGGGAGGTGCCCCGAAGGGGCGGAGGGGAGCCGACGTGGTCTCAGTTATCGGCACCACGAGCGCTCCCCATCCGCCCTTCGGGCACCTTCCCCACTTCGTGGGGAAGGAATGGTGACGAGCATCTCAGCTCTCAATGTGTCGGGCCGTCGGTCAGCCACACCGTGTCGAGCATGTTGTTGAGGTAGTGGCTGGGCGTGATCTGCCAGCCCTTCACCTTGCTCGAATGCGGGATGATGCGATGCCACTGCAGCGTCATCAGGTAGTGCGCCTCCTCGTCCAGCAGCCGCTTCTCGAAAGCGCGCACGAATTTCTTGCGCGCTTCCACATCGGTGGCACGGCTCTGCTTCTCGTAGAGGTCGTCCAGCACGGGATCCTCGTAGAAGCCGTAGTTCGACGGGTTCTTGCTGCGCGACGTGAACTTGTAGAGGTCGAGGTCCGGCTCGACCGTGTAGCCGCACTGGAAATCCATCGCGACGTCGAACTCGCCCTTCTTCAGCGTCGTGTAGTAGGCTGCCGCCTCGACCACCTCCTGCTTGACCGTGACCCCGATCTGCCGCCACTGGTCGATCAGCCACACCGCCACCGGCTCGTAGGGCATCGGCACGCCGCGGTTGGTGAAGGTGAACGACAGGCCTTCGGCGCCCGCCTCCTTCAGCAGCTTCCTGGCCTCGTCGCGCGCTGCGTTGATGTCCTTGCCGTAGCCCGCCAGCTTCGCGAGCTCATCCGGCGGCGTCGCGTAGGGCGTGCCGGGCACCTGCACGCCCGCTACTTCCTTGACGATGGCGATGCGCGAGAGCGCCTTGGAGCCGGCATAGCGGTCGAGCGCCAGGGTGAGCGCGCGGCGCACGCGCTTGTCGCCGAACGGCTTCTTCTGCTGGTTGGGCACCACCATCAGGAGGCAGTCCCACGGCGCCTCGGCGACCGTGATCTTGTCGCCCAGCGCCGCCTTCAGCGTGTCGCGGTCGGCCGGCGTGAAGCCGCGGAACTGGATGTGGGCGCGCTCGCCGCGGACGGCCGCGACCTGCGCTGCCGACGACTTGATGAAGAGCGCGCGGTAGCCGTCGAGGTAGGGCTTGCCCTTGTCCCAGTAGTCGGGGTTGCGCTTGCCTACCCAGTGCGAGCCCTTCACGTGCTCGACGAAGAGGAAGGGACCGGTGCCGTTGATATGCGTCTCGTACCAGTGCGGGTCCTTGGCCAGGATGTCGGCGCGGTAGATCCAGTTCCATGGCGAGGCCAGCGATCCCAGGAACGACACCGTCGGCCACTTCAGGCGGAACACCACCGTGTAGGGATCGGGCGCCTCGACCGCCTTGACCACGCCGTACTGGCCCTTGCGGTCGCTCACCACGCCCTCGGGCGGGAAGATGATCTTGTCGTACGACGCCTTGACGTCCTTGGACGTCATCTCGTTGCCGTCGTGGAACTTCACGCCCTGGCGCAGCTTGAAAGTGTAGACGAGGCCGTCGCTCGACACGGTCCAGCTCTCGGCCAGGTCGGGGGCCGGCTTGGTGCCGGTCGGATCGGTGGGATCGAAGCGCAGCAGGCCGTTGTAGTGCGGCGCCACGGGGTGGATGACCCCGAAGGTCTGCTCGCGATGGGCGTCGTAGGATGGCGGTTCCGAGGGAACCGGGAAGACCAGCTCCCCGCCGTAGCGGGGTTTCTCCTGGGCCAGAGCATTACCGGTGGCGACAATCAGCACGCATGCGGCCGCGGACAGGATGCCCGCCAACCACGTCCTGCGACGTGTGACCATGGAACGTCTCCTCGTTTTGAACGTCCTCCCGAGCAGCTCTTCTGTGGAGCTTGCATCTACAATAACCTGAGCATCTTAGACTGTTTTTCAGCCTTGCACACCCCCTAGACATCGACGCACGCCGGTCGCGATCGCAGGGAGAAGTGTTGGAGCATACGCGGTAGCCCTGCCCTCAGGGGAAAGGATAAGATCACGCAAGCGGGCGAAGAACGCCGGCGGCAGGAGTCTGGGGTTGTCGGCGATCAGGTTGCGCGAGGTCAGCAAGGCGTGGGGCACCGTGCGGGCGCTCGACAGCGCCAGCTTCATCACCGAGGAGGGGCGGCTGCTGGTGCTGCTGGGGCCGTCGGGCTGCGGCAAGTCGACGACCCTGCGGCTGATCGCGGGGCTGGACAGCGCCACCTCGGGCCGCATCGAGATCCTGGGCCGCGACGTCACCGACCTGCCGCCGGCGGCGCGCAGCGTGTCGATGGTGTTCCAGTCCTACGCCCTCTTCCCGCATCTGAGCGTGGCCGAGAACATCGTCTTCGGCCTCAAGGTGCGCAAGGTGCCGGCGCCCGAACGCGCCAAGCGCCTGGCACGCGCCGCCGAGGTGCTGGGCCTGCAGGCGCTGCTCGACCGCAAGCCCTCGCAGCTCTCCGGCGGCCAGCAGCAGCGCGTGGCGCTGGGCCGCGCCATCGTGGCCCAGACGCCGGTCTGCCTGATGGACGAGCCGCTGTCGAACCTCGACGCCCAGCTGCGGGCCGAGATGCGGCGCGAGATCCGCGCCCTGCAGCAGCGGCTGGGCATCACCATGGTCTATGTCACCCACGACCAGGTCGAGGCCATGACCATGGCCGACCAGGTGATCCTGATGAAGGACGGCCATATCGAGCAGGACGGCGCTCCCGAGGCCCTCTACGAACGGCCGGCCACGATCTTCACTGCGCGCTTCGTGGGCACGCCGCCGATGAACGTGATGCCGGCGACGGCGCTGGCCGCGGCCGGCGGCACCGCCCTGCTCGACGGCGCGCCCGCCACCGCGACGCGCGAGCGCCTGATGCTGGGCGTGCGGCCAGAGCAGATCAGCCGCGTCGAGTCGGGCGGTATGGCGGCCACCGTGGTGGCGACCGAGTATCTCGGCGCCGACACGCTGGTGCAGGCGCGCGCCGGCGACGGCGAGCTCACGGCGCGCCTGCCCGGGCGCATCGCGCTGGCGCCCGGCGCGACGGTCCGGCTCGGCTGGCCCCTCGACAGCCGCCACTGGTTCGACGCCGACACCGGCCGCCGCCTGGCGTGACTCGCCGGCCGTCCTGAGTGACACCCAGGGCGATCGACCTGATTGCGGGCTGACGAACCTCCTCCTTCAGCCTTGCGACGGTATGGGACGCGCCGACCTCTTGTATTCGGCGTGATCGAGATAATATCCTGAGCAGCGTGCTCCGGTTGGGCAGGCGAGCAGATCAACCAGAAGCCGATCCGGCAATGAGACGCCTCAGCACGGCTCTCCGGCCAAGGGCTGCTGCTCGTATCGACGCGGCGGCTTCAGATCACGAGGATCGCGGCGCTCGTGCCGCGCGGAACCGCACACGAACAAGAAGCAACCGCGGACTAGAAGCTCGGTTCGGGTGTGACTTGCCGTCGTTGCGAAACGACGCCCCGCCCTTCTCATCCCGCCTGAAGGTGACGCAATGACTCCAACCAGGACGCTCCACGAGCTCGGCCAGAGCCTATGGCTCGACAACATCACCCGCGAGCTGCTGAGCAGCGGCACGCTGCCGCGCTACATCGACGATCTTTCTGTGACGGGACTCACCTCGAACCCCACGATCTTCGACCACGCGATCAAGAACAGCGCGATGTACGATCCGGATATATCCGCTGGGGCCCACTCGGCCAAATCGGGAGAGGACCTGTTCTTCGAGCTGGCCCTGGCGGACCTGACGCGCGCAGCGGCGCTCTTCCAGCCCGTCTTCGCACGGACCGACGGGGTGGACGGGTGGGTGTCGCTGGAAGTCTCCCCCCTTCTGGCCCACGATACCGAGCGCACGCTGTCCGCTGCGATCGATCTCCATCGCCGCGGCGGCACGCCCAACCTCTTCATCAAGATTCCCGGCACCCCGGAGGGATTGCCGGCGATCGAAGCGGCGATCTTCGCCGGCGTTCCGGTCAACGTCACGCTTCTCCTTTCGCGCGAACAATATCTCGCGGCGGCTGACGCCTACCTTCGTGGCGTCGAGCGACGCATCGCGGCGGGTCTCAATCCGGCGGTCGCATCCATCGCTTCGCTCTTCGTCAGCCGCTGGGACGTCGCAGTCGGCGCAAAGATATCCAGCGAGCTCGCCAACCGGCTGGGCATCGCGATCGCCCAGCGTACCTACAAGTCATATCGGGAGCTGCTCGCTTCGCCACGCTTCCAGCGCGCCGCCAATGCGGGGGCCCGGGCCCAGCGCTTGCTGTGGGCCAGCACCGGCACCAAGGACCCCGGCGCGTCCGACATTCTCTATGTGAAGGCCCTCGCCGCGCCGTTCACCATCAACACCATGCCGGAGGGCACGCTCAAGGCCTTCGCCGATCACGGCGAGGTGGGCGGCATCCTTGCGCCCGACGGAGGCGATGCCGAAGCGGTTCTCGCCCGCTTCGCCAAAGCCGGCATCGACATCGATGCGCTGGCCGCGCAGCTGCAGACCGAGGGCGCTGCCTCCTTCGTCAAGTCGTGGAACGACCTGATGGACCGCATCGCGGCCAAGAGGGTCATGATGCGCAAGGCGAGCTGACACGGATGACGACCCGACCCGTCGGCGCACACGCGCTTCGACCTCCACCAGGGAACCATCAATGACTGTATCCGCCTTGCGCGCGCTGCCCGCCTGGATGGCGCTGGAGAAGCACTATCGGCAGATCAAGGACCTGCATCTGCGGCAGCTCTTCGCCGAGGATGGCAACCGCGGGGAAAGGCTCGCCGTCCAGGCAGCCGGATTCTATCTCGACTATTCCAAGAACCGCATCACGGACGAAACGCTGACACTGCTGCTGCAGCTGGCATCCGAGGCCGGCCTGCGCGGACATATCGACGCCATGTTCCGCGGCGACAGGATCAACGTCTCGGAGAACCGCTCGGTGCTGCACGTGGCGCTGCGCACGCCCCGGGGCGCGGTCGTCATGCATGACGGCCAGAACGTGGTGCCGGAGGTCCATGCCGTCCTCGACAAGATGGCGGCCTTCGCCGACCGGCTGCGCAGTGGCGCGTGGAGGGGCCATACCGGCAAGCGCATCCGCAACGTTATCAACATCGGCATCGGTGGATCGGATCTCGGACCGGTCATGGCCTACGAAGCGCTGAGACACTACAGCGCGCGGGAGATGGTCTTCCGCTTCGTCTCCAACGTCGACGGCACGGACTTCGCCGAGGCGGTGCATGGCCTCGATCCTGCGGAAACCCTGTTCATCGTCTCCTCAAAGACCTTCACCACCTTGGAGACGATGACCAACGCGCATACCGCCCGTGACTGGCTGCTGGCCGGCCTGAACGGCGCGCAAGCTGCCATCGCCCGGCATTTCGTCGCCGTCTCCACCAATGCCCAGGAGGTGGCGAGGTTCGGCATCGATACCGCCAACATGTTCGGCTTCTGGGACTGGGTCGGTGGCCGCTACTCCATGGACTCGGCTATCGGCCTTTCGACCATGCTCGCCGTCGGCCCGGACAATTTCCGCGCCATGCTGGCCGGCTTCCATGAGATGGACGAGCATTTCCGCACCGCTCCCTTCGAGCGCAACCTGCCGGTGCTGATGGGCCTGCTCTCGGTCTGGTACACCGATTTCTTCGGCGCCCAGACCGTGGCCGTGCTGCCCTACGATCAGTACCTGAAGCGCTTTCCGGCCTATCTCCAGCAGCTCACCATGGAGAGCAACGGCAAGCACGTGACGTGGGACGGCGCGACCGTCGACTATGACACAGGGCCGATCTACTGGGGCGAGCCGGGCACCAACGGCCAGCACTCCTTCTATCAGCTGATCCATCAGGGCACCCGGCTCATACCCTGCGATTTCATCGCCTTCGCCCGCACCCTCAATCCGCTGGGCAGACACCACGACATGCTGCTGGCCAACGTCTTCGCCCAGGCGGAAGCCCTTGCCTTCGGCAAGACCGAAGAGCAGGTGAAAGCCGAAGGCACGCCCGGCTGGCTGGTGCCGCATCGGCTGTTCGAGGGCAATCGCCCGTCGAGCACGCTGCTGCTCGACTCGCTGACGCCTGCCACGCTCGGCAAGCTGGTTGCGCTCTACGAGCACAGCGTCTTCACCCAGGGAACGATCTGGCGCATCGATTCGTTCGACCAGTGGGGCGTGGAGCTGGGCAAGGCGCTGGCCCAGCGGATCCTTCCCGAGCTTGAGAGTTCGGTGCAACCCGAGCTCGACCATGACAGCTCGACCAACGAGCTGATCCGGCGCTACCGCAAGCTCAAGGGAGGTGATTGATGCCGCGGGGATGACGGCTTCTGCTCGGCGCCGCTGTCGGGAACGTCGATCTCTTGGAGGAGGACTGACACGTGCAACTCGGAATGATCGGCCTCGGCCGCATGGGCGCGAACATGGTGCGTCGTCTTGTGAAGGGCGACCATCAATGCGTGGTGTTCGACAGGTCGGCCGAGGCGGTGGCCGAGCTGGTCAAGGAGAAGGCCGTCGGCGCCGCTTCGCTGGCAGAGTTCGCGACGACCCTCGCAAAACCGCGCGCGGTCTGGCTGATGGTGCCGGCGGGCGTGGTGGACAGGTCGATCGCCGACCTGCTGCCGCATCTGGAGCCGGGCGACATCCTGATCGATGGCGGCAATTCCTACTATGTCGACGACATCCGCCGCGCCAGGGAGCTGGCCTCCAGGAGCATCCATTATGTGGATGTCGGCACCAGCGGCGGCGTCTGGGGCCTGGAACGGGGCTATTGCATGATGGTCGGCGGAGAACCCGACATCGTCAGGTATCTCGCTCCGATCTTCGCCACCCTCTCGCCGGGCCGCGGCGACATCCCACGCACGCCGGGGCGCGAGACGGCGGGCGGGACGTCCGAGCAGGGCTGGCTGCGCTGCGGACCCAACGGCGCCGGTCATTTCGTGAAGATGGTGCACAACGGCATCGAGTACGGCGTGATGGCGGCCTACGCCGAAGGAATGGCCGTGCTGAAGGCGGCGAATATCGGCACGAAGGCCGCCGTCGCCGATGCCGAGACCACGCCGCTGCGCGACCCCGAGCACTACCAATACGATCTCGACCTGCCGGACATTGCCGAAGTGTGGCGCCGCGGCAGCGTCATTGCCTCCTGGCTGCTCGATCTGAGCGCCGCGGCCCTGATCCGGGACCCCGCCCTGTCGACGTTCGCCGGCCGGGTATCGGATTCGGGCGAAGGCCGCTGGACGATCAAGGCCGCGATCGACGAGGGTGTGCCCGCGCATGTGTTGTCCTGCGCCCTCTACGAGCGGTTCAGCTCGCGCGGCGAAGCCGATTTCGCCGACAGGCTCCTCTCGGCCATGCGCTACGAGTTCGGCGGACATATCGAGAAGCCGGCCGGCTCCTAGCGATGGAGGCGAGCAGCATGACCCAGGCGGAGCTCGACCAACTGGCGATCAACACGATCCGCACACTGTCGATCGATGCCGTCCAGCAGGCCAAATCGGGCCATCCCGGCACGCCAATGGCGCTGGCGCCGCTGGTCTATACGCTGTGGAACCGGGTCATGCGCTTCGACCCGAAAGATCCGATCTGGCCCAATCGCGACCGCTTCATCCTGTCCAACGGCCATGCCTCGATGCTGCTGTGGTCTCTGCTGTATCTGACGGGTACCCGCGCGGTGAACGCGGATTATGAGCGGTTGGGCGAACCATCGGTCAGCCTCGACGATATCCGCCACTTCCGCCAGCTCGGCAGCAAGGCGCCGGGACATCCAGAGTATCACTGGGTGTCGGGCGTCGAGGCGACGACCGGCCCGCTGGGCCAGGGGATCGCCACCAGCGTCGGCATGGCCATCGCGCGCAAGTGGCTCGCCAGCCGCTACAATCGGCCCGGCTTCGACCTCTTCGACTATAATATCTACGCGATTTGCGGTGACGGCTGCCTGATGGAGGGCGTGGGTGCCGAGGCCGCGTCGCTCGCCGGCCATCTCGGCCTCGACGACCTGTGCTGGATCTACGACAACAACCACATCACCATCGAAGGCGATACCGGCATCACCTTCACCGAGGACGTCGCGGCACGCTTCCTTGCCTATCGCTGGAACGTGCTGCGGGTCGGCGACGCCAATGACCTGCAGCGCATCGAAGATGCGCTCGCGATATTCCGCAAGACCGAGGGCCGGCCGACGCTGATCATCCTCGATAGCCATATCGGCTACGGCTCGCCCAACAAGATCGACACCGCCGCCGCCCATGGCGAGCCTCTGGGCGAGGGCGAAATCCGCCTCGCCAAGCAAGCCTATGGCTGGCCCGAAGATGCCAGGTTCCTTGTCCCCGATGGCGTCACGGCGACGTTCGAGGCCGGCATCGGCGCGCGCGGTGCCGCCTGCCGCAGCGCCTGGGAAACGTTGTTCGCCGACTATCGCCGGGAGCTGCCCGACCTCGCCATCGAGATCGACCAGATGCAGCGGCGCGATCTGCCGGCTGGCTGGGATCGCGACCTGCCGCGCTTTCCCGCCGACCCCAAGGGCATCGCCGGACGCGACGCCTCGGGCGAGGTGCTGAACAGGCTGGCCCGGAACATCCCCTGGTTTCTGGGCGGCTCGGCGGATCTCGGGCCATCGACCAAGACGACGCTGAAATTTGCCGGTGCCGGCGACTTCCAGGCTGACAATCCGGGCGGCCGCAACTTCCACTTCGGGATCCGCGAGCACGCCATGGCGGCGATCGTCAACGGCCTGTCGCTTTCGAAGCTGAGGGCTTTCGGCGCCACCTTCTTCATCTTCAGCGACTATGCCCGGCCGGCCATTCGGCTCTCCGCCCTCATGGAGCTGCCGACCATTTTCGTCTTCACCCACGACGCCATGGGCGATGGCGAGGATGGGCCGACGCATCAGCCGGTGGAGCAGCTGATCTCGCTGCGCGCCGTCCCCGGCCTGGTCATGCTGCGGCCGGCCGACGCCAATGAGGTTGTCGAGGCCTATCGCCACGTCCTGCAGCTGCGACATCAGCCGGCGGCGATCGCCCTCTCCCGCCAGCCGCTGCCCACGTTCGATCGCACCCGGTACGCGTCGGCAGCCGGTGTCGCGCGCGGCGCCTACGTCATGGCGGATGCGGCAGGCGGACCGCCGGAGATCATCCTCATCGCTTCGGGCAGCGAGGTCTCCCTGATCGTGCAGGCGCACGAGGCGTTGAGCGCGCGCGGCATTCGTTCACGCGTCGTCTCCATGCCGTCCTGGGACATCTTTGAGCACCAGCCGACATCGTATCGGGAGTCGGTCCTGCCGCCCGCCGTGAAGCTGCGTCTTGCCGTCGAGCAGGCATCGGCGCTGGGCTGGGAGCGCTATGTCGGCGACCATGGCCGCGTCATCGGCATGAAGGCCTTCGGCCAGTCGGCGCCGCTCAAGGAGCTGCAGCGCAAGTTCGGCTTCGAGCCCGAGCGCGTCCTTGCCGTCGCCTTGGAAATGCTCGCGGCCAAGTGAGGGGCAAAGGCAGGAGGAAGGCATGTCGAACAGGCAGGACCGCCCAGCCCAGGCCAATGCTTCGGCCAAAGCCGGCACGGTTGCGGTTGCGCCGCCCTGCGCCATGGTGATTTTCGGCGCCGCCGGCGACCTGACGAAGCGCCTGGTCGTTCCGGCGCTCTACAATCTGGTGAGTGCCAGGCGCTTGCCGGCAGGATTTCAGCTGGTCGGCGTTGATCGCGTCGCCAGGACCGCGGAGGAATGGCGCACGGACCTCGGCGAGGCGATGAAGGGGTTCGTCGCCCATGGCGGCGGCGAATTCGAGGCGGATCATATTGATGAGGCTGCCTGGCGATGGCTGACCGGCCGCATGACCTATCTGCAGGGCGACCTGACGGAGCCGACCACCTACAGGAGACTGGGCGAGCATCTCGCAGGCCTCGACAAGGCCGCCGGCACGGCAGGCAACCACCTGTTCTACTTGGCGGTCGCCGATCGCTTCTTCAGCGTCGTGGTGGCGGCCCTGGGATCGGCGGGCCTGGTGAGCGAGGCCGAGGGCCAATGGCGGCGTGTCGTCATCGAGAAGCCGTTCGGGCATGATCTGCCTTCAGCCAAGGCCCTCAATGCCTCGATCCTGGAGACGCTCCAGGAACACCAGATCTATCGCATGGACCACTTCCTCGGCAAGGAAACGGTCCAGAACATCATGGCGCTGCGATTTGCGAACGGTCTGTTCGAGCCGCTGTGGAACCGCCAGCATATCGACCATATCCAGATCACGGCGGCGGAGACCGTCGGCGTCGAGCGCCGCGGCAAATTCTACGAGGTGACAGGCGCGCTGCGCGACATGGTGCCCAACCACGTCTTCCAGCTGCTGGCCATGACGGCAATGGAGCCACCGATCTCCTTCGATGCCGATGCCGTGCGGGACAAGAAGGCCGAAGTCATCCAGGCGCTGCGCCCGATGACGTCACGACGGGCGTTGAGGGAGGTCGTGCGCGGGCAATACGACGCCGGCACGGTCCTTGGTCAGCCGGCTCAGGCTTACCGCCACGAGCCCGACGTGGCTGCGGACTCCACCACCGAGACCTTCGTTGCCTGGAAGCTGAAGATCGATAATTGGCGGTGGGCCGGCGTGCCGTTCTACCTGCGCACCGGCAAGTTCATGAGGCGCCGTCGGACGGAAATTGCCGTGCGCTTCCACCAGGCACCCTACACACTTTTCCGCGGCACGGATGTCGAGCGGATGAACCCCAATTGGATGATCCTTCGCATCCAGCCTGACGAGGGCATCGCGCTGGAGTTCGCCGCCAAGCGTCCCGGCCCCTCTGTGACCCTCGGCAATGTGAGCATGGACTTCGCCTACAAGACATATTTCGACATGGCGCCCAACACGGGCTACGAAACGCTGCTCTACGACTGCATGATCGGCGATGCGACGCTGTTCCAGCGGGCCGACAACATCGAAGCAGGCTGGCGAGCGGTGCAGCCCATCCTCGACGCCTGGGCACACAATCCTGCGAAAGATTTTCCCAACTACGCGGCCGGCAGCGACGGTCCAGCGGCGGCAGACGAGCTGCTTGCGCGCGATGGGCGCGCCTGGCGCCCGCTGGCGTGAGCGGACAGGGGAGATCCCCATGGCAACGTCATGAGCGCGACCTCACGCTCGCCAGAAGCCAGCCGGGACGCCTTCAAGCGCGCCGCGGCGGCGGCCGCCGTCGAGCTGGTCGAGGACGGCATGGTCGTCGGACTCGGCACGGGCTCGACCGCGGCCTTCGCTGTCGAGGCCCTGGCGCAGCGGCATGCCCACGGCCTGCGCTTTCTCGGCATCCCTACGTCGGAACGGACGGCGGCCCAGGCCAGGGCCGTGGGCATCCCGCTCACGTCGTTCGTCGAGCATCGGCAGATCGACCTTACGATCGACGGCGCGGACGAGGTGGAACGCGGCACCCTCAATCTCATCAAGGGTCTGGGCGGTGCCTTGCTGCGCGAGAAGATCGTCGCCGCTGCGAGCCGGCGCCTCGCGATCGTCGTCGACGGAGCCAAGCTGGTGGATCGCCTGGGCGCCAATACACCGGTTCCGGTCGAGGTCGTCCCCTTCGGGCTGGAAGCAACCAGCGCATCCCTTGAGGTGCTCGGTGCCAGTGCCCGCCTGCGGCTCACGTCAGCAGGGGATCCTTTCGTCACTGACGGCGGCAATCGCATCATCGACTGCAGCTTCGTCGCGATCGCCGATCCGGCGCGGCTGGAGGAACGCATCCGACGCATCGTCGGGGTCGTCGAGAGCGGCCTTTTCATCGGCCGCGCCCATATGGTCTTCGTCGCCGATCCGGATGGCGTCCATCGCCTTGACAGCGCTCACGTCCACAGAGGGAAGCCGCCCGTTCTCGTGGTCATGGGCGTGTCGGGCTCGGGCAAGTCGACGATCGCGCAGGAGCTGGCGGCGCGTCTCGGCTGGGCGTTCGAGGAGGGCGACGCGCTGCATCCGGAGTCGAACGTCGCGAAGATGCACGCCGCAATCGCCCTGACGGACGAAGACCGCCAGCCCTGGCTCGCGCGCGTCGCTGCCTGGATCGACGGCCAGCGTGACAGGAAGCAGCCGGGCATCATCACCTGCTCCGCGCTCAAGCGGTCCTATCGTCGGATCATCATCGGCGATCGGCCTGAAGTGCGGCTGGTCTACCTTCGCGGTGGCCACGACGTCATTGCCGAACATCTGGCCGGACGCAGCGGCCATTTCATGCCGGCGAGCCTGCTGCAAAGCCAGATCGATACCCTCGAGGAACCGTCTGCCGATGAGGATCCCTTGACCGTCGATGTCGGCCCGCCGGCCGGGCAGGTCGCCGAGGAGATCATCCGCCGCCTCGGTTCCTCCACAGTAGTCCACTCCGGTCAGCATCGCTGACATGCCTTGGCGAGAAAAATCCAGGCTCGATGCCGAAGGCGAAATGCGTAGCCGATCAAGAGAAATGCGTCTAATCTTCCCGAGGCTCGGTCGAAATTCGTACGGACCTGGAGCCATATCGTGATCAAGGTGCCAATCGCTCTGCTGCTACGGACGCGGTCGGACTTTCGTTCCCAACCGGTGTTGGGGTATCGGACTGGAAGCTGATTTTCAGCGCGCTACGACGATTGACGTCCACGTAGACCGCCCACGGCCTGTCGAGAAGCAGGGTCAATTCTGGCCTACTTCAACGGGAGGACGCCAATGGGTAACGGCTTGAAAAGCGCATGTGATGGGATCCTCCAGAAGGTCGTGACCGGCAAGCCGCGCGTTGCAGGCGTCGTGGCGATGATCACCAGCGGCACGGCCAACATCTATGAGGGCGCTGCCGGCGAGCGTGTCCTTGGCGGTGGCCAGGCGATGACGACCGACACCGTCTTTGCCATCTTCTCGACGACAAAGGCGATCACCGGCACGGCGGTCCTGCAATGTCTCGAGGAAGGAAAGCTCGACCTCGATGCCCCCGCCAGAACCTACGTGCCTGAAATCGGCAAGCTCGAGGTGCTCGAAGGCTTCGATGCGAGTGGCAAGCCCAGGCTGCGGGCGCCGAAGCGCGACATCACCACCCGCATGCTGATGCTGCACACGGCCGGCCTGGGTTACGACTTCTTCAACGCCAACTACTTGCGCATGGCGCAAGAGCATGGCCAGCCGAGCGTGGTGACCTGCTCGAAGGCCTCATTGATGACTCCCCTGCTGTTCGATCCCGGTGACAAATGGGAATACGGCAGCAACATCGACTGGTGCGGCCAGATCGTCGAGAGCATTCGCGGCAAGCGCCTCGGCGACGTGATGAAGGAGCGGATCTTCGCGCCGCTCGGCATGGAGGACATCGCCTTCTCGCTGACCGCCTCGATGCGGTCGCGGCTTGCTGTCATCCATCAGCGTGAAGCCGATGGGTCGCTGACTCCCCTCCCCGATATGCAGCTGCCCCCTGATCCGGAAGTCCACATGGGTGGCCATGGGCTCTACGCCTCGATCGGCGAGTATATGAAATTCATCCGCCTGTGGCTGGGCGATGGAATGGGACCGCATGGCCGCGTGCTCAAGGAGGAGACGGTCGAGGCCGCCGTCCGCAACGGACTGCAGGCCCACCAGACAGTGGTCATGCTGCCCGGCATCATCCCGACGCTGTCGAACGATGCCGAGTTCTTCCCCGGCCTGAAGAAATCCTGGTCCTATACCTTCATGGTCAACGACGAGGCCGCGCCGACCGGCAGGCCGGCCGGCGCCATCGGCTGGGCCGGGCTCGCCAACACGTTCTACTGGATCGATCGAAAGAACGGGTTCGGCGGATACTGGGCGACGCAGATCCTGCCTTTCGGCGACCCGGTTTCGTTCGGCGGTTATCTGGAGCTTGAGACGGCCACCTACGCGACCGGCGAGGCCCGCGCGGCGGCATGATGCCGCCAGGCAGGCGATCGTCCCGCCTGCCGTCAGCGGAATTCGCCTTGGATCAGCGACAGGGAAACCAGGACAAGGCTGCAAAGGAGCGCTCAAAACAGGAGGTGCACCATGACCACTGCGCAAGGCAGCGCGCCAGGGGCAGGCGCGAAAGCCGATTTCGATGCCATCATCATCGGCGCCGGGTTCTCCGGCATGTACATGCTCCATTCGCTGCGCGACAAGCTCGACATGAACGCGACCGTGTTCGAGGCCGGCGACGGCGTCGGCGGCACCTGGTACTGGAACCGCTATCCCGGCGCGCGCTGCGACTCCGACAGCTACATCTACTGCTACACGTTCGACAAGAACCTGCTCCAGGAATGGACCTGGTCGGAGCGCTATCCCGAGCAGGACGAGATCCTGCGCTACCTGGAGCATTGCGCCGAACGCTTCGACCTCAAGCCGGACATCCAGTTCGGAAAACGCGTCGTCGGGATGGCCTTCGATGACAGCACCGAGCTTTGGACAGTGCGCACCGACAAGGGCGACGTCGCTACGGCGCGCTTCGTCATCACCGCGGTCGGCGCGCTGTCGGCCGCCAACACGCCGCCGTTCAAGGGTTTGGAGACATTCAAGGGCAAGTGGTATCATACCAGCCAGTGGCCGCACGACGGCGTCGACTTCACCGCCAGGCGGGTCGGCGTCATAGGCACCGGCGCCACCGCGGTGCAGGCCATCCCGGAGATCGCGCAGCAGGCCAAGCACCTGACGGTCTTCCAGCGCACGCCGGCCTTCTGCGTGCCGGCGCGCAACGGCCGCGTCGATCCCGAGGTCACCAAGGCACGCAAGGCCGATTACGAGGGAATTCGCCAGCGCATCAAGGACTCGTTCTTCGGCTTCGAGCTCAGCTTCCTGCCGAAGGCGGTGCTCGACACCACGCCGGAGGAGCGGGAGCAGGAGTTCGACAGGATGTGGGACGCCGGCGGCTTCGCATTCTGGCTGGCCAACTACCAGGACATGTTCTTCTCCAAGGAGGCGAACGATGTCATTGCCGACTACCTCAAGCGCAAGATCCGCTCGACCGTCAACGATCCTGTGGTGGCCGAGAAGCTGACCCCGAAGAACTATCCCTATGGCACCAAGCGCCAGCCGCTGGACACCAACTATTTCGAAACCTTCAACAAGAAGAACGTGCTGCTGGTGGATGCGAGCACCGATGGCCCGATCGAGGAAATCACGCCGACCGGCATTCGCGCCGGCGGCAAGGAGCATCCGCTCGACATCATCGTGGTCGCCACCGGCTTCGACGCGTTGACGGGCCCGCTGAAGAAGCTCGGCATCAAGGGGCGCGGCGGCAGGATGCTGGCGCAGGAGTGGGAGCTTGGCCCGCAGACCTATCTCGGCGTGGCCATAGCCGGCTACCCGAACCTGTTCACGATCACGGGCCCGCAAAGCCCCTCGGTGCTGTCGAACATGCCGGTGTCGATCGAGCAGCACGTCGAGTGGATCACCGAATGCATCGCCCACATGCGACGCAACAAGCTTTCGACCATCGAGGCGACGGCGCAGGCGCAGGATGCGTGGGGCGCCCATGTCGCGGAGATCGTCAGCTCGACCCTGATGCCCGGCGCCAACTCCTGGTACATGGGCGCCAACATCGACGGCAAGGCGCGCCGCTTCCTGCCGTATCTCGGCCCCGAAGGCGTCAGCGGCTATCGCCGGAAGTGTGCCGAGATCGCCGACAAGGGCTATGAGGGCTTCGTGTTCGCGCGCCAGGGCCAGGGCGGCACGATGCAGCCGATTGCCGCCGAATAGACCGGCGATCCCGCCGGGAGCGGCGGCCGGTGCCGCCACTCCCGGCGGGCGCAGGGCGATCGAATAGGGCTTCTGTCATCCTGAGCGAAGCGAAGGATCTCTTGAGCCGTCGATCCGCACGGACCGTCAAAGAAGCCCGCATCTTGCGTCGTTGATGGCTCCGCGCGGGCCAATGGTTCAAGGGATCCTTCGCTTCGCTCAGGATGACAAGGCTGTCGCCAACGCCATATGCGATCGCCCTGCGGCGCGGTGGCCGCAGAAGCGCTCGAGGTCCGGAGCCGCAGGTCCACGACGAAGCTCACGGGTCCCGTTGCAGCCATTCCACGACCAGGCGCGTTATCTCGGCCGGCCGCTCCCGATGCAGAAAATGGCCGCATCCCTCGACTATTCGCCATTCGTAGGGGCCCCTGAAGAACTCCTTCTGACGCGCGAGCATTTCACCGCGAAGGTCGTTGGAGCCGCACAGCGCCAGTGTCGGCACGGCGATCGGCCGGTTGCTGGCGTCCCTGAGCTCGGCCAGGGCCGGATCGGCGTTCGCGGGATCGAACAATGCCCGGTAGTAGGCCAGCGCTGCCGACAGCGCGCCAGGAAGCGCAAGCATCTGCTTGACGTCAGCGAGGTGCGCGGCGTCCTCGTGCCCCGGCGACCAGTAGCTCCAGAGGTAGTCCACGAAGGCGAAGTCGTTCGCGGCAATGGCGGCCTCCGGCAGCGCCGCCAGCTGGAAGAACCACCAGTGGAACGAGCGGTGGATGTGCTGCGGCGAGGCGAGCAGCGTTCGCCGCATCTCAGCCGGATGGGCGACCGCCATCACCACGGCGCGGCGGACCAATTCAGGAAAAGCGGCGGCGACGGCGTAGGTGATCCCGGCGCCCCAGTCCTGGCCCACGAGGAACGCGGGCTCGCCGCCGCCCAGGGCGACGATCAATTCCTTCAGATCGAGCGCCAGGGTAGCGCGATCATAGTATCCCTGGGCGGGGATCTCGGTGGGTGGGTAGCCGCGCAGAAACGGCGCCACCACATGGAAGCCCGCCGCCGCCAGGGCGGGAATCTGGCGGCTCCAGGTTCGAGCGTTGTCTGGAAATCCGTGAACCAGGATGACGGTCGGCCCGCTTCCAGCCTCGAGACAGGCAAGCTCGATCCCATTGGCCCTGACCCGGCGCGTTTCCATGACCTTCTCCTCTATCTCCGATCTTTCCGGGAGATGATCGACGCGAAACCGATGCAGCTCACCACGGCCGCGGCAGTTTGATGCCGTTCAGATCCCGATTGTCGGACGGCCATCCTGACGAATGTCTGACATCCGACATATTTGTTGGTCGTGAGCAGAATTCTACTTCCCAAGTCGGCGCGCGAACTTATGACAGTATTGCTGACTGTATAAAGATACTGCCTCATCTATTTCACACGACTGCCGTTCATTTCTTGCGTAACGTCCAGGTCAACAAAATGAAGCGCCCCTACACGGGTGGCAAGGCGGCCAGGCGCTTGTCGCGTGATGCCGCACCAGCACCAACGTTGCGTCCGAAGCGTTCCGGCGATGAGCTTGGGAGGCAGACGATGAGCACGCTCGGCAGGCGTTCGGTTCTTCGCGGATCGGCAGGACTGGCGGCGGCGGGAGCATTCGCCAGCCCCTATATCGCCAACGCGCAGGCCAGGACGGTAAGCGTCCTGTGGGTCCAGGGCTTCGTCAAGGAGGAAGACGAGGCGTTCAAGAACCTGGTGGCGGCCTACGAGAAGACGAGCGGCAACAGGATCGAGTTCAGCCTGATCCCGTTCGGGCCGGCGATGCAGAAGATCGTCGCGGGGCTGACCAGCGGCGATACGCCCGACATCATGTTCCACGACATCGCCGACCAGGCGGTCGTGCCGCAGAACACCTGGAACGACAAGCTGGTCGACGTGACCGATGTCGTCGAGACCCAGAAGGTTCACTTCCATCCCACGGCCCTGCTGGCCTCCAGCTACTACAACAACGTCACCAAGCGACGCGGCTACACCTACGTGCCGATCAAATGCGCCGTGCTGCCGTTCCACGTCTGGAACTCGATGGTCGAGAAGGCCGGCTTCAAGCTGGCCGACGCGCCCGGGACCTGGGACGCGTTCTGGGATTTCTTCAAGCCGATGCAGAAGAAGCTGCGCGAGACCCAGCGCAACGTCTACGTTCACGGCCTGCAGCCGACCACCAACGGGCCGGCCGACGGCAACAACACCTTCCACCACTTCCTGATCGCCAACGGCGGCAACGACATCGTCACGCCGGACGGCCAGGGGCATCTCGACGATCCCAAGGTGAGGGAGGCCGTGATCAAGTCGCTCGGCTACATCACCACGTCCTACAAGGAAGGCTACGTGCCGCCGGGGGCGCTGAGCTGGAGCGACGCGGACGACAACAACGCCTTCCACGCCAAGCAGATCGTGATGGATCTCGACGGCACCATCTCGACCGAGGTGGCGATGTTCCACGACAAGGAGAAGTACAACGACGCCATCACGTTGAAGCTGCCGAACGACAACGCCGGCCAGCCGATGCGGGCCGAGCTCGGCGCGGCCGGCGCCTTCATCGCCAAGAGCGCGAAGAACGTCGCGGCCGCCAAGGATTTCCTGAAATATGTGATCCAGCCGGACAACGTGAACCTGTACCTGAAGACCGGGCTGGGGCGCTGGCTGCCGCCGATGCCGCACCTGGTGCAGCAGGATCCGTTCTGGCTCAAGGAGGATCCTCATCGCACGGCCTACGCCACCGAGGCCATGATCGACCCGACCGTGCCCAACTATCCGTGCTTCAATCCCGGCTACGCCGAAGTCAACGCGCAGCAGATCTGGGGCATCGCGGTGGCCGACATCGTCAAGGACGGCATGACGGTGCAGGCGGCGGCCGACAAGGCGTTGAAGCGCATCGGCACGATCCTCGCCAAATACCCGGTTGCACGAAGCTGAGGGGTCATCATGAGCACTGAGACCCTCGACGGCGCCGAGCTCCTTGTCAGGTCCCGGCCGCCGTTGCAGCGGATATGGCGGGGCGGCCTGCAGGGCTCGGAATACGCCTGGGCGGTTGCCTTCACGGTTCCCTACATCGCCCTGTTCCTGGCCTTCGTCGCCTATCCGGTCGCCTTTGGCGCCTGGCTGGGGCACGAGCCGGGCCTCTATGCCGAGCTGGCCGAGGATCCGATCTATCAGCGCACGATCGTGAACACGATCCTCTATGTGGGCATCGGCGTGAACCTGAAGATGTTCGGCGCGCTGCTGCTGTCGGGCTTCTTCATGCGGCGCGGCTGGTGGGTCAAGGCGCTGCTGCTCGTCTTCGTGCTGCCCTGGGCGATGCCGGCGCTGCCGTCGTTCATCTCGATCCACTGGATGCTCAACGGCGAATGGGGTCTGCTCAACAATTTCCTGTGGACCGTCTTCGGCATCAACGGGCCGGGCTGGCTCGATACGTCGCGCTGGCTGGCGCTGGGAGCCGTCATCACGTCGCACATCTGGAAGTGGATGCCGTTCTGGACCGTGATCCTGCTGGCCGGCCGCATGGCGATCCCCCAGGAGCTCTACGAGGCGGCCGAGGTGGACGGCGCCACGGGCATGACGCGGTTCACGCACGTCACCTTCCCGCTGCTCGCCAACCTCTACCTCGTGTGCACGCTGCTCTCGACGATCTTCACGCTGGGCGACTTCAACTCGGTGTATTTCGTCTCGGGCGGCGGGCCGGCGCTTTCCACCCATGTGCTGGCCACGCTCGGCATCCGTGACGCCTTCGAGGTCGCGCGGCCCGAGCTCGGCGTGGCGGCCGTGCTGACGGCGCTGCCGCTCATGATCCCGCTGGTGCTGATCCTGATGCGCAAGCTGCGCACGACCGAGGTGACGCTATGACCGTCGCCGTCAACGACGCCGGCCCCACCCTCGCCACAGCCGCGGTGCGCGCCCCGACGGAGCGTGGGCGGCGCGCCCGGCGGCTTCGCCGGTGGAAGGAGACGGGAGCCCTGGGCATCGCCGTCCTGGTGCTGATCTGGACGCTGGTTCCAGTCTACAACATCTTCATGGTGTCCCTCGAGTCGAAGGGCGACGTGTTCACCGAAACGATCTGGCCCGCCAGGCCGTCGCTCGACAGCTTCTGGATCGTCATCACCCAGGGCTACTGGTACCTCGAGGAGTTCTGGCACCAGTTCGCCAACAGCTTCTATATCGGCGTCGGCACCGTGTTCTTCACCCTGGTGATCGGCTCGCTGGCGAGCTTCGCGATCGGCCGGATGCGCGTTCGCTATGGCTGGCTGCTCAGCAACATGGCGCTTTTGACCTATGTGATCCCCGCCTCGTTCCTGGCGATTCCGTTCTATCGGATCATGCAGATCTACGGCCTGACCAACAATCTGTGGTCGGTGATCGCCGCCGAGGTCACCTTCGCGACGCCCTACGCGATCTTCATCTTCCAGCAGTATGGCGTCAGCATTCCGATCGAGCTCGACGAGGCGGCGCGGATCGACGGGGCCTCGCCCTTCCAGGTCTACTGGAAGATCTACCTGCCGCTGATGGCGCCGGCGCTGGTCGCGGTCGGCACCTATGCGCTGCTGCTGGCGTGGAACGAGTATCTCTATCAGTTCCTGCTGCTGTCCTCGAAGCACAGCATGAGCGTGCCGGTGGCGCTGGCCCAGTTCCTCAACAGCGACGAGGCCCCCTGGAACTACATGATGGCGACCGCGATCGTGTATGCGATTCCGCCGGTCGCGATCTACTACGTGTTCCGCCGCCGCATGTCCGCCGGCCTCACCATGGGCGGGGTCAAGGGCTGAGCGCCGCGACGGGGCGGGCGTGAGCAGCGCAGGCCGTACGCAGGCCGCCGGCTCCAGGATCGGGAGGCATCCACCCGGGCGGCGCCTGCAGGGTGCCGAGCGCGCCTGGGCTTTTGCCTTTCTCGTGCCCTATGCCGCCGTCTTCGCCGCCTTCGTCGTCTTTCCCGTGGGCTATGGGCTCTGGATGGCGCGCGACCCCGCCCTCTATGGCGAGCTGGTCGCCGAGCCGCGCTATGCGAGGACCGCGATCAACACCCTCCTCTATGTCGGCTTCGGCGTGAACGTCATGATGTTCAGCGCCCTGCTGCTGTCGGGCTTCTTCCTGCGCCGGCAGTGGTGGGTGCGGGTGCTGCTCGCGATCTTCCTGCTGTGCTGGGCGCTGCCCGCCGTGCCGGCGTTCATCTCCTTCCACTGGATGCTGATCGGCGAGCAGGGCCTGGTTGATTCCCTCCTGCGCGAGCTTTTCGGCCTTCAAGGCCCGATCTGGTTCAACAATTCCTGGCTGGCGCTGGGCTCGAACACCATCGCCTACATCTGGAAATGGCTGCCCTTCTGGACCCTGGTGTTCATCGCCGGCCGGCTGGCGATCCCGCAGGAGATCTGCGAGGCGGCGGCGATCGACGGTGCGGTGGGCGTGCGCCTTTTCCTGCACGTCGTGTTCCCGCTTCTCGCCAACATCTATGTCGTGTGCACCCTGCTCGCGACGCTGTGGACGGTGGGCGACTACACCACCGTGCTCCTGGTGTCCATGGGCGCGCCGGCCAGGACCAGCGACGTGCTGGCGACGCTGGGCATGCACTATGCCTTCGACGCCGCGCAGCCGGAGCTCGGCGTGGCCGCCGTGATGTCGGCCGTTCCCGTGCTGGTGCCGCTGGCGCTGATCCTGATGCGCCGCCTGCACCTGGGCGAGGTGCAGCTGTGAGCCTTGCCGCGCCCCGATCCGGCCTGCCCGCGGCAGTGTGGCGGCGCTCATCCCGGCGCCCGCGCCAGCGGCGCAGGCTCCTTGCTGACGTCGTGGTGTGGGCGCTGGGCCTGGTGCTGCTGGTCTGGTCGCTGCTGCCGACCTACAACATGCTGCTGATCGCGCTCGACGAAGAGGGCGACACCGAAT
This sequence comes from Vineibacter terrae, assembly GCF_008039615.1. Classification (GTDB taxonomy): domain Bacteria; phylum Pseudomonadota; class Alphaproteobacteria; order Reyranellales; family Reyranellaceae; genus Vineibacter; species Vineibacter terrae. The sequence continues at coordinate 132,292 of NZ_VDUZ01000006.1, read as the reverse complement.
ATGCCGGGATCATCTGGCCAGCCGAGCCCACGCTCGATGCCTTCCGTGTCGTGCTGACCGGCGACTACTGGTACCTGCAGCACTTCTGGCTGAAGTTCGCCAACAGCCTGTTCATTGCGCTCGCGACCATGCTGATCACGCTCGCGATCGGCTCGCTGACCGCCTTCGCGCTCGGCCGCATGGGGCTGGCGCGCGGCTGGCTGCTGGGCAACTTCCCGGTTCTCACCTATGCCGTCCCGGCGTCCTTCCTGGTGATCCCGTTCTACCGCATCATGCGTATCTACGGCCTGTCGGATTCCCTCTGGGCGGTCATCGCCGCCGACGTGACCTTCACCACGCCCTACGCCATCCTGATCCTGCACCAATACGCGAAGCTCATTCCCAGGGAACTCGACGAGGCGGCGCAAACCGACGGCGCCACGCCCTGGCAGATCTACCGCCATCTCTACCTGCCGCTGATGGCGCCGGCATTGGCGGCGGTCGGCATGTTTGCGCTGCTGCTCGCCTGGAACGAGTACATCTACCAGTACATTCTGCTCACCTCGGAACGCAAGATGACAGTGGCGGTGGCGATCGCGCAGTTCTTCGACGCCGACGAGGCACCCTGGAACTACATGATGGCCACGGCGATCGTCTACGCCCTGCCGCCGGTGGTGATCTTCTTCGCGCTGCGTCGCTGGATGCTGGCCGGGCTGACGCTTGGCGGCGTCAGGCGCTAGCTCCGGCTTCGATGAAGGTGGGTCGCTGCCGTCATCCCGAGCGCAGCGAGGGATCTCCCGCGAACGGCGCACCGTGCGTCCCGCGCAAGCGATCCTTCTCCTGAGCCTGTTGAAGGGGCGTTCGGGATGACGGACGTATCAGCGCGGCGGCCATTGCGCCACGCCCTGTCCAGACCGTTCCAGTCCTACTCGATTGTCGCGCCAGTCCAAGATCGCGCGGGCCGAGCTCGCTATGATCGCGCCAACTGATTGAACGCACGCTTTTGTCATGGTTGGGGGGAACTATCATGGAAAATGTCGCATCCTGGCCGTTCGAGAAGCGGCTGGAGGACGTGTTCTGGCGCAGCCTGCCGAAAGTGGGACCCGATGCGGCCGAGCAGTTGCGCGCCGCCATCTCCCCGCAGTCGCTCGCCATCATGGCCGGCGTCATCCTCGCCTGGATCGTCTCGCACGCCTTCGGCGCCGGCCAGATCATCGATGCCGTCCTGTTCGCCAGCGGCATTCTCTGCGTCGGGATGGCCGTTTTCTCCGGCATCAACGAGCTCTATGGCTTCGCCGACCGGACCTACAACGCCCGCACGCCGGCCGATCTCGACGACGACGCCGACCACCTCGCCAAGGCGATCGCCATCATCGGCATTGCCGGCGTGATGGCCTGGCTGCTCCGTCGTGCGCCCAACACGTACCTCGCGCCGCGGCCCAGGATCGAGGCGCTGCCCTATACCGGCGGCTGGCGCTACGCGCCGGAGATCATCCCCGATGCGAGCCTGGCGCCCGGCAGGGGCATCACCGCGCTCTGGGGCGACATCAAGGTCTCCATCCAGGGCAGCACCAAGGATCAGGCGCTGGCCCTGGCGCACGAGCTCGGCCATCGGCTTTTCGCCCCGAGGCTCTACCTGCTGCGGCGGTTCCGTATCGAGAGCCGGCACAAATCAATGGCGTACTCCTCGCTCTGGCGATACCTCGAGGAGGCGTTCTGCGAGACGAAGGCGCAGGTCAGCGTCAACGGCTTCCTGCAGTTCATCACTGGCATCACGTTCCCGGTGAAAGGCGGCTATGTCTACCTGCTGCGCGGCGGTGCCGCCAAGAACCTCACCAGCGCCGACTTGATGGCCGGCCACGGTCTTCTGCCCGAGGCCGCCGCGCTGCTGATGCACGGGCTGATCGCCGGGGTGCAGTTCGATCTCTGGTTCAGCCCGCAGCCACCCCCTGCCCAGGCTCCGCCGCCTCCGGCGATGGTGGAACCGCGCCCGTCAGCGGGCAGAAGGTGGTAGCAGCCGCGCCCTTCGCGACCGATCAGAACGCGACGAGCGATCAGACGGCCCGGAAGGCAGCGACATACGGTGAGTGCCGGCCATCGGTCAAAGTAGTCGTGACCGTCATCCCGAGCGCCCTTTCGACAGGCTCAGGAGAGGACATCGCGAATGGCGCATCGCGCGTCCCTCGCAGGAGCCCCCTCTCCCGAGCTTGTCGAAGGAGCGCTCGGGATGACGGGTGTATCAGCGGCCAAAAAGTTATTGAGCGGCAGTAGCCGAGTCTGTCTATGATACGTTGCCTTATGACCGACATCGATAACCGCCGCTCCGCTGATTTTGCGGATCGTTCAACGGACGATGCATGACGTTGTTGTTCGCCGACGCCGACCTGCCGATGAGCACGCTGCGAACGGGTGGACCGTCGCATGGCGAATTGGCTGCTGCCAGCAAGATCCGCCAAGAACGTGCTGTAGGCGGCCCCGCCAACGCGCCTTCCGTGGGCACGCCCAGACGCAGGACCCTTCATCCGAGCTACAGGGAAGGACAAGATCATGAAAGGGCAGAAGGACCGTGCTTTCCCGAACTCACCGCTTGCGACTGAGGTGGAGCGCAGGGCATTTCTGAAATACGCCGGGGCGGGGATGGGCGGCGTGGCGCTTTCGCCGTTTCTTGCCGCCCTGAACCAGGCCGCGGCCGCCGACAGCTGTGAGACCGTGCCGGCCGATAAATCGAAGATGGACTACACCTTCACCGCGGCCTACGCGGCGAGTCCGCCGGCGATCGACGAGGTCGCCTTCACGATGGAGGTGGAGAACCTGATGGCCCTGACCTATGGCGGCGACTTCATGCAGTACAAGCCGGTTTCCGGTCAGTCGCCTGGGGTATGCGTCGCCGACATGGGTGCGCCGGGCAATGAGGGCGTGATCGGTCGCTGGGTGGACAAATGGGAGGGCAGCGCGGATTTCAAGACCTGGACCTTCCATATCAGGCCCGGGATCAAGAGCTGGGCCGGCAACGAAATGACTTCCGCTGACATAACGTGGACCTGGCAACGGGCCTTCGAGATGAAGGCGGTGCGCTACTTCTTTGCCAAGGCGATGTTCCTCGACAAGCCCGACGATATCGAGGTAATCGACAAATACACTGTACGCTTTCACTTGCAGAAACCCTCTCCCGTCATCCTGAAGCTGATGGCCATGAGCTACTACGGGGGGCCGTTCGACGCGACAGAAGCCAAAAAGCACGCCACCGCGGGCGATCCGTGGGCCAAAAACTGGCTCAAGAGCAACGACGCCGGGTTCGGTCCCTACCACATCGTGAAGAACATTCCCGGCCAGGAGATGGAGCTCACGCGCAACGAGAACTATCAGCCGAAGCCGCCGATCAAGCGCATCCTCATTCGTGTCGTGCCCGACGCCGCCACCCGGATGGCGCTCATCGAACGCGGCGCGCTCGACTACGCCATGCGCCTTCCCGAGCGCAGCCTGCAGGCGCTGGCGAAGAACCCGGCTGTGCAGATCGTCCGCGCCCGGGCGAACTTCATTCCGTACATCGGCCCGGTCGCGACCAACGAAATCATGGCCAAGACAAAAGTGCGGCAGGCCATGGCCTGGGCGACGCCGTACGACGAGATCCGCGAGAAGGTCTATTTCAACCAGGGAACCCCCATCAAAAGCATCACGCCGGCGATCTTTCCCAACTACACGGATCGCTTCTGGGTCTACAAGCGCGACCCTGCCCGTGCGAAGGCCCTGCTTGCCGAGGCAGGCTATCCGAATGGTTTTGATCTGAAGCTTTCCTTCGACAACTCGATCGAGGAGATGTCCGAGGCAGCGGTCCTCATCAAGGCGGCCTACGACTCGGTCGGCATTCGCACCACGCTCGATCCGCTGCCTGCTGCGGTCTACTCGGAGCGCAAGGTCAAGCGTCAGCTCATGTGCCAGGTCGACAACTTCCAGTGGCCGTGGATCGCCGATACTGGCTATACCGGCTGGGTCTACCTCGGCAATCCCGAGACCACCGTCAACAACTCGGTCTATTTCAACCATCCCGAGTTCAACCGGCTGGTGACCGACATGATGCAGATGCCGCTGGGCGAGGAGCGGACGAAGATGGATCTTCGCGTTCAGGAGCTCGCGGCCGAGGAAGTGCCTTGGATCTTCCTGGTCGAGCCAGGATGGCGCGAGGCCTTGAAGAAAGAGTGGACAAATTTCCACTGGTATCCAGACAACAATTTACATTTCGAATGGCTTTACAAGGCCTGAACGTTGTGACCGCGCCGCCCTGGGACAGGGAAACGGGGTTGCGCAGGCGCACTTGCAGGCGCACCGGAGCAGTTCGTTCATGAAGCGATTCATCGTCTTCGCCGGCAAGCGGGTCCTGTTTGCGGTTCCGCAGCTGTTGGCGGTCTCGGTGATGGTCTTTTTCCTGATCCGGCTGCTGCCGGGCGATCCCACCTACATGCTGGCCGGGCCGTACGCCACGGTGGAGCGGATCGGCGAAGTGCGCAGCAGCCTGGGCCTCGATCAGCCGCTGCTCACGCAGTACGCCGGCTATTTGAAGCGAACCCTGACGGGAGATTTCGGCGTGTCCTGGCGGACATCGCAGCCCGTGCTGCTGGATATCCAGCAGCGCCTGCCGGCGACGCTCGAGCTGGTGATCGGCGCCGTCGTGGTTTCCGTGCTGATCGGCGTGCCCCTCGGCGTCGCGGTCGCCGTGAACCGAGGCGGCATCGCCGATCGGCTGGTCTTTGTCTACGGCATGCTTGCCGGCTCGCTGCCGGATTTCTGGATCGGCCTCCTGCTGATCCTGGTGTTCTTCTTCGCTCTGCAATGGGCACCACCGCCGGTCGGCCAGCTCGATTTCGGCGTGCCTAGCCCCGATCACATCACGGGCGCCTACATCGTCGACGCGGCATTGTCCGGCAACTGGGAAGTCTTCTGGTCGGCCGCCGGCAACATCGTGCTGCCGCTCGCGACCCTGGTGATCGTCTACATGCCCCTGGTGCTCAAGACCGCCCGCTCGTCGATGGAGGAGATGCTTGACGCGCGTTTCATGTTGCAGGCCAAGGCGAGCGGGCTGTCACGTTGGACGCAGCTGCGATACGCTCTGCGCAACGCGCTGCCTCCTGTCGTGACCGTCACCGGCATCGTCTGCTGGTTCCTGCTCGGCGGCGCCGTCCTGGTCGAGACCATCTTCGCGTGGGGCGGTCTCGGGCAATACGCTGTCGAGTCCGTCATCAACTCGGATTATGCGCCCATACAGGCGGTGGTGCTGATCATGGCCGTGTTCACGACCCTCGTGTTCCTGATCGTGGACATCGTCTACTATCTCCTCGACCCACGGATTTCGGTCTGACCCGTGAGCCATTTTCTCGACAGCGAGCTTTGGCGCTTCGCGCGGACCCGGCCCAGCATGATCTTCGGATTCGTGGTCATCGCGGTCAATCTGGCTTTGGCGCTCATCGGCCCGCTGATTGCGCCTTTTCCTGTTCAGGCGCCGGTCGGCGCCAGCCTGACCCCGCCCAACGCCACGCATTGGTTTGGCACCGACGTCTCGGGGATGGACATCTTCTCGCGAGTCCTCGCGGCGCCGCGCGTCGACCTGACCATAGCGCTGGTCTCGACCGCTGTGGCCTTCGCCTGCGGCGTGGCGCTGGGCGTGCTCTCGGGCTTCTTCGCAGAAGGCACGGCAATCGCCAGGTTCTTCAGCGGCGCAATCATGCGGGCCGCCGATATTTTCCAGGCTTTCCCGCTCTTCGTGTTCGCCCTGGCGCTGGTCGGGTTCAGCGGGCCGAGCACGCGGAACGTCATCATGGCCCTTGCCTTTCTCAACATTCCCTTCTTCTTGCGCCTTACCCGGGGAGCGGTTCTGCAAGTGCGCTCGCGAACCTTCGTCGAGGCCGCCATCTGCGCCGGCAACAGCAAGCTGCGAGCCGCCTTCGTGCATGTCATGCCGAATTCGATCGCCCCGGCGCTGGTCCATTTCTCGACGACGATCGGCTTTTCCATCCTGCTGACCGCGGGCCTCAGCTTTGTCGGCGCCGGCGTGCCGCCGCCCACCCCCGAACTGGGGCTGATGATCAAGGTCGGCGCGCAGAACATGATGACCGGGCAGTGGTGGACGGCGCTCATGCCAGGCCTGGTGCTTGCCGTGACCGTGCTTGCTTTCTCGGTGTTCGGCGACAATCTTCGTGTCTTTCTCGACCCCACCAGTCGAAGGTAGCTGGTGACAACGCTCCTCGAAGTTCGGGACTTGACCGTTGCCTTCGTTGGTGACCGGACCACGCGCGCGGTGCTGAGCGGGGTGAGCCTCAGCGTCGCCGACGGCGAGGTTCTCGGCGTCGTCGGCGAGTCGGGAAGCGGCAAGTCGATCCTGCTCGCCGCGATCCTGCGGCTTCTGCAGCCGCCCTGGCAGGTGCTCGGCGGCCAGGTGCTGTTGCGCGGCGAGAACTTGCTCGAGCAGGATGAGAGGCGACTTGCGGCGCTGCGCGGCAAGGAGCTGGCGCTGGCTCTCTCCAACCCGCGGCAACATCTCAATCCCATCCTGACCATCGGGCGGCAGCTGTCCGATGTCATCCGCGCGCACCGGCCGATCCCGCACGCTGCCGCCCTCGCCGCCGCCGCCGAGTTGCTGAAATCGGTCAACATCCCCGATCCCGTCCTCAGGCTGCAGGCCTACCCGCACGAGCTTAGCGGCGGCATGTGCCAGCGGGTGATCCTGGCGCTCGCGATCGCGAATGCGCCGAAGCTCCTGATCGTCGACGAGCCGACGAGCGGCCTCGATGTAACTGTCTCGGTGCAAATCCTCGATCTCATGCGCAACGCCGTGCGGAAGCTCAATTCCGGCCTGCTCGTCGTGTCGCGGGACCTCGGCGTTGTCGCCAACTACTGCGAGCGGGTCGTCGTCATGAATGCCGGACGCATTGTCGAGGAGGCAGAGGTCCGCCGGTTCTTCGCCACGCCGCAGAACGTCTACAGCCGAAAGCTGCTGCACGCCGCCGCCGCTGCCCGGGACGCCGATCTCGCCAGCAGCGGCGCCTCGCCGGTGCTGCTTCGCACCGAGCCGCAGCCGGAACATCCACTCCCTTCTGCCTCGGAGCCGCTCCTGGAAGTGCGCGACCTGATGAAGCGTTTTCCGGTGCGCGACGGCCGCGTCCTGACGGCGGTCAACGACATCTCGTTCGCCATTGGCCGTGGCGAGGCCGTTGGGCTCGTCGGCGAGAGCGGCTCGGGCAAGTCGACCGTCGGCCGCTGTGTCCTGCGGCTGATCGAGCCTACCTCTGGCACGCTCTGGTTCAAGGGGCAGGAGATCAGCAAGCTGGCAGGGACCGGGTTGCGGAAGCTGCGCGCCAAGCTGCAGATGGTCTTCCAGGACCCCTTCGACAGCTTGGACCCTCGCCAGAGCCTCAGCGCCGCGATCGAGGAGCCGCTCTCGCTGACGACCGACATGACACGGGGCGACCGCAAGGCGCGCGTCGCTGACCTTCTCCAGCTGGTCGGGCTCAGCCGGGACGCGGCCAGCCTCTATCCGCATCAAATGAGCGCGGGCGAGCTGCAGCGGGTCGGCATCGCCCGCGCCATCGCGACCCAGCCCGATCTGGTGGTTTTCGACGAGCCGACTTCGGCGCTCGATGTCTCGGTACGCGCGGACATCCTGAACCTGCTCAGGGACTTGCAGCAGCGACTCGGCATGTCCTACCTCTTCATCTCGCATGATCTGACCGCGGTGCGCCGGCTGTGCCATCGCACCGCGATCATGTATCTCGGCAAGCTTGTCGAGGTCGGCGAGACCGAAGAACTGTTCCGGACGCCGAGCCACCCCTATTCCCGGGCGCTGCTCTCATCGGTGCTCTATCCGGATCCCGCGCAGCGGCGCTCGCCCTTCTTGCTGAGTGGCGAGATCCCAAGCCCGATCGACCTGCCTTCGGGTTGCGCCCTGCACACGCGCTGTCCGATGGCGACTGCTGATTGCGCGCGCATCGAGCCCGCGCTCGAGGAGAAGGCTCCCGGCCGCCAGCTCTCATGCATCAACGTGGCCCCCGAACGATCAAAGACCCAGTGAATCGAGGTCCGAGCAGCAACGGGAGCGTGCAATGAGCGATGAGGATCTGGTCTGGTTCGGAGCCGCCGAGCTCGGCAGGCTCATCGCTGCCGGCGAGGTCACCTCACGGCAGGCGACAATCGCCTATCTTGACCGCATCGCGGCGCTCAACCCGGCGCTCGAGGCGTATGTGACCGTCACAGCCGACCGCGCCCTGACGGAAGCGGCCGCCCGCGACACCGAACTTGCAAATGGTCACCGACGGGGGCCGCTGCACGGCGTGCCCTATTGCTTGAAGGACGTGATCGCTACCGGGGGAATCCGGACGACTGCGGGTTCGACGATTCTCGCCGACTGGGTGCCCGACGCTGACGCGACGGTGGCAGCCCGCCTGGCGGCGGCGGGCGCCGTGCTGCTCGGCAAGGTCAACACACACGAGTTCGCGTTTGGCGTCACCACGCAGAACGCACATGCGCGCACGCGAAACCCGTGGGACCGGGAGCGTATTGCCGGGGGGTCCTCCGGCGGCTCCGGCGCGGCGCTCGCCGCTGGTCTCGCGGCATTCTCGATCGGCACCGACACGGCGGGATCGATCCGGCTCCCGGCGGCATTTTGCGGAATCGCCGGCATCAAGCCGACCTTTGGGCTCGTCAGCGCGGCGGGAGTCGTCGCGCAATCGTATACCTCCGATCACGTCGGGCCGATGGCTCGCACGATCGAGGACCTGGCCGTCGTGCTGGACGTCGTTGCCGGTCATGATCCGGAGGATCCGCACAGCCTGCCCAATGCGCCGACGGACAATGCGGCCACCCTCAAGCAAGGCGTCAAAGGCTTGCGGATCGGCGTGCCCCGCGAGCTCATGGTGCAGCCGCTGCAGGCCGCAGTGGCAGGAGCGTTCGAGGCCGCCAAGGAGGCTTTCCGGGAACTCGGCGCCGACGTGCGCGAGATCTCAGTACCGCTCCTCGCGCACGCAAGCACCATCAACAACGCGATCGTGCCGCCCGAGACGGCGGCGCAGCACCTCCACTGGGCTGAAACCTGGTTCAAGGCGAGGGTAATCCGCTATGGGGAGGATGTGGCGGCACTGCTCGCCACGGGGAGGGCTGTGACAGCGACCGGCTTCATCCACGCTTCGCGCGAGCGGAAGGCGCTCGCGGCCACCCTTGCCGAGCTGTTCGCAACTGAGGTCGATCTGCTGCTGACACCAACGGTCGCTGTCGCGGCAACGCACCCCACCCAGAAGACGTTGGACCTCGGTCGGCGCGAATTCGACCCGCTCGACGTCATGATCCATTTCTTGTGCGGGTTCAGCCTGGCAGGTGTGCCGGCGCTCGCCGTGCCGGCTGGGTTTGACCCGAACGGGATGCCGCTTTCGATTCAGATCGTTGGACGCCGGCTCGACGACGCCCGTGTCTTGGCGGCAGGGCGCGCGTTCGAGGGCGCCCGACCGTGGTCGGGCTTTCGACCGGCCTCAGTCTGAACACTGGTTGGTGACACACCTGCCATCCCGAGCGCAGCGAGGGATCTCCTGCGGCAGAGCGCACAGTGCGCCATTCGCAGGAGATCCCTCGCTGCGCTCGGGATGACAATCGCGACTCACTTTCCACGGAGAGCGGGTACTAGGAATCCATGGTGAATCCGATCTGCTTCACGATCGGCCCCCAACGGTCATGGCTCTCCTTCAGCAAGGTCGCGAGCTCGTGCGGCGTCGACGATTTGGCCTCCAGTCCCATGACCGCAATGCCGTCGACGACATCCTTCCGCGCCAGCGCCGTGCGCAGGACGGCGTTGGCCCGGTCCACGATCGCCGCGGGCGTGCCGCTCGGCGCAAAGAAGCCGAACCATTCGGAGAAGATCAGGTCCTTGTAGCCCTGCTCGGCAAAGGTCGGGACGCTGGGCGCGAACCGGCTGCGCGCGGCGCCCGAAACGCCGAGGTAGCGGATCTTGCCGACATTGACCTGCTGCGTGAACTCGCCGACCGGCGCCGACACCGCCTGAATCTGGCCCGCAACCAGGTCCTGCACCGCAGGCGCGGAGCCGCGATAGGCGACGTGCTTCAGCTCGATGCCCCCCGTGCGGCCCAGCATCACACCGATGAAATGCGGCACCGAGCCAGCGCCCGGCGAGCCGTAGTTGGCCTTGTCGGGATTTGCCTTGGCCCAGGCAAGGAAGGCCGGAATGTCCTTCACGCCGTCCGGCACGGCGGGGCCGACGCAGAAGCCGAAGTCGAACATGCACGCCAGCGTGACAGCCGTCACATCCGTGAAGGCGTTGTAGGCCAGGTTCTTGTAGATGTGCGGGTAGAGCATGAGCATCGAGGCGGGCGTCTGCAGCAGCACGCTGCCGTCGATGGCGGCACCCTTCATCGACTGCACCGCGATCTGGCCCCCGGCGCCGGGCTTGTTGTCGACGATCGCGGCCTTGGTATAGGTCGAGCCCTTCAAGCCCTCCGCCACACGCCGGCACAGCGTGTCCGACGTGCCGCCTGGCGGGAAGCCGGTGACGATCCGGACGCTCTCAAGCGGCTGCGTGCCCTGTGCACCGGCGCGGTCCACGAGCCCGGCAAACGCAGCAAGCGCGGCGGCAGCGCTCGACGTACGAAGCAAGCTGCGACGACGATGCTTCGACATGATGTTCCCCCAGCATGTGACGATCGATTTGAGATTGGCAAGTCTTCAGCCAAGGATGATCAACTACGCCATTTACAGATGGTATCGACGCGTGAATCGGATGCGAAGGGACAGTCTTGAATGCGACGACTGGAGCGAAGGCGAATGGCGAACGTATCAGCCGGCGTTTCCGGCGATCCGCATCAGACGCCTGCCGGCAGACCTGCGCAACACTCTTGACGACATTCCATGCCAAATTCACATCGGCGCGCCGCGAACCACATCAGACATGTGCAGCTCCGCCGGATCTGCCCTCTGACGGTTCGGTTTGGAGCCGCTGGCGATCACGATCTCCGGCACACCCTCATCGGCCCCACTCGGACTTCGCCAGCCCGTCCGCCATGTGATCGCAGTCGTCCTGCCGGTAGCACCGCGGCATGCGTTCGATATTCATGTCGATTGGAGCATCGATGCTCTCGCCTGTCAGATGTCCGGCACAGGGCTGGCACCTGGATTCGCTGGCCGCTGATGCACCCGTCATCCCGAGCGCAGCGAGGGATGACTGCTGGGACTCACCTTCTAGCGATAGCTGGCACTGGCGGAGGTGATTCTGGCCTCTTTCGTTTGCGCATCATGGCCGCCTCAGCAACCGTGGAGAGCCACCATGAATTCGCTGCGCGACTTGGCGATGTTCAACTTGGCATCTTCAAGCTGCGAGCAGTATCGGCCCGGCCAAAGGCCGGGAACTTAGGGCAGCCGTGCTGTCATTCGACACCCTCGAAAACTGAACGACAAGTGGGCTGGCTGCTTCCTCGGTTCCCTCGCCTGCGCTATGCTTTTTACTTGGCGCACAGACTTGTCTCCAAGGCCAACTCCCTTCGTGGGGCCTGCCTGTTGCTGGCGCTTCGGGAGCTTTCAGAACCAATGGGGGGAGACCATGACAGCGCGCGATTGGCGAATTGAAGGAAAGTACGTGGAGTACTGCAGCTGCGATCTCGGCTGCCCATGCGAGTCGATGGCCGATCCGACGTACGGGATCTGCACCGGCCTGGTGGCTTTCAAGATCGACAAGGGTCACTGCGACAAGGTTGATCTCGATGGCCTTGCGGTCGTGGGCACGTTCTACTTTCCCAGGGCCATCCACCACGGCCAAGGCGTTTTCCAGCCGATCGTGGACGAGCGTGCCGATGATGCTCAGCGGGAAGCGCTTTTCTACATCCTGTCCGGCGAAGACCAGAAACCCGGCACGATGTTCCAGATCTTTGCGTCCATCATCGAGACCATCAAGGATCCGCAATTCGCGAAGATCACGTTCGATTGGAATCTTGAGAAGCGGTCTGCCCGCATCGAGGTGCCGGGCTTCGTCAAGGCCACCAGCGAGCCGATCCGCAATCCCGTGACCGACGAAGAACACAGGATGCTGACGGTGTTGCCGAATGGCTGGGTGTTCCATGAGGCCGAAGGCGCCGCGGGCTTCGCGAAGGGGACTGGTGCCATCAAGTTCGACTTGAGCCGCCGCCACAGTTCGCTGGCCAACGTTGCCTGGGGTCCGAACGGACTGGCCTACTCCTACGACGAATACAGGCAGAGATACGGTCGTCCGTAGCGAATCGGCATCCGAAACGATGGTGACGCCGCCGGCATCGCTGCTCGAACACCTGCTGCGCCGCGATCGAGCAGTGGTGGTGACGGCTTTGCTTGGGGTGGCTGGAGCTTCCTGGCTCTGGGTCGTTCTGGGCGCCGGCACGGACATGAGCGCGATCGAGATGACGCGCATGCCGCGCGACATGGTGATGACTCCTGCGGTGTGGACACCCGGCTACGCGGCGCTGATGCTGTCGATGTGGTGCGTGATGATGGTTGCGATGATGCTGCCGAGCGCCACGCCCCTGCTGCTGATCTATGCGAAGGTCAGCCGACGCGAGCAGGCGGCGCAGCGACCTGGGGGATCGACCGCGGTGTTTGCTTCGGGCTACCTCGCGGCCTGGGCCGGGTTCAGCGCGGTGGCGGTCGCGCTGCAGTTCGGTATGGAGCAGAGCGGCCTGCTGTCCGCGATGATGGTGACGACCTCCGCTTGGCTTGGCGCCGGGATCCTGATCGCTGCCGGATTGTGGCAACTTACGCCGATAAAGCAGGCGTGCCTGCGCCAGTGTCGCGCACCCATCAGCTTCCTGGCGATGCATTGGCGGGAAGGACGCAGCGGCGCATTCCGCATGGGAGCAATCAATGGCTTCTATTGTCTGGGATGCTGCTGGTTCCTGATGGCGCTGCTGTTCTTCGGCGGCATCATGAACCTCTGGTGGATCGGGGGCCTCGCGGCCTACGTGCTGCTGGAGAAGCTGATGCCGATAGGGCATTCGTTAAGCTATTTCACCGGTCTGGCGCTGGTCGCATGCGGGATTTGGCTGGCATCCGGCGCTTGATCGAGCAGGACGGCGCTGGCGAGGCGCTCTGGACTCAGACTTCGAGCATCCCGCATCCTTCTTCCTGGAAGGGCCACACGGACATCGGCGGGCGGGTCAAAGAGCAACTGCGATCAGCTTTTCGGCGAGTGGCCCACCGCCCACGGGAAAAACGATGAACTGCTTGCCACCGGACATATAAGTGATCGGGGAGCCGGTCGCATTGGCCGGCAGCGGGATCTCCGCGAGCATCTCGCCCGTCGCCTTGTCGTACACCCAGAGGTGCGGATCGAGGTTGGAAAGGTCGCTGATCCGGCGATTGGCCTGGAGGATGGCATGGTCCGGGGATTTCCAGCGCCACGCGACATGCAGGCCCCTGGCGTTCTCCCGGTTGATCTGGACAAGAGGCGAATAGCGGGCCGCCGCGTAAGTTCCGGCGTATGCCGGCCGTTCGCCACGTGACAGCGCTGCGGTAGAGTCGGGCAGCGCACTGGGAACAGCCTGCGCGTTCGCAGTGATCGGCAGGCTCGACAACAGTATTGCGCCAACTGTTCCCGCGAGCCCGAGCAAGGCATGGAAATGCACCTTCGATCTCCCTTCGCTCGATGGCTTCATCCGAAGGTGCTTCCGATCATATATCTCCTGCGCGAGGCGTGACAGCGGCCGGTTCCCGGACGCTGGCAGCTGTTCGACCACCTTGTCCCGGCTTGAGCAATGACGCAGGCTACAGTTGAATGGCATCCAGAACGATCAATAGAGGGAGAAGCGCTTGAAGGACCTGGCAGGGAAGACCGCGTTCGTCACCGGGGCCGCGTCGGGCATCGGGCTCGGCATCGCAACCGCGCTTGCACAGGCCGGCGTCAAGGTGATGCTCTGCGATATCGAGGAGGCTGCGCTCGCCGCGGCCGTCGAAGGCTTGAAGCGCACCAACGCTGACGTCGCGTTGGTCAGAGCGGACGTGTCGCTGAAGGCCGAGCTCCAGGCGGCGGTGGAACAAACCCGCGCCAGATACGGCGCTGTTCATATCCTGATCAACAATGCGGGCGTGGGCGGCGGCGGGTCCTACGGCATGTGGAACGACGCCGGCTGGAGCTGGACCCTTGGCGTCAATCTCATGGCCGTGGTCTGGGGAGTCGAGATCTTTGCCCCGATGATCGAGAGCCAGGGCGGCGGACACATCGTGTCGACGGCCTCCATCGCCGGCCTGATCTCGGGCGGCAGCACGCCGTACAATGTGAGCAAGTACGGGGTGGTTGCGCTGTCGGAGGGGCTGCGCCACGAGCTCGGCCCTCGCGGCATCGGGGTGTCGGTTCTCTGTCCCGGCTTCATCCGCACCAACATCATGAGCTCGCAGCGCAATCTGCCCGAGCGCTTCGCCGGCGCGACGAGGCCCCCGCCATTGGACGGTGCGCGGCTGGAACGGATGAAGCAGATGGTCGAGCGCGTCAGCGGCGGGATTGACCCGCTCTATGTCGGCGAGCTGGTCCGCGAAGGCATCGAGAACGACTGGCCCTACATCTTCACCGACTGCGAGTTCGAGCCGATGATCGAGGCCCGCTTCGGCGAGATCAAGCGCGGCTTCGACAGGATCCGCGACCGCAAGGCGCGGCGGTAGACACGCAACATCGGCGGCGGCAGCGCGATCGCATATGGGAGCATCAGTGCTATCTCCTCGCCCCGCGCCCCAGCAAATAAATCCTGATGCCTGTTTTTGGACTCCTTGTGGCCGGCGCGGGCCGACTGTATATAGGTCGCGTGCTATGCGTTGGCCGCCGCCGGGCCGACAATACGGGCGTCTCGCTGGTTGCCGCGCCACGCAACAGTTTCCGTTCTTTTCGACGTTTGCGTCGGCCTGTTTGGCCGATGAAAATGCATTGCCGGGGATTTCTGGCAGTTTCGCTTCCCCGCTCAAGTCTCTGGTAGGATGATCGAAAAGAGTTTCTGGTATTTCTGGCGCGCACGCGCGACACGCAGGGAGGCAGGGATGCGCAGACGAGCGTTCATCGGGGGATCGGCCGCGCTGGCCGGCGGGCTGGCCGCGGCGCCGGCGGCCGCGCAAGGCGCGGTCGAGGTGTCGTTCTTCTATCCCGTCGCCGTCGGCGGGCCGATCACCAGGATCATCGACGGCCTGGCCGCCGACTTCGAGAAGGAGAACGCCGGCATCAAGGTGAAGCCGATCTATGCCGGCACCTACCAGGAGACCATCGTCAAGGCGCTGACCGCGCACAAGAGCGGCACGCCGCCGGTGACCTCGGTGCTGCTGTCGAGCGACATGTTCACGCTGATCGACGAGGACGCGATCGTGCCGTTCGACGAGCTCATGAAGGGCCCGGACGACGCGGCCTGGATCAAGAGCTTCTATCCCGCCTTCATGTTCAACAGCCAGACCGGCGGCAGGACCTGGGGCATCCCGTTCCAGCGCTCGACCATCGTGCTGTACTGGAACAAGGAGCTGTTCAAGGAGGCCGGGCTCGATCCCGAGAAGCCGCCGGCGACCTGGGACGAGCAGGTGGCGATGGCCGCCAAGCTCACCAAACGCGACGCCGGCGGCAATGTCAGCCAGTGGGGCATCCAGGTGCCCTCCTCGGGCTTCCCCTACTGGCTGTTCCAGGGCTTCACCACCCAGAACGGCGTCGACCTGATGAACCAGGCCGGCGATGCGACCTATTTCGATGCGCCGGAGGTGGTGCAGGCGCTGCAGTACTGGGTCGACCTCAGCCGCAAGCACAAGGTCCAGCCGCCGGGCATCATCGAATGGGGCACCACGCCCAAGGATTTCTTCGAGCGCAAGACGGCGATGATGTGGACCACCACCGGCAACCTCACCAACGTGCGCTCCAACGCCAAGTTCCCGTTCGGCGTCGCCATGCTGCCCGCCGGCAAGCGCCGCGGCAGCCCGACCGGCGGCGGCAATTTCTACGTCTTCAAGAAGTCGGCGCCGGAGCAGCGCGAGGCGGCGCTGAAGTTCATCAAGTGGATCACCACGCCGGAACGGGCGGCGCAATGGGGCATCGACACCGGCTACGTGGCCGTGCGGCCCGACGCCTGGGAGACGCCGGCGATGAAGAAGTACGTCGAAGGCTTCCCTGCCGCCGCCGTGGCCCGCGACCAGCTCCCGCATGCCGTGGCCGAGCTGTCGACGCACGAGAACCAGCGCGTGACCAAGGCGCTGAACGACGGCCTGCAGGCGGCGCTGACGGGCACCAAGTCGCCCGAGCAGGCGATGAAGGACGCCCAGGCCGAAGCCGTCCGCATCCTGCGGCCGTACAAGAAGTAGTCCCCGGCATGGCTGACGACGGGTCGGGCCGCGTCGCTCCAGCGACGCTCATACATGACAGCAGCAAAGAGCGCCGCTGGAGCGGCGCGGCCCCGGCGGCAGCCATCCATGGCTGGCTGCTGCTGCTGCCGGCGCTGGCGCTACTGGCGTTGTTCACGCACTTCCCCGCCGTCGCGACGCTGATCGACAGCTTCTACTCGACGCCGCGCGGCGCCCGCGGCTCAGTGTTCATCGGCCTGGACAACTACCAGACCATGGTCGAGGACCCGGTGTTCTGGACCTCGCTGGTCAACAGCATCTGGTTCGCGCTGGGCACCATCCCGATCTCGATCGCGCTTGCCATCCTGATGGCGGCATGGGTCAACGACCGCATCGCCGGCCGCACCCTGGTGCGCATGGCCTACTTCACACCCACCATCCTGCCGATGATCGCGGTGGCCAACATCTGGCTGTTTTTCTACACGCCGCAATACGGCCTGCTGGAGCAGGTGCTGGGCGCCTTCGGCGCGCCCTCGCACAACTGGCTGGGCAGCCGCAGCACGGCCCTGCTCTGCGTCATCGTGGTGGCGATCTGGAAGGAGGCCGGCTTCTTCATGATCTTCTACCTGGCGGCGCTGCAGCAGATCCCGCCGCATCTCGCCGAGGCGGCGGCGCTGGAAGGCGCCTCGCGCTGGACCTTCTTCCGCCGGGTGCAGTTCCCGCTCCTGATGCCGACGACGCTGTTCGTGCTCGTCAACGCCGTGATCGGCGCCTTCCGCACCGTCGACCACGTCATCGTGATGACCCGCGGCGGGCCCGACAACGCCACGTCCCTGCTGCTATACCACCTCTACCAGGTCGGCTTCAGCTTCTGGGACACCGGCTACGCCGCCGCCATCACCGCCGTGCTGCTGGCGATCCTGGCCGCCTTGGCCTTCGGCCAGTACTTCTTCCTCGAGCGCCGGGTGCACTACCGATGAGCGGCCCGCTGCGCGTCGATCCCTACGAGCCGCGCGGCCTGGCGCGCGTGATCGAGAGCGCCGGCGCCGGCCTGCTGGCGTTCCTCTGGGTGCTGCCGCTGCTCTATGCCGTGTGGACCGCGTTCCATCCGGCCGAGTTCTCGGCCCGCTTCACCCTCGGCGCGCCGCTCACACTGGAGAACTTCGCGCGTGCCTGGGAGGCGGCGCCCTTCGCGCGCTACTTCCTCAATTCGTTCCTGCTGGTGAGCCTGGTGCTGGCCGGTCAGTTCGTGCTCTGCACGCTGGCCGCCTATGCCTTCGCGCGCTACGAATTCCCCGGCCGCGAGATCGCGTTCATGCTGGTTCTGGTGCAGCTCATGATCATGCCCGACGTGCTGATCGTCGAGAACTATCGCACCATGAGCCGGCTGGGCATACTCGATTCGATCCCGGCCATCGCGCTGCCCTACATCGCCTCGGCCTTCGGCGTCTTCCTGCTGCGCCAGACCTTCAAGACCGTGCCCAGGGAGCTCGACGATGCGGCCCGCGTCGAAGGCGCCAACGCGCTGCAGGTGTTGCTCAAGGTCTACGTGCCGCTGGCGCGGCCGGTCTACATCGCCTACGGGCTGGTGTCGGTGAGCTACCACTGGAACAACTTCCTGTGGCCGCTGATCGTCACCAACTCTGTCGAGTCGCGGCCGCTCACGGTCGGGCTGCAGGTCTTCTCCTCCGGCGATCAGGGCATCGACTGGTCGGTGATCTGCGCCGCCACGCTGATGACCTCGGCGCCGCTGCTGCTGGCCTTCCTGCTGTTCCAGCGCCAGTTCGTCCAGAGCTTCATGCGCGCCGGGATCCGGTGAGCTCAGCCGGGTGCCGCCAGCAGGCCGAACCGGCCGTTCTTGTCGACGCCGAAGGTGTTCGACTTGTCCGCCCGGTTGTAGACCCAGATGTGGTTGTCGGGAATGTTCATGCCCCGGAGGTGGCCCACCAGTGTGTCGATCCAGGTGCCCGAGCTGCCGATGGAGATCGCGACCCAGGGATTGTGCGGCACCATCCGTGTCTGGATCGCCGTCATGCAATTGGTGTAGCGGGTGCCCTGCACCGAGCTCAGGTGGGCGCAATAGCCGTTCGCGAACGCCTCGTTCGCTCGGCCCCAGACGACGCACAGCCCCATGCAGTGCCCCAGCCCTGTCGTGCCGACCGACTCGGTGGCCGCGAACGACACTTCCAGCTCGCCCGGCTTGGCAAAGGCCCTGCCGTTGGCGACGCTATCCTGGGGCAGGACGATGGTCGGGCCCTGCAGCGCGGCCGGCACGGGTGTGCCGTCGATCAGGGGCGGCGCGTCCGTTCCCTCCGGGTTGACCGTGTACGTCTTGGGCATCGTGTCCTCGGCTTTGTGCAACCCAGCATAGGTCCGCGGGCCGGCAGCGGACAGGCCCAATCGCGCCATCCTGGAGCAATGGCCCTACGGTCCGGCACGGCATTGGTGCTTGGTCGCAGGCGCGGGAGGATCGACCCTGCCGATCCAGACACCCGGTTCGGATCGAGGCACAGGCATGATCGTCGAGGAACGGATCTACACGCTGCAGCCCGGCAAGGTCGCCGACTACTTCCGCATCGAGGCGGAACACGGCGCCGACATCTATCTCAGGACCATGGGCAATGTGGTCGGCATCTTCACGACCGAGGTCGGCACGCTCAACCAGGTGATCCACATGGTCGCCTTCGACGACCTCGCCGACCGCACGCGCCGCCGCCAGGCGCTGCGCGCCGATCCCGCCTGGGAAGCCTACGCCCGCCAGGTGCGGCCGATGATCGTGCACCAGGAGAACCGGCTGATGGTGCCGGCTCCGTTCTCGCCTCTGCGCTGAGGCCAGGAGATTCCCATGACGAAGGACATGAATGGTGTGGTGAGCTTCCTGCTCACGCCCACGACGGCCGATGGGTCGATCGACGGCGAGCGGCTCTGCCGCCTGGCCGATGAGCAGATCGCGGCCGGTATCGACGGGCTGACCTTGTTCGGCAGCACCGGCGCGATTGGCTCGTTCACCGAGGACGAGCGGCGCGGCGCGGCTGAGGTGCTGGTGCGCCATGTCGCCGGCCGCGTGCCGGTCATGATCGGCACCGGCGCCATGACCACGGCCGAGGCCGTGCGGCTGTCGCGGCACGCCGAGCAGGCGGGCGCCGACGCCGTGCTGGTGGTGCCGATCACCTACTGGCTGCTCACCGACGAGGAGCTGCTGGCGCACTACCGCGCCATAGCCGGCGCGATCGGCCTGCCGCTGATGCTCTACAACAATCCGCGCCTGAGCGGCGTCGACCTGCAGCCGCATGTCGTGGCGCAGCTCGTGGAGACGCCCAACATCGGCGCCATCAAGGAGGCGGCGCCGGACCTGATGCGCGTCAGCATCCTGGCCCAGATGCTGCCGGGCCGCCTGCGCATCTTCGCCGGCCGCGACGCGGCGGCGTTCGAGATGCTGATGCTGGGCGCCGAAGGCTGGACCTCGGGCCTGGCCAACATCACGCCGCGCCATTGCGTCGAGCTGTTCCGCCTGGTGCGCGGCGGCGAGATAGACGCCGCCCGCGCGCTGTGGCACCGCCTCTCGCCGATTGCCACGTTCACCCGCGACAAGGGCCTGGTGCGCGCCTGTCACACGGCCTGCGAGATCATGGGCCGACCCGCGGGCCGGCCGCGCCCGCCCATCGGCGTGCTGTCGTCCGAGGATGCCAGGCGGCTCGAGGCCCTGATGACGGCGCTCGGCGACGTGGTCCCCGCCCCACGCAAGGTGGCGGCGGAGTGACATCATTCCTTCCCCACGCTTGCGTGGGGAAGGTGCCCGAAGGGCGGATGGGGAGCCGACGTGGTCTCCGTTACAAAAATCTCGTCGGCTCCCCTCCGCCCCTTCGGGGCACCTCCCCAACTTCGTTGGGGAGGAAGTCATGTCCATGGTTCGGCGGCTGTCGAATCATGATGCGTTAGACACCCGACGGAGTGGTGTTAGGGTAAGTCCATGGCACACGGAACCATCTACCAGCAGCCGCGGGTGGCGCCGCGCGCAGGCGAGACGATCGTCACCAGCACCTGCGGCCACAATTGCGGCGGGCGCTGCGTGGTCAACGCTCATGTCGCCGATGGCCGGATCGTGAAGATCTCGACCGATCCCGGCAAATGGAACCCCGAGTTGCCGCCCCTGCCGGCCTGCGCCCGCGGTGTCGGGCAGATCGAGCGCACCTATCACCCCGACCGCCTGCGGTACCCGATGCGCCGCACCGGGCCGCGGGGCTCAGGCCGGTTCGAGCGCATCACCTGGGACGAGGCGCTGGACGCGGTGGCGCGCGAGCTGCTGCGGGTGCGCGCGCAGCACGGCAACGCCGCGATCCTCGACGGCTCGCGCTCGGGCAGCCTGTCGATGCTGCACGGGCGCGGCGCGGCCAAGCGCTTCCTGCACATGTTCGGCGGCTGCACCGACCTGTGGTCCAACATGTCGGCCGAGGCGGAAATCTTCGCCGTGCATATGACCTTCGGCGCCAAGGCCGACTACAAGTCGTCCGGCCGCGAGCCGACCGACTATGTCAATTCCAGGCTGATCCTGATGTGGGGCTGGAGCCCGGCCGACGGCACCTTCGGCACCGGCACCCAGCGCTACCTGAAATGGGCCAGGCAGAAGGGCGTGCGCATCGTCTGCGTCGATCCCCGCCGCACCCGCACCAGCAGCGCGCTGGCCGACGAGCACATCTTCATCCGGCCCTCGACCGACGCCGCGGCGCTGATCGCCATGGCCTATGTGATCGTGAGCGAAGGCCTGCACGACCAGGCCTACTGCGACCGCTACGTGCTGGGTTTCGACGAGGAACACCTGCCCGAAGGTGCGCCGGCCGGCGCCTCCTACCGCTCCTACCTGCTGGGCCTGAACGACGGCGTGCCCAAGACGCCGGAATGGGCAGCCGAAATCACCGGCATGCCGGCCGAGACGATCCGGCGGCTGGCGATCGAGTTCGGCACCACCAAGCCGGCGGCGCTGCAATGCGGCTACGCGCCGGGCCGCACCGCCTATGGCGAGCAGTTCCATCGCGCCGCCTATGCGCTGGCGGCCATCACCGGCAATGTCGGCATCGTCGGCGGCAATTCCGGGGTCAGCAACGGCGCCACCGGCCGCGCCGGCATCCGCAGCCTGCCCACCGGCAGCAACCCGATCAAGGCCCGCGTGTCCTCGCCGCTGCTGGCCGACCTGCTGACGCGCGGCAGGGCCGGCGGCTACCCGGCCGACATCAAGCTGGTCTACTCGGCCGGCGGCGACCTGTTCAACCAGGCGCCCAACGCCGGCAAGATGGCGGCGTCGCTGGACGGCATCGAGTTCATCGTGGCGCAGGACCACTTCCTGACTCCGACGGCGCGCCATGCCGACATCGTGCTGCCCGCGACCACGTTCTGGGAACGCAACGACGTGCACACGCCATGGGCCGGCGCCGGTCACTATGCGATCTTCATGAAGCAGGCGATCGCGCCGATGGACGAGTGCCGCAACGACATCGACATCTTCGCCGACCTTGCGCGCCGCGTCGGCATCACCGGCTACAACGACACCAGCGAGATCGACTGGCTGCGCGAGCTCACCAAGGACGCGGTCGACGATTTCGAGGCCTTCATGGACAAGGGCGTGGCCCGCTTCCCGGCGCCGCAGGACGCGGTCGCCTTCGCCAGGCAGATCCGCGACCCCGACAACCACAGATTCTCGACGCCCTCGGGCAAGATCGAGATCTACTCGATGGCGATGGCCGCCGACCCCGATCCCTATGGGCTGGGCGCCATGCCGCCGATCCCGACCTGGATCGCGCCGGTCGTGCCCGACGCGCGTTATCCCCTCAGCCTGTGCAGCCCCAAGTCGCGGGCGCGCACCCATTCGATCCACGGCAACCAGACCGACCTGGCGCGGGTCGACCCCGACGATGTGTGGCTGAATCCAGCCGACGCCAAGGCGCGCGGCATCAGGGACGGCCAGAAGGTGCGGGTCTTCAGCGCCCATGGCGCCACGGTGCTGCCGGCCCGGGTCACCGACCGCATCGCGCCCGGCGTGGTGGCGATCAAGGAAGGCGCCTGGTTCACTCCCGGCGACGACGGCACCGACCGGCAGGGCTGCGCCAATGCCGTCACCGCCGACCGCTCCGCCCCCTGCGGCGCCACCACCTACAACACCAACCAGGTCGAGGTGGCGGCGGTGCAGTAGCTGTCACCTCCTTCACACCTCTCCCCGCGAGAGCGGGGAGAGGGAGGGGCCCGCGCGCAGCGCGGGAGGGTGAGGGGTACGAACGGACAGTCTCTACTCCCACCGACAGGGTCCGATCGTCCTTACCCCTCACCTTCCCATGCCTTCGGCATGGGCCCCTTCCTCTCCCCGCTCTCGCGGGGAGAGGAAGATTGAGACGAATGCCTGCTTTCGTTCCGATTGTCAGGCGACCGACGACATCCCATATCAGCAGAACTTGTTGAGCGTTCCCGCCGCCGGGGCAAACGGGCGCAGGCCTCGTCCGCCGAAGCAGGCCTCGGCTGCGAGGCTTGAACGCCGGTTGCTGACGTCAAGCAACATCCTCTGCACCGCCGTCGCGTGATGCCATGCATGTCCCCACAATACTGATCGGGTTCCACCGACACGAAATAGCGCCAATGGCGCTGCCGCCGCATGCCGTGCCGGTGCACGGCAAACCCTTGTCAACGTTGGCGGATTCCAACTCCGCAAATAGCGCAAATGGCGCCGACCCTTTCAGAGCACGCGCGTCCGCAAGAGGAGCCTCAATTCTCCCGCCCCAGCGCACGGCCCAGCAGGCGGATGCCGGCGTCGATGTCGCGCTCGCTCAGGGCGCCGTAGCCCAGCAGCAGGCCGGCGGATTGGGGCTCGCTGAGATAATACGGGCTGATCGGGTAGACGCCGACGCCGGCCGCGGCGGCCGTGGCGACGATCACGCCCGTATCCGACGCCGGCCGGTCGGGGAACCACGCCACCAGATGCAGGCCGGCGTTGGAGCCCTGCACCGTCACGCTGTCGCCGAAGGTGCGGGCCAGCGCCTCCAGGAGCGCCGCGCGGCGGCGCGCGTTCTGCGTGCGCGCGCGGCGCACATGGCGCTCGAAGTAGCCCTCGGCGATGAAGTCGGCCAGCACCGACTGCGGCAAGGTCGGCGTATGCCGGTCCGACAGATGCTTGATCGCCAGGACCGGCTTCAGCAGCGCCGGCGGCAGGACCAGGAAGCCGATCCGCAGCGACGGGAACAGCGTCTTGGACATGGTCCCGACATAGATCACCTGCCCGGCGGCATCGAGCGCCTGCACCGCCTCGACCGGGCGCCCGCCGTACCGGAACTCGCTGTCGTAGTCGTCCTCGACGACATAGGCGCGGGTCTTGCGCGCCCAGGCCAGCAGCGCCAGGCGGCGGGCCAGCGGCATCACCGCCCCGGTCGGGAACTGGTGCGAGGGCGTGACATAGGCCAGCCGGGCCTTGGCCGCCGCCGCCGGCGCGCGCTCGATGTCGAGCCCGTCGCCGTCGACCGGACACGGCACCAGCTCGGCGCCGGCCGCCTGGAACACTTCGCGCGCGCCGAGGTAATGCGGCTCCTCGACCAGCACCTTGTCGCCCGGGTCGATCAGGGTGCGGGCGATCAGGTCCAGCGCCTGCTGCGAGCCGTTGACCACGATCACCCGGTCTTCCGTGCAGTCGACCGCCCGGGCGCGGCGCAGATAGTCGGCGATCACCTGGCGCAGGCGCGGCAGGCCGGCGGGATGGGCATAGCGCGATGTCTCGCTGGAGAACCGCCGTGCCTGGCGCGCCAGCAGCCGGCGCCAGATGTCGCGCGGGAACTCGGCGACGCCGGGCAGGCCGTAGCGGAAGTCGAAGCGCACATTGGGCACCGACGGCGCCATCGACGGCGACAGGATGATCTGTGCCCGCTTGGCATAGGCCGAGATCCCCAGCGCCGCGCCGTCGGCCACAGCCTCGGGATGCGCCGACCGCGGCGGCGGCGGTCGCAGCACGTCGTCGGGCAGCTCACGGGCGACGAAGGTGCCGGCGCCGACATGCCCCTCGACATAGCCCTCGGCGCGCAGCTGGTCGTAGACCAGCAGGATGGTGTTGCGCGACACGCCGGCATCCTGGGCCAGCGTGCGTGTCGCCGGCAGCCGGGCCCCCGGCTGCAGCTCGCCGCGCAGGATCGCCTCGCGCATCCAGCGGTAGAGCTGCTGGTAGATCGGCCCGGCCTGATCGGAACGGATGAACATGGCGCAATGGTACTACGAAATCGCCCTCAACCAGCGGCCTCAACGACCAATTCGTCCCGCCGCCCAAGAAGGGAAAACGTTTGTGACCCCACCGGTTTTCGGCTTCTATACGCGCCAGCCAAACCTGCCCGCGTCACGTGGCGGGGACACCGGTGGTCATGTGCTTAAAGGGAGACTTCCGCCATGAAGAGAGGGCTTCTCGCCTCGGCGGCGCTGTTGGGCCTGCTGTCGGCGCCCGCCTGGGGCCAGCAATCGATCAAGATCGGCTTCATCTCGACCTACTCAGGGCCACAAGCCTCGATCGGCCAGGACATGCGCCGCTCGGTCGAGCTGGCGGTCGAGCATCTCGGCGGCAAGATGGCCGGCAAGCCGATCGAGGTGATCTACGAGGACGACCAGTTCAAGCCCGAGGTGGGCAAGCAGAAGTCCGAGAAGCTGGTGCAGCAGGACAAGGTGAACTTCGTCGGCGGCTACATCTGGTCGAACGTGCTGCTGGCCTCGCTGAAGACGGTCACCGATGACGGCGACACCATCCTGATCAGCTCGAACGCCGGCCCGTCGCAGATCGCGGGCGAGCTGTGCAGCCCCAACTACTTCTCGACCTCCTGGCAGAACGACCAGACGCCCAGCGCCATGGGCCAGTTCGTCCAGGACAAGGGCATCAAGAAGGTCTACCTGATCAGCGCCAACTACGCCGCCGGCAAGGACATGCTGGCCGGCTTCAAGCGCACCTTCAAGGGTGAGATCGTCGGCGAGGATCTCACCAAGTGGCCTGACCAGCTCGATTTCTCGGCCGAGATGTCGAAGATACGCGCTGCCAAGCCGGACGCCGTCTTCACCTTCTTCCCTGGCGCCCATGGCGTGCAGTTCCTGTCGCAGTACGCCCAGACCGGCCTGAAGGGCACGATCCCGCTCTACACGGCGTTCGTGATCGACGCGCTGTCGCTGCCGCAGCTCAAGGACCTGGCGCTGGGCGTGCCCGGGGCGCAGTCCTGGGTCAACGACCTGCCCAACGAGCAGAACAAGAAGTTCGTGGCTGACTTCAAGAAGAAGCACGGCGTCTACCCGTCCTTCTACGGCGCGCAGAGCTACGACACGATCATGCTCATCGCCTCGGCGGTCGAGGCGCTGAAGGGCGACCTGTCGAGCAAGGACAAGCTGCGGGCCGAGCTGAAGAAGGCGAACTTCAAGTCGCTGCGTGGCGACTTCAAGTTCAACAACAACCACTTCCCGATCCAGAATTTCTACATCCAGGACACGGTCAAGGACGCCGACGGCAACTACACGCTCAAGACCGTCGGCGTGGCCATGAAGGACGCCAAGGACGCCTACGGCGACAAGTGCAAGATGAAGTGAGGCGTTCCCCTCCCCAACGCAGTTGGGGAGGTGCCCCGAAGGGGCGGAGGGGAGCCGACGCGGTCTTGGTCATCAACACCACGAGCGGTCCCCATCCGGCGCTTCGCGCCACCTTCCCCACTGACGTGGGGAAGGGAAGAGTGCCATGACCCTGCTGATTGAACAGACACTCAACGGCATCCAGCTCGGGCTGCTGATGTTCCTGCTGGCGGCCGGGCTCACGCTGGTGTTCGGGATCATGGATCTCGTGAACCTGGCGCACGGCTCGCTCTACATGTTCGGCGCCTATTTCTGCGCCAGCTTCACCGCCTGGACCGACTCCTTCGTGATCGGCGCCCTGCTGGCGCTGCCGGCGGCACTGCTGCTGGGGGTGATCGTCGAGGTGGTGGTGGCGCGCAAGCTCTACCGGCGCGACCACCTCGACCATGTGCTCGCCACCTTTGGCCTGATCCTGATCGCCAACGACCTGGTGCGGCTGGTATGGGGCCCCGACGGGCGGCGCATCCCTCTGCCGGCCTGGCTGAACCAGCCGATATACCTGACACCCGACCTGCCCTACCCGACGTATCGCTTCGCCGTGATCGTGGTCGGCGCCGCCGTGGCGCTGTTCCTCTACTGGCTGGTGACGCGCACCCGCACCGGCATGTGGATCCGCGCCGGGGCCTCCAACCGCACCATGATCGGGGCGCTGGGCATCAACGTCGAGCTGCTGTTCACCCTGGTGTTCGGCCTCGGCGCGGTGCTGGCGGCGCTGGCCGGCCTGATGGCGGCGCCGATCGTGACGGTCTCGATCGGCATGGGCGACAACATCCTGATCCTGGCTTTCGTGATCATCGTCATCGGCGGCATCGGCTCGATCAAGGGCGCCTTCATCGCCGCCATGATCGTGGGCATGATCGACACGCTGGGCCGGGCGCTGCTGCCCGACCTGCTGAAGACCTTCCTGTCGGTCGCCGCCGCCAACACGGCGGCGCCGGCGCTCTCCTCGATGATGATCTATCTGCTGATGGCCGGCGTGCTGGTCTGGCGGTCGACCGGCCTGTTCGGTGCCCGTGGCTAGCATGGCCGGCCTGCTGACGCCGCTCACGACCTGGCGCGGCCGCATCACGGCGCTGCTGCTGGTGCTGCTGGGCCTGCTGCCATGGTACGCGCCCTGGCTCGACGCTGCCGGGATCATCAGCCAGAAGTTCGCGCTCACGCTGATGACACGGGTCCTGATCCTGGCCATCGCCGCCGTCAGCCTGAACCTGATCCTGGGTTATGGCGGCATGGTGAGCTTCGGACACGCCGTCTATATCGGGCTGGGCGGCTATACCGTGGGCATCATGGCCCATCACGGGGTGCAGGACGGCTTCCTGCAGTTCCCGCTCGCGATCGGTCTGTCGGCGCTGCTGGCGCTCGCCATCGGCGCCCTGTCGCTGCGCACCCGCGGCGTCTACTTCATCATGCTCACCCTGGCGTTCGCCCAGCTCCTCTACTACGTGGGCGTCGGGCTGGAGGCCTATGGCGGCGACGACGGCCTGACGATCAACCGGCGCAGCGATTTCGCCGGCCTGCTGCCCACACGCGGCCTGGACAAGATCGTCGCCTTCTACATCGTCTCGTTCGTCGTGCTGGTGCTGGTGCTGTGGCTGGTCCATCGACTGGTGAATGCGCGCTTCGGCATGGCGCTGCGCGGCACGAAGTCCAACGAGACCCGCATGCAGGCGCTGGGCTTCGCCACCTTCCACTACCGGCTGGCGGCCTTCGTGATCGCTGGCGCCATCTGCGGCCTGGCCGGCGCGCTGCTGGCCAACCACACCGAGTTCATCTCCCCCGCCATGATGCACTGGACGCGGTCGGGCGATCTCATCGTGATGGTGGTGCTGGGCGGCATGGGCAGCCTGTTCGGCCCGCTCTACGGCGCCATCGCCTTCCTGCTGCTGGAGGAGTTCCTCCCGAGCCTGCTGCGGCTCGTCCTCACCTGGCTGCACGGCGGCATCAGCGCCGTGCTCGGTGGTGCCGCCATCGGCACGCTCGATGCATGGCTGCGGCTGGCCGAGTACTGGCAGATCGCCCTGGGCACGATCATGATCCTGGTCGTGCTCTACGCCCGCGGCGGCATCGACAGCCTGTTCGGCCGGCCGCGCCATGGCTGAGACGATGCTCAAGGTGGACAGCTTGGTGAAGCGCTTCGGCGGCCTGGTCGCCACCGACAGCCTGTCGCTCGACGTGCGCGCCGGCGAGGTGCACGCGCTGATCGGCCCCAACGGCGCCGGCAAGACGACCTTGATCGCGCAGCTGTCGGGCTTCCTGCAGCCGGACTCCGGCCGCATCACGTTCGACGGGCGCGATATCACCCTCCTGCCGGCCGCGGCGCGGGTGCGGCTGGGCCTGTCGCGCTCGTTCCAGATCACCAGCGTGCTGCGCGACTTCACGGCGCTCGACAACGTCGCGCTGGCCGAGCAGGCCCGCCAAGGCCACTCGTTCCGCTTCTGGCGGTCGGCGCGCGCCGACCGCTCGCTGCGGGCGCCGGGCCGGGCCGCGCTGGAGGAAGTCGGCCTGGCACATCGCGCCGACGACCCTGCCGCCAGCCTGTCGCACGGCGAGCAGCGCCAGCTCGAGGTGGCGATGGCGATGGCATGCGATCCGCGGCTGCTGCTGCTGGACGAGCCGATGGCCGGCATGGGACCCGAGGAGTCGGCGCGCATGGTCGACCTGCTGCGCCGCCTGCGCGGCCGGCGCACCATGCTGCTGATCGAGCACGACATGGATGCGGTCTTCGCCCTGGCCGACCGCATCACGGTGCTGGTCTACGGCCGCGCCATCGCCACCGGCACGCCGGCCGAGATCCGGGCCAACGAGGCGGTGCGCACCGCCTATCTCGGCGAGGCGGAGAGTGGCTGACATGGTTCGGCACCTCCGTCATCCCGAGCGCAGCGAGGGATCTCCCGCGAATGGAGTCTTCGTTTTCGGGAGATCCCTCGCTACGCTCGGGATGACAGTCCGGTTCGGCCGCCGCGGGAGCCTGCCATGCTGAAGGTGAGCGGGCTGATCACGGCCTATGGCGAAAGCCAGGTTTTGTTCGGCATGGCGTTCGAGGTCGGCGCCGGCGAGGTCGTGACGCTGATGGGCCGCAACGGCATGGGCAAGACCACGACCGTGCATTCGATCATGGGCATCGTGCCGCCCAAGGCCGGCACGATCGAGCTGGGATCCCGCGATATCGCCGGCCTGCCGTCGCACCGGATCGCCCGCCTCGGGTTGGGACTGGTGCCGGAGGGACGCCAGATCTTCCCCAATCTGACGGTGCGCGAGAACCTCGTGGCGGCCGCCGCCAACCGCGACGCGCGCCCCAGCCCCTGGACCTTGCCGCTGGTATACGAGTTCTTCCCGCGGCTGGCCGAACGGCAGGCCAACATGGGCAACCAGCTCTCCGGCGGCGAGCAGCAGATGCTGGCGATCGGCCGCGCGCTGATGACCAACCCGCGGCTGCTGATCCTGGACGAGGCGACCGAAGGCCTCGCGCCGCTGATCCGCCAGGAGATCTGGGCCTGTCTGCGCCGGCTCAAGGGCGAGGGCCAGGCCATCCTGGTGATCGACAAGAACGTCGGCGCCCTGATCGGGCTGGCTGACCGCCACTACATCGTCGAGAAGGGCCGCGTCGTCTGGGACGGCACCTCGCCCGAGCTCGCCGCCGACGTCGAGCTGCAGCATCGGTATCTTGGCGTCTGAGGCCGGCGCAGGCGAGGCTTGCGTTTCCCCGCCATGCGTCGCAAACATCCCGCCGACGACAGCTTCATGCCAGAGGAGTGCGCCTGAAAATGAAGCATGGCTTCCTTTCCCTCGCAACGGCTCTCACGCTCGCACTGGGCGCAGCCGACGGTTGGTGCCAGGGCAAGGTGGTGAACGTCTATAACTGGACGGACTACATCGCCGAGGACGCCCCCAAGGCGTTCCAGCAGGCCACAGGCATCAAGGCCAACTACACGACCTATGACACCAACGAGATCCTGGATGCCAAGCTGAGGACCGGCCGGTCGGGCTACGACGTCGTGACGCCGACCATGTCGCCGCACTTCGCGCGCCAGAAGACGGCCGGCCTCTTCCGCCCGATCGACAAGGCGCTGCTCAAGAACTACGGCAACCTCGATCCCGAGATCATGAAGGCGCTGGCCAGGTACGATCCCGGCAACGAGCATGGCGTGCCCTGGATGTGGGGCACCACGGGCATCGGCTACAACGTCGAGGAGGTGAAGAAGCGCATGCCCGACGCGCCGGTCGACAGCCTCAAGCTGATCTTCGATCCCCAGACGGTGGCGAAGTTCAAGGATTGCGGTGTGATGCTGCTCGACAGCCCCACCGACGTGCTGCCGGCGGCGCTGCTTTATCTCGGCCTCGACCCCGACAGCAAGAAGCCGGAAGACCTGGAGAAGGCGGCTGATGTGGTGCGCAAGGTGCGCCCCTCGATCCGCAAGTTCACCAGCGCCGAGATGATCAATGCGCTGGCCCGGGGCGACATCTGCGTCGCCTTCAGCTTCTCCGGCGACATCCTGCAGGCACGCGACCGCGGCGCCAAGGCCAAGCCCCAGGCGGTCACCGTCAACTACGCCATCCCCAAGGAGGGCTCGCAGCTCTGGATCGACGTGATGGCCATCCCCAAGGATTCCAAGAACGTCGAGGAAGCCCACCGCTGGATCGACTACCTGCTCGACCCCAAGGTCGCGGCCGCCTCGAGCGACGCCGTCGGCTACGCCAACGGCAACAAGGCTGCAGTGCCGTTGATGAAGAAGGAAATCTCCGAGGATCCGCTGATCTATCCGCCGGAAGCGGTGCGCGCCAAGCTCTTCACCATCAGCCCGGGTGACCAGGAGCAGACGCGGCTGCGCACCCGGCTGTGGACCAACATCAAGACAGGCAGATGATGGCGGAAAGAGCGGGCTTCATGGTGTCGAACCATGAAGGACAATCGTGACCGCAGCCGCGCTCATCCGCATCGACGGAGTCGTCAAACGCTTCAATGACGTCACCGCGGTGGCCGGTGTCGATCTCGAGATCGGCCGCGGCGAGCTGTTCGCGCTGCTGGGCGGCTCCGGCTGCGGCAAGACCACCCTGCTGCGCATGCTGGCCGGCTTCGAGACGCCGACCGAGGGCCGTATCCTCATCGACGATGTGGATGTGACCCACGTGCCGCCCTACGCACGGCCGGTCAACATGATGTTCCAGTCCTACGCCCTGTTCCCGCACATGACCGTGGCGCGCAACATCGCCTACGGCCTGGAGCGCGAGCGCCTGCCCAAGGCCGAGATCGCCGAGCGCGTGATGCAGGCGCTGGACCTGGTCGAGCTGCGCGCCCATGCCCAGCGCAGGCCGCACCAGCTTTCCGGCGGCCAGCGCCAGCGCGTGGCGCTGGCGCGCGCCGTCGTGAAGCGGCCCAAGGTGCTGCTGCTGGACGAGCCCCTGGCGGCGCTGGACCGCAAGCTGCGGGAGCGCACGCAACTGGAGCTGGCCGAGCTGCAGCAGCGCCTGGGCATCACCTTCGTGATGGTGACGCACGACCAGGATGAGGCGATGGCCATGGCCAGCCGCATCGCCGTCATGGACCAGGGCCGCATCCGGCAGGTGGGCGCGCCGGCCGAGATCTACGAGCAGCCCAACAGCCGCTTTGTCGCCGATTTCATCGGGCTGGCCAACATCTTCGAGGGCGAGATCGTCGGCCACGCCGACGGCATGCTGCGCATCAGCTGCGATCCGCTGGGCGGCGAGATCAGCGCGCCGGCAAACGGCATGACGCAGGCTGGCCCGATCGCGATCGTGATCCGGCCGGAGAAGCTGTCGCTGCACAAGGAAGGAGCCGGCGCCGGCTGCGCCGGAAAGGTGCGCAACATCGTCTATCTCGGCGACGAGTCGATCTTCCATGTCACGCTCGAAACGGGGGCTGCGGTGCAGATCACGCGCATGAACGCCGACCGGCGCGACGCGGGCGTGATCGCGCGCAGCGATGCCGTGCGGATCGCATGGGCCCCGGAAGCCGTCGTGGTGATGCCGCGATGAGCGCCACCGGCATGGCATCGACGCACGGCATCGCCTGGGGCCGCCGCCTGGTCATCGCGCTGCCCTATCTGTGGCTGCTGCTGTTCTTCGCGGCGCCCTTCCTGATCGTGGCGGCCATCAGCCTCGGCGAGAACACGCCCGACACGGTGCCGCCGGTGACGCTGACGGGCTCGGGCAAGACCTACGTCCAGCTTTTCGCCGATGCGCTCTATCCCGCCGCCTACCTCAACTCGCTGCGGATCGCGGCCATCGCCACGCTCGCCACCCTGCTGATCGGCTATCCCATGGCGTACGCCATCGCCCGCGCACCGGCGGGCTGGCGCGGACCGCTGCTGATGGCGGTGATCCTGCCGTTCTGGACCTCGTTCCTGATCCGCATCTATGCCTGGATGGGGATCCTGTCCGAGAATGGGTTGCTGAACCAGTTCCTGCGCGGCAGCGGCCTGGTCGCCGATCCCGGCACGATCCTGGGCACGGAATGGGCGATCTATCTCGGCATCGCCTATGCCTACCTGCCGTTCATGGTGCTGCCGCTCTATGCCGTGCTGGAGAAGCTGGACGTCTCGCTCCTGGAGGCGGCGGCCGATCTCGGCGCCCGGCCGTGGCGGGCATTCCTCACCGTCACCCTGCCCTTGTCGCTGCCCGGCATCGTGGGCGGCTGCCTGCTGGTCTTCATTCCGGCGGTCGGCGAGTTCGTGATCCCCGACCTGCTGGGCGGCACCGAGACGCTGATGATCGGCAAGGTGCTGTGGGACGAGTTCTTCTCCAACAGCGACTGGCCGATGGCCTCGGCCGTCGCGATGGCCATGCTCGTGGTGCTGGTGATCCCCATCGTGCTCTTCCAGCGGGCCCGCGCCCGCGAGATGGCCAGGGGCTGAAGCGGATGAGCGGCCGGACTCCCCGCCTCCTCCTCGCTGCGCTGGCGTTCGGATACGCCTTCCTCTACGTGCCGATCCTCACGCTGATCATCTATTCCTTCAACGAGTCGCGGCTGGTCACCGTCTGGGGCGGCTTCTCCTTCAAATGGTGGGGCGAGCTGCTGCGCAACGACACGATGCTGGATGCAGCGTTGCTGTCGTTCCAGATCGCGCTGGTCAACGCCTGCGTCGCCACCGTGCTGGGGACGATGGCCGGCTTCGCGCTCGCACGCTACCCGCGCTTCATCGGCCGCACGGCCTTCACCGGCCTGATCGCCGCACCGCTGGTGATGCCCGAAGTCATCATGGGCATCGCCACGTTGCTGCTCTTCGTGGCGCTGGACCAGCTCTTCCATTGGCCGGAGCGCGGCTTCACCACCATCGCCGTCGCCCATATCACGTTCTCGGTCGCCTACGTTGCCGTGGTGGTCCAGTCGCGGCTGGCCGACTTCGACCGTGCCGTCGAGGAAGCCGCCATGGATCTCGGCGCTCGCCCTTCGACCGTGTTCCGGACGATCACCCTGCCGCTGATCGCACCCGCCCTGGTCTCGGGCTGGCTGTTGGCTTTCACGCTCTCGATGGACGATCTGATCCTGACCCAGTTCGTGGCGGGGCCGCAGTCGCAAACCCTGCCGATGCTGATCTATTCGAGCGTGCGCCTGGGGGTGAGCCCACAGATCAACGTGCTCGCCACCATCATCGTGACGGTCGTGGCGGTCGCGATCATCATCGCCGGCTGGCTGATGAACCGGACCCGCCGGCGGCAGATGCGGGAAGCCCAGGCGGTCCGCTGAAGAAGCGCTTGACCGAACCGGAACAAACATCGAACAATCCACCGTCATGGACTACCAGGCCATCGAATTCCTGCGCCGGACACACCCGGCTTGGCGCCTGCTGGCTGCCGACCACGCGCCGCTGATCGTCAGCTTCCTGTTTCAGGCATTCGTGCAGCCCAATGTGCGCACGCTGGCGCAGCAGGCGCTGGCGGCGCAGCTGGACGACCACCTTTTCCACTTGCGCGAGCAGCTGCGGTCCGATCTTTTCCCCAAGGCTGCCATCCAGTATCTCGACGACTGGGCGGCGGACGAGCGCGGCTGGCTGCGCAAGTACTACCCGCCGGGCAATGACGAGCCGCACTACGACATCACGCCGGCCACGGAGCGTGCCATCGACTGGCTGTCCGGGCTGACGCAGCGGCAGTTCATCGGCACCGAATCGCGGCTGATGACGGTCTTCGAGCTGCTGCGCCAGATCGTGCAGGGCACCGAGCTCGATCCCACCGCACGCGTGGCTGCGCTTGAGCAGAGCCGGGCCAAGATCGACGCCGAGATCCGGCGCATCCGCGACGGGCAGCTTGCCCTGATGGACGAGACCCAGATCAAGGACCGCTTCCTGCAGATGGCTGCCACCGCGCGCGGCTTGCTGTCGGACTTCCGCGAGGTCGAGCAGAACTTCCGCAACCTCGACCGGGCGGTGCGCGAGCGCATTGCCACGTGGGAGGCCAGCAAGGGGGCGCTGCTGCACGACATCCTGGGACAACGCGACGCCATCACCGATTCCGACCAGGGCAAGAGCTTCCGCGCCTTCTGGGATTTCCTGATGTCCCCGGCACGGCAGGACGAGCTGTCGGCGCTGCTCCAGGCCGTGTTCGACCTGGCGCCCGTCAAGGAGCTGGCGCCGGACCTGCGGCTGCTGCGCATCCACTATGATTGGCTGGAGGCCGGGGAGGTCGCCCAGCGCACGGTCGCCCGGCTGTCGCAGCAGCTGCGCCGCTATCTCGACGACCAAGCTTGGCTGGAGAACCGGCGCATCATGAACCTGATCCGCCAGATCGAGCAGCATGCGCTGGATATCCGCCACCAGCCGCCGGACAAGCCCCTGATCAGCCTTGACGAGACCGCGCCCGACCTCGACCTCACGCTCGACCGCCCGTTGTTCACACCGCCCTTCAAGCCCACATTGGATGACGCCGTGGCCTTGGCCGGTGACGAGGACATCCCGGCCGACGCGCTCTTCGAGCAGATCCGGATCGACAAGGCGCGGCTTGCCGCCAATGTCCGCCGGGCCCTGCAGATTCGCAACCAGATCACGCTGGCCGAGCTGGTGCGCGAGCATCCGCTGGAGCATGGGCTGGCGGAGCTGATCGCCTATATGAGCCTTGCGGCCGACGACCGCGCGGCTGTCATCGACGACGATCATACGCAGCATCTGCATTGGACCGACGCCGTCGGCATCACCCGAGAAGCGGTCTTGCCTCAGGTGATCTTCCAGCGCGAGGTGAGCCGGCCATGACCAGCGCCGATCCTAACGCGGCGCTGTCGCCAGTGCTGATCGCGCTGATGAAGGGCGTGACCTACCAGGAGAACGATCCGCAGCTGTGGCAATCCCTGCTCGGCCTGCAAGCGCGGGTACGAGAATATGTCGGCGTGCTCGGGCTGGAGCTGATCCTGGACGAGGCCGAAGGCTACGCCTATCTGCGCCAGCGGCCGGCCAGCGACGATGCGTCCGCCCTGCCCCGCCTGGTGTCGCGCCGGCCGCTCGCCTTTCCCGTCAGCCTCCTGCTGGCGCTGCTGCGCAAGAAGCTCGCCGAGTTCGACGCCAGCAGCGGCGACACGCGCCTGATCCTCGGCCGCGAGGAGATCGTCGACCTCGTGCGCCTGTTCATGCCCGATACCGCCAACGAAGCCCGGCTGGCCGACCGCATCGACATCCATATCAACCGAATTGTCGAGATCGGCTTCCTCAGGCCCTTGCGCGGCCGCAACGATCAGCTCGAGGTGCGCCGGATTCTCAAGGCTTTTGTCGATGCGCAGTGGCTGGGTGAGCTCGAGCGCCGGCTGGCCGACTACCGCGCCCATGTCGCCGGTGGCGTGAACCGCAAGGACGACACGCCATGAACGACAGTGGCCCCGCGCTTCAGCTGCCCCTGCTGGCGCCCGAACTGCTTGGCAAGCGAGCCGGCTTCCGGCTGCACCGTCTCGAGGTCCTGAACTGGGGCACCTTCCATCACCGCGTCTGGCCGCTCAACCTGCGTGGCGACAATGCCTTGCTCACCGGCGACATCGGGTCGGGCAAGTCGACGCTGGTCGATGCCATCACCACGCTGCTCGTGCCATCCCAAAAGATCACCTACAACAAGGCCGCCGGTGCCGAGATGCGCGAACGCACGCTGCGCACCTACGTGCTGGGCCACTACAAGTCGGAGCGCAGCGAAGCCAGCCTGTCGGCAAAGCCGGTGGCGCTGCGTGACCGCAACAGCCATTCGGTCATCCTTGCCCGCTTCCTCAACGAGGAGCTGGAGCAGGACGTCACCCTCGCCCAGGTTCTCTGGTTCAGGGACGTCAACGGCCAGCCCGCCCGGCTCTACATCGTGGCTGATTCAGCGCTATCGATCGCCGAGCACTTCACCGGCTTCGGCACAGAGATCGATCCGTTGCGCAAGCGCCTGCGCGCCATGGCCGGGACGGAGGTCCACGACAGCTTCCCGCCCTACGGCGCCGCCTATCGTCGCCGCTTCGGCATCGACAACGATCAGGCAATGGACCTGTTCTACCAGACGGTCTCCATGAAGTCCGTCGGCAACCTGACCGAGTTCGTGCGCGAGCACATGTTGGCGGCTTTTCCTGTCGAGCAGCGCGTGGCGGCCCTGATCGAGCATTTCGACGACCTCAACCGTGCTCACGAGTCCGTGCTCAAGGCCAAGGACCAGATCGAACGCCTCGCGCCGCTGGTCGCCGATTGCGACAGCCTGGCGGAGATTGCCGCCAGCACCGCCACGCTGCGCGCCTGCCGTGATGCCCTGCGCCCCTGGTTCGCCGGCCTCAAGGCTGACCTGCTGCGCAAACGGTCCGCCAATCTCGATGCCGACCTGCGTCGGCTGGCAGCCCGCATCGATCAGCTCGACGGAACATGGCGCGCGCAGCAAGCGGAACGCGACCAGATCAGGCAGGCCATCGCCGACAACGGCGGCGACCGGATCGAGCGGCTCAAGGTGGACATCAAGGAACGCGAAACCAGCAAGGCGGAACGTGCCCGCCGCGCCGAAAAGTATGACGCGCTCGCGCATGACGCCGGCTTGCCCACCGCCACCGACGTGGCCGTCTTCACCGCCAACCAACGCGCCATCGAGACCGAGCGTGACGCAGCCGAATCGCGCGACGCCGACACGCAGAACGCGCTCACCGACGCCAATGTCGCGTTCCGCCAGCTCAAGCAGCAGCACGACGAGATCGCGGCAGAGGTCGACTCTCTGCGGCGGCGGCGTTCCAGCATTCCGGCACGCATGCTCGACATCCGCGACGGCCTGTGCCGCGCGCTGGGCCTGCGCGAGGACGACCTGCCCTTCGCCGGCGAGCTGATCCAGGTGCGCGAGCAGGAGCGGGATTGGGAAGGCGCGATCGAGCGGCTGCTGCACAATTTCGGCATCTCGCTGCTGGTGCCCGACATACACTATGCCCGCGTCGCCGAATGGGTCGACCGCACTCATCTGGGCGGCCGCCTGGTCTACTATCGGGTCCGCGAACGGCGTGCCGAGCGCGTCGCCACAGGACCGCGTTCGCTGGTGCGCAAGCTCTCTGTCCAGCCTGATTCGCCGTTCTACAATTGGCTCGATTCGGAGCTGCCGCAGCGCTTCGACTACGCCTGCTGCGCCAGCCTGGAGGAGTTCCGGCGCGAAGACCGCGCCATCACCCGGACCGGGCAGGTCAAGGCGCGCGGCGAGCGTCACGAGAAGGATGACCGCCACGCGATCGGCGACCGCTCCCGCTATGTGCTGGGCTGGTCCAATGACGGCAAGATCGCGGCGCTGGAACGGCAGGCCGGCGAGATGCAGAAGCGCATGCAGCAGGCCGCCGTGCGCATCACGGCTCTGAATACCCAGCGCAAGAGCCTGCAGGCCCGGCAAATAACGTTGCAGCAACTGGCGATCTTCGAGAGCTTCCAGGAGCTGGATTGGAAGCCGCTGGTGATCGAGATCGAGCGGTTGGACCAGGAGCGGCGCCAGCTGGAGGAGGCCTCCGACGTCCTGCACACCCTGCAACGGCAGCTCGCCGGCGTGGACGCAGCGCTGAACAAGTCCGAGGACGATCTCAAGAAGACCCGCAAGGAGCACGACGTCGCCGAGGACCGCCGCACCCAGGCGGTGGCGCAGCTGGCAGATTGCGAGGCTTTGCTGGCGGCGACACCGGAGGCAGCTCGCGCCGACTGCTTCGCGCGCCTCGATGCGATGCGCGACGATGCGCTGGGCACGCACACGCTGACAGTGGAGTCCTGCGACAACCGGGAGCATGAGATGCGGGTGTGGCTGCAGGCTCGTATCGATGCCGAAGACCGAAAGGCCGAACGCCTGACGGAGAAGATCATCAAGGCGATGGAGTCCTATTGTCAGGCCTATCCGCTGGACGCGCAGGAGATGGATGCCAGCGTCGCGGCCGCCAACGAGTACCGCGCCATTCTGCAACGGCTTCGAGCAGACGACCTGCCGCGCTTCGAGCAGCGCTTCAAGGAGCTGCTCAACGAGAACACGATCCGCGAGGTGGCCAACTTCCAGTCGCAGCTCAACCGCGAACGCCAGACCATCCGCGAGCGCATCGACAGCATCAACCGCTCCCTGCGCGAGATCGACTACGGTCCCGGCCGCTATATCCGGCTGGAGGTCGAGGCCAGCACCGACATCGAGATCCGCGACTTCCAGAACGACCTGCGGGCCTGCACCGAAGGCACGCTGACGGGATCGGACGACGCGGCGTACTCCGAAGCCAAATTCCTGCAGGTCAAGCGCATCATCGAGCGCCTGCGGGGCCGCGACGGCACCATCGAGCTCGACCGCCGCTGGACGGAAAAAGTGACCGACGTGCGCACATGGTTCACCTTCTCCGCGTCGGAACGCTGGCGCGAAGATGATCGCGAGCACGAGCACTACGCCGATTCGGGCGGCAAGTCCGGCGGCCAGAAGGAGAAGCTCGCCTATACCGTGCTGGCCGCCAGCCTCGCCTATCAGTTCGGCCTGGAACGCGGCACTGCCCGCCCGCGGTCGTTCCGCTTCGTGGTGATCGACGAGGCTTTTGGTCGCGGCTCCGACGAATCGGCGCAGTATGGGCTCGAGCTGTTCCGGCGCATGAACCTGCAGCTCCTCATCGTCACGCCGCTGCAGAAGATCCACATCATCGAGCCTTACGTCGCCAATGTCGGCTTCGTGCACAATGAGGATGGCCGTCAGTCGATGCTGCGCAATCTCACGATCGATGAGTACCGCGCGGAAAGGGATGCGCGCGCCTCATGACCGGGTCAACTGGCTGGACCACACCCGCGGACATCCGAAGCCAAATCGAGAAAGCCTGGCAACGTGGCCAGATACTTGCTGCGCCGCTGACCGGAGCCTCCCTGTTTCCGATGACGCTCACCCTCAGGCGCCCGGATGGGCGCGCGCTATCGGAACGCTTCGACGATGCGCGGGCCTGGATCCGCACATTGGAGGACGGCAGCAGGGCGCGGCAAGGCTACGGCTATGACATCGCGTGGAGCGAGATCAATCATCGCCTGCTGGGCCGCAACCGCGTGCCGACCGCCGTCCGGTTGGCGAGCGAGACCGATGCCCTGCGCCTGATCGGCCGCCAGCGCCAGGCGGCACAGTTTCACAGCCTGGCCGAAGGCACGCTGGCGCGCTTCCCGATGCTCTGCGGCTGGTTGGCGCGCAAACCGCTGGTGGCGCTGGAGAATGTCGGTAACTGGGAGCGGGTTCTCGCGGTGCTGACCTGGTTCGCCGCCCATCCGCGCGCCGGAATGTACCTTCGACAGATCGATATTCCAGGCGTCGACACGAAGTTCATCGAAGCCCAGAAGGGGCTTCTGGCCGAGCTGCTCGACCTGGTGCTGCCGCAGGACGCCATCGATCAACGGTTCGCCGGCTCCAGAGGCTTCGAGCAGCGCTACGGACTGGTCTCCAAACCCCTGCTGGTTCGCTTCCGGGTCCTGGATCAGGATCTGCGCATCTGCGGCTTCAGCGATCTGACCGTGCCGACCGCGGAGTTTGCCCGGCTCCATCTGCCGCTTGAGCGTGTATTCATAACCGAGAACGACATCAACGGCCTGACCTTCCCTAGCGTGCCCAAGAGCCTTATCATCTTCGGACTTGGCTATGGCCTGGACCGGCTCGGCGAGATCAACTGGATGAAGAACGTCGAGCTGCACTACTGGGGTGACATCGATACGCATGGCTTTGCGATCCTCGACCGGCTACGGGCCGTCTGTCCGCAGGCGCAGTCCCTTCTGATGGATCGCGAGACCTTGACGATTCACCGCACCCTCTGGGGACAGGAAGATAGCCGCTACATCGCGCCGCTCGGCCGCCTGACGCCGGCAGAGCAAGCCTTGTTCGACGATCTGCGGTGCAACCGCCTGGGCGAAGGCGTGCGACTTGAGCAAGAGCGCATTCATTTCAGCTGGGTGCGGCAAACGGTGGGCGCGTTCATCCAGCCGTAGGCTCCGGTCACGGGAGCAAGGGAGGAAAAACATGGCAAGCAAGCGCGAGCGCGGTCTGCATGAGCTTTACGCCGACGACCCGGAGCGTGCCGACGCGCTGGTGTTCGGCCGGCGCACCGGCGACTCGCGTCGCGGCTTCCTCAAGAACGCCGGATTGGCGGGCATGGGCGCGGCCGTCGGCGGCAGCATCCCCTTTGCCGCGATGATGCCGGCGGGCCTCGTGCCGGCGGCGATGGCGCAACCGGCCCAGCAGCCCCAGGCCGGCCCGGCCGCCGACAAGGGGCCCAAGGTCCTGAAGATGGACGGCAAGGCCGAGCTGGCGGTGCTGGGCGACAAGCCGCTGGTGGCCGAGACGCCGGCGCACCTGCTGGACGACGACGTGACGCCGACGGACAAGTTCTTCGTGCGCAACAACGGGCTGACACCCGACCCGGCATCGATGCCATCGGACCCCAAGGCATGGAAGATCAAGATCGACGGCGAGGTGAACAGCCCGATGGAGATCACGCTGGGTGATCTCATGGCGCGCTTCCCCAACGTCACGCACACGCTGATGCTCGAATGCGGCGGCAACGGCCGATCCTTCTTCGTGCCCGAGGCGCGCGGCAACCAGTGGACCAATGGCGGCGCCGGCTGCGCCGAGTGGACGGGCGTGCGGCTGGCCGATGTCCTGAAGGCCGCCGGCCTCAAGTCGAGCGCGGTCTATACCGGCCACTACGGCGCCGATCCGCATCTCTCCGGCGACGCGACCAAGCCGTCGATCTCGCGCGGCGTGCGCCTGGAGAAGGCGATGGACGAGCACACGCTGATCGCCTTCCGGATGAACGGCAAGGACATCCCGCTGATCCACGGCGCGCCGGTGCGGCTGGTCGTGCCGGGCTGGGCCGGCTCGACGTCGGCCAAGTGGCTCAACCGCATCTGGGTGCGCGACAAGGAGCATGATGGTCCCGGGATGGGCGGCTTCTCGTATCGCATGACCAGGAAGCCCATCGTGCCCGGCAGCAAGGGCGACGAGAAGGATACCGTCATCCTCGAATCGATGCCGGTACGCTCGGTGGTCACCTTCCCGGCGCATGGCACGCGACTGGCGGCCGGCACGCGCAAGATCGACCTGCGCGGCCATGCCTGGGCCGGCGACAACGCCGTCCAGTCGGTCGAGGTTTCGATCGATTTCGGCGTGACCTGGAAGAAGGCCGAAGTGAAGGCACCGGTGAACAAGTTCGCGTGGCAGCGCTTCACGGCTTCCATCGACCTGCCCAGCGCCGGCTATTACGAGATCTGGAGCAAGGCCACTGACACCAAGGGCGTCACGCAGCCCTTCCAGGCCGGCAACTGGAACCCGCAGGGCTACGGCGGCAACCCGATCAGCCGCGTCGCCGTGCTGGTCGAGGCATGAAGCCGGTCACGGCCATCACGGTCTCGATCCTGGCGCTGGTCGTGACGCTGGCGCTCGACCGCGCCGGCGTCCTGCGCCAACCGGCCGTCCCGGTTGCCGTCACGCCGACCCCGGCGCCGGCTCCCAGCGCCGCTGCCGCGCCGGCACCGTCGGCGCGTGGCGGCACCCTGGCCAAGGGCGCCATCCCGCGCAGCCTGCCGCCCGACGCCCACCACCAGGACACGATCGACTCCCTGCCGCCGGGCAAGGGCCGCGACGAGACGTTCTACCTTTGCGCCGCCTGCCACGGCACCGCCCTGATCAAGCAGCAGGGCCTGAGCCGGGAGCTGTGGGAAGCCTCCTTCCAGCTTATGATCGACCGCCACGGCATGGCCAAGCCCGACGAC
Source organism: Vineibacter terrae (assembly GCF_008039615.1). Taxonomy (GTDB): domain Bacteria; phylum Pseudomonadota; class Alphaproteobacteria; order Reyranellales; family Reyranellaceae; genus Vineibacter; species Vineibacter terrae. The sequence goes on along the minus strand of NZ_VDUZ01000006.1, from coordinate 90,218 downwards.
GCCGACCGCGCACTGATCGTCGACTATCTCAGTGAGAACTTCCCGCCGCGCCGCAAGGGCCGCAGCGGCGACAACCCCTTCCTGAAATAGCCAATGTCGGTATCATAGGGCTACTCGCGCTCGCCAACCCGCCACGAGAGGGTTGTTCCCTGCATGACCGCATCGCAAGCCGCCGCCACCGGCGCCGTCCCTGCTGCCAGCCGGCTGGGGCCGCTGACGCTGGCGGCGCTCGGTGTCGTCTATGGCGATATCGGCACCAGCCCGCTGTACACGGTCAAGGAGTGCTTCGGCGCCGCGACCGGATTGAAGCCCGTGCCGGAAGATGTGCTGGGGATCCTGTCCCTCATCACCTGGGCGCTGGTCGGCGTCGTCACCCTTAAATACGTCGTGCTGCTGATGCGCGCCGACAACCGCGGCGAGGGCGGCATCCTGGCGTTGATGGCGCTGGTCTCCAGCTCCGAATCGATCGCCACGCGCCGGCGGCGCCTCTACATCGTGCTCGGCATCGCCGGCGCGGCCCTGTTCTACGGCGATTGCATCCTGACACCCGCCGTCTCCGTGCTGAGCGCGATCGAAGGGCTCAAGGTCACGACATCGACCTTCGACCACTACATCGAGCCCATCACCGTCGGCGTGATCGTGGCGCTGTTCGCCATCCAGCGCTTCGGCACCGGCGGCGTCGGCGCCTTCTTCGGACCGATCACGGCGTTGTGGTTCCTTTGCCTGCTGGTCCTCGGCCTGGTCGAGATCACCCACAATCCGGGCGTGCTGCAGGCGCTCAATCCGGTGCACGGGGTCGATTTCTTCCTGCGCCACGGGCTGATCGGCTTCCTGGCGCTGGGGGCGGTGGTGCTGGCGATCACCGGCGCGGAGGCCCTGTACGCCGACATGGGCCATTTCGGCCCGCGGCCGATCCGGCTGGCGTGGCTGGCGCTGGTGCTGCCATCGCTGATGGCGAACTACTACGGCCAGGGCGCGCTGATCCTGCGTGACCCGGCGGCGCTGGAGAATCCCTTCTATCTGCTGGTGCCCTCCTGGGGGCTCTACCCGATGGTCGCCCTGGCGACGATGGCGACGGTGATCGCATCGCAGGCCGTGATCTCCGGCGCCTATTCGATGGCACAGCAGGCCGCGCTGCTGGGCCTGACACCCCGCTTGCGCATCCTGCACACGTCGGAAAGCGCCTTCGGGCAGATCTATGTCCCGGCCGTGAACTGGCTGCTGATGGCCGGGGTTGTGGCGCTGGTTCTGGAGTTCAAGACCTCCAGCGCGCTGGCCAGCGCCTACGGCATCGCCGTGACCGGCACGATGCTGATCACCACGGCGCTCGCCGGCGCGCTCGCCCGCGCCGTCTGGAAGTGGAGCTGGCCGCAGACCATCGCCGTCATCGGCACCTTCGCAATCGTCGACGCCACCCTGTTCTCCGCCAACCTGGAGAAAGTGCCGACCGGCGGCTGGATCCCGCTGGCCCTGGGCGCCGTGGTGTTCATCACCATGTGGACCTGGCTGCGCGGCCGCGAGGTCGTGGTGCGCAAGGAGCAGGACGACGCCCTGCCGCTGGACCTGTTCCTCAACCGCATCGAGCCCGGCAAGCTGCACCGCGCGCCGGGAACCGCCGTGTTCATGACCTCGCTGCAGAATGAGGTGCCGCGCAGCCTCCTGCACAATCTCAAGCACAACAACGTGCTGCACGAGCGGGTTCTGCTGGCTTCCGTCCGGGTGCTCGACCAGCCGCATGTGCCCGACGATGAGCGCCTGGTGCTGCACAACGTCGGCAAGGGACTGCAGCGCGTGGTGGTGCAGTACGGCTTCATGCAGACGCCGGATGTGCCGCGCGACCTGGCGCAGCTGCAGGAACGCGGCCTGCCATGGGATGCGATGCGCACCTCGTACTTTGTGGGCCAGAGCCGGTTCGTGCCGGCGGCGCAAACCGTGCTGCCGCGCTGGCAGGAGAAGCTGTTCCTGCTGCTGTCGCGCTCGTCGTCCAATGCCGCCGACTTCTTTCAGCTCCCCAACAACCAGGTGATCGAGCTCGGCGGACGGATCGAGGTGTAGCGTGGCGCCGACCGCGCGGCGCCACCATGACGGGGGCGGCTCAGGCGTTGGCGCGCTCCACCATGGCCTGCAGCAGGATCTGGCAGCCGGCCGCGATGTCGTCCTTGCGCGCGTCCTCGATCTCGTTGTGGCTGATGCCGTCCTTGCAGGGCACAAAGATCATGCCGGTGGGCGCCACCTTGGCGACGTAGCAGGCGTCATGGCCGGCCCCGCTCACGATGTCCATGTGCGGCAGGCCGGCCTTCTCGGCGGCGGCGCGCACCGCCGCCACGCACTTGGCATCGAACGGGGTCGGCGGGAAGTACCAGATCTGCTCGATCTTCACCTCGAGCCCGTGCTCGGACGCGATGCGCGCCGCGGCGGCCCGCATCTCGGCATCCATGCGCGTGAGCTCGGCGTCGTCGGGATGGCGGAAATCGAGCGTCATGAAGACACGGCCCGGAATCGTGTTGCGCGATTGCGGCTTGCTCTCGATCACGCCCACGGTCGAGCGGCCGTTGGGGCGGGCGCCGATCTTGCGCGCCTCGGCGATAAGCAGGGCCGCGCCCAGCAGCGCGTCACGGCGCCCTTCCATGGGTGTCGTGCCGGCATGGCTTTCCATGCCGGTCCACTGGATCTCGTACCAGCGCTGGCCCTGCGCCGCCGTCACCACGCCGATGGTCCTGTCCTCACGCTCCAGGATCGGGCCCTGCTCGATATGCGCCTCGAAGAAGGCGCCGACCGGCCTGCCTCCGACCGCCTCCGGGCCGTCATAGCCGATCTGCTTCAGCGCTTCCCCGAACGTGACGCCGTCCGGGTCGGTGCGCGACAGCGCATAGTCGAGCGTGAACACGCCACCGAACACGCCCGATGCCGTCATCGCCGGCGCGAAGCGGCACCCCTCCTCGTTGGTCCACACCGAAACCTCGAGCGGTGCCTCGGTCTCGTAGCCGTGATCGTTGAGCGCGCGGATCACCTCGAGCCCGGCCATCACGCCGTAGCAGCCGTCGAACTTGCCGCCGGTCGGCTGCGTGTCGAGATGGCTGCCGGTCATGATCGGGGGCTTCGTGTTGTCCCGACCGGGACGGCGCGCGAAGATATTGCCGACCTTGTCGACGCGGATCTCGCAGCCTGCCTCCTTGCACCAGCGCACGAAGAGATCACGCCCCTGGCGGTCCAGATCGGTCAGCGCGATGCGGCAGACGCCGCCCTTCTCGGTGCCGCCGATCGTCGCCAGCTCCATCAGGCTGTCCCACAGCCGGTCGCCGTTGATCTTGAGGTTCGAGACATCCTGCTTGCTCATGCTCGCTTGCCCTTCAATCCAGCCTTGTGAAGGCGATTCTGGAAGCTCGTCTTGCCCTGATGGCGGTTCAGCAGGTCCTTCAGGTGACGATCGAAAGCGGCCCGATCACCGTCGCGATCCGCCAGCTGCCCGAGATCCTGCAGCAATGCAACTGCCTTGTCATAAGCCTCGGGTTGCTTTGTGCCGATGTGAGCCTCAACGTCCTGCCACGCTGCCTCAACGCGCAGTGCCAGCGCGTCCAGCCGCTTGGCCAAAGCGCGCCGTGCCTGCTCCTGGCGCTGCGCTTCCATAGCCGCCTCCCGCTGGGCGCGACGCTGCGCCTGCGCTTGGGCACCCGCCAGCAGGTCACGAGCCCGGCGCTGCGGCCGATCGGCTGGTGTTGCGACGGTGGTCAGCCCGTCAGCGGCCTGCGCCCAGCGCCGGACGATATCGATGCGAACATGAGAGTCGCCCTCCAGCACGGCACGACGGAGAAACACCGTCTTGTCCCGGTCGGGCAGGGTTTCGATGAAAGCGCTCAGCTCCGCGGTCGAAGGCTCGACCTGATCGGGCTTGTCGTCCGTGCTGCCCTCGGCAGCCGCGGCGACCAAATCCTGATCCAGCATGAAAAAGTCAGCAAGCGCCTTGAGTGGCCCTGACAACGTGCCAAGTCCGGCCGGACACGGCGGCTCAGGCCTGCCATCATCTACATGACCGTCGAGCACAGCAATCAGCCAACCGAGATAGAGGAGCCGCAAATCACCGCGCAGGACGCTATCCCGCAAAGCGATCATCGACTGCGCCATTCCGGCCTCGTCCTCGAGGAAAGGATCGAGATCCTCTTCGGGCGAGCGGTCGAACGCGATGATCGTATTGTCACCGGCCGTCCACGCCTCGACAACGCCTTTCACCACATAGGGCTTCACCGCGATTGGATCGAGGTAGCGACGCGGCACGCGCAACATCAGGCTGCGCGTTCCCCAGTTCGTCCAATGAATGAACAAGTCGAACCAGTCCGCCATCAGGCGTCGCGGCTCGCCCTTGAAGTCACCCCACTGATAGCTGTTGACGAAGCCGTGCGCCGAGATCTCGCCGCGCGACGATATCTTCCGCAGCGCCGCCTGCGCCGCCGCATCCAGCGGGCGATCAATCGCCCGGAACTCGTAGTACTGATATTCGCTCATGATGGGTTTCGCTGTTAACGGTGCGCCACGATCCGGCGACCGTCACCGGCCGTCAGCACGAGCGCGCCGTCGGGCCTGATTTCGAACCGCTGCACCTGCTCGAGCAGGCGCAGGAACGTCATCTCCTGCTGCATCAGGGCGGGCGCACAGGCCATCTGCGTCGATGCGCCAGGACCGATCTTGATGCCCGTGGCGGTCAGCGCATAAGGCGCTCCATAGGAATTGCACCCGCCCCGGCCGCCGAGGCGCCCGTCGTCGCCGAAGCGGATCGTCACCCGCGACCGGTCGATGATGCCGGCACCGCCGATATCCTCGACGACCCATTCGGTGCCCTTGAGGGGCGGTGTCGCCGCCTGCGGTGGCGCCTTCGCGCGCACCAGGACCAGCGTGCCCATGTCGCTGGCCGGCGATACCGGGTCGACGGGATTCACGGTATCCGTGATCCACAACAGGTTGCCCCGGCTGTCCTGGATCCTGCCCTGCACGCTGTAGCGCATCCGCGGCTTCAGCTGCGCGCGATCGAGCGTCAGGCTGAAAGGCACCGGAACCTGGCGACCCTGCAGCGCGATCGTCTGGCGTGCCAGGACCGGCGCCGGCGCGTCGGCGAGCGAGACATCCGCCAGCGTCACCTCGGCGGTGCTGCCCGGCGGCAAGGCAATCCGTTCGCGGTAGGTCAGGTTGCCGTGCAGGATCAGCGTCTCGGCGGGCTTGGCGGGCGGATCGCCGGCCGCCGGCGCGCACGCCGACAATGCCAACACCGCGCCCAAAGCCGCCAGGAACACCGCAACAGATTTCATGTGAAGGGTCCTCATGTCGTGGATCTCGCCGCGCGTCATCCGGGCCGCGCGCCGAGCGCCTCCCGGCTCGACCCGCTGATGCGCTTGTAGCCGTCGGACAGCGCCACCAGCTCCTCATGCGCAATCACGTCCTCGATACGGTTGAACGGCCTGTCGCCGGTGCGCAGATAGACCTCGCGCAGAATGGCGTCAGGCGGATTGCGCCGATTGGCCAGCACGATGTTGGACGTCACCTCGCGCCGCTGCGCTTCATAGTGCTGCAAGGCCTGCCCGGGATCCGCATGCGTGGCCAGCGCGTCGGCCAACGCACGCGCATCGAGAATCGCCTGCCCGGCGCCGTTGGAGCCGCGCGGCACCATGGGGTGCGCCGCATCGCCCAGCAGCGTGATACGCCCGAAGCTCCAGCGCGGCAGCGGATCCTGGTCGACCATGGGGAACTCGAGCACGGTGTCGGCAGCGCGCAGGAAGGCCGGCACATCGAGCCAGTCGAAGCGCCAGTCGGCGACGGCGGGAAGAAAATCCTCGAGCCGGCCCGGCCGGTTCCAGTCGCGCCGCTTGTAGTGCGGCGTCTCGATCTCGACCACCCAGTTCACGAGCTGGCGGCGCTCGTCGTCGACGGCATCGCGGATGGGATAGATCACCATCTTGCCCGTCGCGAGCCAGCCGGCGCGCACCATGCTGGCGCCGGAAAGGAACGGCGGCCAGCGCGTGACGCCCCGCCACATGTTGTAGCCGGAGTACAGCGGATCGCCTTCGCCGGGGTGCAGCTGCTTGCGGATCACCGAATGGATGCCGTCACAGGCGACCACGATGGCGCCACGCTGCACCGGCAGCTCGCTGTCGTCTGCGGCCCGGCGGAAGCGCGCGACGGCGCCGCGCGCGTCCGGCTCGGCGCCGATGCAGCGCCAGCCCAGGTGGAGGCGGCCGGCGCCGATGCGCGCCGTGACGGCATCGAGCAGCACGGCCTGCAGATCACCCCGGTGGATCGAGAACTGCGGCCAGTCGAACCCGGCGAGGCGGCCAAGCGGCTCGCGGTAGATGAGCTGGCCGAAGCGGTTGAAGAACACGGCCTCCTGCGTGGTGACGGCGACCCGCGACAGCGCCGCCTCCAGACCCAGCCCGGTCAGCTCGCGCACGGCATGCGGCAGCAGGTTGACGCCGACGCCGACCGGCCGGATCGCCTCGGCCGCCTCGTAGATACGGCAGGCGATGCCGGCCCGATGCAGCGTCAGCGCCAGGGTCAGCCCGCCGATGCCGGCGCCGACGATGATCACGTCGTCCATGGCGGGCCCACTACTCCGGCTTTATGTTGGCGTCGCGGATGACCTTCTGCCACTTGGCGAGGTCGGTGCGCATCAGGCTGGCCAGAGCATCCGGAGCGCCGCCGGCCGGCTCCAGCCCCTGGTCGCGCAGCACTACCCGGACGGGATCGAGCGCCAGGATCGCGTTCACCTCGCTGTTGAGCCGCGCCACCACGTCGGCGGGCGTGCGCGCCGGCGCGAACAGGCCGTACCAGAGATCGACGTTGAAGCCGGCGACTCCCTCCTCGATCAGGGTCGGCACATCGTTGGCCATCGGCGAGCGGCGCTCGCTGCCGATCGCCAGCAGCTTGATCTTGCCTGTCCGCTCCAACGGCAGCGCCGTGTGCAGCGGCATCACCATGATGCCGACATGGCCCGCGACGACGTCCTGCACCGCGCCTGCCGAGCCGCGGTAGGGGACATGGACGATGTCCGTCCTGGTCGCCAGCTTGAACAGCTCCATGAAGAGGTGCTGGGGCGTGCCGACACCGGGCGAGGCATACTTCAGCCCGCCGGGCTGGGCGCGCGCGAGGTCCAGAAGCGCGGCCGCCGAATTGACCTTGACCGAGGGGTTGACAGTCAGCACAAGATCGCCCGTGGCGACCTTGATGATGGCCGCGAAATCAGCCACAGGATCGTAGCCGATATTGGGATAGAGCGGCACGTTGGTGACGAAGGTATTGGCCGTCATCATCAGCGTGTGGCCATCGGGCGCCGCCCGGGCCGCGTTCTGCGTGCCGATGCTGCCGCTGGCGCCGGGCTTGTTGTCGACGACGACCGGCTGGTTCCAGCGCTGCCGCAAATGCTCTCCGACCAGCCGGCCCAGGATGTCGATGCCGGTGCCCGGTGTGAAGGGAACGACGATGGTGATCGGCCGATCGGACATGCCCTGGGCGTGCAGCCCGGTGGGCGCGACGGTGCACAGCAGCGACGTGATCGCCACCATCGCCCGACGCCTTGCGATATGCATGCCACCCCTCCTTGCCATTCGACACCGCACGAGTCATCGCTATCATGCATAGCGGACCAGCGTCGCGATCCCGCGCTTGCCGTCCTCCTTCGGCTCGCGCCACCCTAGCGCCCCCTTGTCCGGAAATACAGACGACGAAATACGAGGACCAGAATGCTGCCGCTGCAGGGAATTACCGTTCTTGATCTGACGCAGGTGATCGCCGGCCCGGTGGCCGGACAGATCCTCGGCGACATGGGCGCCGACGTGATCAAGATCGAGCCGCTGGAGGGCGATCATTTCCGGCCACAGATGGGTGGGGCCTGGGTCCCGGCGATGAACCGCAACAAGCGCGGACTGGCGCTCGACCTGAAGAGCGAAGGCGGCAAGCAGGTGATGTGGCGGCTGGTGCAGCGGGCCGATGTGTTCATGGAGGCCTTCGTGCCCGGCGTGATGACCCGGCTGGGCTTCGGCTACGAGGCGGTCAGCGCCGTCAATCCCGGAATTGTCTACCTGTCGATCTCCGGCTATGGCCAGACCGGCCCCTATCGCAACCGCGCCGGCTACGATCCCTGCATCCAGGCCGAGACAGGCATCATGGAAGCGACGGGCCACCAGGACGGTCCGCCGGCGCGCGTCGGCGCCGCGCCGGTCGACCAGGGCACAGGCACCTACGGCGCCCTGGGCGTGGCCCTGGCATTGCTGGCCCGGCACCGCACCGGTCGCGGTCAGCACATCGATCTGGCGCTGTACGATGTCGGCGTGCAGCTGATGAGCCACTGGATCACCAACTACGGCCGCACCGGCGAGGACCCGCAGCGCATGGGCATGTCGCACACGCTGATCGTGCCTCTGCGCACCTTCGCGACGCAGACGCAGCCGCTCTATGTCGCCTGCACCAACGATGCGTTTTGGCACAAGCTGCTGGAGGGCATCGGGCTTGCCAAGCTCAAGGCGGACCCGCGCTTCCGCACCAATGCCGACCGGGTCGCCAACCGCGCCGTGCTCGAGCCGATCCTCGAGGCTGCGTTCGCTGCCCAGACCTGCGAGGAGCTGCTGACGCGCCTGATCCCGGCCGGCGTGCCCTGCGCGCCGGTCAAGAAGGTGAGCGACATGCTGCATGACCCGCATGCCATCGCGCGCCAGAGCTTCGTCGAGATGGCCTATCCCGGCCTTGGCAAGGTGATGGCCGCGAACAATCCGCTGCGACTGTCCGACGTGCCCGTCGCGGTGCGGCGGCTGGGCCCGCATCTTGGTGAGCATACGCGCGAGATCCTGCGCGAGATCGGCTATCGCGATGGCGAGATCGATGCGCTCGCCAAGGCCAAAGCCGTGCGCCTGCACGAGGACGAGCCGGCGACGCCTTCGCCCTGAGCCAGCCGGCAGGGTTGCCATCGCCCGGCCCCGGCGGTAGTCGTCGGGCATAAGCGCCGGGGACGACGCCATGTCCCCGCGATGGAGGGAAACATGCCGGTTTCCGATATCGCCGACGGCCGCTCGGCGGCAGCGGGCACCACCACCGCCCTCGCCTACCAGACAGGCTTCGGCAACGAGTTCGCGACCGAAGCGCTGCCCGGGGCCCTGCCGGTCGGGCGCAATTCGCCGCAGAAGCCGGCCTATGGCCTCTACGCCGAGCTGCTGTCGGGCACGTCGTTCCTGGCGCCGCGGGCGCTGAACCGCCGAACCTGGTTCTATCGCATCCGCCCGTCGGCCAAGGGCACGCCGTTCCGGCCCTACCCCACGGCCTTGTGGCGCAACGGCCCGACGGAGGAGGTGCCAGTGCCTGCCGACCGGCTGCGCTGGAACCGCTTCGCGCCGCCGAAGGCCGGCACCGATTTCGTCGATGGCGTCGCCACGCTGGCGGTCAACGGCGATGCCGCCATGCAGGCCGGGATGGGCGTGCACATCTACCGTGCCGACACGTCGATGGCCGACCGCTTCTTCGCCAATCATGACGGCGAGATGCTGTTCGTGCCGCAGACCGGGCGCCTGCGGCTCGCGACGGAGATGGGCATTCTCGACGCCAGGCCGGGCGAGATCGCCGTCCTGCCACGCGGTGTGCGCTGCCGCGTGGAGCTGCCCGACGGACCCTCCTACGGCTATATCGCCGAGAACTACGGCATGCATCTGCGGCTGCCCGAGCTGGGACCGTTCGGCTCGAACGGCCTCGCCAACGCCCGCGATTTCGAGTCGCCCGTCGCGGCCTATGAGGACCGCAGCGGCGACTTCCGCCTGGTGGTGAAGGTGGCAGGCCGCCTCTGGGAATGCGACATCGACCGCTCGCCGCTGGACGTCGTCGCCTGGCATGGCAACCTGGCGCCCTACCGCTATGACCTGGCGCGCTTCAACGTCATGGGCACGGTGAGCTTCGATCACCCCGATCCGTCGATCTACACGGTGCTGACGGCACCCTCGGATACGCACGGCTGGGCCAACATCGATTTCGTGATCTTCGCGCCGCGCTGGATGGTGGCGGAGGACACCTTCCGCCCACCCTGGTTCCATCGCAACGTGATGAGCGAGTTCATGGGCCTGATCCATGGCCAGTACGACTCGCGTGCCGAGGGGTTCATGCCCGGCGGCGCCTCGCTGCACAACGCCTTCGGGCCACACGGACCCGACCAGGCAACCTTCCAGAAGGCCAGCGATGCGGCCCTGGCACCGCACAAGATCGACAACACGCTCGCCTTCATGTTCGAGACCCGCTACGCGCTGAAGCCCACGCGCTTCGCGATGGACGCACCTGAGCTTCAGGCCGACTACCATAAGACATGGGACGGCTTGGCGGCGCGATTCACTGGCAAGCCGTAGCGCTCAGCGCGCCAGCCGATCCGACACCGAGCCCGGGTTTGGAGCAGGGAGTTGACCACGCATGACCAGCCTCAACGAAACGCATGATCCGGCGCTGAGCAGCTGGGTCGAGTCGGCCAACAGCGCGGACACCGATTTCCCGATCCAGAACCTGCCCTTCGGCGTGTTCCGCCGGGCCGGCACGACCGAGGCGTTTCGTGGCGGTGTGGCGATCGGTGATCAGATCCTGGATCTGGCCGCCGTGCGCACGGCACGCGCCATCCGCAGCACCGCGGCGGCCAACGCGCTGCGTGCCGCCAGCGGCGCCTCCCTGAACGCGCTCATGGCCATGGGACCGGATGCATGGTCCGCCTTGCGCCTGGCCCTGTCGCGCGCCCTGCGGGCCGGATCACCGGCCCAGGTCAAGCTCGGCGGCGCGCTGGTGGCGCAGCGCGAGGCCGAGATGGCCAGGCCCGCCAGCGTCGGCGACTTCACCGACTTCTACACGTCGATCCACCATGCCACGGCCGTGGGCCGGCTGTTCCGGCCCGACAATCCGCTGCTGCCCAACTACAAATGGGTGCCCATCGCCTATCACGGCCGCGCCTCGTCGATCGGCACGAGCGGCCAGCGCTTCGCACGACCCAAGGGCCAGATCCTGCCGGCCGGCGCCAACACGCCGGTCTACGAAGCCTGCAAGCGGCTGGACTACGAGCTGGAGCTGGGCGCTTTCGTCGGCATAGGCAATGCGCTGGGCACCAGCGTGCCGATGGACAAGGCCGAGCGGCACCTGTTCGGCCTCGTGCTGCTCAACGACTGGTCGGCACGCGACATCCAGGCATGGGAATACCAGCCGCTGGGGCCGTTCCTGGCCAAGAGCTTCGCCACCACCATCTCGCCCTGGATCGTCACGATGGAGGCGCTCCAGCCCTATCGCGCGGCTTGGACGCGGCCGGATGGCGATCCCCAGCCGCTGCCGCATCTGGACTCGCCCGATAACCGCGCGCAGGGCGCCATCGATATCGCGCTCGAGGTGTGGATCGAGAGCGAGCGCATGCGAGGCGAGCACAGCGGCCCGTCCCTGCTGTCGCGCTCGAACTTCCGTGATTCCTACTGGACCTGGGCGCAGATGCTGGCGCACCACACGTCCAACGGCTGCAATCTCGCGACCGGCGATCTGTTCGGCAGCGGCACGCAGTCCGGCCCCAGGCCCGAGGAAGGCGGCGCTCTGCTCGAGCTCTCCAAGGGCGGCAAGGAGCCGGTGACATTGGCCAACGGCGAGACACGCAGCTTCGTCGAGGACGGTGATACGATCACCTTCCGCGCCGCCTGCATGGCGCCGGGCCGGGCACGCATCGGCTTTGGCGCCTGCGCCGGCACCGTGATGCCGGCGCTCTGACGTACACGGCGAAGATCACTTCGGCCGGTCTTCCCGTGGCGGCGCCTGCGCAGGTTGCGGCGGCGGTGGCGGAGGCGCCTGCTTGGCCGGCGGCGGCGCCGCTGGCTGCGGTGGCTTTGCCGCGGGTGGCGGTGGTGCGGCGTGGCGCGGCGCCGGCTCGGGTCGTGGCGCGGCGGTCGGTGCGGGCGGCGTCGGCTTGGGCGGCGCCGGCGACACGCGCTCGGGCTGCCGCGGTGCCACGCTCGGCGGCGGCGCAGGTGGCGGCGCCGCCTGATCACGCTCGCGGACCGGCGGTTGCGCGGCTGGCGATGGGCCCACGCGCTCGGGCTGCTTGGGCGGCGTAGCGGGTACCGGCGGGACGGCGGGCGGGCGCGCCGGTGCTTGTGGCGTCGCTTGTGGGCCTGGCGCCTGCGGGCCTGACGGCCGCTCGCGCAGCGACGGCAGGTCGGGCCGGGCACCCGGCGGCGGCATCTTCTCATCCGGACGTGGCGGCGCCCCGGGTCCCTTGGCCGGAGGCATGGCGCCGGTCGGTGGCGGCCGGTCGTCGCGCTTCGGCTCGGCGGCCGGTGGCGGTGCCGACGGCGCATCCGGACGTCCATGCGCCAGGGATGGTCCCGGCGCGGGCGTCCGCTCGATCCGTGTCGGCTTGCCGATGGTCGGCATACCGCCGAACGACGTACGTGCTTCGGGCGGAACCATAGGCGGCGGCGCTTTGGGCTCGGGTGCTTTCGCGCCCGGACGCGCGTCGGGCATACGCCTTTCCATCACCGCCGGCGGCGCCGCGACCGGCGCCACCTCGGCCCGTGCCATCTTGTCGGCCTGAACGCGCAAGATGGTGCGATTCACCTGCTGCGACCGGGCAAAGGCGTCGGCCGGAACCACCGTCGCGTAACGCTGGTTGGCGTAGGTCCAGCGCTCGCCATCGCGACGGTCTTCGCGGCGGTCCTTCCAGCGCTCGACATAATCGGCACGGCGCTCGATGTCCGTGACGTTGTAGACGTTGGTCACATTGATGTTGCGGATGTAGGTGCGGTTGGTCGTGTACGGCGGCACGTAGACCTCGCGCGGCCCCAGCGGGAACCAGCCGACCGCCGGTCCGCGATTGCCGCCCATGACGGCAAGCTCGGCAATCGAGCCGCCGACGAAGCCGACGACCGCGGGAGCATAGACCGGCCGCACCGTGCGGGCCGGCGGCACCCACGACCAGCGGTTGTTGTACATGACCCAGCGGCCGTAGTGGAACGGCGCGAAACCCCAAGGCGCATCGTCGATCCAGGTCCAGCCCCAGGGGCGCACCCAGGCCCAATGGCCGTAGCGATATGGCGCCCAGCCGGTGGGCACGGCACGCGGCACCCAGATCTGGCCGTAGTCGCCGCCGGCGACCCAGCTGCCATAGGCATCGAGATCCTCGTAGCCGGTGACCGACGCGGCGATGTATTGCGGCGCCGGCCGGTAGACGATCAGCCGATCGCGCGCCGTCCACTCCGGCGGCATGGGCGGTGGCGCCAGGCGCTCGGTCGAGAACACGACCGGCGACGTGCCCGTCACCAGGCCGATCTCGCCCGCATGCACCTCAAGCACGCTGCCCCTGGCATCGATGAATTGCGCCGTGCCGGCACGCACGCCGATGCGGGTCGGGTCTTCGGTGGTGCCGGCCTCGATGACGTAGTCGCCATCCTGCACCAGCCGCACGGTGCCGCGCGGCGTGAGGATCTCGTAAGGACGGTCGGAGGGCACGCCCATCAGACGCAGGTCGATGCGCCCCTGCGGCTGGCGCAGCCTGAACCGCTCGTCGTCCAGCGCCAGCGCTTCGATCTCCGTCGCTCCCTGCAGGCGTACGCGAGCGCCGGCGACCACCATCTCGGCGCGACCACTGGGCTCGGTCCACAGCGCGTCACCCGACGAGAACGGGTAGTTCAATGTCGCCCGAGACCACCCCTGCCCGTCATTGTCATGGTACGAGACGGTCCCGGTGAGATAGCTGATCCGCCCGACCCGGGCTGGTGGATCGGCCTGGGCCATCGCATGGCCGGCCAGGCCCACGGACAGGAGACAGAGTGACGCGGCGAAAGCCGTACGCAACCAATGCTGCATGAGGCTCCTCCTGGGAACCTGCCCAGATGTGCAAACGCCATCGTGCGAGATCAGTTCCCGTTTCAGGTACGGCGCGAGCTGTGTCGAAGCAGAGGCGCCGCGCGGCGGCATCACGGTCTTTTCATGATCAAGTAAGGCGGATGCCACTTTCGGCGTGGTCCGGACTTGTCGTCGGCAACGGTTCATCGCTACGGTGGCGGAGCGAGAGGACATCCGATGAAGGTCGTCTATTCCGACAAGCATGCGTTGCACGACCCGGCGTTCTTCCTGGTGCGCGGCGAGCGCAAGGAAAGCGCCGAGAAGCCGGCGCGGGCCGACATCCTGCTCAAGGCGGCGCGGGCCGGCGGGCATGAGATCGTGACGCCGGCCTACACCGGACTGGTGCCGGTCCTCGCAGTGCATACGCCGGAATACGTCGATTTCCTGCAGGTGGCGCAGCGCGAGTGGCAAAAGCTCGACGGCGCCGGCCCCGAGGTGATCCCCAACGTGCACCCCGTGCGCTATCGCGGCTCCTATCCGCGCGCCATCGCCGGCCGCGCCGGCTGGCATCAGGTCGACGGCGCCTGCCCGATCGGCGCCGGCACGTGGGAGGCGTCTCTGGCCGCCGCCCAGGTGGCCGTGACAGCCGCCCAGATCGTGATGGACGAGACCCGCGCCGGCGCTGCGGCCCCGATGGCCTACGCGCTCTGCCGGCCGCCGGGCCACCATGCCTATGCCGACATGGCCGGCGGCTTCTGCTTCCTGAACAACACCGCCATCGCCGCGCAACACCTGCGCACGGCGCATCAGCGCGTCGCCATCCTCGACATCGACGTGCATCACGGCAACGGCACGCAGGGCATCTTCTATGCCCGCAACGATGTGCTCACCGTCTCCATCCACGCCGATCCGGCCGACTACTACCCATTCTTCTGGGGCCACGCGCATGAGCGCGGTGAAGGCGCCGGCGAGGGCAGCAACCTCAACCTGCCGCTGCCGCTAGGCAGCGGCGACGCGATCTGGCTGGCAACGGGCGAACGCGCGCTGGAGCGCATCCGCACGTTCGCACCCACGGCGCTGGTGGTGGCGCTGGGGCTGGACGCCTCCGAGCATGACCCGCTGCAGGGGCTCAGGATCACGACCGACGGCTTCGGGCGGATGGCCAGCCTGATCGCCTCACTGAAGCTGCCGACCGTGCTGGTCCAGGAAGGCGGGTATCTCGGGCCGGAGCTGGGAGACAATCTGGGCCAGGTCCTGCGGCAGATGAGCGCCTGAGCAGCCCCTGGATTGTGCAAACCGCGGCCCTCTTCGCATCGTATCGAGTTGACCGCCTACCGCATCCCGCGCGACTAATCGGGCAGGCATGGTCGCGGTCGGCGCATGAACGATATCATCGGGACGACCTTCGCAGGACAGGCCCCCGTCACGCGGGCGCGAGCCCTGGCGCCGGCGCTCGACGCAGCATCAGATGACATCGAGCGCACCCAGCGCATCCCGGAGCCGCTGCTGTCTGACCTGCACGCCGCGCGGCTCTTCCGCATGCTGCTGCCGCGCTCCGTCGGTGGCGACGAGGTCGAGCCTTGGGTCTATCTGCGCGCCGTCGAGGAGATCGCACGCCATGACGGCTCGGTGGGCTGGAACATCTTCGTCGCCAACAGCTCGGCGCTGATCGCACCGTTCCTGCCCCTAAGGACCGCGCGCACGATCTACGCCGATGCGCGCGCGATCATCGCCTGGGGCCCGCCCAACTCTTGCCGGGCAGCGGCCGTGCCGGGCGGCTACAAGGTCAGCGGCCGCTGGGATTTCGCCTCGGGCTGCCGGCAGGCGAGCTGGATGGGCGTGCACTGCCTGGTGAGCGAGCCCGGCGGCGGCGTGCGGCTGAACACGGCTGGCCGGCCGACCGTGCGCACGCTGCTGTTCCCCGCCACCCAGGCGGAGCTGATCCACACCTGGGACGTGATCGGCCTGCGCGGCACGGCCAGCGACTCCTACACCACGACCGATCTGTTCGTGCCGGAAGCCTTCAGCGGCACGCGCGAGGACCCGACCTTGCGGCGTGAGCCCGGCCGGCTCTATGCCTTCACCATGCAGGGTCTCTATGCCGTCGGCGTCGCCGGCGTCGGCTTCGGCATCGCCGGCGCCATGCTGGATGCGTTCATCGAGCTGGCGGGGCGCAAGGCGCCGCGCAATGTCGGCCGGCTGGCCGACAATGCCGTGGTGCAATCCGATGTCGCGCGTATGACGGCGCAGCTGGATGCGGCCCGCGCCTATCTCGTGGAGACCCTGTCGGCGATCTGGGCTACGGCGGGCGCCGACGCCCCGATCGACCTGCCGGCCCGCGCCCGGGTACGCCTGGCCTGCGCACACGCCATCCATACCGCCGAGGCGGTTGCCGACTACGCCTACAAGGCCGCGGGCACCGACGCGATCTTCCTCGGCACGGCCTTCGAGCGCCGGTTCCGCGACATGCACACGCTCTCGCAGCAGATCCAGTCGCGCGCCGCGCATTTCGAGTCGGTCGGCCAGGTTCTGCTGGGCATCGAGCCCTCGGCGATCTTTCTGTAGCCGACGGGCGGCCGGACGCTCTACCCTATCGCCCGTCGTATCGTGACCGGATCGCCTGCGGTTCCCCGATGAGCGACGATGGTGATCAGGTTGGGCACCGTGAACGCGGCGACCAGCTTGTCCCAGGGCATCAGCGACACGGCGAACAGGTCGCCCTGCGGTTGGATAGCGAGACTAGTCGCCGCCGCTGCCGCCCACCACGATGACGGCCGGCTTCTCCGGCAGCCCCGCCTTGGTGACATCGATGGTGCGGCTGTCAGGCCAGACTGCCTCGTAGCTGTCGGCGACGAGGCGCAGGAAACGCTCGACCTGGCTGCTGCCCCAATAATGCATGGGCAGCACCACTTGCGGCTGGACCTGCTTGACCACCTCGACCACCAGCGGCACACCCATGGTGTAGGAGCCGTCGATCGGCACCATCAGAACATCGATGCGGCCAAGCTGCTCCAGATGCTCCTTCTCGAGGCGATGGTGCAGATGGCCGAGATGGGCGATGCACAGGTCGCCGATCTGAAAGCCGAAGATCGAGTTGCCGTTGATGCGCGTGCCGCCGTAGTCGCGCACGTTGGTCGGCACGTTCCACACCTTGACGTCGCGCAGCTCGACCTCGTGCGTCATCAGATCCTTGCCGCCCTCCGCCCAGCCGCGCAGGACATACGTGACGCCCGGCTCGACGTCGTCCGTGAAATGCGTGCCGTGGGCATTGTTCATGGTGACGATGTCGGGCTTGCGGCCATAGCCGTTGAGTCCGTTGTAGTCGGTGATCACGCGCACGCCCTGCGGCGTCTCGATGAGGAAGCTGGCGTGGCCGACGAAGGTGATCCGCGCGGCGCTGGCGGTGGCCGGCTTCTGCGCCAGCAGCCTCTCGCCCAGCCCCGCCAGCCGGATCGGCCCGCCATCGGCGACATTCTTGGTGCATCGTGCCTGGACGGCGGACCCGAGCACGGCAAGGACCGCCGCCACGAGGACGGCGAACAGCGGACGAGCAGCGACGGCGTGCATGACGGCCTCCGGGCGCGGAGCGACAGCGTTCGCCGCAGTTAGGCACGGTTCGTGCCGTCGTGCACGTATGTCACGCTCGCGCTCACGTGAACGCGAGCGATCCGATCCGCCCCCTACGCCAGCCGCTTGCCGAGCCGGCCGGCAAGATCCTGGATGTACTGCCAGGCGACGCGGCCGGAGCGGGCGCCGCGGGTGACCGACCACTCGACCGCTTCCTTGCGCAAGGTCTCCGGATCGATCTCCAGGCCGTAGCGGCGCACATAGCCTTCGATCATCGCGAAATAAGTGGGCTGATCGGCATTGTGAAAGCCGAGCCAGAGGCCGAAGCGGTCCGACAGCGAGACCTTCTCCTCGACCGCCTCGCTGGGGTTGATGGCGGTGGAACGCTCGTTCTCGATCATGTCGCGCGGCATCAGGTGGCGACGGTTGGAGGTGGCGTAGAACAGCACGTTGTCCGGCCGTCCCTCGATGCCGCCCTCCAGAACCGCCTTCAGCGACTTGTAGGCCGCGTCCTGACCATCGAAGCTCAGATCGTCGCAGAACAGGATGAAACGCCGCTTGGAGCTGCGCAGCAGCCCCAGCAGGGCCGGCAGCGAGGGGATATCCTCGCGGTGGATCTCGACCAGCGCCAGCGGGCCGGGGGTGCCGCCCAATGCCGTGTTGACCGCGGCGTGCACCGCCTTGACCAGCGAGCTCTTGCCGCAGCCGCGCGCGCCCCACAGCAGCGCATTGTTGGCCGGCAGCCCACGCGCGAAGCGCAGGGTGTTGTCCTCGAGGATATCCTTCTGGCGCTCGATGCCCTGCAGCAGGCCGATATCGACCCGGTTGACGTCGGGAACCGCCTCCAGGATGCCCGAAGCATGCCAGACGAAAGCGTCCGCCGAGGTCACGTCGAGGGCCGGTTTGGCTGGCGGCGCCAGCCGTTCGAGCGCCTCGACGATGCGCAGCAGCAGCGGTTCCAGCGGTTCGGTCATGTCAAAGGCCTGTGCATCGGGTCAGTGAAGCGGCCGGCAACCTAACGATAAACCCTTGAAGCCGAAAGCGATTTCGCCAATCCGGCCATGACGTCGCCATGCTGTCTTGCGCGTTGCAAAGCGGTTACGCGTGGGTATAGTCCGGCGTCCATTTTTTGCCCCCGCCCCTCATAATGGCCGGGGCCACCGCCACAGACAGGAGCTAGGCATGTTTATTTCGGAGGCGCACGCCCAGGCAACCGGCGGCGGTGGCGGCGGCTTGGGGGGATTCGAGCAGATCCTGCCGCTGATCCTGATCTTCGTGGTGTTCTACTTCCTGCTGATCCGCCCGCAGCAAAAGAAGATGCGCGAGCACCGCGAGATGCTTGGCGGCGTCAAGCGCGGCGACCGCGTGGTCACCGGCGGCGGCATCATCGGACTGGTCACCAAGGTGGTCGGGGACAACGAGGTGCAGGTCGAGATCGCCGAGAACGTGCGCGTGCGCGTCGCCAAGAGCACGATCTCGAGCATCCTGGCGCGCGATGTGCCGGTGAAGGGCGGCAAGGACGACGACTCGACCGAGAAGCCGTTGCTGGAGAGCAAGCCCGCCGGCGAGCAGGCGCGGCCGGGTGGATTGCTGGGCAGCCTGTTCGGCGGCAGGAAAAAGGAATAACTGCCAGGAAAGCTGGCCATAACCGGCGAGATGCCGCATGCTGACCCTTCCCCGCTGGCAGAACTGGACCATCACCGGCATCGTGCTGCTGTCGCTGCTGCTGGCGCTGCCCAACCTGCTGCCGACCGCGGTCCTGAACTACTTGCCGCAGTGGTACGCCGCCAACATCATCAGCCTCGGGCTCGACCTGCGCGGCGGTGCCCATCTGCTGTTCGATGTCGACGTGCGCAGCGTCGTGCGGCAGCGCCTGACCGACCTGTCCGACAGCATTCGCACCGAGCTGCGCAAGCAGCAGCTCCAGGTGCGCGAGATCGCCAGCGACGGCACGTCGCTCACCGTCTCGCTGCGCGATGCCGCCGATGCCGCCAGGATCGCCGACATCATCCGCAACCTCGAGTCCGGCCTGCTCGATGTCACGACCGTGGCGCCGACGACCCTGCGGGTGGCCTACACCCAGCAGGAGCTGACGCGCCGCCGCCAGCAGGTGCTGGACCAGTCGATCGAGGTGGTGCGCAAGCGGGTCGACGAGACCGGCACCAAGGAACCGACCATCCAGCGCCAGGGCGACGAGCGTGTCCTGGTGCAGGTGCCCGGCGTCGAGAACCCGGACGACCTGATCAAGCTGATCAGCACCACCGCCAAGATGGAATTCCGGCTCGAAGGCGTCGGCGCCACCATCCTGCGGCCCACCAAGGAGGGCTGGGACGCCGTCTGGCCGGAGCTGGCCAAGAGCGAGCGCTGGCAGAAGGAAAGCAACAAGACCCTGATCGCCGAGGAAATCTGCCGGCGCCAGGCCACGGCATGCATGCCGGTGAGCCGCCGCGTCGTGGTGAGCGGCGAGGAGCTGACCGACGCCCAGGCGACCTTCGACCAGCAGACCAACCGGCCCATCGTCAGCTTCCGCTTCACCACGTCGGGCGGCCGCGCGTTTTGCCGCGCCACGACCGACAACATCAACAAGCCGCTGGCGATCGTGCTGGACGAGCGAGTCATCAGCGCGCCGGTGATCCAGTCGGCGATCTGCGGCGGCAGCGGCATCATCACCGGCAGTTTCACGAGCCAGCAGACCAACGATCTCGCCCTGCAGCTGCGCTCGGGCGCGCTGCCGGCGACGCTGACCGTGATCGAGCGCCGCACCGTGGGCGCCGACCTGGGCGCTGACGCCATCCGTGCCGGCACCATCGCCGCCGTCGTCGGTACGGCGCTGGTGGTGCTGTTCATGTTCCTGTCCTACGGGCCGACCTTCGGCGGCTTCGCCAACCTGGCGATGGCCGTCAACCTGCTCATGGTCTTCGCCGGCATGTCGGTGCTGGGCGCGTCGCTCACCCTGCCGGGAATCGCCGGTCTGGTGCTGACGGTGGGCATGGCGGTCGACTCCAACGTGCTGATCTATGAGCGCGTGCGCGAGGAGCAGAGCCTGGGCCGCTCCGCGATGTCGGCGCTGACCGCCGGCTACGAGCGGGCGATGTCGGCGATCATCGACGCCAACCTGACCACCCTGATCGCCGGCGTGCTGATGTTCGGCTTCGGGTCGGGCCCGATCAAGGGCTTCGCCACCACCCTGTCGCTCGGCCTGCTGACCTCGATGTTCAGCTCGACGATCTTCACCCGCATGGTGCTGGCGCAGTGGATGCGCTGGCGCCGTCCGCGCGAACTGGTGATTTGAGGCATCGATGTTCAAGCCCGTTCGCCTGCTGCCGAACAAGACCAACTTCGACTTCCTGGGCAAGCGCAGGCTGGCCCTTGTGCTGTCGACGATCCTCAACATCGCATCGATCGCGATGGTATTCGTCGTCGGCCTCAATTTCGGCATCGACTTCCAGGGTGGCATCGCCATCGAGGCCAAATCGCTGAAGGGCGACGCGGATCTCGCCGAGACGCGCCGAATCGGCAGCGGCCTGGGCCTGGGCGAGGTCTCGCTGCAGGAGTTCGGCGCCAAGGACACGATCCTGATCCGCATCCAGCGCCAGAAAGGCGACGAGGCCTGCGTTGCCAATGCCAGCCGGCTGCTGACCAAGGCGATGGGCAATGGCTGGAGCATGAAGCCGGTCGCCGACACCCAATCCGGCAACCTCGAGCTGACGGCGCCCGGGCGGATCAGCGACGACCAGGCGGCCAAGGCCGCCGCCGCCGTCGGCCTGCCGGAAAACCTGGTGCGATCCGGAACGTCGCCTGCCACCGTTGCGCTGGAGCAGGACCAGCGTGACGAATGGTGCCAGCAGGTGGGGATCCTCGTGGCCAAGGATGCCCTGGCAAGCGCCTATGACTTCCGCCGCACCGAGTCGGTGGGGCCCAAGGTCGGCGGCGAGCTGCTGCACACCGGCATCATCTCCGTCGGCCTGGTCCTGCTGGCCATCGCCATCTATGTCTGGATGCGCTTCGAGTGGCAGTTCGGCGTCGCCGCCCTGATCGCCCTGGTGCATGACGTGCTGACGACCGTCGGCTTGTTCGCGATCACGCAGCTCGAGTTCAACCTGACAGCGCTGGCGGCGCTGCTGACCATCGCCGGCTATTCGATCAACGATACCGTCGTGGTCTTCGACCGCGTGCGCGAGAACCTCCGTCGCTACAAGCGGCTGTCGCTGGTCGAGCTGCTCAACGTGAGCACCAACGAGACGCTGGCGCGGACCCTCATGACGTCCGGCACCGTGTTCCTGGCCGTGCTGGCGCTGGTCCTGTTCGCCGGCCCGGTGCTCTACAGCTTCTCCATCGCCATGCTATGGGGTGTGATCGTCGGCACCTACTCCTCGATCTGGATCGCCAACGCCAGCCTCGTCTACATGCACTTCCGGCCCGACCGGGTGCGCCCGGACGACGACGAGAAGGAGAAGACGCGCATCACGGACGTCGAGGTGCGGCCTTAACCTCTCACGGAGGGACATGATGTCCCTGCCTACCGACAAGACCCTGCCGACGCCTGATCCGCGCGATCGGCAGCTGATCCAGACCTACGGGCCCGGGCATTTTCGCATCAGCGATGTCGACCACCAGGGCGCCGTACTGGTGCTGCCGCAGCAGACCCTGGCCTGGGCGGTCGCGGCCGCGGTGGATATCGCGCCGGACAACCTCGCGGCCGTCATCAGCGCCACGCCGCCGGTCGAGGTGCTGCTGGTCGGCTGCGGGGCAAAGGCCGTCTTCTTCCCGCCGTCGAAGCGCGCGGCGCTGAAGGCGCACGGCATCGTGCTCGAGGTCATGGATACCGGCGCCGCCTGCCGCACCTACAATGTGCTGCTGGCCGAAGGTCGCCGCGTCGCCGCCGCCCTGGTGCCGGTGTAATCAGCCAGAGCAAACGGACCGCCGGCCGCAGCCTGCTTTGTGCTAAGATGATCACAGATTCGGCATTCCGCTTGGTCGAGGAGGCAGGGTCCCATGACCGAGGCTGTATCGGGACGCCAGCAGGCGCATGAACCGGCGACTTTGACCAACGGTCGGCCGCGTCGCCATGTTCGGCCATCTGTCCTGCTTGAGCGTTACCGTAACGAGATTCGCTCCATCGTCACCCGGCATCGGGGTGCCAACCCGCGTGTGTTTGGTTCGGTCCTACGCGGAACCGATACTGAAGACAGCGACCTTGACCTCTTGGTGGATCCGGGGCCCGGTCAACGGATGACGCTGTTCGATCTCTCTGCGATGTTCTGTGAAATTGAGGATCTGCTCCAAATCCCGATTGATGTTCAAACGACGGGCGGCATGCCCACGCGAATTTGCGAGCAAATCGAACGAGAGGCCCAGCCCGTATGAAGGCGTTGCGGGCGCCCGACTACGTTTCCCACATACTCGAGGCGATCGAGCGTATCGAAACCTATACGTCCGCGCTGACCGAGGCCGAGTTTCTAGTATAGCGTCACGCCTGGTACACGACGCAGTCATTCGCAATTTCGAAATCATTGGCGAAGCGGCAGGAAACCTTCAACGGGTGGCACCGCAGATTGCCTCTGCCCATCCTGAGATACCGTGGCATTTGCCCAGGGGCATGAGGAATTTCCTTGTCCACGTGTATTGGGCGGTTGACGCGTCAAAGGTCTGGAACACTGTCACATCCGACCTCCCCCGCCTCAAGCGCCAGATGGACGGCCTGCGCCAGGAACTCGGTGAACCGAAATCACCCTGGAGAAAAATAGCAGGATGCTCGCAAGCGCCCTTCCTGGCCTATGGTCCACCTCCGGACTTGAGAAACCTCACTCCGCTGCGCGGTCGAACTGCAGCTCGGCGAGGCGGGCATAGAGACCGCCGCGGGCGGCGAGCTCGCGGTGCGTGCCGCTGTCGACGATGCGGCCCTGGTCCAGGACCACGATACGATCGGCCTTCAGCACGGTCGCCAGCCGGTGGGCCACGATCAGCGTGGTACGGTTCCTGGTCAGGCGGTCCAGCGCCGTCTGCACGGCCAGCTCGCTCTCGGCATCCAGCGCGCTGGTGGCCTCGTCCAGGAGCAGCACGTCGGGATCGCGCAGGATGGCCCGCGCAATCGCGATGCGCTGGCGCTGGCCGCCCGACAGGCGCACGCCGCGCTCGCCCAGGAACGTCGCCAGCCCCTGCGGCAGCGCTTCCAGGAACCCGAGCGCATGGGCGGTTTCGGCCGCGGCGCGGACCTCGGCGTCGCTCGCCTCGGGCCGGCCGTAGCGGATGTTGTCGAGCGCGCTGGCCGAGAACAGCACCGGCTCCTGTGGCACGATCGCCATGCGCGCCCGCAGGTCGGCCAGACGCACCTGGCTGATGTCAACGCCGTCGAGCCGGATCTTGCCGGCCTGCGGATCATAGAAGCGCTGCAGCAGGCTGAACACCGTCGTCTTGCCGGCGCCTGAGGGACCGACCAGCGCCACGCTTTCGCCCGCCGCCACCGACAACGCAAAATGATCCAGCGCCGCCGTGTCGGGCCGGGCCGGATAGCGGAAGGAGACGCCCTCGAAGGCGATCGCCCCACCGGCCGACGCCGGCAGCGCTGCCGGCGTCGCCGGCTCGACGACCGGCGAGCGCGTCGCCAGCAGCTCGGCGATCCGCTCGGCGGCGCCGGCGGCGCGCTGCAGGTCGCCAACCACCTCGCTGATGGCGCCGGCCGAGCCGGCCGCGACCACGGCGTAGAACACGAACGCCGAAAGGTCGCCGGCCGTGATCCGGCCACTCAGCACATCGCGCCCCCCGATCCACAGCAGCACCCCGACCGCGCCGAACACCAGCAGGATCACGATGCCGGTCAGGATCGCACGCTGCAGGATGCGGCTGCGCGCCGTGCTGAAGGCGGCCTCGACCAGGCCCGAGAAATGTTGCGCCTCGCGCTGCTCGTGGCCGAACGACTGCACGGTGCGGATCGCATCGACCCGCTCGCCGGCATAGGCGGTGACGTCGGCGATGCGCTCCTGGCTCAGCCGCGACAGGCGCCGCACGCGACGGCCCAGCACGATGATCGGCACCACCGCCAGCGGCACCACCGCCAGCGCCAGCACGGTCAGCCGCGGGCTGGTGATCACCAGCATGATGGTGCCGCCGATGAACATCAGCATGTTGCGGACGGCCACCGACACCGACGAGCCCACCACCTGCTCGATCAGGGTCGTGTCGGTCGTCAGCCGGCTCATCACGTCGCCGGTGCGCGCGGTTTCGAACCATGCCGGGCTGAGCTTCAGCACATGCGCAAAGCCGTCGCGGCGCAGGTCAGCGACCACACGCTCGCCGAGCCAGGAAACGAAGTAGAAGCGCCCTGCCGACGCCGCCGCCAGGACCGCCACCGCCACCAGCAGGGATGCCAGGGCGTAGTCGAGGATATCGCTGCGGCCGGCGGCGAAACCGAGATCGATCAGAGCTCGCAGGCAAGCCCCGAACGCGAGCACCGTGACGGCCGCCACGAACAGCGCCAGCAACGCCAGCGCCACGCGGCTGCGATATGGCCGCAGATAGGGAAACAGCAGGCGCAGCGGCCGCAGGTCGCGTCGTTTGCCCGATTCAGCAGTATTGGTGGCCATGCCCTGCACGACCTCTAGCCAAGAACAACATCAATGCCGGTCGCAGCGGCCAGCTCGCGCGTCAGCAGCGCGACCAGATCCTGCCCCTGCCGCGTATCCCGCCAGGCGCCCGATTTGGCATCCAGGGCGAAATGCCACGCACCGGATTGAGGCGAGGAGACCCATACCTGCTGCGTCGGCGCGTGCTTGTTGATCACGTAGGTGCCGCCGCCATCCAGGGCCACGTTCAGGATGCCGCCCTCATAGTCGACCTCGGCGACATCGGCCAAGGCGGCCTCCAGCCGATCGGCGAAGCGGTCAAGCAGGCGCGTGGCGGTCACGTCGAAGCTGGCAGTCATGGGTTGATCGACCCAAGTCATTGAAATTGCATGTGTTGCCGCGCCCTATAGCAGGCGTCCCGGGTATCAACAAGCGAGCCTGTCGACGCATGACACATCCCCGCAGACAATCCGTCGCGAGGGAGCGCAATGGCCTTGCCCCGCGGCACCGCCTCCTATATAAGGCGCCCCTCGCACGCAGAGATCCGTCATGAAGCAAGGCATTCACCCCGACTATCACGAGCTTACGGTCGTCATGACCGACGGCACGTCGTTCAAGACCCGCTCCACCTATGGGAAGCCGGGAGCGACCTTGCGGCTGGACATCGACCAGAAGACCCATCCGGCATGGACTGGCGTCAACAAGATCGTGGACCGCGGCGGTCGCATGTCGCGATTCAAAGAAAAATTCGGCAACATCGGGCTGGCGGCCAAGAAGTAGCGGTCCGCCTCTAGACAGCACCAACGCCCGGCTGTTGCGCCGGGCGTTTCGTTTTCGGGGACCCATCATCCCCGAGCGACCCCCGGTCGGCACGATCAAAAGGGGGTCCATATGAGCGCGTTCGATATCCGTATCCTGGGTGCCGGCGACGAGCCGCGCCTCGAGGCCTTCTTCGCCGACAACCCCGACCTCACTCTCTTCCAGCGCTCCAACCTGCGCCATGCCGGCGCCATCGATGACGGGCGCCGCTACGGCGGCACCTATGCCGCCGCCCTGGTCAACGACGAGGTCGTCGGTGTCGTCGCCCACTACTGGAACGGCAACGTGATGCCGCTCGTCCCCAGCGGAGGTCACGACGTGCGTGTCCTGCTCGATGCGGCGCTGGCAGCATCCGGACGCAAGATCGTCGGCGTCGTCGGCAGCTGGGACCAGGTTGCCGCGACCCTGATGCATCCGACAGTCCGCGGCCGGATCGCCAAGCGCTGCGCGCGTGAGATCCTGTTCGCGCTGCCGCTCACCGAGCTGGTCGTGCCACAGGCCCTGTCGGCCGGTGACATCACGGTGCGCAGCATGGGCGACGACGATCTGCCTCTGCTGGCAGCGTGGCGCGTGGAATACCTCGTCGAGATGTTCGACCTGCCGCGCACGGCCACGACCTGGGATGTCGCGGCGCAGGATGTCGCGGCGCTGCACGCTGAAGGCCGTGCCTGGGTGGTCGAAGCCCAGGGCCGGCCGGTCGCCTTCACGGGCTTCAACGCGGCGCTGCCCGACGTGGTGCAGGTCGGCGGCGTCTACACGCCACCATTCGGCCGCGCCCGCGGCTTCGCACGCGTGGCGGTCGCCGGCAGCCTGCTGCGGGCGCGGCAGGCCGGCGCCGACCGCGCCGTGCTGTTCACCGACGTGAGCAACAACGCAGCACAGCGCGCCTATCGTGCGCTCGGCTTCGAGCCGATCGACGACTGGGGTCTGGTGCGTTTCTGACCTGCAAGCGCGAGCCAGAAGCTCGCGCTTGCATTCTACGCCGCCAGCGCTCCCGGCTGCGGCTTGTCGCGAAACGCAGCGCCCTCGTGCGTCAGCAGCCAGCGCTTGCGGTCGAGGCCGCCGCCGTAGCCGGTCAGCGAACCATCGGAGCCGATCACCCGATGGCAAGGCACAACCACGCTGATCGGATTGGCTCCGTTGGCAAGGCCAACGGCGCGCATGGCACGCGGAATACCAAGCCTGGCCGCAAGCGCCCCGTAGCTCAACGTCTCGCCAGCCGGGATGCTGCACAGCGCCTTCCACACCTTGCGCTGGAACGGCGTGCCGGCAGTGCGCCAGCTGATAGCGCGAAGCTGCGCAAGATCGCCGGAAAAGTAGCTGTCCAGCGCATGGCGCATGTCGGCCGGTGCACGGCCGGGCATGAGGTCGACGGCGCCGTATTGCCGGCGCAGCAACCGCTCCAGGCGTGTTTCGAAATCGCTCCAGTCGAGCATGCGCAGATGCCCATCGCCGTCGGTGACGAGCAGCGCCTCGCCGATCGGCGTCTTGAGGCGGTCGAGGCGAAAGCGGTCAGGCGGCGCGGCGGGCATCGGTTGTCTCCCTGTCGATGATCGCATTCCGGGCATCGGCGGCCCACAGATGCAGCGCTGCATAGGCGCGCCACGGCCGCCACGCCTCGGCGCGGGCCAGCAGCTGCGCCGGCGACGGCCGCGCTCCGGCGCCGTCAGCCATGGCACGCAGCAGGCCGATGTCGCTGGCCGGAAAGGCATCGGGCTCGCGCAGCTCGCGCATGGCGATGTATTGCGCCGTCCACTCACCGACGCCGGCCAACGACTGCAGGCGGGCGATCGCCTCGTCAAGGCTGCGCCGCGGACCGAAGATCAGCGGATCCGCCACCACCGCCGCGGCCAGCGACCGCAGCGCTGCGGCACGTGCGCCCGGCATGCCCAGCGCGGCGACATCCGCCGCCGCCAGCGTCCCGGGCGCGGGAAACACGTGCGTCAAGCCCGGCATCGCACCGTCCGGCGATGGCAGCGCCTCGCCATGGGCTCGTACCAGCTTGCCGGCGAGCCCGGTCGCCGCTGCGACCGTGATCTGCTGACCCAGGACAGCGCGCACGGCGAGCTCGAAGCCATCCCAGGCGCCGGGCACACGCAGTCCCGGGCGTGCGGCGACCAGCGGCGCCAAGGTGGGATCCTGCGCCAGATGGGCACCGATCGCGACAGGATCGGCCGCCAGGTCGAACACGCGCCGCACGCGGGCGATGATCGTCGGCAGCGCGCGCAAATGCGGGAAGCGGACGGTCGCCTTGACGCGTGCATTGGCGGTGGGCTCGACCATGAGCGTGCCCTTGCCGTCGCCGATCGCGATCGTGCGCGCGTAGCGGTCGCCCGAGACGACCTCCACACCGGGGATCGCGCGCGCCGCCAGGAACGTCAGCATCGCGCTCCAGTCGTAAGGCGGCCGATAGGCCAGCGTCACGGACACAGCCCCGCCGCCGGTGCTCACCGCTTGCGTCGCCCGGCTTCGCCGCAGAGCGATCGGCGGCCGGTCGAAGAGCTGCTGGAAGGTCTCGTTGAAGCGGCGCACGCTGCCGAACCCGGCCGCCAAGGCAACATGGGCCATCGACAGCTGCGTGTCGTGGATCAGCTGCTTGGCCAGCAGCACGCGCCGTGTCTGCGCCACCGCGACCGGCGAGGCGCCAAGGTGCTGGCGGAAGAGCCGCCGCAGCTGACGCTCGCCGACCCCCAGGCGATCGGCCAGCGCCTCGACGTCGGCGGCATCCAGCGCGCCGCTTTCGATCAGCGCCAGCGCCCGCGAGACAGTGTTGGACGTGCCGCGCCAGGCAGCAAGATCGGGCGAGGTTTCCGGCCGACAACGCAGACAGGGCCTGAAGCCCGCTCCCTGCGCAGCCGTGGCGGTTGAAAAGAACAGGACGTTCTCGCGCTTGGGCGTGCGCGCCGGACAGATCGGCCGGCAGTAGATCCCGGTCGTCTTGACGGCGACAAACAGGCGTCCGTCAAAGCGGGCATCGCGCGTCTGGATGGCGCGGTAGCAGGCGTCATGATCGAGGTCCATGAAACCATCATCCTCCGCCGCCCCGCCGCCGTCTCGCGGTTTTCGGACACTGTCCCCTGGGCGCCGGCTACCCACGTGGCAGGCGTGTCCCGGCATGGACCAGATCGGCGTCCGGAAAATCCGGCGTGCCGTAGGTACGGAACAACGCCAAGGCCTCGGCCATCTGCGCCGCCGACAGCAGCGCCGGCTCGCCGATGGCGCAGGCGCGCAGGTACATGCCCGCCAGCGCCTCGACCTCGACCGCCAGCGCCAGCGCCTTTTCGAGCGTGGCGCCGATGGCGATCAGCCCGTGATTGGCCAGCAGGCAAGCGCGGCGGCCCGCGAGCGCCGCCAGCGCCAAGTCACTCAGCGCCTGGGTGCCGAAAGTGGCGTAAGGCGCGCAGCGGATCGAGTCGCCGCCCGCCACCGCCACCATGTAGTGGAAAGGCGGGATATCGCGACGCAGCACCGCCAAGGTCGTGGCCAGCGGCCCATGCGTATGGATCACCGCACCCGCGTCAGCCCGTGCTGCGAGGATGTCGCGGTGAAAGCGCCATTCCGACGACGGCCGTCGCGCGCCGTACCAGCGCCCGCTCAAGGTCATGGTCGGGATCTGCGCCGGCAGCATGGCGTCATACGACACGCCACTGGGTGTGATGAGGAACCGGTCGCGACCGATCCGTACGCTGGCGTTCCCCGACGTTCCCTGGTTGATGCCCAGGGCATTCATCCGGCGACAGGTACCGATCAAGGCACGACGCAGCGTGGCTTCGGTGGGCCTTGCCGCAACGGGTTGTTTTGCCTTCGTCATACCCGGCACTCGGGAGGGGGAACCACCCCTCCCCTGCCGCAGCACACGGCCCTAGTCAAGGAAGCCGGCCAGCCTGGGGAGCCACAGACTGATGCTGGGGTAGTAGATGCAAAGCAGCAGCCCGACAACCTGCAGGGCGACGAAGGGGTACATGCCGCGGTACACGTCATTCATGGTGACTCCGGGCGGCGCCGTGCCCTTCATGTAGAACAGCGTGGCGCCGAAAGGCGGAGTCATGAACGCGGTCTGCAGGTTGACCGCGACGATCGTCCCGAACCAGGTCAGCAGATGCGCCTGGCCCGCACCGGCACCAAGATGGTCGGAAAAGTCATACTTGGCCAGGATCGGCCCGAAGATCGGCAGCACGATCAGGCAAATCTCGATCCACTCGAAGGGAAAGCCCAGTAGGAAGATCAGGATCATCACGAAGATGAGCATCTCCCACTTGGTGTCAACTCCCAGGCCCAACAGGGTCGAGATCATCAGTTCGTCGCCGCCTAACAGCCGGAAGACCAGGGAGAATCCGGTCGCGCCAAGGAAGATCATGAACACCAGGCCATTGGCACGACAGGCCGAGCGGATGGCCTCGTTCAGCATCTTGATGTTCAGACGATTGTTCAGGGCCGCGATCAGCATCGAGCCCAGCACGCCGACACCGCCACTCTCGGTGGGCGTCGCCCAGCCGGCGAAGATCGAGCCGAGCACGATCACCATCAGCGCCGTCATCGGGAACATTCCGCGCCAGAGCGTCCACCAGAATTCTCTGCGGCTCTGCGGCCCGTATTCCGCCGTCAGCTTGGGCGCCGCGCCCGGACGCAGAACGGCGACGCCCAGGATGTAAAGCATGTAGAGGCCCGAGAGCAGGAAGCCCGGCATGATCGACGACAGGAACAGATAGCCGGCCGACGTGCCTAGCATGTCGGCCATGACCACCAGCATGATTGCCGGCGGGATAAGGATGCCCAAGGTGCCGGCCGAGGCAATGGTGCCAATCGCAAGCCGCTTGTCGTAGCCCGCTTTAAGCATCTGCGGCAGCGCGATCACCGAGAGCGTGACCACGGCAGCACCGACCACGCCGATCGGTGCGGCGAGGATGGTGCCCATCGCCATCACGGCCACGGCCAGCGCCCCCGGAACCCGCTTCAGCATCACCTCGGTTGCATCCAGCATCGCTTTGGCCGATCCCGACCGTTCGAGAATCGACCCCATGAAGATGAACATCGGGACCGAGGCCAATACCGGGTCTATCGCCACCTGACCCCACATGCGCAGAACGACGTCAGACAGGCTGATGAGCCTGAACACCCCCAGCCACGAACCCAGCACGGCAAAGACCAGCGCCATCCCCCCATCACGTAACCCACGGAGTAGCCGCAGAAGATGACGAAAAACATCGCCACGAACATGATCAAGGCGAGGTTGTCGGCGAGCCAATCGAGCACGGCAGCCCCCCTAAACTTCCGCGACCGTATGGCCGATTTGCAGATTGACCTCTTCCTGCGGCCGACCGCCGAACAGGAAGGCGATCACGCGGAGCAGCACGCTCAGGATGCCGGCCACCACCATCCACAAGCCGGCGGCATAGATACCCTTGAGCACCCAGCGATGCGTGAGCCCGACCGCGGCGTCGGACATCTCATTCAACCGATACGACTGGGCCACGAAGTCGAGGCTGTACCAGGACACAAGCATGACGTACGGCATCGCGAACAGCACGCAGCCGGCCAGCTCGATCCAGGCCTTGCGGCGCAGGCTGAGGTGCTCGGTGAGTGAATCGACGCGGGGATGGGCGTTGATTGTATAGCAATAGCCCATCCACAGCGAGAAGATGGCGGCATGGAAATGCCATTCGAGCTCCTGCAGCTTGGTGTAAGGGAGCTCCAGGCCTGCCTTGCGCGCCAGAACGTCGAAGGTGATGACGGTGGCCATGATCACCATCAGCCAGCCCGACGCAAAGGCAATCCACTCGAGCGTCCGGCGGATGGCCTCGGCGATCGCAAGCACTGTCTTCATGGCGTCGACCCCCGTCAGGCAGCGCAGGCGGACGCGTCCGGAAGTCGGTAGATCCGTTCGCGTGCACCTCAATCCGCAAACGAGCTGCCGGGCATCGGTTGTTTATCGATGCCCGGCCGTCACCATGCCGTGGCGTGCCGTTACTTGCTGTTGAGGTAGGTCGCCTTCATCGTCTGCGACTCGCCCCACACGGCGTACTTCTTGCGGAAGTCCAGGTAGTGATCGGCGATCTTCTTGAACAGTGGATCCTTGGCTGAATCCTCGGCGATCACCTCGAGCCAAGCCTTCTCATACGCTGCCAGATCCTTGTCGCTCCAGCGACGAATCTGCACGCC
This sequence comes from Vineibacter terrae, assembly GCF_008039615.1. Classification (GTDB taxonomy): domain Bacteria; phylum Pseudomonadota; class Alphaproteobacteria; order Reyranellales; family Reyranellaceae; genus Vineibacter; species Vineibacter terrae. The sequence goes on along the minus strand of NZ_VDUZ01000006.1, from coordinate 58,302 downwards.
GTGCTTGGCCTGCATCTCCTGCATCGGACCGAATTGCGACGCCTCGGTCTCGGCATACGTGAAGATCACCTGCGCCTGCGCTGCAACCTCGATCATCGCCTTGTAGTGTGCGGGCAGCGCATCGAACGCCTTGGCGTTCATCAGGAACTCGCTGCACGACACCTGCTGGTGCCAGCCCGGGAAGTAGTTGTACTTCGCGATCTGGTGGAAGCCGAGCTGGATGTCCATCGTCGGCATCGAGAACTCGGTGGCGTCGATCACGCCGCGCTCCAGCGCCGGGAAGATGTCGGCCGCCGCCAGCAGCTGGGTCGACACACCCATCTTCTCCATCACCCGCGCGCCGAGCCCGAAGAAGCGCATCTTGATGCCCTTCATGTCCTCAATGCCCTTGACCTCCTTGCGGAACCAGCCCGACGTCTCGGGGCCGATGCAGAAGCAGTCAAACGCCTTCAGGCCATGCTGGGCGTAGATCTCGTCACGCAGCTTGTTGCCGCCGCCGTGCCACTTCCACGCCAGGAACTCGCCGATCCCCGGCCCGAACGGCACGGTGGTGAAGAAGGCAAGCGCTGGATACTTGCCGGTATGGTAGCCTGGCGTGGTCCAGCATGACTCGATCGAGCCTTTCCAGCGGCGGCACCAGCGCGCCGGGCTCGTAGAATTTGATCTCGAATTTGCCGGCAGACATCACCTCGATGTCCTTGGTGAAGCGTATGGCCGGCGGGCCCAGATGCGGCAGCTGGCTGCCGAACGCGCTCTGCATCTTCCAGCGGATCTTGTCCTGCGCGGTCGCCGGCGGCACACCGAAAGATATGGCGGTTGCGGCCAGGAAGGCCGCCGTCAAGAGCTTGAACATGAGTCGCCTCCCTTCCCTGCTCTCGGCGGGCCGGTACTGACGACTGCCTGCCCGCGCCGGCTTGCTTCGCCGGCTTGGCTGTCGGATCGACTATCCTTTATTTCGCAAAGCAAAATAACATACGACGACGCCGCGAGCCGATCATTGGCCGCCAGCAGCGTGGCGAACCCTTCGATCACCTTTGGACGGTGCGCGCCGATCAAGTCCCGAACCGCTTGGCAATTTCGCCCGGAAGCACGAAAACGGCCCAGAGCCCGACGCCACCGAAGCCGGTGACCACGGTGATCCAGAGCAGCCACGTGTTGAGGCGACTGACCTTGAACCCTTCAGGGAGTCTCCGGTTGTTCAGCAGCAGGATCTGCCAGGCTCCGATCGATCGATAGACCAGGGCGGAGATGGCGACGCCGATCCAGAGGACGAAGGGCTGCGCGACGGTGACGAGGTAGAGGCCGGCCACGACCGCTATCGTGACAACGAGGAAGTAGTAGAAGCGGTAGGATCGCCGTGCCCTTCCAGTGACCGCGATCGCGTCGCAGGTCGTGCGTCCGATGTAGGTGTCATAGAAGGGGAACTGGGCATCATAGAGCGTCACCATGATGACCAGCAGCATCAGCCATCCCGCCGTCGGCCCAAGCACGCCCTGGGCGACGGTGGCCATCTGAAGGGGAACCTGCACGGCAGGCCCCAGATGGGCGGATTGCCGATGCCGGTGAAGCGCTCCGCAGCGATAATCGCGCCGCCCATCCAGGCTGGCCACGCCCAGGTCAGGATGGTCACGACGGCCCAGAACACCGGCCAGAACCCGTACGGCTTAGGTCGTTGGTGGCGGCGAAGAAGGACCGGCCCGTGCAGATGCTGTACTTGACGCACTCATAGACCAGCGCGGTCTCGAGGATCACCGAAAGCGTCATCAGCCAGTGCATGTGCAAGGTGCCGCGAGCGGCGACGTTCGGCAGCAGATAGGCCTCGCCGCCGCCGATCGAGATGCCGAAGTTGATGGCCTGCGGCCCGACGGCCGCCAGCATGCCGGCCAGCGTCAAGGGCAGCGGGTTCGGCACGGCGTGGAGCGATTGCTCGTCCAGCCGAGCCTCGGCGACGCTGCCGGCCATACCACCTGAGTTTACCGTTTCGCTAGGCATGACACAGACCTCCGGATCCGTTGCCTGCCCGTGACTGTGACGAGATTGCTCATCCCGCGCAGTCTCGCGGCAAGCAATCCTGATGATGCCAAAGCTAGAAACCCAACAGCGGCCACGTGCGATTGAGTGGCCTTTCACCCCAAACGGAAGAACCGTATCAAATCAGAGCCAGCGCTGCCAGCGGGAGTTGTGGCGCCATCGCCGTGGCGATCACGCCGAATGACGGGTGCGCCGTTCCGGGTAGAGCGACAACAGCCCCGCCTCGCTCGCCGGGCAGACACCGCGCTCGGTGATCAGGGCGGTGACCAGCCGCGCCGGCGTGACATCGAAAGCATAGTTTGCAACGTCGCTGCCGTCGGGCACCAGCGCCACCTCGGCACAGGCGCCTGATTCGGTGCGGCCTGTGATATGCGAGACTTCACGGCCATCGCGCTGCTCGATCGGGATTTCGCGCACACCATCGCTGAGCGCCCAGTCGATCGTGGGATAGGGCAGCGCCACGTAGAACGGCACGCCATTGTCGTGCGCCGCCAGCGCTTTCAGGTAGGTGCCGATCTTGTTGCAGACATCGCCGCGCCGCGTCGTGCGGTCGGTGCCGACGATGCAGAAATCGACCATGCCATGCTGCATCAGGTGGCCACCGACATTGTCGGCGATCACGGTGTGCGGCACGCCGTGCCGGCCGAGCTCGAATGCGGTCAGGCTCGCGCCCTGATTGCGCGGCCGGGTCTCATCGACCCACACATGAATCGGGGTGCCCTCGTCATGCGCCCGATAGATCGGTGCCAACGCCGTGCCCCAGTCGACCGTGGCCAGCCAGCCGGCGTTGCAATGGGTGAGCGCATTGATCCGCGCGCCGCCCGGCTTTCGCGCCGCGATGTCCCTGATCAAGCGCAGCCCATTGTCGCCGATCGCGCGGCAGATCGCGACGTCCTCATCGCAGATCGCAGCAGCGCGGGCAAAGGCCGCTGCACGTCGCTTGTCCGGCGGCAATTGCCGCAGCCGGTCGCGCAGATCATCCAACGCCCAGCGCAGGTTGACCGCCGTGGGCCGGGTCTGCAGCAGGATCGCGTAAGCACGATCCAGCATGGCGTCGGTCGGGTCCTCCGCCATCGCCAACGCCAGGCCGTAAGCGCCGGTGGCGCCGATCAATGGCGCCCCGCGCACCACCATGGTGCGGATGGCGTCGGCCGCCTGCGGCAGTGTGGCCAGGCGGCGGACGGCAAACGCATGCGGCAGGCGTGTCTGGTCGATCACCTCGACGGAGCGGCCATCATCGGCGAGCCAGATCGTGCGGTATGCTTTGCCGTCGATATTCATGAGACGCACAGTTTCCGCCGACACCCGCGCTGTCAAGCCTGGGTCCCGTGCAGCGGCACAGCCTCAGATCCATGAGGAAAATTTATCATGCGGACTGCCATTCTCTGGTGTCGCGGCCCGTAGATACGTGTAGTTACACGCGACCCGATTGCGAGGATCCAGCTTGTCGTCGCTTCCTACGCGCACCGCCCGCGAACAGGCGATCCTGACCGGTCCGATCCTGCCGACGATCCTGCGGCTGGCGGCGCCCAACGCCTTCACCGTCATCGTCCAGAGCCTGGTGATCGTGGTCGAGACGGTGTTCGTCGGCACGCTCGGGCCTCAGGCCCTGGCCGCGAATGCCTATGTCTTTCCGTTCCTCGTGCTGATGCAGACCATGTCGACCGGCGCCATGGGCGGGGGCGTGTCGTCGTCGGTGGCGCGTGCCCTGGGCGCCGGCGACCTGGCGCGCGCACGCGCGCTGGTCCTGCATGCGACGCTGATCGCCATCGGCTTCGGGCTGCTGTTCACACTGCTGATGCGCGGCTTCGGTCCGGCGATCTACGGCGCGATGGGTGCACGCGGCACCGTGCTCGATCTGGCGCTGCGCTATTCTGATACGCTGTTCGCCGGAGTCACGACGATCTGGCTGGCCAACACCTTGCTGAGCATCGTGCGTGGCACCGGCAACATGGCGATGCCGACAGCGATCCTGCTGGCAACCGCCGGCGTGCAGATGACGCTGGGCTATGCCCTGACGCAAGGAGTCGGTCCCCTCCCCTCGGCCGGCATCGCCGGGATCGGCTGGTCGACCATCCTGGCCAACGGCCTCGGCGCCGCAACGACGCTCGCATTTCTCTTCTCGCCGCAATCCCGCGTGCGGCCCGCCGTCGCCGGCGTGCGGCCGTCATGGCCTATGTTCCGCGACATCCTGCGCGTGGGTGGCGTGGCGATCTTCTTCTCCCTGCAGAATGCCTTCGCGGTGATGGTGCTGTCGGGCGTCATCGGTGGCTTCGGCGCCGCGGCGGTCGCCGGCTACGGCATCGGCGCGCGGCTGGAGATGCTGCAGATCTCGATCGTGTTCGGCATTGGCGCGGCGCTTGTCCCGATGGTGGGCATGAATTTCGGCGCCGGCCAGATCGCCCGGGCGCGCCGGATAACGCTTGTCGGCGCGCTGGCCGCGGCGGCGATCTCGGGCATCATTGGCACCGTCTTCGCGGTGATGCCGCAATGGTGGAGCGGCCTCTACACCGCCGACCCGCTGCTGCGCGAGGCCACGGCGACCTATCTGCAGCGGGTCGGGCCGACCTTCGCGCTGTTCGGTTTCGGCATCTGCCTGTACTTCGCCACCCAGGGCTCCGGCCGCGTCATCGAGCCGGTGCTGGCGGCCACGGCGCGGCTGGTCCTGGTGCTGGTGGGCGCCACCCTGGTGATCCGGTGGGGTGGTGACTACACAATGCTGTGCTGGGTCATCGCGGCAGCCATGATAGCCTACGGCTTGCTGGCTGGTGCCGCGCTCGTCTTCACGCCGTGGCGTGCGCCCGAGCCAGCCGGTCGCGCAGCACCACCCACGGTAGCCCAGGTATCGACGGCTACCGCGAAGTAACCGCCGCCCTCACGGCGCGCTGCCGTCACACGGCGAGCGCGATCCCGTCATGGCCCGGATCAGCCCCACCATCGAGGCCCTCGGGATGGACCCGAATGGCATGGACGGCGGCAAAGCCGAACGTATAGGGGCTGCGCACCACCTCGTACCCCAGGCCCTGCAGCTCCCGCTCCGTGCTCCAGGGGATCCGGTTGGCGATATCGATGGCATCGCTCGTCGCCGAGAAGCGCGCCGCCGACACCGCCTCGACCATGGTCATGCGATGGTCGAGCGCGTTCAACACCACGTGCAGGACACCCATGGCGATCTGCGTTGCGCCCGGCGCACCGATGATCAGCTCCGGCTTGTCGCCCTTGAACACGATCGACGGCACCACGGAGCTGAAGCGCGCCTTGCCCGGCGCGATGCTGCCGGCGCGCCCCGGCCGCGGATCGAAGACGCCCATGCAGCCGTTGTACATGAAGCCCAGGCCATCGGTGATGACTCCCGAGGGCATGCCCAGCGAATGGGTCATCGTGAAGCAGTTGCCGTCCTTGTCGATCGCCGAGATATGCGTGGTGTCCTTGGTCGGCGTGCCGGCGTTGAAACGCGGCACGCTCGCCTTGACCCCACGCCGGATCTCGTCGGCCGATTCGCGCGCATAGTCTTTCGAGATGAGCCGGGCGACCGGCACATCGACGAACTTCGGATCGCCGACATGCAGGTCCTTGTCGATCGTGGCCCGCTTCATGGCCTCGGCCACCACCCGGACGTATTCGACCGAATTATGCTCCAGCGCAGCGAGATCGAAATGCTCCAGGATGTTCAGCATCTGGATCAGCATCACGCCGCCGCCCGGCGGCGGGTTGCTCGACACCCGCCAGTCGCGATAGGAGCCCCAGAGCGGCGCATTGTGGGCCGGCTGCCACTGCCTGAGGTCGTCCAGCGAGATCAGGCCATCATGCCGTTTCATATCATCGGCGATGGCGTGGGCAATCTCACCTTCATAGAAGACATCGGCGCCGCCTTCGGCGATCCGGCGCAGCACGGCGGCATAGTCACGGTTGATCACCGTATCGCCCACGCGCTTGGGTGAGCCGTCGTCGCGGCAGTAGAGGCGGCGCGCGGCCGGCGTGAAGCGCAGACGCTCGTGATTGGGCGCGCGCCCCATGGCGCCTTCATCGGCCCACCAGAAATGCACGTGTGGCCGCACGGTCCAGCCATGCTCCGCCCAGTGGATGGCCGGCTCCACCACCTGCGCCCATGGCAGCGCGCCATGCGCACGCTGAGCGGCGTAGTACATGCGCAGGTTCGCCGGCGCGCAAATCGAGCGATAGCCGATATCGTTGACCCGGCCTTTCAAGATGAAGCCGTAGCCGTCGCGCGCCTCGCTCTCGATCAGGTTGGCCCACATCTCGGGCCGCGCCGCCAACGGCGCCGGGGCGTGCGCATCGATATAGCCATGAAACTTCTTTGCCGGCATGTAGATGCCGCAGCTGCCGAAGCCCGCGATCCCGCACATCATCGGGTCGACCACGCCCTGCACCAGGGCGCAGGCAATGCCGGCGTCGACGGCATTGCCACCGGCCTTGAGCATCTCGGCCCCCGCCTCGGCCGCCTCGGGCTGCGGCGCCACGATCATCGCTTGCTTACGCTGGATCATTTCTCGGGTGTTCCTCTGTCGTCCTGGGGCTTCTCGGCGAACGGCGCCATGAACCGACAAAATCGTACAGCCCGGGGCAGGACGGGTCTACGATGCGCTCCCGTTCGTGGCGCGACGGTCGGCCACAAGCATGGAGGCTGCGGGGCGTGAAGCGGGTTCTGGTCACGGGCTTCGAGCCGTTCGACGGCGAGAGCATCAATCCGGCCTGGGAGGTCGCGCGCCGGCTGGACGGATGGCGCAGCGGATCACATGCCGTCGTGGCGCGCCGGCTGCCTTGTGCCTTCGGTGCCGTCCGCGACGCCCTCGACCACGAGCTGACGGCGCTTGCACCGGAAATCGTGATCTGCGTCGGCCAAGCCGGAGGCCGGGTCGACGTGTCGCTGGAACGCATCGCCATCAATGTCGACGACGCGCGGATTGCCGACAATGATGGTGCGCAACCCATCGACCGGCCGGTCGTGGCCGGCGCGCCCGCGGCCTATTTCACCACGCTGCCCGTAAAGGCGATCCTGCAGCGCCTGCGTCGCGCCGGATTGCCGGCGCAGGTGTCCAACACCGCCGGCACATTCGTTTGCAACCACACTTTCTATGTGCTGCGCCATCTCGCGGAGACGACGCACCGCGGTGTGCATCGCGCGGGCTTCATCCACATACCTTACCTGCCGGAGCAGGCGGCCCGCCATCCCGGCAGCCCGAGCCTGGCGCTCGATACCCTGATCGCAGCGCTGCGCATCGCGATCGAGACGTCCATCGAGGTGAGCGACGACATTCAACTTGCCGCCGGAGCGCTTCACTGATTGCGGTCTAGCTCGCTGGCTGCGCCGGGTCAGCCGCCTGCCGCGCTTGGTCGCGGCCGCGGGAGACTGCAGCCAGCAGCGCTTCGTGCAGCTCCTGCAGGCTCGCCTCGGCATCACGCCAGACCATGTCAGGCGCGTGCGCTTCGTCGGCAAAATGTCCGATCAACCGCAAAAGCTCGTGCACCTGCTGCCAAGCGTCACTCTCGGCCGTGGCGATGAAAGGAAGGTTGAACTCGAGCGCATCGTCGAGATCCTCGACCATCCGCTTGAGGGTACGCGCATCAGCGCTTCGCGCCATGGGCCGCTCCAGTCGGCAGCCTCCCTGTGCACACCCCGTGCAACGAGGGAGTGTTTGCGTTGCACGTGAAGAGTTTACCGTCAAAGGCGACTGCTCGCTGTAAGAATCTTGTGGCTCGTGGACCCACCGCTGGCAACCAATCCGGTTCTGCGGCATTGGTCCAGCAAGACCGCGCAGGATCGGCGCCGCGGGGCAAGCTGCCAGCCGGCCGTACCGTGGTCGGGGAAATCGGCAAGATGCATGTCCCATGCAGTACGGGCATGCCGCCGAGCCCATCAGCCGACACCAAGGTTCTGGACGGGAGAGACTTTATGAACCCTCGGGACATGTATGAAGCGCGAGCCCATGCAGCCGAACCGACCGGGCAGATGAACGACCGCTCTCGCCGGATTGCGGCGTTGGGGAGAACCATCCTGGATTACGCGACGCTTATCGGGTTGATCGCTATCGGCATCCTTCTCGTCGGCTTTGTGTCCAATTTCCTCTTCGGCTCGTCCGTCACCACCGCCCTGTAGCGGTCCGACCACGGCCGCAGCTCTGACCTCGCCAGTCGCTGCCGCCTGTATTTCGTGCCAGGATGCACCGGCGCCCGATCGCGGCGCCGGGAGCGCACCATGACCACGCTCAAGGGCGGACTGATCCAGATGCAGCTCAAAGGCGGCACCAACCTGGAGCCGGCCGTCATCCGCAGGCACATGATCGAGGCGCACACGCCGTTGATCGAGGCCGCCGCGCGGCAAGGCGTGCAGGTCCTGTGCATGCAGGAGGTGTTCACCCAGCCCTATTTCTGTCCGAGCCAGGACAGCAAATGGTATGCCGCCGTCGAGCGGATCCCCGACGGCCCGACCGTGACGCTGATGCAGGAGCTGGCCCGCAAGCATGCCATGGTGATCGTGGCACCGATCTATGAGGAGGAGATCACCGGCGTCTACTACAACACGGCCGCCGTGATCGACGCCGACGGCAAGTATCTCGGCAAGTACCGCAAGGTGCATATCCCGCAGGTGGCCGGCTTCTACGAAAAGTTCTTCTTTCGGCCGGGGAACCTCAGCTACCCGGTGTTCCAGACCGCTTACTGCAAGCTGGGCGTCTACATCTGCTACGATCGCCACTTCCCCGAGGGATGGCGGGCTCTGGCGCTGAACGGCGCCGAGTACATCGTCAATCCGTCCGCCACGGTGGCAGGCCTCAGCCAGTATCTGTGGGAGCTGGAGCAGCCCGCCGCCGCCGTAGCCAACGGCTGCTACATCGGCGCGGTCAACCGCATCGGCACCGAGGCACCGTGGAACATCGGCACGTTCTACGGCTCGAGCTATTTCGTCAATCCGCGCGGCGAGATCATCGCCCAGGCCAGCAGCGACAAGGACGAGCTCGTCACCGCCGACATGGACCTCGAGATGGTGCGCGAGGTGCGCAACCTCTGGCAGTTCTTCCGCGATCGCCGGCCGGAAACCTACGGCGACCTCCTGAGGCCCTGACCGGCCTTGCGGGGTGGCCCTGACGTCACCTTGCAGCCATCAAGGACCAGCTTCACGATCGTGTCGGTCGCTGCGGTGTAGTCGGCCTCGGTCAGCCGCTGGCGCCCCAGGACGGCCCGCACCTGCATCTCGAAGTCAGCATAGTGCTGTGTCATCGCCCAGAGGGTGAAAACGAGATGCACCGGGTCGACCGGATCCATCAGGCCCTGCCGCGCCCAGCGCCGCAGCACTACGGCTTTCTGCCCCACGCGGCGGCGCAGATCCGTCGCCAGATAGCCGCCGAGCTGCGGCGCGCCGTGCAGGATCTCGTTGGCGAACACCTTCGACGCGTTGGGCCGCTGCCTTGACCAGTGCATCTTGCTGCTGATGTAGTCACGCAGCGCTTCGGCGGGTTGCCGATCGGCGCGGATGGCGTCGAGCGCCCCCAACCAAAGATCCAGGATATTGGCCAGCACGGCGCGGTACAGCGCCTGCTTGGTGCCGAAGTAGTAGTGCAGGTTGGCCTTGGGCAGCTTGGCCCGGGCAGCGATCGCCGCCGTGGTAGCGCCTTGGAACCCGGCTTCAGCAAAGACCGCCTCGGCGGCGACCAGGATACGCGCCTCGTTGCGGGCGCGGATGCTGCCGCCCCTTCCCTGGGCTCGCTTGCTCATCCCTAAATCTTGACCGTTTGGTCAGTTCTTGACTACTGTGATTCGCAAGAGGAAGGCACGCCGGCATCCAGCCGGCCCCGCGGACATGCCATCCGAAGGCCAGGGCGACGATGCCAGACATCGGTGATATCGCGGCCAATCGGCTTTCTGCCGACCAGTACCAGCGCAACTTCGACGACATCGAGGCGCCGCTCGACCGCAAGCGGGCGCTGGTCGAGGCCAGCCGCTGCTATTTCTGCCACGACGCGCCCTGCCTGGAGGCCTGCCCGACCGGCATCGACATACCAGGCTTCATCCGCAAGATCGCGACCGACAACGTCAAGGGCTCGGCCGTCACCATCCTGGAAGAGAACATCATGGGCGGCGCCTGCGCCCGCGTCTGCCCGACGGAGATCCTGTGCGAGCAGGCCTGTGTGCGCACGGCGCAGGAAGGCAAGCCGGTCAATATCGGTGCCCTGCAGCGCTACGCCACCGACTGGCTGCTCGACAGAGGCATCCAGCCGTTCCAGCGCGCCAAGTCCAGCGGCAAGACGGTCGCTGTCGTCGGTGCCGGCCCGGCGGGGCTGGCCTGCGCCCATCGTCTGGCGCTGCTGGGCCATGCCGTCACGGTGTTCGAGGCGCGGCCCAAGGCCGGCGGCCTCAACGAGCACGGCGTGGCCGCCTACAAGGTGCCGCACGATTTCGCCCAGCGTGAAGTCGGCTTCATCCTGTCGTTGGGCGGCATCGAGCTGCGGACCGGCCAGGCGCTGGGGCGCGACGTGACCCTCGCCCAGCTGCGCCGCGACCACGACGCGGTGTTTATCGGCACCGGCCTCGGCGGCGTGAACGCGCTGCAGCTGGACAATGAAGCGCTGGCCGGGGTCGAGGACGCGGTGGCCTATATCGAGCGGCTGCGTCAGGCCGACGACAAGTCGGCACTGTCCATCGGCCGGCGCGTGGTGGTGATCGGCGGCGGCAACACCGCAATCGACATCGCGGTGCAGGCGCGACGGCTGGGCGCCGAGGATGTCACGATCGTCTATCGTCGCGGGCCGCAGAACATGGGCGCAACGGGTCATGAGCAGGATTTCGCCCAGACCAACGGCGTTCGCATCCGGCACTGGGCGCGGCCGGTGCGCCTGATCGGCGATAGCGGACGGCTGGCCGCGGCCGAATTCGAGTCGACCGCCGCCGGCGGCCCGGGCCGCCGCTTCACCTTGGAAACGGACATGCTGTTCAAGGCGATCGGACAGGTGTTCGTGGCCGCGCCCGTGAGCGAAGGCGGACAGGCCCTGCTTGAGCTGCAGGCCGGCCGCATCGCCGTCGACGCCGAAGGCCGCACCTCGCTGCCCGATGTCTGGGCCGGCGGCGACTGTGTCGCGGGCCCCGATCTCACCGTGAGCGCGGTGCAGGACGGCAAGCGCGCAGCGCATGCGATCGACCGCTACCTGCGAAACGCCTGAGGGAGGACCGCCATGGCCGACCTGCGTTGCACCTTCGCCGGCATCAAGTCGCCCAACCCGTTCTGGCTGGCATCGGCGCCGCCCACCGACAAGGAATACAACGTCGTGCGGGCCTTCAAGGCCGGCTGGGGCGGCGCCGTCTGGAAGACCCTGGGCGAGGCCGGACCGCCGGTCGTCAACACCGCCTCGCGCTATGGCACGCTGGAGGTCAACGGCCAGCGCATGGTCGGCTTCAACAACATCGAGCTGATCACCGACCGGCCGCTGGAGGTGAACCTGCGCGAGATCAAGCAGGTCAAGCGCGACTGGCCTGACCGGGCGCTGATCGTCTCCCTGATGGTGCCCTGCGTCGAGGAGAGCTGGAAGAGCATCCTCGCCACGGTCGAGGACACCGCCTGCGACGGCGTCGAGCTGAACTTCGGCTGCCCGCACGGCATGTCCGAGCGCGGCATGGGGGCCGCGGTGGGCCAGGTGCCGGAATACATCGAGATGGTGACGCGCTGGTGCAAGCAGCACACCCGCATGCCCGTTCTGGTCAAGCTGACGCCCAACGTCACGAACATCCTGGGCCCGGCACGCGCGGCGCGGCAAGGCGGCGCCGACGCGGTGTCGCTGATCAATACCGTGAACTCCATCATCGCGGTCGACCTCGACGCGATGGCGCCGGCGCCGACGGTCGACGGCAAGGGCACGCATGGCGGCTATTGCGGGCCGGCCGTCAAGCCGATCGCGCTGCACATGGTGGCCGAGATCGCGCGCGACCCGCACTGCGCCGGCCTGCCGATCTCGGGCATCGGCGGCATCGCCACCTGGCGCGACGCCGCCGAGTTCCTGGCGCTGGGTGCAGGCTCGGTCCAGGTCTGCACCGCAGCCATGCACTACGGCTTCAAGATCATCGACGACCTGGTCGACGGTCTCGGCAACTGGCTGGACGAGAAGGGCTACGCCGACCTGCCGGCGGTGGTCGGCCGCGCCGTGCCCAACGTCACCGACTGGCAATACCTCAACCTCAACCACAGGATCGTGGCGCGCATCGATCAGGACCGCTGCATCAAATGCGGCCTGTGCCATATCGCCTGCGAGGACACCTCGCACCAGGCGGTCGCGGCCACGCGCATCGACGGCGAGCGCCACTACGAGGTGATCGACGCCGAGTGCGTGGGCTGCAATCTCTGCATGCATGCCTGTCCGGTGACCGGCTGCATCAGCATGGTCGAGGTGGAGACCGGCAAGCCTTACCTCAACTGGACGCAGCACCCCAACAACCCGATGCGCCAGGCCGCGGAGTAGATGACGACCATGTCGAGCGCGCCCTCCTGTCAGCCCGGACGCAGCCGGGAAAGAGCCGTCGCTGCATCCGGGCTGACAGCCTCGGTGTGATGCATGACCGCGCCTGATGCCCGTACGGCCGCGATCGATATCCGCAAGCTGTCGCTGACGTATCACACCGCCGATGCGCCCGTGCTGGCCCTGTCGGATGTCGACCTGCGGGTCCAGCGCGGCGAGTTCGTCTCGTTCATCGGGCCCTCGGGCTGCGGCAAGACCACGCTGATGCGGGTGATCGCCAACCTGGTCGAGCCGACCGACGGCAGCATCACCGTCAACGGCATGAGCCCGGAGCAGGCACGCCTGCAGCGCGCCTACGGCTATGTCTTCCAGGCACCGGCGCTCTATCCCTGGCGCACGGTGCGGCGCAACCTCACCCTGCCGCTGGAGATCATGGGCATGGCCAAGGCCGAACGCCGGGCCCGAGCCGAGAAGTACCTGGCGCTGGTGGGCCTGCAGGGGTTCGAGAACAAGTTCCCGTGGCAGCTCTCCGGTGGCATGCAGCAGCGCGTCTCGATCGCACGCGCGCTGGGCTTCGAGCCCGACCTGCTGCTGATGGACGAGCCGTTCGGGGCGCTGGACGAGATCACCCGCGACCACCTCAACGAGCATCTCCTGCGGCTGTGGGAGCGCACGCGGGTGACGGTGATCTTCGTGACACATTCGATCTCGGAGGCCGTGTTCCTGTCCAACCGCATCGTGGTGATGTCGCCGCGGCCGGGCCGCATCCTGGAGGTGATCGACAGCGACCTGCCGCCCGACCGCACGCTGGACGTGCGCGAGACCGCGGCGTTCCTGAAGATCGCGCACCGCGTGCGCGTCGCGCTGCGGGCCGGGCATAGCTATGACGACTAGCCTCGTCACGCCTTCTGCCTTCCACACGCGGAAGGCATGGGAGGCGGCATGACCCTGCTGCGGTCCTGGCGCGAGGGCTATGCGCTGCCGCTCGCCACCGTGCTGCTGGTGCTGCTGGTGATCTGGTACGCCGCGGCTGTGTGGCTGAACGCGCCGCAGGTGATCTCGATCGTCTTCAGCGACAAGCCCGACTGGACCTTGCGGGAGCTGGTCGACGCGACCTGGTCGATGGAGCGCCCGGTGCTGCCGGCGCCGCACCAGGTGGCGATCGAGCTCTACGAGTCGGTGTTCGAGCAGGAGATCACGTCACGCCGCAGCCTCGCCTACCACACGCTGGTGACGGCGTCATCGACCGTGCTCGGCTTCGCGCTGGGCATCGTGCTGGGTGTGCTGCTGGCGGTCGGCATCGTGCATGTGCGCACGCTCGACCGGTCGCTGCTGCCCTGGATCATCGCCTCCCAGACCATCCCGATCCTGGCCATCGCGCCGATGATCATCGTGGTGCTGGGCAACGCCGGCTTCACCGGTCTGCTGCCCAAGGCCATCATCTCGATGTACCTGTGCTTCTTCCCGGTGGCGATCGGCATGATCAAGGGCCTGCGCTCGCCCGATCCGCTGCAGCTCGACCTGATGCGCACCTACTCGGCGTCGCCGGCACAGGTGTTCTGGAAGCTGCACAGTCCCGCCTCGGTGCCCTTCCTGTTCGCCTCGCTCAAGGTGGCGATCGGCATCAGCCTGGTGGGCGCCATCGTGGGCGAGTTGCCGACCGGCGGCCAGGAAGGCATCGGCGCGCGGCTGCTCAGCGGCTCCTACTATGGTCAGACCGTCCAGATCTGGGCCGCGCTGGTGATGGCGGCGCTTCTGGGCATGGTGCTGGTGGCCCTGGTCGGGCTGGCCGAGCGCCTGACCCTGCAGCGTATGGGGGCCCGGCCATGAGCCGCCGGCCTGACTGGCTGTGCGCCCTGGCCCTGGTCCTGCTTCTGGCGGCCCTGGTCCTGCCGGTGGGTCGCGACGAGGCCGGCGCGGCGTACTGGTCCGGCCAGGGCCCCGTGATCATCGGCCTGGCTGCGGCTTGCGTGCTGGCGGGCTGGGCGGCGCTGACGCGGCCACAGGGATTGGCCGCAGGCCTGACATTGGCGGTGGCCGTCGTGCTGGGCGCGGCCGGGCCGCTGGCGCTGCTGGGCGCCGGCCTGACGCTGGAGACGGAGGCGCCGGGCCTGTGGCTGGTGGTCGTCGCGCTCGTGTGCCTGACTTGGCGCGCGCTCCAGCTGCTGGCCGGCACGGCGCCCAACCGCCTGGTGCACGACGTCCTCGTGCCCGCCCTGTTCGGGCTGTGGCTGCTCTACCTCTGGGAAGTCGTGGTGGGCGGCTTCGCGATCCCGCGCGTGCTGCTGCCCGGCCCGAGCCAGATCGGCCGGGTGATCGCCGCCAGCGCCGACGTGCTGGCCCAGGATTTCCGCCAGACCTTCCTGAAGTCAGTGCTGACGGGCTTCGCGCTGGGCTCCGGCAGCGGCTTCCTGGTCGCCATCCTGATCGACCGCTCGCCTTTCCTGCAGCGCGGACTGCTGCCGCTGGGGGCGCTGGTCAGCGCCATCCCGATCGTGGGCATCGCGCCCATCATGGTGATGTGGTTCGGCTTCGACTGGCAGTCCAAGGTCGCCGTCATCGTCGTGATGACCTTCTTCCCGATGCTGGTGAACGCCCTGGCCGGACTGCACGCCGCCGGCGACATGGAGCGCGACCTGATGCGTTCCTACGCCGCCAGCTACTGGCAGACGCTGCTGCGCCTGCGGCTGCCCAATGCGCTGCCCTTCATCTTCAACGCGCTCAAGATCAATTCGACGCTATCGTTGATCGGCGCTATCGTCGCCGAGTTCTTCGGCACGCCCATCCTGGGCATGGGCTTCCGCATCTCGACGGAGGTCGGCCGCATGAATATCGAGATGGTATGGGCAACCATCGCGGTCGCGGCCGTGGCCGGCTCGCTGTTCTACGCCGTGCTGGCGCTGGGCGAGCGGGCCCTGACCTTCTGGCATCCATCCTATCGGCAGTGAGGCAGCAGGCGTGGGAGCAACCAAGAGGAGGAGAGCACCATGAGACTGATCGGATTGCTGGCCGGCGTCGCGGCCGTCGCGCTCACGGCGGCGGCGCAGGCGCAGGACAAGCTGACGCTGCAGCTGAAATGGGTGACGCAGGCGCAGTTCGCCGGCTATTACGTGGCCAAGGACAAGGGCTTCTACAAGGACGAGAAGCTGGACGTCACGATCAAGCCGGGCGGGCCCGACATCGCGCCGCCGCAGGTGGCGGCCGGCGGCGGTGCCGACGTGATCATCGACTGGATGCCGGCTGCGCTGGCCTCGCGCGAGAAGGGCGTGCCGCTGGTCAACATCGCCCAGATCTACAAGCGCTCCGGCATGATGCTGACCTGCCGCAAGGACAGCGGCATCAAGACCCCGGCCGACTTCAAGGGCCGCACGCTGGGCGTCTGGTTCGCCGGCAACGAATATCCTTTCCTGTCCTGGATGGACAAGCTGGGGCTGAAGACCAGCGGTGCCAACCCCGACATCAAGGTGCTGAAGCAGGGCTTCAACGTCGATCCGCTGCTGCAGAAGCAGGCCGACTGCATCTCGACCATGACCTACAACGAGTACTGGCAGGTGATCGACGCCGGCATCAAGCCCGACCAGCTGCTGGTGTTCAAGTACGAGGACCAGGGCGTCGCCACGCTCGAGGACGGCTTCTACACCACCGAAGCCAAGCTCAAGGATCCGGCGATGGCCGATCGGCTGGCCCGCTTCGTGCGCGCCACCGCCAAGGGCTGGGACTACGCCGTCAAGAACCAGGCCGAGGCCGTGAAGATCGTGCTCAACAACGACGCCACCGGCGCCCAGAAGGCGAACCACCAGACGCGCATGATGAGCGAGGTGGCCAAGCTGGTGGCCGACCAGCCCAAGGGCATCGGCTACCTCGAGCCCGCCGACTACGAGCGCACCGTGGCCACGCTGCTGGGCGGCAAGTCCGATCCGGTGATCACCAAGAAGCCGGTCGGCGCCTGGACGCATCAGATCATCGACGCGGCGATGAAGAAGTAGGAGCCTTACCTTCCCACGCTCGCGGGGGAAGGTGCCCGAAGGGCGGATGGGGGTTGTTTTTCACGCACTCAGTTTGGCGCAGGCGTCCCCCATCCGGCGCTACGCGCCACCTTCCCCCGCAAGCGGGGGAAGGTATGGAAAACCTACTCCGCCGCTGCTCTCGGCACTGCACGTGGGCGCCTGGCGTCAGCCTGGCGCCGGATCGCGTCATAGTACGGCGCGAAGGTCGGGCGATCGATGTAGCGGCCGGCACCCCGCACCGCGTTCAGCTGGCCGTCGGCCCAGACCACGTTGCCCTGGGAGATGGTGTGGGTGGCGATGCCCTGCACGGTCATGCCTTCGAAGATGTTGAAGTCGATCTGCTGGTGGTGCGTCTTGGCCGAGATGGTGCGGCTGGCGGCGGGGTCCCACACCACGAGGTCGGCGTCGGCACCGACGCTCACCGAGCCCTTGCGCGGATAGATGTTGAAGATCTGCGCGGCGTTGGTCGAGGTCACGCGCACAAACTCGTTGGGCGTGAGACGGCCCTTGCCGACGCCATGATGCCACAGCACCGCCATGCGGTCCTCGACGCCGCCGGTGCCGTTGGGGATCTTGGTGAAATCGGTGCGCCCGGCCGCCTTCTGCGGCGCACAGAAGCAGCAATGGTCGGTCGCCGTGGTCTGCAGGTTGCCCGATTGCAGGCCGCGCCAGAGATGCTTCTGGTGCTCCTTGGCACGGAACGGCGGACTCATGACGTACGCTGCCGCGGTGTTCCAGTCGGGATTGCGGTAGACGCTGTCATCGATCAGCAAATGGCCGGCCAGCACCTCGCCGAACACGCGCTGGCCTTCGTTGCGGGCCCGCGTGATCGCCTCCAGCGACTGGCGGCAGGAGTTGTGCACGACATAGAGCGGCACGCCCAGCACCTCGGCGATGCGGATCGCGCGGTTGGCCGCCTCGCCCTCGACCTCCGGCGGCCGCGACAAGGGATGGCCCTCGGGCCCGGTGATTCCGGCCTTCAGGAGCTGCTGCTGCAGGTGAAACACCAGCTCGCCGTTCTCGGCGTGCACGGTGCAGATCGCCCCCAGCTCACGGGCCCGCGAGAAGCTGTTCACCAGCACCTCGTCCTCGGCCATGATGGCACCCTTGTAGGCCATGAAGTGCTTGAAGCTGTTGACGCCGTGCTCGCGCGTCAGCGTGCCCATGTCGCGATGCACGCTCTCGTCCCACCATGTCACCGCGACATGGAACGAATAGTCGCCGGCCGCCTTCTCCGCCCAGCCCCGCCACTTCTTGTAGGCCGCCATCAGCGGTTCCTGCGGGTCCGGAATCACGAAGTCGATGATCATGGTCGTGCCGCCGGCGAAGGCCGCCGCGGTGCCGGAGTAGAAATCCTCCGACGCCGTCGTGCCCATGAAAGGCAGCTCCATGTGCGTATGCGGGTCGATGCCGCCGGGCATCACCAGCTGGCCACCAGCGTCGACCACCTGCGTGCCCGCCGGCATGTCGATCTTGCCGCCGACGGCCTGGATCCTGCCGTCGGCGCACAGCACGTCGGCCCGGAAGCTGTGCTCGGCGGTCACCACGGTGCCGCCACGGATGAGCGTAGCCATGCGATCCTCTCCTTTGCCCGATGCAGGCGTCCGCCTGGAAAGCTGATCGTCCGGTCAAGCTTAACGCCGATTGCGGGTCACGCTCCACGACAGAAACGACAGAAACTCGTTTTGCTTATGATCCCAAGGGCTTGGGTCGTTCCAACGTAGCGACAGAAACCGGACAGAAACCGACAGAAACCCGGATCCGTCTTCGAACGCCCGTCGGCTCAGAGTCGGGTACGCAAGCTCGGGTATCTATATGCTATTCTTCTTCAGAGAACAAGAACTAGTTGTAATGACAGGGTCCGCTCACGGCGCATGTCTCAACGTCGAGGCATGTGTGATGCTCGGCGTGATACAGCCTGTTCCAGAACAGGAAGCGCAGCCCGGGATCGGCCAGCACGGGTGCCTGTGAACGGCTCGCTGCCGAGCAGCGGTAGCAGCCAGCATAGCAGCAGCGCAGATGCTCGCTTCTCTTCGGAAGAACAAGAGCCATGTTCAATCCTCGGCTTTCGCCATGGTATGGGCATGCCACTCGAATCCAGAAGGTGCCTTTGGCGGTGTGTGTGTCCGAATCAACGCCCCTGCTATCGCAAGCAGCATGTGGCGGCGCTGCGACGGCGCCCGAAATGCGAGGATGGACGACCGATGTCGTCTGGTCCATTGAACGCTACTCCTACTTTCACAATACCCTGCACATCATCGGCTTCGCGTTCAGCCGCACCAGCCGCGTCGTTAGCATGGCAGTCGGCCTCCCCGGCCACGGGATGGTCCCGATCCCGAACGCCGGGCTACCTAGTCCCGACGTGGCGCGTCTGTATGGCCGACAAGCGGCTGCATGCCGCTTCGACCAAGTGCTGCTGCTCGCCGCCGGCGCGGCGGTGCTGTCAGCGACCCTGGTGGTGACGCTGGCCGATGGCCGGACCGAGGCGATGCCCTTGGCCGCCTCGGACTCCAGCGATGCGTCCGGCGGCATGATAAGTCGCTTTCTCGCCGACCTGGCGAAGCGACCGCCCGGCCACATGCTCGAGGTCGGATCGCGTGCCCGGACCGGCGCGACCTACACGTCCCTGCTGCCACCGGGCTGGCGCTACACCGGCTTTGACGTGATGGATGGCCCCAATGTGGACGTCGTCGGTGACGCCCACCAGGCGAGCCGCTTCCTGCCACACGGCGCCTACGATGCGGTCATGTCCTTCTCGGTGTTCGAGCACTTGCTGATGCCGTGGAAGGCTGCCATCGAGCTCAACCGCGTGCTGCGGGTCGGTGCCCTGGGCCTTATCGTGGCGCCGCAGACATGGCCCCTGCACGAGGAGCCTTGTGACTATTTCCGCTTCTCGCGGCACGCCTGGAAAGCGCTGTTCAATCGCGCTACCGGGTTCGAGATCGTCGATGCGGTCCACGGTGCCACGGCCTATGTGGTGCCACGCAGCCTCACCGCCGCCAGCTGCTTCGGCGAACAGCACACGGCCGCTCTCATGGCGAGCGTCATCTTCCGCAAGGTTGGTGAGACGACGCTGGACTGGCCGGTGGACATGGAGAACATTGCGCAAGATGTCTATCCGGCGTAGCACCGGGCCGTTGCTGTCAACATCTGGAGCCAGAGCCCTCGCTACTGTCCGGCCGTCACCGGGGCTTCAGTCTGCCAGCCGCCGAGCGAGGATGGCGAGCGCGGGACCTGCGGCATGATCCGGCTCCTCGAATGCGAGACGGATGTCAGCGAAACCCAGCCTGTCCAGGACCTTGAGCAGATCGTCGCGCTCCATCCAGCGGGGTTCGCTGTGGGGGCCGCCGCAAAACTTGGGATCGTTGGCATGGCCGTACGGACGGACATGCAGCACAATGCGCTCGCCGCGCCACTCCCGCATCTCCTGCCTGGCGATCACAAGGCGACGCGGATCATCCAGCGGCATGGCTGCTGCATCTACGACATGGGTCCACAGGAACAGAGTGTCTGTCCTGGCAGCCAGCGCCTCCAGCAGCCGCAGAGGATCCTTCGCGTGGTACAGCACACCGCTGGCGACGATCAACGGCCAGCGCCTCTGATCCTCTTCCAGGAAGCGGGTGAAATCGCCGAGCAGGAATGCGGCATCGCGCAGGCGGCGGATTTCCTTCACAATCAGGCAACGCAGGAAGGCCTGTGGATTGGCCTCGATAGCCACCACCGAACGGGCGCCCGCAGCCAGCAACATCGCGGTATGACTGGCTTCGAGCGGACCGAGTTCAAGAACCTCGAGTCCTCTCACATTCCCGACCGCTGACAGAAGCCACGTGATGCGCGGATCGGCATGAAGCGCGATGTCACCAGCATTCACGCCATGGTTCGACGGAAAGGCGCAAACCCATGCCCCTTTGAAGAGGTCGACGGCATTCTGAGCGCGCGGCAGATCCTCGACGTAGGCGGTCTCGAGCGTCGGCGATGCCTGCGGAGGCCCGTCTGCCCTGTTCACGCCGCCTTCGGCCGCCTCCAGAATGGCTTGGCGCGCAAGGGCGGCACGGTCGGGCGTCGACGCGGCTGCTGCCCGGGACAATACCACCATGAATTCACAGCCGATGCTGCCGTGAAAAAACACCTCCCCCATGGCGGTCAGTCCCAACGACCGCAAATCGGCGAGGATGAGGCGAAAGCTCGACGGCGTGAATACCCAGGCGTGACAGTCGACGTAGTCCGACGACTCCTGCACCGCCATGGCGTAACCCGCCGCAGGGCTACCTGCGAACGCAAAATCGCCACCGTCGGCCTCAGCCCATACCGCCACACCATTGCGTGTCGCATGCGACGCATAGTGGTCGTAAAGAGCACCGGCATCATGCCGCCGCTGACCGGCGAGATAAGCCCTCAGCATCTGCCCGGCCGTGCTGACGGGCCGCAGGTAGTCGAAGCAGAAGCGCCGGTCCGGAACCAGCAGGATCAGCTTGCCGCCATCCGTCAACGCCCGCTCGCAGCGTTGAAGGAAATGGATCGGGTCGGGCATGTGCTCGAGCACATGACTGACCACGATGTAGTCAAAGCGTTCGCCGGGCGCCAGCAGAGCCGTGAACTCTGCTCCGTCATCGATGGCGTCTACTTCCTCGATCCGACTCGTATCAACCCCAAGAGCGGTATACTTGGTCCGCAAGCCGTCGGCATCAGCGTGGTCAATCACCAGGACATCGTAGCCGTCGGCCTTCGGCAAGATCGGCGCAACGGACGCACCCAGTTCGATTCCGCGCTCGGACTTGGCGATCATTTCGCGTATGAGCTGTCGAAAATCCATGGTATCCGCCCGATCCGGCGTGTTAGACGTACTCGCCATTCCATTGTTGGCGAACTATTTTCCTATCGGATACGATAGTATTATACTATAGATAAAAAGAAACTGGAAACTACTGATGCGCCGCGTTCATAGATTTCTGTCCGATATTGGCGACAAACTCATGTATCACGCCTTTTGCATGAGCATCAAGGCGAGGCAATTTCCAGCTATTCTACGTGAGAAGAGGCCATCCTTTTTAGCTGATGAAGTACTGTCTGAACCCATCAGCGATAGCTATGCCATTGTCGTGCGATACGCAGGATTCAGCCTCGGCGACAACTATCTGGGCCTGCTGGCCTCGCTCCGCGATGCCGGCGTCAACACGATCATCGTCTGCAACGGCCAACCAAGCGCCGCCGATCAAGCTCGCTTGAAGCCCTATGCTCACCGCATCCTAGTGCGCGCCAATGTCGGCCGCGACATGGGCGCCTATCGTGCCGCAACGCTCTACCTGAACGATCGGGGCCTGCGCGCTGGTAGGATGCTGTATTTCAACGACAGTGTTCTCTACCTCACGGGACCGAGCCTTGGCGATCTGATCACGCGGCTTCTCAACAATCGATACGATGTGGTTGGGGCATTCGAGAACCACCAATTCGACTACCACATCGGATCGTACGTGTTCGCCGTGTCGGGAACGGTCTTTCATGACCCCCGACTGCAGCGGTTCTGGCGCCGCTATCGTCCCTACGATCTGCGCACGCACGCCATCAACAAGGGGGAAATCCCCCTCTCACAGCAATTCAGGCGCGGCGGCTACAGCATCGATGTGGTCTACTCCGCGGAGAGGCTGGCGCAGCGGCTGTATGCAATGGATCTCGTCAGCTTGGTGGGCCTTGTGCAGTACATGCGCCCCGCGTTTCGCATGCACCCTCTCGACGATCTGGTGGCGCGCCCACTCACGGCCCGCCGCCTGGCCAAGGCGATCGCCGATCATGACGAGAGTCGCGATAGTGTCGATAGCGCCGCATCCGGACCGCCGACGATCAGCAGCTATGCCGTGCGTAGAGAAGCTCTGCGCAACGCACCCCGGTCAACCGAAGCGGCACGGGTCGTAACCGAGACCCTGGCACGCCATGCGCTGATCGACCGGTTGATGATGGAGATCACCCAGAGCAGTCAGATACACTTCGGTTTTGGCCTATACCATCGGGTCCTGGACTGCCCACTGGTGAAGAAGGACTTGCTGGCGCGCGCCATCTATCTTGAGCACGACTGCAGCCTGATCCTCGACCGACTGCCTGACGACACACGAGCACCGATCATGCGTGAGTTGGTGAGCCGGGGACGCCCTCTCGATGTGCGGGGGATGCGTCGCTTCTTGTTGAATCACGGGTTGGTTTGAAGATTCCGTTCGGCCACCGCTGGGGCTCGTCGGCCAGGCTAGCCTCACACCGCGCCGCTGGCGCGCAGAGCCTCGATGGCGGCCTGATCGTAGCCCAGGCCGCGCAGCACCTCGTCGGTGTGCTGGCCCAGATCCGGCGTCGGCTGCAGCTCGGCCGGCTGCGGCGCGGCGCTCATGTTGATGGGCTGACCGACCACCTTGATATCGCCGAGCTTGGGATGGCGCACCGGGCGCGCGATGCCCAGGTGCTGCACCTGCGGCTCGGCGAAGGTCTGGTCGATGGTGTTGATCGGCCCGCACGGCACGCCGGCCTTGTTCAGCGCTGCGATCCAGTGCGCGCTGGGCCTGGTGCGGGTGATCTCGCCGATGCGCTCGTTGAGCGCCTTGCGGTTGCGCGAGCGCAGCTGGCCGGTGGCATGGTCGGGATGCGCCAGCAGCTCGGGCGCGCCGATCGCCTCGCAGAAGCGCTTCCACAGGCCATCGCCCGAAGCGGCGATGTTGATATGGCCGTCGGCGGTGGGGAAGACGCCGGTGGGTATCCCCGTCGGGTGATCGTTGCCGGCCTGCTTCGCCACCTCGCCGTCGATCAGCCAGCGCGCGGCCTGGAAATCGAGCATAAAGATCTGCGCCTCGATCAGCGAGGTGTGCACCCACTGCCCGACCCCGGTCTGCTCGCGCTGCAGCATGGCCAGCAGGATGGCCTGCGCCAGCAGCAGGCCCGACGTCAGGTCGGCAATGGGAATGCCGACCCGCATCGGCCCCTGCCCCGGCGCGCCGGTGATCGACATCAGGCCGCCCATGCCCTGGGCGATCTGGTCGACGCCCGGCCGCGTGGCGTCAGGACCGGTCTGGCCGAAGCCGGCGATGCTGCCGTACACGATGCGCGGGTTGACGGCCCTCACCGCCTCGTAGTCCACGCCCAGCCGATACTTGACGTCGGAGCGGTAGTTCTCGACCACGACGTCCGCCTGGCCGGCGAGCTTCATGAAGACGGCGCGTCCTTCCGGGCTCTTCAGGTTGATGGTCATGCTGCGCTTGTTGCGATGCAGGTTCTGGAAATCGAAGCCATGGCGCCGGCTGCCGGTGGCGTCAGCCACCTCCGGGCCGGGCTGCTCGATCTTGATCACCTGCGCGCCCCAGTCGGCGAGCTGGCGCACCGCGGTCGGGCCGGCGCGATGCGCCGTCAGGTCGAGCACCAGGATATGGGCCAACGGCAATGCGGTCATGGTCATTTCCCCTGGAACACCGGTTTGCGCTTTTCCATGAAGGCACGGCGGCCCTCGACATAGTCCTGGCTGTCGAAGCAGGCCTGGGTCATGCGCTCCAGCCGCGCATGGTCGCGCTGCTGATCGGGTTTGGCGAGCTCGCGCGCCGCCGCCTTGGCGAGCGCAATGGTGAGGGGCGCGTTCTGGGCGATCTGCCCGGTCGCCTCGGCCACGACCGCGTCCAGCTCGGCATCGCCGGCGACGCGATGGACCAGCCCGATATCGAGCGCCTCGGCTGACGAATACTGGCGCGCCGTGAACAGCATCTCCATGGCGCGTGGCAGGCCGATGATCGTGGCCAGGCGCTCGATGCGCATCAGGCCGTAGCCCAGCCCCAGCCGCGCCGCCGGCACACCGAAGCGCGCCCCTTCATTGCAGAAGCGCAGGTCGCAGCAAGCCGCCAGGTTCATGCCGCCGCCGATGCAGTAACCGGTGATCTTGGCGATGGTCGGCTTGGGAAAATCGTACAGCGCCTCGTAGCCACGGCCGGAGATCGCGTTGTAGCGCTCCTGCGCCTCGGCATTGGCACGCTCGCTTTCGAACTTCGAGATGTCGGCGCCGGAGACGAACGCCTTGCCGCCGGCGCCGCTGACTACGACGCAGCGCACCGCGCCGTCAGCCGCGAAGTCGCCCAGGATCGCCAGCAGCCGGTCCCACATGTCGAGCGACACGGCGTTCAGCTTGGCCGGGTTGTTGAACACGACGTGGCCGACTGCGCCGTCGCGTCTTGCATAGATCTTCTCGTCCTGCATGCGCCGCTCTCCTCTGCGCGGCACTATAGCCGTCCGGCAGCGAAACGACAGCCACGGGAAGCCTTGCGAATCCACCCGGACTGGCGTTGCCGAAGCGTACTAAGGTACTTTCCAGCCGACCGAGCCCCAGGCCTGATTGTTGCACGGAAATCACCATGTCCCATCAAGCCCACGTTCCCACCTCTGCTCATGGCCGCTCCGGCGTCAGCGATGAGATACCCATCATCGACGTCTCGGATGTGCTGGCCGGTGATCCGGCCGCGCTTGCCGACTGCGCCGCGCAGCTGCGGCATGCCTACGAGGATGTCGGCTTCTGGTTCCTGACAGGGCATCGCGTGCCGCAGCCGCTGGTCGACCGGGTGTTCACCGAAGCCGCGCGCTTCCACGCCCAGCCGCTCGAGGAAAAGCTGAAGCTCAAGATCAACGAGCACAATATCGGCTACCTGCCGATGAAAGCCGCGACCACGCGCCATTCCGACGTCAGCACCAACAACCGCCCCAACCTCAACGAGGCCTACTTCGTCAAGCGCGACCTGCCAGCCAATCATCCCGACGTGCGTGCCAACAAGCGCTTCCGCGGCGTCAACCTGTGGCCGGCGGCTTTGCCGGGCTTCCGCGAGACGATCGTCGCCTATTGCGATGCCATGGAAGCGCTGGCGCTGGGCATTCTGCCGATCTACGCCACCGCACTCGACCTGCCGGCGGACTATTTCTCAGCGGCGTTCGCCGACCCGCAGTACACGCTGCGCATGTCGCACTATCCCTACACGCCCAGCCTGGCGCAGAACGAATACGGCCTGGCGCCGCACGCCGATACCTCGTTCATGACCCTGCTGGCGCAGAACAAGATCCCCGGCCTGTCGCTGCGTACCGCTTCCGGTCGATGGATCGACGCGCCGGCGATCGCGGGTGCCTTCCTGGTCAACAGCGGCCAGATGTTGAACCGCTGGAGCAACGGCCGTTTCCGAGCCACGCCGCACCGGGTCGTCAACAGATCAGGCGGCGATCGCTATGCGATTCCCTTCTTCTTCGATTGCGCCATCGAGCACGAGATGACGTGCCTGCCGTCCTGCACCGGCCCCGACAACCCGCCCAGGTTCGAGCCGACGACCTATTTGAAATTCATGGAATGGTACCAGAGCCAGAACTACGACCACATCCGCAACGCCGAAGGCGTGCGACTGCAAGCCAACTGAGTCTACTACCGGCTATCGGTTGAAGGTGAGTCGTGACTGTCATCCCGAGCGCAGCAGGGGTATCCGGGGAAACCTCCCTTCTCCCCGCGCAGGCCAGGGCATTCGCATATGCTGCCGTTTACCCCTCTCCCCGCAGCAGCGGGGAGAGGGAGGGGCCCATCGCGTAGCGATGGGAAGGTGAGGGGTACGAGCGATCAGTCCCCATTTTTGCTGCATGGCTCGATCGTTCCTACCCCTCACCTTCCCATGCCTTCGGCATGGGCCCCTTCCTCTCCCCGCTGCCGCGGGGCGAGGAGACGGCGCCGGTGCTCCTATGTGCGAATGCCCTGCCGCGCAGGCGGGGAGAAGGGAAGGCGCTCGCGATGACGGTGCATCAGCGGCGAGCGATTCCAGATCCTACGCCAGGAAAGCGGCCACCTTGTCCAGGACGGTGCGGCAGTCGGGGAAGTGCGGCGTGTGGCCGGCGCCGGCGATCATCTCGATCCGGGCGGAGGCGATCGCCCCGGCAAAGTCCCGGGCGTAGACCGACGGCACCAGCCTGTCCTCGGCACCCCACACGACCAGCGTCGGGGCCTTGATCCGGCGCAGGCGCTGCGACAGGCCGCGTTCCGGGATCGGCCACAGGAAGTGCGTAATGCTGGCCATCGACGTGGTGCGCCGCAGGGTCTGCGTGATCCTCTGCTCCGGATCGTCGGGCAAGGCCAGCCGGGCACGCACGGCGTCGCTGTTTGGATCGCCCAGCAGCAGGGCCGCCTGCTTGTCGGACGGCACGAGGAGATAGTCCGCCACCGGCGCATCGTCGCGCCACAAGCCCAGCGCATCGATCAGTACCAGCCGCCGCACGCGGTCGGGACGGGCGGCGGCGATCTCGGCCGCCACCATGCCGCCGAACGAATGGCCGACCAGATCAATCCGGTCGAGACCCAGCGCATCGAGGACATCGTCGTAGTAGAGGATGAGGTCGTGCATGCCGCTGATGCCGCGCAAGTCGTCCGGCTCGTCGGCGCCGGCATGGGCCGGCGCATGGACACGGCGCGTCGCCGACAGGCCATCGAGCAGGCCGTCCCATTCCTGGCCCAGCAGGCCATGGAGATAGACCAGCGGCGGCCCCTCGCCCTTGACCAGCACCGGGTTGGGCTGAAAGCCGGCGGCGACATCGATGGTGTGAACAGACGCGGTCATGGCGCCATCTCCGCGGTTGCCGTGGTCTTCGTCGGTGCACGGTGGCGCGTCGCGCCCTGCGGCCACCAGTGATCCTGGTAGCCCTCGCGGTCCCAGATCCCGCGGATCTTGGGCAGCACATCGTCGGCGAACAGGCGCATGCTGTATTCCGTGAGCTCGCGATCCATCGACTGGATCTGCAGCACGACCATCAGGTGGCCGATGCGCAGGTTGCGGATCGCCGCCTCGAGCTGCTCTGCCACCGTCGCCGGGCTGCCGCCGATCACCATGCGGGTCGTCTCGGTGAAGTCCTTCCACGAGGCCGTGCGCGGATCGCCGATCAGGTTCTTGTAGGCGCCGCGGGCTGCACCCTGGCGCAGGGCAAGCTCGACACTCTTCTTGGTCATGAAGCCAGGCACGGCGGCCTGGTGCATCGGCACATGCAGCGCCTTGGCGTAGAAGTTCCGGATGTGCTTCAGGTAGAGCTTCTCGGCCTCCGTGTCCGTGGCGCCCACGACCACCAGCTGCGCGAAACCCGCGCGATAGGGGTTGTCGTCCAGGCCCGCCTTCTCGATCTGGTCCCAGTAGCTGTCCATCATCCCCTTGGCGGACTGATGCCCGTTGAAGCTCAGGTAGCTGTAGGTGTAGTCGTTGTCGGTCGCGAACTTCCAGGTCTCCACCGAGCCGCCGCCAGCAAGCCACACCGGCGGATGCGGCTTCTGCAGCGGCTGCGGCCAGGGATTGACGTAGCGCAGCTTGGTGAACTCGCCGTTGAACGGAAACGGCCCTGGCCGCGTCCACGCCTGCATGATGAGGTCATGCGCCTCGTAGTAGCGCGGCCGAATCTGGGTCGGCGGCACGCCGTAGTTGCCGATCGAGTCAGGCGGCGAGCCGACCGGGAAGCCCGCCACCAGCCGGCCGCCGCTGAGGCAGTCGATCATGGCGAACTCCTCGGCGACGCGGATCGGCGGGTTGTACAGCGGCAGCGTGTTGCCCAGCACCACGATCGCCGCATCCGACGGGTGTCGCGCCAGGATCGACGCGACGAGATTGGGTGAATTGCAGAAGCCGTAGCCGTTCTGATGATGCTCGTTCACACCCAGGCCATCGAAGCCCAGTTCATCGGCGAGCTCGAGCTCCTCCACATTCCAGCGCATGTACTGGCTGACCTTCGCCGGATCGCACAGCTCGCTGTTGGGCGGGGTGATCCAGATGCTCTCGTATCGGCTCGAGAAGTCGTCCGGCAGATCGCGATAGCCCTGCATGTGGAAGAAGATCGTCTTCATCGGCTGCCCTCGGCTGCATGGCCTGCGCACAGGCAGCGGGACTGTAGTCAGGTCGCGCTCCGGGCCGTTGACGATCACCGCCAATCATTTGACAGAACGCGCCACGGCGATACCATGATCCGATGGAGCTGATCGCGCAGGCCGCGACCGTACGGCAATTCCTCGCCTATCTCGATCATGTCGGCGTTGATGAGCGCGCTCTGAAAGTGGGCGGCCTCGATCCGGCCTTGCGCGCCTCTTCGGCGCCGATGGCGGTCTCGGCGCGGCTGATCCTCGACCTCATGGAAGCCGCCGCGATCGCGATGCGGCAGCCCGACATCGGTGTCCGCTTCGCCGAGTGGCTCGATCCGCGCAGCGTCAGCCCGCTCAGCCTGCTGGGCGCCCATTGCGCCACGTTCGCCGAGCGCTTCCGGCTGGCGCAGCGCTATGTGCACACCCATAACAACGCGCGCTCGTTCGAACGCCGGTACGAGGGCGACGACGTCGCGCTGATCTGCGGCATGCACCCGTCGCTGCGACCCTACGCGCGGCAATACACCGAGACCATCGTCGGCAAGAGCATCAAGAACGTGCGCGCCATGCTGGGCGCCGGCTGGAACCCGGTGCGCATCGAGCTCGCCCACGCGCCACCGCCGTCGATCGTGGTTCACAGGCGCCTCTTCCGGTGTCCGATCCACTACCGGGCCGACCGAGACGCGATCCTGATGAGTCGCGCTGACTTCAACCGCCGGCTGCCCAATGGCGACATGCAGATCGTCGTGTTCCTCGAAAAGCACCTGGCCGGACAGGAGGCGCAGTGGCCTACCGACCTGCGCAGCCAGGTGGAGAACCTGATCGCCGCCCAGCTGGCCGGCGGCGGCGCCTCGTTGGAGCGTATTGCCGCGCTGCTCGCCACGTCGCCGCGCACCCTGCAGCGACGGCTGGCCGAACAGGGCACCGACTTCGGCGAGATCCTGGCGTTCGTACGGATGCAGGTCGTGAAGGACCACCTGTCCCAGCAACCACCGCCGTCGCTGGGCCGGCTGTGCCATCTGCTGGGCTACTCCGAGCCCAGCGCCGCCAGCCGCTTCATCAAGACACAGTTCGGCCGGTCGGCACGGTCGATGATCGGGGCTCCCAGCCCTACTTCGGGCTGCTGATAAGCTGGCCGAACAGCTCCCAGTTCTTGCCGTTGAACTTCGCCAGCTGGACCTGCCTGATGGGCGAGAAGTCCGCCGGCGTGGTGTTCAGGCGAATGCCCGGCAACAGCAGCGGAACCCGTACATCCTTCAGGCTGGCGGCCTGGCGCATGATGTTGGCGCGCGTCAGGTCATCACCGCTCTGCTCCAGGACATGGACCAACGATGCCGACACCGCGGCGGCATAGACGTTGAAGGAGTCAATCTTGCTGCCGTTCGGATAGTACTTGTCCATGAAGGCGCGCCAGGCATTCATCTCGGGATCGTTGTCCCACGCCGGGTCCGACGGATCCTTCAGGTACTGCGCCGTGATGATCCCAACCGACTTCTCGAAGCCCGCCGGCCGCAAGGTCGCCTGCACGGAGGCGGCCGTGTTGATCAGGAACTGAACCGGCTTCCAGCCGAGATCGCTTGCCTTGCGGATCGCCTGGGCAGCGAATTTCGGGCTGGCGGCGTTGAAGAAGACGTTGGCGCCGGTGCCTGCCAGCATGATGACCTGGGAGTCGATCGTGCCGTCGGTCGACTCGTACGTCACGTCGCCGACGACGATCGTCTTCGCCCTGTCGCCCAGGCCGTGCTTGAAGCCGGCGACGAACTCCTTGCCGGCATCGTCGTTCTGGCTCAGCAGCGCCACCTTGGGGTTGGGCACGTTCTCCAGCACGTAGCGGCCATAGATCGCGCCCTCGATGAAATAGGACGGCACCCAGCCGATCGTCCACGGGAAGCGCTGCGGGTCGGCCCATTTGTGAAGTCCGCTGGCGACAAACACATGCGGCACCTTCTTCGCGTTGTTGTATTTATGGATCGCGACGCTGGTGGCGGTGCCGAGGTTACTGAACAGCATCAACACCTGCTCCTGCTCGACCAGGCGGCGCACCTGCTCGACCGTCTTGGGCGGGCTGTAGCCGTCGTCGAGGCTGAGGAAATTGATCTTGCGCCGGCGCACGCCGCCCTTGTCGTTGATCATCTTGAAGTAGGCGGACATGGCCGTTCCGACTGTGCCGAAGGCCGAGGCCGGACCCGAATAGGGACCGGTGTTGCCGATCTTGATCTCGCTGTCGCTGGCGCCGGGATCGTATTTCTTCTGTGCCAAGGCCGGCGTTGCCACCGTCATGCTTGCGGCCACCAGAGCCGCGGTGGCTACACGAAACATCATCTGTTTTCCTCCCCCTGGCGTAGCGTCTGCCCGCTCCTCTTAACGGGCGCTCCGAGGGCGAGATTTGACATTTCCCGCCAAACATTTGACGGAATGCGCCAGAGGGCGAACGACTACACGCCGATGGCCCGGGTCAAGGTGCGCGCGACCAGGGTCCGCAGGACGTCGATGCGCGCCGTGCCGTCCAGCGGGCGTGCGCCACGGACGGCCATGGCGGCGACGTCAGCCGGCATGACCTCCGCTGCCGGATGCCCGGTCACCAGACTCTCGGCTTCCAGGCAGCGTACCGGCCGCAGCGCGGCACCCCCCAGAACGATGCGGCAGTCGCGCACCATCCCGGCGGTCACGGCAACGGACACGGCCACCGACGCGGTGGCGAAGTCATTGGCACCACGCACGGTGAACTTGTCAAACGCCTGCCCCGAAAACACGCCGGGTATGATCCGGACGGCCGCAACGATCTCGTCGGGCGCGACAGCGGCTTCGGTCCTGGGATTGCGCTCGGCGCCGGCATAGACCTCGTCCATGCAGACCATTCGCAATCCCGACGGGCTGGCGATCTCCAGCGTCGCATCGAGCGCCACCAGGACCGGCGCCACGTCCGACGGATGCACCGCACAGCATGGTCCGGTCGCGAACACGGCCCGCGGCAGGCGCTCATCGCCGTCGGCGGCCGGACAACCGTGCCCGCCTTTCTTGAAGCAGTCGATCAGGGGATGCCGGAAGTAGAGGCACCGCGGCCGCTGCAGCAGGTTGCCTGCGAGGGTCGTGACATTGCGCAACTGGGGCGACGCGATGCGGCCTATGGCTTCGGCCAACACCGGCGCTGCTGCCTGCACCTCGGCATGTGCCGCCAGGTCGACCAGTGTCGCCATCGCCCCCAGCCGCAGCGTGGCGCCGGACCGGGATACGCCCGCCATGCCCGCGGTGCCGAGATTGACCAGCACAGCCGGGGCCGGCTGGAGCGCGCCGGCCACGCCCTCCTTGAGCAGATCGAGCAGATCGCCGCCTGCCGCGATCGGCCGCGCCGCAGGACCATGCTCGGTCAGCAGCCTCACGGCATGTGCCGCCGACTGCGCGTCGATCAGCCGGAACGGCATCATGCCCGGCTCCTGCCGGCCAGAGCGGCCAGCACCTTGTCGGGTGTGATGGGATAGCTGCGGATGCGCACGCCGCAGGCGTTGAAGATGGCATTGGCAATCGCGGCACCGGCGGCGATCAACGGCGGCTCGCCGATGCCTTTCACGCCCAGGCTGTTGGAAATATCCGGCACCGACCCGTCGACAAAGCGGATGGAGGCCGGCGTGTCCGCGACTCCCGGCATCCGATAGGCCCACATGGTGGCGTTCAGCAAATGTCCACCCCGCGGGTCCGTCACCCGCTCCTCGAACAGCGCCATGCCCATCCCCTGCAGGAAGCCACCCTGGACCTGGCTCTCGGCCAGCAGCGGGTTGACCACGCGGCCGGCATCGTGCGCGCACACGGCGCGCAGGACACGCACGCGGCCGGTCCGCCGGTCGACCTCGACCTCGACGAAATGGGCGCCGAACATGGCCTGGAACACGCCGTCGGGCGCCGCCTCACGGCTGCGGGTCGCGCTCAGCACGCCGCCGGCCGCGGCGGCGATGACACCGAAAGTGACGGCCACGCCCGGATCGTCGCGCCGTGCGACGGCGGCGCCACGCTGCATCACGTGAGCGGCTTCCGTCTGCAACAGGCGAGCGCCCCGCTCCATCAGCAACGCGCGCAAGGCCTGTGCCGCCGCCCGCACTGCCGGGCCGACCACCGTCGTGGTGCGGCTGTGGTTTGTCGAGTCGATCGAGCGCGGCGTCGCGTGCGTGTCGCCGAAACGCGTGTGCAGGAGATCCACCGGCACCTCGAACGCCTCGGCCGCGATCTGCGCGAAGACGGTATCGGCACCGCAGCCGATTTCCGTCAACCCGACGCAAACCTCGATCCGTCCGTCACCGTGCGCGGCGACGGTGGCCTGGCTGTCCTCGTAGAGCGTTCCGTCATAGGCGACGGCGCCCATGCCGATGCCGCGAGCCAGGACGCTGTCGTCCGCATCCTGCGGCGGTCGCCAGTTCCAGCCGAACGCCGCGGCCCCGCGATCGTAGCAGGCCCGCAGGCCGTTGCCGGCATATGGCAGGCGCGTGAACGGCTCGATGTCGGCGATGTTGCGCCGGTGAAAGTCCAGCGGGTCCATCGCCAGCGCGTGGGCCATCTCGTCGATGGCCTGCTCCAGGCAGAAAATGTCCTCAGCCGCGGTCGGACCGCGGAACGGGATCGGCGCCTGCGTGTTGGTCAGCACACGCCGGATTTCCGCCCTCACATTCGGACAGCCGTGCAGGCGCAGTCCGTTGGCGGCGCCAGCGGCATTGCGCGCGAACAGCGCCGACGGGCCGGCCTGGCCCGACACGCGCTGGGCAATGAACGTCAGGCGGCCGGCACTTGTCGCGCCCAGCCAGATGGTCCGCTCCGTCGGCGCGCGGTGGTGGCTGGCGATGAATTCGTCGCGCCGCTCCGTGAACAGGCGGATCGGGCGCCCCACCAGGCGTGCCAGCTGGGCGGCGATCACATGATAGGGCTTGAGGGTGATCTTGCTGCCGAAGCCGCCGCCGACATGCTCACTGATCACGCGCACGCGCTTCAGGGGCAGCTCGAACACGGCGGCCAGCCGCTCGCGGATCGCATGGCAACCCTGGCTCGAATCCCACATGATCAGCGTCCCGGCATCCCAGGCGGCGACGCAACCATGCGGCTCCAGCACGTTGTGATGCTGCGCCTCGGTCGCATAGCAGGCCTCGACGACGACATCCGACGCCGCGATGCCGCCCTCGAGATCGCCGGCGGACAGGACATCGCCGCCACCCACGATGTTGCCGTCGGCAGCAAGCCGGGGCGCGTCCGGCGCCAGCGCTGCCGCCATCGTCAGGACGGCTGGCTGCGGCGCATAGTCGAACTGCACCAGGCGCGCCGCCAGGCGCGCGGCGACGGGCGTTTCCGCCACCACGGCACCGATCTCCTCGCCGACGAACCGGACCTCGGCATCGATGACCGGGCGTGGCCGGAAGCTCGGACCGAGGCTATAGGCTGTTCCCGGGGGCAGCGGGAAATCGAACGGACCGGCGATGTGGATCACCCCCGGGACTGTCATGGCGGCGGCGGCATCGACGCCCAGGACACGGCCTCGCGGAATGGCCGCCCGCAGGACCACGGCATGCGCCATGCCGGGCAGCGCGACGTCGGAGGCAAAGCAGGTCCGACCGGTGACCTTGTCCGTGGCCGAGGCGCGCGTGACACGGCGTCCCACGACGCGCAATGCCCCCTGCGGCCACGGATCGAGGGACGGCGATGGATCGGTGATCATGGCGCGGCCCGTCCCCGGCAGGAAAGCACGGCATCGATGATGTGCGGATACGCGCCGCATCGGCACAGATTGCCGGAGATCGCACGCACGACATCGTCCCGGTCGGCCATGCCGCTGCCCGCGCCCATGATGGCCATCAGCATCCCGGGCGTGCAGAAGCCGCATTGCAACGCGTCGTGCTCGATGAAGGCCGCCTGCAGCGGGTGCAATGTCATCCCGTCAGCCAGCGCTTCGACGGTGCGTACCGGACGGTCACCCACCTGCGCGGCGAGCAGATGGCACGAGAAGACGGGGCGACCATCGAGCAGAACCGTGCAGGCACCGCATGCCGCCTGGTTGCACGCGACCTTGGTCCCGGTCAGGGCCAGCATGTCACGCAAGACCACCGCCAGCGTCGTGTTGTCCGGGATGTCGACGTCATGCGCCTGCCCGTTCACGCATAGCCGGCGACGGTGGTTCCCATGATGCCGAGATGAGTCGATCACGCGTCGTGCCTCTCTGTCAGCGCCCTGTTGCGCCGACGCTGCCATCCCGGCCCGTCTTCAAGCCAATGAAGGCTGCTCCAAAACCCATGATCCATCGTCATGGGCCCCGCCCGTCCTGCGATACCGAAAGCCACATTGACGGGGTAACGGCCGCGTCACTGGCGTCAGAAAGGAGCGCCTCCACCCTCGACTGTCATGCATGATGCGGCATGCCAAGGCCGTCTCACGGGAGGAGACGTCATGTACAATTTGCGTGCTCTTGACCTCAATCTGCTGACGGTCATGGAGGCCGTCTATGAGATGCGGAGCATCACCGCCGCAGCCGAACGCCTCGGGATAACGCAATCCGCCGCCAGCCATGCCCTGGGCCGATTGCGCGACGCCCTGCGGGATGACTTGTTCGTGCGGTCCAACGACGGGCTGGTGCCGACTGCATCGGCACAGGCGCTGTACCCCGCGATCCGCGATGCTCTTGACACCATCCGGGAAGCGGTGTCGGGCAAAGCCACATTCGCTCCGGCACGGTCACGTCGCTCGTTCCGCATCGCCATCCCCCACGTGATGGGACCATTCATCGGTCTTCAGCTCGAGGAGCACGTGGCTACCGCGGCGCCGTCCGTCGAGCTCAACTTCGATACCCGCACGCTGCCATTCGATCTGCTGTCGGACATGGAAGAGGGACGCACGGATGCCGCCATCGACTGGATGCCGGCGTCACAGGGGATGTTCATCAATCAGCACCTGTTCGACGACGAGCTCATCCTGATCGCCCGCCGCGACCATCCGCGGATAGGCGCCGCGCCGACATCGTCGGCGCTGGATCGTGAGCGCTTCGTCGCGCTGCACCTGCGACCATCAATGGGGTCAGCACCGGACGCGCTACGCAAGCTCCTGGTCGCCAACAGCTTCAAGACCGCATTCCGAGTGAGCGAGTTCCTTGAAATACCCGCTGTCGTCGCATCAACCGACCTGCTCGGCATCATGCCCATGTCGATCGCCAGGCAGCTCCGTTCCATAGGGCTCTTGCACCTGCTGCCTCTGCCCTTGAATCAAGCCCCTGTGCCGATCGTGCTGACCTGGCATACGGGACGTCGCCGCGATCCGGGGCATGCCTGGCTCAGGCGCGTGGTTCGACAGGAAGTCCGCCGATTTGCCGCAGAGGCGTTCGCGGTCGTGCCCACCGCTGCCTAGCTGCCGACCATCATGCACATCATTCATGACCATCATGAAGGCCGGTCGTTGGCGGAGCATCATCGAGCCACCCAGATACCTGGCATCACCAGGTAGCGACAAGATGGACATCACCGCCTCTTCCATGCCCGACCCGTCGGCCAGCACGGCGCCGGCAACGGCGCCCGCCAGCGGGCCGCCGACCACGAACCCGGCGTTTGCCAAGGGAGATCTTGTCGTCTACCCGGCTCACGGCGTCGGTCGGGTGGCTGACATCGAGAAACGCCACATCGCCGGCAGCACGCTCGACCTCGTGGTGATCTCGTTCGAGCAAGCTCGCCTGACGCTGCGCGTTCCGACCGCCAAGGCCCAAGCCTCGGGCCTGCGCCGGCTGAGCTCACGCAAGACCATGGACAACGCACTGAAGACACTCAAGGGACGCTCTCGCATCCGCCGCGCGATGTGGAACCGTCGTGCGCAGGAATACGGGCTCAAGATCAACTCGGGCGATCCCGTTTCGATCGCCGAGGTCCTGCGCGACCTTCATGCGAATGTCGGCGACCCGGATCGCTCCTACAGCGAGCGCCAGATCTACGAAGCAGCGCTGGACCGGCTCGCACGCGAGCTGGCTGCCGTCGAGCGCACCGACAAGGACGCCGCCACGCGGAAGCTGACGCACTTCCTGGACGCACCATCGAAATAGGGAAGGTCATACCCCGGCGGCGCGCGGCCAACGCCGCGTGATGTGAAGGCGCATGGAAGGAGATCACGACATGCTTGCGGCGCTGCTCACTGTGGCCGCCTGGATGGTGGGGATCGCTGTCGCCCTGCTGCCCTTCGCAATCGCGATCGAGTGGCTGTCCGGTACCTCGAGGCCTATCACCATGCGCCGCAAAACCGGCGCGAAGCGCTCATAGGACGCGACCGTTTGCTCTCCAAGGAAGAAAGATCATCCTTGGTGATAGGTGCGTAACCAGCACCGCTGCGGCACCGCGCGGTTTGCGTCGATCCGGGTTATGCTGCGCCCACCAACATGATATCGGCCGGTCGAACGCGCCGTTGTCCTGGTCGGAGTGAGGCTGAATGTCCCGCACCCTGCCGCCCTTGGCACCGCTGCTCGCCTTCGATGCCATCATACGGCACGGGTCGTTCACACGCGCGGCAGCCGAGCTCGGAGTCACACAGAGCGCGGTCAGCCACCAGCTCAAGCGGCTGGAGCAGCATCTGGGAACCCCGCTTCTCGAACGGCTCAATCCCGGGATCCGGCTGACCGAGGCTGGCCGGGCGCTGGCCGGTGACGTCGGAACGGCGCTGGACGGCCTCGCCGCGCTGGAGAGCCATCGCCGCCGCCGGGCCGACCGCTCGACCCTGACCGTGAGCGCGGGCGCCGCGCTCTCGAACTGGTGGCTGATCCGACGGCTGCCACGCTTCGCCGCCGCCCACCCTGCGATCACCGTCGACCTCGTGCCCAGCGAGAACGGCAGCAGCCTGGCGCAGCCCGTCGATGTCCGAATCCTGTGGATGCCCGGCGATGAAGCCCGGCGCACGACGACTCAAGCGCCGCTGTTCTCGGAACGGGTCTTTCCGGTCTGTGCCCCGTCGCTGCTCCCGACCGGCCAGCCGCTGGCGGACACGGCCGGCCTGCTGCGGCTGCCGCTGATCCACAAGGACAGCGGCGGGGCCGGCGAGTGGAGCTGGCCGGTATGGCTGCGCCGGCTCGGCCTGCAACGGCCGGAGATGAAGAGCGGCGAGCTGCGCTTCAGCGAGATCGGGCTCAGCCTCACGGCCGCCATCAATGGCATCGGTGTCGCGCTCTGCCGGTCGCTGCTCGTCCACGATGCGCTGAGCGAAGGGCGTCTCGTGCCGGCGCTGGCCGACGAGTCCGTCGCCGTGGCGTCGAGCAAGGTGCACGTGGCGCGCTGGGCGCCGCGGCTGATCGGCGACCGGCGGGTCATGCTGTTCGTGGCCTGGCTGGCCCGCGAGGTGGAGCGGACCGTCACCGCGATCGAGGTTCCCTCCCCCGACATCGTCGAGGGAGGGAATGGCTTCAGCCGCCGTAGCGCCACTGCACCAGGGTGAAGGGCGGCTTGGCGTCGTCGTGGGGCTCGAACACGGCCTCGACTTCGGCGCCGATGCGCACCTCCTGGCGAGGGTCGCCGAGCAGGTTGCCCAGCATGCGGATGTTGCCGGCGTGCGGCAGCTCCACCAGCACGACGATGTAGGGGCCCTGCTCCTTGAGCGCCGGATGCACGGGATGCCAGGCACGCTCCCAGCTGTAGATGCGGCCGCGTCCGGCGACCTCTTCCCAGCCGACATCGAACGAGTGGCACTTATGGCAGATCCACTCCGGCCCCCATTGCCAGGTGCCGCACGCCTTGCAGCGCTGCACCAGCAGGACGCCGCGGCGCGTGCCGTCCCAGTAGGGCTTGTCGAGGCCGTCATTCTCGGGCACCGGGGTCGGCAAGCCCGGCCGCAGATAGGTCGCGGTCGTCATCACAGAGTCTCCCCACTGCCCAGGATCATGCTCGACACCGGTGTCACCATGGGGCCGGAGATCACCATCGAGACGTTGACGTCCGGCACCTGCGCCGTCGACGTGCCACGCAGCTGGCGCACGGCTTCGATCTGCAGCTCCAGCCCGTGCATGTAGCACTCGGCCAGATTGCCGCCGCTGGTGTTGAGCGGCAGCTTGCCGGTCGGCGCCATCAGGTTCTCGGGCACGAGGAACTCGTTGGCCTCCTCGGCCTTGAAGAAGCCGTGCTCGACCAGGCTCATCAGCACGCCGCCCGTGAAGTTCTCGTAGCTCTGCAGCACGTCGACATCGGACGGCTTCACCTTCGCCATGCCGTACAAACGCGGCGCCACGGTGGTGAAGCTGGAGGTGGCGTAGAGTGGCGCGTTGTGGCCGCGGGCGCCGTTGCGATACTCGGAGCCCTGCGCCGAGCCCAGCAGGTAGGCCGGCTTGTGCTGGAAATCGCGCGCCCGCTCGGCCGGCACGATGATCACGGCCGCAGCGCCGTCGTTCTCCATGCAGCAATCGTAGAGCCGCCACGGCTCGACGATCCAGCGCGACGCGTCGTAAGCCTCGGCCGTCAACGGCTTGCCATGCATCACCGCGCGCGGATTGCGCTGCGCATGGGCGTAGGCGGCCAGCGCGATCGCCCGCTGCGCATTGTGGCCGATGCCGTTCTCGTGCATGAAGCGCATGGCCCGCATGGCGAAGCGCTGGGCCGGCGACATCAGGCCGTAGGGCGCGTTCAGCGCCGGCTCGCCCGAGGCGACCCCGCCCGGGGCAGCCGCCCCGAAGCGCTGGAACTGGCCCTGGGCCAGCGCGCGATAGACCACGACGCAGTCGGCCATGCCAGCGGCCACGGCCGCGGCAGCATTGCCGACGGCGCCGGCACCGCCGCCGCCGCCGCCGCCCCACATCATGTTGGAAAACCGCAGGTCGGGCAGGCCCAGCGCCGCCGCCAGGCGCGACGGCTCGTTGCGGTCGTTGCTGTAGGAGGCGAAGCCATCGATCTTGCGCGGATCGATGCCGGCATCGGCGCAAGCGGCCAGGATCGCCTTGAGGGCCAGGACGAATTCGGGGTCGGGCGACTTGCCGTGCTTGTAGTAGGTTGTCTCTCCAACCCCCACGATCGCCACCTTGCCGCGCAGCGTGCGCTCGGTCATTGCTCCTCCTTTGCGTTCGGGTAACTGCGAGCGCAACACGCCGCTGCTGCGAATGGTGGCTCCATTCGACAGGACGCCTCGTTGCGCTCGATATGGCGGACGTGGCGCGCCCTGCGCGCCCTCCCGTCACATGCGATAGCGGGCCGGCACCTCCAGCTTGAGGAACCGGGCCGCGTTGAGGCCCAGGATCTTGGCCCGGGTCTCGTCGGACAGCCCGCCCATCGTGCGCTCGATGGCCTCGGCCGAATGCGGCCAGGTGCCTTCGTGGTGCGGGTAGTCGTTGGCCCACATGAAGTTGCTCGCGAGGTTGTTCGACTCGGCGAGGTCGAGCCCGGGCTGATCCTCCTGGAAGGAAGCAAAGCCGTGGGCACGGAAGTAGTCGCTGGGCAGGCCCTGCAGCTTGGGCCGCACCCAGAAGTGGTGCTTCTTGTAGGCCTCGTCCATCGCTACCAGCAGCCACGGAATCCAGCCGACGCCGGCCTCGATGGTCGCGAAGCGCAGGCCGGGGAAGCGCTCCAGCACGCCCGAGGCACAGAGATTGGCCACCGGCTCGATGGTCGGCGACAACGAGTGCGAGACGTAGTTGATCACCGCGCCGCCATTGCCGCGCGAGGCGCGCGGGTCGCGGCCGGTGGAGATATGGAAGGTGATCGGCAGGTCGGCGTCCTGGATCGCCGCCCATAGCGGGTCGAAATGCGGCAGATTGTAGTTGACGTGGTTGACGTCGTGCGATCCCCAGATCGGCTTGCACGGCAGGGTGAGGCAGCGGAACCCGAGCTTCGCCAGGCGCTGGACCTCGGCAATCGAGCCCTCCAAATCTCCCGTCGCGATCGCGCCGGCAATGACGATGCGGTCCTGGTGGGCGGCGAACATCTCCCAGGCCCACTCGTTCCAGGCCCGGCACTGCGCCTGCGCGAACGCGGCATCGGGCGTGGCCCACATCGCCAGCCCCTTGTTGGGGAACATCAGCTCGACGTCGATGCCGTCGTTGTCGTGATCGGCGATGCGGCCCGCCGCGTCGGCGCCCGACTTGTTGCGCACCGCGTCCTCGCCTTCCATCGCCGTGATGCGCAGGCGGTCGGGACGGTGCCCCTCGGTGACGCGCCACTGCACGCCATCCTTGTCGGTGACCACCCGCGGCAGGCGGTCGTGGTACTTCTTGTCCATCCGCTTGAGCCACAGATCGACCGGCTCGTTGGCATGGCAATCGGCCGACACCATGAAATACTTGCGCGCGGCATCCGGGCGCGCGGTGCGCGGCCAGCCCTCAGCCCCCGGCGTTTCCAGGCGCCAGCGGTTGGGTGGATTGACGACGATCTGACTCATCACATCCCTCCTCGGTTGCCATCACTCGAACATCGCGCTCAGCCGCTGCTGGGCTTCGACGAGCTCGTCCATCATCTCGTAGACCACGTCCTTGACCGTCGACTGCTGGGTCATGTCGCCCACGATCTGGCCCACGGGATAGGTCAGGAAATCGGGCGCGCGCACGCGCTCGACGCGCACGCGTCCCTCGCTCCACCACAGGATGTTCTGCAGCGGCGCCGGCAGCGGCTCGGGCGCGCCGGGCTTCTCGTAAGCGTCCGTGAAGGCGCAGCGCAGCGTGCGGCAGGGCTTGCCGGTGACGCTGCGCGTCAGCACGGCATCGTCTGAATCGGCTGCGAACATCCTGGCCTTGATCTCGGGGATCACCTCGCTCTGGATGGTCTTCAGCCAGATCGAGCCGCACCACACGCCTTCGCAGCCCAGCGCCAATGCGGCCGCCATCTGCCGCCCGCGGCCGACACCGCCCGCGCCCAGCACCGGCATCGGCGCCACGGCATCGACGATACGCGGCCACAGCACCATCGACGTGACCGAGCCGGTGTGGCCGCCGGCCTCGGTGCCGACCGCGATCACGAAATCGCAGCCGTTCTCCTTGTGGCGCAGCGCATGCTTGGGCCGCCCGGCCAGCGCCGCCACCTTGATGCCCTTGGCGTGCGCCGCATCGACCAGGGCCTTGGGCGGCGAGCCCAGCGCGTTGACGATCAGCTTGATGGGATGCTCCATCGCGATCTCGAGCATGCGCGCGCTTTCCGCCGGCGTGAAGGAAAGCTCGCTCAACAGCTCGCGCACGATCGCGTCGGCATCCGCGGACGGCAGCGGCGGAACACCCGCGTCGTCGAGCAGGCCGCGCACGAAATCGAGATGCTCCTTGGGAAAGAGGCGATCGGGATCGAACTTCAGGTCGCCGGCTTCCTGGTAGGTGGTCGGCATCAGCACGTCGATGCCGTAGGGCTTGCCCTCGATATGCGAGTCGATCCAGGCCAGCTCGCGCCGCAGCCGCTCGGGGCTCATGCGCGCCATGCCCAGCACGCCCATGCCACCGGCCTTGGAGACCTCGACGACGACATCGCGGCAATGCGAGAAGGCGAAGATCGGCACGTCGATGCCGAACATCTCGCACATCCGGTTCTTCATCGCCCCCGCTCCGTCAAAGCTCCGCGTCACCAAAAAACTAGGCGCCCCGACAAGCGGGAAAGCAATCACAACCTCAACCGCGTACCGCATGACGGTCATACGGTTCTGGTGATCGGCGGCCCGTCCGTCAGGCGAACGGGCCGCCATCGGCGTCACTGCCGGAAGCGGGCCGGCACGTCGATCTTGAGGAAGCGCGCGGCGTTCAGCCCCAGGATCTTGGCCCGTGTCTGATCCGGCAGCTTGCCCATCGTGCGCTCGATCGCCGCCGCCGAATGCGGCCAGGTGCCCTCGTGGTGCGGGTAGTCGTTGGCCCACATGAAGTTGTCGGCCAGGCCGTGCAGGTCGGCGAGATCGAGGCCCGACTGGTCCTCCTGGAAGGAGGCAAAGCCGTGGGCGCGGAAATACTCGCTCGGCAGGTTCTTCAGCTTGGGCCGCACCCAGAAGTGATGCTTGCGGTAGGACTCGTCCATCGCGTCCAGCAGCCAGGGGATCCAGCCGATGCCGGCCTCGATGGTCGCGAAGCGCAGGCCCGGGAAGCGCTCGAACACGCCCGAGGCGCAGAGATTGGCCACCGGCTCGACGCTGGGCGCCATGCCGTGCGAGACGTAGTTGATGATCGCGCCGCCGTTGCCGCGCGAGGCGCGCGGGTCGCGGCCGGTGGAGACGTGGAACGTGATCGCGAGATCGGCGTCCTGGATCACCGCCCACAGCGGATCGAAATGCGGCAGGTTGTAGTTGACGTGGTTGACGTCGTGCGAACCCCACACCGGCTTGCACGGCAAGGTCAGGCAGCGGATGCCGAGCTTCGCCAGGCGCTTGACCTCGGCGATCGAGCCCTCGAGATCGCCGGTCGAGATCGGCGCGGCGATCACGATGCGGTCCTTGTAGGCGCCAAACATCTCCCAGGCCCAGTCGTTCCAGGCCCGGCACTGCGCCTGCGCGAACTCGGCATCGGGCGTGGCCCACATTGCCAGCCCCTTGTTGGGGAACATCAGCTCGACGTCGATGCCGTCGTTGTCATGATCGGCGATGCGTCCAGCCGCGTCAGCGCCGGCCTTGGTGCGCGCCAGGTCCTCGCCCGTCATCTCCGTGATGCGCAGGCGATCAGGGCGATGCCCTTCGGTGATGCGCCACTGCACGCCGTCCTTGTCGGTGATCACCCGCGGCAGGCGATCGTGATACTTCTTGTCCATCCGCTTGAGCCACAGGTCGACCGGCTCGTTCACGTGGCAGTCGGCCGACACCATGAAGTACTTGCGCGCGTCACCGGGCCGGGCCGTCCGCGGCCATCCCTCGACGCCCGGCGTGCCCGCACGCCAGCGATTTGCCTCGTCCACGACCACCTGATCCATGTCTTCCTCCTCGTCCACCCAGGCCACACTGGAAACGGCACTTGACATCGTTCCGATATCAGAACATCATTCCTGTAACGGAAATCTGCCCCTCTCATGAGCTCGAGTGCAACCCCAACATCAGGCGCCTCGCGCATGTCCGGTATGACGCCACGGTCACCCGCGCGGGTCATGAGCGTGATCGAAGCGCTGGCACGTGCCCCCGACGGCGCGACCCTGGCGGCGCTGAGCCGCGATCTGGATCTGCCCAAGACGAGCCTCTTCAGCCTGCTGCGGGCGCTGGAGACCGACGGCTATGTCGTGAACGGGCGCGGCGTGTATCGCCTGGGCATGGCGACAATCCAGCTCGCGTCCATGATCAGCGGCGGGACACCGCAATTCCGCAAGATCAGCGCGCTGCTGCCGGCCCTGGCGACGCGCGCCGGCGAGACCGCGATGGTGGCGGTGCCCACGAGCGACGGGCTGGAAGCGTTCTATGTCGACATCGTCGAGGGGCCGCAGGCGATCCGCTATGCCTCGAGCACGGGCGCGCGGCGGCCGCTCTATTGCACGGCGGCGGGCCGCGTCATGCTCGCCTTTCGCGACCCCACCCTGACGCAAGCCTACTTCGCTGCCGTCACGCCGATGGCGCTCACGAAGCACACGACCACCGACAAGAACGCGCTGCGGGCGCTGATCGAGCATGTGCGGCGCACCGGCATCGCCGAGAGCCGCGACCAGGTCTCAATAGGCGTATGGGGCTTCGGCTCGCCGGTGTTCGATGCCAATCGCACGCTGGTGGCAGCGGTGATGATCGCCGCGCCGACCGACCGCGCGCAGCGCAACCACGCGCACCTCGTCGCCTGCATCCGTGATGCCGGCGAGGAGATGTCGCGCATGCTGGGCCTCGCCGGCGACTACATCCTCGCGCCTTGACGCCGCGCGCCAGTGCGGCACCATCCCGTCGACCGATGGACGGGAGGCCCCATGAAGCTCGGCGCGGCAATGTTCTTCACGGACTACTCGATGACTCCTGCCGATCTGGCGCGGGCGCTGGAGGAACGCGGGTTCGAATCGGTGTGGTCACCGGAGCATTCGCATATCCCGCTGTCGCGCCGGACGCCGTTCCCGCAGGGCGGCGACCTGCCCAAGCAGTATTACGACCTGATGGATCCTTTCGTGGCGCTGACCGCGGCGGCGGCGGTCACCCGCACCCTGCGCGTCGGCACCGGCGTCTGCCTGGTGGCGCAGCGCGACCCGATCCAGACCGCCAAGCTGGTGGCATCGATCGACCAGGTTTCGAACGGACGCTTCCTGTTCGGGATCGGCAACGGCTGGAACGCCGAGGAGATGGCCGACCACGGCACGGCCTTCGAGACCCGGCATAAGCTGGCGCGCGAGCGCGTCGAGGCCATGAAGCTGATCTGGACGCAATCGAAGCCGGAGTATCACGGCGAATTCGTCGACTTCGATCCCATGATGACGTGGCCCAAGCCGGTGCAGAAGCCGCACCCGCCGGTGATCGTGGGCGGCGCCTTCCCCTATGCCGCCCGCCGCGCCCTGCGCTACGGCGATGGCTGGATGCCGCATCGCCGGCGCAAGCACTACGATGACGTCGCTGCCCTGCTGCCGCAGTTCAAGCAGATGGCGGCCGAGGCCAGCCGCCCGCTGGACAGCGTCCCCGTGACGATCTGGGGCGTCAAGGATGCCGATCAGATCAGGCGCGACCGCGATGCCGGCGTCGACCGCGTGATCCTGCAGCTCCAGACCGCGAAGGCCGACCTCGTCCTG
The DNA here is from genome assembly GCF_008039615.1 of Vineibacter terrae. Lineage (GTDB taxonomy): Bacteria > Pseudomonadota > Alphaproteobacteria > Reyranellales > Reyranellaceae > Vineibacter > Vineibacter terrae. The sequence goes on along the minus strand of NZ_VDUZ01000006.1, from coordinate 13,331 downwards.
CCGGTGCTGGACCGCTGGGCCGAAGTCGCGCGCGAAATCAAGGGCTGAGCATCAAGCCCGCACGCGTCCCGATCGACAGCAGACGACGGCTTGTCATTGCAAGGAGGGGCACGCACTCTGTCCAGGTCCAACCCCTGACAGGGAACACCATGCCGACCAGATCCGACGACATCTTCACCGAGCCCGAGGATTTCTCGCCGGACACGCTCGCCAACCTGGGCCCGCTGCGCCGCCTGGCCGGCGTGTGGCAGTCCGATCGAGGCGTGGACGTCAGTCCCAAGGCGGAAGGCCCCGAACGGCGGGTGTTCCGCGAGCATATCCGGATGGAGCCGATCGATCCGCAAACCAACGGCCCCCAGCTCCTCTACGGGCTGCGCTACCACATCCACATCAACACGCCGGAGGAAGCCATCACGTTCCATGACCAGGTCGGGTACTGGCTGTGGGAACCGGCCACCGGGCTGATCATGCAGTCCATCACCATCCCGCGCGGCCAGGCGGTGCTGGCGGGCGGGACGGCGGCACCGGACGACAAGCGCATCTCCGTGGAAGCACGGCGCGGCGATACCCGCTTCGGAATCTGCTCGACAACCTTCCTCGAGGAAGCGTTCCGCACCGACTACTACCGCATCGACATCACCTTCAACGATGACGGCAGCTGGACCTATGTGACGCGCACGGACCTGGCGGTCCGGGGCAGCGAGCCGCCCTTCAACCACCACGACACCAACACCCTGCGACGGATCGGGCCACCGACACCGAACCCGATCGTTGGCCAGCCGAAGGGGTGATCTCCCCTTCGGAGGGCCTACGGCATTCACACATCTTCACTGTCATCCCGAGCGCCAGCGAGGGATCTCCCGCGAAAGACGCACCGTGCGCCTTGCCGCAGGAGATCCCTCGCTGCGCTCGGGATGACAGGTATCAGGCCGGCAGCGCCCGTCCGATCACGCGCGCCAGCCGATCGGCGAAGGCGCGTGGATCGCCCGGCGGCTCGCCGTCCAGCACGCGCGCCTGGTCGAGCAGCAGATGGGCGGCATCGGCCTTGATCGAGTCGTCGTCCTTCAGGCCGATCAGCGACGCGACCAGGGCGTGGTGCGGGTTGATCTCCAGCACCGGCTTGGCACCGGCCCGCAGCCGTCCGGCGCCGGCCAGCATCTTCTCGAGCTGGCGGTCGGGGCCGCTGGTCGGCGCCACCAGGCAGACGGCGCTTTCCGTCAACCGCTCCGACACCCGGACATCGGAGACGGCATCACCCAGGGTCGTCTTGACGAACGACACGAAGTCAGCCGTCGGGACATCGTCCGCCGGCTTCTGATCGCTGCCGGAGTCGCTGCGCGGGATCAGCGCCAGGTCGGCCTCGCCCTGGGTCACCGAACGGAACGGCTTGCCGTCGAACGACGGCGCCATCGTGACCCAGAAGCTGTCGACCGGATCGCTCAGCAGCAGCACCTCCACGCCGCGGGCGCGGAAGCCCTCCAGATGCGGCGACGCCTGCAGCCGGGCGATATCGTCGCCGGCCAGGTAGTAGATCGCGGTCTGGTTCTCCTTCAGACCGGCAACGTAGTCCTTCAGGCTGCACCAGCCTTCCGGCGCCGCTGTCGTCCTGAAACGCGACAGGCCCAGCAGCCCCTCGCGACGCTCGAAATTCTCGTAGAGGCCTTCCTTCAGCACGGCGCCGAAAGCGTCCCAGACCTTGTTGTAGGCCTCGGGCTCCTTGTCCGCGAACTTCTCGAGGTCGCCCAGCACGCGGGTGGTGACGCCCTTGCGGATGGACTCCAGGATCGGACTTTCCTGGATCATCTCGCGCGAGACGTTGAGGGGCAGGTCGGCGGAATCGACCAGCCCCCGCACGAAGCGCAGGAAGCGCGGCACGATCTCGACGTCGTCGGTGATGAACACGCGCCGGACGTAGAGCTTGATGCGGCCCTTGCGCTCGGCGTCGAACAGATCGAACGGCCGCGTGCCCGGCACGAAAAGGAGCGCCGTGTATTCCTGGCGGCCTTCGGCACGGTAGTGCACGGTGAGCGCCGGCTCGTCGAACTGGCCGGCGACGCTGCGATAGAAGTCGGTGTACTCGGCCGGCGTGATCTCGGACTTGGGCTTGGTCCACAGGGCGGCGCCATCCGCCACCTCGGCCGGCGCCTCACCCGGCTTGTCGATGATCGCGATCGGCACCGGCACATGCCCGGACTGCGCCTTGACGATGCGCTCCAGCTCCGGCCGCTCGGTATAGTTCTTGGCGTCCGCCATCAGGTGCAGCACCACGCGGGTGCCGCGCGCCGGCGCGTCCTCGGGGGCCGCCGCCGCCATGGTGTAGCTGCCCTTGCCGTCGGACGACCACAGCCAGGCCTGGTCCGACCCGGCGCGCCGCGACACGACGTCGACGCGGTCGGCCACCATGAAGGCGGAATAGAAGCCGACACCGAACTGGCCGATCAGGTTGGCGCCGGCCTCGCCCTCGGCGGCCTGCAGGCGGTCCAGGAAGGCCTTGGTGCCGGACCGCGCGATGGTGCCCAGCGCCTCCACCATCTCGTCGCGGCTCATGCCGATGCCGTTGTCCTCGACGGTCAGCCGCCGCTGCTCCGGATCGATCGCGAGCGTGATGCGCGGCTTGGGGTCGTCGCCCAGCAGCGCCGGCGTGGCGATGGCCTCGTAGCGCAGCCGCTCGCAGGCGTCGGCGGCGTTCGAGATCAGCTCGCGCAGGAAGACATCCTTGTCGGAATAGACGGAATGCACCATCAGGTGCAGCAGCTTGGCGACGTCGGCCTCGAACGGCCGGCTTTCCGTCGATGCAGCATCAGTCATGTCGGTGAAGCCCCATAGGCAATTTCGGCGGCACACGAAATGGTGCATGCCGCCGGCCGATTCAAGTGGTTCCTTACAGCTGCGACGCCACCTCGCGGCGGAAGCGCTGCATCTTGTCCAGCACCGCCTCGACGGTGGCGCCGCCGAAGTCGAAATCGACATGGCCCACGCCCAGGCCGCGCAAGGCGCGCAGGTCGGCGGCCATGTCGGCCGCGCTGCCGCCCAGCAGATAGCGCTCGCCGTCGCCGGCCTTGGGCGGCGCCGCCTCGCCGTAGCGATGGACCCGCAGCGCGACCCCCACGCTTTGCGGGTCGCGCCCGGCCTCCTGGGTCAGCTTCCGCAGGCGCGCGATGCCGGCGCCCAGACGGGCCAGGCTGTCCAGGGGAAACGCCGGGTTGGTGCCGATCGGGTACCAGGCCGTGCCGATGCGCGCCGTGCGCCGCAGCGCCGGCCCGCTCTCGCCGCCCACCCAGATCGGCGGGTGCGGCTTCTGCACCGGCTTGGGCGCGAAGGTGATGTCGCCGAAGCGCACATGCGGGCCAGAATGCCGCGGCGCGTCCTGGGTCCATAGCGCAATGAAGGCATCGAGATAGTCGTCGGTCACGGCCCCACGGGCGGCGAAATCGGGCGCTTCCAGGGCCTCGAACTCCTCCTTCAGCCAGCCGGCGCCGATACCCACGGTCAGCCGGCCGCCGGACAGCACGTCGATGGTGGACAGGATCTTGGCCGTCAGCACCGCCGGCCGGTGCGGCACCACCATCACCGAGGTCACCAGGCGCAGCCGTGACGTCTTGGCGGCCAGGAAGGCGACCTCGGTCAGCTGCTCGTGGCGCTCGGCGCGCGCCCCGGCGGGGAACTCGCCGGTGGCGCTGTAGGGATACTTGGCCTGGATGTCGCTGGGGATCACGACATGATCGCTGAAGGTCGCGTAGTCGAAGCCCATGGCCTCGCCTTCGACCACAAGGCGTGTAAGGTTTTCCGGCGTCGACAGGGGCCCGGCTGTCGGCGCATTGAAGCCGATCTGCATTGCTCTCTCCGTTGATTGCATCAGGCCGGGCGATGCTACACGATGTGCCCCATGAACGAGTCGCCTATTCCTCTGGAGGATCGCCTGCAGCAGGCGCCCCTCAGCGAATTGCTGTCCGCGGCCGCGGCCCTGCGCGATGAGGGCCACGGCCGGCTGATGTCCTATTCGCGCAAGGTGTTCATCCCGCTCACCCATCTGTGCCGGGATGTGTGCCACTACTGCACCTTCGCGCAGCGGCCGCGCGCCGGCCGACCGGCGTACCTGTCGCCCGAGCAGGTGCTGGGCATCGCCCGCGCCGGCGCCGCCGCCGGCTGCACCGAGGCGCTGTTCACCCTGGGCGACAAGCCGGAGCTGCGCTACCGCGCCGCGCGCGAGGCGCTGCAGGCGCTGGGCCACGAGACCACGATCGGCTACCTGCGCGCCATGTGCGAGCTGGTGCTGCGCGAGACCGGCCTGCTGCCGCATGCCAATCCCGGCGTGATGACGCGCCAGGAGATCGCCGACCTGCGCCTGGTGACGGCGAGCCAGGGCATCATGCTGGAGACGACCAGCGCGCGGTTATGCGAGCCCGGCGGCGTCCATCACGGCTCTCCTGACAAGGATCCGGCGGTGCGGCTGGAGACGATCCGGCTGGCGGGCGAGCTGAAGGTGCCCTTCACCACCGGCATCCTGATCGGCATCGGCGAGACCCGGGCCGAGCGCCTCGACTCGCTGCGCGCCATCGCCGACCTGCATGCGCGCTATGGCCACATCCAGGAAGTGATCATCCAGAACTTCCGCGCCAAGCCGGGCACCAAGCGTGCCGGCGCGCCGGAGCCCGATCTCGACGACCTGCTGTGGACCATCGCCGCCGCGCGGCTGGTGCTGGGCCCTGACATGAACATCCAGGCGCCCCCCAACCTGTCTCCGGGCGTCTACCAGCGCCTCGTGGCCGCCGGGCTGAACGACTGGGGCGGCGTCTCGCCGGTGACGCCTGATCACGTCAACCCGGAAGCGCCATGGCCGGCCATCGTCGAGCTGGCGCAGCGCACGGCCGAGACCGGCAAGCTGCTGGTGAACCGCCTGCCCGTCTATCCCGCCTACGCGCGCGCCCCCGACACGTGGCTGGCGCCCGAGGTCGCGACGCGCGTGCGCCGCATGAGCGACGCCGACGGCCTGGCGCGCGACGACGACTGGGCGCCGGGCAGCACCACGCCGCCGCCGCGGCCGCAGGTGCTGCTGGCGGCCGTCGACCCGCAGCTGAGCCGGATGGTCGAGCGCGCCGCTTCCGGCGGCCGGCTCGAGCATGGCGAGATCGTGCGGCTGTTCGCGGCCCGCGATGCCGACTATGTGCATGTCACGGGCGCCGCCGACGCGCTGCGCCGCGCGGTCAGCGGCGACGTGGTGCGCTACGTCGTCAACCGCAACATCAACTACACCAATATCTGCTATTTCCGATGCCGCTTCTGCGCCTTCTCCAAGGGCAAGACGCACGAGGAGCTGCGCGGCGCGCCCTATGACCTGGGCCTGGAGGAGATCACGCGGCGCGCCGTCGAGGCATGGGAGCGCGGCGCCACCGAGGTGTGCCTGCAGGGCGGCATCCATCCCGACTACACCGGCGAGACCTATGCCGCGATCTGCCGCGCCATCAAGACGGCGGTGCCCGGCATGCACATCCACGCCTTCTCGCCGCTGGAGGTGACGCAGGGCGCCGCAACGCTGAACCAGACGGTGCAGACGTTCCTGGCGACACTGCAGGAAGGTGGCCTGGGCACCCTGCCCGGCACGGCGGCCGAGATCCTCGACGACGAGGTGCGCGCCATCATCTGCCCCGACAAGGTCAACACCGCGCAGTGGCTCGACGTGGCGCGCACCGCGCACGGGCTCGGCCTGCGCACGACATCGACGATCATGTACGGCCATGTCGAGACGCCGCTGTCCTGGGCCCGCCACCTGCTGGCGCTGCGCGACCTGCAGGCCGAGACCGGCGGCTTCACCGAGTTCGTGCCGCTGCCGTTCGTGCACATGGAAGCGCCGATGTACCTGCACGGCCGCGCCCGCAAGGGCCCGACCTTCCGCGAGGCGGTGCTGATGCATGCCGTCGCACGGCTGGCGCTGCATCCGCATATCACCAACATCCAGACGTCGTGGGTGAAGATGGGCCCGTCCGGCGCCGCGATCTGCCTGAAGGCCGGCGCCAACGACCTGGGCGGCACGCTGATGAACGAAAGCATCTCGCGCGCCGCCGGCACGCAGCACGGCCAGGAGTTCCCGCCGGCCGCGATGGAGGCGCTGATCCGCTCCATCGGCCGCACGCCGCAGCAGCGCGACACGCTCTACCGCCCCGTGCCCGAGGAGCGCCGCGCCGCATCGTTCACCGCCGCGGAGCTGGCGCCCATCGTGCTGACCCCGCCGCGCAAGCGGGTGGCGGCGGGCTAGCCTTCAGCCGCCCAGCCCTCCAGCAATCTCGCCGTGTTTGAATCGGCCGGGAAGAAGCTCTCGATCCGGATCTCCTGGGCGGTAATGTCCTGGGGCGTTCCCAATGTCGCGATAACCGTGAAGAGCTTGAAAGCGATCGAGTCCTTCCGAAATTCGATCGTCAGGATCGGCTCCCGCGGTTGCTCGAGCCGCGGGATGTCGGCGAGCTTTGGCACGTCAGGGTAGCGCAGGAGCCGAGCCAACAGCGCAGCAGTTTCCTCGGAACCGTCCGACAGCGCGTCGGCATGAACGATCTGCACGAGCGCGTGCGCGACATCGAGCCAGTTGACGATCAGCGGGCGCAACAGGTGGGGCCCAAGCAGCACGTCCGCGAGATTGACCGGCGCTGCCGGATCCGGTGCGCGTTCCGGTGTACCGTTGAGAAAGCTCGTCAGCTGGCGCGAGGCGCGATTTTCGCGCAGCACGTTCCATTGTCGATCAACCACGAGTGCCGGGTAAGGTTCATGCTGTCTCAGCACGTGGTCGAGCGCACGATCCACGATGGACAGCGCGGATTCAGCAAGACCGCTCTCGCGCCACATCGGCGCAAACCCTGCGGCGTGCAACAAGGCGTTCTGCTGCCGCAGCGGCACCTCCAATACCGCGGCCAACCGAAGGACCATCTCGCGGCTCGGCTGCGTGCGGCCCAGTTCCAGGAAGCTGATGTGCCGCTGCGATACCTCGGCGCGGTGGGCAAGGCTGAGCTGTGACCAGCCGCGGTGCGTGCGCCACCAGCGCAGGCGCGCCGCGAATGTCGCTGCGCTGCTCATGATTACATCCCAGATAGTTGCCGGGACGGCGATGGCTCCCACTCTATCAAAGGAAGCGATGAGGAGCCCATGACCAGATACTTCGAGGACGTCGCCGTCGGCGACACGTTCGAATCCGAGGATACGGAGCACGTCACGCGGGACGCCATCCTGGACTTCGCCAGGGCCTGGGACCCCCAGACCTATCACGTCGACGAACAGGCTGCGAAGGCATCCTTTGCCGGCGACATCTCCGCCTGTGGCGTTCACACCCTGGCGATCAGCATGAAGCTCGCCCACCGATCCGGGTTCTTCGACATCCTCCCGGTCGTAGGCCTGGGTGTCGATGAGCTGCGATTGCTCAAGCCCGTCCTGCCGGGCGATCGCCTGGCCGTCCGAGTCACGATCACGGCGATGAGGCCATCGAACAGCCGACCCGGCCAAGGGATCATCACGAACCGCACGGAGCTGATCAATCAGGCCGGGCAGGTCGTGCTGCGTTTCGCCTTGTCGGAGATCGTCAACAGAAGGCCCGGTATCCAGGACTGAAGCCAGCTACCCCTCACCCAGCCTCTCCCCGCTTTCGCGGGAAGAGGGGAATGACCTCGCGCTCCACCAGCAGGCGCGGCACGCCGGCTTCCTCGAGGAAGGCCCGGGTCCGGGTGCCGACGGATTCGGGCCGGCGCAGGAACATGGCCAGGTCGACAGGGTGATCGATGTCCATGGCGATGCCGGGCCGGCGCACCACGGTCGGGGTGATGCCGCAGCGTCGCGCCGCGTCGAGATGCGGGAAGTAGCTGTTGTCGCCGAAGCGCAGCGGCACCGAGTCGGGAGGCGAGCAGACGACGGCGTTGGAGCCCAGGTCGTCATGCGCCGGCGCGATGGTGAACGCCGGCGCGGCCTGGTGCGCGGCCAGCACCGCTTCGACCTCGGCCGCGGTCATGGCCGGAATGTCGCCGGGCATCGTGATCATGCCGCCCCGCTTCTCGGCCAGCAGCACGCGCGCCCCGGCATTCACGCTGCCGGTGTGGCCCTCGCGCGCGCCGTCGGTGACGATGCGCGCGCCGATGCGCCGGGCGTGCGCCGCGATCCGCGGATCGAGCGTGACGACGAGGATGCCGGCCAGGCCACGGACCGTCGCGATCTTGTCCAGCACCTCCACCACCATCACCTCGGCCAGGGCAGAACGCTGCGCCGGCGTCAGCAGGCCGGCAAGGCGCTGCTTGGCGCCGTCCAGCTCCTTGACCGGCACCACGGCCCAGATGTCCGCCTCGGCCGTCATGACCGTTGCCGCAGGGCATCGGCGGCGGCGAGGACGACGCGGGCCAGGGCTTCCTTGTCGGCGAGCGTCGTCATCAGCGTCGGTGCCGGCGTGACGGCGCAGGCCAGGCCCGCAACGCCCGCGGCGTCGACGGGATCGACGACATAGCCGGCCAGCAGATCGCCGTAGCGGCGGGCGACGGCGGCGGCGCTCGCCTCCAGGCCCAGCTCCTGCATCATCTTCGCCGTCGGCCCCTTGACCGCACGCCCGCCGATGATCGGCGATACCGCGACCACGGGCGCGCCTGCCCCGGCGATCGCGGCGCGCAGGCCAGGCACCGCCAGGATCGGCTCGATGCTGATGAAGGGATTGGATGGGCAGATCACCACCGCGCGCAGGCCGCCGCCGCGCAAGGCAGCCATCACATCAGGCTGCGGTCGCGCCGTCGCGGCTCCTTCGAAATCCAGCGCCTGCACCACCGGCCGGCATTGCTGGCGCACGAAATAGTCCTGGAAGTCGATCCAGCCGTCGTCGCTGCGCACCCGCGTGCGCACACGATCGTCCGTCATCGGCAGCACGCGCGCACCGATGCCCAGGCGCCGGCAGAAATCCGCCGTGACCTGCGACAGGGTCTGGCTGTCTCGCAGGCGGCGCGTGCGCTCGACATGCGTGGCCAGGTCCCTGTCGCCGAGACGGAACCAGTCGGCGCCGCCCAGCGCCCCGATGCTGGCCATGAACGACCACGTCTCGTCGCGCCGGCCCCAGCCGGTCTCGGGATTGTCGAGGCCGGCCAGCGCGTAGGTGAGGGTGTCGATGTCGGGCGAGATGCTGAGCCCGAGATGCTCGAAATCGTCGCCGGTGTTGGCGACCACCAGCAGTTCCTCCGGCGGCAGCACGCGGCTGAGCCCGAGGGCCAGCTTGGCGCCGCCGACTCCGCCGGAGAGCGCCACGACGAGGCCCTTGCTCATCGGAAAAGGTCCTCGGCCGGCGGCCGCACGAGCTCGGACGCCGGCGCGTCCGGTGCGCGCCATGTGAGGCCACGCACCAGCACGACCGGCTGAGCCTCGTCAGCCTGGCCCATCACCAGGGACGCCGCCGCGGCGATCTCGTCGGCGAAGCCCGACACCGTGACCTGCAGCGCGCGGCCGAACAGGTCCGGCGTGCCGCGCAGATCCAGCAGCGCCGGCAGGCCGGCCGCGCCGATCGCCACCCCGACGGTGCCGCGGCGCCAGGCGCGGCCGAAGCTGTCGTTGATGATCACGGCCACCGCCACCCCGGCCGCCGACGACAGACGGGCGCGCAACGCCTCGGCGCTGCCGTCGGGATCACGGGGCAGCAGCAGCGCATGCTGCGCGGCTTCTTCCGCGGACGCGATGTTCGACTGGTCGACCCCGGCATTGGCCATCACGAACCCGAGCCGATGCTGGGTGATCACCAGGTTGGGCCGCGCCCGCACCACGCGCACCGACTCCGACAGGATCAGCTCGATGACGCGCGGATCCTTCTGCACCTGCTCCGCCAGCTTCACGGCCTCGGCCGAGGGCGTGACGCTGGCGAGGTCGATCAGCCGGCCCTCTGCCTTGGACACGATCTTCTGCGCGATGACGAGCACATCGCCGGCCTGGAGCCGCAGGCCGGCGCGCACGAGCCCTGCCTCGATCAAGGCCGCGATATCGTCGCCGGCCTTGACCATGGGGATGCCGGGCAGCGCCAGGATCTGCACGGCGCTCGCACGGTTCATGCGCAGATCCTTCGCGGCGCTGTGAACCGAGTGGAGGAAGCAATGCTGTCCATTGCCGCCGCTCAGCCGAAGCGCTTGCGCAGGCGCGGCAGCACCTGCTCGCCATAGAGCTTCAGGAAGCGCGCCTGGTCGGGGCCCGGCGCATGGAACACGAGGTGGCGGAAGCCGAGATTGACGTAGGTGGCGATGCGCTCGATCTGCTCGTCGGGATCGCTCGACACGATCCAGCGGCTGGCCGCCCGCTCCAGCGGCAGGGCGTTGGCCAGCCGCTCCATCTCGGCCGGGTCCTCGACCGACATCTTCTCCTCGGCCGACAGCGCCAGCGCCGCCCAATGGCGCGTATCCTGCAAGGCGCGCTCGCGATCGGTATCGAACGACACCTTGACCTCGATCATGCGGTCATAGGTGCTTTCCTTGCCCGGCGTCTCGGCGACGCCTTCCGCCACCTTGGGCAGCAGCGTCTCGGTATAGAGCTTGGGGTCCTTGCCGCTGGTGCAGATGAAGCCGTCGGCGGTGCGGCCGGCGTACTTCGCGACCAGCGCCCCGGCGGCGGCGACATAGATCGGCACCTCGGTGGCCGGGCGGTCGTAGATCGTCGCCTTTTCCGTGCGGTAATACTGGCCCTCGAAGCTCACGCGCTCCTCGCGCCAGAGCTTGCGGATCAGCGTCACCGCCTCGCGCAGCCGCGCGAACCGTTCCTTGAACTCGGGCCAGGGCTGGCCCGTGGCCGGCACTTCGTTCAGCGACTCGCCGGTACCGATGCCCAGCACGACACGGCCCGGAAACATCGCCCCCAGCGTGCCGAAGGCCTGCGCCACGATGGAGGGATGATAGCGGAAGGTCGGCGTGAGCACGCTGGTGCCGATGATCACGCGCGAGGTGCGGGCCCCGACCGCGCCCAGCCATGCCAGCGACGACGGCGCATGGCCGTCATTATGCTTCCAGGGCTGGAAATGATCGCTGACGAACACCGAGTCGAAGCCCGCCGCCTCGGCCAGGCACGAGAACTCCAGCAGCGGACCGGGGCCGAACTGCTCGGCCGACGCCTTGTATCCCAATTTCAGCACGATGACGGACTCCTCGCCGGAAAGCATCGGCGGCAGTCTATAGACCGCCGGCCTGCCAAGAACCAGACTGGCCGCTTACGTATCCGCCAGGGCCTTCAGGATACGGTCCCGGGCGGCGATGTCGCCGTCGGCGTGCACCGGCTGCACCGCCACGTGGGTCGCGCCGGCGGCGATGTGGCGGCGCAGGCCGGCCTTGACCGTATCGGCATCACCCCACAGCACCATCGCATCGATGAAGCGGTCGCTGCCGCCATTGGCCAGGTCGGCCTCGGTGAAGCCCTCCCGCAGCCAGCTGTTGCGGTAGTTCGGCAGCACCATGTAGCGGGCGAGCTCCTTGCGGCCCAGCGCGCGCGCCGCCGCCGGGTCGGTCTCGAGCGTGACCTTCTGCTCCACCGCCAGCCACTTTGCCGGCCCCAGGATCTTCGCGGCCTGCGCCGTGTGCGCCGGGGTCACGTTGTAGGGCACCGCGCCGCGCGTGCGTGCCGCGCTCAATTCCAGCATCTTGGGGCCCAGCGCCGCGAGCACCACCGGCCAGCTTCCGGAGTCGGGCTCGTCCTTGGCCAGACCGTCGAGATAGGCGCGCATCGCCGGGATGGGCTTGTCGTAGCGATGGCCGCGCAGCCCTTCCACCATCGGGATATGGCTGACCCCCAGCCCCAGGATGAAGCGGTTGTCGTACAATCCGTTAAGCGTCAGCAGCCCGCGCCGCGCGGTGTAGGGATCGCGCGCGTAGATGTTGGCGATCGAGCTCCCGATCATAAGTCCGCGGCTGTGCTGCAGCAGGAAGCCGGCCAGCGCCAGCGATTCGTAGCCCCGCGACTCGGGGTACCAAAGGGCCGAATAGCCGCTGTCCTCGATGGTCCGCAGCAGCGCCCGCAGCTGCGGCCCGTCAAGCCGGTCGGTCGGGTACCACACGCCGAGGCGTCCGAGGGGCATGTTGCTTCTCCCGTGCAAATCGTGTCAGGCCAAGCCTAGCGCACGATCTGCCGCTTGAGAATCGAAAGCACCGCGGCGCAAAGTGTCCGGACCGTCAGCAGGGCATTCGCACATGACCTCGCTGTCATCCCGAGCGCCAGCGAGGGATCTCCTGCGGCAAGGCGCACGGTGCGCAATTCGCGGGAGATCCCTCGCTGCGCTCGGGATGACGGTAGGGGCATATGCGAATCCCCTGCGACCGTCAGGGAAGGGATGCTTCGCATGACACTGCCCGCAGCCACGCTCGATCATGTCGTGATCAATGCGCGCGACGACATGGATAGCGCCGCCGACACCTATCGCCGCCTCGGCTTCACGCTCACGGCGCGCGGTTATCATTCGCTGGGCTCGATGAACCACCTGGCGATGTTCGGCACGGACTATCTCGAGCTGATCGCGGTGCCCAAGGGTGCCACCAGCGGGCGACTGGAGCTCCTGGCCTTTCCCGCCGGCCTTAACGGCCTGGTGTTCGGCAGCGAGGACTCGGCAGCCACCCATGCCGCGCTCAGCGCCGCTGGCGTGCCGGTCGAGCCGCCCATCGAGTTCACGCGGCCGGTGCGCATCGACGGCGCCGACCGCGACGCGCGGTTCCGCACCGTGCGCATGAAGGCCGGAACCGTGCCTTATGGCCGCGTCTATTTCTGCCATCACTTCACGCGCGACCTGGTCTGGCGCGACGAATGGCGCCACCACGCCAACGGCGTGGTGGCCATCGCACGCGCCGTGATCGTCGAGCCCGACCCGGCAGCCGCTGCACGCCTCTATGCCACGATGTTCGGCCCCGAGCTGGTACGTGACATCGATGGCGGCAAGGCATTGATCGTCGGCAACGCGCGCTTCGACATTGTGACCGAGGCCGCGTTGCGGCACCGGTTCGGCGATGCCTGCCCGGACGCTGAAGGCCGCGCCGCCTACATGGCTGCCTTGACCTTCAGGACTGCCTCCCTGGCCATGGCGGCGCGCGCCTTGCGAACCGGCGGCATTGCCGGAGTCGTCGAGAGTGAGGAGCGGCTGGTCGTGCCGGCGCGGCAGGCGTTCAATGCCACCCTGGAGTTCATCCCGTAGCTCAGCAGGGGATTCGCATATGGGAGCACCGGCGCCGTCTCCTCGCCCCGCGGCAGCGGGGAGAGGAAGGGGCCCATGCCGAAGGCATGGGAAGGTGAGGGGTAGGAACGATCAAGCCATGCAGCAAAAATAGGGACTGATCGCTCGTACCCCTCACCTTCCCATCGCTTCGCGATGGGCC
>NZ_VDUZ01000005.1 GCF_008039615.1 Vineibacter terrae | reverse complement strand
CCTCCAGTTCGGCGAAAATCGACCTCGACTCCTCCATGGCGCCAAACTCCTACGCTACTACTCAACCCAACCCAGCCTTAACCCCTATCCCTCAAACGCAAGCTCTTTCTCTAATGCGATTGCCCTGCAGGTTCGGATGACGCAGATTGCCGGCGCCCGCGCGGTCAACCTGCTCGGACTGATGCCCCAAGTTCCGACCCGAACCGTCTATCTGACCGACGAACCGGCTCGATGGGTCGTTCTGGCAAGCGGGTAATCGACCTGCGCATGCCAAGCCAAGCATCTTATTCTTCCGGAAACCGCCACGGACACGATCGTACAGACACTTCGCCATGCTGGCCGAAAACGCGCGGATGATGTCGTTCGGATCGCCGCTCGGTCTCTGTCTGCAGCGGACAACAATATAAGAAGCTCGCGAGATCTGCGATTCGAGCGCCTGTCTGGATGTGCTCCGCGCCCTAGCGAGCGCAGCCGCAGATCGTCTACACATCATTTCGATAAGACTGCGGCGCGGCGGCGGCGCGCTTCCTCGTGCATGTTGACCGGTGTAGCACCAAGAACTCGCATCACCATCGCAGCTAGAAAACGGCTGGGCGCAAGTTCGGTTGGTGTGCGATCGCTGAGAATTTTTACCTTCGGAAGACGCTTGATGATTTGATCGACTGTTGCATCGAGGATTGAAGCGGATACGTCCTCCCCCTCGCCTTCAGGCTCTGGTCCGGGTTCCAATATTCCAGCTGGGGGTGGTTCGTCCTGAGCCTCTGGCAATGCGGCATCGTCTGCATATTCCATTAAGACGAGACACGTGGCGTGATACGCATCATCCTCTTGCCCAAGCTTGACGAGCAGGTCGAATAACCAATCTGCTGTCTTGGGCTCCGTCTGCAGGATGTCAGAGCGGAGGCCAAAAACGAAGCCCAGGGCTGCGAGCGGATGCCGAAGTCGCAAGTTCTTGGCGTCGCCGTACGACTCCTCGATCCTATGCGGGGCGTTTTTGCCGTACGAAGAGTCCATGCGCTTGGTTGAAACAAGCAGTTCGGGGCCCGTTGCCCAGTCCGTGATAATTACATCAACCTGCTTTAGGTAATTCTTTCCGAGTATTGCTGCCGACGACGAGGTAACATTGGGTATCGACGTATTTTTTGCTATGCGATTCGCGACTTGCCCTCGGAGGCCAGCGGGGAGCGACTTGATCAAGGCTGCGACTGCTGCAGGAAGAATACGAGGGTTGGTCGGCCTGGGCCACACCTGATCCACTTCGAAGCCTGCCCGGCGAAGTTCGTAGCTAAGCCATACATCGAGGGCTAGCGCCGGAACTCCAGATTGGGTTCCCGCCTTCAGGTGAAGAGGAACACCAAGCAATTGCGCAAGTGTCTCGTAATCTGGATCGAAGTGCAGCTGTTCGTCTGGCCCAATGATCCACGGATTGCCATATACCCCGCCAAGCGCCGCGTTAGCGACAATATGGTCGAAAAGAACCCAGGCTTCAGCTTTCGTAGACGGTCTGACGGCCACTAGCTGCTCTCACGTTGCGGCGGTTGGCAAACTCTGCCGCACTTGCCGAATGCTACCGATTCGTTTGGCGGACAGGCCTCTGCAGCCGGCCGGAAGGAAGTCTTGCAATCCAATTCAGTCGGCATAATGCCGCCAGCGCTGGAGCGATCCTATCGCGTCTTCCAACTCGCTGTCATTGGCTTTCCCGATTGTTGCTGTCGATGGAAAGACAATTCGTCCGGCTTCGCGGGGCTCCAGCTTCAGCATACCACCACCGAGCGCATGGCCTTCGAGCTCGCAGCTCAACCTCACGAGGGGCGACGACCATTGCGGCAATAGCTTGCTTGCCAGCGCCTGGTCTCTCACCCGGACCGAGTGGACACTGTTAGTACAGGATACGCCAGCGGCGTTCTTGACAAGATTCACGTTGCGCCCCGACATGTAGCTCATCACGAAATCGGGAATCTGGACATCAGGCACTGCATACCAAGGTGCGCGATTGCGGCACTTGTATCCTTGCCTCGCCTCGCGGCCGGCACTGCTGTCAAGATAGTTACTCACGGCGGCCGGAAGCTCCTGATCGCGCGTCAGCCTCAGCAACAACACCGGATCGTCGTTCCGTTTCCAGTCGTCGACCGTGGCCCTAGTGATCTGCTTGTCTGGCATCGCTCGGCTGTTACGGAGCGACGGCTGTAGAAACGCGGACGGGATTTGCAGGCGCTTCGCGTCGGAGGGCCTGAGGTGAAAAAAGTCGTTGTCGCCGCTAACGTAGCCAATCCCTACGGCCGCGAAATCGGCCAGCCGTTTCGTGCAGGGATCAGCGAGCGCAGCGGCATACAGGCCGCGCACCGATGCAGGCAGCAGATACGGACGCAGGCGCTGGTTCCAAACGGCGCGCCACTCTTCGAGGTTGACCTTCGTGGTCGGCTTCGGCGGCGCCCTTCCCGGCAAGAACTCGTCGACAACAGTCAAGTCGATCGCATCGGCCTTGCCGCCGAAGTCCTCCGCATAGAGCAGCCAGCAATCCTCCGAGAGCGTCGGAAACAGCTTCTTGCGCACTGCGACGATATGCACGGTCGAGAATGACGCGACGAGATAGTCGAGCAGCGGCGCCGCGTAAGGCGCGTGGCCGATCTCAGCGGGCACGACAAATGCCATGCGGCCGCCGCGCTTCAACAGGCCGGCGGTCGCAACGATGAACGGCGCCCAGGAGGAGGTCAGTCCGCTGAAGCGGGCGCCCAGATCGAAGCACAGCTTCAGTGCTCGACGCCGCATCTCGCCTTTAAAAGTCTGGTACCGAATGAAAGGCGGATTGCCTGCGGCGCACTCGAACCGCTCGCGGGTTTCGATGGCCCAAGTGAAGAAATCGCCCTCGTGCACCAGGGCGCCCGGTGCGCGCTCGAATGCACGACGCGCCGAGACCGGGTTCTGCTCGATGCCAACGCTGTTGCTGTGAAGAGCCAGGAACTGGCCATCGCCGCACGAGGGATCGACCAGACGGTCAGTGGGTTTGCGGCAGACCCAAGCGATCAACGCCGCACTCACATCACCGGGTGTGAAATACGCGCCCGATCGTTTCTGCGAATATTCCGGAGACCCCCCCACCATCGCCCGCACCTTAGTCAAATCAGCTCGCCCTGCAACCGCGAGACCAGGAACATAACGCGAACTCACCTGATTGGCAACTCTGCGTTGAGATGCATCTGTCACTTACTACCGGTGCAGATCAGTAGCCGACGACGGTCGCCTTCCATAGCGCAGAAATCTGTAATTATCAATATTTTTCAATACCTTATACTCCAACCAATATTGCCGACACCGTGGAACTGGAGGGGGTTCGAGGGGTGGCTTCGGGCACTCTCACGGGTGCATCGCTTTTGTCGGCCAGCCCGCCCCTCCCTGTCGACCGGCAACGGCCGCCGGCAATCAGCGCTGTGGGTCGGCTGCCTGCGACACGGTCTCCTGCATCCTGGGAAGCAAGAGGAGCGAGGCGACCGACGCCAGGTGGATCGCGCTCGCCACAAGCGCCAGCGCCGGCAGGCCCCTGGTGATGATCGGCGCGGCAAGAACCGTGCCCATGGTGGTCATCATGAAGATGAAGAAGACGATCAGCGCCGAGCCGCGCGCATCGTTGCCGCCGGCGGCGACAACACCACGATAGAAGCCGACGGGACCGCGCAGCCCCAGGCCGATCGCCATCGGCAGGAACAGGAGCGTGAGGATCATGCTGTCGGCGCCGCCGGCAAGGCCATAGGCCAGCAAGGCCAGCGCGCTGGCCGCGGCCATCGCGGTGCCCAGCAGGATGACCTGCTCGGCGCCAAGGCGCTCGGCGATGCGTGCGCTGAGATTGGCCGTCACGATGAAGCCGGCGACGTTGACGACCTGCATGACGATGAAGTCGTCGAGCGTGCCGCCCATCGTTCCGACGATGACGGCCGGCGCGCCGAACACGAACGTGATCAGGCCGCCCAGTGTCATGGCCTGGCTCAACGCATAGCGCATGAAGACGCGGTCGGTCAGCAACTGCAGGTAGCCGCCCCGGGCGCCGCGGGCCCGCTGCGTGCGCGGCATGCCGAGCATCGCGATCAGGACGGCGGCCGCCGATGCCAGCGCGGCAAGCAGCTCGAAAGAGGATTGCCATCCGAGATGGGCCAGCAACGCGACACCCAGAATGGGCGCCAGCGCCGGCACCAGCGACTCGACGCTGCCGAGAAATCCGACCGCCCGGACGGCGGCCTTGTCACTGAACAGCTGCCGGATGATGCCGGGACCAAACACCGGCGCGGCGGCAGAAGCGGCCCCCTGCGCGAACCGCAGCCCGATGAGCACGCCGATGCTTGGTGAAAAGGCACAGCCGAGCGCAGCGATCGCGAACGCCGCCAGCGACGACACCAGCAGGGCCTTGCGCTCGAAACGGTCAACCAGCCGCCCGAACAGGAGCAGGCCGAAGCCGCTGCCACCGACATAGGCGGCAAGCACCAATTGCGCGGTCGCCTCGTTCGTCGCGAAGACGGCCGGCAGCTGCGGCACGGCCGGCAATATCAGATCGGTCCCTGCCAGCGACAGGGTTGCGCAAAGGATGAGGAGCGAGAAGGTGACGACGGGGCGCGAGCTTGACATGGTGCCTGGGAACTCTTGGCCGACGGATCGTTGGGCCAGCTTCATGTATCACCAACGCCGCTTGCGTTTGTCGATCGTCTTGGGTGTGGCAGCTTGTGGATCGGTCCCGCAGAACCGACCGTCATTGCGATGACTGGTACCTGGAACCCCCGGTCGCTGATACATCTGTCATCCCGAGCGTCACGAGGGATCTCCTGCGAGGGACGCACGGTGCGCCATTCGCGGGAGATCCCTCGCTGCGCTCGGGATGACAGTCGCGAGATACAGGTGCAGTGATGACCGAGCCACCCTCCGACGACATGATCGCGCTGGCCCGCCAGGCGATGGTGCGGGCGCATGCCCCCTACTCGCGCTTCGCCGTCGGGGCCGTGCTGCGCGGCGCCAACGGCAGGCTCTATGCCGGCTGCAACGTCGAGAACGCCGCCTATCCCGAGGGCTGGTGCGCCGAAGCCTCGGCCATCGCCGCCATGGTGATGGACGGCGAGCGGCGCATCGTCGAGGCGCTTGTGATGGGCGCCGGCGAGGCGCTGGTGACGCCCTGCGGCGGCTGCCGCCAGCGCCTGCGCGAGTTCGCGACCGATACGCTGCCGATCCATGTCTGCGGTCCCGCCGGCCTGCGACGCACCGTGACCCTGGGCGAGCTGCTGCCGCTGTCGTTCGGGCCCGACAACCTGCCGCGCGCCGATTGACGACCGGGCGCGCACGGCATCGGTTAGGTGTGGTCGGCTCGCGCAAAATGTGCCTATCTGGCCGCACAACACTTTTCGTCATGGTTTGAACGTGCGTGCCATTGTCCTGAAATCCCCCAACGGCCGAGCCGAGGATCTTGTCGTCGCCGATGTGCCCGAGCCCAGCGCCGGGCCCGGCGAGGTGGTGGTCGCCGTTGCCTTCGGCGGCTGCAACTTCGCCGACACGATGATGCATTCAGGCACCTATCCCCACCCCAAGGGCTACCCGATCGTGGCCGGGCTGGAGCTGTCCGGCCACGTCGCCGCGGTGGGGCCCGGCGTGACGGGCTTCAAGGTCGGCGACCGCGTCGCGGCGTTCAGCGAGGGCGCCGGCGGCTTCGCCGAGCGCTGCGTCGTGCCGGCCGAGCGGCTGATCCGGCTGCCCGACCAGATCGGCCTGGATGTCGGCGCCGCCTTCCCGATCCAGTCGCTGACGGCCTGGAACATCCTCCACACCGTCAGCACCACGCGCCCCGGCCAGACCATCCTGGTGCACGCCGTGGGCGGCGGGCTGGGCCTGCAGGTGACGCAGCTGGCCGTGATGGCCGGCGCGCGCGTCATCGGCACCGTCGGCACGGCCGGCAAGGAGCAGCGGGCGCTGGACTACGGCGCAACGCAGGTGGTCAACCGCACGCAGGCGGACTTCGTCGCCGCAGCGCTGGCGCTGACCGGCGGCAAGGGCGTCGACAAGGTCGTCGATTCGACCGGCGCCAGCATCCTGGACCGCAGCTTCGAGGCCATCCGCACGCTGGGGCACATCGTCAGCGTCGGCGAGGCCGAGGGCAAGCCGTATACCAACCTGTGGGACCGGCTGGTGCCGAAGTCGCTCACCTTCACGCGCTTCCACCTCGGCCATATCGACTTCGCCTCGCGGCAGTGGCGCGACGGCGTCGATGCGGTGGTGAAGGCGATCGCGGCCGGCACCCTGAAGATGCCGATCGCGGAAATCTTCCCCTTCGAGCGCGTCGCCGACATGTACGCACGGCTGGGCTCGCGCCAGGTCTCGGGCAAGCTGGTGCTGACGGTGCAGGGCGCCTGACGCCGGGAGCGGAGCAGGTTGGCGACGAACCGGCCCTACTACGAGGTGATCCGCGACCTGCTGGCGGCCAACATCGACAGCGGCCGCCTGCCGGCGGGAACGCGCCTGATCACGGCCGCGGTCGCCGACCGGCTGGGCGTCAGCCGGCCGCCGGTCAAGCGGGCGCTGGCGCGGCTCGAGCAGGAAGGGCGCCTGCGCCATAGCCGCGAGACCGGCTATGTCGTGGGCGCCGGCCGCGATGTCGAGCCGATCCGCCTCAACCTGCATGCGCTGGATCTCGACCTCTCCGGCCCGCTGTCGCCGCCATCGCCGCAGGCGACCTGGGAACGGATCTTCGAGACGGTGGAAAGCGACATCCTGAACTGCATGCCGTTCGGCACCTATCAGATCTCGGAAGCCGGGCTGGGCGATCATTTCTCGGTCAGCCGCACGGTGATCCGCGACGTGCTCTCGCGCATGCAGGACCGCGCCCTGATCAGCAAGGATCGCTCCTCGCATTGGATCGCCGGGCCGCTGAGCGCGCGCATGCTCGACGACGCGCACGCCGTGCGCCGCCTGCTGGAGCCCAGCGCGCTGGCCTCGGCGCTGCCCCATCTCGATGCCGGGCTGCTGGCGCAGATGCGCGAGCGGGTGCGCCAGGCGCTCGACAACCGCACCGCCGTCTCGCAGCCGACGATCGACGTGCTGGAGACGGACCTGCACATCCTCTGCCTCGAGCCGGTGCGCAACCGGCGGCTGGCCGACGCGGCCCGTCTGGCGCAGCTGTCGCTGGTGGTCAACCGGCTGTTCGGCACCTATATCGGCGTGCATGACGAGAGCGAGATGCTGATGGAGCATCGGCTGGTGCTGGACCACCTGATCCTGAGGGACGGCGCCGGCACCGAGACGGCGCTGCGCTATCACCTGGATGCCGACCACCAGCGGGCCCGGGCGCGGCTGAAGGTGCTGTCGGTGTTCAGCGCGCCCGAGATCGCCCCCTACCTGATCCGCGTCCACTGATGCGGCCGCGCAGCCGCCGCAAGGGTGCGCCGAGGCTCAGGGTGGTGGGGCGCAGCGAGATCCTGCCGCCGCCGATCCAGGCCCAGGCGCGGCGCGATCTCGACGTCGACATCGATTTCGAGCTGATCGACGGCATCGAGGGGCTGCAGCGCACCGTCACCCGACCCGACAGCTTCGACGTCTACCACCAGTGGCACACGATCGACCTGATCTGGACGGCGCGCGCGGTGCAGGCGATCGAGCTCGAGCGCATCACGCACGGCGCCGAGATCAAGGCGATGGCCTCGGCCGGCAGCGGCCGGGCGCTGGCCACGGTGTTCGACAAGCTGTTCCTGCAGAAGGACGGCCGGCTGGGCCGCACGCCGTCGAACCGCATCTCCATGCTGCCCTCCATCCACGGCGTCGATGCCTTCGGCTACCTGCGGCCGATCCGCGACACCCTGGGACCGCAGCCCGAGAGCTGGAGCTGGCTGCTCGATCCGCGCTGGCACGGGCGTGCCGCCATCACGGCCCACCCCGTGCTGGGCATCATCGAGGCGGCGCTGGCGGTCGAGGCCGCCGAAGGGATCGTGTTCGGCGATATCGGCAATCTGTCGATCGAGGAGATCGACCATGTGGCCGACCTGCTGATCCGCAAGAAGAAGATCGGCCATTTCAAGGGCACCTGGATCAACTACGAGGACGCGGCCCGGCTGATGCAGCGCGGCGGCGTTGTCGTGCAGAGCATGCTGTGGCCGGCGCTGACCCGGCTGAAGAGCCTGGGCCTGCCCGCCTGCATCGCCACGCCGCGCGAGGGCAGCCGCGGCTGGCACGCCGATCTCTGCATCTCGGCCGCCGCCGCCGGCGACGTCCTGGAGGCGGCCTATGCCTACCTGAACTGGTGGCATGGCGGCTGGCCGGGCGCGTGCCTGGCGCGCCAGGGCTACTACGCCACCTTCCCCGACCGCGTCCGCCACCATCTCGCGCCCGAGGAATGGGCCTACTGGTACGAGGGCCGGCCGGCCGAGACGCCGCTGTGCGATCCCTTCGGCCAGCCCTGCATCGCGCCCGGCGAGACCCGCGAAGGTGGCGCCCACATGGAGCGCATGTCCACCGTGCGGGTTTGGAACACCTTCATGGACGAGCACACCTATCTGGTGCGCCGCTGGAAGGAGTTCATCGACGGGTGATCTTTTTTCGGACCGCGGGCGTCCACGCCCGCATCGCTCGAAGCGAAGCGTAGAGCGAAACAGTTGGCGCTTGCGCGCCAATGCGGGCGTGGACGCCCGCGGTCCGAAAAAATCACGCCCGGCGCGCGCGCTCGGCGGTGGTGGCGGCAGCGTCGAGCGACTTGCCGCTGATCACCACGCCGTAGTCGGTCTTGGCCTGCTCGGCGCAGATGTAGCCTTCCAGCACGTCGAACAGCACCGCCTGCGGATCGCGCTTGAGCGGGTCGCCGTAGCCGCCGCCGCACGGGCCGAACGACACCAGGTGATCGCCGGCCTTGACCTTATGATACGGCACCTTCGAGACCAGCGGCGTCTGGGCGCCCGACTTGTCGACCAGCGTGAGCGACGCGGTGTGGCCGTCGGTGCCGCCGTCGAAGCCCCAGGGACGGAAGCGATGGCCGTCGCCTTCGACCGAGAAGCCGCCATCGGCCAGGCAGGTGAACTCGCGCACCGTGCCGATGCCGCCGCGCCACTGGCCGGGCGCCGCCGTGTTGTCGCGCAGCTCGTAGCGGTCGACCCGGATCGGCAGGTGCGATTCGATGTCCTCGATCGGGTTGTTGCGGGTGTTGGCGTAGAGCGTGTCGACCGCGTCCATGCCGTCCAGGCCGTGGCGCCCGCCATAGCTGCCTTCGAGGATCTCCATGTGCACCCAGTGCTTGCCCTCGTTGAGGCCCGAGAAGGCGATCACGCGCAGATTGCCGATGCCGGCTGAGACCTGCGTCGGCACCGCCTGGGCCAGCGCCTTCATCACCGTGTCGGCCAGCGCATTGCCGGGGCAGAAGCGCGCGATCACGGGCGCCGGGAAGATCGGGTTCGTCAGCGTCCCCTTGGGCGCGATGATCTCGATCGGCCGCGTCAGGCCGGAGTTCTGCGGGATGTTGCCGTAGGTGACGCTGTCGAGCAGGATCGAGCGGATCGTGAGCCACACGGCGCAGTCGACGGTGCCCTCCAGCGGCATGTTGATGGGCTTGTCCGGCACCTGCGGCGCCGTGCCGGTGAGGTCGACGACCAGGCTGTCGCCGCGCACCCGGATCGTGGCCGTGATCGGCAGCTCGCGCCGCGCCGGATCGGGATCGTCCAGGTAGCCGTCGAAATGCGTGGTCGCGGTGTAGTCGCCGTCCGGCAGGGCGCGGATCGCATCGCGCATCAGCCGCTCGGAGTAATCCATAAGGTCTTCGTAGGCGGCGTTGACCGTGGCCAGGCCGTATTGCTGCACCAGCGCCAGGTAGCGGCCGGCACCGATCTCGGCCGCCTTGACCTGCGCCTCCATGTCGCCGACCACCAGGTCGGAGGCGCGGATGTTGTCACGCAGCATGTGCCAGACCGCCTCGTTGCGGCGGCCTTCGGACACCACCTTGATGGCCTTGAACTGCAGGCCTTCGGCATAGGTGTCGACGGCATCGACGATGCCGCAGCTGCCGGGCGACAGCGCGCCGATGTCGAGGTGATGCGCCGTGGTCACCGAGAAGCCGATCAGGGCGCCGTCGAGGAACACCGGCACGCAGAACCCGACATCCGGCCCGTGGCTGGCGCCGCCATAGGGATCGTTGTGCATGATGACGTCGCCGGGACGCACCGTCTCGCCGCGCGCCGCCATGATCTTGAGGATGCCGCGGATGTAGCCCGGGATCGGCCCGGACTGCAGCGGCGTCGACATCTTGCATTCGCAGAGCTGCCGGCCCTCGGCGTCGGTCAGCGCCGCGCCGAAATCCTCGGACTCGCGGATGATCGAGGAGTAGCTCATGCGCATGAGCTTGTGCCCCATCTCGATCGCGATGTTCTCCAGGGCGCCGTGGATCACGGCCGCCGTCACCGGATCGATCCGCGTCTTGGCGTCCGCCTTGGGGCGCAGGGCAGCGTGGACGTTCATGACCGGTCTCCCAGCGTGATGATGATGCTTCCCGAGGTGTCGACCATGGCCGTCGTGCGCGGCGGCACGACGGTCGTGCTGTCCTTCTGCAGGATGATCGCCGGCCCTTCGAAGCGTTCCTCGACCGGCAGCTTGGCACGCTGGTAGACTGGTGTCTCGAAGCTCTTCAGGGTGCCGTCGACACGGAAGACGCAGGCGCTGGTGCGCAGGCGCGCCGCGTCGAGCGAGCCGCCGGCAGGCGCCGGCGGCCGCGTCAGCTTGGGCATGGCGCCGATGCCGCTGACCCGCACGTTGACGATCTCGATCGGGCTGGCCTCGAAGGCATGCCCATACTCGGCGGCATGCGCCTTGTGGAAGGCGTCCCATATCCCGGCCAGGCCTGCCGCGTCGATCGTGCCGCCCGGCAGCGGGATCTTCAGCTCGTAGCCCTGGCCGACATAGCGCAGGTCGCCGACACGCTGCCAGGTGACGTCCGCGGCCGGGATCTTGTCGGCCTCGAACTGGCGGGCGAGCTCGGCCTGCATGTCCAGGCAGTCGCGGTTGAGCCGGTCGACATCGACCGCGTCCGACACCTGGAACTGGGTGCGGATGGTGTCGTATTTCAGGTCGGTCGTGAGCAGCCCGACGGCCGACGTGATGCCCGGATGCGGCGGCACGATCACCTCGGGGATGCCCAGCATGGCCGCCACCTCGGCGCCGTGCAGCGGGCCGGCGCCGCCGAACGCCACCAGCGCGAAGCCGCGCGGATCGATGCCCTTCTGGACCGTGCGCGAGCGGATCGCGTTGGCCATGTTGGCGTTGAGGATGGTGAGCACGCCTTCGGCCGCGTCGTTGAGCGGCAGGCCCAGCTGCGCCGCCAGGCCGCCGATGACGCGGCGCGATGCCTCGGCGTCCAGCGCCATGCTGCCGCCCAGGAAGTCGTTGGCATCGAGGCGCCCGAGGACCAGGTTGGCGTCGGTCACCGTCGGCTGGTCGCCGCCGCGGCCATAGGCAGCCGGCCCGGGCACGGCGCCGGCGCTTTGCGGGCCGACGCGGAACGCGCCGCCGCGATCGACATAGGCGATCGAGCCGCCGCCGGCGCCGATGGTGTGGATGTCGAGCATCGGCATCAGCAGCGGGAAGCCCGCGATCGACGTCGAGCGCGCGTCGGTCTCCGCGAACTTGCCGTCGACGATGATGCCGATATCGGCGCTGGTGCCGCCGATATCGAAGGTGATCAGCCGCCGGCGGCCCACCAGCTCGCCGACCCAGGCGCCGCCCAGCACGCCGGCCGCCAGCCCCGAGAGCAGGGTCAACGTCGGCTTCTCGCTCACCATGGCAGGCGTCGCGACGCCGCCGTTGGACGCCATGATCCGCAGATCACCGGATATGCCGCTGTCGCTCAGGGCCTTGTCGAGATGGTCGATGTAGCGCTCGACCTTGGGCCCGATGAAGGCCGCCAGCGATGCCGTCGTGAAGCGCTCGAACTCGCGGAACTGCGGCGACACGAACGAAGAGGTGGTCACGAACGCGTCGGGCATCTCGGCCTGCACGATCGCCTTGGCCCGTAGCTCGTGCGCGGGATTGAGGTAGGAGAACAGGAAGCAGATCGCGACCGACTCGACGCCTTCCGCCTTCAGCTCCTGCGCCGCGCGGCGCACACCAGCCTCGTCCAGGGGCTCAAGCTCCTGCCCGGTCGGCGGCGCCAGGCGGCCGCCCACGGTCTTGCGGTAGCGCCGCTGCACCAGCGGGCGCGACTGCCAGGGCAGCTCCTGCATGATCGAGTAGTGCTCAACGCGCTGGTGGCGGCCGATATGGACGATATCGCGAAAGCCCTGGTTGGTGATCAGGCCGGCCTTGGCGCCCTTGTTCTCGAGCACTGAATTGGTCGCCGTCGTGGTGCCGTGGAAGACGTAGCGGATGCCGCCCGGGTCGATGCGGTTCTGCTGGCACAGCTCGCGGATGCCGGCCAGCACGCCCTCGGACGGATCATGCGGCGTCGTCGACACCTTGTGGATCGCGAGCTGACCGGTCTTCAGGTCGCAGAACACCAGGTCCGTGAACGTGCCGCCGACGTCTACACCGATCGTCTGCATCAATAACCCCCGTTGATCTGCTTGACTGTAACATGGATTCAAAATCCATAAACAGTCTATCAGCCGATCCATCATTGCGCCCATCATCCGGCTGACCGTCGGCGTGCAATCGGCATGCCGTGTGTCTGCGCATGACGTCCGTCGGCGGCATTTGCAACAGAGTGGGCACGCTTCGGTTGCTGAACATCGCAGCCAACCGCGGCAATGACACGTGATTTTCAATTGTAAGGAATGAACTATGTATACATAGTGGAAGCGAATGCCGGACGCGAACTCTGGCCGCATTTGAAGGGGGAGCCGCGATGGTCTTGTCGATCCTGAAACGAAGCGCGCTGGGCGCGGCGATCTGCGCCGCGATGATCGGAAATGCCGCCGCCGACGATGTCGTGAAGAAGGCCGAGGCCGAGCTGGCGCGCTATCGCGCGATCCCGAAGTTCGAGGCGCCCGGCGCGCCGTTCGACGCCAAGGCCTGCATGGCCGGCAAGAAGATCCTGAGCGTGCCGGCCTCGAGCACGATCCCGTTCCTGTCGACCATCAACAAGGCGACGGCGCGGCTGGCCAAGGATATCGGCTTCCACTTCCAGGTTTGGGAGAACCAGGGACAGGTGTCCCAGTGGGTGCAGGGCCTGAACTACGGCGCCTCCAACAAGTTCGACCTGATCGAGATGCTGGCCGGCGCCGATCCGCGCGCGGTCGAGCCGCAGATCAAGGCGGCGCGGGCGGCCGGCTCCAAGGTCGTCGCCGCGCACCTGACAGGCTTCGAGCAGGCGGTGCCGGGTGGCGCCGACGGCGTCGTGCCCATCGACTACAAGCGGGCCGGCGAGCTGCTGGGGTGGTGGGCGATCGGCCGCACCGGCGGCAAGGTCAACGCGCTGGTGCTGATCGTCAGCGGCGCGCTGTCGACCGACTCGATGATGGACGGCTTCAAGGAGATCATGGCCAAGAACTGCCCCTCCTGCAAGCACGCGGTGATCGACGCGCCGGTGTCGGAATGGGCGACCAAGATCCAGCCGGCGGTGCAGGCGGCCCTGCTGGCCGACCCGACGATCAACGCCATCGTGCCGATCTACGACTCGATGGTGCAGTTCGTCCTGCCGGCGCTGACGATCACGGGCAAGGCGGGCCGCATTCCGATCGGCACCTTCAACGGCACGCCGTTCGTGATCGGCCTGGTGCAGAGCGGCCAGGTCGAGATGGATATCGGCGAAAACCTCGACTGGATCGCGCATGGCGTGCTCGATTCGCACATGCGCCGCCTGTGCGGGCTGGGCGAGATCAAGGACCCGAAGATCCCGCTGCTGATCTTCGACAAGTCGAACGCCGCGACGGCCGGCAAGCCGCCGGTCGATTCGAAGGGCTACGGCGACGAGTACGTGGCCGGCTTCCGCAAGCTCTGGAAGCTTCAGTGAATGCAGCGCCCGCGCCGGGCATGGCGTCGCCGGCCGACGCCATGGCGGTGCTCAGGATCGAGAACCTGTCGAAGCGGTTCGGCGGCAGCACGGCGCTGGACGGCGTCGACCTTGCCATCGGCGCGCGCGAGGTGCACGGGCTGCTGGGCCAGAACGGGTCGGGCAAGTCGACGCTGATCAAGATCCTGGCCGGCTTCCACGCGCCGGACCCCGGCGCGCGGCTGTGGATCAACGGGCATGCGGTGGCCCTGCCGCTGAAGCCGGGCGATTTCCGACGTCTGGGCATCGCCTTCGTGCACCAGCACCTGGGCCTCGTGCCCTCGATGAGCGTGCTCGAGAACCTGCTGATCGGCGAGCATGCGGTCGCCGGGCGCTGGCGCATCGCCTGGGCCCGGGAAGCCGAGCGCGCCAAGGCCTTGTTCGCGCGCTTCGGCATGACGCTCGATCCGGCGGCCGCCGTCGAGACGCTGACCTCCGTGGAGCGCGCGCAGCTGGCGATCGTGCGCGCCTTCGACCAGATCACGCGGCAGCCGGACACGCAGACGCGGCTCCTGGTGCTGGACGAGCCGACGCCGTTCCTGCCGGCCGCCGATGTGCAGAAGCTGTTCCAGCTGGTGCGCGGTCTGGTCGCCGAGGGCGCCAGCGTGCTCTTCGTATCGCACGACATCGACGAGGTGATGGACATCACCGACCGCATCACCGTGCTGCGCGACGGGCGGGTCGCGGACACGCTGCGCACCGCCGCGACGCGGAAGGCCGATATCGTGCGCGCCATCGTCGGCCGCAGCGTCGATCTCGACGCCATGCGCGCGCCGCGCCGCGCCCCGGGCGGCGACGCCGTCAGCATCGAGGGCCTGCGCGGCGCGATCGTCGATGACGTCTCGATCACCGTGCGCCGCGGCGAGATCGTGGGCCTGACCGGCCTGATCGGCTCCGGCTACGACGAGGTCGTGCACCTGGCCTACAGCGCCACCCGGGCGCTGGCCGGACGGCTGACGATATCCGGCACGACGCTCGAGCTGGCGCAGCTGACGCCCGACGCGGCGATCGCGGCCGGCATCGTCCTCATTCCCGGCGACCGCCAGAGCGACGCCGTGGTCGGCACGCTCACGGTGGCCGACAATGCCAGCCTGCCCGTGCTCGGCCGCCAGCGCGGCGGCTGGGCGATATCGGCGCGCGGCATGAACCGCATCGCCGGCGCCCTGGCCGAGACTTTCGACGTGCGGCCGCGCGATCCGTCGCGCCTGATGGCGCATCTCTCGGGCGGCAACCAGCAGAAGGTCGTCCTGGCGAAATGGTTCCAGACCGCCCCCAGGCTGATCCTGCTGGACGAACCGACACAGGGCGTCGACATTGGCGCCCGCGAGCAGATCTTCAGGATCATCCGCGACATGAGCGACCAGGGCACCGCCGTGCTGTGCGCCAGCTCCGACCACGAGCAGCTGGCCGCGATCTGTGACCGCGTGATCGTGCTGTCGCGCGGCCGGATCGTCGCCAGCCTCGAGGGCGATGCCATCTCCAAGCCGGCGATCGCGGAGCGCTGCTACGCGTCGTTCGGCGACACCACCGGGAGCGTTTCGTGACCATGACGTCGGCCAAGCGAGAGGACGCCAACCGCGCGGCGCAAGGCCCCGACAAAGGCCAGGTATGGATCGACCGCGGCGAGCGCTACGGCCTGATCGTGGCGTGGCTGGCCGTCATCGCCATCTTCGGCGCCATCCGGCCGGAAGTCTTCCTGTCCTGGGCCAATTTCTCGACCATCTTCGGCTCGCAGGCGGTGCTGGTCGTGGTCACGCTCAGCCTGATCATCCCGCTGACGGCCGGCGACTACGACCTGTCGGTCGCCAGCGTGCTGACCACGTCCTCCATGCTGGTGGCGGTGCTCAACGTCACCCATGGCTGGCCGATCGGGGCGGCGATCCTGGCCGCCCTGCTGGTGGCGCTGCTGGTCGGCGTGGCCAACGCCGCCATCATCCTCTATTTCCGCATCCACTCCCTGATCGTGACGCTGGGCATGGGCACGTTCATGCATGGCGTCACGCTGTGGTTCTCCGATTCGCAGACCATCAGCGGCATCGACCTCACGCTGGTGACGGCGGTGATCGCCACGCGGCTGTTCGGCATCCCGCTGGCGTTCTACTACGCCCTGATCGTCGCGCTCGTGATCTGGTACGTCTTCGGCCACACGGCGGTCGGGCAGCGCCTGCTCTTCGTCGGCCGCGGCCGCGAGGTCGCGCGCCTGTCGGGCATCAAGGTCGACCGCGTGCGGTTCGGCGCGCTGGTCGCATCGGCCGGTCTGGGCGGGCTGGCCGGCGTCCTCTATGCCGGCACCACCGGCGCCGCCGATCCCAGCTCCGGGATGACCTACCTGCTGCCGGCCTTCGCCGCCGCCTTCCTGGGCGCCACCAGCATCGTGCCCGGCCGCTTCAACGCCATCGGCTCGGTGGTGGCGGTCTATTTCCTGGTCACCGGCATCACCGGCCTGTCGATCCTGGGCGTCTCGACCTATGTCCAGGACCTCTTCTACGGTGCCGCCCTGATCGTGGCCGTGGCCCTGTCGCAGCTCGTGCGCGGCCGCGAGGAACGGCTGACGTGATCAACGCCACAGCTGTCATCCCGAGCGTAGCGAGGGATCTTTCCGAGAATGCGCACGGTGCGTCGTTCGGAAAGATCCCTCGCTACGCTCGGGATGACAGTGACTGATGCATTGAAGAAGCGGTGACCCTACGTAATGATCAGTCGCAGAGTCGGACCACTGGATCGCAGCTTCGAGCCATGATCATCGAGCCCACCATTCGATACTACCCGGAAACGGACACGATGGCGATCGAGGTTCGCCCGTGGCCCGCGGAGGGCAAGGGCGATCCGAGCCAGATCGGCGGAGAAGATGCGGGTGAAGACCTTGTCATCCACTACGGGCCGGATGGCACGCCGTGGCTATGGGAGATCGAGCACGCGTCGATGCATCCGGAGCACATCGCAGCCGCGCTCGACGACCTGCGTCGCCGTAGCGCCCAAGCCGCATAAGAGCTGACCCTACACCGCGATGGCGTAGCAGGAGCGGCGCGGGTCGGCGCCGCCCATCAGCAGCCCGTCGCGGCGCACGACGGCGTTGACGCCGCCCATCAGGCGGGACCAGCCGTCGACCCGCCGCACCGTCCAGCCTGACGCGGCCAGCGCCGCATCCCACGCCGGCGGGCAGCGCGCCTCCAGCATCACCTCGCGGCCTTCGTCGTGACGCAGGCGCGGCCACTCGATGGCCGCCTGGATGTCCAGGCCCTGCTCATAGTGCCGGCGCATCACCTGGAACAGCGACTGCGGCTGGCCATGGTCGCCCGGGGTCGCGATCGCCAGCGCAACGCCTGCATCGTCCGTCACCAGCGCCGGGCAGAGCGTGTGGAACGGCCGCGTGCCGCCGCGCAGGCCGCGGACCGGATCGTCATCCAGGCTTTCCAGCATGGCGCGGTTGTGCAGCACCAGGCCGTGGCGCGGGCAGACGACGCCCGAGCCGAACGACTCGAACAGCGACTGCACCCAGGAGACGGCGCGGCCGGCGCCATCCACCACGACCAGGGTCGAGGTGTCGCCGCCGCCGGCGCGGCTCATCGTCGGCCGTGCGTCCAGCGGCAGGAGCCGCAGCCGCTCAGGCGCCAGCAGGTCGGCCGGCAGCGCCACGCGCCGCGGGTCGGCGCACCAGGCATCGCGCATGGCGAAGGCGGCCGTCTTGCGCGCCAGGTGCGCCAGCGGATCGATCAGCGGATCCGAGCCGTCGGCCGGCGGCGGCGCCGGCTGCGCCTCGGCCAGGCCCAGCATCGCCAGCAGCGCCAGGCCTTGCGAATTGGGCGGCGCCACGTGCACCTGCCGGCCGCGCCAGGCGGTCGACAGGGCCGGCGCGAACAGGGTGGCGTGCGCTGCGAGGTCATCGCCGTCGAGCAGGACACCCTGGCCGCGCGCATCGTCCAGCCATTCCCGCGCCAGATCGCCGGCGTAGAACGCGCGCCAGCCGTGGCGCGCCAGCAGCCGCAGCGTCCGCGCCGCCTGCGGCTGCTTCAGGCGCTCGCCGAGGCGGCGGCGGCCGGGCGCGCCGAAGGCGGCGCCCAGGGCCGGGAAGTCGCGCACCAGCTCGGCATATTCGGCGCCGTTGAAGAAGGCGATCGCCGAGGCATCGAGCGGCACGCCGTGCTCGGCCAGCGCGATGGCGGGCTCCAGGACCTCGGCCCACGGGCGCGTGCCGAAGCGTTCCAGCGCCTCGCCCCAGGCCGCGACCACGCCGGGCACGCTCACCGCCAGCGGCCCGCGCTGCGGCAGCGCCGCGAGCCCTTGCGCACGCAAGGCAGCGACGCTCGCCGCGCGCGCCGTGGCGCCGGAGCCGTTGATGGCGGTCACGTCGCCGTCGGCGCCGGCATGCAGCGCGATGGCGTCGCCGCCCAGCCCGTTCATGAACGGAATCGCGATGGCCAATGTCGCGGCCGCGGCGATCGCGGCGTCCATGGTGTTGCCGCCGCTGCGCAGCAGGGCGGCGCCGGCCTCGGCGGCACGCGGATGGCCGGCCACGACCATGCCGCCATCGCCCATGACGACGGGACGATGGGCGGCGATATCCGTAGGAAGGATTGTCACGCGGCTACTCCACAAACCCTGATGCGTTCATCAGCATCCGGATGCGCTCGCAGGCCTCATGGAAGGCCGCATCGCGCAGGGCCGAGAAGTCGCGCGGCCGCGGCAGCTTGACCTCGATGATCTCGCGGATGCGGCCGGGCCGCGGCGTCATCACCACGACGCGGTCGGCCAGCATCACCGCCTCGGTGATGCTGTGGGTGATCAGCAGCACGGTCTTGCCGGTCTCGAGCCAGATGCGCTGCAGCTCCAGGTTCATCTGCTCGCGCGTGAGCGCATCCAGCGCGCCGAACGGCTCGTCCATCAGCAGCAGCGACGGGTCGGTCACCAGCGCCCGGCACAGGGCCACGCGCTGCTGCATGCCGCCCGACAGCTCGTACGGCCGGCGGCGCTCGAAGCCGCGCAGCCCGACCAGCTCGAGCAGGTCCTGGATGCGCTGCGCGGCATCGCCGCTGCGCTGGATCACCAGCGGCAGCTGCACGTTCTGCTCGACGGTGCGCCACGGCAGCAGCACCGGCGTCTGGAACACGATGCCGATGCCCGGGCTGGGCTCGACGACCGGCTTGCCGCCGATCTCGATGCGGCCGGACGTGGGCGGCGCCAGGCCGCCGACCAGCCGCAGCAATGTCGACTTGCCGCAGCCCGAGGCGCCCACGATGGCGACGAACTCGCCGGCGGCGACCTCCAGGTCGACGTCCTGCAGCGCCTGGACGCCGGCCGTGCCGCTGCCGAACGTCTTGGACACGCCGCTTATCGTGATCGGCTGCGCCATGGCGCGCTAGGCCTCGACGAACCGGTTCGTGTACAGCTTGCCCGGCTCCACCGCCTTGGGCAGGCCGCCGTACTTCACGAGCAGCTCCTGCGTGATGCGCCAGTCGTCCTCGACCATCACGCCCAGCGGCTTGCCCTTGGTGGCATGCGTCTCGAGCGACGGGAAGGTGAGCTCGAGCTGGCGCTGCAGCACGTTCTTGTTGCGCGCCTGATGCGGCAGGCGCTTGATCAGCAGGTCGATGGCCTTGTCCGGATTGGCCTTGGCCGCGTTGAAGGCGTCCAGCGAGACGCGCACGAAGGCCTTGGCGGCGTCGCCGTTCTTCTGCAGCCAGTTGGCATTGGCCACCAGGCCGTTGTTCATCATCTCGACGCCGAAATCGCTGAACAGGAAATAGTGCAGCTTGGCCCCCTGCTCCTCGAGCTGCGCGATCTGGACGTTGACGTTGGCCGGGATCGCATCGGCGCGGCGTTGCAGGAACACCGCGTTCTTGGCGCCGGTGGCCGGGTTCAGGACGTTGACCTTGCCGGCATCGACGCTGGCGCGCTGCAGCAGCGCCGGCATCATCTGGCCGGTGCTCTCCGACGGCGCGTAGGCGATGACCTTGCCTTCCAGGTCCTTGGGCGCGCGCACGGCGGCATCGGCGTGGCTGATGATGCACATCACGTTGGAGATCACGCGCCCGATCGCCATCAGCGGGATGCCCTGCTCGACCGCGCGGATGGTGCTGGTGAAGTCCACGAAGCCGATCGGGTCGTTGCCCTGCCCCACGATCTTGGCCACCGTGGCCGAGCCCTGGCCTTCGCCGATGCTGACATCCAGGCCCGCCTTCTCGAACAGCTTCTCCTCCAGCGCCAGGTAGAACGGCGCATGCGAGCCGTAGATCGACCAATCGAGCCGGAAGCTGATCGGCGTCGCGGCCCTGGCCGGGCTGATGAACGGCATCGCCAGCGCGGCTGTCCCGGCACCGACGACGAGGCCGCGCCGTGTGAGCTGTGTCATGACCTTCTCCCTGTTGCTGTATCGCTGTTGCCGGAAGGCCGACCACGGCGGTGGTCGGCCTTCGTGTTCACGCTGTCGGGTTCTGCAGGCGGATGGTGCTGTGCCAGGGGATGACGAGGCGCTCGACCAGCTCGACGGCGTAGTAGAGCACCACGCCGATGACCATCAGCGCCACCAGCACCGCAAACAGCAGGCCGGTATCGAGGTTGGCGTTGGCCTGCAGCAGCAGGTAGCCGAGGCCGGCATTGGCCCCGACCCACTCGGCGATCACCGCGCCCACGACCGAGAAGGCGACCGAGACCTTCATGCCGGCGAAGATGTTGGGCAGCGCCAGCGGCAGCCGGAAATGCCAGAAGGTCTGCAGCGTGCTGGCGCGCACGGCGCGGGCCAGCTCGATCATCTCGCGCTCGATGCTGCGCAGGCCGACGATGGTGGACACCAGCACCGGGAAGAAGGCCACCAGGAAGGTGACGACGAGCTTGGGCCCCAGTCCCAGGCCGAACCAGACCACGACCAGGGGCGCCAGCGCCACCTTGGGGAAGGTCTGGCTCAGGATCAGCCACGGCATCACGGCCCGTTCCAGCGTCTTGGAGGCGACCAGCACGATCGCCAGCGGCACGCCGATCACGATCGACAGCACGAAGCCGCCCAGCGTGATTCCGGTCGTGATCCAGCTGTGGTGCAGCAGGAACCAGAAATCTTCCCGGATGCGCTCGATGACATCGCCCGGCAGCGGCAGCAGGTAGGCCGGCACGTGGAACAGCTTGACGGCCGCGTACCAGATCACGACCAGCGCCACCAGCGTGGCGATGGGGTACAGCATGGTGCCCAGGCGCCGCATCATCACAGCAGGCCCGCGAACGGCGTGCGGGCGCAGGCGCTGTGGGCCAGCGACACCAGATGCGTGAAATCGAACACCGGCAGGCCCACCGCTTCCTGGATCGCCGCCGCATAGGGCGGCAGCAGCGAGCATTCCAGCAGGATGGCGCCGGTGTCCGGCGCCGCCGCGACCAGGCGCCGTGCGACATCGACCGCCTCCGCCTCGGCGGCGTCGAGGTCGAGCGAGGAACGGTCCTGCCAGGCGGTGGCGGCGAACTCCGGGCAGCCTTCCATGCCGATGACGTGGATGGTGGCGGGATCGATGCCGACCGCGCGCAGGTGCCGCGCGGAGAGGCTTGCCGCCTCGGCCGTGACCACGCCGACCCGGCGCGTCGGGCGCAACGTGGCGGCGACGAACGGGACCAGCATCAGGGAGGAGGCGAAGACCGGCACCGACACGGCTTCCAGCAAGTGCCGCTGCAGCAGCGCCGCGAAACCGCACGACGTGGTGATCGCGCGGCATCCCTGGTCCTCGAGGTGGCGCGCGCCGGCCAGCCAGGGCTCGATCGCGTCCAGGAACGCCGGGCTGTCGGGGTCCAGCGCCCCGACATCGCGCACCATGCGGCTGCCCGAGAAGCCCCGCACCACATGGTGCATCACCGGGAACGGGAAGGTCGCGGCATTGCCGATCGCGCCCGGCGGCCGCGGGAAGCGGCCCTCGATCATCAGGATGCCGACCCGATGACCGTAAAGGTTCTGTCCTCCCTGCAGCAGGCGCGGCACGGCGTGTCCCTTCAATGCCTGACTAGAGAGTGGGGGATCGCTTCATGGTGAGCCTGTCGAACCATGAAGCGCCGCACCACAGTCCATGCGACGCCTTCATGGTTCGACAAGCTCACCATGAAGGCTGCGGAGAGTTGTGAAGCACGAGGCATCCGTAGTCGCTCCTCAACCCTTGGCCATGATGGTGCGCGGGAACGAGGCGAAGCACTCGGCACCCTTGTCCGTGACCGCGAAGGTCTCGGAGATCACCAGCCCGTACTGCTCCAGCCAGATCGCCGGGATGCAGTGGAACGTCATGTTGGGCTCCAGCACCGTGCGGTCGCCGGCGCGGAGGCTGGCCGTCAGCTCGCCCCAGGTCGGCGGAAAGCCGATGCCCACGGGATAGCCGATGCGGCTGTCCTTCTCGATGCCGTAGCGCGCGATCACGGCCTTCCAGACCGCCGCCAGCTCCTCGCAGACGACGCCGGGGCGGACCTTGTCGAGCACGGCGTTCAGCCCCTC
The DNA here is from genome assembly GCF_008039615.1 of Vineibacter terrae. Classification (GTDB taxonomy): domain Bacteria; phylum Pseudomonadota; class Alphaproteobacteria; order Reyranellales; family Reyranellaceae; genus Vineibacter; species Vineibacter terrae. The sequence continues at coordinate 222,423 of NZ_VDUZ01000005.1, read as the reverse complement.
GGCGATCACCTTGCCGATGAACTCGATGCGCTCGCTGGGCTTGCCCAGGTAGATGCAGCGCGACAGCGGCGAGTGGTAGCGGTGCCGGATGCCGCCCAGCTCGATGTAGAACAGGTCGTCCTCGACCAGCGGCGCATCGCTCCAGGAGAGGTGTGGCGCGGAGCAGATCTCGCCCACCATGGCGTTGGGCGGCTTGCACGGGAACGTGCCGCCGAAGCCCGGCAGGCCGGCCGTGGTCACGCGGTAGACCTCGGCCATCACGTCACACTGGCGCACGCCGGGCTCGGCGGTGTCGAACGCCGCCTGCTGCGCGGCCGCCGCGATCTGGCCGGCCTGGCGCATGTAGTCGAGCTCGCGTTCCGACTTCACCATCCGGCACCGGTTGACCAGCAGGAAGGCGTCGACGAACTCGCAGTTGGCCAGGTTCTTGCGCAGGATCGCATCCCACTTCGCTGTGTAGTAGTAGTCGTCGGTCTCGACGCCGACGCGGCCGCGATCCCAGCCACGCCGTTGCAATTCCTCGGCCACGAACTGCATGGGGTGCAGATCGGCCGAGCCGACATAGTGGTCGGGGTACGGGATCACGTTCTTGTCGGCCAGGAAGGCGGTGAACTTCGCGCCGACCGCATCCATCTTGCGGCCGATCCAGATCGGCTCCTCCTGCTGCAGGCTGACCGCAACCATCTGCGGCGTGTAGAACGACCAGCCGTCATAGCCGGTCAGCCAGAACTGGTTCGCCGGCGAGGCGATCAGCAGGATGTCGAGGCCCTGCTGCGTCATCGCCGCCTTCACCCGCGCGACCCGCGCCAGATACTCCGCCTTCTCGAACAGCAGCATGGTTTGCCTTTTCCAGCTCGCACTTGGATGCGGCAAAACTTGCGTGCGCTAACCATTCTGTCTAATGACTTTTGATGCGGACTTGATAACCAATTTGTCATGAAGCGGCTCAATCTGCGCCTGCTCGAGGTTTTCCGGGTCGTCTTCGAGACCCGCAACATCACCGCCGCGGCCAACCGGCTGGGCGTGACGCAGCCGGCCGTCAGCAAGGCGCTGGCCGAGTTCGAGCAGGATGTCGGCCTGTCGCTGTTCGGCCGGCAGCGGCGGCGGCTGGTGCCGACCCAGGACGCGGCGCGGCTCTACGACGAGGCGGGGCGGCTCTTCGCCCATGTCTCGGTGTTCCGCGACCGCGTCGATGACCTGCGCTCGGGCGAGGCCGGGCAGCTGTCGATCGCGGCGATTCCGACCTTGGCCGCCTCGCTGGTGGTGCAGACCGCAATGGGCCTGCAGCAGAAGCTGCCGAACTTGACCTTCAAGGTGGTGACCGGATCGCGCGCCGAGGTGATCGACGCCACGATCCATCACAGCGTCGATCTGGGCCTGGTGCATGCGCCGGTGACCGACCGCGACCTGCGCATCGAGATCATCGGCGAAAGCGAGATCGTCGCCGTCGTGCCGCCCGGCCACGCGCTTGCCGGCTACGAGTTCGTGACCCCGCGCGACCTCGATGGTCAGCCGCTGATCAGCCTCGATCCGGCAACGCCCGCCAGCCACCTGGTGCGCGAATGCTTCGAGGCGGCGGGCGTGGCCATGCACGTGGTGATGGAGGCCAACAGCTCGACCGTGGCCTATGCCGCCGCCAATGCCGGGCGCTGCATCGCCCTGATCGACCCCTGGCCCAGCGGCGTGTCCGGCGACCAGGGCTGCACCCTGGTGCGCTTCCGGCCCAAGGTGCCGCAGCGGGTGGCGCTGCTGCGCTCGGCGTTCCGCCCCTCGTCGCGGCTGGCCGAGCTGATCGTCGAGGCGCTGCGCCTGCAGCTTATCAGGGCGGCCGGCAACATCCCGTTCGTGAAGGGCATGGCCAGCAGCACGTAGTCGCCGGGCGCGGCGACATGGTTGCCCGGCGCCGCGACATGCGGCAGTGGTCTTCCATGCGTAGCACCCGAGCGCCACGACAACGCAGCCCCGGCAGGGCCGGCACAGCCATGCTGTCGCTCGACCGGATCGACATCCGGATCCTCTCGATCCTGCAGCGCGAGGGCCGCATCAGCAAGAGCGCGCTGGCCGAGCGGGTCGGCCTCTCGCCCAGCGCCTGCGTCGATCGCATCAGCCGGCTTGAGCGCGCCAAGGTGATCGCCTCGTATCACGCGCATGTCGACCTGCGGGCGCTGTTCGATGTCCAGACGTTCTTCATGACGGTGACGCTGCGCTCGCATCGCGCCAGCGACTTCGCCGCCTTCGAGGCCTATGTCCAGAAGGTGCCGCAGATCATCGAGTGCTATGCCCTGGGCGGCGGCATCGACTACCTGCTGAAGGTGATGTGCCAGAACGTCGACAGCTACCAGGCATTGGTCGAGCGGCTGCTGGAGGCCCAGCCCGGGGTCGACCGGTACTTCACCTACATCATGACCAAGGCCATCAAGGCCGCGCCGCAGCCGCCGGTCGACGTGCTCGTCGAAATGCCGGGAGCGCGCCGGCCGTAGCAGCCCCGTCCGCCCGTCATCCCTCGCTGCGCTCGGGATGACGGTTTTGACGGACACCGGATTTCCGACGCCCGGAAGGCGTCCTCGCCGCAAACCCATCGGCGCGGCCGGGGGCATTCCGGCGCTCCTGCGGCGCATGGCCGCCTATGGTGGCGGCCGTGACACACGCAGCGCCACGCCCGATCGATTCGCACCCCGCCCTGGCCCGGCTGAGCGACCTCAGCCTGCTGCGCGCGCGGTCCTATGTCGACGGGCAGTGGACCGGCGGCAGCGCCAGCGACAGCATGATCGTGGTCGTCGATCCAGCCACCGGCAGCCCCGTCGCGCGCGTCGCCGCTGGCGGCGTGCACGACGTCGACCGCGCCATCACCGCCGCCGTCCGCGCCCAGGCCGATTGGCGGGCACTGCTGCCGCAGGCGCGGGCGGCGCGCCTGCGCGGCTGGCATGCCCATATCGTGGCGGCGGCCCAGGACCTGGCGCTGATCATCACCCTGGAGCAGGGCAAGCCGATGGCCGAAGCGCGCGGCGAGGTCGCCTATGCGGCATCGTTCGTCGAATGGTTCGCCGAGGAAAGTCGCCGGGTCGGTGCCGAGGCCGTCGCCAGCCACCTGCCCGGTGCCGAGATGATGGTGCGGCGCGAGCCGCTGGGCGTGGTCGGGCTGGTGACGCCGTGGAACTTCCCGTCGGCGATGCTGACCCGCAAGGCGGCCGCCGCGCTCGCAGCGGGCTGCACGGTGGTGGCGCACCCCTCCTCCCATACGCCGCTGTCGGCCCTGGCGCTGGCCGAGCTGGCGGCACGCGCCGGCTTCCCTGCCGGCGTCCTCAACGTGGTGCCCGGCCCGTCCGAGGCCATCGTCAACCGCCTGTGCGACGATACGCGCGTGCGCGGGCTGAGCTTCACGGGGTCGACCGAAATCGGCCGCCTGATCGCGGCGCGCTGCGCGCCGACGATGAAGCGGCTGGTCATGGAACTGGGCGGGCATGCGCCGCTGATCGTCTTCGCCGACGCCGACCTCGAGCGTGCCGTCGACATCGCCATCGGCGCCAAGTTCGCCACCTCGGGCCAGGACTGCCTGGCCGCGAACCGCCTCTATGTCGAGCGGCCGCTATACGCGGCCTTCTGCGCCGCCTTCGCGGCGCGCGCGGCCCGGCTCAAGGTCGGCGCCGGGCTGGATCACGGCAGCGAGATCGGGCCGCTGATACACGAGCGCGCCGTCGCGAAGGTCGAGCAGCACGTGCGCGACGCCGTCGCGCGTGGCGCACGCTGCCTGTCCGGCGGCGCGGGCTCGCCGCTGGGGCCGCTATTCTACGCGCCGACCGTGCTGGCCGACGTGCCCGACGATGCCTTGATCATGCGCGAGGAGACCTTCGGCCCGGTCGCGGCGCTGGCGCCCTTCGACAGCGAGGACGAGGTGGTGGCCCGCGCCAACGTCACCGAATACGGGCTTGCGGCCTATGTCGTCACGCGCGACGGCAGCCGCGGCCTGCGCCTTAGCCGCAGGCTGGAATACGGCATGATCGCCGTGAACCGCGTGCGCATCACCGGCGCGCCGATCCCGTTCGGCGGCGTCAAGCAATCCGGGCTGGGCCGCGAGGGCGCGCGTCACGGCCTGGAGGCCTTCACCGACCTGAAATACGTCTGCCTGGACACTGAATGAGGATCGAACCGATGCCTGCCCGCGACAACGAGCTCACCGCCTGGGACCGCGACCATTTCTTCCATCCCTCGACGCACATGGCCGCGCACGCGCGCGGCGAGACGCCCAACCGGATCGTGACCGGCGGCGAGGGCGTCTACATCGTCGACCGCGATGGGCGGCGCAGCCTCGATGCCTTCGCCGGCCTGTATTGTGTCAATGTCGGCTATGGCCGGCAGGAGATCGCCGATGCGATCGCGGCGCAGGCACGGGCGCTGGCCTACTATCACGCCTATGCCGGGCACGGCAGCGAGGCCTCGATCCGCCTGGCCAAGATGATCGTCGATCGCGCGCCGGCCGGCATGTCGCGGGTGTTCTTCGGCCTGTCGGGCTCGGACGCCAACGAGACCAACATCAAGCTGGTCTGGTACTACAACAACGTCCTCGGCCGGCCGCAGAAGAAGAAGATCATCTCGCGCTGGCGCGGCTATCACGGCTCCGGCCTGATGACCGGCAGCCTCACCGGCCTGGAGCTGTTCCACAAGGCCTTCGACCTGCCACTATCGCCGGTGCTGCATACCGAGGCGCCGTATTTCTTCCGCCGCGCCGATCGCAGCCTCGATGAGGCCGGCTTCGCGCAGTTCTGCGCCGACCAGCTGGACGCCCTGATCCAGCGCGAAGGACCGGACACGGTCGCGGCCTTCATCGGCGAGCCCGTGCTGGGCACCGGCGGCATCGTGCCGCCGCCGGCCGGCTACTGGGAAAAGATCCAGGCGGTGCTGAAGAAGCACGACGTGCTGCTGATCGCCGACGAGGTCGTCACCGGCTTCGGCCGCCTGGGCTCGATGTTCGGCGCCCAGCACTACGCGATGGCGCCCGACCTGATCACCATCGCCAAGGGCCTGACCTCGGCCTACGCGCCGCTCTCCGGCGTCATCGTGTCGGACAAGGTCTGGCGCGTGCTGGAGCAGGGTTCGGACGCGCTCGGCGCCATCGGGCATGGCTGGACGTATTCCTCGCACCCGATCTGCGCCGCAGCCGGCGTCGCCAATCTCGAGCTCGTCGACCAGCTCGGCCTGGTGGAGAACGCACGCAGCGTCGGCGCCTATTTCCGCGACAGCCTCGCCCAGGCGCTGGCGGACCACCCGCTGGTGGGCGAGGTGCGCGGCGAAGGCCTGCTGGCCGCGGTCGAGCTCGTGGCCGACAAGGCCGACCGGGTGTTCTTCGACCCTGCCCTGAAGGTCGGGCCACGCCTGTCGGCGGCCATGCTGGAACGCGGCGTGATCGCGCGCGCCATGCCCCACGGCGACATCCTGGGCTTCGCGCCGCCGCTCTGCCTCACGCGCGCCGAGGCCGACCTGATCATCGACGCCACAGCCAAGGCGGTGGCGAGCGTCGCCGCCGAGCTGAAGAGCGCCTAGCATCCCCGTCATCCCGAGCGCAGCGAGGGATCTCCTGCGGAAAGACGCACGGTGCGCCGTTCGCAGGAGATCCCTCGCTGCGCTCGGGATGACAGTCGTGTCGTGTCACTCGACCATTGCCGATGCGAGGGCGGCGGCAGGATGGCGCCGCCACACGACGGGGAACAGGTCGCAATCCATGGCATCGCCGTGCTTCAGGCCGGGATCGCGGATCGGCTTGGTGACGCGCGGATGCTGGCGATAGACGATGTCGTCGCCCAGCCAGCGCGTCGAGAGCGCGCGCCGGCGGCGGCCGCCATCCTGGTTGCCCGGCGAGCCGTGCACGGCAAGGCCGTGGAAGGCGATGCAATCGCCCGCCGCCATGTCCCAGCGCAGGATATCATAGGCGGCACGGTCCGCGTCGATGTCGGGGATCGGCTCGAGCTCATCGGAATAGGTCTGGGTGAACTTGAAGTCCGGGGCCTGGAACTGACGGTTCCAGCGGTGCGAGCCGCGGATGAACTCCAGCGGTCCGTTGGCGCTGCCGACATCGTCCAGCGCCAGCCATATGGAGCACGTCTGGTCGCCGCTCACGCACCAATAGGGCAGGTCCTGATGCCACGGCGTCGGCGCTTCCGCGCCGGGCTCCTTCACCAGCAGGTGATCGTAGAAGAAGTTCACCTTGGCGCTCTGCATCAGGGCGCCGGCGATCGCGGCCGCGGGCGAGCCGAAGACGAAGTCGCGAAACCCCGGATCATAGGTCCACATGTAGCGGTCGCCGTGGAACGTGCCCTTGTGGTCGGCGCGGCCGTAGCGCGTGCCCAGCGGACCCGGCGCCGCGATGTTGCGCTCCACCGCCGCGCGCAACGGCTCGATCCAGGCCGCGAACAGCCCGCGCAGGCATACGGCGCCGTCGGCCGCATAGCGCTCGACGTCGGCGACGGAGATGGTGGCGATTTCGCCCGTCATGGGTCCCTCCTGATGCTCGTTGCTAGAACGTCCCGGGATAGGCGCCGCCGTCGATCAGCCAGTTCTGGCCGGTGATGTAGCCGGCGTGGGCGCTGCACAGGAAGGCGCAGGCGGCGCCGAACTCGTCGACGCGGCCGAAGCGGCCGGCGGGGATCGTCGCCAGGCGCTCCTGCTGGGCGGCCTCGACGGAGATGCCGCGCTGCGCCGCCACCGCGCTGTAGGTGCTGTTCAGCCGGTCGGTGGCGAAGGCGCCAGGCAGCAGGTTGTTGATGGTGACGTTGTGGCGCACGGTCTTGCGCGACAGGCCGGCGACGAAGCCGGTGAGCCCAGCGCGCGCGCCGTTGGAGAGGCCGAGGTGATCGATCGGCGCCTTCACCGCCCCCGACGTGATGTTGACGATGCGGCCGAAGCCGCGCGCCATCATGCCATCGACCGTGGCGCGGATCAGCTCGATCGGCGCCAGCATGTTGGCGTCCAGCGCCTTGATCCAGTCAGCGCGTTCCCAGGTCCGGAAATCCCCCGTCGGCGGACCGCCGGCATTGGTCACCAGCATGTCCGGCGCCGGGCATGCCTGCAGCGCCGCGGCCCGGCCTTCGGGCATGGCAATGTCGCCCACCACCGCCGTCACCTCGGCGCCGGTGGCGCGCCGGATCTCGTCCGCCGCCGCCGCCAGCGCGTCGGCGCCGCGGGCCGTGATCACCAGCGACACGCCGGCCTGCGCCAGCGCCATCGCGCAGCTTCTGCCCAGGCCCTTGCTGGCGGCGCAGACCAGCGCCCGCCGCCCCTTGATTCCGAGATCCACGCTTGCTGCTCCGTTGCTCAGGCAAACCCGTAGCGGCGCACCACCAGCCGCTCGGCCGCGGCCACCGCGCCGAACAGGGCGAGGCCGACGACGCAGAGCACGAAGATCGCCGCCAGGATCAGCGCCGTGTCCGCCTGCGAGGAGGCGAAGATGATGATGTAGCCCAGTCCTTTCTGGGCCGAGATGAACTCGCCCACGATCACGCCGATGATCGCGAACGTGACCGCGATCTTCATGCCGCTGAAGATGTAGGGCACGGCATAGGGCAGGCGCACCGACGTGAAGATCTGCCAGCCCGTGGCGGTGAGCGCCTTGCACAGGCGCAGCATGTCGGGCGGCGTGTTGCGCAGGCCGGCTTCGGTCGCGATCACGATCGGAAAGAAGCTGATGAACACCGCGAAGGCCAGCCGCGACTGCATCTCGATGCCCAGCCAGACCACGAACAGCGGCGCCAGCGCGATCTTGGGGATGAGCTGGAAGACCACCACCGTCGGATAGACCGCGGCCGAGAACAGCCGCGAGTAGGTCAGCAGGATGGCGAGCCCGACGCCCAGCAGCGAGGCCAGCACGAAGCCCAGCGCCGACTCCAGAGTGGTCGGCACCGCATGCTCCAGCAGCAGCGGCAGCACCTCCCACAGCCGCTGGCCGACCTGGCTGGGCGCCGGCAGCAGCGCCGGCGGGATCTCGTAGTGGCGGACCACGATCTCCCACACCAGCAGCAAGCCGGCCGCCGTCAGGACCGGCAATATGATCCGTTCCGGGAACAGCAGGAGCATCGGCCGCCATCTCTCCATCGCCATGCGCGGCACGCGCCCGCCGGCTCCGTCCATCGTGTCCGCGCTCATGCCGGTCCTCTCGTCCGCGTCGTGTCGATCATGCCGCCCGGTCCCGGCGGTGGCCGGCCTCGATATGCTCGCGCAAGGTCCGGCAGATGGCGTTGAACTCCAGCGTCTCGCCCAGGTCGCGGCCGCGCGGGCGCGCGAACGGGATGCGGATGTCGCAGACCACCGTCGAGGGCCGCCGGGTCATCACCAGGACGCGGTCCGACAGCACGACCGCCTCGCGGATGCTGTGCGTGATGAAGACGCCGGTCTTGTGGTAGCGCTGCCAGATCTCCAGCAGGGCCATGTTCATGTCGTCACGGGTGATGGCGTCGAGCGCGCTGAACGGCTCGTCCATCAGCAGCAGGTGCGGATCGTGGATCAGCGCCCGGCAGATCGCCACGCGCTGGCGCATGCCGCCCGAGAGCTGCGCCGGCTTGTGGGCGTGGAAGTCGCCGAGCCCGACCATGTCCAGCAGCTCGCGCGCCTTCTGGCGGTGCGTCGCCAGGTCGCCCTTCATGATGCGGATGGGGAACAGCACGTTGTCGAGCACCGACAACCAGGGCAGCAGCGTCGCATCCTGGAAGATCAGGCCGACATCGCGCCGCGGACTGGTGACCGTGCGGCCGTCGATCGTGATCGCGCCTGCCGTGGTCGCCTCCAGCCCCGCCAGCATCATCAGCAGGGTCGACTTGCCGCAGCCGCTGGGCCCCAGGATGGACACGAACTCGCCGGCCTCGACGGCGAAGCTGACATTGCTGACGGCCTCGACCGGCCCTTGCCGCCCGCCGTAGATCTTGAAGACGCGATCGACGGAAATATACGACATCGCCTGGCTCCCGGATCTTCCCTTCTCCCCGCGCAGGCGGGGAGAAGGTGCCCCGAAGGGGCGGATGAGGGGCTTCGCGACCGCGCGAAGCGAGAAGATGACCGACGACAGCACACCGATTCGCACTGCTCGTTTCGTTTGAGCGCCGCGAAGCCCCTCATCCGGCGCTTCGCGCCAACTTCTCCCCGCCTGCGCGGGGAGAAGAGATCCCTAGCTCAGCAGCTTGGGGAACTCGCTGGTCTTGCGCTTGACCGTCTCCCACTGCGCCGGGGACAGGCGGATGGCGCCGACGAACTTGTTGGTGAACAGCGCCTGCTCGTCGGGCCGCTTGGCCTTGCCCTTGTCGACGGCGTAGTCCATCACCAGGTCGACCATGCCCTTGATCTTCGCCATGTCGGTGTAGCCCAGGCTGTTGTCCTGCGCCTCGGGCCGCACCACCGACGCCAGCATGAAGCCCTGCCCCAGGCGCGCGAACTCGCGCCCGCCCTGGGTCAGGGCCAGCTCCGGCACCTTGCGCATGAAGATGTCGAGCGCCGCGTCGGGGTCCTGCAGCGAGAAGGCCAGCCCCTCCAGCAGCGCTTCGGTCATCCCCTGGCACAGGGCCGCATCCTTCTGCAGCACGTCGGGCCGCGTGACGATGTTGTTGGAGTAGAAGTTCAGGCCGAAGTCGCTCCACAGCATGGCACGCGGCTCGACGCCGATGGCCTTGGCGAGGGCATAGGAGGTGCTGGTGACGCAGATCGCGGCTTCGACCTGCTTCTCGACCAGCATGCGCTCCAGTACCCGCGAATCGGCTTGGATGTAGTTGACCTTGGCGAGATCGATGCCGGCGAGCTTGGCGAAGGCAGGCCAGAACGGCGTCTCGACCGAGGTCAGCACGCCGCCGACCTTCCTGCCCTCGAGGTCCTTGGGCTTGCGGATAGGCGATTCCGGCCGCACCAGGATGCCCATGTAGGCGTCGTAGTTGGTCGTGCCCAGCGCCACCAGCGGCAGGCCGTTGGCGGCGCCCACGATGGTGGCGCCGGTCGACACCAGACCGAACTCGAACTGGCCGCCGCCGATCGACTGCGCCGCCGCCAGCGAGCCGTAGCCGCGGCTGATCTCGACGTTCAGGCCGCGCTTCTTGAAGTAGCCCTGGTCCTGGGCGATGTACGAATAGGCCGTGGCGCCCTGCGCCAGCCACGGCAGCGTGAACTTCACGGTGCGCGGCGTCTGCGCGAAGACCCGCGCCGGCAGCGCCGCCGCCGCGGTAACCCCGGCGCCTGCCTGCAGCAGTCGCCGCCGTCCCAGTCCGGCCCGATCGGCCTTCGATGTCGACCCCGTCATGGTTGTCTCCCTGTTGTTCACAGATGCATCTGCGGTGGCGTGCCTGTCGGGATGTGGCGCGCGGCGCGGAAGCAGTCGTCCTCCCACGGCATGCCGTCGGCCAGCGCGCGCGATCCCGCCAGATGGGCGGCGCGCGACTGCGTGTGGTCGGTCAGCGGCCGCTCCCGCGCCTCCCAGCGCCGCAGCGCCGCGTCGATATCGTCGGCGTCGCTCACAGCCACCGCCAGGCTGAGCGCGTTCATCATGGCGCAGCCGGCGCCCTGCGCCAGGGTCGGCGGCATGGCGTGGGCGGCATCGCCGATCAGCGCCGTGCGGCCGGCCGACCAGCGCTTGAGCGTCGTGGTCTCGTAGAGGTCGTAGCGGCCGCGATCGCCGATCGCCGACAGCGCCGGCGCCAGCTGCGGGAAGGAACGGATCCAGACCTCGGCGTTGACCGGGATGGAAGACGCCTCGCGGTCGGCGGTCGGCGCCATCATGGCCATGTAGAGGTCATCCTCGCCGCAGGGTGTGTAGAGGATGCGCAGCGGGCGCGGGCTGAAGCTCCAGAAGTCGATGACGTCGTCCCAGACGCCGCCCTTCAGCGTCGCGCGCCCCACCAGCACGCGGATGATGCCGTCCTGGTACTTGTTGCGCGCATCGATCAGACCCAGCGAATCGCGCACCGCCGAGCGCACGCCGTCGGCGCCGATCACGAGGTCGGCCGGCATCGATCGTCCGTCGGCCAGGTGCAGCACGCCTTCCGGCGCCGCGCCCGTGGCGGCCGACGACGTGATGATCTCGATGTCCATGCGCCGCGCCGCCGCCAGGATGGCGGCATAGAGATGCTGGCGCGTCATGGTCAGCAGGCGGAAGCGGTTGGCACCGTTGATGCGCTCGTAGGCCAGGCGCTCGCCATCGCGGCTGGTGTGGTAGCCCGGCGCGGCATAGGCGCCCGCCACGACGTCGTCATAGGCGCCGATGGCCTTGAGCACGCGCAGGCCGTTCTCCCAGATGAAGATGCCGGCGCCGAAGGCGCGCAGCTCGGCATCGGCCTCGTGCACGCGCACGCTCCAGCCGCGCTGGCGCAACGCGATCGCCGCCGTCAGCCCGGCGAACCCCGCTCCCGCGATCTCCGCGTGCCTCACTGCTTCCTCCTCCGCGTCCCAGCGTCCAACCCCCGCTTCATGGTGAGCTTGTCGAACCATGAAGCGACCGTGCCGACTGCCGTGCGTAGCCTTCATGGTTCGACAAGCTCACCATGAAGGCCTGTGACCTACTCCGCCGCGGCCAGATGGCCGCCCAGCAGGCGCAGCTCCTTGACCCGCGCCTGGGTGTAGAGGTCGCTCCAGTTCACCCACGAGCGGTCGGTGACCAGAAGCGGGTCGTACTCGCGGTCGGCGAACTGGGTGCGCTGGCCACCGATATGGACGTGCCGGATGCGGCTCTTGTCCTGCAGGATCGCGATGTTCTTCAGCGGCGAGCCGTCGACCGCGATGAAGTCGGCCAGCCGGCCCGCTTCCAGCACACCCACCCGCTCGCCGCGGGCGAGGAAGCCCGCCGTCACCGCCGTGGCGCAGCGCAGCGCCTCGGCCGGCGTGAAGCCGAGGTCGCGCACGAAGATCTCCAGCTCGCGCGCATGCCACTCGCCGTAAGGCGTCACGGCGAAGCCCGAATCGGTGCCGGTCATCATCGGCACGCCCGCCTTGCGCGCCTTCTGCAGGTTGGCGCAGGCGATCTCGTACTCGCGGCGCGTGCTCTCGATCCGGCCCTTGGTCGCGGCGCGCTCATGCGGTTGCGTGAAGTCGATGATGTTGCGCGGGAATGTCATCGTCGGCCCGATGGCGCTGCCCGACTTGAGCATCGCGTCCAGGCATTCGTCGTCGAGATAGTAGGCGTGGAAGATGAGGTCGACGCCGGCGCGCGCGGAATAGAGCGTGGCCTCGCGGCCGCGGGCATGCACCACCACCTTCCTGCCCAGGCGATGCGCCTCCTCGACCATCACCGTGGTCTCGTCCTGGTTGAAGGCCGCCACCAGCTCGCCGTTGGGCCGGGTCTGGAAGCCGTCCATCGCGATCTTGATGCAGTCGACACCGTTCTTGACCTGGACGCGGATCTCCTCGATCGCCTCGTCGCGGCTGGCGACCAGGCGGCCGATCGAGGTGTCGGGCGCGCCGATCCAGCTCGGATACCAGTCCGTCAGCCCCTGCCGGGTGGTGAGGTAGCGGCCGGCGGCGGTCACCCGCGGCCCATCGAACAGGCCGGCGGCGATCGAATCGCGCACCGACAGGCTGATTTGCCCGGCATCGCCGGGCGCGCAGATCGAGGTGTAGCCCGCCGCCACTACGCGCTGCGCGAAGAAGAGCGCGCGCAGCGCCCGGAACTCCATGGGCTGGTAGAGGTCGATGTCCTCTTCCGTCTTGGCGTTGCCGTAGGCCAGGTGCGTGTGCACGTCGATCAGGCCGGGCATCACGAACAGCTTCGAATAGTCGAGCACGCTGTCCTGCGCTGTCGCTGCCGGCGCCGCGGCGCTGGGCCCGGCATAGGTGATGATGCCGTCGGCGCCGAAGCTGAGCGTATAATCCTCGCTCGCCTGCTCGCCCTGTCCCGAGAAGAAGCTGCCGCAGCGGACGTGAGTGGCCATGGTCATACCTCCGAAGAGCGATGTCAGGCGGCGCGGCCCAGCGTTCCCGCCGGGTGCGCCAGCAGCTCGGCCATGATCGCCTCGAGCTCGGCGACGCGATCGGCGGCCAGGTCCGTCAACGGCGCACGCACATGCCCGCCGTTCCAACTGCGGATGCGCATGGCCGCCTTCACCGTCTGCGGCTGCCCCGTGGCGCGCGCGAAAGCACGGTAGCGGTACCACGAGCGCTGCAGCGCGCCGGCCCGCGCGGCATCGCCTGACGCCAGCGCCGTGTACACTTGGCGGATCAGCTCGGGCAGGGCGCAGCTGTTGGTGCTGCTGACGCCGTCGAACCCCGCCACTACCGGTCCCAGCATCTGCAGGTCCGAGGCGCAGAACAGGCGGATCCGGCCGCCGACGCGTCCGACCAGCTCGTCGACGACGGTCGGCGCCAGCTCGCCCTGCTTCAGGCCGACGATGCCCGGGATGTCGGCCAGGCGCGCGATCAGGCCCGGCGCGAGCGTGATGCCGATGCCGGGCGCGTTGTAGATCACCACCGCCGGAAGCTGGGCGCAGAGCGTACGGAAGAACGCCTCGACCTGCGCCTCCGTCACTTCCGACACATAAGGCGGCATCACCATCGGGATGCCGCCCAGCCCGACCGCCAGCGCGCTGAGCTCGGCCGCGACGCGCGTGTCGGCGGCGGCGCTGCACAGCAGGACCGGAACGCGGTCGGCGACGACACCCATGGCGGCGCGGAACAGGCTCGCGCGCTCGTCCGCCGTCATCGTCGCGAACTCGCCGTAGGTGCCGCCGATCAGCACGCCGTCATAGCCGGCGGCGATCGCGCGTTCGATCGCCTGCGCCAGACCGGTCCGGTCGAGGCCGCCATCGGCGGCGAACGGCGTGACGGTGATGTTGAACAGTCCCTTGAGGCGTTCCGCGGCCGCCTCGCGCGTCACTTTGCCCACCACGCTCCCCATCCTCTCTCGCCGAGGCGCCGCCCCGGTCCATCAAACCCCTATCCACTCAAGGAATGCCTATGGTATACCACTGGCATACACAGCTCGCAAGCCGACAGCACCAGGATTTTCAAGCCCGCTGCAATCTCCTGGTCGCGTTGAATGGATCACAGGAAGAAACGCAATCTCCATGCCAAAGGACGCCACCACCTCCTCGTCTGTCGTCACGCAGTGCGACCTGCTGCTGCGCGATGCCCAGGTGATCGACGGCAGCGGCCGGCCCGCGACGCGCGCCGACATCGCCGTGCGCGGCAACCGGATCGTCGCGATGGGCAGGCTGGACGCGGCCGACGCCGCGTGCGCGATCGACGCCAGCGCCTACGTGGCGGCGCCCGGCTTCATCGACGTGCACACCCATGATGACCGCGCCCTGCTCAGCGACGGCGCGATGGCGGCCAAGACGAGCCAGGGCGTGACCACGGTCGTTACAGGCAATTGCGGCGTGTCGCTGGCGCCGGTGATGCCGCAGGCCGCCCTGCCCATGACCTTCGACCTGCTGGGCGGGCGCGACTGGTTCCGCTTTGCCGACGTCAATGCCTATTTCGCGTCGGTCGAGGCCGATCCGCCGGCGGTCAATGCGCTCTGCCTGGTGGGCCACTCGACCCTGCGCCTGGCCGAGATGCCGGCGCTCGACCGCGCCGCCCAGCCGGCGGAGATCGCGGCGATGCAGGCGCGGCTGGCGCACGCCATGCGGGCCGGCGCCGTGGGCATCAGCACCGGCCTCTACTATCCCACCAGCCGGGCGGCGCCGACCGAGGAGGTGATCGCGCTCGCCAAGGTGGCCGGCAGCGAGGGCGGCATCTACGCCACCCACATGCGTGACGAGTCCGACGGCGTCGAGGACTCGATCGAGGAGACGCTGCGCATCGGGCGCGAGGGCGACGTGCCCGTCCTGATCTCGCATCACAAGGTGATCGGGCCGCAGAATTTCGGGCGCTCGATCAAGACGCTGGCCCGCATCGAGCAGGCAATGCGCACGCAGCGCGTGGCGCTGGACGTCTATCCCTATGTCGCCGGCTCGACGGTGCTGGATCCGCAGCGCTGCGACGGCCGCATGCGCGTGCTGATCACCTGGTCCAGGCCGCATCCGGAGGTGGCTGGGCAGGATATCGCCGACATCGCGCGCGCCTGGGGGTGCCCGCCAGTCGAGGCCGCCGAGCGTCTGCTGCCGGCGGGGGCGATCTACTTCATGCTCGACGAGGACGACGTGCGGCGCATCCTCGCCTTCCCGCACACCATGATCGGGTCGGACGGCCTGCCGCATGACCATCATCCGCATCCGCGGCTGTGGGGCACGTTCCCGCGGGTGCTGGGGCACTATGCGCGCCAGCTCGGCCTGCTGACATTGGAGGAGGCGGTGCGGCGGATGACGAGCCTGCCGGCGCAGTTCCTCGGGCTTGACGATCGCGGCCGGCTGGCGCCCGGCGCCTACGCCGACATCGTGCTGTTCGATCCGGCGCGCATCATCGATCGCGCCACGTTCGACCTGCCCACGGCGCCCAGCGACGGTATCGCGGTCGTGATCGTGAACGGCGCGATCGTGTGGCAAGACGGCCAGCCGACGGTCGCGCGCCCGGGCCGCGTCCTGCGCCGCACGGCCAGGATCCGGCCGCCGGCCGCCGGCTGACGCCGTGCGAGGATAGACCCATGACCATGCCTGCCGCCCTGACCGATGACAAAGAGGATCTGGTCGAGCTCGCCGAAGCGAGCGGCAAGAGCCTGGGGGAGCTGGCGTACGAGACGCTGCTCGACCGCATGCTGTCCAAGGACCTCACGCCCGGTACCGTGCTGCAGGAGCGCGCGCTGGGCCACGAGATGCGGATCTCGCGCACGCCCATCCGCGAGGCGCTGGCGCGGCTCGAATCGGAAGGCTTCGTCACCCGCCATGCCGGGCGGCTGCTGATCGTGCGCGACGTGCCGGTGCAGGAGCTGATGCAGATCTTCCACGTGCGAGCGCTGCTGGAGGTCGAGGCCGTGGCGCTGGCCACCGACCGCATCGAGGCCGGGAAGCTGGCCGGCCTGCGTGCCCTCTTCGAGGACCAGATGCAGGGTCCGATCCCCGATGGCGGCAACCACTGGGATGCCGACGACCTGCTGCACGGCACCATCGCCGAGGCCAGCGGCAACGTCGTGCTCGCCGACCTCGTGCGCAGCCTGCGGCGCAAGACCCGCATGTTCAGCCTCAAGCGCATGCCCGAGCGTTTCATCATCGGCTCGCAGGAGCACCTGGCGATCATCGACGCCCTGCAGCGGCGCGACGCGCCTGCCGCACGCCAGGCCATGGCCCTGCATCTGGAGAACAGCAAGCGCTCCATCCTCCAGGTCCTGGGCAAGATCTGAGGGCGATGGCGGCACGACGCCCGCGCGCCGGCTGCGCGCGGCTGAAGCTTCAACGGCCTCGAGGTCGACGGGCGTCGGCCAGGGCGGCGCGTTGGCTGAGCCAGACGCTGCCCAGCACGATCGCCATTCCCGCGATCTGCGCCGGGCTCAACGACTGGCCCAGCGCCCACCAGCCCAGGATGACCGCGGTCAGCGGGCTGAGGAAGCCCAGCGGCGCCACCACGTGCGGCTCCAGCCGCGTGATGCCGCGGAACCACAGGATATAGGTCAGCGCCGCGCCGATCAGGCCGAGCCAGGCGAAGCCCAGCACATGGGCTGCGGTCGGCGGCGGCAGCGCCGGCTCCAGCGACAGCGCGACCGGCAGCAGCAGCAGGCCGCCGGCGGTCAGCTGCCAAGCGCTGAAGGTCAGGGGCGACACCGGCGGCTGCCAGCGGCGGGTCAGCACGGTGCCGGCGGCCATCGCGACCGCGCCTGCGAGGCCGGCTGCGACGCCGATCGGGTCGAGCGCCGCCTCGGGCGTGAGGATCAGCAGCGCGACGCCGGCCATGCCGGCGACGGCCGCCGCGATCGCCAGCGCGCGCACCGGCGTGCCCAGCACGGCGCGTGCCAGCAGGATCACCAGCAGCGGCTGGATCGCGCCGACCGTCGCCGCGACGCCGCCCGGCAACCGATAGGCGGCGATGAACAGCATCCACCAGAAGATCGAGAAGTTGAGCGCGCCCAGCACCAGGACGCGGCCCCACCAGATCCCCGACGGCAGCTGGCGCACCAGAAGCAGGAGCAGCAGCCCGGCCGGCAGGGCGCGCAGCATGGCCACCGTCAGCGGGTAGCCGCCGGGCAGCAGCTCGGTGGTCACAAGATAGGTGCTGCCCCAGATCGCCGGCGCGATCGCGGTCAGCAGCAGGTCGCCATGGCGTGTCACGCGGCCGCTTCCGTGATTTATCTTGATATCAAGATAAATCGAAATATCTCGACGTCAAGATACCCTGGCGTGATACTGCCGCATGGACCGCGTCGACGATATTCTGGCGCAGTGGAACCGAGAGCGGCCCGACCTCGATGTCGGGCCGATGGGGCTGATCGGCCGGATCAGGCGCCTCTCGCACCATCTCTCGCGCGAGATGGGCCGCACGTTCGCAGCGCACGGGCTGACGGATGCCAGCTTCGACGTGCTGGCGACCTTGCGGCGGTCCGGCCCGCCCTATCGCCTGTCACCGGGCGACCTGCTGGCGACGATGATGATCACATCAGGCACGATGACGCATCGCATCGATCAGCTGGAGAAGGAAGGCCTGGTCGAGCGCATCCACAATCCCGATGATGGCCGCAGCGTGATCATCGCGCTCACGAAGAAGGGGTTCGCCCTGATCGACACCACCGTCACGGCGCATGTCGCGACCCAGAAGCGGCTGACGGCGGCGCTGTCGAAGAAGGACAAGGCCGCCCTCGACACCCTGCTGCGCAAATATCTGGCCGCGTTCGAAGCCAGGAGGGACGGCAACTGACGACGGCTCCGCCGTCATCCCGGGCCCGCCCCGCGCTCGACCGACGAGAAGAGCAACCACAGAGGCACAGAGACACAGAGATCACACAGAGGAAGGACATCGCGCGCCGAAGGCGCGCAACTCTTCAATCTCTGTGCCTCCTCTGTGCCTCTGTACTACTAACCTCAAGAATCTTCGCGAGCTGCGGTGATTTGGTAGCCTTCATGGTGAGCCTGTCGAACCATGAAGGCGTCGCACGGGCAGTGGTGCGGCGCTTCATGGTTCGACAAGCTCACCATGAAGCGCTTCCTCCGCCCTTTAGGTTGCGGCCAAAGGCTGCGCTGTGTCTCTGTGGTTCGCTTTTCATGACGCTACGCGTCCGGCCGGAAGAAGGTCCGCTCCTACGGCTGCGGCTTGGCGCGCGGCCCGCCGGGCTCGGGGCGGAACTTGTCGTCGCGCAGCTTCAGCGAGGCAGCGAGGCCCTGGCTGCGGCGCACCTCGTGCAGCTCGGCCAGCTCAGGCGAGTCGGCCGAGGCATGCACGATCGACGACAGGAACGACGCCCCCGACATCGCCGTGCGCAGCCCCATCGCCTCGAGCGCGAACGTCGTGATCCGCTTGTTGATGCGCACCGAGTCGGCCGGCACCAGGGCGATCCGCTTGCCCAGCGCGATGGCGTGCGCCAGCACCTCGTCGTGCGGCACCACGTCGTTGACGATGCCCATGCGCCTGGCCTCGTGGGCGTCGAAATGGTCGCCGGTCAGGGCATAGCGCGCTGCGTTCTTCCAGCCCGCGAGCCAGCCCAGCAGCACGGTCGAGTTCTGCGTCTCGCGCACCTCGGGCTGCCCGAACACCGCGCGCTCCGAGGCGATGGTGATGTCGGCCGCCAGCGCGTACCAGAAGCCACCGGCCAGGCACCAGCCGTCGACCGCGGCGATCACCGGCTTCTCCAGGCGCAGCAGGTGCCAGTGCTTGTCCGGCGTGGCGGTGTCGATCGCCCACCAGTGCCGCAGCACATCAGCCGGGTCTCGAGGTCGTGCTGCGCGGAAAGATCGTAGCCGGCCGAGAAGGCGCGGCCGCCGGCCCCGGCGAGCACGATGGCGCGCACCGACGGATCGCGCTCGGCGCGGTCCAGCGCTTCATGCAGCTCGGCCTCGAGCTGCCGCGAGATCGTGTTCATGGCCTGCGGACGGTTGAGCATGATGATCCCCACGGGGCCGTCCTGCTCGCACAGGATCGCTTGCGGCGTCGCGCCGCCGGTGAATGACATGTCGTTTCCTCCTCCTGCCTGGCTGGATCCTCTGTCGCCGACGGCGACCATACGGCACCGTCATCGTCGCGCAACGCGCCCATGCTCCGCTCGGCGCTGCATTGCGAAGGAGGGCACGCTTGACCTACGCTCGACGGCGTCTGATCGCCTGCACGGCAGCCCTGATCATGTCGTTCCCCACCGCCGCCGGCGCCGACGCGCCGGTCGGCCAGACGCTGAGCGCCAAGGCCGGCATCCCTTGGCCGGCGGCGATCGCACATCGCGGCGCCTCCTACGATGCGCCGGAAGAGACGGCGCCGGCCTATCTGCTGGCGCGCGACCTGGGCGCGGACTATCTCGAACTCGACCTGCAACGCACCAGGGACGGCGTCCTGGTCGCCTTCCACGACGACACGCTCAAGCGCACCACCAATGTCGCGCAGGTCTTCCCCGACCGCGCCGGCCAGCCGATCAGCGCCTTCACGCTGACCGAGCTCAAGCAGCTCGACGCCGGGTCGTGGTTCAACGCCGCCTATCCCGCGCGCGCCCGGCCCGCCTTCGTCGGCCTGAAGATCCTGACGCTCGACGAGGTGATCGACATCGCCGAGGGGGGAGCCAACAAGCCTGGCCTCTATCTCGAGACCAAGGTGCCCAAGCAGTTCTCCGGCATCGAGAAGGACCTCAAGGCGCAGCTCGGGCGGCGCGGCTGGCTGGCGCCACGCACGGCGCCGGCGGGCTTCGATGCCGCCAAGGCCGTGGGCGTCGCCTACACGCCCGGCCGGGTGATCCTGCAGACCTTCGAGAAGGACAGCCTGGCGCTGCTGCAGCAGCAGATGCCGGCGACGCCGAAGATCCTGCTGCTGTGGCTGGGCGACGGCTATATCGCGACCAAGGACACCGGCGCCAAGGCGCCCGCCGGCGGCCCCGGGCTCGCCGCCTTCTATGCCCGGCAGGAGGTGGAGTCGCGCGCGGCGTTCGCCGACTGGGTGCGCTTCGCCAAGCAGCACGGCGCGATCGGCACCGGCCCGTCGGCGGCGCTCACCAACGGCGGCGACCAGAGCTACGCCGACCTCGTGCATCCCTGGATGAACGACCTCACGCACGGCGAGGGCCTGGTCATCCACGCCTACACGGTCGATGATGCGGTCGACTTCAAGGCCCTGGCGGCGCGCGGCGTCGATGGCTTCTTCACCAACCGCATCGCCGCCCTGCTCTCCTTCCAGGGCCGCGCGCCGGCGCAATCGATGGCGGACATCCTGGCGCGCCACGGATACTGAGCGTCGTCGCGCGCCGGCGAGATCACCCTGTCGCGCCGCTGAGGCACGGCAGGCTCACTGCTCCACGCATTCCATCCTGCGGCATCATCAAGTTAATGCACTGTTGACGTCCTGAATGCGGGCGTATCGTCCTGGTTGTGACAACGCACCGACACAGGTGCGGGTCCGGGAGAAACGCCCCATGAGCAGCACCACACCTGAAGAGGTGGGTGGGCTGATGAGCCCGCCTGCGCGCCATCCCGCCGATATCGGTCCGCTCGAGCAGAAGCATCTGCAGAACCCGAACTATCGCGCCGTCGCCGACGGCACCCAAGTCACGCGCACGCACTGGCACATCGCCTCGGCCAACGGCCTGGGCTGGGGCTTCGACGGCATGGACGGCGTGATCTTCGCCCTCATCTCCCCGCTGGTCATCAAGGAGTTCTCGCTGACCGTGCCGGAGTACCGGTCGGGCCTGCAGATCTCGCTCTTCATCGGCATCGCCGGCCTCTATGTCTGGCCCTGGCTCGCCGATCGCTTCGGACGGCGCACGCTGCTGGCGCTCAACATCGCGCTGTTCTCGCTGCTGATGCCGGTGGTGGCGCTGTCACCGACATTCGCGGTGTTCGTGATCGCGCGCTCGGCCGTGGGCTTCGCGCTCAACGGCGAGTGGTCGCTGGGCTCGATGCTGGTGGCGGAGACATGGCCGGCGCATCTGCGCGGCCGTGTCATCAGCATCAACCGCGCCGCGTGGTGCTTCGGCGCCTCGCTGGCCGGCGCCATCACCGGCATCGCCGCCGCGGCCTGGGGCTGGCGCGTCGCCGTCATGGTGCCGGGCGTGATCGCGCTGCTGGCCATCTACGTGCGCGCGACCTGCCCCGAATCGCCCTACTGGGTGCGGGCGCAGGACCGCAAGACGCGGGTGCGCGCCGCCCTGCAGCAGGGCCTGCCGGTCAGCGACGAGGACCGCGCCTGGTTCCAGAAGGCCGACCGCATCGGGCTCAGCCAGCTGTTCCTGCCCGACACCCTGCCCTCGACCCTGGTGGCGCTGTTCGTCGCCTGCTGCAGCACCTGCATCTTCGGCACCGTCGGCGCCTGGATGCCCTACTACCTGTCGACCGAGAAGCACTGGTCGACCGAGGAATACAGCCTCTTCTATGTCTGCTGGGGCATATCGGGCTTCTTCGGCCTGTGGCTGGCCGGCTGGCTGGCCGACCATGTCGGCCGCCGCGTCGGCTTCATCGTCACCCTGATCGAAGGCGCCATCTTCCTGACCGCCTGGATCTACAGCGACAGCCACCTGCTGCTGTGGATCTTCGGCCTGGCCTGGAGCTTCGGCTTCCTCGGCTTCTGGGGGCCCAGCACCGTGCTGACGGCCGAGATCTTCCCGACCCGCATCCGCGGCGTCGCCAACGGCGCGGTCTGGGCGGTGGCGTATTTCGTCGGCTTCGTGCTGTGGCCCTTCGCCACCGTGGCGCTGCAGCAGGCGACCGGCTCCTTCACGCTGGCCTTCCTGTGCATTCCCGTGTTCATGGTGCTGATGGCGCTGGGCGTCTGGCTGTGCGTGCCGGAACATTCCGGCAAGGACCTGAACGCGATCAGCGTGTGAGGGCCACGCGGGGACGGCAGCGAGCCGATACGGTTTCAAAGCGCCATTATAAAAGTGAACGATCACTTGACAACCTCCAACCCTTCGCATAGGTATGCGGCTGCGGGTCAGGTAACTGACGCCCGGACCTGGAAGGAGGATTGGAAATGCGTTGGCTCGTGGGGGCGGTTCTTGCCGGATGCGTGGCGCTGCCGGGGACAGCGTCGGCCCAGAACAGCAATCTGAACGCCATTCGCGTGTGCAATCAGACCAGCAAGAGCATTTCGGTCGCCAAGGCGTCGGCCACGGGCCAGACGGAGAAAGGCAAGCCGATCTTCATGTCGCAGGGCTGGTACACGCTGGCGCCATCGGAATGCAACGTGCTGTGGCAGGCCCCGTTCGTGACGCGCTACTACTATGTCTATGCCGAGTCGTCGGGGTCGCACTGGTCGGGCAACTACCCGATGTGCGTCTCGGATAAGGCGTTCCGCATCGCCGACAACCAGTGCGCCCAGGGCTACAAGCGGCGCATGTTCAACGAGATCGACACCCGCGGCAAGTCGGGCATGTTCACCTACAACTTCCAGGGCCGGTGACGTCTCGCGCCACAGGACCAAGCGTTCTGCACCGACAATGACGGGGCCTCTGGCCCCCGTTTCCGATTGGACGCACGATCACGGCGCCGATGCCGGCGAGTCACGCCCGTCCGGCCGGCGGCCCCCGGCCAGCAAGTCAGTATTGACTGATCTGTACATACAGATATGCTTGCCTTGGTGCATGCGATTCGAATGGGATCCCGAGAAGGCCAGGATCAACGCCGCCAAGCATGGCGTCTCGTTCGAGCTCGCCCGGCGCGTCTGGGACGATCCGCTCTACACTATCGTCGCCGACCCGCATCGTCACCGGCGAGCAGCGATGGCACGCCATTGGCGTGATCAACGCGATCGTGATGCTTGTCGTGGTTCATACCTATCCGGACCCGGACGACGAGGCTCGAGTGAGGATCATTGGCGCCCGCAAGGCGACGTCGCATGAAAGGAGGCGCTATGAGCAGGAAGGAGCTTAGCCGATCGGAGCTGGACCAGCTCGCGAAGCTGGCCAAGCTGCGCAACGATCAGATTGATACGATCGACATCCCCGAAGCGCCGGCCGAGAATTGGATGCAAGCCCGGCGCGGCGAGTTCTACCGCCCCCGCAAGCAGGCCGTGACCATTCGGCTCGACGCCGACGTCGTAGCCTGGTTCAAGGAGCGGGCGGACAATGGTGGCTATCAAACAGAGATCAATAGAGCCTTGCGTCGCTATGTAGCCGCCATGGTGGGCCAGGCTAATCGAGGCGTCAGACGCCGAGGCTAGTCCGGTAAGCCGGCCCGCCGCAGGCCTTCCTCGAGCCTGTCGCGACCCTCCGGCCGGCGAAAGCACTCAAGCGGCGCTGCACCCGGCTCATACCTTGCCGTCCTCCAGTCCGGCAGCGCGTAGTGCTTGGTGAAGGCGCTCCGCATCGGCTGGATCACTGTACGTGGGCGCGCCGAGCGGGGTGAGCTTCTCCATGCGCCATACCCGGACCGGGCGAGTGATGTTCTTGACCTGCCGAAGCCGGCAATTTTGACGGAAGCGGCTCTCCAGCCGTTGCCGCACGCGCCGCTAAACCCTAAGCTTCCGCGACGCAGCCCCAAGGAAGAGCCATGGCGGGAGAGCAGCGCCGCCTAGCGGCGATCCTGGCCGCCGATGTCGTCGGCTACTCGCGCCTGATGGGTCGCGACGAGAGTGGCACGGTCGTGCGTTTGCGCGCGCTGCGCAAGGAGCACTTCGAGCCCGCCCTGGCGCGTCATGGCGGACGCCTGGTCAAGCTCACGGGCGATGGCGCGCTGTCCGAGTTTTCCAGCGCGGTCGGCGCGCTGTCTGCTGCGATCGAATTCCAACAGGCCATGGCGGACGCCAACCGCGATCAGCCTGACGACACTGCTATCAAATTCCGCATAGGCGTTCATCTGGGCGACCTGATCGTCGACGGCGACGACCTCTACGGCGATGGCGTGAACGTGGCGGCGCGCCTCGAGGGCGAGGCACCTGCGGGCGGCATCGTGGTCTCGCGAACCGTCCATGAGGCGGTGGAAGGCCGACTGAAGGCGGCATTCCACGGCCTCGGCGAGCTTACTTTGAAGAACATCCAACGCCCCGTGCCGGCCTTCAGGGTGGACTGGAACGTCGCCGACTGGCGCAGCACGGACGAGACCGCGCCGGCTGCGACCCGCGTACCGAACGTGCCCACCACGGCCGGCGGCAAGCCCACCATCGCGGTGTTGCCCTTCGTCAACATGAGCGGTGATCCCGAGCAGGAGTTTTTCGCCGACGGCCTGACCGAGGACATTCTCACCGAGCTGTCGCGCTTCCGCGACCTGTTCGTGGTCTCGCGCAATTCCGTCTTCGTCTACAAGGGCAAGGCGGTCAACGTGCAGAATGTGGCGAAAGAGCTTGGCGTGCAGTACGTCGCCGAGGGCAGCGTGCGCAAAGCCGGCAACCGCGTGCGCATCACCATTCAGCTGATAGAGGCCGATACCGATCGCCATCTCTGGGCCGAACGCTACGACCGCGAGCTCAAGGACATCTTCGACATCCAGGACGAAGTCACGACGGCGATTTCGGCGATCCTGCCCGGCCGCGTCGAAGCGGCGGTGGGCGAGCGGGTGAAACGCAAGGCCCCCGAGAATCTGGCAGCCTGGGAGCTGGTGTTGACAGGCAAACGGCTGCACCACCGCTCTACCCGGGCAGACAACGCCGAAGCGCTGCGTCTGCTCAATCGCGCCATCGCACTCGATGCCGGCTACGCCCATGCCTATGCCTGGCGGGCCTGCACCCTTGGCCAGTCCTATGTCTACGGCTGGTGCACCGACGCGGACGCCCTGATAGCGGAAGTGCTCGACAACGTTCGCATTGCCCAGGGCCTCGACGACAACGACAGCGATGTCCATCGCCTGCTGGCCGCCATAGACCTGTCGATCCGGCACGACCACGAACGCGCGCTGCATCATCAGGAGCGCGCGCTTGCGCTCAATCCCAACGACGACCTGATCGTGGTGCAGCAGGGCGAGGTGCTGACCTGGATGGGTCGTGGCGAGGAAGGCGTGGAGTGGGTCCGCAAGGCGATGCGGCTCAACCCCTATCACCCCGAACGTTTCTGGAGCCACCTCGGCCGCGCCTATTTCGTGGCCCGCCGCTATCGCGAGGCAGCCGAGGCGTTCGCCCGAATTACCCAGCCTGATCCCGGCCAGCTCGCGATGCAGGCGGCCTGTCGCGCGGCCATCGACGAAGGATCGGTTGCACAGGCGCTCGTGAAGGCTCTGCTCGCCCAGGCGCCCGATTTCACGGTCGGCGTGCATCTTGCGATGCAGCACTATCAGCATCCCGACGATCGTGAGCACCACCGGGCAATGTTGGTTCGCGCGGGATTGCCGGAGTAGCCGGCGGCCGTCTCCAGTGTCGGCACGGAGCTGCGGTTCCGGCGAATCCCCCGCCTCGCCCGGAATGACAGCTGCGACTCACTTTCGATCGATCGCCGGCACTGGAGCCGGCGGCGACGCTGACGGGGGCCCGCGGCCCCCGTCGCCGACCGGGCACGCGATCGCCGCGCCCGTGCTGACGATGCCTACACGCGCGGCGGCAGCGGGATCCTGGCGTCGGTCAGGCGCTGCTCCAGCACCGGGATGCCGGCCGCCGGGTTGCCGCTGTCGCAGTTGTAGATCGCGTTCGCGGCGTCGCCGTCGGCGCGGACATTGCCGAGGAAGCGCCGGTAGCGCACGCTCAGCTCCCGGCAATAGGCCGCGTCGTTGCCGAGCTGGCCGATCACGACCTCGACGCGCCGGTTCTGCGGCTCGCGCACGCCGTCCGCGGTCGGCACCAGCGGCTGGCTTTCGCCCTTGCCCACGGTGCTGATCACGGCCGGCGGCACGCCTTCGCGGCCCAGCGCGTTGCGGACCGCATCGGCACGCCGCAGCGACAGCGCCATGTTGTAGTCGTCCAGGCCCGACCGGTCGGTGTGGCCGGTCGCCGTGATCGGCGCATTGCCCTGGCTCTTGTCGGCTGCCGCGGCCTGGCGCAGCGTGCTCTGCGCCTGCGCCGAGAGCGTCGCGCTGTTCCAATCGAAGAACACCATGAACGACGTCGCCGGCGGGGGCGTCGGCGGCGTCGCCGCCGGCTCCGGCTGCTGGCAGGCGCTCATCAGGAGCGCCGCGGCGCTGAGGACCAAGAACTTGTTGACCATCGAATCCCTCTCCCCTTGCTGACGCCGGGCGACATCAGCGCCGCTGCCGCGATCGATTGCATCCGGCACGGCGCGCCCGGCGAACGGGCAACGGGGACTACTGGAATGCCGATCCTCGCAATACTCCCATTTGGGAGTGGCAGGTTGATCCGGCGGGGAAAGCCGGCGGGTGCGGAACTACAGGTTCGTCCGCCGGCGCCCGGCCTGTCCAACGAGCCAGTCGAGAGAGAACCGCCCCGGACCCCAGGCCATGATGGCCAGGGCCATGGCCGCCCAGGTCAGATGGATGGGCCACCCGTCGGGCACGGTCAGCTGCACGACCACCGTCATCAGCAGCAGGCCCAAAGCTGCGAAGCGGCTGGCCAGGCCGAGCACCAGCAGGATCGGCAGGATGATCTCGGCCGAGCCGGACAGGAACGCGAACACCTGCGGCGCCGGAAACGGGTACGGACCACCCGGCAGATGCAGCATGAATTCGTCCGTGAACAGCGTCACGGCGGTGTCGCTGAGCTGCAGGAAGCCGTCCCACTTGAGGACACCCGACCGCCAGAAGGGAACCGCCAGCGCAAGGCGCGCGACGAGCTGCACGAGCGAGGGTTGCGCGATCGTGCGGATCGCGCGGTTGGCCTTGTCGATGAGAAATGCGAGTCGGCTGGACGAGCCTGCGGTCGTCCGTAATTCAACAGCCATCATGGCGCGTCTCCCGGATGGATGGCGGTGAAGGCGCCGGCATCAATCATGCCGGCGATCGCGGCGCCGATGTCGAAGGACGGCACGGCTTCCAGGGCGTCGGCCGCGGCGTCACCCAGCGGTCGTCCGGCGACGAGGGCCGCCAGAAACAACGCCCCGCCGGGCGGCAGGCGCCGCACGACGACCTCGATATCGGGGCGGGTGATCAGCGCGTCCTCCGGCGCGGCGGCGTCGATCGTGCCGACGGGCCCGGCGCCTCTGTTGGCCGCGAAGATGGCCACGGCGGCGAAGGCGGAGCGCGTGATGCGTGTCGCCGGGTGCGGGGTGAACCTGACCGAAGCGAGCATCTCGTGCGGCACGGCGGCCAGCGTCGCGCCGGAAAGCGGCTCGGCATCCGCCGCATGATAGGCATCCAGCCAGGCGCGTTCGATGCGCGCGGTGTCGGCAAGCCAGGGCATGGCGGCGGCATGCTCGTATCCTTCGATGAAGGCAGGAAAATCGCGGCCATATTTGAAGAGCAGCGGCGAGGTCGGCGGCGTCTGCCGGATGTGGAAGCGTGCCATGGCGCGGAAGAAATCCGGGCCGGTGATGCGCAGCACGGCCGGATAGACGGCGGCGAGCGCGTCGATCAGGCTCACCATCACGTTGTTGCGGTAGACGTTGTAGCGCCTGACCGTGGCCTTGCCTTTCGGGCCCGTGACGATGCCCGGTGTATCCCGCGTCGGCGCGGTGAGGGCTGCCGAGAAGATTGCCGCGTATGACGGCGGCCGTTCGGCGCTCGCGCGGCGTTCAGGGTCAGGCAGCATGGCGGCAGCCCTTCGCGTCGACGCTGGCGCGGCGATCGAGGATCGCCTGCGCCGCCGCGGCTTGCGCCTTGAGGATGGGCCAGTCGGGGATGTTGCTGTCCCACTCGACCAGAGTCGGCATGGGTCCGCACCGGCCGATCACGATCTCGAACAGCGTCCAGACCGCGTCCGCCACCGGCCCGTCATGGCTGTCGATGAGCAGAGGGTCGCCTTCGTCGTCGCTCTGCTCGGCATGGCCGGCAAGGTGGATCTCGCCGACATGCTCGAGCGGAAAGTCGGCGAGATAGTCGAGCGCCGAAAATCCATGGTTCGTCGCCGAGACGAAGACGTTGTTGACGTCCAGAAGGAGGCCGCACCCCGTCCGCCGCGCGACACAGCGGATGAAGTCCGTCTCGGTGATCGAGGAGTCGCTGAAGGCGACATAGGTCGCGGGGTTCTCGAGCAGGATCGGCCGGCGGATCGCCTCCTGCAGCTCGTCGATATGGGCGCAGACGACGTCCAGCGTCGCTGCCGTGTATGGCAGCGGCAGCAGGTCGTTGAAGAAGGTGGCGCCGTGGCTCGACCACGCGAGGTGCTCGGAGACGAGCGCCGGCTCGTAGCGCTCCACCAGGGCCTTGAAGCGGGCCAGGTGCGTCCTGTCGAGCGGCTGCGGGCCGCCGATCGACAGGCAGACGCCGTGCAGCGACACGGGCCAGTCCCGCCGCACGGCCTCGAGCGCCCGGTGCGGCGCGCCGCCGGCGCCCATGTAGTTCTCGGCGTGAACCTCGAAGAAGCCGCACGGCGCAGGATCGGCCAGGATCGCGCCGAGATGCTGATGCTTGAAGCTTGTCCCCGCCCGGCCGACCACGGGATGCGCCGGAAAACGGAGAGCTTGCGTCGCCCGCCTGGCGACCCTTTTGAGATCCGCGGTCATGAAGCCCTCCGCTTTCGGCATCGTTGCAGCTGCCTGCGGGAGATCACATCGCCTTCAACGAGCCGCGCTTGCCGTTCGGAAGCACGATGGAGGCGCAGGTCCCGCCTTGGACGAACTTCCAGGCGTTGCCTTGGAAGTCGACCGTCGAGGTGCCCTGGCAGGTGGTGCCGGGCCCGGCGGCGCAATCGTTCTGGCCCTTGAGCGCGACGCCGTAGCACTTCTCCTTGTGGGCCGCGGTGGCGGCGTCGGCCTCGGCCTTCGTGAGCGGCGCGGCGGCAGCCACGGACGCCAGGGCGGTCGCCACGGCGCTGGCAAGGACGGCCGAGGTCACGGCAGATTTCACAGACATGAGCTGTCTCCAAAGGAATGAAGGACCGTGTCCACCAGAGCGGGACACGGCGGCATTACGAAACCGGAGGGCGGGTTGTTACAGCCGTGCCTTTCGAGGCTGCGTTTTTCTGCCGGATGAGCGCCCGGCGCCGGCTTGATCAGATTCACGTGACTGGCCGGCCGGAAGGCCTACTATGACAATCGTTCCAGAACTGGAGGGATGCGAGAGGAACGGGCACGTGCGGGCGACGCGGGGGCGCAGGCATCGCAGACGGCGTAACAAATCGCCGATCCGGGCCGTAAGAGATCCCGGATGACGGCGTCATCGCGCGAGGACGATTGGGCCGCATCGATGCGCGCGGCGATGGCCGGCGATGCCGGGGCCTACCACAGTTTTCTCGTGTCGGTGGCGCCGCATGTCAGGGCGGTCGCGCGGGCCCGGTGCCGGGACGTGGACGCCGCGGGCGAGGTCGAGGATATCGTGCAAGAGGTGCTGCTCACGATTCATCTCAAGCGCGGGACCTGGGACCCGTCCAGGCCCATCGGCCCGTGGGTCGCGGCGATCACGCGCAACAAGCTCATCGATGTCCTGCGCCGCCGCGGGCACCGGATCAGCATTCCCATCGAAGACGTGATGGACACGCTGCATGTCGAGGACAAGGGCGACGGCCTGCTCGCGCGGGACATCGACACGATGCTGGCGCAGCTGAAGGCCCCGCAACGGGAGATCGTGCGGTCCATATCGCTTGACGGCAGCAGCATCCGGGAGACGGCGCAACGGCTGCGGATGACGGAGGGAGCCGTTCGCGTCGCCTTGCACCGCGCCCTGAAGGCTTTGGGCGCCTTGTACCGGAGCAGCGCCCGTGAAGACTGACGATCTCATCACCGTGCTTGCCCGGGATTCGTCGCCGCCGTGGCGCTTCCGGCCGGTCCTGCTCGCCGCGATCTGCGGCAGCATCATCGCTGCCGCGGCGCTGTTCTTCGCCGGCATCGGCTTTCGGCCCGACATCGCCGAAGCGCTCGGCAGCGGCCGCTTCCTGTTCAAGTTCGTGGTGACGATCACGCTGGCCGTCACCGCATCGCTTGCCGTCGGGGCGCTCGGATCCCCGGCCGGCGGCGTCAGGCGCAGAGGGCTTCTGCTGGCGATCGCGCCGGCGCTGCTCGCCGGCGCAGCGCTGCTCGAGCTGGCCGCGATACCCCAGTCGCAATGGGGCCGGAGCCTGGTGGGCCACAACGCGCGGTTCTGCCTGACCCTGATCCCGCTGCTCGCGGTCGGACCGCTGGCCTGCTTCCTCGCTGCGCTGCGCTTCGGCGCGCCGGCGAATCCCGGCCTGGCGGGCGCCGTCGCCGGCCTCGCGGCGAGCGGCATCGCGGCCACGTTCTATGCCGCCAACTGCGACGATGACAGCCCGCTGTTCGTGATGACGTGGTACCCGATCGCGACGATGCTCGTCGTTCTTGCCGGCTATGTGATCGGCCGGAAGCTGCTGCGGTGGTGAGCCAGGGTCCTGGCAGGCCTCATCCCTTGTCGGCACATCGGATCACATCCGCAGCACGATCAGCTGGTGCATGGCGGCAGCCAGGGTGCGGGCGGCCGCCGGCTGGCGCAGCGAGACCGGGCCGGGGTCGATCAGCACCATGTTGTTGAGCGTGCCGAACAGCATCTGGAAGGCGAAGGTGATGCGCTCCTCCAGGGCGGTGCCGGGCTCGGGCGGCAACAGCGCCACGATGTGCGGCAGGGCGTAGGCGACATGCAGGCGGCCAGCCTCGCGCAGGGGCGTCCAGGTGCGACGGTCGTGCGTGGCGCGGCGCAGGCAGGCGCGTATCAGCCCTTCGTGGTCGCGATACCAGCGCACGCCGCCCTTGCAGATCCAGGCCAGCAGGTGCGGCAGGCTGTCGTCCGGCACCGCATCGGAGGCGTAGATGGCATCGAGATAGCGCCGCGCGTCGGCGACCACGAGCCGCTGCAGCGTGTCGATGAACGCCTCCTTGCTCTCGAAGCGGCCGTAGAACGAGCCGACCGTGGCCTCGCAGCGCGCGCACAGCGCCTCGACCGAGAGGCTGTCGAAATCATGGTCCTGCAGCAGCGTCAGGCCCTCGTTCATCAGCCGGACCACCAGCTCCCGGCTGCGCTGCTGCTGCACCGGCCGCATCCCCGGCACGTCGGCGCCGGCCAAGAGCTCCTCATCCAGCATGGCATCGGCCCTCGTTCATTCCGGGATGACAGCGAAGGCCTTGGCCCGCCGCCCGAAGGCTATCGCATGAAGCGCCACACGATGTCGACTTGACTCGCATCAAAACTATAATTAGAATTATCATTCTAATTATAAAACGATAAACCGGAGGAACGTCATGCGCAATGCCCGATTTGACGTGCGTCCCACCTCGGGCGCCCTGGGCGCCGAGATCCTGGGCATCGACCTGTCCCAGA
The DNA here is from genome assembly GCF_008039615.1 of Vineibacter terrae. Taxonomy (GTDB): domain Bacteria; phylum Pseudomonadota; class Alphaproteobacteria; order Reyranellales; family Reyranellaceae; genus Vineibacter; species Vineibacter terrae. Next base: position 191,191 of record NZ_VDUZ01000005.1, on the reverse strand, counting down.
AGCTGTCGCCGGCGGAAACCGGGGAGCTCCGCCAGGCGCTCTACGCGCACGGGGTGATCTTCTTCCGCGACCAGGTGCTGACGCCGGAGCAGCACATCGCCTTCGCCGGCAGCTTCGCGCCGATCAACATCAACCGCTTCTTCAAGGCGGTTCCGGACTACCCGCAGATCGCCGAGGTGCGCAAGGAGCCGGCCCAGACCACCAATATCGGCGGCGGCTGGCACACTGACCACAGCTACGACCAGATCCCGGCGCTGGGCTCCGTGCTGCTGGCGCGCGAGGTGCCGCCGCGCGGCGGCGATACGATGTTCGCCAGCATGAGCCTGGCCTACGACGCGCTGTCCGACGGGCTGAAGCGCACGCTCGAGGGCCTGCGCGCCGTGCATTCCAGCCGCCACGCCTTCGGGGCCGCGTCGCAGTACGCCAAGAACATGGGCGACCGCCTGGGCAACCCGGACAAGGCGACCCAGGACGCGGTGCATCCCGTCGTGATCCGCCACCCCGGCAGCGGCCGCAAGACGCTCTATGTGAACCCCGGCTTCACCATCCACTTCGAGGGCTGGACGGCGGCCGAAAGCAAGCCGCTGCTGGACTTCCTCTTCGCCCACGCGATGCTGCCGGAGTTCCATACCCGCTTCCAGTGGCGCGAAGGCTCGATCGCGTTCTGGGACAACCGCGCGACCTGGCATTTCGCCATCAACGACTACCACGGCGAGCGCCGCCTGATGCATCGCATCACGCTGGAGGGCGAACCTTTGAGCTGACCTGTCGCGGACCCCGAGCCGAAGGAGTCGTCATGACCAGGGCCAAGGCCATCGCCGCGACCGTCGTCGCATTCATGGATATATCGTTGTCCACCGCGCTGGCGCAGGGCCGTGGCGAGACGGTGAAGATCCAGGACTATCCCGGCATCGGCAACCTGATCTACCGGGTCGCCGTCACCAAGGGCTATTGCGAGAAGCACGGCATCACCTGCCAGCTGCAGACCATCCCGTCGGCGCCGCTGGGCGCCCAGGCGGTGCTGCGTGACCGCGCGCGGCTCGATCGCTGAGCTGCAGTTCGGCCAGCTGGCGCGCCGCGCCGGCCTGAAGCCCGAGGACTTCACCTTCGTGGCGGTGGGCGCCCCCAACACGTCCTACGGCGCGCTGATCTCCAAGCAGGTCGACGCCAACATGACCTTCGAGCCGTCGAGCTCGATGTGCGTGGTGCTCAAGACCTGCCGCACCCTGTACCGCGCCGGCATCGCCACCGAGCCGCCCGAGGTGGTCGGCACCAACGGCGCCTCCGTCGTGGCGGTGATGACGCGCGACGCCATCGCCAAGTCGCCGCACGTGGCCGAGGCGCTGATCGCGGCGGCACGCGACGCCGAGGCCTTCATCCAGGCGCCGGGCAATTTCGACGAGCTGCTGAAGATCGCCCAGGGCTTCTTCAAGTTCGACATGCCGCGCGGCGACGAGATCATGGCCGTGTCGCTGAAGGACGCCGTCCCGAGCTACCGCATCCCCATCAGCCGGCCGGCGCTCAAGCAGATCGCGGACAACATGCTGGCCACCCGGCAGGTCGAGGCCGTCGTCGACACCGCGCCGCTGCTGTACGAGAAGGCGCCGTGATGGACGCCGCCTGCGCCATCGAGGTGCGCGACCTCAGCGTGCGGTTCGGCGGCGGCGCGGCCGCGTCGGTCCTGGCCGTCGACAACGCCTCGTTCACCATCGTCCCCGGCGAGTTCGTCTCGCTGGTCGGCCCCAGCGGCTGCGGCAAGACCACCATCCTGAACCTGCTGACCGGTCTGCTGGCGGAGACGCCGGAGGGCGAGGCGCGCGTGCTGGGCAAGGCGCCGCGGCCGGGCAACCCCGACATCGCCTACATGCTGGCGCGCGACAGCCTGATGCCGTGGCGCACGGCGCTGGGCAACGCCGTCTACGGCCTGGAGGTGCGCAACGTCGCCAAGGCCGAGCGCAAGGCCCGCGCGCGGGCCCTGCTGGCGCGCGTCGGCCTGGGCACCTTCTCCGACAAGTACCCCAAGGCGCTGTCGCACGGCATGCGCCAGCGCTGCGCGCTGGCGCGCACCTTCGTGCTCGACAGCCCGGTGTTCCTGATGGACGAGCCGTTCGGCGCGCTCGACGCCCAGACCAAGCTGCAGCTCGAGGACGTGCTGATGGACCTGTGGTCGGCGGACCGCAAGACCGTCGTGTTCGTGACCCACGACCTGGCCGAGGCGGTGGCGCTGTCGGACCGCGTGATCGTCATGAGCGCCCGGCCGGGCCGCATCCTGGCCGACGTGCCGATCGACCTGCCGCGGCCGCGCAGCATCCGGGCGCTGCAGAACGATCCGCGCTTCCACACGCTCTACGGGCGCCTCTGGGGCCTGCTCGAGCAGGGGATGGCCGGCCATGTCCATTAGCACGCTGGTATCGATCAAGGGAGCGCCGGCTTCCAGCCGGCACCGGCGCGGAGCGCCGGATCATGAGCCGGCTGGAAGCCGGCGCTCCCACGCACGCATCCGCTCGCACGCCCTGCGCGCCGTGCCTGTGTGGCTGCGGCATGCGCTGTTCATCGCGGCGCTGATCGGGGTGTGGGAGCTCGCCGCCAGCCAGGGCCTGCTCGATCCGGCCTTCTTCGGCCGCCCGTCGGGCATCGCGGCCTATCTGTGGAAGGGCTTCGTCACCGACGGCACGCTATGGCGCGGCTACACCCTGGCCGGGGCCGTGATCGCCTTCGTCGGCGGCAGCGTCTGCGCCGTCGCCACCGGCCTGCTGTTCATGGTGTTCCCCGGCTTCCACCGGGCGTCGGAGCCCTATCTCACGCTGCTGAACGCGATGCCGCGCATCGCGCTGGCGCCGCTGTTCCTGCTCTGGTTCGGCCTGGGCATCGGCTCGAAGGTCGCGGTCGGCTTCAGCCTGACCTTCTTCATCGTGCTGTCGGCCACGGTGGCCGGCATCCGCAGCGTCAACAGCGACCATCTGGTGCTGCCCAAGGCGCTGGGCGCGACGCCGCGGCAGGTGTTCACCAAGGTCACGCTGCCCTCGGCCGTGCCGGTGATCTTCTCCGGCTTCCGGCTGGGCCTGATCTTCGCGCTGCTGGGCGTGGTCGGCGCCGAGCTGATCGCCGCCGAGCACGGCCTGGGCCAGACCCTGGCCTACCTGCAGTCGACCTTCAGCATGGACGGCGTCATGGGGCTGCTGTTCCTGCTGGCCTTCCTGGGACTGGGCATCACCTCGCTGATGAACCGCCTGGAACGCGCCCTGCTCGACTGGCAGTAGGCGGCAAGCGCCAAAATACGCCAACGTCCGCCACGCGGTACGAAACGCAACGGCGATCTATTGCCAGGCCGCAGCCCCGCTGCGATCCTGAATTGCGCAGCGACGGCCGGCATGCGCCGGCCGCTTTCGCGCGATCTCGCCGGCTCGTCACGCAACGACGCGAAGGTGGAAATGGTGGGTGCTCCAGCGCAAGGACCGCTTGCGTCGCTGCGTGCGCGGCTGGATATCTTCTTCAAGACGGCGGAACCTGCACCCGTTCATTGCACGGACATCGCGCCGATGGCCGACGGCCATGCCGGGCTCACCTTCGGCGTCGACCTGGCCGGTGCCGCCGGCGTGGCCGGCCGGTACATCCTGAAGCTGGCGCCGGTGGGCGTTCCGCGGCGCGGCAGCACGGACATCTACCGTCAGGCGCCGCTGCTCAAGGCGCTGCACGCAAGCGGCCTGCCGGTCCCCGCGATACGCTGGGCCAGCGCCGACGACGCGGCGCTGGGGAGCCCGTTCATCATCATGGAGCGGCTGCCGGGCCGCACCTTCATCGTCTGGGAGCCCGACGCCAGCTTCCTCGAGACGCCGGCGCTGATCCCCCGTCTCTGGACCAGCGGCATCGAGAGCCTGGCGGACTTCCATCGGCTGGACTGGCGCGCCGTGCTGGGCGGCTGGGAAGAACCGGTGACGCTGGAAAGCGAGCTGGCGCGATGGACGGCGCTGGTCCGCCACGCCGAGGATGCGCAGTGGCGGGAGGCCTGCCACGACCTGGCCGACAGGCTGGGCGGGACGATGCCCACGGCAAGCCCGGTCGGGCTGGTCCATGGCGACTTCCAGCCCGGCAATATCCTGTTCGAGCAGGGCCGGCTCGCGGGAGTCGTCGACTGGGATCTGGCGGTCATCGGCCCGCAGGGGCTCGATATCGGCTGGTACATGATGATCGCCGATGCCGATGCCTGGCATCCGCAATGGCGCCCGCACGGACCGCCGCCTCAGGCCGACCTGATCCAGGCCTATCGTGCCGCCGGCGGACCGGCGCTCGACCGCCTCGCCTGGCATCAGGCCTTCGCCCATTTCCGCATGGGCGCGATCGCCGGGCTCAACCTCAAGCTCCACCGCAACGGCCGCCGGGTCGATCCGACTTGGGAGCGCTTCGCGCTCGCCATCCCGTCGCTGCTGCGCCGCGCGAAGCTTCTTCTTCAGCAGGATCATGCCGATGATTGATTTCGAATTGCCGCAGGAGCTCGCGACGCTGCGCCAGCGCGTGCTGGAGTTCGTGACGGACAAGATCGTCCCCTTCGAGAACGACCCGCGCAACGGCGTCTACACCGTCGAGGATTCACTGCGCGAGGAGATGGTGGCGCTGACCCGGGCCGCGGGGCTGCTGTCGCCGCATGGCCCCAGGGAATACGGCGGCCTGGGGCTCGACCACCGATCGATGGCGGTCGTGTTCGAGGCCGCGAGCTGGTCGCCGCTGGGACCGCTCGCGTTCAACATCCAGGCGCCCGACGAGGGCAACGTCAACCTGCTCCATCAGGTGGCGACGCCGGAGCAGAAGGCGCGCTGGCTGCCCGATATCGTCGCCGGCCGGATCAGGACGGTCTTCTCCATGACGGAGACCGCGACCGACGGCGCCGGGTCCGATCCGTCGCTGCTGCAGACGCAGGCGCGCGAGGTCAACGGCGGCTACGTCATCTCCGGCCGCAAGTACATGATCAGCGCGGCGATCGGCGCCACGCTCAACATCGTGATGGCGCGCACGTTCGACGTGGCCGGCCGCGACCTGGGCGCGACCATGTTCCTGACGGATGCCGGCGATCCCGCCTTCAAGATCGACCGGATGCTCGAGACGATCGATTCGAACACGCCCGGCGGCCATGCCGAGGTGACCTTCGATGGCCTCTTCGTGCCCCATGAGGACGTGCTCGGGCAGGTCGGCCAGGGCTTCCGCAACGCGCAGGTGCGGCTGGGGCCGGCACGCCTCACGCATTGCATGCGCTGGCTGGGCCAGGCGGCGCGCTGCCATGCCATCGCCGTCGCGCATGCCGGCCGCCGCCATTCGTTCGGCAAGACGCTGATCGAGCATCAGGGCGTCGGCTTCATGCTGGCGGACAACGAGATCGACCTGCATGTGTGCCGCCTCGCGGTCTGGCAGGCGGCTTGGCTGCTCGACCGCGGCGACTACGCGCGCAACGAGACCAGCATGACCAAGGTGCTGTGCTCGGAGCTGCTCGGCAGAATTGTCGACCGCTGCCTGCAGATCCTGGGCTCGATCGGGATAACCCGGGACACGGTCATCGAGCGCATCTACCGCGATATCCGTCCGTTCCGCATCTATGACGGCCCGTCCGAGGTCCACCGCCATGCCCTGGCGCAGCGCCTCGCCGCCCACGGCCCGTTCGATGCGGTGACACGCTGCTATCCGATGCCCGCTCCCCGTTAGATCGCCGGGTCAGTCCATCATTTACGATACCACCGTGCCGGGCGCCGTCGTGCGCTATCGAGGCCGATCGCCATCGAGCCAGAACGTGTCCGGGCGATAGATTCCGAAGTAGGCACCGGGATGCCAGCTGTAGATACCCTTGCGCGGCACATTGCGCAGCCGGCGGCTGACGACCACCGGCTGCTGCGATCGGGCTATGACCCCGATGGTGAACTGCTGATCGGCATGCGCGGCCAATAGTTCGTGCCAGATCGCGCGCTGATCCGCTTCATCCGTCGCGCGCTCCCACTTTCCCAGCAGATCGATCAGGCGCTGCACCTCCGGCTGGTCGCAGGGCTCGCCCGCCTTGCCGTTGCTCTCGCGGTACAGTCCCCAACGCGGCCACTGCAGATCGCCTTGCGTCGCTGGCACGAATTCGCGCGGGCTCGAGGTGGCCGTCGGCATGGCATTTTCCACGCCGGCCCACACCGCGATCATGGTCTGGCCTGCGGTGACGCGCTGGCGCAGCAGGTCGCGCGACTGATTGCGGTACACCATCTTGATCCCGACCTGACGCCACGTCGAGGCGATCAGGCTGAGGACGTCGGCTTGCTCCTTGGTATCGCCCGACATCTCGACGACCAGTTCCAGCGGACGGCCGTCAGGCCGCAGGCGGATGTCGCGCCCGCGCCGGACAAGCCCGAGCTCGTCGAGCAGGCGATTGGCCTGCTGCGGATCGAATGTCGCCCACTTCTCGCCGTACTCGCGGCGGTACAGGGCCGAATCGGGCCGCACCGTATTGTTGCTGGGGTGAGCAAGGCCGAGGAACACCGCCTCGTTGATCTCCTCGCGGTCGATCGACAGCGACAGCGCGCGACGGAAGCGAGCGTCGCGGAACAGCTTGCGCAGGACGGGATCGGCGTGATTGAAATTCGGATACAGTGCCAGCTCCGATCCCGTGCCGGTCTCCCACAGGTAGACCTCGAACGGGAAGCTGTTCGAGCCCTTCTTGAGATAGGTGTAGTTGTCGAACTTCAAGTAGCTGGTCTGCAGGTCGGCTTCTCCCGTGCCGGCCTTGAGCGGAATGACCGAGGGCGCGACGACGTTGAGGATCACGCGATCGATATAGGGCAGCTGCACGCCACGTTCGTCGATTCGGTGATAATAGACGTTGCGCTCGAAAACCAGCCGGGTCGAGGGCGGCCGCGTCCTGGGAACCCAGGGCAGCAGCGATGGCATATCGGGATTGTCGTTGACGTACATCTGGTCGAGCCGATGGTGCAGACTCGCCCAGTCGCTCGTCTGGTACCGCTGCATCGCCGCCCGCAATGCCGCGGGTTGCGCGTATCGGACATGGAACTGGCGCAGGTAGTGCGCCGGCCGGTAGATGAAGAGCGGCAGGGCGCGCGCCTGAGCTTCAAGGAAATAGGGGTTCGGCGCATGCCAGGTGAACCGGACGGTTTGGGCGTCGATCACCTCGAACGCCGGCGGCCGGCCATCGACCAGCATCTCGACCGTCGGACCGTTGGGGTTGAGGTCGCGATTGTTGGCGACGTCCTCCCACCAATAGCGAAAATCCTCGGCCGTGAAGGGATGACCATCCGACCAGCGATGGCCGGGACGCAGCCGGAACGTGAAGCGCCGTCCCTCCTCGACGACATAGGACTCCAGAATGTCCGGCCGCAGCGTCAGATCGGGACCGAAGGCGATGAGCCGCGTATAGCCCAGGAGCGTCATCATGCGCGTTTCGCGGTCGGACCCCGCCAGCACTTCGATGGTGCCGCCGGGCCGCCCCGGCCCATCGCCGCCGGCAAACGTGCTCACCACCGACGGCACGGCAGGAAGACGTTGCGCCTGGGGCAGCGGCGATGTGGTGTCGGATGTCTGGGCGAGCGGCCGGGTGACCCAAGCCACGTACGCTGCAAGCGGCAACAGGCACGCCCAAATCCGAACACGTGATCGATATACCCGGCGGATCATCACGAGGCCCATCTGGTTCCCGGAAGCGCTGGGCCGGCCCAGCCGCCGGTAGAATACAGTGTCGGATGGTCCCCGTTCCGGATTTCGGGCAGCCTGCGCCGACCCCCAGCGCACAAGCGACGGCGCCAGTCGCTGCGCGGCGGCGCGGCCTACCCGACTTGCCGCGCCTGGCCGGCCCAGTACCTGGCGCGCAGCACCTTCTTGTCGACCTTGCCGACGGCGGTGAGCGGCAGGCTGTCGACGATCTCGATCTGCTTGGGCGCATGCGTGCCGCCCTTGCGGGACTTCACCAGCTGCGCCAGCGCCTCGGGCGAAGGCCTGGTGCCTGCCTTGGCCACGACCAGCGCCGTGACGGCCTCTCCCCACTTCTCATGCGGCACGCCGATCACCGCCACCTGGGCGACGTCGGGATGCGAGGCCAGCACGTCCTCGACCTCGCGCGGGAAGATGTTGAAGCCGCCCGAGACGATCATGTCCTTCTTGCGATCGACGATGTAGAGATAGCCGCGCTCGTCGGCACGGGCGATGTCGCCGGTATGCAGCCAGCCGCCCTTGAACACCTCCTCGGTCCGCTCGGGGCGGTTCCAGTAGCTCTCCATGGCATGCGGCGCGCGCAGGCAGATCTCGCCCGCCTCGCCCTGAGCCACCGGGTTGTTGGCCTCGTCGCGCAGGCTGACGGCGCAGGACGGCAACGCAAAGCCGCAGGAGGCGAACAGCTCCGGGCGCCTGGCGTCATGGTCGCCCTTGCGCAGCACGCTCACGGGGTAGCACTCGGTCTGGCCGTAGAGCTGGCTGAACACCGGGCCGATGCGCTCCAGCCCCTCGACCAGCCGCGTCGGCGACATCGGCGAGGCGCCGTACAGGATCAGCTCCAGCGACGACAGGTCGGTCCTGTCCAGCGCCGGATGATCCAGCAGCACGTAGATCATCGTCGGCACCATCAAGGTGCAGTTGATCCTCTCGCGCGCGATGGTGGCCAGGAACTTCTCCGGGTCGAAGCCCTTCAGCAGGTGCACCGTGCCGCCACACAGCAGCGAGGGCAGCACCTTGCTGCCCGAGACATGCGTGATGGGCGCGGCCGCCAGGTAGCGCGGCACGGCCGGAAACTCGAAGCCCGCCGCCACCGCCAGGGTGCTGGCCGCCACCGAGCGATGGCGGCGGATCGCGCCCTTGGACTTGCCCGTGGTGCCGCCGGTGTAGTTGATGAGGGCGAAGTCGTCGGGGTCGGTGAGGTCGACGGGGCTGGCCTCGCCCAGCTTCTCGGCCGCCGCCATCACGTCGTGGCCGAAATCGGCGCGGCCCATGGTGAGCACGGTGCGCAGCCGGTCGGCAGCCTGGGCGGCGAGCTCGCCACCGCGCTGGCCGTGCGTGCGCGGGTCGACGATCAGCGCCTCGGCCCCCGAATCGGCAACGACGTCGAGATGGTCGCCGAGCGAGCCCAGGGGGTGCAGCCAGGTGACCACCAGCCCCAGCGCCTGCGCCGCCACGCCGGCGCACCAGGTCTCGGCGCTGTTGGCGGCCAGGCATGCCATCGTCTGGCCCTTCCTGAGGCCTGACGCCGCCATTGCCGCCTGCAGCCGGCCGATCAGGCGCAGCGTCGCGGCATAGGTCAGGCTGCCGCCGTCCCACACGAAGGCCTGACGGTCGGGGAAGCGGGCCAGCGCCCGCAAGGTCATGGTCGTGGCCGTGGGCGCCTGCAGAACCGGGTGGCTCATGGTGTTTCCTCCGTCCGTTCCCTCTTGGATATCGAGCGCCGCGCGGCGATCAGGGCGCGAAGCTGCGCCGCAGCGATGCGACGAAATCGGCGCGCAGCGCCGCCACGTCCACCTGCGCCGGCGCCACCAGCCACTGCGCGATCACGCCGCGCACGGCGGCGAGCACCAGGATCGACCAGGTGTCCGGGTCGACGCCGCGGCGGATCTCGCCGTTGGCGATGCCGGCGCGGATGTCCGTCGCGATCGCGCCGGCGGAGTCGCGGTTCAGTGCCGCGATCGCATCGACCAGCGCCGGCTTGTTCAGCCCGCCCGCCAGCACGGTCTGCAGCGCCCGCAGCATGACGGGCTCGCGCCGGCAGGCGTCGAAGTAGAAATCGATGCCGGCGATCAGGTTGGCGAGGCCGGGGCGGCGGCCGGCGCGCGCCTTCAGGCCGGCGAAGAACCACTCCCTGATATGGCCCGATATGGCCGCGATGAGGTCCGCCTTCGAGCCGAAATAGTGGATCGGCAGGCCGCGGCTGTAGCCGGCGGCGTCGGCGACGTCGGCCAGGGTGAACTCGTCCAGCCCCTTGTCGGCGACGATGCGGGTCGCGGCCTCGAGCATCAGGCGCCCGGCCTCCTCCCGCCGCTCGGCCTGCGTGCGCCGCTGCCGCGGCGCGACCGGCGCCGCCGCCTCCTTGGCCCTCACCGCCGCCGTCTTCATGTCGATGCTGCCTCATCAGCCGGGGGCCGCGCTGCGCAACTTGCAGCTTGACACGAGCCTATTAGAAAACGGTCAACTAATAAGTCGCATTGCCAGTCCGGCGAGACCGCCCCAAAGGAGGCACATGCAGACCCTGCCCTACACGACCGAGCACGAGCAGTTCCGCACCACGGCGCGGCGGTTCATCGACAAGGAGATCGCGCCCTATCACGCGCAATGGGAGAAGGACGGCATCGTCAGCCGCGAGGTGTGGCGCAAGGCGGGCGAGACCGGCCTGCTGCTGACCGACATCCCGGCCGAGTATGGCGGCGGCGGCGCCGACTTCCTGACCACGGCCATCCTCACCGAGGAGATGCTGCGCGGCATGCACAACGGGCCCGGCTTCCGGGTGCACTCCGACATCGTCGCCCACTACATCCTGCATTATGGCAACGAGGCGCAGAAGCAGGCCTGGCTGCCGCGCATGGCCAGCGGCGACGTCGTGGGCGCCATCGCCATGACCGAGCCCGGCACCGGCAGCGACCTGCAGAGCGTGCGCACCACGGCCGTGCACGACGGCGACAACTACGTCATCAGCGGCCAGAAGACCTTCATCACCAACGGCCAGCTCGCCGACCTGATCATCGTGATCGCCAAGACCGACGCGGCCGCTGGCGCCAAGGGCGTGTCGCTGATCCTGGTCGAGGCCGACCGCCCCGGCTTCTCGCGCGGCCGCAACCTGGAGAAGATCGGCCTGAAGGCGCAGGACACGTCGGAGCTGTTCTTCGACCAGGTGCGCGTGCCGATCACCAACCGGCTCGGCGACGAAGGCCGCGGCTTCGCCTACCTGATGCAGGAGCTGCCGCGCGAGCGCCTGCTGATCGGCATGGCCGCCGTCGCCGTGATGGAAGCGTCGCTGGAGTGGACGCTGGCCTATACCCGCGACCGCAAGGTGTTCGGCAAGCCGATCGCCGACTTTCAGAACAGCCGCTTCAAGCTGGCCGAGGTCAAGACCGAGGTGAAGGTCGCGCGCGTCTTCCTCGACCACTGCATCGGCCTGCTGATGGCGGGCAAGCTCGACGTCCCGACCGCCGCCATGTGCAAGTGGTGGCTGACCGAGCTGCAGGGCCGCGTCGTCGACACCTGCCTGCAGCTGCACGGCGGCTACGGCTACATGTCGGAATACCCGATCGCCCGCGCCTACACCGACGCCCGCGTCCAGCGCATCTACGGCGGCACCACCGAGATCATGAAGGAGATCATCGGCCGCAGCCTGTAGCCCTGACCTGCAACTGCGGCTGCCCGTCATCCCGAGCGCAGCGAGGGATCTCCTGCGAACAGCGCACCGCGCTTTCTCGCAGGAGATCCCTCGCTGCGCTCGGGATGACAGCGAGGCCTACTGCGGCACGATGTTCAGGTCCTTGACGGCCGCCGTCAGCAGCGGGCCCATGTCGCGGATGAAGGCGGCGAAGTCCTGCCAGCCCTGCGCCCCCTGGTCGAGGCCGAACTGGTCGACCAGCTGCTCGACCTTGGGCGTGCTGTTCATCGCCACCATGCCGGCCGACAGCGTCTCGATGATGTCGCGCGGCGTCCCGGCCGGCGCCATGCAGCACACCATGCTCTCGAGCAGGAAGTACGGGTGCGTCGCGCCCTGCTCGGCGAAGGTCGGCACGTCGGGCAGCCGCCGCGCGCGCCGGCGCGTGGGCACCGCCACCGGCCGGGCGTTGCCCGCCTGGATCGCCGACGAGGCGCCCTGCAGCGTCGAGCAGGCGGCCTGGACCACGCCGCCGGACAGGTCCGTCCACATCGGCGCCTCGCCGCGATAATGGACGGGCTCCATGTTGATGCCGAACGTCTCGTTCAGCTTCATGCAGAAGACATGCGCCAGCGAGCCGATGCCCGTCGTCCCGAAGCTGGTCTTGTTCTTGCGGGCGTAGGCCACCAGGGCCTCCAGGCCGTTGCCCTCGACCGACTTGTGGAGGCACAGCGGCGTCTTGCCGGCCGACATCATCGCCACCGGCACGAAATCCTTGGCCGCGTCATAGGGGATGTTCTTGAAGATCACCGGGTTCTGGAACACCGCGGTCGAGTTCGTGAACAGGATCGTGTAGCCGTCCGGCGGCGACTTGGCGACGAAGTCGGCGGCGATGATCGAGCCGGCGCCGGTCTTGTTCTCGACCACGAAGGGCTGCTTGTGCCTGGCGCCGAGATACTCGGCGGAGATGCGGGCGAAGATGTCCGTCAGGCCGCCGGCGGCGTAGCCGCAGATGAACCGCACCGGCTTGCCGGGCCAGCCTGCCTGGGCGCCGGCGCCGCCCGATGCCAGGGCCGCCGCCGCGCCGGCCGCCGCCGCCTGCGCCATCACGGCGCGCCGCCCGATCCGAAATCCCATCTTCACTTCCCTCCTCATCAGCGGTTGGATATCATCCAGAAAATTGCTAACCAGCAAGCAATTTTTAGGGAGTCGAATCGATGGCATCGGTTCACGAGGCGGCGGCCGCGCCGCCGCGCCGCTCGCAGGCCGCAAGGCGCGGCGAGTCCGATCGGCGCATGCTGCGCGCCGCCGAGCGCCTGATCGCGCGCCACGGCATGGCCGGCACCAGCCTGGCCGATGTCGGCATCGCGGCCGGCTACAGCCGCGGCCTTCCGGTGCAGCGCTTCGGCAGCAAGATCGGCCTGATCAAGGCGCTGCTCGAGGCGATGGACTCCTGGTTCAAGGCCCATCTCGCCCGCAAGCTCGACGGCGCCAGCGGGCTCAGGGCCCTGCAGATCCGCATCGAGGCGCATCTGGGCAGCGCCGACCGCAGCGCTGCGGCGACGGCGGCGCTGTATGCGATCTATGTCGAGTCGCTCTGCGTCACGCCCGAGCTCAGGCAGGACGTGGCCCGCTTCACGCAGCAATGGCGCGACGGCCTGGCCGCGGACCTGCTGGAGGCGCGCCGGCGCGGCGAGATCGGCCGCCGCGTCGACTGCCAGGCCGAGGCCGCCTTCCTGCTGGCAGCCATGCGCGGCCTCATGATCCAGTACCTGATGGACCGCTCGACCCGCGATCTCGCCCGCTCCAGGGCCATCCTCCTGGCGCAGGTGCGTGACCGGCTGGCGATCAGGCCCGGCCGCGCCGAGGAGACATCGCGATGAGCGCCGCCTGGCACGACCGGCGTGTGCCGCCGCCCGAGGCCTGCGTGCTGCGGCCGCTGCTCGACCGGCGCGCGCAGGAGACGCCCGACAAGGTCTTCGTCCAGTTCGCCGCCAGCGGCCAGTCGTGGACCTATGCGGCGCTCCGCCGCATCGTCGTCGAGACGGCGGCGGCGCTGCAGGAACTCGGCGTCGCGCAGGACGATCCGGTGCTGACATGGATGCCCAACGGGCCCGATGCGCTGCGCCTGTGGTTCGCCATCAACTATCTCGGCGCCGTCCATGTGCCGCTCAACCTCGCTTATCGCGGGCAGCTGCTGGAGCATGCGGTCAGGACGTCGGGCGCGCGCCTCATCCTGGGCCATCCCGACCTGCTGCCCCGCCTGGAGGCGGTCAGCTGCCCGTCGCTCGCGCAGCGTCTTGCGGTCGCAACCTCGGCCTCGATCACGGCGCCGGGTGGCGAGCCCCGGCCGCCGGCACGCGACATCATGCCCTGGGACACGCAGCACGTGATCTACACGTCGGGCACCACCGGTCCGTCGAAAGGCGTGCTTTGCTCCTACCTGCAGGCGGCGGAGACGGCGCTCGCCTTCCACGCCGTCACGGCCGACGACCGCAACATGGTCAACCTGCCCCTGTTCCACGCCGGCGGCACCAACGCCGTCTATCGCATGCTGCTGAAGGGCGGCTCGATCGCCCTGGTCGAAGCCTTCGACACCGCGTCGTTCTGGGACACCATACGCGCCACCGGCACGACCTGCCTCACGCTGCTGGGCGCCATGGTGCCCTTCCTGCTGAAAGCGCCGCCGACGGCCCGCGACCGCGACCATCCGCTGTCCAAGGCCATGGTGGTGCCGCTGAGCGACGAGGCCCAGGCGTTCGCCGAGCGCTTCGGCGTCGATATCTACACCACGTTCAACATGACCGAGACGTCGTGTCCGCTGGTGTCGGAGCGCAATCCCACCGTGCGCGGCACCTGCGGCCGGCCGCGGCCCGGGGTCGAGGCGCGGATCGTCGACGAGAACGACTGCGAGGTGGCGCCCGGCGCGATCGGCGAGCTGATCCTGCGCACCGACGTGCCGTGGGCGATGAACCACGGCTACCACAACAACCCCGAGGCGACGGCGCGCGCCTGGCGCAACGGCTGGTTCCACACCGGCGACGGCTTCCGCCGTGACGAGGCCGGCAACTTCTTCTTCGTCGACCGCCTCAAGGATGCGATTCGCCGGCGCGGCGAGAACGTGTCGTCCTTCGAGGTCGAGGCCGAGCTGATGGCGCATCCCGATGTGCGCGAGGCCGCGGCTGTCGCGGTGCCGTCCGAGCACGGCGAGGACGAGGTGCTGGCGGTCATCGCCCCGGTGGCGGACCGGCGCATCGACCCGGCCGACCTGCTGCGCTTCCTGCTGCCGCGCATGGCGCATTTCATGGTGCCGCGCTACGTGCGCATCCTGCCCGAGCTGCCCAAGACGCCGACCCAGAAGGTGCAGAAGAAGCTCCTGCGCGACGACGGCGTCACCGCCGACACCTGGGACCGCGAGGCGGCCGGCATCCGCATCAGGCGCGAACGTCTGGCAACGACCCCTGGCACCACCCCGTAGGAATGGAACGACGAGCATGGCCGGCAATGTCACGATGCAAGACCTGATCGACCGCATCGACGCGGTGCGCACGACCCTGGGCGACACGGCGCGCAAAGCAGCCGTCGACAAGCTCGCCGGCCGCGGCCGGCTGAGCGCACGCACGCGCATCGCGCGCCTGGTCGATGCCGACTCCTTCACCGAGATCGGCGGCCTGGTCACGGCCGAGGAGGACGGCATCGGCGCCGCCGCGGCGCCGGTGCGCACCGCCGCGCCGGCCGACGGCGTCGTCGCTGGGACGGCCCGCATCGACGGACGGCCGGTGATGGTGTTCTCGCAGGATTTCTCGGTGCATGGCGGCAGCATCGGGCGGCTGGGCAGCGCCAAGGTGCAGCGCGCCCTGCAGGTCGCGATCACGCGCGGCATGCCGCTGATCATGATCCTCGACGGCGGCGGGCACCGCATCCAGGACGGCCAGGATTCGCGGCACTTCGCCAACGCCAACGCCACGTTCCACAATTTCGCGCGCGCCTCGGGCTGGATTCCCATGGTGGCGCTGATGCTGGGCGCCGGCTTCGCCGGCCCGACCAACTACGCCGGCATGGCCGATCTCGTGGTCATGGTGCGCGGCCTGTCGACCATGGGCATCGCCGGGCCGGCCCTGGTCAAGGCGGCGACCGGCGAGGATACCGACGCCATGACGCTGGGCGGCGCCGACGTGCAGGTCGACCGCCAGGGCATCGCCGATCTCGGCGTGGCCAGCGAGGACGAGGCGTTCGCCGCCACGCGCGCCTTCCTCGGCTACCTGCCCGGCAACGCCCGCGCGCCGCAGCAGATCGCCGCGCACCCGCGCCCGATCGCGCGCCTGGACGACTCCCTGCTCGGCCTGGTGCCGGTGTCGACGCGCAAGGCCTACGACGTGCGCAAGGTGCTGGCGCGCATCGCCGATCCCGGCTCGCTGCTGGAGCTCAAGCCCAGCTTCGCGGGCAACCTGGTGACGGCCCTGGCGCGGCTGGGCGGCCGGCCGGTGGGCTTCATCGCCAACCAGGCGATGAAGCTGGGCGGCATGATCAACGCGGACGCCTGCGACAAGGGCGCGCATTTCATCGCCCTGTGCGATGCCTTCGGCCTGCCGCTGGTTTCGTTCATCGACGTGCCCGGCTTCTCGATCGGCTCCAGCGCCGAGCGCACCAGCCTGGGCCGGCGCAGCGCCAAGCTGGTGTTCGAATGGGGCCACGCCAGCGTGCCGCGCGTCTCGGTCGTGCTGCGCAAGGGCTATGGCCTGGGCTATTTCGCGATGTGCGGCGGTCGCAGCTTCGCCGCCGATGCCTGCCTGGCGTGGCCATCGGCGGAGATCTGCGCCATGTCGATCGAGGGCGCCATCGACGTGGCGTTCCGCAAGCAGTACGAGCAGGCGCCCGATCCCGTGGCGCGGCGCCAGCAGATGATCGACGAGACCCGCACCCAGATCGGCGCCCTGCGCGCCGCCGAGGGGTTCGGCATCGACGACATCATCGATCCGCGCGACACCCGGAGCCGCTTGGTGGAGATCCTCGACAGCGTGCGCGAGCGCCGCGCCGACGACCACCCGCCCAAGTACCGCTCGATCGCGCCGATCTGACCGCGGCCCTCGCGCCGGCCGCGTGCGCGCTTTGCCGGCCGCCAGCTTTGCGCTAGCATCGCCGTGAGGACGCACGCGAGCGATGGACTGAGAGCGCCATGACGGAGACCCGCACCGACATCGCCCGCGTCACGCTGGCGGTGGTAGCCCTCGTGGTGCTGGTCGGCACCTGCCTGTGGATCCTGCAGCCGTTCCTGCCGGCGGTGATCTGGGCCACGACCGTGGTGATCGCGACCTGGCCCTTGATGCTGCGCGTGCAGGAACGCCTCGGCAACCGCCGGGGCTTGGCCGTCACGGTGATGACACTGGTGCTGCTGCTGGTGTTCGTGCTGCCGTTCTGGCTCGCCATCGGCACCATCGCGCAGCACTCCGGCCAGATCATCGGCTGGGGTGAGTCCCTGGCCACGACCGGCCTGCCGCCGCCGCCCGACTGGCTGGGCAAGGTGCCGCTGGTCGGCCCCGACGCCGCGCGCTTCTGGCAGGATATCGGCGATACAGGCGTGCGCGAGCTGCTGCAGAAGGCGAGGCCCTATGCCGGCCGCGTCACGCAGTGGTTCATCGAGGCGGTGGGCAGCTTCGGCACGGTGCTGCTGCAGTTCCTGCTCACGGTCGCCATCGCCGCCATCATGTACGCCAAGGGCGAGCAGGCCGCGTCCATGGTGCGGCGCTTCGGCATCCGGCTCGCCGGCAGCCGCGGCGAGCAGGCCGTGATCCTGGGCGCCCGTGCCATCCGCGGCGTGGCGCTGGGCGTCGTGGTCACGGCCTTCGTGCAGGCCGCCATCGGCGCGGTCGGCCTGGTGATCGTCGGCATCCCCTTCGCCGGCGTGCTGTCGGCGGTGATGTTCATGCTCTGCATCGCTCAGCTTGGCCCCGGCCTGGTGCTGATCCCGGCCGTGATCTGGCTCTATGCCGACGGGCACCCGACGTCGGGCACCATCCTGGTGGTGTTCACCGTGCTGGCCATCGCCGTCGACAATTTCCTGCGCCCGATCCTGATCCGCCGCGGCGCCGACCTGCCGCTGCTGCTGATCCTGGCCGGCGTGATCGGCGGCCTGGTCGCCTTCGGCCTGATCGGCCTGTTCCTGGGCCCCACCGTGCTGGCCGTGGGCTACACGCTGATGCGCGCCTGGATCGACGAGACCGACGCCGGCGGGCCTGAACCGGCGGCTTGATCTTGCGATCCGCCGAACGGCCGTCGGCACTCCATCACTTCGCCGGCAGGGTGTTCTTGAAGATCCGTCCATCCTTCATGATCAGGACGAAGCTCTTCTCCGGATCAGCCACCAGCTTCAGATCGGCGATCGGATCGCCATCGACCAGCAGCAGGTCGGCGAGCGCGCCTTCCTCGAGCACGCCGACCTTGGCGGGATAGGGGCTGCGCGGCCCCGACATCGCCAGCAGCTCGGCATTGGTGCTCGTCGCCGTCCTCAGGACCTCGGCCGGCGTGTACCAGCGGACCATCTTCGCGAGCTGCGCTCCTTGACGGGTGGCGAGCCTGGCATCGAACAGCGTGTCGGTGCCCCACGCGGTCTTGAGATTGTATTTCTTCGCGAGCGCGTAGGCCGTATCGGTGCCCTTCGACATCTGCAGCTGCTTTGCCCGGTTCGCCGAGCCCTCCGGAAAGGGTGTCGCGTCCTCGTCGTCGAGGAACGGCTGCAGGCTCAGCCATATGTCCTTCTCGGCCATGATCTGCGCGGTCGCCTCGTCCATCAGCTGCCCGTGATCGATGCACCGCACGCCGCCACGGATCGCCGTCTGGATGGCGCGCGGTGTATAGGCGTGCACCGTGACATAGGTGCCCCAGTTCTCGGCAGCCTCGACGGCGGCGCGGAACTCGGCCTCGGTGTACTGGCTGACGTCGATCGGATCATAGTTCGAGGACACGCCGCCGCCGGCGGCCAGCTTCAGCTGGCTGGCGCCCAGCATCAGCTGCTCGCGGGCGCGCACACGCACGCGGTCCGGTCCGTCGGCAATGGCACCGCCCCCGATCACGTCGCCATGGCTGAGGGGCGCGTTCGGCGCCGCGGGAACTTCGTAGGGCATCCTGTAGTCGCCATGCCCGCCCGTCTGCGAGATCATGGCGCCCGACGGCCAGATCCGCGGACCGGCCACAATGTCCGTGTCGATGGCGCGCTTCAGGCCGAAGCTGGGGCCTGCCAGGTCGCGGATGCTGGTGAAGCCGCGCATCAGCGTCCGCCCGGCCTCCTCGCCCGCCAGCAGATTGAGGTAGCCGACATCGGCCGTCAGCAGCACGTTCAAGGACACGGACGCCATCATGCTGTGCCAATGCGCGTCGATCAGCCCCGGCATCAGCGTGCGGCCGCCGCAATCCACCACCTGCACGCCGGCAGCCAGCGGCTTCTCCACGGGCTCCACCGCCCTGATCTTCGAACCGTCGACGACGACCCTGAGGCCACCCCGCAGCGCGTCCGACTTCCCGTCAAACAGGCGCAGATTGGTGAAGGCGATCGGCGATCTCGGCGCATCCGGGATGCGGGCCAGGCTCCCTCGGGCGCCCAGGGCCGCGACGCCGACGGCCGTGGCCGTCCCGGTCAGGAAGCCACGCCGCGAGACGGCCCCGGTCATGCGCTCCTGCAGCCGGGCGAAGGCCGGGCTATGGCACTGGCATCCGAACAGTCCGGCCCCGGGGGTGCTTGCTGCCGGCGGCCAAGCGAACATCACACCTCCTGTATCGGGTCCCGACGGCATCCAACGCCGCAAGAAAGCGACCAGCTATCCGAAAGACGAACCACCCGCCGCGCCGCGCCTATCCTCCCGCAGTCAGCCGCCACGACGGGCGGACCCGGGCCGATCGGCCTTGGCGGCGTCATCCGGCGTCAGGTGAACGATCGTCATGAAGGTGGCAGGCGACGAGGTGCCCCGCGTGTGATTTCAGCGTCGGCGCCACCTCGCTGCATCTGGCCATCGCCATCGGGCAGCGCAGCCGGAAGGCGCAGCCGGACGGCGGGCTCAACGGGCTGGGCATCTCGCCGCCCAGGATCGTTTCCTTGTCGCGCTCGGCGGGATGGATCGGCGCCCCGGCCGCGAGCAGCGCCTTGGTGTAAGGATGCAGTGGCCGCACGTACAGCTCGTCGCTGTCCGCCATCTCCACCAGCTTGCCGAGATACATCACGCCGACCCGGCGGCTCATGTGCCGCACAACGGCCAGATCGTGCGCGATCAGGAGAAAGCTGACGCCGGTCCTGTCCTGGATGTCGCGCAGCAGGTTCATGATCTGCGCCCGGATCGAGATATCCAGCGCCGACACCGGCTCGTCCAGCACGATCAGCCGCGGGCTCGTCGACAGCGCCCGCGCGATCGCGATGCGCTGTCGCTACCCGCCGGAGAACTCGTGCGGGTAGAGATCGGCGGCGTCCGGCCTGAGCCCGACCAGGCCAAGCAGGCGCCGCGCCGCATCCGCCCGCGCGCGTGGCGCCTGCTGCCCGCCCGCGTCCATCGGTTCCGTGACGATGTTTCGCACCCGCATGCGCGGGCTCAGCGAGCTGTAGGGGTCCTGGAACACCGCCTGCACCGCCAGGCGATAGCCGAACAGCGCCTGGCCACGCAGGGTGTGGACGTCGGCGCCGGCGAACCGGATCTCACCGCCGTCCGGGCGCTCCAGCCGCAGCACCATCCGCGACGTGGTGGTCTTGCCGCAGCCTGACTCGCCGACGAGGCCGAATGTCTCGGCTTCGCCCACCTCGAAGCTCACGTCGTCGACGGCTTTCACGGTGGCCGATCTGCGCCACAGACCCTGCCGCCGCTTCACCCGGAAATGGCGCGCCAGGCTGCGCACGCTGAGCAGCGGACCGCTCATGACGCGGCCATCATGCGATCGGCATGCCAGCAATTGACCGCATGCCCCGGCGATACCACCGTCATCTCCGGATACTGCTGGCGGCAGATATCGGAGGCGTGCGCGCAGCGCGGCGCGAAGCGGCACCCGGTCAGCGTCTGGCGCAGATCGGGCGGCTGGCCGTCGATCGCCGGCAGCCGGTCCGACCGCTGGTCCAGCCGCGGCATCGACCGCATCAGCGCCTGCGTGTAGGGATGCGCCGGCCGGTCGAACAGCGTCGTGGTCGCGGCGGTCTCGACGATGCGGCCGGCATACATCACGGCGACCCGGTCGCAGATGCGCGCGACGACACCGAAATCATGGGTGATCATGATGATCGCCAGGCCCAGCCGCGCCTGCAGGTCGCGCAGCAGGCGCAGGTACTGCGCCTGCACGGTGACATCGAGCGCCGTGGTCGGCTCGTCGGCGATCAGCAGCTTCGGCTCGCAGGACAGCGCGATCGCGCCCACGATGCGCTGGCGCATGCCGCCGCTCATCTGATGCGGATAGTCGTTGACGCGCGTCTGCGGTGCCGGAATCCGGACCATCTCGAGCAGCCGCTCCACCGCCTTGCGAAGCTCGCCCGGCGGCAGCTTGCGGTGCGTGCGCAAGGGATCCGACACCTGCTGCCCGATGGTGAAGACCGGATTGAGCGACGACATCGGGTCCTGCAGGATCATCGCCATGCTGCGGCCGCGGATCGCCGACATCTGCCGCTCGGACTTGGCGACGAGGTCTTCGCCCTCGAGGCGGATCTCGCCGCCGACGATCCGGCCGGCCGGCCGCGGCAGCAGCCGCTGGATCGACAGGGCGGTCATGGACTTGCCCGAGCCGGATTCGCCGACGATGCCGAGCGTCTCGCCGGCATCGACATGGAAGCTCACGCCGTCGACGGCGCGGACGATACCGTTGCGCGTGAACAGGTAGGTTCGCAGGTCGTCGACCTTGAGCAGCGGCTGGGTCATCGGCTGCGCCTTCGATGGATCGCCCGACGCCGCCCCTATTGCGGCGTCAGCCACTGGAAGCCCATCGCGTGCAGCTCGAACTTGCTCCAGTCCTTGACCCGCTGGCCGAGGCCGAACACGCCGTCGCGCCCCTCGAGGATCACCGGCACCGGATAGAGCTGGTCCAGCTTCGGCGCGAACACCTTGAGGAACCACTCGTCCTGCCTGGCAGGATCGACGATCGCCGTGCCTGCCACGCGCAGGGCGTCGGTCTCGGGGCTGTAGTAGGTCACGACCTGCGCCGCCGGATCGAGATAGACGAGGCTCGCCACGCCGTTCGCAAGGATCTGCGACAGGATGATGGCATCGCCGCTCAGCGTGCGATTGAACCAGGCATTGTTGAGCGATGCCGGGTCGAGCAGGCTGAGCTTGGCGTCGATGCCGATGCGCTGCCAGTACGACACCATCAGCACGGCCAGATCCTTCAGGTTGTTGGGCGCATACAGGTCGACCTTGAAGCCGCCCGACAGGCCCGCCTCCGCCAGCAGGGCCTTGGCGCGGACCGGATCATAGGCCAACGGCCGGTACTTCGGGTCGAGCGACGGCGTGTCGCGCGGCATGATGAGAAGCGCCGCGGCCCGGTCCTTGCCGAAATAGATCGCATTGGCGACCGCCTCGCGGTCGATGGCCATCGTCAAGGCCCGCCGCACGCGAACATCCGCGAACCGGCTCGGCAGGTTCTCCTTGCGCAGCAGGTGGTTGAAGACCAGGACGCTCTGGCGCGGCAGGCCGAACGAGACCGCGCGCATGCCGTAGCGCTGCAGCTCGCCGGTGCTCGCGCCGAGCTCGTTGTAGGTGACGTCCGCCTCGCCGTTGCGCAGCATCGCCAGCCGCGTCGCCGGCTCCGGCACCACGCGCCAGATCAGCTCGTCAACCTTGGGCCGGCCGCCGAAGTAGTTGTCGTTGGCGACCATCTTCACGTGCTGGGACTTGACATGCTCCACGACCTTGAAAGGCCCGGTGCCGATCGGCTGCTTGTTGAAGCCTTCGACTCCCACGCGCTGGAGATAGGCCTTCGGCCGGATCGATATGCGCGAGATGTAGCCGTCGATCATGAACGGAATCGCTTCCTTCAGCTTCATGATGACGCGGTCGCCCTGCGCCTCGACCGAGACGATGTTGCCGTTCTTCATGCGCGAGAAGCCGACGTAGTTCTGGGCGTTCTCGGGCGCGAAAGTGAAGGCGGCATCCTCGGCCGTCAGCTTGCTGCCGTCATGGAACAGGACATCATTGCGGATCGTGAACTCGTAGGTCAGGCCGTCGTCGGAGACCTTCCATGACGACGCCAGCGCCGGTTCCAGCTTGTACGGCGACACCAGCCGCACCAGCGGATCGCCGATCGTTCCGGTCAGGTACTTGTTGTTCGCGATGTCCTGCGGCCACCAGGTCTCGGGACCGAGCGTGTTGATGGCGATGGTGATGCGGCTCTGGGCCGCGGCGGCCCAAGGCACGAGGCTTGCGCCGGCCGCTATCGCCGCTGCCAGCAGCGGCTTTGTCAGGTCACGCAGGCTTGCCATCGCGGTTCTCCCTCTTGCACTCGTTTCGGTCAGTCTCAGCGCCGATTGGATTTCGGGTCCATCGCCTCGCGCAGCCAGTCGCCGCACAGGTTCGCGGCAAGGCAGACCGCGGTGATGACGAGGCCTGGGAACAGCGAGACCCACCACGCGCTGGTGAGATAGTTGCGGCCGTCGGCGACCATGCCGCCCCATGACGGGG
Source organism: Vineibacter terrae (assembly GCF_008039615.1). Lineage (GTDB taxonomy): Bacteria > Pseudomonadota > Alphaproteobacteria > Reyranellales > Reyranellaceae > Vineibacter > Vineibacter terrae. Next base: position 168,256 of record NZ_VDUZ01000005.1, on the reverse strand, counting down.
TGGGCGGCGGCACGCCGACGCCCAGGAAGCTCAGCACCGACTCGAACAGGATGACCGCGCCGACGCCGAGCGTGGACACGACCACCACCGAGTTCATCACGTTGGGAAGGATGTGGCGCCACATGATGCGCACCGGTCCGATTCCCGCGACCTTGGCCAGCGCCACGAACTCGCGCTGCTTCAGCATCATCGTCTCGCCGCGCACGATCCGCGACAGCGCCGCCCACCGCAGGACGACGATGATCACGATCACATTGGACAGGCTCGCGCCCACGGCGCTGACGACGACCAGCGCGATCAGCAGGTACGGCAGCGCCAGCAGGATGTCGGCAAGCCGCATCAGCACGCTGTCCACGCGGCCGCCGCAATAGCCGGCGACGATCCCGATCGCGGTTCCCAGGATCGCGTCGGAGACGACGCAGGCGACCGCCACCAGCATCGATACCCGCGCGCCCCAGATCAGCCGGCTCAGCACGTCACGTCCGAGGTCGTCGCTGCCCAGGATGTGCAGCGAGGAGCCGCCGTCCATCCACGCCGGCGGTGCGAAACGGCGCAGCAGATCGACCGCCGCCGGGTCGTACGGCGCGATCCAGGGGGCCAGCAGCGCCGCCAGCAGCGCTGCAGCGATGATGGCGCCCGACAGCAGAGGCAGGCGGCGCAAGGCAGCGAAGCCACGGCCGGGCCGGCGCTCCTGCGCGTGCGGGAACGAGACCTCCGCCATGGCGTCAACCCAGCCGCACGCGTGGATCGATCCACGCGAAGATCAGATCGACCGCAAGATTGATCAGGATCACGATCGCGGCGATGACCGTCACGGCGGCCTGCACCACCGGAAAGTCGCGATGGAAGATCGACTCGACGATCAGCCGTCCGACCCCCGGCCAGGCGAACACGGTCTCGGTGACCACCGCGCCGGTGACAAGGCTGATCGTCATCAACCCGAGCGTGGTGACGATGGTGCCGGCCGCATTCTTCAGGGCGTGGACCCAGACGATGCGCCGCTCGGGCAGCCCCTCGAGCCGGGCCAGGCGGATGTAGTCCGCATCCAGCACGTCCAGCATGCTCGAGCGGGTCACGCGCATCAGGAAGGCGTTGCTGTACCAGCCGAGGGTGAGCGCCGGCAGGACCAGATGCGAAAGCCCGCCGCGTCCCGAGGTCGGCAGCCAGCCCAGCACCACCGAGAACACCAGCACCAGCATCAGCGCGATCCAGAAGATCGGCGCCGACTGGCCGGTCAGCGCGAACGCCTTTGCGGCAGTGTCGAGGATGCCGCCCTTGCGCACGGCCGAGACGACACCCGCCGGAATGGCGATCGCCGCCGACACGGCGATCGCCACGACGCCGAGCTCGAGCGTCGCCGGCAGATGCTGCATGAAGACACTGAACGCCGGCGCCTTGTAGAAGATGGACTCGCCGAAATCGCCGCCCAGCGCATTGCCCAGGAAGATCAGGTACTGGTCGATATAGCTGCGGTCGAGCCCCAGCCGCGCCAGCTCGACGGCACGATCGGCCGCCGTCGCGGCCGGGTCCAGGATCAGCGACAGCGGATCGCCGCTGAGCCGCGACAGCAGGAACACCACGATCGTCACGGCGAGCAATGTCAGCACCCCGTGCAGCAGGCGCTGCAGGACGTAGTCCATGACCGCCCGCCCCGTCAGGAAGCCCGCGCGCGATCGATCTCGATCAGGCCGTTCGCCAGCGCCAGCTCGCCTGCAGCGTTGTCGGTCGCGAACGGCACGCGGCCGTCCGCCGCCGGTGCTGCGGTCCTGACGGCAATCGACGTGCCGGGGATGACCATGCCGCGGAAGCGCGCCGACAGCCTGGCCAGCGCCTCCACGCTGCCGCCTGCCGTCTTGAGGGCCTCGCGTGCGCTGATCGCCCAGGTGATGGTGCCGTGCACGATGATGTCGGGCAGGCCGGCGGCGAGCGCGACCGCGCGTTCCGTGTGGATCGGGTTCCAGATCTGCGCGCACTCGCTGTAGAGGTGCGGCAGGGTGCGCGGCAGGAGCACGTCGCTGGCATGCGCCAGGTTCTCCGCCGGTCCTGCCTCGATGAAGTCGGCCGGCGGCGCGCCGGCAGCGCTCTGGCCGAGCGGCAGGCCGCGCAGCATCGAACCCGACCAGGACTTGATGAGCAGGTCGCCGGTCTCGATCTCGCGATGCTCGAAGCTCGTCAGCACGAAGGTGCCGGCGGAGGTCTGCCGCATGTATTCGTTGCGGCTCGTCGACCTCACCCGCATCCCCACGCGCAGCGGATGGAGGAAGCGCGAATCCTGCAGCGCGTGCACGGCGCGGCGGCGTTCCGGCAGCGTCAGGCCAAGCGCGGACGCGCGCTGGTCGTCGCCGGCCAGGATCCATTCCAGCCGCGTGCAGAGCATCGGCACGACCACGAGGCCGCCGGGCCGCGCGTCGTCGAGGCACTCCTCGCTGTCGAACCCCAGCACGGCTGCATAGGCCAGGGCGTCACGGGCGGTGATCTCCGTATCCGTGCTGCGGGTTTGGCCGATGGCATCGGCGCGGATCGGCATGAACGGCTCCCGGGCTCATATTCTCATATTGTGAGATGGTGAATATCATATTGTAAGAATTGGTCAAGGCGTCGGGTAGCGCCGCGATTGTCCTTGGGCCGGCAGCGCCTTCGCTGTAACTATCGCCGCGACAGCCGCAGGAGGTTCCATCCGGATGCCCGTGTCCGTGGGAGCGATCGACAGGACAGAACCCAAGGGAGCGCAGGCGATCCACCGCGCGATGAGCCTGCTGGCTGTGGTCGGCAGGAACAACACCCACGGCATCCGTCTGAAGGAGCTGGCGGCGCAGACCGGGCTGCACGTCGCCACGGCCCACCGGCTGCTGAATGCGCTTGCCTGGAACGGCATGGTGATCTTCGACGGCTTCAGCAAGCGCTACTATCTGGGCGTCCAGGTCCATGCCCTGATCGACGCGACGCGCTACGGCGGGATTCAGCCGCGGCTGGCAAGCCTGATGGAGAAGCTCGCGCGGCGGATGGCGGCGGTGATCTACGCCTACCTGCCGCTGATGAATGACATCATCAGCATCAAGCGCGTCGGCAGCAAGGACACTGTCCTGCATGACACCGGCATCGGCGACGGCGTGCGCTACCCCCTGGGCATCGGCGCGGCCGGCGTCGCGATCCTCGCGACCATGCCGCCCGAGCAGGCACGCGCCATCGCCGCATCCAATTCCGAACGTTATGCCGAGTACCACACCGGCACCGCCGCGGTGCTGCAGGCGGTAAGGAGCGCGCGGCAGACCGGCTACGGCCTCAACCAGGGCGTGATCCACAACACCTTCGGCATCGGCACCGTCATTCGCAACAGCCGCGGCGAGGTGAGCGCGGCGATCTCCGCCGTCTACTCTGTCGAGGCCCTTGGCGACCGCCGCCTGCAGAAGATGGCCGGCATCCTGCTGCGCGAGGTGAAGGCGTTCGAGCCGCTGGAGTTCCCGTCCGCTTAGCCATCGCGCGGCCGCACGGCAGGCCCATCCCGCAGGAGGCTGCCGGCTGCCCGAAAATCGAACCGCCGGCGCGTCGAGCGAGCCCCGGTGCCGGGCGCCGGGGCTCGCCGAAAGTCAGGACGCGATCGCGCCGAAGCGGCCGGCCTGGAAGTCGCGCATCGCCTGCCGGATCTCGTCCGCCGTGTTCATCACGAACGGTCCGTGCATGACGACCGGCTCGTCGATCGGCGCGCCGCCCAGGATCAGCAGCGATGCCTCACCGTTGGCTTCCACCGTGACATCGCCGCCCGTCCTGTCGAGCAGGACGAGCTGGCCTTCCCGCGCGATGGCGTCGTCGTTGACCATCACGGTGCCCTTCAGCACGACGACGGCAGCGGTATGCCCCTCGGGCAGGGGCAGCGACGTCCTGCCGTCGCGCCGCAGGCGCAGGTCCCACACGTCGATGGGCGTGAAGGTGCGCGCCGGCCCGCGATGGCCGTCATAGTCGCCGGCGATCACCCGCAGCGTGCCGGCATCATCGGGCAGCGCGACTGCCGGGATGTCCCGGTCGAGCAGCGACTGGTAGCCCGGCGCGGCATTCTTGTCCTTGGCCGGCAGGTTGACCCAGAGCTGGACCATCTCGAGGGTGCCACCCTTGCGGGTGAAGGCCTGTGAGTGGAATTCCTCGTGCAGGATGCCACTGGCCGCCGTCATCCACTGCACGTCGCCTGGCCCGATGACGCCGCCCTGGCCGGTCGAATCCCGGTGCTCGACCTCGCCGCGATAGACGATGGTCACGGTCTCGAACCCGCGATGCGGATGTTCCCCGACGCCGCGCGGCGTCGTGGCCGGCGTGAATTCCGCCGGGCCGGCATAGTCCAGCAGCAGGAACGGGCTGACATGCGCGCCATGGCTGGCGTGCGAGAACAGCGAGCGCACCGGAAAGCCGTCGCCGACCCAGTGCGGCCGCGGGGCGCTGTAGACCCCGAGAACCTTTCTCATGGTGAGTCTCCTTGGTGCATGGCCCGGATGGGCGCTTGCGTTGGCGCCAATATGTCGACGCGTCGGGCCTGGCAGTAGCCGTCAGCGGCATGCTATTATGTCCTATAAATAGGACAATGACGCCGGACCTCAACGATCTCAGGCTGTTCGTCGACGTGGTCGAGCAGAACGGCTTCGCCGCCGCGGCCCGCAAGCTCGGCATGCCGCGATCGCGGCTCAGCCGGCGCATCGGACGCCTGGAGACACAGCTCGGCGTGCGCCTGATCCAGCGCTCGACACGGCGCTTCGCGGTGACCGGCATCGGACAGGAGTACTACCGCCATTGCGTGGCGATGGTGGTCGAGGCCGAGGCGGCGCAGGAGGTGATCGACCGCATGCGGTCCGAGCCGCAGGGCGTCGTGCGCATGAGCTGCCCATCGTCGGTGATCTACTTCCAGGTCGGCGAGATGGTCGCCCGCTTCATGGCCGAATGCCCCAAGGTGACGGTGCTGCTGGAGAGCACCAACCGGCGCGTGGACGTGATCCGCGAGGGCTTCGATCTCGCCATTCGCGTGCGCTTCCCGCAGCTCGACGACAGCGACCTTGTGATCCGCAAGCTGGCCGACAGCCCGCAGCGGCTGGTCGCGAGCCCCGCCCTGCTCAAGCGCGCAGCCCGGCCCCGCGTCCCGGCCGATCTTGCCGCGCTGCCGAGCCTGGCATGGGATCCGACGCAGCAGGCGCATGAATGGCATCTCGACGGGCCCCAGGGCGCGGCCGCCACGGTCCGCCACACGCCGCGCCTGGTCACCGAGGACATGGTGGCGCTGCGGCTGGCGGCGCTGCGCGGCATCGGCGTCTGCCAGTTTCCGACCCTCGTCATCGACGAGGACGTCGAGGCCGGGCGCCTGGTCGACCTGTTGCCGGATTGGTCGCCAAGGCCGGGGATCACGCACGCGGTGTTCCCGTCGCGGCGCGGCCAGCTGCCGTCGGTGCGCGCGCTGCTGGACTTCCTCGCCGCGGCATATGCCGCCCTGGGCCGCGGCGACGAGACGGGCCGCCGCCGACGCAAGGCGCAATGACGCCGCTTATGTCGATGCCTTGAAGATGGCCCGCGCCGCGCTTATTTTACTGCGGCCAGTCACTGCCACAGGATGCCGGACAATGGATTTCTCCCCCATCGCAATGCCCATTCGCCTTGCCGGGAAGGAAATCCGAGCTCATGTCCGCCTCCATCGCCGTGTCCGACCTGACGTGGTCGACGCCTGACGGCCGCACCCTTTTCTCCGATCTGTCGCTGACGTTCGACCCGGGCCGCACCGGGCTCGTGGGGCGCAACGGCGTCGGCAAGACGACCTTGCTGCAGCTGATCGCCGGCACGCTCGCGCCGCTATCCGGCAGCGTGCGTGTCGAGGGCACGCTGGGCGTGCTGCGCCAGACCGTCCAGGTGGCGCCAGACGAGACCGTGGCCGACCTCCTGGGCGTCACCGCGGCGCTTGCCTTGCTGCAGCGCGCCGAGGCCGGCCACGCGGGCGCTGCGGAATTGTCCCTCGCCGACTGGACCCTGGAGACGCGCATCGCCGCGGCGCTGGGCCGGGTCGGGCTCGATGCGCCGCCCGGCACGCTTCTGGCGGCGCTGTCCGGCGGCCAGCGCACGCGCGCGGCGCTGGCGGCGCTCATCCTCGCCGCGCCGGACTTCATCCTGCTGGACGAGCCGACCAACAATCTCGACCGCGATGGACGCGCCGCCGTGCTCGACCTGCTGGCGGCCTGGCGCGGCGGCGCCGTCGTCGTCAGCCACGACCGTGCGCTGCTCGACACTCTCGATGCGATCGTCGAGCTGACCACGCTGGGCACGACGCGCTACGGCGGCAACTGGAGCCACTATCGCGAACGCAAGGCCGTCGCCCTGGCCGCCGCGCACCACGACCTCGCCGCCGCCGAGCAGCGCCTGGCGGACGTCGCGCAGGGCGCCCAGCGCAGCGCCGAGCGCAAGGCCCGCAAGGATGCGGCCGGGCGGCGCCAGCGCGCCAAGGGCGACATCCCGCGCATCGTCCTCAATGGACGGCGCAGCAGCAGCGAGAACACCGCCGGCGCCAACGCACGCCTGGCCGAGCGGCGGCGCGCGCAGGCGACAGCGCTGGCCGATTCCGCCCGCGCCCGCATCGAGGTGCTGCAGCCCTTGACCGTGACCCTGCCGTCGACCGGACTGCCGGCCGCCAGGACGGTGCTGCGGATGGACGCGGTGAGCGCCGGCTACACGCCGGGCCGCCCGGTGATCACGGACTTTTCGCTCGTGATCACCGGTCCGCAGCGCATCGCCATCGCCGGCCCCAATGGCAGCGGCAAGACCACGGTGCTGGCGCTGGCCGCCGGCGCGCTGCGTCCATGGTCGGGCACGGTGCGATGCCTGGCGGATGCCGCGATGCTCGACCAGCGCGTGTCGGCGCTCGAACCGGCGCTGTCGATCCGCGACAATTTCCGGCGCCTCAATCCCGGCGCCGGCGAGAACGACTGTCGCGCCGCGCTGGCGCGCTTCATGTTCCGCGCCGACGCCGCGCTGCAGCTTGTATCGAGCCTCAGCGGCGGCCAGGTGCTGCGCGCCGGACTCGCCTGCGTGCTGAGCGGTCCCACGCCGCCCGCGCTGCTGATCCTGGACGAGCCCACCAATCACCTGGATATCGAGGCCATCGAGGCGGTCGAGGCGGGCCTGCGGGCCTATGACGGCGCGCTGCTGGTCGTGAGCCATGACGAGGCTTTCCTGCAGGCCATCGGCGTGACGCACCGGCTCGAGCTGCCGATGCTGCGGCCGACGTGACGCTGCCCCACCAACCGACGAGATGCATCAGTGATCATACCCGATACCGCCCTGCTGCCGCGCCTGCGCGGAAGCGCGACGTGGATTGCCGTCCACACGGGCGAGTCAGGCGACCGGGTCTATCGCAGCAGCGACGGCGCGGCCTACGCCAAGCTGGCCACGGGCGCGCGCATGGCGGCGCTGGATGGCGAGCGCCGCCGCGTCGCGTGGCTGGCACCCTGTGGCCTGGGCACGGCGCGCGTCCTCGACTGGATCACGGTGCACGGCACGGCATGCCTGATCACCAGCACGGTGCCCGGCGTGCCGGCCAGCGACCTTCCGGCCGCCGACCTGATCCGGGCGTGGCCCTCGATCGCGCAGCGCCTGAAGGCGCTGCACGCTCTGCCGGTCGCCGATTGCCCCTTCGCGCGCGGCCTGGAAACGATGATGGCCCGCGCCGCCGACGTCGTCGCGCGCGATGCCGTCAATCCGGACTTTCTCGACCCGCAGCTTCGCGACATTCCCGCGCCGGCGCTGCTGGCACGGCTGCGGGCGCAGCTGCCCGGGCGGCTGGCCCAGGAGCAACGCGACCGCGTCGTCTGCCATGGCGACGCCTGCCTGCCCAACCTCATGGTCGATCCCGCGACCCTGCGCTGTGTCGGCCTCGTCGATCTCGGCCGGCTGGGCACCGCCGACCGCCATGCCGACCTCGCCCTGCTCCTGGCCAACGCCCGCGAGACCTGGACATCGCCGGACCAGGCACGGGCCGCGCATGAGAGCCTGTTCGCGGCGCTCGATATCGCGCCCGACCCGGAGCGGCTGGCGTTCTACCTCCACCTCGACCCGCTGACCTGGGGGTGATGCGCATGCCGGCGATGGCCGTTCACCCCTCGCCCCGCGGCAGCGGGGAGAGGGAGGGGCCCATCGCGAAGCGATGGGAAGGTGAGGGGTACGAGCGATCAGTCCCTGTTTTTGCCGCATGGCTTGATCGTTCCCACCCCTCACCTTCCCATGCCTTCGGCATGGGCCCCTTCCTCTCCCCGCTGCCGCGGGGCGAGGAGACAGCACCGAAGGATTACGTCACACACCTCTTGGGATGACAGTTTCCTGCAAACATCAGCAGCCCGATTTCCGGATGTCGGGATTGGCAGACGCCGATCGTCACTGGATACTGCCGCACGCCGCCAGCACAGGAAGGATATCCCATGCTCTATGCGATCCTGGCCTATCACGAGGAGAAGATCGTCGAGTCCTGGACAGCGGAAGAAGATGCAGCCGTGATGACCGGCCTTCTGAAGGTGCATGAGCGGCTCGACCGGGAGAAGGCCCTGGGGCCGTCGGCCCGGCTGGGCACGACGGGCCAGGCCGTCACGCTGCGCGGCCCGGGCGCCGGCATGGTCATCGACGGCCCCTTCGCCGAGACCAAGGAGCAGCTGCTGGGCCTCTACGTCGTGGACTGCGCCGACCGCGACGCCGCGATCGCGGTGGCCCGCGACCTGCGCCGCGCCAATCCCACCGCCGTCTACGAGATCCGCCCGGTCAGGCGCTACATTCCGGGCGCGTCGCTTCCGGGCATGCAAGCCTAGCACCCGGAATCGCAGGAGGCTGACACAGCTGTCATCCCGAGCGCAGCGAGGGATCTCCCGCGTGGGACGCACTGGTGCGCCATTTGACTTCCCTTGCAACTGACCAATGGTCATTATATACTGACTTACGGTCAGCAAGAAAAGCTCATGCAAGCACGCACTCGCCGTCGCTTGGCCCCGGATGTCCGGCGACAGGAGATCATCGAAGCCGCAGAACGCCTGCTGAAAAGAGACGGCCCAGCTGTGCGCGTCGAGGACGTCGTCTGCGAAGCAGCCGCAGCGAAAGGCACTTTCTATCTCTACTTCCCCACGTGGGACGATCTTCTTGAAGCGATACGTCGGCGCATCATCAGGCAATTCGACGAGGCTCACCCCATCCACATCAAAACCGGCGCGGAGCTGGATTGGCCGTCTCTTCTGGAGCAGCTCGCGGTTGCATTCGTTGATTCCATGGCGGAATTGGGTGGATTGCACACGGTGCTGTTCCATACGGATTTCGCCCACCGGCGTCCTATCCCGGAGGGTGACAATCCAATCAGCCGCTTGATAGGCGTCATCCGAGCCGGCCAGGACGCTGGAGCGTTTGCCAAAGCAGATGCTTACCTCACCGGACGGCTGCTGTTCGCGGTCATCCACGAGACCGCCGACATCCTGGAAGCCGGCGAAGATCGCAAGCGCGCACTCGATGCGATGCGTTGGACACTCCGAAAAGCACTTGAGCCGGAGGTTCCATGAGCGAGGCTGGCAAGAGCCGTGTCCTGGTCGTTGGAGGCACACGTGGCACCGGGCTTCTGATCGCCCGCTTGCTGCACGAACGAAACTTTCGGGTTCGCGTGCTGGCGCGCGATCCTGCGAGAGCTTCTGCTGAACTGGGATCCGCGTTTGAGGTGGTCGCCGGGGACCTCACGAAGGCCAGCACGCTCCCCCCGGCACTACGGGCTGTGGACCACATCATTTTCACAGCCGGTGCGCCCAGCGGACGATACGCTTCCGAGCGCCTGGTCAAGGCGACAGACCATGACGGCGTCCTCGACACGCTTGCGGCCGCGCACAGAGCTGAGTTTCGTGGCCGCTTCGTGTATCTCAACACGATCGGCATCCATACGCCCTCGGTGGCAAGGACACTGCTCAACCTGCTTAAGAGGAATACGTTCGTCTGGCGTCGGCGCGTCGAGGACGAAATCCGTAGCAGCGGCTTGGACTACACGATCATCCGCGTCGGGTTTCTCGTCGATCGGCCGGCTCGTGAGCATGCCGTCGTTGTCGGCCAAGGTGACCTTCCGCTCGCGCCTCGCAACCGCATTGCCCGCGCGGATGTCGCCGAAGCGTTCGTTGAGGCAATGCAGCATCCGCGCGCCTCACGAGCAACTTTCGAAATTGTCTGGGGTGACGGTCCGAGACGAGAGAGCTGGGACGAGCTTCTCGGGAGACTCAGGCGCGAGGCCCGCGGCGAGGCGGAGGATAAGTTGCGACGCTGATGCGCAGTGCAGCTGCCATCCCGACGCCCGGACTCCTCGCAACAGGCATTACTTAGGTATTGCCCTAAGTAATAGGCAGCCGTAGGATCGCGGCGCTGGTTCAGGAAGGGGGTGCGTTCATGGTTGCCGCGGGAGCTGCCCCCGCCCCGATCGACAGCGTCTTCAGGGCGCTGGCCGATCCCACGCGGCGGCGTGTGCTGGAGCGGCTGAGCCGCAGCCCGGCATCCGTCAGCGAGCTGGCGGCACCGTTCGACATGGCGCTGCCGTCCTTCGTGGAACATCTCGGCATCCTCGAACGATCCGGCCTGGTGCGCTCGCAGAAGAAGGGCCGGGTGCGCACCTACCAGCTCGCGCCCCGGCGCCTGCGGCTGGCGGAGGACTGGCTGGCGCGGCAGCGCGACCTGTGGGAACGCCGTCTCGACCAGCTCGACGACTACCTCATGCATCTCCACGGCAAACAGGGAAAGGATGCTCCATGAGCACCAAGATCTTCGTCAACCTGCCGGTGAAGGACCTGGACAAGGCGATGGCCTTCTTCAAGGCGCTGGGCTGGACGTTCAATCCGCAGTTCACCGACGAGACCGCAGCCTGCCTGGTCATCTCTGACGACATCTATGCCATGCTGCTCACGCATCCGAAGTTCAGCGAGTTCACCAGCAAGAAGATCGCCGACGGCACGACCGCCGAGGCGCTGATCACGATTGGCGTCGAGAGCAAGCCGGACGTCGATCGTATCGCCGCCGCCGCGCTCGCGGCCGGCGGCCAGGAGGCCAAGCCACCGCAGGACTATGGCTTCATGCAGCTGCGCAGCTTCCTCGATCTCGACGGCCACCACTGGGAGGTCGCCTACATGGATCCCGCCCATGTGCAATCCCAGGCCTGAATCACCGGCCGGCACGTCACTCCAACGCAAGGTGCAAGCACATGACAAAATCCACACCATGGCAGCTCGATCCCGCGCTCGATCTCGTTCTTGAGCGGGTCGTCGATGTGCCGCGCGACCTGGTCTGGGAAGCCTGGACCACGCCCGAGCACATCAAGGTCTGGTTCACCCCGCGTCCATGGCGCACCACGCACTGCGAGATCGACCTGCGGCCCGGCGGCATGTTCCGGACCGTGATGCGCGGCCCCGACGGCGAGGCGTTCGACAACAGCGGCTGCTATCTCGAGGTCGTCCCGAAAGAGCGGCTGGTGTGGACCGATGCCCTCCTTCCCGGCTGGCGCCCCATCAAGAGCGGCGCGGGCTTCAACTTCACCGCCATCATCGCGCTGGAGGACCTGGGACGGCAAACGCGCTACACCGCCACCGCCATGCACAGCGACGAGTCGGGCCGCCGGCAGCATGAGGACATGGGCTTCCACAGCGGCTGGGGCGCCGCGCTCGACCAGCTCGTGGAGCACATGAAGACGCGCGCCTGAGCCCGCCTTGACGATCGCTCAGGACGTCATCCTCAGAGAGGCTGCATCCCGAGAACCAGGACTGTCATCCCGAGCGCAGCGAGGGATCTTTGCGAACAGGACCTCGATCCTCGAAAGCGGCACGCCCCGACGTTCCGGCCCGCATCATCGCGCGCCTCAGGCCGATCTGCCTCGGGCTGCCCGAAGCCCATGAGGAGGCCGCCTGGGTCGGCGTGCGGTGGCGGATTCGCAGGAACACCTTCGCCCACGTCCTCATGATCGATTCGGGATGGCCGCCGGCCTATGCCAAGGCGGCCGCGACCGAGGGGTCGGCCTGCGTGCTCACCTTCCGCTCGCTCCTGCCCGGCGTCGACGACGATGCGTTCCGCAAGCCGCCCTTCTTCAAGCCGGTGTGGTGGCCCGACATCGCCGGCATCTTCCTGGACGGCGACACCGACTGGACCGACGTCGCCAAGCTCGTGACGGCGAGCTATCGCCTGCTCGCGCCGAAGACGCTGACGCAGGCGAGCAAGCCGCCTTCATCCTGAGCGGCCATCACACGCCCTTGCGAGCCTTCATTGGGACAGTGCCCGGATCATTGGTCGCTGATACATCCATCATCCCGAGCGCAGCGAGGGATCTCCCGCGAATGGCGCACCGTGCGCCTTGCCGCAGGAGATCCCTCGCTGCGCTCGGGATGACAGGTGTGTCACCAACCAGTGATTCCGGGTACTAGCGGCCCCCCACGTCGAAGGGCCCATCACGGCCGCTCAAGCACGTAGAAGACATAGCCGTAGCTGCCGCCGCAGGCGCTGAAGACCTCGATCTCCTTCGCGATCTCCTGGGCGAGCGCCCGGACCGAGGCGTCGGCGTGATCGGCGAGCGCGGCGGCGCGCGGCTGCAGCACCGCGTAGTAGCCCTCGACCCAGGCTTCTCGCGGCAGCGTGTGCGTGCCCAGCACACGATAGCCGGCGTCGCCGGCGATGGCGATATTGGCCGCCATCGGCTTCATGTCGGGATAGCACGCCTGAAAGAACGCCCGCGCCATCGGCGGCGGGTCGTCCTGCAGCCAGACGAGCTCGCTGACGACGACGAACCCGCCGGCGCGGACCGCCGGTCGCCAGCACACGAGCGCGTTGGCGAAGCCGATATTGTAAGCCGCGCCTTCCGACCACAGCAGGTCGATATCGGGAAAGACCGCGGGTATGTCCTTCATGTCCATGCAGCGTGCGTGGATCAGCGACGCCGCGCCGGCCTGCGCCGCCCGGCGGCCCAGCGAGTCGAGGAAAGGCTGATGGCTGTCCACCGCATCGATGCGGCAGCCCAGCGCCTTCGCCAATGCCAGCGTCTGGCGTCCCGCGCCGCAGCCGGCATCGACGACCACGTCGAAGCGCTCGCGCGGCAGGCTGCGCAGGACCTGCACCGTGTCCGCGTCGCGGCCTGGCCCCAGCTTCTCCATGCCGCCAAAGAACAACCCGATGGGATCGAGATCGGTCATGCGCTCCTCGTGCCGGGCGACGATGCCCGATGCGACCGAAGCCGTCATCACCGCACGGCGCGGCGAGAATATGGCGATGCCGACCCGGCCGCCTCAGCTATCTCCTCGTCTTCACTGTCATCCCGAGCGCCAGCGAGGGATCTCCCGCGAAGAACGCACGGTGCGCCCTTCGCGGGAGATCCCTCGCTGGCGCTCGGGATGACAGTCCTATGTTTCGGAACACAAGCGCTCTGAGACTGGATGTGTGGATCCCGTAGTGCGGCAGCGGGGCGAGGGGAAACCTGCGCCTGTCGCAGGGGCGCTCGGGATGACGGGAAATGTGGCGATGCGATCCCGCACAGGCGCGACGGGACTCTTTTCGTTCCCCTCGCTTCATTGACGTCGCGCCTGAGCTGCCGCCACCCGGGCACACGGCTTTGCGTTGACGAATGCAGCAAGCACAGCCTCGTTCGATCCATCACAATCGCCGTCACACCGGCAGGCGTCCAGGTGAGCCATTATCAACCATCGGATGAAATTCCTATTTTATTCTCTCTTGATTTTTTGCGCCTCGCACTCTATATGTAATATCCTGGTCTGCGTTCCCGCCGCCGGGGCTAACGGGCGCTGGCTCGCGCCGCAGCTTCGGCTTCGACGCTACCAGATCGCCGGTTGCTGTCGTCAAGCAACACCGTCCTTCACACCACACCGCAGGTGCGCCCATGGTTGCTCCCGCCGTCGCCGCTGTGCCGGAAGATGCGCCCATTGCCTGGCCCGCGCCGGACCTGTCGCTGCTCGAGGACAGGCAGAGCGCGTTGCCGGCCTTCCCGCTCGATCGTCTGCCGCCAGCCTGGAGACGCTGGACGGCGCATGCGGCGCACGGCGCCAGCGCTCCGGTCGATCATGTCGCGCTGTCGCTGCTGACCGTGGCTGCCGGCCTGGTCGGCGCCGCGCGGCGCATCGCGCCGTCGACCTCCTGGTCGGAGCCCTGCGTGCTGTGGACGGCCCTGATCGGCCCGCCCTCGTCGGGCAAGACGCCGGCACTCGCCACGTCGCTGCGCCTCGTCCAGGCGATAGCGCAGGCGCAGCAAGCCGATTTCGACGATGCCGGAAACCGGCGCGCGGCAGCACAGGCCGACCAGCGCGAGCGCTGGAAAGCGGCGATCAAGCACGCCATCCGCAACCGCCTGCCATGGCCGGACATGCCGGCCGCGCCGCTGCCGGCACGTCCCGAGACGCGGCCCCTTGCCCTGGATGACGCGGGAATCGAGACCCTCGCCGGTGCGCTGCAGGCCACGCCGCGCGGCCTGCTGCTGACGCGTGACGGCAGCTCCCCCTGGCTGCGCGACATGGTGCGCGGCAGAGGCGGCCTGTGGCTGTCGGCATGGTCGGGCATGGCCTGCAGCGTCGTGCCCAAGGACGGGCCACCGATCCGCATCGACTGTCCCGCCGTCTCGGTGCTGGGCACCGCGCGGCCCGATGCGATCGCGGCCGCGTTCGCGGGCGACGACGACAGCATCGCCGCGCGCTTCCTGTTCGCCTGGCCACGGCGGCCGCCGTTCCAGGCGCTGGCCGACGCGGTGCCGCCCGCCGACGATGCCGCGGCGGCGCTGGCCAGGCTGCAGCACCTGCCCGACGGTCCGCGCGACATGCCGTTGACGCCCGAGGCGCTGCTCGTCCTCGACCGGTTCCGGCTGGCGCATTATGCCGACGCTTCAGGCCTGCAGGGACGCGAGGCGGCATGGTGGGGCAAGGGCCCAGGCATCGTGCTGCGCCTGGCGGGCGTGCTGACACTTCTCGATGAAGCCATGGGCGTCGCCGATATGAGCGAGCCGGCGCAAGTGCCGGCCTGGGCCATGCAATCGGCCGCCAGCCTGTGGCGCGATTACCTGTGGCCGCATGCGCGGGCCGTGCTCGGCATGGCCGGCGCCAGCGCGCATCACCACCATGCCCGCCTCGTGCTGCGCTGGTTGGCGAGCCGCTCCCTGGACGGCGTCTCCCGCGAGCAGGTCCGGCGGGAGGCGCTGGCCCAGGCGGTGAACGCCGCCGGCGCCGACCAGGTGATCGAGCTGCTGGTCGATGCCGGCTGGCTGCACGCCATCGAGCAGCGCGTCGGCAGCCGTGGTCCGCTGCGCCGCCGCTGGCTGGTGAACCCGGCGTTGCGCAGTGCTGTCTCCTCGCCCCGCGGCAGCGGGGAGAGGAAGGGGCCCATGCCGAAGGCATGGGAAGGTGAGGGGTAGGAACGATCAAGCCAGCAGCAAAAAACTGGGACTGATCGCTCGTACCCCTCACCTTCCCATCGCTTCGCGATGGGCCCCTCCCTCTCCCCGCTGCCGCGGGGCGAGGGGCAACGGCGCCATATCCGATCGCCTGGCCCGGACCAGGAAGATCGGAACCACAACCGCTCGGGATGACGGCGTGTCGGATGCGATCGAAACCCCGCAAACCGCGCAAGTTTCTGGAGATATCACCCTGTCCACCGAAGCCCTTGTCATCACGGCGATATTCAAGCTTCCTGGGATTTCTGAAACTGCGCTGGCCAGGGACGCCTGAAAAGCGCCCGCTCACCTTCACAGGCATGCCACGCCTCAACTTTCACGCCGCCGATGCCGGAAATGAGTCAGACTGACCCGACGATGAATGACCCCGTGCAGGCCAGTGTCGCCCTCGTCCAGCGCCACGCGCCCGGCTTCGTGCCGCGCGTCGGCCTGGTGCTGGGCACCGGGCTGGGCGGGATCGCCGACGAGGTCAGCCCCGCCGCGACGCTGCCCTACGGCGAGTTGCCCGGCTTCCCCGTGCCCAGCGTCGGCGGCCATGCCGGCCGGCTGGTGCTGGGCCACCTCGCCGGCACGCCGGTGGCGCTGCTGCATGGCCGCGCGCACTACTACGAGCACGGCCGCGCCGACGTGATGAAGGTGCCGGTGCGCACCCTGGCGCGCCTGGGCTGCGAGATGCTGCTGCTCACCAATGCCGCCGGCAGCCTGCGGCCGCAGATGGCGCCGGGCAGCACCATGCTCGTGACCGACCACATCAACTTCACCGGGGTGTCGCCGCTGTTCGGCGAGGCCGGCGACAACCGCTTCGTCGATATGGTCGATGCCTACGATCCCGCCCTGCGGCGGCGCCTGCTGGAAGCCGCCGCGGCCAGCAACGTCACGCTGCATGAGGGCGTCTATATCTGGTTCGCGGGCCCCAGCTTCGAGACGCCGGCCGAGATCCGCGCGGCCGCCCGCCTGGGCGCCGATGCCGTGGGCATGTCGACCGTGCCCGAGGTGGTGCTGGCGCGGCATGCGAAGATGAAGGTGGCGGCGCTGTCGGTGATCACCAACTTCGCCGCCGGCATGGGCAGCGAGCCGCTGAGCCACCTCGAGACGCTGCGCGTGGCGGCGCGGCAGGGCGCCGAGGACATCAGGCGCGTGCTGCACGCCTTCCTCGCCGACAGCAGCAGCGGCGCGGGCTGAGCCATGCTGCCGCAGGAGATCATCCGCCGCAAACGCGACGGCGCGGCGCTGGCAGCCGAGGAGATCGCCTTCCTGGTGCGCGGCATCACCGACGGCAGCCTCAGCGAGGCGCAGGTCGCGGCCTTCGCCATGGCCACCTTCCTGCGCGGCATGACGCGCGCCGAATGCGTGGCGCTGACCTCGTGCATGACACGCTCGGGCATCACGCTGGACTGGGCGTCGCTGAAGCCGCGCGGCCCCGTGCTCGACAAGCACTCCACCGGCGGCGTCGGCGACAAGGTGAGCCTGATGCTGGCGCCGATCGTGGCCGCCTGCGGCGGTGTGGTGCCCATGATCTCCGGCCGCGGCCTGGGCCATACCGGCGGCACGCTCGACAAGCTGGCCGCGATCCCGGGCTATCGCACCGACCCCGATATTGCGCAGTTCCAGCGCGTCGTGCGCGAGGCCGGCTGCGCCATCATCGGCCAGACCGACGACCTGGCGCCGGCCGACCGGCGCCTCTACGCCATCCGCGACGTGACCGCGACGGTGGAATCGATCCCGCTGATCACCGCCTCGATCCTGTCCAAGAAGCTGGCCGAAGGCCTCGACGGCCTGGTGATGGACGTGAAGACAGGCTCCGGCGCCTTCGCCGCCAGCGACGCGATGGCGCGCGCGCTTGCCGACAGCATCGTCGCTGTCGCATCGGGCGCCGGTCTGCCCACGACAGCCCTGATCACAGACATGGACCAGGTGCTCGGCGCCACTGTCGGCAACGCGCTGGAGGTTGCCGAGGCCGTGGCCTATCTCACCGGCACACAGGCGCGCACGCCACGCCTGCATGCGGTCGTGCTGGCGCTGGCGGCCGAGATGCTGGTGCTGGGCCGGTTGGCCGGCTCGCTCGCCGAGGCCCGCGCCAAGGCGGAGGCATGCCTCGCCGACGGCCGCGCTGCCGAAGCCTTCGCCCGCATGGTCGCCGCGTTGGGCGGCCCTCGGGACTTCACCGCGCACGCCGCGCGATATCTGCCGCGTGCCCCCGTGACGCGGCCATGCACCGCCCAGCGCGCCGGCGTGGTCGCCGGCATGGACGCGCGCGCGGTCGGCCTCGTGGTCGTGAGCCTCGGCGGCGGACGCCGGCGGGCCAGCGACGCGATCGATCCTGCCGTCGGCCTGTCCGATGTCGTCGGTGTCGGCCAGGCCGTCGCCGCGGGCCAGACGCTGGCCCTGATCCACGCCGCCGACGATGCCGACGCCGACGCGGCTGTGGCTGAACTGCGCCAGGCCATCCGGATCGCCGACACCGCGCCGCCCGCGCCACCCGTGATCCACGCCCGCATCGATGGCCGCGACGGCCCGGGAGCCGCGCCATGACCGCAGCCGTCGCATATGGCGCTTGTCGTCCTGAGCGAAGCGAAGGACCTCGTGGCTGGTGCCAGTCATCGACGGTTCTGGTGACGGCTGGGACCGCGCCGCTCCAGCGGCGCTCTTCCGGGCGGTTGTCCATGAGCGTCGCTGGAGCGACGCGGTCCGACCCGTCATCGGCAAGATCAGTGCCGGACCAACCACCGCAAGGTCCTTCGCTTCGCTCTGGACGACAGGAACCGACAGTCCGCCCTCCGACGGAGCGTGCGGCATGACCGCGCCCGCCCGCTTCGCCGCCCCCGCCGACGGCCGGCTCGATGCCGCGATGCGCGCGGCCTATGCCCGCGACGGCTTCCTGATCCTCGAAGGCTTCGTGCCGCCGGCCGACTGCGATGCGCTGCAGGCCCGCGCCGCTGAGCTGGTCGATGCCTTCGACCCAGCCGAGACGCCCACCGTGTTCTCGGCCACGACCCAGGAGCACGCGCGCGACGCGTATTTCCGCGAATCGGGCGGCGCGATCCGCTTCTTCTGCGAGGCCGGCGCCGTCGATCCGGATGGCCGCCTCGCCGTGCCCAAGGCGCTGGCGCTGAACAAGATCGGCCATGCGCTGCACGATCTCGATCCGGTGTTCGACCGTATCTCGCGCAGCGAGCGCTTCGCCGGACTGGCTGCGGCGCTGGACCTCGCGGCGCCGCTGCTGCTGCAATCGATGTACATCTTCAAGCAGCCCCATATCGGCGGCGAGGTCGACTGGCACCAGGACGCGACCTTCCTCTACACCAACCCGTCCAGCGTCGTGGGCTTCTGGCTGGCGCTTGACGATGCCGATATCGACAACGGCTGCCTGTGGGCCATCCCCGGCGGCCATAGCGGCCCCCTGCGCCGTCGCTTCCACTACGCCAAGGGCGCGCTGACGATGGCCGTCGTGAACGACACACCGTGGCCCGAAACGCCGCCGGTCGCGCTGCCGGTGCGGCGCGGCAGCGTGATCGTGCTGCACGGCCTGCTGCCGCATGCCAGCAGTGCCAACCGTTCGGCCCGCCCGCGCCATGCCTACAGCCTGCACCTGATCGACGGCCGCGCCGCCTACGCCCCCGACAACTGGCTGCAACGCCCCACGCTGCCGCTGCGGGGCTTCATATGAGCAAGGCAAGCCTCACTGCCGCTCCATGTCATCCCGAGCGCAGCGAGGGATCTCCCGCGAACGGCGCACCGTGCGTCTTCCGCAGGAGATCCCTCGCTGCGCTCGGGATGACAGTGAATTTGTCCAACACGACACCTTCACCATGACCACCATCGCCACCCTGCCCAAGGTCGAGCTGCACTGCCACATCGAGGGCTCGGCGCCGCCGGCGCTGGTGCGCCGCCTGGCCGCGCGCAACGGCATCGCCATGCCCGAGGCGCTGTTCGCCGACGAGCACCGCTTCGCCTGGAGCGACTTCAACAGCTTCCTGCGGGCCTACGACAGCGCCAGCAGCGCGATGCGCCGGCCGCAGGACTACCGCGACGTGATCTACGACTACCTGCGGCGCTGCGCCGCCGAGGGCGCAATCTATGTCGAGCTCTTCACCTCGCCGGAGCACGCGCTGGATGTCGGCATGGACTACGCCGCGCAGCTCGAGGCCCTGGCGGCGGGCATCGATGCCGCCGAAAAAGAGTTCGGCATCGTCGGCCGCCTGATCGCGATCTGCCTGCGCCACCGCGGACCCGATCGCGCCCTGGCCATGGCCCGCCTGATGCTGGAGCAGCGGCATCCTTACGTCGTGGGCTTCGGCATGGCCGGGGACGAGCTGCGCCATGCGCCGGCCGACTTCGCGCCCGCCTACCGGCTGGTGGCCGATGCCGGCTATCCGTGCACGGCGCATGCCGGCGAGGTCGGCGGCGCCGACAGCGTGCGGGCCACGATCGCGGCCCTGCCCGTCACCCGCATCGGCCACGGCGTGCGCGCCAGCGAGGATCCGCGCCTGCTGGAAGAGATCGCGCGACGCGGCATCGTGCTGGAGGTGTGCCCCGGCAGCAACGTGGCGCTGGGTGTGTACCCCGACCTCGCCGTCCATCCGCTGCGGCGCCTGATCGACGCCGGCTGCAAGGTGACGCTGAACTCGGACGACCCGCCGTACTTCGACACCAGCATCGGCCGCGAATACCAGATGGCGGCCGACGCCTTCGGGCTCGGCGCACAGGATCTGCTGCGCATCACGCGAACCGCGGTCGACGCCGCCTTCGCCGACACCGGCACAAAACGTCGTCTGAGCGAACGGGTCGCGGCGTACACGAAGTCAAACAAGCCTTCATGGTGAGCTTGTCGAACCATGAAGGCCCACGCGCGCACCGTGGTGCACCGCTTCATGGTTCGGCAGGCTCACCATGAAGCTATCCCAGGGGAGAACTCGCCATGACCATGCGCCGTCTGCGCGCTCTCGCGCTCAGTCTCGCCGTGCTCGCCGCGCCCATCGCGGCGGCGCGGGCCCAGGACGGACCGGCGCCCCATGATGCGCTGCTGGCGACACTGTGGATGCAGCGTTCGGTCGAGTACAAGGCCAGCTGCCTGGCGGCCTACACGCTGGCGCGCATCCGGCTGGAGCAGGCGCTGGCCGACACGAAGTGGACGGCTGCGCCCGCAGAGCAGACAGGCGCCTATGAGAGCCTGCCGCCGGCGGTGATCCTCGACATCGACGAGACCGTGCTCGACAACTCGGCCTACCAGGTGTGGATGATCAAGGCCGATCAGACCTTCGACTCCAAGACCTGGACGAAGTTCGTGTCGGCCGAGATGTCGACCGCGATCCCCGGCGCGCTGGAGTTCACCAAGTATGCCGACGCCAAGGGCATCAAGGTGTTCTATATCACCAACCGCAGCGCCGAGGAGGAGGCGCCGACGCGCCGCAACATGGAGAGACTGGGCTTCCCGATGGGCGGCAACATCGACACGTTCCTCATGGCGCGCGAGCGCCCGGACTGGGGCTCGGCCAAGGGCACCCGCCGCGCCCATGTCGCCAAGGACTACCGCGTCCTGCTCAGCCTGGGCGACAATTTCGGCGACTTCGTCGACGCCTATCGCGGCAGCGAGGCCGACCGACTGAAGGTGTACCAGGAGAACATCGAGCGCTGGGGCCGCGAGTGGATCATGCTGCCCAACCCCAGCTACGGCTCGTTCGACACCGCGCCCTACCTGCACGACTTCAAGCAGCCGCGCGCCGCCCAACGCAAGGCCAAGCTCGACGTGCTGCAGGGCTGGCCGGGACCCTAAATCTCCTCTCCCGCAAGCGGGAGAGGAAGGGGCCCATGCCGAAGGCATGGGAAGGTGAGGGCCCAAGCACGAGATGCCGTGTGCGAGGCCCTCACCCGTCGGCCGCTACGCGCCCGCCGACCTCTCCCGCTTGCGGGAGAGGTGAAGACCTGACATCGGAGAGTCATGATGGCGTTGCAAAGTCCGCTCACCCGTCGCCTCGAGTCCGCCGCCGTGCATCGCTTCGCCATCTACGCCGCCGTCGATCCCGACAGCATGCTGCACAACCTGGCCAGCGCCTGGCTCGGCCGCGATGCGGCGCGCGGCATGGGCCTGCAGCGGCCTCGGCTTGACGGCGTCGACGAGACCACGGCGGCAGCCTGGACCGAGGACCCGGCCCGTTACGGCTTCCACGCGACCTTGAAGCCGCCCTTCCGGCTGGCTGCCGACCGGTCCAGCCATGCGCTCGACAACACGTTGCGCAGCTTCACGGCGGCACGCGACCCGGTGACCCTGGGCCGGCTGGAGGTGACGGCGCTGTCGGGCTTCGTGGCGCTGCGCCCGGTCGAGGAGACGGCGGCGCTGCGGGCGCTGGTCGACGACATCGTGCGCACCTTCGACGTCTTCCGGCGGCCGCCCGACGATGCCGAGCTGCAACGCCGCCGCGCATCTGGCCTGACGCCGCGGCAGGAGGCCAACCTCATCCGCTGGGGCTACCCCTACGTGATGGATGATTTCCGCCTGCACTTCACCCTGACCGGGCGCCTCGACGAGCCGGCCCGCAGCCGCGCCGTGTCGGCGCTGGCCGACTACCTCGCGCCAGCCATCGCCGCGCCGCTGACGCTGAGCGCGCTATGGCTGTTCGTCGAGCCCTCCCCCGGCGCCCTGTTCCGCCAGGTCTCCCGCTACGCGCTGGCGGCGGCGTGATCGCCTCCCTTCTCCCCGCGCAGGCGGGGCATTCGCATATGCCCCTACCGTCATCCCGAGCGTAGCGAGGGATCTCCCGCGAATTGCGCACCGTGCGCCTTGCCGCAGGAGATCCCTCTCCTGAGCCTGTCGAAGGGGGCGCTCGGGATGACAGCGAGGTCATATGCGAATGGTCTGGCCGTCGCGGGAAGAAGCGGCGATCACCGCTACCAGCGCCCGCACGCTGTCCTCCAGCGCCCCGTCGTTGCTGATGGTGCGCACGTGACGTGCGGCCACGGCGAAGGCATCGGCGCGGCCCAGCCGCGCGTCGATATCGGCGGCCGATTCGCGGCCGCGAGCGCGCAGGCGCGCGGCCAGCACGGATGGCGGCGCAGTGATCACACAGACCTGCAGGCCGGGATAGCGCGCCTCGGCATCGGCGATGATGGCCCGCGACACGTTGACCACCACGGCACGGCCGGCGGCGAGGTCGCGGTCGATGCCGGCCGGCACGCCGTAGCGCAGGCCGTTGGCCTGCCAGTGCAGCGCGAAGTCGCCGGCGGCCGCCCGGCGCTCGAACGCCGCCGGATCGCAGGGCTCGTGATCCTCGCCGCCGGTGGCATCGTGCGGCCGGGTGATCACGCGGCGCGGGAAGACCACGTCCGCCTGTCCGCGCAGCGCCGCCTGGACGCCGCGGATCACGCTGTCCTTGCCGGCGCCGCTGGGGCCGACCACCAGCACCAGGCGCCTGCCGTCAGGCATCTTCGCGCAGCATCGTCGTCCAGCTGCGGAATTCCGCCAGCCCCGGCGTGCCGCGGCCGCGCACCTTGGCGAGGTCGTCGTAGCGGCGGACGCGCACTGCGGCTTCGGCATGCGGCTGCGCCATGAATGCCGCCGCCTGGGCCGCGTCGAACGGCCCGCCCTGCACCGCGAGGCTGACCTGTGATCCACGCGACAGTGAATCCCAGTAGCCGCCCTCGGCGAAGCACAGCCAGCGCTTGGCCGGCACGTGCAGGCGCACCGGCTCGGCCACAGCATCGCCGAACAGCGGCCGCAGCGCCTCGGCGCCCGAGTCCTCATGGCGCGCATCGATGCCCTGGGACGCCAGCCCGCGATCGCCCTCGCCCAGCAGATGGCCGATGTCATGGAACAGCGACGCCACGATCACGGGCGCCGGCTCGCCGGCCTCGACCGCCAGGGTCGCGGTCTGCAGCGCATGCGCCAGCTGCGACACCTGCTCGCCGCCATATTGCCGCGCGCCCGCCAGGGCGAGCAGCGAGAAGAGATCGTCGATCGTCGTCATCATGGCCCTTCAGATTGGAAGCCTTCATGGTGAGCTTGTCGAACCATGAAGGCTCTCGCACAACGTTGGTGCGGACTGCTTCATGGTTTGACCCGTTGAATGCGAAGCATTCACCTGAGCTCACCATGAAGCAGTCGTCGTCATGCCACCCTCGTCCCGTCACGCCAGACCGTGCGCACCACGGGCTGGCCATCCACCAGGCGCACGCGCACGAGATCGCCGCGGCGGCCGACCTCGATGGCGCCGCGGTCGCTCAGGCCGACGGCCTCGGCCGCCGTCTGCGACACTGCCGCCATCGCCTTGGGCAGGTCGATGCCGGGCACGTCCTGCGCCAGCTTGAATGCCGACTCCACCAGGCTGGTGGGCACATAGTCCGACGAGACGATGTCGAGCAGGCCCAGCTCGGCCAGCATGCCGGCCGAGACGTTGCCGGAATGCGAGCCGCCGCGGATCAGGTTGGGGCCGCCCATCACCACCTTCATGCCCCCCGCGCGCGACAGCCGTGCCGCCTCGACCGTGGTCGGAAACTCGGCCACCACCATGCCGTCGGCCAGGGCCTCGGCGACGTGATCGGGCGTGGCGTCGTCATGGCTCGCCATCGGCACCCCGTGCTGCTGGCAGATCGTCGTCACGGCGCGGCGGTTGTCGGCGCTGTGGCGCGCGCCGCGGGCGCGGGCCATGTCGAGATAGGTGTCGAGCTCGGTCTCGCTGAAGCCATACTTGCCCTTGTAGTACTCGCGGTACTTGTCCGGGTTCACGAACTGCCGCTGGTCCGGCGTGTGGTCCATGATCGACACCAGCCTGACGCGGGGATCGCCGATCATGTCGGCCAGCATGTCGGGCATCTGCGGGTAGCTCACCTCGCAACGCAGATGCAGCAGGTGGTCGCTGCGCAGCATGCCGTTGTCGCGCGCCGTGCGGGTGCCGCCCAGCATCTCGGCCAGCGACGTGATGCGCATGTCGTGGTCCTGGGTCGAGCCCAGCGCGATGGCATCGAACACCGTGGTGATGCCAGCGGCGGCGATCTGCGCGTCGTGCGCCATGGCGGCCGACACCGACGGCCAGCGCACGCCGGGCCGCGGCGCGAAGTGCCGCTCCATGTTGTCGGTGTGCAGCTCGACCAGGCCGGGGATCAGATAGTCGCCGTCGAGCCCCTCGCCCGCCGCCGCGCGCCCCGCGTCGATCGCCGCGATGACGCCGCCCTGCACCACTACGGTGCCGGTGACGACGGCCTGCGGCGTGACGATGCGCGCGTCCGTGAGAACCAGCTCAGACATCAGGCCACCTCCGCCAACCGCGGCGCCAGATCGAAGATGCGCGTCGCCAGCGCCTCGCGCGCCGCCGCGTCATGCAGGATCGCCAGGATGGCCGCGCCGTCGCGGCGCGCCTCCTGGATCAGCTCGACCACCACACCGCGGTTCGCGTCGTCCAGCGACGCGGTCGGCTCGTCAAGCAGCAGGATCGGATAGCGGGCGATGAAGACGTGCGCAATGTTCACCCGCTGCTGTTCGCCGCCCGAGAATGTGGCCGGCGGCAGGTCGAACAGGCGCGAGGGGATGTTGAGGCGCTCCAGCAGCGCCGCGGCGCGCCTGCGCGCATCGGCCGCCGCGATGCCGCGCGCCAGCAGCGGCTCGGCCACGATGTCGATGGCCGGCACGCGCGGGATCACGCGCAGGAACTGGCTGACATATCCCAGGGTGCGCCGCCGCAGGTCATGGACCTGCCGCGGGGCCGCGCCCACCAGCTCGACCGAGGTGCCGTCATGCGCGACCCTGATGCTGCCGCCATCGGCGGCGTAGTTGCCGTAGATGCAGCGCATCAGCGTGCTCTTGCCGGCGCCCGAGGGGCCGCGCAGCACCACGCTTTCGGCCGGAAACAGGTCGAGGTCGACGCCACGCAGCGCGTCGATCCGCACGCCGCCGCGCAGATGCAGGGTGAAGGTCTTGCGCAGGGAGCGGATGCGAAGAGCAGGTTCGTCGGCACGCATGGTCACACCGAAAGCGCTGAGGACACGAGGAGCTGGGTGTAGGGATGATGCGGATCATCGAGCAGGCGGTCGGTCAGGCCGCCTTCGACCACCTCGCCGCCCTTCATCACCAGGAGCCGGTCGGCAAGCAGCCGCGCCACGCCCAGGTCGTGGGTGACGATCACGGCCGACACGCCTGTTTCGCGCACCAGCCGGCGCAGCAGGTCGAGCAGGCGCGCCTGCACCGAGACGTCGAGCCCGCCGGTGGGCTCGTCCATCAGCACCACGCGCGGATGCGTCACCAGGTTGCGCGCGATCTGCAGGCGCTGCTGCATGCCGCCGGAGAAGGCGCGCGGCGCATCGTCGACGCGCGCGGTGTCGATCTCGACCTGCGCCAGCCAGTCGATCGCCGCCTGCCGCAGGTTGCCGTAGTGGCGGTGGCCCAGCGCCATCAGCCGCTCGCCGACATTGCCGCCGGCGCTGACGTCCAGCCGCAGCCCGTCGCGCGGGTTCTGGTGCACGAAGCCCCACTCGGTGCGCAGCAGCCGGCGGCGCTTGGCCTCGGCCAGGGCCAGCATGTCGACCGCCGGACCGGCGGCGGTGCGGTAGAGCACCGTGCCGTCATCCGCCGGCAGGCGGCCGCCGACGCAGTTCAGCAGCGTGGTCTTGCCCGACCCGGACTCGCCCACGATGCCCAGCACCTCGCCGGGCCAGAGCTCGAAGCCGACGTCGCGCACGGCGGTGCGCAGCCCGAAGCGCCTGGTCAGGTCCCGGACCTCGAGGATGGGTTGCTCCTTCATCGGTCAATCCCCCTTCCGGCCCGGGGCGGCGCCGTCCGCGGCCGCCTGCCCGTAGCCCGCCGGCATGCCGGCGCCCTGATGGCCCTGGGCGCGGCGCTCGCCGCAATAGTCCGTGTCGGAGCAGACGAAGGCGCGGTTGCCGCTGTCATCGACCACGATCTCGTCGAGGAAGCTGTCGTTGGAGCCGCACAGCGCGCAGCAATGCTCCCAGCGCTCGACCTCGAACGGATGGTCCTCGAAGTCGAGCGACTTCACCGACGTGTAGGGCGGCACGGCATAGATGCGCTTCTCGCGCCCGGCGCCGAACAGCTGCAGCGCCGGCATGCGGTCCATCTTGGGGTTGTCGAACTTGGGGATCGGCGAGGGCCGCATCAGGTAGCGGCCGTTGACCATCACGGGATAGTCGTAGGCCGTCTCGATGCGGCCGTAGCGCACGATATCCTCGTAGAGCTTCACGTGCATGGCGCCGTACTCGGCCAGGCCGTGCATCTTGCAGGTCTCGGTCTCGCGTGGCTCCAGCCAGCGCAGCGGCTCGGGGATCGGCACCTGGTAGACGATGACCTG
The DNA here is from genome assembly GCF_008039615.1 of Vineibacter terrae. Taxonomy (GTDB): domain Bacteria; phylum Pseudomonadota; class Alphaproteobacteria; order Reyranellales; family Reyranellaceae; genus Vineibacter; species Vineibacter terrae. The sequence continues at coordinate 141,520 of NZ_VDUZ01000005.1, read as the reverse complement.
GCCCTCGGCGAGCCGGGTCTCGGGGATCCGGTGCCGGGTCTGCACGATCGTGGCCTGGTCGGTGCGCTCGGTCGTGGCCACGCCGGTCATGCGGCGGAAGAAGCCGCGGATGCTGACGGCGTTGGTGGTATCGTCGGCGCCCTGGTCGATCACCTTCAGCGTGTCGTCACGGCCGATGACGGCGGCCGTCACCTGGATGCCGCCGGTGCCCCAGCCGTAGCTCAGCGGCATCTCGCGGCTGCCGAACGGGATCTGGTGTCCGGGGATCGCCACCGCCTTGAGGATGGCGCGCCGGATCATCCGCTTGGTCTGCTCGTCGAGGAAGGCGAAGTTGTAGCCGTCCTCGGCCACGGGCTCGGTCATCGCGTTCATTCCGCGGCCTCCGCAAGCGCTGCTTCCGCCGTCTGCGCCGCGGCGCGCCGCATGGCGCGGATGACGGTGAGCTCCGACTGGAAATCGACGTAGTGGGGCAGCTTGAGATGCTGCACGAAGCCTTGCGCCTCGACGTTGTCGCTGTGGTAGAGCACGAACTCCGTGTCCTGCGCCGGCGAGCTCACCTCCTCGCCCAGCTCGGCGGCGCGCAGCGAGCGGTCGACCAGCGCCATGGCCATGGCCTTGCGCTCGCCGTGGCCGAAGCTGGTGCCGTAGCCGCGCGTGAACTGCGGCGGCTCGGTCTTGGAGCCGGCGAACTGGTTCACCATCTGGCATTCGGTGAGCTCGATGTCGCCCAGCTCGACGGCAAAGCCCAGCTCCGGCGCCTCGAGCTCGACCGTCACCTCGCCGAAGCGGATCTCGCCGGCGAAGGGATGGTTGCGGCCGTAGCCGCGCTGGGTCGAGTAGCCCAATGCCAGCAGGAAGCCCTCGTCGCCACGCGCCAGGTTCTGCAGGCGCATGGCACGCGAGGCCGGGAAGCGCAGCGGCTCGCGCGTGAGGTCGGCCGGCGGCGCCTCGTCGGCCGGCACCACCTCGGCCTCGATCAGGCGCTCGCGGTTGAGCACGTCGATCACCGGCGGCAGCGTGTCTGCCAGCGGCGCCTCGGCGACCGGGGCCGCGGGCGGCTCGCCGTTGGCGGCCAGCGTGAAATCGAGCAAGCGATGCGTGTAGTCGAAGGTCGGGCCCAGCACCTGGCCGCCTGGCACATCCTTGAAGATCGCCGACACGCGCCGCCGCACCGTCATGCGGCCGGTCTCCAGCGGCAGGCTGGCGCCGAAACGCGCCAGCGTCGTGCGATAGGCGCGCAGCAGGAAGATGGCCTCGACCTGATCGCCGCGCGCCTGCTTGAGCGCCAGCGCCGCCAGGTCGGGGTCGTACAGCGAGCCTTCGGTCATCACCCGGTCGACCGCCAGACGCTGCTGCTCGCGGATCTGCGCGATGCTGAGCTCGGGCACGCCGGGATCGCCGCGCCGCTCTTCCGCCAGCCAGGCATGGGCGTTGGCGATCGCCCGCTCGCCGCCCTTGACCGCCACGTACATGACTACGACTCCATGATCGTCGTGCGCGGCAGCGCCGCGACACGATGGCCGCACGTGAACACGACATCGACGCCGCGCGGGAATGCCGCCTGCATGGCGCGCCGATCTGTGCACCAGTTCTGTGACAGGCCGGCGACTGAAAGCCGTGCCTGCGTGGCGATGCCCGGCCCGCGCAAGGTCCAGCCGGCATCGTCGGCCAGCGCCTTGACCTGCACGATGAGGGTGGTGCTGGCCTCCGGCACCTCGTCGGTGCCCCAGTCGAACCCATCCAGCGCCGGCATCTGCAGCGGCGCCAGCGCCACGGCGAAGGCAGCGACGCCGGTCGCCGATGCAACCGGCGCGCCGGTGTGGAACGCCAGCCAGCCGGCGACCGCCTCGGCCGCGGCATCGAGCCAGACAGGCGTCTCGCCGTCGCACAAGGTCAGCAGCAGCGAGGCCGTCGCAGGATCGAGGCCCTGCGGCACGGCGCGCGGTCCGGGCACCGTCACGATGCGGCCCGGATGGGCCATGGCCTCGAGCAGCTTGCGGAACGATCCCTGGGCGTCGTGGACGGCGTCGGCGAAGCCGGGCAGTGCGGTCGTGGTCATGTCACTCTCCCCGGACCACGGTGAAGAAGTCGACGCGGGTGGCGGCGGCGCGGGCCAGGGTCCGGGCGCGCTGCACCTGGCGGCGCTGCTCGGCCGGCGCGATCACGTCGTCCTCGAGCGCCTGCGCCCGCGCCGGGTCCTGCAGCAGCGCATCGAAGACGGCCACCAGCTCGGCCTTGCGGCGATCGCGGCCGGCGACGTAGCCGACGCCCAGCGCGCCGTCCTCGCCGCGCACGACGCAGCGCGTCACGGTCATCTCGCCGAGGTTGAACGGCGCGCCGGTGCCGCCGGCACGGCCGCGCACCATCACCAGGCCGGTCTCGGCCGGCTTCACCACGTCGTAGCGCGGCACCGGCGTGATTCTGCGCAGCGCGCCTTCGAGCGCGTCGCGGTCGGTGCGGGCCAGCGCTGCCAGGCGGCGCTTGCGGCTCGCGATGTCGTCCGTCTTTTCCATCTCGACAACACGCTCACTTGTCTATACAAGATGATTGTCAACGTAGCCTTGCCCGATGACCGTTGCAAGACCTGCCGATGAAGGTTTGACGACATGCGCACCAAGGAGGCCGCGCCGCCCAAATGGCGCCGCATCGCCGAGACGCTCGCCGCCGAGCTGCAGGCCGGCGCCTGGAAGCCGGGTGACCGCCTGCCCGGCGAGTACGCCCTGGCCGAGCGCTTCGACGTCAACCGCCACACGCTGCGCCAGGCGGTGTCGCACCTGGAGAACGAGGGCCTGCTGCGTGCCGAGCAAGGGCGCGGCATCTTCGTGCCCGACCCGCCGATCCACTACGCCGTCACGCCGCGCACGCGCTTCAGCGACAATGTCGGCCGCGCCCAGCGCCGCCCGTCGCGCCAGCTGATCAAATCGTCGGAGGTGCCGGCCGACGCGGCCATCGCCGAGGCGCTGGAGGTGCCGGCGGACACGACGCTGATCCGGCTCGAGACCATGAGTTTCGCCGACGACCGGCCGGTCGGCATCGTCAGCCACTACTTCTGCAAGGCGCGCGTGCCCGCCATCGTCGAGGCGTTCAAGGCGGAGCGGTCGATCACCGCGGCGCTGCGCCGCTGCGGCGTCCCCGACTACAAGCGCCGCACCACGCGCATCTCGGCGCAGCTGATCTCCAACGCCGACGCGCGCCTGCTGGGCGTGCGCCGCGGCCGCGCCGTGCTGGTCACCGACAGCGTCAACATCGAGCCCGACGGCCGCCCGATCGACTACGGCCATGGCCGCATGCTGGGCGACCTGATGACGTTCGTCGTCGAATTCTGACTACGCCGTCGCCACGCGCCTGGTGCCGATCAGCCCCAGCCGCAGGCGGGTCGAGAGCCAGTCGATCGCAGCCACCGCGATCAGCACCAGGATGATGATGAAGGCCACGTGCTGGAACTCGAGGACCCGGATCTGCTCGGCCAGGTGCAGGCCGATGCCGCCGGCGCCGACGATGCCGATGATGCTGGCCGAGCGCGTGTTGGACTCGATGAAGTACAGCACCTGGCTTGCCATCACCGGCAGGACCTCGGGCAGGATGCCGAAGCGCACGCGGTGCGGGCCGCCACCGCCGGTCGACAGGACACCCTCGACCGGCCGCTTGTCGGCGGCCTCGATCGCTTCGGAGAACAGCTTGCCGAAGGAGCCGATGTCGGAGGTCATCACGGCCAGCACGCCGGCGAACGGCCCCAGCCCCACGACGTTGATCCAGATCAGCGCCCAGACCAGGACGTCGACGCCGCGCAGCGTGTCGAGCGAGCGGCGCGTCAGGAAGCGCACGACCCGGCCGATGGTGGCGTTGCGCGCCGCCAGGAAGCCGAGCGGAAAGGCCAGCGCCGCGCCCAGCAGCGTGCCCAGGAAGGCGATCGCCAGGGTCTCGCCCAGCGCCTTCAGATAGATGATCGCGCGGTCGACCGAGCCCGGGTCCGGCGGCAGCATCATGACGAAGACCGAGGCGAGCTTGCCCAGCCCATCGATCATCCGGGGATGAAGGAAGCCCAATGCCGCCAGGCCGTAGATAAACAGCGCCACGAGCCCGGCGAGCACAGCCAGCATCGCGCGGTTGCGCCGCCACGCCGGGACGAATACGTCGGGATAGCGTCGGCGCATGGCTTCGACGGTCGTGCTCATGCCGATGTCCCCGCGTCGATCAGCCGGTGCCGGATGCGCTCGGTGCCGAAGTCGATCAGCGCCACGGTCACGATGATCAGCACCAGGATCGCCGATACGTCGGCGTAGTAGAACTTGCGGATCGCCTCGATCAGGTCCTGGCCGATGCCGCCGGCGCCGACGAAGCCCATCACCGAAGCCTCGCGGACGTTGATCTCGAAGCGCAGCAGCGTGTAGCTCACGAAGTTGGGCAGGACCTGGGGGAAGGCGCCGATGCGCACGACCGCCGGCCAGGATGCGCCGGTGGCGGCGACGCCTTCCACCGGCTTCATGTCGATGTTCTCCACCACCTCGAAGAACAGCTTGCCCAGCGCGCCCATGGTGTGGATCGCGATCGCGAGCACGCCCGGCAGGGGCCCCAGGCCGAAGGCGATGACGAAGATCAGCGCGAAGACGAGCTGGGGGAACGTGCGGCAGAACTCCAGGTAGCGCCGCGTGACGGCCCGCACCACCGGATGCGGCGAGACGTTGCTCGCCGCCAGGAACGCCAGCACGATGCCGGCTGCGGCGCCCAGCGCCGTGCCGACATAGGCGATCAGCAGGGTCTCGCCCAGCAGCGACAGCCAGCGCTGCAGCCCCCAGTACCATTCGACCGGGTCGGTCCACACCATCTGGCCGCTCTCCAGCACGAAGAGGCGGCCGATATAGCTGCTGAACTTGTCGATGTTGGTGAACAGCTTGCCGAGATCGACCTCGGCCGAAACGGCCGAGACCGCGATACCGACGGCCACGCAGACGGCGATCAGGACCGAGCGCCATCGCTTGGCGCGCACCGCGTCGCGATAGGCCTCGTGGAGCACCGCCAGGCGCGGCGTGTCGAGCTTGAGGGGAGGCGAGGACAAGGGCTGGACCAGCGTCAAAAAGGAAGCCGCCGGGCCCGTTTCGGACCCGGCGGCGATGTCGTGGCGTCAGCTCTTGGTCTTGCGCAGCTGGTCGATGAACTTCACCAGCTCGACCACCGGCTCATAGAACTTGTGGTCGACGGTCTTGAAGCCCTGGTCCTTGCCGTCCGACAGCTTGTCGAACGCCGCCTTGGCCTTGGTCGGGGCCTCGGCGAACGCCTTGCGGATCGCGGCCTTCAGGTCGTCGGGCAGGTCGGCCATGTAGGCGAAGGGCGAGTTTGCGATCAGGTCGGACTTGTAGATGATGCGGAAGTCCTCCTTCTTCGCCATGCCCTTGCTGGCCATGCGGGTCAGGTTGGAGTCGTCGTCGGAGTTCAGCCAGTTGGCGGCGACGTCGACCGTGCGCTGCTGCAGGGCGATGATCGCGTTCTCGTGGCTGCCGGTGTAGACCACCTTGCCGAAGTAGCTGTCGGGGTTGATCTTCATCTTGTTGAGCGCGAAGCGCGGCACGTTGTTGCCCGACGTCGAGTTGGGGTCCACCAGCCCGAGGTTCTTGCCCTTCAGGTCGTCGATGCTCTTGTAGGGGCTGTCGGCGCGCACATAGAAGACCGAGTAGTAGCCCACCGAGCCGTCGGTGTTGATGGTGGTGGCGAACGGCTCGACCTTGACGCCGGTGATGTAGGCACGGGCATAGGACGCAGGACCGTAGCCGCCGATATGGATGTTGCCCGAACGCTGCCCTTCGATCACGGCGGCGTAGTCGTTGGCGACGCGCAGCGTCACCTTCACGCCCAGCTCCTTGGACAGATACTCGATGAAGGGCGCATAGCGCTCGGTGACGCCCGAGGCGTTCTCGGCCGGCACGACCGCGAACACCAGCTCGGGGTACTTGGCCTTCCACGACTGCGCCCGGGCGGTGCCGGCGGCGACGAACACGGCAGCGGCCGACGAGGCGAGCAGGAAATGGCGACGATGGAACATGACGATCTCCGTGTAGGGGATGATGTCACTGCGCCGGGATGCCGGACGCGGCGATGCTGAGATGGGTTGTCGATGCGACATAGGCCGCGGCCGGCAGCGGCTCGGGGTCGCCGACAACGTCACCGGCCTCCAGGCCGTAGAGTTCGCGTGCCCGGGCGTTGGAAAGCGCATTGGGCGCCTCGTCCAGCACCAGCCGGCCCGCCACCAGGCCCAGCAGCCGGTCGCAGTATTCGCGGGCGAGGTCGAGGCTGTGCAGGTTGCACATGACCGTGATGCCGAGGTCGCGGTTGATGGCCTGCAGCGCGTCCATCACCAGGCGCGTGTTGCGCGGATCGAGCGACGCCACCGGCTCGTCGGCCAGGATGATGTCCGGCTCCTGCACGAGCGCGCGCGCGATCGCCACGCGCTGCTGCTGGCCACCCGACAGCGTGTCGGCGCGCTGGGCCGCGAGATGGGCCATGTCGAAGCGGTCCAGCGCCGCCAGCGCCGCCGCCTTGTCGGCGTCGGACCACAGCTTCAGCAGCGACCGGCCGGTCGGCACGTTGAAGGAGCGGCCGATCAGCACATTGGTCAGCACGTCCAGCCGGCCCACGAGATTGAACTGCTGGAAGATCATGGCGCAGCGCGCGCGCCAGGCGCGCAGGCCGCGGCCGCCGAGCGCGCCGACATCGGCCTGGTCGTACAGGATCCGACCCTCCGATATCGTCTCCAGGCGGTTGATCATGCGCAGCAATGTCGACTTGCCGGCCCCCGAGCGGCCGATCACGCCCACGAGCTGGCCCTTGGGAATGACGGCGGTGACGCCATCCACCGCCCGCTTCTCGGCAAAGCGCTTCGTCACCTGTTGCAGACGCAGCATCACGACCCCCGGGTTCGACTTCCGACAGCGGTACGCAGCTTTAGCTGCCGACCCGTGACGGAATGATTGCAGTTAGGTGTCAGTCCACAGGCCGGCTGTGGGGGCAATCGGCGCTAATAACTTGCTATCACGTCATCAACTATGTACGGTCCGGCCATGGCAACGCTCAGCGATACCGGCGGCGCGCGCCCGCGCACCAAGACCGCCGCCGCGCGGCCGCGACGCACGCAGGCCGAGCGGCGGGCCGAATCGGAGCGACGGATGCTGTCGGCGGCGGCGGACCTGATCGCCCAGCAAGGCTTCGGCGCCACGACCCTGGAGCAGATCGGCACGCGCGCCGGCTACAGCCGCGGCCTCGTCAACCAGCGCTACGGCTCGAAGGAGAACATGGTGAAGGCGCTGGTCGGGCAGATGCACGCCAATTTCTACCGCCAGGCCTTTCCCGATTCGCTGAGCGCGCCCAAGGGCCTGCCGGCCATCTGCGAGGTCGTCGACATCTACATGCAGACGTTCTATCGCGCCGGCAGCGCGATGCGCGCCTACTACGTGCTGATGGCAGAATCGCTGGGCGTCATCCAGGAGATCCGCGACACGTTCGTGGCCGCTACCGGCTCCTTCCGCACCCGCTTCGAGGAGCAGCTGCGGCACGCCAAGCGCGCCGGCGAGGTCAGCCGCGACCTGCACGTGCCATCGGCGGCGACCCTGATCCTCAGCCTGCTCACCGGCGTCTGCTTCCTGTGGATGATCAGTCCCGAGAGCATGGACCTGCGGACGCTGCGCCGCACGGCCATCAAGGCCGTCGAGCACGCCCTGAAGCCACCATCATAGACAACGAGACACGAGAGCATGGGCACTGACGCCGATCCCTTCGCCGGCCTGGTAGGCAAGGCCATCGCGGGCGCCATACCGGGCGCCACCGGCATCGCAAACCTGAAACGGCTGTCCGGCGGCGCCAACAAGGAAACCTGGTCGTTCGACGTGCGGTGCGACGGGGCGCAGGGCAAGAATGGACTGCTGCCGCTGGTCCTGCGCCGCGCGCCGCGCGGCGTCGATGTGGGGCGCAGCAACCTGCTGTCGCTGGAGCGGGAAGCGGCTGTGGTCCAGGCCGCCGCCGGCGCCGGATTGCCGGCGCCGCGCGTGCGCTACGTGCTGCAGCCCGACGATGGCCTCGGCCACGGCTTCTTCATGGACCGCATCGAAGGCGAGACCCTGGCGCGGCGGATCCTGCGCGACGAGGCCTTCGCCGCGGCCCGCCCGCTTCTCGCCGGCCAGTGCGGCGCCATCCTGGCGCGCCTGCATCGGCTCACGGCGTCTGCCGTGCCCGGGCTGCGCGTGGCGCCGATCCTGACCGAGCTCGGCAACGTCCGCACGCTGTACCGGTCCTACCGCCACCCGCATCCGGTGTTCGCGCTGGCGTTCCGCTGGCTCGCCGAGCGCGCGCCGGCCTACGCGCAGACCGACCTCGTCCTGGTGCATGGCGATTTCCGCCACGGCAACCTGATCATCGGGCCAGAGGGTGTGCGCGCCGTGCTCGACTGGGAAGGCGCCCATATCGGCGACCCGATGGAGGATCTGGCCTGGATCTCGGTGAACTCCTGGCGCTTCGGCAACATCGACCAGCCGGTCGGCGGCTTCGGCCAGCGCGAGGATCTGTTCGCCGGCTACGAAGCCGCGGGCGGCCGCACGGTGGATCGCGACCGGGTGCGGTTCTGGGAAGTGTACGGCACGTTGAGATGGGGGATCGGCTGCATGGGCATGTATGCGACATTCGCCAGCGGCGCCGACCGCTCGGTGGAGCGCGCGGCAATCGGCCGTCGCGCCTCCGAGACGGAGATCGACCTGCTGGCCTTGATCACCGGCAAGGGCTGGGCCTGACCATGCAGGACCAGCCCTCCGCCATCGAGATCCTCGCCGCGGTCGCCGACTTCCTGCGCCAGCACGCCATGCCGCAGCTGCAGGGCCACACCGCCTTCCATGCCCGCGTCGCAGCCAACGCGCTCGACATCGTGCGCCGCGAGCTCGAGATCGCGCCGCAAGCCAACGCCGAGGAGCATCAGCGCCTGCGCACGCTGCTCGGTGCCGACGGCTCCCTGGAAGCGCTCAACGAGGCGCTGTGCGAGCAGCTCGAGAACGGCACGCTCACGGCGCAGAATCCCGACCTGGTCGCGCATCTGCGACGGACGACCATGACCAAGCTCGCGATCGACCAGCCGGCCTACTCGGCCTATCGCCGGGCGCTGGCCGAGGACAAAGCCGCGACATCAGAATGAATGCAGGAAGCGAAGTCTGCCGCGTCGCTTCATGGTGAGCCTGTCGAACCATGAAGCCTCGTACGACCTCCGTGCGAACCGCTTCATGGTTCGACAAGCTCACCATGAAGCGGTCCCCATAACTTCAGACGCCGAACACACCACCAAAGGGAGAAGGACCATGGATTTCAATCTGCCCAAGGAGCTGACCGACTACCTGGCCGAGCTCGACCGCTTCATCGAGGCGGAGATCAAGCCGCTGCAGGCGCAGGACGACAACGAGCGTTTCTTCGACCATCGCCGCGAGCATGCGCGCACCAACTGGGACGACCAGGGCCTGCCGCGCAAGGAATGGGAGGACCTGCTGCGCGAGGCCAAGCGCCGCGCCGACAAGGCTGGCCATTTCCGCTTCTCGCTGCCCAAGGAGTTCGGCGGCCGCGACGGCTCGAACCTGTGGATGGCGGTGATCCGTGAGCATTTCGCCAGCAAGGGGTTGGGCCTGCACAACGACCTGCAGAACGAGCATTCCATCGTCGGCAACTTCCCGTTCATCGTGATGATGCGCGACTTCGGCACGCCGGCCCAGAAGGAGGAGTTCATCTTCGGGTCCCTCGAGGGGCGGCGGCGCATCACCTTCGGCCTCACCGAGCCTGAGCATGGCTCGGACGCGACCCACATGGCGACCCGCGCCGTGCGGCAGGAGCGTGACGGCAAGCCCGGCTGGCTGATCAACGGCGCCAAGATGTGGACCACGGGCATGCACGTGGCGACGCATTGCGCGCTCTTCGCGCGCACCAGCGGCAAGGACGGCGACGGACGCGGCATCAGCTGCTTCCTGGTGCCGACGAGCACGCCCGGCGTGAAGGTCGAGGAGTACATGTGGACCTTCAACATGCCCACCGACCATCCGCGCGTGAGCTTCACGGATGTGTGGGTGCCGGAGGACGCGCTGTTCGGCCCGCTGGAGGGCGGCCTGGCACTGGCGCAGTCCTTCGTGCACGAGAACCGCATCCGCCAGGCCGCGGGCTCGCTGGGCGCGGCGGTGTACTGCATCAACGAGAGCGTGAAGTACGCGCGCCAGCGCAAGCCGTTCGGCCGGCCGCTGGCCGAGAACCAGGCCATCCAGTGGCCGCTGGTCGAGCTGGCCACCCAAGCCGAGATGCTGCGGCTGCTGATCCGCAAGACGGCGTGGGAAATGGACCAGATGCCGCACCCGGAGGTCGAGAAGGTGCTCTCCGACAAGGTCTCGATGTGCAACTACTGGGCTAACCGGCTGTGCTGCGAGGCCGCCGACCGGGCCATGCAGGTGCATGGCGGCATCGGCTATTCGCGTCACAAGCCGTTCGAGCACATCTACCGCCATCATCGCCGCTACCGCATCACGGAAGGCTCGGAAGAGATCCAGATGCGCAAGGTGGCGGGCTTCCTGTTCGGCTTCATGGGCCCGCGTCGGCGCGAGTTCGCGGCGCTGGAGAAAGCCGCGGCTGAATGATGCTTTTATCCTCCCCACGTAGTGGGGAGGTGCCCCGAAGGGGCGGAGGGGACCCGACGTGGTGTGCGTCATGCGAACCATCACGTGAGGTCCCCCTCCGGCCTTCGGCCACCTCCCCCACTGCGTGGGGGAGAATGAAAAGGAGGAAACGATGGCGGCATGGATCCTGGCCGGTGATCGCCGCCGGCCGGATGACGAGGTGATGCGGGAGGCCGAGCGGGCAGCGGCCGGCTTCGCCGCGCACGGCATCGGCCCCGGCGACGTGGTCGCGGTGTGCCTGCGCAACGACTTCGCCTTCCTGACCGCCAGCGCCGGCGCCAGCCTGATCGGCGCCTACGTGACGCCGGTGAACTGGCACAACTCGGTCGACGAAGCCGGCTATGTCTTCGTCAACTCGGGCGCCAAGGCGATCGTGATCCATGCCGATCTCCATCACCGGATGGCCGATGCGATCCCGGCCGGGGTGCTGACGCTGGTGGTGGAGACGCCTGATGCGATCGTCGCCGCCTACGGCCTGGCGCCTCAGTCGGCCGTGCTGCCGGCTGGTGTCACCGGGTGGACGGACTGGCTGGCACGCCACGCGCCGCGCCAAGGCGGCCGTGTCGCCGCGCTGGGCTCGATGATCTACACCTCGGGCACGACGGGACGGCCCAAGGGCGTTCGGCGCGCGCCGACCAGCGAGGCACAGGCAGAAGCAGCCGAGCGCAATGCCGCCGTGATCTTCGGTCTCGGCTACGCAGACAGACCATCCGACATCACCTGCCTGCTGGCCGGCCCGCTCTATCATTCGACGCCCAACGCCTTCAGCCTGCGCTTCTTCGCGATGGGCGCCAAGCTGATCATCGAGCCGCGCTTCGATGCCGAGACCCTGCTGCGCCGTATCGAGCAGGAGCGCGTCACGCATCTTCTGGCCGTGCCGACCATGTTCGTGCGCCTGCTGCGCCTGCCGGCCGAGGTGCGGGCGCGCTACGACCTTTCAAGCCTCCGCTTCGTGATGCACGGCGCGGCGCCCTGCCCCGTGCATGTCAAGCGGGCGATGATCGACTGGTGGGGACCGATCATCCACGAGCACTACGGCGGCACGGAGACCGGCGCGGTCACCTACTGCAATTCGCAGGAATGGCTGGCGCATCCCGGCACCGTCGGGCGCGCGCTGCCGTCATGCGACGTGCGGATCATCGCCGAGGACGGCAGCGACGTGGCCGCAGGCGGCACCGGCGAGGTCATCTGCCGCAACCGGAACTTTCCCGACTTCACCTATCACGGCGACGACGACAAGCGGCGGCGGGCCGATCGACAGGGCCTCGTCACCTTGGGTGACGTCGGCTATCTCGACCGGGATGGCTACCTCTACCTGTGCGGCCGCGCCAACGACATGGTGATCTCGGGCGGGGTCAACATCTACCCCGCCGAGATCGAAGCCGAGCTGCACAAGATGGCAGGTGTCGCCGACTGCGCCGTGTTCGGCATTCCCGACGACGAATACGGCGAGAAGCTCTGCGCCGTCGTGCAGCCGATCCCGGGCGCCGTGCTCACCGCCGCCGCCGTGCAGGCGCATCTGCGCGAGCGCGTGGCCGGCTACAAGGTGCCGCGCCAGGTCGAGTTCCGCACCGAGCTGCCGCGTGAGGATTCAGGAAAAATCTTCAAGCGCAAGCTGCGCGACCCGTACTGGGAAGGTGCTGGCCGGCGCATCTGACGACAAGACGACAATCAGCAGGACATTGCGCCGGCTCATCACGCCTACTCCGCCGCTTCCGCCGGCGCGGCATTGTCGGCGCCGTGGCCGGGGTAGTCGGGGTCGAGCACGAAGGGGTACGGCCCGCCATAGTCGCCGACATAGGCCGTGTGGCTGACGAGCCCCGAGTAAGGCGACCAGACATGGAGCTGATACGCCGGAGGCTCCAGGTTGAACATGGTCGGGCTGTTGTCGGGCTTGAGGTCGAGCGCCACCTGGTGCGCCGTGCTGGGCGAGACCGACGCCAAGGTGCCGGCCCAGCGCGCCTGGATCGGTCGGTGGTGATGACCGCACAGCACCCGCTCGACATTGGGGAAGCGGGCCACGATATCGGCCATCGAATCGCCGCCGCGGCAATTGATGCGATCCATGTCGGCCAGGCCGGTGAGAAACGGCGGATGATGCATGAAGATCACCGTCGGCTCGCCCGGCGTGCGCGCCAGCTGCGTCTCCAGCCAGTTGAGCCGCCGCAGGCACATCAGCCCATGGCCTTCGCCGGGCACCACGGTGTCCAGGCCGATCAGCCGTACCGGATGGTCGTCGATCACATAGTGCAGGAACTCGCCCTCGGCCGGCAGATAGCCGTCGGCCTGGAAGACGGCGCGCATGTTCTCGCGCCGGTCATGGTTGCCCGGCACGAGGTAGACCGGCATCGACAGCGGCGCGAGCAGCTCGCGCAGCGCCACGTACTCCTCGGCGAGGCCGCAATCGGTCAGATCGCCGGAAGCCAGCACGACGTCGGGGCGCCGCTCCAGCCGCACCAGCGCGTCGACCGCGGCCTTGAGCATGGCGTTCGTGTTGACCCGCTCATAGGCGAACCGGCCCGGGGGACGGACGTGCAGGTCGGTGATCTGGGCGATGATCATGGATGTGCTCCTTCTCGCCGTTGTTCCGGCAGCCCGTCATTCCGAGCCGCGCCCGGAGCGACTGAGCTGCAACAATCACGGCAGCTTCAGCGCGGTCTGCTCGACGTAGGGACGCAGCAGCTCGTCGGCCTTGCGCTGCGCATCCTTGACGGCCTGGTCGGCTTTCTTCTTGCCGTTCAGGACCGCCTGCATCTCGTCCTCAAGCGCCTTGCGCACGGCCACGGTCTGATAGGTCGCGAACCAGGGCTGCGCATAGGCGAGCTGGTCGAGCGCCACCTTGGCGTCGGGGTGACGAGCGATGAACGCCTTCATCTCGGGCATGTCGTAGGCCGATTTGCGCGGCGCGAAGTAGCCTATAAATCGGCTCCAGCCGGCCAGGACCTCGGTCGACGACAGCCAGCGGATGAATTTCCATCCCGCTTCCTGGCTGGCTTCGCTCTGGCCCTTGAACATCACCAGCGAGGCGCCGCCGATGGGCACGGCATTGCGCACTTTGCGCGGCACGAAGGCAACGCTGTAAGCGGATTTCATGTTCTCGCGAATGAAGGACAGGGAACCGGTGGACTGCAGGATCATGGACGCCTTGCCGGCGAAGAAGGCCGTCGACACGGCGCCCGAGTCGACGACACCTGCCGGCATCACCTTGTGCTTGTGCACCAGGTCCTCCACCAGGCGCGCCGCACCCACCATCGAGGGCGTATCGTAGTAGACCTCGCCGCCGTAGCTTTCATTGAAGTACCGGCCGCCGTTGGACATCGACAGCGCGCTCATCAGCCAGCCCAGCGTGTCGTAGTTGCCGGGCATCATGAAGCCGTGGCGCTCGATCTTCTCGCCATCGCGCTTCGTGAGCTTCTTCGCCGCATCCACCAGCTCGGCCCAGGTGCGCGGCGGGTTCGCCGTATCGAGCCCGAACGCGACGGCCAGCGGCGCCATCACCAGCAGGGTGCCGGCGGCCAGGACGCCCCACTCCCTGGCGCCTTCCGCACCTTTGGTGAAGGTCGCGAGCCCGATGGTGAGCGTGTGGCTCGCGGGATCGTTGATCACCATCAGAGGCCACAGGAATTCGTTCCATTGCGCCGTCACCGATACGATTGCGAAAGCCACCAGGCCGGGCCGCGCCAAGGGCAGCAGGACGTGCCAGACGATCGCCCACCACGGCGCGCCGTCAATCGCGGCCGCCTCCTCGAAGTCGCGCGGAATGCCGAGAAAGGTCTGGCGCATCAGGAAGGTGCCGAACGCCGACGCAAAATACGGCGCCATCACACCGGCCAGTGTGTCGTAGAGGCCGAGATCGACGATGGTGCGCAGGTTCGGCACGATCAGAGCCGGCGGCACCAGCATCAGCTGCAGCAGGAACACATAGAACAGCACGTCCCGCCCGGTGAATTGCAGGCGTGCGAAGGCGTATCCGGCCAGGCTGATCGTGACGACCTGGACGCCCAGGATGCCGACCACGACAATCGCGGTATTGATGTAGTAGAGGCCGAAGTCGCCGCTCTCCAGCGCCAGCCGGAAATTGGCCAGGGTCGGCGCAAAGTCGGGCCACAGCGACGCCATGTCGACGCTGCCGGCGCTTTCGGGCCGCAACGATGCGACCAGGGTCCACAGGAAGGGCGTCGCCCAGACGAAGGCCGCAGCCGCGATGGCGGCGACGATCAGCGCCGGGCCAAGACGGCGCTCAAGACGCACGGCCGCCTCCCGGGTCCATGCCGCGCAGCGCACCCAGCGACACGACCAGCAGCACGGCGACGCTGATCCCCGTGGCGGCGGCTGCCTTGCCGGCATCGAAATTCTCGTGCGCTTCCTGGAAGATGTAGAACAGCAGCAGGTTGGTGGCGTTGCTCGGGCCGCCCTTGGTCAGCACCACGACGTGGTCCACCGATGTCAGCATGTGGATCAGGGCAATGGTGACCACGAAAGCCGTGGTCGGCCGCAGCGCCGGCAGGATCACATGCCACAGACGCTGCAGTGCATTGGCGCCATCGACCGTGGCAGCCTCGATATGATCGCGCGGCACGGCCTGCAGCCCGGCGATGTAGAAGAGCATGTAGTAGCCGGCGTTCTTCCAGACCGTCAGCCCGACGATCGACCACAGGGCGACGTCCGAATCGCCGATCCAGTTGAGGCCTGATGCACCGATCTTGCCCAGATAGTAGTCGAGCAAGCCGATGCCCGGGAGGAAGATGAAGAAGAACAGCGATGCGGCCGCGACCAGCGGCACCAGCGACGGCAGGAACAGGATCGTGCGCATCACGGTGTTGAATCGCGACGAACGCCAGACGGCGAGCGCGAAGAGAAGCGCCAGCACCACGCTGGGAACGACGGTGCCGATGGCGTACAGGAGGTTGTTCTGTGCCGCCTGACGGAAGGCGGGATCACCCAGGACCCGTGCGAAGTTCTCCAGCCCGACGAAGCGCGCTGCGCTGCCGGTACCGTGCGGCGCGGCGTACAGCGCATCGAGCACCACCCGCAGCACCGGCAGGTAGGTGAAAGCCGCCAGGCACAGCAGCGACGGCAGCAGCAGCAGCAGCCAGGCCAGACGCCACGGCCGGGGACGCCGACGGCGATCCGCCCGCACCGGCTTGGTGTCGACGTCCAGGACGTCGGCCGTGATGATGGCATCGACCGTCACGCGCGCTCCTGTCTTGCGCAGCGATGCCTAGGGTGCGGCGATAAACACGCGATGACGGCCGCGCGACAATTCCATGACGACGGCCTGCATCATGGGGAAAAATCGTTGGCGCGATCGCAGGGTGCTTCGCTGCGCCCCAGGGCGATGAAAAAAGCGCCATATGCCTGCCTTGCAGCACTTGCACGGCCAACGCTGTCCGGTCGCGCTAGAGTGCCTTCACGTGTTACAAGCCCGTGACCATGGCCCTGACGTTCCGCAAGCTGCATCCCCTGTTCGGCGTCGAGATCGGCGGCATCGACCTGACGCACCCGGTCGATGCCGTGGCTTTCGGCGAGATCCGCGCTGCCTTCGAGGAGCACTCCGTCGTGCTGCTGCGCGACCAGCCGATCGACGATGCGCAGCAGATCGCGTTCAGCAAGCTGTTCGGCCCCTTGGAAACAACCGTCAGCGCCAACCCGGCCGGCGGCACGCCGTTCGCGCGCCAATCCAACCTCGACATCGATACCGGCGCCACGATCCCTCCGGACGACCGCCGCATGGTCTACCAGAAGGCCAACTACTTCTGGCACACCGACAGCTCCTTCAAGCGGGTGCCGGCGCTGTGCTCGCTGCTGTCGGCGCGTATCTGCCCGCCGGAGGGCGGCAACACCGAATTCGCCAGCCTGCGCGCCGCCCATGCAAGCCTGTCCGAGGCGATGCAGCAGCAGATCGAGACGCTGGTGGCCGAGCATTCGCTGGCCTATTCGCGCGGCCTGGTCGACCCGACCGTGCTGACCGAGGCGCAGAAGGCTGAGGTGCCGCCCGTGAAGCAGCGCCTGGTCCGGGTCAATCCGATCAACGGCCGCAAGGCCCTGTACGTGAGCTCGCATGCCTCGCACATATTGGGCTGGCCGTTCGCCGAGGGCCGCGCGCTGCTGGACTCCCTGACGGCGCACGCGACACAGCCCGCCTTCTGCTTCTCGCATCACTGGCGCGCAGGCGACCTGATCATCTGGGACAACCGGGCCGTCCTGCACCGCGCCACGCCGTACGATGCGGTGAGGCACAGGCGCCTGATGCAGCGCACCACAGTGGCGGGCGACGCACCTACTGTGGCCCAGTAAAGCGATGGTGGCTCTACCGATCGATGCCGGCGATGGTCTGCCGGTGCCGCGACGCCACTGGGCCGTCGCTGCCATGGCGTTTGGCCTGTCGATGACGGTGCTCAACGGCTCGCTCGCCAACATCGCCCTGCCTGTGATCGCACGCGACCTCGATACGACGGCCGCCCGCTCGATCTGGATCGTCAATGCCTTCCAGATCGCGGTCATGGTTTCGCTGCTGCCGCTGTCGTCGCTGGGAGACGTGCTCGGCTACCGCCGCGTGTTCCGCGCCGGCGTGGTGGTGTTCACCCTGGCATCGCTGATCTGCGCGCTTTCGGACTCGCTCACCATGCTTGTGATCGCACGTACCGTGCAGGGCCTGGGCGCCGCCGGGATCATGAGCGTGAACCCGGCGCTGATCCGCTTTACGTATCCGCGCGCCGCGCTGGGACACGGCATGGGCATCAACGCGCTTATCGTCGCCACCTCGGCAGCGCTGGGGCCGACCGCGGCGGCGGCGATCCTGGCCCTGGGGCCATGGCAGTGGCTGTTCGCGATCGCCGTGCCCATGGGTGTGGTGTCGTTCGCGCTGTCGGCGCGGGCACTGCCCGTCACCGAGCCTACGCCGCATCCGTTCGACCTGCCCAGCGCGCTGCTGTCGGCCCTGTCCTTCGGCCTGCTGATCGGCGGCATCGACGGCATCGGACACGGTCACGGCGCCCTTGTCGTGACCGCCGAGCTGGCTCTCGCAGTCATACTAGGCACAGTCTTCGTCGTGCGGCAGAAGGCGCTGCCCGCGCCCATGCTGCCGGTCGATATCTTCCGGCGCCCCGTCTTCTCGCTGTCGGTGGTGAGCTCGGTCTGCTCCTTCACCGCGCAAGGGGCGGCCTTCGTGGCGTTGCCGTTCTACCTGCAGGACGTGCTCGGCCTGACGCAGGTCGACACCGGGCTGCTGATGACACCCTGGCCGGTGGCCGTGGGCGTAATGGCGCCGCTTGCCGGCCGGCTGTCCGACCGCTATCCCGCCGGCCTGCTGGGCGGCCTGGGCCTGACCCTGCTATGCGCCGGGCTGCTTCTGATGGCTTTCCTGCCGCCGCAGCCCAGCCACATCGATATCGCCTGGCGCATGGCGATCTGTGGCGCCGGCTTCGGCCTCTTCCAATCGCCCAACAACCGCATCCTGATCGGCAGCGTGCCGCGCGAGCGCAGCGGCGCCGCCGGCGGCGTTCTTTCGACGGCCCGTGTCATGGGGCAGACGCTGGGCGCGGCGCTGGTGGCGCTGGTCTTCGGGCTGGTGGTCACACAAGCTGCAGGGCCGACCGTGGCGCTGCTGATCAGTGCCGGCTTCGCCGGCGTGGCGGTGTTCACAAGCACCATGCGGCTGGCCCGCTTCAGCGGCGACGTATAGTGGCAAGAAAGTGGCGCCACCGCGCCGGCACCGGGTTTTCGCGGAACCTCCGATTTCAACAGGACGTTTTCACCTTGTCCCGCCGCCAAGCGTGAGCGCGCCACCATGCGCGCAGGCCGTGGAAGCGAAGGAGATAAGGATGACCAGGATGCTCCCGTTCACCGTGGCTGCCGGTGTGCTGGCAGCCGCACTGGCACCGGCTGCGGCCCAGATGGACAGGTACCCGCCGCCCGATCGCCCCTCTGCCTATGACCGGCCATACGATCGCTATGAACGGCCGTATGACCGGTTTGATGACCGTCGCCCACGGGATGACGTGTATCAGGGCATGCGCACGGGGCCGGTCGAGCGCCGTCAGGGAAATGTCATATTCACGACCGGCGGTGTCACCAAGGACGAAGCCGAGGCATTCCGGGCAGCGATGCCTCGCTATGCGCTCGGCCTCGAGTTCGCCCGTGCCAACGGAGTGCGCGGCGACTTCCTGGCCTATGTCGAGGTCAGCGTGACCGACATGCGCGGCCAGCCGGTATTGCACACGGTCGCCGAGGGGCCGTTCCTGCTCGCGGACCTGCCGGCCGGCCAGTACACCGTGCGCGCCGCCAGCGAAGGCAGCCTGAAAACCCGGACGGTGAACATCACGCCGGGCCGCCATCAGTACCTGGCGTTCACGTGGTAGTGGCCTTGCACGAACGGCGCGCCTGCCACGGCGCGCCGTTCGGCGTCAGATGACTGCTCAGCCGGCCGACGCGGCGGGCACTGGCGCCGGCAAACGGCCGCCTCGGCGCAACCGTCCCTCACCGAGGAACAGCAGGATCGGCGCTGCGATGAACACCGACGAGCTGGCGCCGACGACGATGCCGAACACCATCGGGATGGCGAAGTTGTCGACCGCGCTGCCGCCGGCCAGGGCCATGGGCAGCATCGACAGGAAGGCGGTCGCCGACGTGTAGATGCTGCGCGCCAGCGTGGCGTTGATGCTGAGGTCGATCAGCTCGCGCAACGGCATCTTCTTGTAGAGCCGCAGGTTCTCGCGCATGCGGTCATAGACGACCACCTTGTCGTTGACCGAGTAGCCGATCAGGGTCAGCAGGGCAGCGATCGCGGTCAGGTTGAAGTCCAGGCCCGTGATCGCGAACAGGCCTACTGCCTTGGTGACATCCAGCACCAGGGTGACGATGGCGCCGACGGCGAACTGCCATTCGAAACGCACCCAGATGTAGATGAGCATCGCCAGGCACGCCAGCGCCACGGCCAGCACGCCCGCCTCCATCAGCTCGCCGCTGACCTTGGGCCCGACAACCTCGACGCGCTCGATCGCCGAGCCCGGCGCGATCTCCGCCAGCTTCGCCTTCACCTTGTCGGTCGCGGCGGCCTGAGCCTGGTCGTCACCCGGCTGGCGTTCGATGCGCACCAGCACGTTGTTGGGAGAGCCGGCCTCCTGCAGCGCGACCTCGCCGAGATCCAGGCCG
Source organism: Vineibacter terrae (assembly GCF_008039615.1). Lineage (GTDB taxonomy): Bacteria > Pseudomonadota > Alphaproteobacteria > Reyranellales > Reyranellaceae > Vineibacter > Vineibacter terrae. Next base: position 121,691 of record NZ_VDUZ01000005.1, on the reverse strand, counting down.
TTCAGCGCCCGCCGCAGCTCGTCGAGCCTGGCCGGCTCCTGCGTCTTGACCTCGACCAGCGTGCCGCCGACGAAATCGATGCCGTAGTTCAGGCCGGGATGAACGAACAGCGCCAGCGACGACACCGACAGCACGGCCGACACCGCGATGCCGATGAAGCGCCCGCGCATGAAGCGGAAGGCGGTGTTGTCCGGGATCAGGCGCATCCCCAACAGCGGCCGGATGATGAACTGCCTGGGCCGGCGCCAGACGACCCACAGGGCCATGATCATGCGCACGATCGACACGGCCGTGAACATCGAGATCATGATGCCCAGGCCCATCGTGATCGCAAAGCCGCGCACCGGGCCCGAGCCGAGCGCGAACAGCATGGTGGTCGCGATCAGGGTGGTGACGTTGGAGTCGACGATGGTGCTGTAGGCCCGCTTGAACCCGGCGTCGAGCGCCGCGATCGCGCTGCGCCCGCGTGCCGTCTCCTCGCGGATGCGCTCGTTGATCAGCACGTTGGCGTCGACCGCCAGGCCCACCCCCAGGATGATGCCGGCGATGCCGGGCAAGGTCAGTGTCGCGCCCAGCAGGCTCAGCGCCGCGAAGGTCAGCACCACGTTGGACGCCAGCGCCAGGTTGGCGACCAGGCCCCAGCGGCCGTACAGCACGACCATGAAGATGAAGACCAGGGCGAAGCCGATCAGGCCCGTCGTGACACCCTGCTCGATCGCGTCGGCGCCGAGGTCGGCGCCCACGGTGCGTTCCTCGATCACCTTCATCGGCGCCGGCAGGGCGCCGGCCCGCAGCAGAACGGCGAGATCCTTGGCGCTTTCCGTCGTGAAATGGCCGCTGATCTGACCGGAGCCGCCGAGGATCGGCTCCTGGATCACCGGCGCGCTGAGCACGCGGCCGTCGAGCACGATCGCGAACGGCTTGCCGACATTCTTCTGCGTGATATCGGCAAAGCGCTTGGCGCCCTGCGAATCGAAGCGGAACTGCACGATCGGCTGGCCGGACCGCTGATCGAACCCGGCGGTGGCGTCGACCAGACGGTCACCCTCGAGCATCACCCGCGACCTGATGCGGATCTGCCCCGAGCTGCCTTCCAGCGGCAGCAGCGTCGTGCCGGGCACGCGGCCATCGCCGGCCGTCTCGTCGACCATGTGGAAGCTGAGCCGTGCGGTGCTGCCCAGCAGCTCCTTGATGCGGGTCGGGTCCTGCACGCCGGGCAGCTGCACCAGGATCCGGCTGGCGCCCTGGCGCATCACGGTGGGCTCGGCAATGCCGGCCTGGTCGATACGGCGGCGCACGATCTCCAGGCTGTGATCGGCCGCGGCATTGAGGCGCGCCGTCAGGTCGGCCTCCGTCGGCCGCAGGGTGATCGTGCCGTCGGTGCCTGCATTGACCTCCAGCGACGGTGGGCCCGAGGTGCCGAACCGGGTCTCGACCGGCGTGTTCAGCCCGGTCAGCACGCGCAGAGCGTCGCGGCCCTGGGCCGCATCGAGCGGCCGCACCGTCACCGCGTTGTCGGCGACGCGCACGCCGCTATGGCGGATGCCGGCACCCTGCAGCGCGGCGGCGGCGGAATCGGAAAGGCTGGAGAGGCGGTCGCTGCGCACGGCATCGCCGTCGATTTCCAGCAGAAGCTGCGAGCCGCCGCGCAGGTCCAGCCCGAGCGTGACCTGCTGCTTGGGCAGCCAGTCCGGGAGAAGCGCGAGCTGTTCGCGGGTGAGAAGATTGGGCAGGGCGGCGAGAACGCCGAACAGGACGATGAGGGCGTAAGCCGTCACCTTCCACGGAGACTGACGCATGGCGTGAAGTCCTGGCAGACATGAGCGGGGCGATTTGACCGCGCCCGCATGCCACACAGGCTCACGCCATCAGGCGTGACGGCGTGGCTTGCCAGGACGACAGGCGCGGTGTGAGAGACGGAACACCACGCTCCATCGGCGGGCCCCGCGCCCGATGCACCCATCCGGCCGCTTGCGGCGCTACCGCGCGGTCGGCTACCCGCTCCGGGTCGGCCAGCGGCGGCCGTGCCGGCGCCGGGCCCGGCTCGGCTATGATGAAGACCGGCGGGTCCTGGTCGGCCGTGCTGCGCGGTCCCTGGGCCTCGCCCGGCGTCCGCAGGCCCGGCTTCGCCGGCAGGATGCCGCGATCGCCGGCCACGACGCGATCGACGACGCCGTCCAGCGGCGCCGACATCTGCAACGCGCCACGCGCGATCGACGCCTGGCCGGCCAGGGTCAGGACCAGCGTCAGCAAGGCAAGGGCGGCGGCCTGGACGACCTTCCCCGAGCGCGCCAGGGCGCTGCCGGGTCGGTCCATCACGGGCGGCGTGGCGGCGAGCATCGCGACGATATGGCCCTCCCCCGGCGCAAATGCAATGGCACCGGGAGCCGCGCCCTACGCCTTCATCGGCGTTGCATCCCCCTGGAAGGAGACGTGCGCCGCGACGATCCGCCAGCCATTCGCCGTGCGCATCCAGGTATGGCTCTGCCGTCCGAGGCGCTGGCTGCCGTGGCGCCGGAATTCGCAGTTGGCGGTACCGAAGTCGCGGCCATAGGTGACGACCCACAGCCTCAGCAGCTCACGGTCGACCACGAATTTGGGATCGCGCCCGGAGCGGAAGGCCGCGATCTGGTCGTGGCCATACAGCTGCTCGCCGATGCCGTAGCGCAGGGTGTGCGGGCTGTCCCAGAACAGCGCATCGAGCGTCGCCACGTCATTGCTGTTCAGCGCCGCCTCGTAGCGATGGAAGGCCGTGGTGACCTCCTGCACGATCTCCGGAATGTTGATCTCCAGGGTCATACTTATGGCTCCATGCTTCTCGTCACATGCCGCCCTGCCCCTGAATGGACAGGTCAAGAGTCATCAAGCAAGAAGCAAGAAGCAAGCCTTCCGATGGCAGGGATCAGATCAGGTGCAGCACGTCAGGCGTCATCCGTGCGATCTCGATGCCGGGGAAATCGCTCGCCAACTCCGTATCGTTCAGCTGCTCGGCTGACCCGAATCGCAGCTCATACCAGATCTTCCATCTGATACCCGGATTGGCCTTGAAGAAGGTATACAGCTTGGCCCGACAGGACGTCGGATAGTTGCGGCCATCGACGAGCATCGCCGGACTCGGCTGATCATCACTCGTCCGGCATGGCGTATGGGAGAGAAATATCTCTCCTCGCTTCGGATACCGATGCCGATGCATCATGAAATCGTCGACACACCGTCGCCAGCTTTCGATCATGAACATTTCCGCGTGCCCGGCATCCTGCTGGACTCCCAGCGCCTGAGCCTGCTCGAGCAAATGCGGCGTCAGTCCTTCGGTACGTGCACGACGTGCATTATGGTTCGCATTGAATCCGGCGAGCCGCTGAGCAACCTGCGAGGGAAGGAGCACATGATCGTCATCGGGCTGGAGCCGTTTCAACTCCTCGATCTCCATGTTGATCCCGACCTTTTGAGTCGCAAGCCGATTCATCAGCTGGCCCAGGTCGGGCTGACTGAAGAACACATAGTAGCGAGCCCCCTCCAGGCCGAGGATGAGATAGATGGTTCGCGGCGGGCGTGATCTCACTCTCACAAACGCTTCGCTCAGGGTATCGAAGGGACGGAACTGCATGACGTCCTCCTACCTCGTGGCGACTGCCTGCAGCCAGCATAGCGGGCAGGATAGGAACTTCAATCAACGAGAAATCACAGGCCCGTTGCAGTATTGGTCCGCGAGATGTCTCAGCTGATCCATTCACACCGGATCATGCCGTCGGCGCGGCGCAGACACCTTCGCCCTCCAGCCAGTGCGCGACACGCAGCGCGGCCTGCTCGTCGAACGGCTTGGCGATGAGCTGCACGGCGATCGGCAGGCCGCCCGGCCGCTGCAGCGGCGCTGCCACCACAGGCAGGCCGATGAACGAGATCGGCTGGGTGAAGATGCCGAGATTGGCACGCACCGGCATCGCCACGCCTGATACGGTCATCATCGTCTGGTCGATCCGGGGCGCCGTCACGGGCGTCGCGGGCGCGATCAGCACGTCGACATCCTGCAGCGTTTCGAGCACAAGCTGGCGATAGGCGCGACGGAAGCGCTGGGCCTGGATGTACCAGGCGGCCGGCGTCAGCGCGCCGGCCATGAAGCGCTCGCGCGTCTCCGGGTCGAAGTCGTCGGCGCGCGTGCGCAGGCGCGGCAGGTGCAGGGCGCCGGCTTCCGCCGCCGTGATCAGGTAGGCGCAGCCGCGGGCGCGGGCGGCATCGGGCACCACGACCTTGCGGCTGGCGCCCAGCGCCCTGGCCACAGCCGCGACAGCGTCCGCGGCCACCGGCTCGAGCTGGCGCTCGAAATAATCGCCGGCAACGGCGATGCGCAGCCCGGCGATACCCGCGTCGAGCCCCGGCAGGGTCGGCGCCGGCGGCCGCTCGGTGCAGACCGGATCCCGAGGGTCGGGCCCCTGCATGACGTCGAACGCCAGCGCCAGATCGCGCACCGACCGGGCCATCGGCCCGAGATGGTCAAGGCTGTCGCAGAACAGGAAGCTGCCGGCGCGACTCAGCCGGCCGTAGGTCGGCTTGAGACCGAAGATGCCGCACAGCGACGCCGGCACGCGGATCGAGCCGTTGGTGTCGGAGCCCAGCGACAGCGGCACCAGCCCGCCTGCCACCGCCGCGCCGGAGCCGCCGGACGAGCCGCCGGTCATGTGCGCCGGATCGCGGGGGTTGCGTGACGGGCCGGCATGGGCATTACGGCCGGTGAAATCATAGGCGTACTCGCCCATGTTCAGCGCGCCGACCAGGATCGCGCCCGCTGCCTCCAGGCGCTGCACCAGGGTCGCGTCCTGCGCCGCCGGCGCATGCTCGGCGTTGATCTTCGAGCCGGCCAGGGTCGGGATGCCCTGGATGTCGATCAGGTTCTTCACCGCGAACGGCACCCCGGCCAGCGGTCCGGCCGGCCTGCCGGCGGCGATGGCCGCATCGACGGCGGCGGCCGTGGCGCGGGCACGCTCGGCCACCACGGATGTGAAGGCGTTGCAGGTCTTGTCCAGGGTCGCGACACGGGCCAGCGCCGCCGCGACCACCGATGCGGCCGTCGCCTTGCCCGTCGACACGGCCGCCGCGATCTCAGCGGCGGTCGCATCCTTGCCGGCGACGGCGCTCACGGCCGGAACACCGGCGCGGCCACCAGGTCGTCGGCCAGCGGCTCGGCCAGGGCGAGGGCGGCCACCTGGGCCGTGCGGGCCATGTTGGCGATCACGGCGTCGCGATACTGTGGCGCGATCGGCAGGCCCACCATCTCCGCCATCGCATCGACATAGGCGCCCACATCCGGTTCCTTTTCCTTCGGGTCGCTCATGTGCCTTCCTCTCCCTGGCCGCTGGCATGATGTTTGAACGCAATCCGACCTGAGGTCCGAACGGAGCATGATATGAGCAAGAACGGTGCCGTTGACAGCCTGGACCTCACGCGCCTGCGGGCGGACTACCGTGCCGGCCACCGCACGCCGTCGATGGTCATCGACATGCTCCTGCAGCGCCTTGCCGCCCGAGGCGATGATGGCGTCTGGATCTCGCGCGTGCCCGATGACGCGCTGCGCCGTCAGGCTTCGGCTCTCGAGGAGCGCCTGCGCGCCGACCCCGGCGTGCTCGACCGCGAGACGCTGTTCGGCGTGCCGTTCGCGATCAAGGACAACATCGACCTGGCCGGCCTGCCGACCACGGCGGCCTGCCCGGCTTTCGCCTACACGCCGTCGCGCTCGGCGATCGCGGTCGAACGGCTATGTGCTGCCGGGGCGATCCCCGTCGGCAAGACCAACCTCGACCAGTTCGCCACCGGACTGGTCGGGGTGCGCTCTCCCTATGGCGTGGCCCGCAATCCGTTTGACGCAGCATACATCCCCGGCGGCTCGAGCTCGGGATCGGCGGTGGCGGTGGCGGCCGGCCTCGTCACCTTCGCGCTCGGCACCGACACCGCAGGCTCCGGCCGGGTGCCTGCCGGCTTCAACAACATCGTCGGCCTGAAGCCCAGCATCGGCCTGATCCCGGCAAGCGGTGTCGTGCCCGCCTGCCGGTCGCTGGACGTGGTGTCCATCTTCGCGCTCACCGTCGGCGACAGCCTGGCGGTGCTGGCGGCCGCGATGGGCTTCGATTCCGACGACATCTATGCCCGCTGCGCCCCGGCAGGCTACACAGCATCGCTGTCGGCGGCGCCACCGGCGCCGCGCATCGCCGTGCCACGACCTGACCAGCGCCAGTTCTTCGGCGATGCCCAGGCCGAGCGCCTGTTCGATGTGGCCCTGGCCCGGCTGGCGTCGCTGGGCGCCACCCTGGTCGAGATCGACTACGCGCCGCTGGCGGAGGCCGCGGCGGTCCTTTACAGCCCAACGGGTGTCGCCGAACGCACCGCGGCGCTGGACGACTTCCTGGTCCGGCAGCCTGACGCCCTGCATCCGATCACCCGGCAGATCGTCGAGAGCGGCCGCTCGGCCCATGCCGTCGACGTCTACAAGGCGCGAGATCGCTTGCGTGCGCTGCGCCGCCATGCCGAAGCCCTGTTCGCCGATACCGACATGCTGGTGGTGCCGACCAGCGGCACGATCTATCGCATCGACGACGTCCTTGCCGACCCGGTCCAGCTGAACAGCAATCTCGGCCACTACACCAACTTCGTGAACCAGCTCGACCTCAGCGCGCTGGCGGTGCCCGGCGGCTTCCGCGACGACGGCATGCCTGCCGGCATCACGCTGATCGCGCCCGCCTTCCGCGAACCTCAGCTCGCTGCCGTCGGCCATGCGTTCCACGTCGCCAGCAGCGTGACGCTGGGCGCCACCGGCGTGGCAATGCCCGACATCACGCCGCCGGCATCGAACCCGGCGTGGCCGACATTGGATATCGTCGTGCTGGGCGCGCATATGCGTGGCCTGCCGCTGAACCGCGATCTTGCGGCGCTGGGCGGCCGCTACGTGAGCGAATGCCGCACGGCGCCTCTTTATCGCCTGTTCCGCTTGCCGGGCGGCGCGGTGGCCCGGCCCGGCATGGTGCGCGTGGCCGAGGACGGCGCGGCGATCGCCGGCGAGGTCTGGCGCCTGCCTGCGGAATCCGTCGCCGCCCTGCTGGCCGGCATCCCGCAGCCGCTGGGCCTGGGCGATGTCGTTCTGAGCGACGGCCGCCGGCTCAAGGGCTTCCTGTGCGAGGCCGTGGCCACAGCGCAGGCCGAGGACATCACCCGCTTCGGCGGCTGGCGCGCCTGGCTTGCGGCACAAGAATAAGCCTAGCGCGAATCACGGCTCCTTCGCCGCGGCCGTCATGAATGTCCGTCTGCGCATGGCCCGCCTCATGCCTTCTACATGCCGTAGAGCTCGGCTTTCCTGATGGTGTTGCGCAGGATGCGGATCGATGCCACGTCGATCATGACGCCATCGACATTGATGGCGCCCAGCCCCTGTGCTTCGGCTTCGGCGTAGGCCTTCTCCAGCTTGCGCGCCCGCGCCACGTCCTCGGCCCGTGGCGAGTAGACGTCGCGTGCGATGTCGATCTGCGACGGATGGATCGCCCATTTGCCGACGCAGCCCAGCAGCATGGCGCGCGTGCATTCCTGGCGGTAGCCGTCGGGGTTCTTGAAATCGGCATAGGGGCCATCGACCGGATCGATGCCGGCGGCACGGCAGGCCATCACGAGCCGGAAGCGGGCGTGGTGCCAGATGTCTCCGGGGTAGGCCGAGTCGCCGCCGATGGCATGGTTGGCGACGCCCATCGACGCCGAGAAATCGCCCATGCCGAACACCAGACATTCCAGCCGCGGCGTGCAACGTGCGATCTCGTCGATGTTCTGCATGCCCTCGACCTCCTCGATCAGCGCCTCCAGGCCGATGCGCCGCTTGAGCTTCAGCTTCTTCTCGAGCTGGTGCAGCAGCTTATCGGCGAACAGAACGTCGGCCGCCGTCATGACCTTGGTCATCATGATGGTGTCGAGATGCTCGCCGGCGCCCTCGACCATCTCGATGATGTCCTCGAAGGCATATTCCGTTGTCAGGTCGTTGATCCGCACGCAGCGCGTCTTGCCGCTCCAGTCGAGCTCCTTGAGCGCGGTCACGATCTTCTGGCGCGCGCCACGCTTCTGGCTGGGCGCCACGGCATCCTCCAGGTCGAGGAACACGTGGTCGGCAGCCGAGGCGGCCGCCTTCTGCATCATCTTCTCGCTCGAGCCGGGGGTGGAGAGCTGCACGCGGCGCGCGCGGCGGGGACGGTCGGTCATGGTGCTGCCTTGCCTTTCAGCTGATGGTCCTGCTGTCGCGATGCTGCGCGATCTCGGCCGCCGACAGGCCGGCGGCCGCCAGCACGTGGTCGGTGTGCTCGCCCAGAAGCGGCGCGCGGCGGCGCACGCTGCCGGGAGTATCGCCCATCTTGATGGGAATGCCGGCGATGCGCACCGGCGCGGCGCAGCCGGGATGCTCCACCTCGACCACCATGTCGCGCGCCTTGAAATGCGGATCGGCCACGATCTCGCCCACGTGATAGACCGGCCCGAACGGGATCCTGCCACCCAGGATGGCCAGCAGCTCCTGCTTCGTGTGGCGGCGCGTGAAGGACGACACCGCCTCAAGGATCAGCGCCTGATGGGCCCGGCGGTCCTGCACGCTGGCGAAGCGCGCATCTCCGATCATCCCGTCCAGACCGATCAGGCGGCAAAAGATCGGCCAATGCACATCGGAATGCGCCGCGATAGTCACGTAGCCGTCCTTGGCCGGAAACATGCCGAAGGGGCACAGGAACGGATGATGGTTGCCCTCGGGCACCGCGACGGCGTCGAGGAAGGCATGCTGGTGCACGATGCGCTCGCACAGCGACAGCACCGAGTCGACCATCGCGACATCGACGAACTGGCCCTGGCCGCTGCGGCCGGCGTGCAGGATGGCGCTGACGATGCCGAAGGCGCACATCGCCGCCGGCATCAGGTCTCCGATGCCGGGACCGACCTTCATGGGCGTGTCCTGGTCCGGGCCGGTGATGCCCATCACCCCACCCATCGCCTGGGCCACCACATCATAGGCCGGCCAGTCGACATAGGGGCTGCGGCCGGTGCGCGGATCGCCGAAGCCGCGGATCGCGGCATAGACAAGCTTCGGGTTGCGCGCACGCATGGTCTCGTAGGACAGGCCCAGCCGATCCATCACGCCGGTGCGGTAGTTCTCCACCACGGCGTCGGCACTGTCCGTGAGGCGCAGCAGCAGGGCACGCCCTTCCGGCTTCTTCAGGTCGATGGCGACCGACAGCTTGTTGCGGTTCACCGACGCGAAGTAGCCACCATAGGCACGCAGCGTGTCGTCGACGCGATACGGTCCGACGATGCGCGTCTGATCGCCCTCCGGCGGCTCGACCTTGATGACCTCGGCGCCCTGGTCGGCCAGCATCTGGGTGCAGAACGGCCCGGCCAGCATCTGAGTCAGGTCGATGACGCGCACACCTTCGAGCGCGCCGACGGTGGTGGTCATGATTCCTCCCCACGCAGTGGGGAGGTGCCCCGAAGGGGCGGAGGGGAGCCAACGTGGTCTTGGTAACGGAGACCACGTCGGCTCCCCATCCGGCCTTCGGCCACCTTCCCCGCAAGCGGGGAAGGGAAAGAAACAATCATCACTTGTCCGCCCAGTGGCTGCGGCGCTTGAGCAGGACGGTGCGCTCGCCCTCGAACACCACCTTGTCGTCCTGGTTCACGCCGTAGTGCTTGAACCGCACCACGCCGCCATCGGGCCGATCGGCATCGCGCGTCTCCAGCACCTCGCTGTAGGCATAGAGCGTATCGCCGTGGAACACCGGCGCCTTGAGGCGGATCTTGTCCAGGCCCAGCTCCATGAGCGCGTTCTCGGCGGTGTCCTGGGCGGCAAGCCCGATCACCATCGAGATGGTGACACCGCCGAAACCCAGCCGCTTGCCCCATGGGCTCGCGGTCATCAGGTGCTCGTTGAAATGGGCGTCGGCGGTGTTCATGGTGATGTTGGTCACCCACACCTGCTCGAGCGGCTCGATCGTCTTGCCGCGCGCATGGCGCAGCACGTCGCCGGCCTTGAAGTCCTCGAAATAGTTGGCGCCGCCGGTGAGGGACGCGGCCTTCATCAGTTCCTCCCCAGCAGGCGGTCCGAGATGATGCGCTTCTGGATCTCCGACGTGCCCTCGAAGATCTTGGTGAGCCGCGCGTCGCGCCAGTGGCGCTCGACGGCATGCAGCTTGGTGTAGCCGGCGCCGCCGAAGATCTGGATGCCTTCGCTGGTGACGCGCTCGGCCATCTCGGAAGCGAACAGCTTCGCCATCGAGGCCTCCTTGTCGCAGCGCTGGCCGGTGTCGATCTGGTCGCACACGAAGTACATCAGCTGGCGCGCCGCCTCGATCTCGGTCGCCATGTCGGCGAGCTTAAAGCGGATCGCCTGGAAGTCGGAGATCGGACGGTCGAACTGGCGCCGCTCCTGGGCGTATTGCGTGGCGTCCTCCAGCGCGCCGCGCGCCAGGCCGATGGCACGGGCCGCGGTATGCGCCCGCGCCGTCTCCAGCCCGCGGGTGGCGTAGTAGAACGCCTGGCCTTCCTCGCCGATCAGGTTCTCGGCCGGTACGCGGCAATTGTCGAACGCCAGCTCCCAGGTCTTCCAGCCGAAATAGCCGATCTTGGGAATCGACGCGCCGGAGCAGCCGGGCGGCAGCTCGCCACGCTTCTTCTCGATGATGAACATCGAGATGCCCTTGTGGCGTGCCTTGGGATCCATCTCCGAGGTGCGCGCCATGAGGATCAGAAAGTCGGCGCCGTCGGCGAAGGTGCACCAGTACTTGTTGCCGGTGATCAGGTAGCTGTCGCCGTCCTTCTTCGCGCGGCAGCTCAGGCTGGCGACGTCCGATCCCGTGTTGGGTTCCGACATCGAGAAGGCGCCCAGGAACTCGCCCTTGGCCATGCGCGAGAGGTAGCGCCCGCGCTGCTCCTCGTTCATGGCATGCGAGCCGATGAGGCTGTTGCCGCGCGCGATCAGGGAGGCCACGCTCATCCAGCCGCGCGACAGCTCCTCCGTCACCAGGCAGTACTCGAAGCTGCCCAGGCCGGCGCCGCCATACTGCTCGGGAATGAGGATGCCGAAGTAGCCCATCTCGGCGAGCTTGTCGCGCAGCGACATCGGGATGTCGCCCTGCTCCGGGTCGAGCTTGTTGGCGACCGGCAGCACCTCGTTCATGGTGAACTCGCGCGCCGCTTCCTGCATCATGCGGCGCTCTTCGGTCATGTAGCTCACGATACCCTCCGCAGCCGCACCAGGTTGGTGCGCTTGAAATCGATCACGCGTTCATCGGCCTGGTTGAAGCCTTCGGTGTGCCAGGTGACGATGCCGAAATCCTTCATCGAGTCGCTGAGCCGCCGGTCGAGCACGAGCGAGCGCGCCGTCAGCGTGTCGCCGGGATAGACCGGGCTGTGGAACGACAGCTCGTTGACGCCGAGGAACGGGCCGCCGCCTTCGCTCAGGTCCTCCACCGACAGGCCGAACACGGTGGTGAAGACCAGCAGCGGATTGACGACGAGGCCGGGATGGCCGTGCGCGCGGGCGTACTCGGCATTGTAGTAGTGCGGGTTGAAATGCAGGGTCAGGGTCGTGAACGTCGTCGACTCCGACTCGGTGATGGTGCGCCCCCAGTGATGGGAGAACACGCGGCCGGGTGTGAAGTCGTCGTAGGTATGCCCCTTGGGCACCAGCCGGGCTCGCGCCCGGAAGTCTTCCGCCGCCTGCGTCATGCGCTGGCCCTCCGTCGACCGCTGTTCTTCGGGCAAGGGATTATGCGAACCTGCGGCGCAGACAAAGGGGTCGGCGCGATATTTCACATATGTGATAGCCGCGACGCGGGCTTATCCTTCGACCTGCCAGCGGGCGATCTCGGCCCGCAGGCGCGCGGCGATGGCGTCGGCATGGGGCTTCAGGCGCTCGACCGGCGCGCCAATGCCCAGCGCCGTTGCCGGCACGGGCTCGAGGCCGGGCAGAGCCATTGCGATGACGCCGGCACCGGGCGTGACGCTGCCCTCCGACATCGCATAGCCGTCGCGGCGGCACTGGGCGATCCCCGCCATCAGGACCGCTGCCTTGACGCGCTGCGCCGGATCACGCGCCTCGGCATTGCAGCGGCGCAGGATGGCCAGGATCTCGCGGTCCGGCAGGCCGGCGAGCAGCGCCACGCCGGTCGCCGCCTGGTGGATCGGCCGGCGCATGCCGCGATGGAGCACGAAGCGCACCGGATTCGCCGCTTCCAGGATGCGGATGTAGAGCACGTGCACGCCCTGGCGCTGGCCCAGGATGATGGTCTCGCCGGTGGCGCCGTGCAGGCGGCGCATCAGCCGCGCGATGGCATCGGTGGCCACCTCCTTGCCTTCGAGCCAGTCGCCAAGGAAGGCCACGCGCAAGGTGGGCAGGAACGTACGTTGGCCGCGATCGTGCACGAGGTAGCCCAGCGCCACCAGGCTCTGCAGCAGCACCGAGGCGCTGGACTGGGGATAGGCGAGCGCCGCCGCGACCTCGCCCACCGTCAGCGGTCCGCGGCGCTCGGCGAACAGCTCCAGCACCTCCAGCACGCGGCGCGCCGACTTCACCGTGCGCTCGGCCAGCGGTGTGCCGGGGGAGGCTTCTGTCAGCGCGATCGGACCGCGCGGCTCCTGCCGTGCTCTTCGTGCCTGCTGGCGAGACATGAGCACGCCAGACGGCGCGCGGTCCGATCGCAGCGCCATGGGCGCGTCAGCGCCCGGTCGCGGACAGCAGCGGATCGATGCTGTCCAAGGTCTCCAGCCGTTGCACCAGCTCCAGCAGCGCCTCGGCCTTGGCTTCGCCTAGCACCGGCGTCGCCAGCGCCCGGTACTTGGCGACGAGCTTGTCGCCCTGCCGCGCCACGTCGCCTTCGGGCACGCCCGAATCGAAGCGCGCCTCGACATGGCGCCCGTTGGCCAGCTCGACCCTCACCTCGGCCAGGGTGTGGGGCCAGCCGTTCTGGAAATCGATCGCGACCTTGTCGCGCAGCCGTGCCAATCGCGGATCATTGGCGTTGGCGGCGCTGTAGCTGGACATCGCCGCCGTATCGATGCCAGCCAGCGCGAAGGCCGTGGTGAGCTTGAGCGAGAACTTTGCCTCCAGGCCGCTGGCCGGCTGCTGGATGTTGCAGACCTTGTCGGTCTCCTGGTCGATCTTGAGCGTGATGGCGCGCACATCCTGCGGCTGGATGGCGTGGTTCAGCCGCAGCTGCTTCACGCACTCGATCGGCGCGTGCGTCAGGTAGCAGGCGGCATGGTACTTGAAGAGGTTGTTGCGGATATGGAAGCCCTGCGGCGCCGGGCCCAGCGCCTTGTCGGCGTTGAAGTCCTGGCTGTGGGTGGCGGCGAAGCCCTGGGCGCATTCCAGGATATCGCCGCGCGAGGTGAAGCCGCGGGCCGCCCAGCGCGCCGCCTGCAACCCCGCCCGCGCCGCCAGGCCTGCATGCAGCGGCTTGCACATGGTGCCGAACACGGATTTCAGGCCGGCGGCCTGGGTGCCCGCGATGCCGAAAGCGGTGGCCATGGTGGCCGCATCCAGCCGCAGCAGGCGGCCGCAGGCCGCCGCCGCCGCGAAGGCGCCGATCGTGGCGGTGGCGTGGAAGCCGCGGGCGTAGTGCGAGGGCTGCACCAGCCAGCCGACCCGCGAGGCCGTCTCATAGCCCGACACGAAAGCCTCGATGAAGGCGCGGCCGCTGACCTGCCGACCCTCCGCCTGGGCCAGCAGGGCCGGCGTGAACGTCACCGTCGGGTGTCCGCTCATCCACATGTTGACGTCGTCATAGTCCAGCGCATGGCTGGCGGCGCCGTTGATCAGGGCCGCCTGCGCCCGCGCCACGCGCCTGCCGCGGCCGATCAGCGTGGCATGCGGATTGCCGCCCTCCTCCTCGGCATCGGACACCAGGATGCCGACCAGGGGATCGTCCCAGGCGGCCAGCGTGACGGCGAGCCAGTCAAGCAGGCATTGCTTGGCCAGCGTGACCACGTCGGCAGGCAGGCCGTCGAAGTCGTAGCCCAGCGCCTGCTGGGCGAGGGTGGCGGTGGGCGGCGTCATGGGCGTCGCCGATCGCGCGGTGGCTGCCGGTCCACTCATGGAAATTCCTCTCGGCGCGGGATATCGGTGATGGACCACGATGGCATGCAGGTGTCATCGTGGTCAAAGGGTCGATGCGAAGAGGGTCTCATGAAGCACGTTCCGCTGGGCCGCTCGGGCCTGATGGTCAGCCGCGTCTGCCTGGGCGGCAACTCCTGGGGCGCCAAGGGGCGGCGCGGCTGGGGCAAGTTCGATGCCGACGAGGCGCCGGCCTACTTCAAGCGCGCGCTCGATGTCGGCATCACCTTCTTCGACACCGCCGACACCTACAATGCCGGCCGTAGCGAGGAGATCATGGGCGCCACGCTGCTGAAGATGGCGCGGCGCGACGACATCGTGATCTCGACCAAGGTCGGCATCCGCATGAGCGACCGGCCCAACGATGTCGGCACCGGGCGCAAGCACCTGATGAGCTCGCTGGACGCGCAGCTCAAGCGGCTGGGCACCGACTACGTCGACGTCTACCAGGTGCACCGCCTGGACCCGCACACGCCGATCGAGGAGACCATGTGGTCGCTCGACCAGATCGTGCGCTCGGGCAAGGTGCGCTACATCGGCGGCTCGACCATGCCGGCCTACAAGTTCGCGCAGATGCTGATGATCGCCGACTGGAAGGGCTATGCGCGGCCGATCGCGATGCAGAACCTCTACAACCTGATCCAGCGCGAGGAAGAGCGCGAGATGAACCGGCTCTGCGCCGAGCAGGGCGTGGGGCTGATCCCCTACAGTCCGCTGGCACGTGGCTTCCTGGCCGGCAACCGCGATCGCGCAGGCGGCGGCGAGACCGAGCGCTCCAAGAGCGACACGATCGTCAAGGCCGGCACCTACCGCGACTGCGACTGGACCGTCGTCGAACGGCTGAAGGCGGTGGCCGCAGCGCGCGGCATCAAGCCGACGCAGGCGGCGCTGATGTGGCTGTGGTCGAAGAGCTACATGGCGGCACCCATCATCGGTGCCACCAGCCTCGATCAGCTCGACGACGCGGCCAAGGCGACCGAGCTGGCGCCGCTGGCGGCCGACGAGGTGAAATCGCTGGAGGAGCCGTATCAGTTCCGGGTGCCGGAGTGACCGTCCGCCCCTGAGCGTGGCGACGCCGCGCCATGACATCGTCCGACGCTCCCGCCACCCTGCCGGAAATCGCACCGGCGTTGGCGCGCACGGCGTCGCACTACGACGCGGTACCCTACGAATCATATCCCTTCCCGCTCACCCATCCAGCCCGGCTGGCCGCGATCGGCCGGCTGTTCGACCTGACGCCGCCGCCGATTCGCACCGCGCGCATCCTGGAAATCGGCTGCGCCGCCGGCGGCAACATCATTCCCTTGGCGGCCCAGCTGCCCGACGCCACATGCCTGGGCATCGACCTCTCGGGCGTTCAGGTCGAGCAGGGACAACGGCGCGCCGCCGGCATGGACCTGCGCAACATCACGCTGCGCCGCCAGAGCGTCACCGAGATCGGCTCCCGCGATGGGCCGTTCGATTACATCATCTGCCACGGCGTCTACAGCTGGGTGCCGGCCACCGTGCGCGAGGCGATCCTGCGGGTGTGCGCCGAGTGCCTGAGCGACAACGGCATGGCCGTCGTCAGCTACAACGTCATGCCGGGCTGGCATGTGAAGCTGGTGGTGCGCGACTCGCTGATCGCGCACGCGGCGCACATCCAGGACCCGTCGCAGAAGACCGCCGAGACGCGCCGGTTCATCAACCTCGTGAAGGACAGCGTGTCCAAGCAGGCGCCCTATGGCAACGCGCTGCGCACCGAGCTCGAGGAGCTCGCCGAGCAGCGCGACGACTACGTGATGCACGAGTTCCTCGAGGACGAGAACACCCCCTGCACCTTCACCGAGTTCGTGCAGGCCGCGGCGCGGGCCGGGTTGAGCTATCTCGGCGATACCCTGCTGCACTCCATGATCGCCGAAAGCTACGGCGAGGAGATCGCGTCGGCGCTGCAGCTCCTGTCGGACAATCGCCTGCTGGCGCACGAGCAGTACCTCGACATCCTTACCGGCCGCACCTTCCGGCGATCGATCCTGATCCGGACGGCCACGATGGGCCCCGTGCAGCGTGCCCTCAACCCGGCCCGGCTGATGGACCTGCATATCGCCGGCCAGTTCACGGAAGCCCCGGAGCCGGAAGTGAGCGGTGCGCGAACGTTCCGCCACCGCGCCGGCCGCATGCTGACGACCGCCAGCCCCAACGTGCACGTCGCGCTGGAGCGGCTGGCTGCCCGCTACCCGGGCACGGTCACACCGGCCGAGCTGATCCATACCGCCGGCCTCGATGAGCCGGCCCCGCGACGCGCAATCGTGATCGATGCGCTGGGCGAGATGATGAATGCCGGCATGCTGGATTTCTATATCGAGCCCCTGCGCGTCGGGTTGGCCAGCGCCCCGCGTCCGACCGCCATCGCGCTGGCCCGCGCCGACGTCGCGCAGGGTGCCGCCTCGACCGCCAGCCTGCGGCACGAGCAGGTGTCGCTCGACATCGGCGGGCAGCTGCTGGTGCCGCTGCTCGACGGCACGCGGGACCGCGAGGCCCTGTGCACCGGCCTGCTGCAAGCCATCGCCGACCGGGGCATGCAGCTCAAGCGGGACGGCGAGCCGATCAGCCGGCACGATGAGCAGCGCGCGGCCGCATTGCAACTGATCGAGTCGCTGCTAAAGTCGCTGGAGTCCCGGGCGCTGCTGCAGGCCGACTCGGCATGAGATGCCATGAAGAAACGAGAGCTCGCACCGCCATGACGTCCGCCGATACACCCGCCAACCTGCCCGAGGTCGCGCCGGCGCTGGCGCGGACGGCGGCGCAGTATGACGAGGTGCCCTATCAGTCGCATGCCTTTCCGCTGACGCACCCGGCGCGGCTGGCGGCCATCGCCACGCTGTTCGGCCTGGCGCCGCCCGACGTCGCCACCGCGCGCATCCTGGAGATCGGCTGCGCCGCCGGCGGCAACATCATCCCCCTGGCCGCGCACCTGCCCGGGGCAACGTGCCTGGGCATCGACCTCTCGGGCGTGCAGATCGAGCAGGCGCAGCGCCGCGCCCAGGGGCTGGGGCTGGGCAACCTCGAGCTGCGGCGCCAGAGCGTGACGGAGATCGGTGCCGCCGACGGGCCGTTCGACTATGTGATCTGCCACGGCGTCTACAGCTGGGTGCCGTCCGGCGTGCGCGAGGCGATCCTGCGCGTCTGCGCCGAGCGGCTGAGCGACGACGGCATCGCCATCATCTCGTACAACGTGATGCCGGGCTGGCACATGAAGCGGGTGGTGCGCGACTCGATGGTCGCGCACGCCGCCCATATCGCCGACCCGTCGCAGAAGATCGCGCAGGCGCGCTGGTTCATCGAGTTCCTGAAGGACCGCGTGCCGCAGCAGACGCCCTACGGCGCCGCGCTGCGCACCGAGGCGGCCTTCCTCGCCAACCAGCGCGACGACTACGTGCTGCACGAGTTCCTGGAGGACGAGAACAGCCCCTGCACCGTCACCGAGTTCGTGCTCGGCGCCGAGAAGCTGGGGCTGGGCTATCTCGGCGAGACCGAGCTGCATACCATGATCGCCGAGACCTACGGCGCCGAGGTCGCGGGCGCGCTGCGCCAGCTGTCGGACAACCGCCTGCTGCCGCTGGAGCAGTACATCGACATCCTGACCGGCCGCACGTTCCGGCAGTCGATCCTCGCCAAAGCCGCCACCGCGGCGCGGGCGCAGCGGGCGCTCGACCCGCACCGGCTGCTGGCCCTGCATGTCGCCGGTCGCTTCACGGCCGAGGCCGATGCCGGCCAGGACGGCGCACGCGTGTTTCGCGACAATGCCGGGCGCACGCTGTCGACCGGCAGCACCGGCGTCGGCATCGCCATGGACCTGATGAGCGCCCGCTACCCCGCGACCGTGACGGCCGCCGAGCTGACTGCCGTCGCCGGACGCTGGTCGTCGGCACCGGCGGCGCAGGAGGCCGCGGTGATGGATGCGCTCTACCGGCTGCTGAACGCCGGCATGCTCGACTTCCGCATCACGCCTGTCCGCATCGGGGCTGCCGGCGCCGAGCGGCCGCGGGCGACGCCGCTGGCACGCCACGATGCGTCCCAGGGCGCGGCGGCCACCACCAGCCTGCGCCACGAGCCCGTCCTGATCGACGCCGCGTCGCGCCTGCTGCTGCCGCTGCTGGACGGCACGCGCGACCGCGTCGCGCTGCGCGATGCGCTGCTGCAGGCGCTGGCCAGCGCCGGCACGCACCTGCAGCGCGACGGCCAGGCCGTGGCCGGCGAGGCGGAGCGCCACGCGGCGGCGCTGGAGCTGATCGAGAGCACGCTGCGGTCGCTGGAGGCCACGGCACTGCTGGAGGCGTCGTGAGCCGGGAGCAGCCGCATGACTGACGTGTGGTACTTCGCCTATGGCTCCAACATGGATCCGAACCGGCTCAAGCTGCGTTGCACGGACAAGGGCGTGCCGGTGCTGGAGCGGGTCGCGGGGCACCTGCACGGCTGGCGCCTGGCGTTCAACAAGCAGCGCCGGGACCGGCCGGGCGAAGGCGCCGCCAACGTGATGCCCGACCCGGCGGGGCTGGTCGAGGGCACGCTGAACCGCATGCCGCCGGCGGGCCTCGACCTGCTGGATGTCGACGAGGGCGTCAGCAGCGGGCAGTACGCAAGGCGCGCCGTGCAGGTGATGCGGCTCGACACGCGCCAGCCGCTCGACGCGGTGATGTATGTGGCGCTGCCGGCGGTCGTGGCCGGCGGCCTGCGCCCGCCGCGCTGGTATCTCGAGCACCTGCTGGCCGGCCGCGACCTGCTGTCGGCGGCGTACCACGCATCGCTGGCCGCGACGCCGGTGGTCGATTGACGGACGGAGGGATGTCATGCCGGAACCTCAGACCTATTCGGGTGGCTGCCACTGCGGCCAGGTCCGTTACGAGGTCACGACCGACCTGGCGCAGGTGATCGCCTGCAACTGCTCGATCTGCACCAAGCACGGCCTGATGCTGACCTTCGTGCCGGCAACGGCCTTCAAGCTGCTGGCCGGCGAGGACGCCGTGGCCGACTACCAGTTCAACAAGAAGCGGATCCACCACCAGTTCTGCCCGGCCTGCGGCGTCGAGTCCTTCGCGCGCGGCGCCAAGCCGGACGGCACGCCGGTCATCGCCATCAACGTGCGCTGCCTCGAAGGCCTCGACCTCGGCACGGTCAAGGCCGCGCCGTTCGACGGGCGGAGCCTGTAGCATGTCCCTTCTCCCCGCGAAGGCGGGGAGAAGGGACAGCTCAGCACACGCTGGCGTAGCGCTCGCGGACGGTCTGCAGCACCTCGTCGGGGTCGCGCTGCCACCAGTTCCGGGCCGAGAAGATCTCGACCTCGACGCAGTCGGCGTAGCCGGCCGCCTCGACCCAGCCGCGGATCCTGGGGATGTCGATGACGCCATCGCCCATCATCCCGCGGTCCAGCAGCATGTCGGTCGTCGGCACCAGCCAGTCGCAGACATGGAAGCCCAGGATGCGGCGCCCGGCCCGCGCGATCTCGCGCTCGAGCGCCGGATCCCACCAGACATGATAGACGTCGACCGCGACGCCCACCCCGTCGCCCAGCGCATCGCAGAGGTCGTTGGCCTGCGCCAGCGTGTTCACGCAGGCCCGGTCGGCGGCGTACATCGGATGCAGCGGCTCGATCGCGAGCTTCAATCCCTGCGGGCGGGCATGATCGAGCACCGCGGCGATGCCATCCTGCACCTGCCGGCGCGCGCCGGCGATATCCCTGGAGCCGGCCGGCAGGCCGCCCACCACCAGGATCAGGCACTCGGCCCCCAGCGCCAGCGCCTCGTCGACCGCACGGCGGTTGTCCGCGATCGCCGCAGCGCGGCCGGCGGCGTCGGCGGCGGGAAACATGCCGCCGCGACAATAGCCGTTGACCCGCAGGCCATGCGTGCGGATCAGCCTGGCCGCGGCCTCCAGCCCGCAGGCCGCGACCTGGTCGCGCCACGGCGCGATGGCGCGGATGCCGTGCCGGGCACACCCTTCGATGATCTGCGGCAAGGTCCAGCGCTCGCGCACCGTGGCGGTGTTCAGCGACAGCAGGTCGGGATGGGCGGCGAGGTCGCGCATGGCATCTTCTCCTTGATCCCTCACCCTCCCATGACGCTACGCGCCATGGGCCCCTCCCTCTCCCGCGAACGGGAGAGGGAATTAATTCGCCAGCCCGTGCACCGCGAGCACGCGGCGCATGCGCGCGACCGCGTCGTCGGGGTCCTTCAGCAGGCCGGCGGCATCGGCGAGGCGGAACAGGTCGGCGAGGTGCAGCAGCGAGC
Organism: Vineibacter terrae; assembly: GCF_008039615.1. GTDB lineage: Bacteria > Pseudomonadota > Alphaproteobacteria > Reyranellales > Reyranellaceae > Vineibacter > Vineibacter terrae. The sequence goes on along the minus strand of NZ_VDUZ01000005.1, from coordinate 101,309 downwards.
GCGCGCTCTGCTGGCCGCCCACCATCACGAAATGCTCCTGCAGGCCGTTGAGATAGGCCATGAACACGACGCCGGTCTTGTAGAAGCGCGTGGGCGCGCGGAAGATGTGGCGCGACAGCGGCACCGTCGGCGCCAGGATGTCGTGGAACGTGCCCGACTCGCCGCGCGCCAGCGCCCCCAGCGCCGCCGAGGCCGCCGGCGCGATGGCATCGAAAATGCCCAGCAGCGCGTCGGAATGGCCCTGCGCGTCGCCCGCGATCAGCTCGGCGTAGTTGAAGTCGTCGCCGGTGTACATGCGCACGCCTTCCGGCAGGCGGCGGCGCATCACGATCTCCTTGTCCTTGTCGAGCAGCGAGATCTTGATGCCGTCGACCTTGCCGGCGTTGGCCGTAATCGCCGCCAGGCAGGTCTCCATGGCCTGCCAGTGATCCTTGTGGCCCCAGTAGCCATCGAGCGCCGGATCGAACATCTCGCCCAGCCAGTGGATCAGCGCCGGCGCCGCCACCTGGCGCAGGATGCGGTCGTAGACCTTCAGGTAGTCGTCGGGCGACCTGGCGCAGGCGGCCAGCGCCCGCGAGGCCATCAGGATGATCTGGCCGCCGGCCTGCTCGACGGCCTCGCACTGCTCCTCGTAGGCGCGGATCACGTCGTCGATCGTGAGGTCTGGCGACGGCGCCAGGTGATCGGTGCCGGCGCCGGAGCGGATCAGGCCGCCCTCGGCCTTGGCCAGCGCCGTGCTGCGGCGGATGAGCTCCAGGCTGGTCGGCCAGTCGAGCCCCATGCCGCGCTGCGCCGTGTCCATCGACTCGGCCACGCCCAGCCCCAGCGACCACACATGGCGGCGGAACTTCAGCGTGGTCTCCCAGTCGATCGCCGGCGTCAGCCACGGGTCGTGATCGGCGAAGGGATCGGCGACGACATGCACCGCCGAATAGGCGATGCGGGTGAACGGCCGGTCGGCCTTGGGGAAGACACGCGGCGTGCGGGTGGCGAAGGCTTCGGTGCGGCCGTCACGGGTGGGGAGATGGATGGTGGGCATGGTTGTTTCCTCGTTCGATGTCTTCCCTCCCCCAGCTTCGCTGGGGGAGGTGGCCGAAGGCCGGAGGGGGAGCCGACGTGGTCTCAGTTGCCAAGACCACGTCGGCTCCCCTCCGCCCCTTCGGGGCACCTCCCCAGCGAAGCTGGGGAGGATAACTATCAAACCTCCAGCGGCGGGACGTCGATCCAGCGGCGCTCCTTCCAGCTCCGCATCGCCAGCTCGGCCAGCTGCACACCCTTGGCGCCTTCGAACAGGGTCCATTTGAACGGCGCGTCCTCGCAGACATGGCGGATGAACATCTCCCACTCGGCCTTGAAGCCGTTGTCGTAGGCGACGTTGTCAGGCACCTCCTGCCAGCCGGCGAAGAAGTCGATGCTCTGCTTGACGTCGGGGTTCCATACCGGGCGCGGCGTGCTCACGCGCGCCTGGGTGCGGCAGCTCTGCAGACCGGCGACGGCCGAGCCCAGCGTGCCGTCGACATGGAACGTCACCAGATCGTCGCGGCGCACGCGCGTGCACCAGGAGCTGTTGATGTGGCAGATCACGCCGCCCTCGAGCTGGAAGGTAGCGTAGCAGGCATCGTCGGTGTCGGCCGCGTACCTGCGATCGGCCTCGTCCCAGCGCTCGGGGATATGGGTGGCGCCCAGGCAGCTCACCGACTTCACGGCGCCGAACAGGTTGTCCATCACGTAGCGCCAATGGCAGACCATGTCGAGGATGATGCCGCCGCCCTCGGCCTTCTTGTAGTTCCATGACGGCCGCTGCGCCGGCTGCCAGTCGCCCTCGAACACCCAGTAGCCGAACTCGCCGCGCACCGAGAGGATACGGCCGAAGAAGCCCGAGTCGCGCAACATCTTCAGCTTCAGCAGGCCCGGCAGGAACAGCTTGTCCTGCACGACGCCGTGCTTGATGCCGGCGGCCTTGGCCTTCTTGGCCACGGCCAGCGCATGATGCAGCGTGTCGGCCACCGGCTTCTCGCAATAGACGTGCTTGCCGGCGTCGATCGCCTGCGCCAGCAGGCCGGCGCGCGCCTGGGTAGTGGCGGCGTCGAAGAAGACCTCGTCGTTGCGGTTGTGCAGCGCCGTGTCGAGGTCGGTGGTCCAGCGCTCGATGCCATAGGCCTTGGCCAGGCGCTCGACCTTGTCGGCGCCGCGGCCCACCAGGATGGGATCGGGCATGACGCGATCGCCGTTGGCCAGCGCCACCCCGCCCTGCTGACGGATGGCGACGATGGAACGCACCAGGTGCTGGTTGGTCCCCATGCGCCCGGTCACGCCGTTCATGATGATGCCGAGGCGACGTGTTGGCATTGTTGCAGGTCCCCTTGTCGATCAACGCGTCATCCCGAGCGTAGCGAGGGATGACTGACTGGATGGACGGCCGCCACGCGCTACCCGCGCCAGCGCGCGAGGTTGGCGGCGACGAAGGCATCGTCGGTGAGCTCGGGGTAGGTGGCGTAGAGGCGGTCGATCTCGTCCGACTGCCCCGGGCTCAGAACCTCGTGCGGATCCAGGCAATGCACCGTGCGCAGCAGGCCCTGGCGGCGGAGAATCTCATGGCAGCCGGGGATGCAGCCGCGGAATTCGTTGGCGACATCGAACACCACGGCGTTGCAGTCGGTCACCTTGGAGTCCAGCGCCAGCACGTCCAGCGGTACCGAGCCGCTGTCGACGGCGGCGTGCGCCTGCCCCAGCAGCCCGACCGCGGCCTTGGTCCACACGCTCCAGTGCCCCAGCAACCCGCCGCGGAAACGCAGCGTCACCTCGCGGTTGCCGGCGCGCACCCGCCACGGCATCAGCAGGTCGGCGACGATGTGGTCGTCGTTGCCGGTGTACAGCGTGACGCGGTCCTCGGCGCCGGCCATGGCGACGCCGACGGCGACGTCGAGGGTCTTGTAGCGGTTGAACGGCGCCACCTTGATGGCGATGACGTTCTCGATGGCCGCGAAGCGCGCCCAGAAGGCGCGCGACAGCGGGATGCCGCCGACCGCCGTCTGCAGGTAGAAGCCGACCAGCGGCATCTCGCGCGCCACCGCGGCGCAGTGCGCCACCAGCTCGTCCTCGCCGGCGCCCTTCAATGCGCCCAGCCCCAGCAGCACGGCGTGATAGCCCAGGGCGCGCGCCAGCCGCGCCTCCTCGACGGCCTGCGCGGTCTTGCCGATGACACCGGCGATCATCACCAGCGGCCGGTCGGTCCAGGCGTCGGCGGTCTGCTGCGCCAGCTCGAGCACCGGCCGGTAGAGGCCGACATCGCGGATCTGGAATTGCGTCGCGTGCACACCCACGGCCAGGCCACCCGAGCCGGCATCGATGTAGTAGCGCGACAGGGCGCGTTGCGAGTCGCGGTCGAAGGCGCGATTCTCGTCCAGCGCCAGCGGATGGGCCGGCAGCACGGCGCCCTGCCGCAGCACCGCCAGGACCGGGGCCGGGATATCGGACCAATGCAGGCCGCCGTTGGCCGCCATGATGCCTCTCCAGGTCAAGTAACCATCCGGTTACAACCGTGGCGCATCCGGCGCCGCACTGTCAACGGGTGCCAATGGGTACTGTTGCCCTGATGCACACCCGTCATCCCGCGCGTGGCCAGGGATCTTTCTGAACGACGCATCATTGCCCCTGTCGCCAAAGATTCCTCGCTGCGCTCGGAATGACAGATGGGGGACAGCCTCGGCGAAACCGTCTGCGCTATTTGCGCTGATTGCGGAACTGGAATTCGTCAGCAGTGACAAGGACTTCCACGGCACCGAATCGGACCGCGGCAGTAGCGCGATTTGCGCCAATCCACCGGCGGGCCTGCCATGATCCAGTCCTTCCCCCGGAGGGGGGAAGGTGGCGCGCAGCGCCGGAAGGGGGATGTTGCTGCAAGATCGATGTCGCCGGGGCAGATCGCTTCATTGTCAGGCGATACCTCTTCGGTGAGAGAAGTCGCTTCTTCACGAGGAGACGCCGAATCCGATCCAACATCCCCCTTCCGCCCCTTCGGGGCACCTCCCCCCTCCGGGGAAAGGTGAGCGGTGGCGTCGGGCAGCGCCGGCGGTTCACCGCCATCCCAGGGCACCGGCCAGGCGCGCCGCGCGGCGATGCGCACGGTCGTGCGCGCCCAACCTTGCAGCCGCACCTGGAACCGCACCATCGCCGTGCCGCCCGCGTCGTCGTCCGGCCACAGCACCACGTCGCGGCCGCGCAGCGGTTTGATGTCGGCCTTGTCGACGGCGGCGCAGCCGCCCGCCCAGGCAAGGCAGACGTGGTCCGGGAACAGCCGCCGGGCGGCATCGGCGACCGCCTCGCTTTGTACCACCAGCACCGGCGCCTCGGGTCGCGCCTGCAGCGCCGCGGCGCCGTAGAGCGGCAGCGGCGCCGGCGGCTCGTGCCAGCAGCAGGGCGCGCCGTTGCGCACCGCCATGGCGATGATCTTGCGGCCGGTGCGGCCGCGGAAGGCGGCGATGGCGAAGGTGTCGGTGTAATGCCACCAGCGCAGCGGTGCGCCGTGGCCGGCATGCGTCAGATCCGCGAAATTGCGCGCACTCATGGGCGCCACCCGATGATGGTGAGGAGGGTGTTGCTTGACGTCAGCAACCGGCGAAGACGCCCGCATGAAGCCCGGCGGCGGCTTGCCCTTTGACTGCCGGGCAGGCGTGGCGCCCGTTCGTCCCTCGGAAACCCTCAGGACATGCCCCGGCGACGGGAACGCTTACCAAGTTCGACTATTATATGTTGCCGGCGACTCACCTGCAATCGGTACAAAACCAGACATTGCGCCCACCGCGAGCGTGCATGCCGCGGCAGGCCAGAACAGGTTCGATGTACGCGATTCCGGGAGGCGGCGAAGGACCAAGCACCCCGATCCCCGGCAGGCCGACAGGTAAAGCGTCCATTCAACAATCTGATGCGTTGTGCCACCATCTGCCCAACCACCATGCCGAAGAATCGGCATGGTCAGGGGGCGACGACGACATGGCGACTTTCAACTATCGAGAAACACAGATCATCAAGGGCATGCTCTTGCGTGGCGACAAACAACACGACATCGCCGCCTATTTTGGTGAAAACGGCGGCCGAATTGCTGAGGTTGCAACCGGCAATACGACCTACCCGAAAGCGAACACTCGGAAATCGCTCATCCACAGCGCTTATGGCGGCTTCGATGGCCTCGACCAGCGATTCCATATCAGCGTCGCTCACACTCTCAAGAAATTCCACCTTGAGAAGCACGCGCAGGAAATCCGCCCCCTCATCATCCCGATCGGCTTCCAGCAACACATCATTCACGCGTTCGCCGACCTTGGACCGTTCGATCACGTCACGAACACGCTTCTTGAGCAGGGCAAAGTCAGCTTGCATCGCCTGACCACCTCCCCTCCGCATCGGCACCAAGTCTAGCCTCGAAAAGCCATTGTGGCGAGAGGACGTTGCGGTCAGCACAAACCAGATGTTGCGACGGCGGCCATAGCATCCAAGTGTTTTGGGCTGCTGCCCGGCCTCCCACACGTTTTGCAGACACGTCTGGAAGGCTCCGCCCCACCGTCATCCGGAGCGACCCTTGGGTTTCGCCCAGGGCAGGCGCGGTCCCAGCCGGCCCCAGAGCCGCCAGTCGTTGGCACCAGTCACCGCAAGCTCCTTCGCTCAGATTCCATGTAGCGACGAGAGGTCAGGAGGTAGGCTTTGAGTTTTGGATCGAGCCTACGGAGGAAGAGAGATGAAGTCTTCGCAACACGCTGACACCTCCGCCGCTGAGACTTCCAATCGCTCATATAAGGACGACAAATAAAGCGCCATAGGGAAGCGGTGGCTATCTCTGCCGGAACGCCTGGCTGAAGGACGCCGTCAGGGGGCCCACGATGTAGTCGAACGCGGTGCGGGCCTCGGTCGGGATCATCGCCGTCACCGGCATGCCGGGCTGGAGGTGGATGCCGGGCAGCGCGGCGAGCGCGGCGGGGTCCGGCCGGATCGAGGCGACGAAATACGCATTGCCGGTCTTGGGGTCGGTGAGCCGATCGGCCGACACGTTGATCACGCCGCCCTGGACGGTGGGCACGATGCGCTGCTTGTAGGCCGTCAGGTGCAGCTCGGCCTTGGCGCCAGGATGCACGTCGCTGATGTCGTCAACGGCGACCTGCACATCGATCGTCAGCCCCTCGTCGGGCACGATGTCGAGGATCCGCTCGCCGCGCTGGATCACGCCGCCAATGGAGAACATGCTCAAGCCCACGACGCGGCCGGCATAGGGCGAGCGGATCTCCATGCGGCCCAGCACCGCCTCGGCGTTGGTGCGCTTGGGTAGTACTTCGACCAGCCGCGCATGGACCTCGCGCAGATCCTTGGTGACCTCCGCCATGCGGTCGTTGCTCAGCTGGGTGATCTGCAGCTCCTGCTCGGCGATGGCCTGGCGGAACCGCGCGACGCTGGCGCGCGCATCGGCGATCTGGCCGTCGAGGCCATACGCCGCGCGCTCCAGCTGCAGCAGCCGGGCACGCGGCAGCAGCGCCTTCTCCACCAGCGGCGCGATGCTCTGGGCTTCGGCACGTACCGAGTCGCTCTGCTCGGCATAAGCCTTCACCTGCGCTTCGGCACCGGCGATCTGTGACTGGAGCTGGTGGATCTTCTCGGTGATGACCTTGCGCTGGCCCTCGATTGCAGCGCGGCGGGCCTCGAACTGCCGGACCTGGCCGGCCCAGATGTTTCTCGCGTAGGCATCGGATGTCCTGGCTGCGAGCTCCGGCGGCATGACCATGGCTGCTTCCCCGGCCAGCTCGGCCAGCAGGCGGACCTCGCCGGCGTGCAGCACGACGTATTGCTGGGACAGGATCTCGAGCTCCGCCTTGGCCTGGGTGTCGTCGAGCACGATCAGCACGTCGCCGGCACTGACGCGATCGCCCTCCTTCACCCGCAGCTCCTTGACGATGCCGCCATCAAGATGCTGCACGCTCTTGCGGTTGCCCTCGACCTTGACCACGCCGTTGGCGACGACAGCTCCGTTGAGCGGCGCAATGACCGACCAGCTGCCCAGGCCGCCGAACAGCACGGCGATGATCAGCCAGCCGGCGGCCGCCGACCAGAATCCGGAATCGCTGGGTGCCTGGCTGATGTCGGTCATGCCAACCTCACCGGCTGCAGCTTGGGGCCGGGCGAGAGCCGCCGCATGACGTCGGCGCGCGGCCCGAACAGCACGACCGTGCCCTCCCGCAGCACCAGCAGCTTGTCGGCCAGGCCGATCGTGCCAGGGCAGTGGGAGATCAGGACGACCGTAGCGCCGCGCTGCTTGAGCCCCCGAATGCAGTCGGCCAGCGCCGCGTCACCGTCGGCATCGAGGTTCGAGCTCGGCTCGTCGAGAACAACCAGGCTGGGATCACCGTAGACGGCGCGCGCCAGCGCCAGGCGCTGGCGATAGCCGCCGGACAGGACCTCGCCACCCTCGCCCACCTGCGTGTCGTAGCCGTGGCGCAGGCGCAGGATCAGGTCGTGCACGCCTGCCATCCGGGCGGCCCGGATGATCGCCGCGTCATCGCCCGGCCGGAAGCGGCTGATATTGGCCGCGGCGGTGTCGGCGAACAGCTCGATATCCTGCGGCAGATAGCCGACATGCTGGCCCAGCGTGCCGCGCGCCCAGGGGCCGATGTCAGCGCCATCGAGCCGCACCGCGCCGGCGCTGGGCGCCAGCACACCCACCAGCTGGCGTGCCAGGGTGGACTTGCCGGCGCCGGACGGGCCGATCACGCCCAGCACCTCACCCGGTTGCAGATCGAAGGACACCCCGCGCAGCAGCGGCCTGGTGCTGCCGGGCGCGACGAAGGTCAGCTCCTCGACGGCAAGGTGACCGGCCGGCCGCGGCAGCGTCACGGTCGGCGCGCCCGCGACGCTTACCCGGAAGAGCTCATCCAGCCGCCGCCAAGCGCCGCGCACCGAGACCAGGGTGCGCCAGCTGCCGACGATCTGCTCGACCGGCTGCAGGGCACGCCCCAGCAGAAGGCTGGCGGCAAACATGGCGCCGCCCGTCACGTTGCGCTCGATCACCAGCCAGGCGCCCAGCCCCAGGATCACCGACTGCATCGACAGGCGCAGGAACTTCATGGCGCCTTGCACGGTCGCAGCGCGGTCGGAGGCCACGACCTGGCGTTCCAGCGTGCGGTGGCGATCGTGCGACCAGCGCTGCAGCAACCCGTCCATCATGCCCATGGCGCGGATCGCCTCGGCATTGCGCAGGCTCATCTCGGTGAAGCTGTAGTTGCGCGCCGCCGCTGCATTGGCATCGGCCAGCGGCGCGCGCACCAGCCGTTCGTTGACCAGCGCCGTCAGGATCAGCAGCACGCCGCAGCCCAGCGCGAAGACGCCCAGCGTCCAGTGCAGCATACCGATCACGACAATGTAGACCGGCGCCCAGGGCAGATCGAACAGGGCATGGATGCCGGCACCACCGATGAACTGGCGCAGATGATCGAAGTCGCGCAGCAGCTGGCTGCGCGCGCCGCCGGCGCTGGCCGGGTGATCGACGATCGCTTTCATGACGCGCGGCGCCGCACGCTGGTCCAGCCGGACGCTGGCGCGCGTGAGCAAGCGGGCGCGCACGGTGTCGAGGCCGGCCAGCGCCAAATAGGCCATCAGCAGCGCCAGCGTCAGCATCAGCAGCGTGAGCTCGCTGCCGCTGGGCACCACCCGGTCATAGACCTGCAGCATGTAGAGCGGGCCTGCCAGATAGAGCAGGTTGATGGCGAGGCTGAAGGCGGCAGCGGTGCCCAGATAGGAGCCGCTGAAGCGTACCAGCCGTGCGAGCTCGGACTTCATGAGTGTGAGAAGTCGCTGGCTGTGAGCCCGAGATTGACGCCCAGCAGCACGATTTCCATGTTGGCCGCGTGGGTGTCGGTCGCCGTCACGGTCTCGGGCGCGTTCGACGTGTTGACGAGCACGTGTGTGGCGCCGCCTGCTTCGACGTAGGCCACGCTGTGCGGATTGAGCGTGAGGTTGCCGCTGCCGGTGATATTGCCCTGGAACAGCGGCACGCCCGCGGCGGCCGTGATGCCGGCAATGGTGGTGAAATCGATCTTGTCGCTGCCGTGCTGGAAGTCGGTGATCGTATCGGCGGCAGCCGGCGTCGACTGCGCGGCGGCGTTGTAGACAAACCTGTCCTTGCCGGCGGCGCCGCTCAGCGTGTCGGCACCCGCGCCACCGGTGATCTTGTCGTCACCGCCACCGCCGTTGATGACATCGCCGCCCGAGGTGCCGCTGAGCGTGTCGGACTTGTAGCTGCCCAGGATGGCCTTGCCGATGCCGTGGCCCTCGCTGCCGGCGAGATCGGTGGCGTTGGCGCCGTAGAAATGGACCGCGCTGGATGCGGCCGCCGTGGTGAAGCTGAAATGGCCATCGCTGCCGGTGGTCGCGAAGCCCGCCCAAGTAGGGCCGTCGTAGATCGATATCGTATCGTTGGCCGTGCCGGTGGTGCCGCTCACCGTCGCCTGTCCGTTGGACTGCACCACGCTGGTGAAGATGGGGATCGGTGTGTGGGTGTCGAGGGTGAAGGCGAGCGAAGCCGTGCCCGTGACGCCGGCCGCATTGGTCTCGCTCGCCACGATGGTGTGCGCACCATCGGTCAGCCCGACCGGGGTGAACGACCAGGCGCCTTTGGCATCCGCCGTTGCGGTGGCGGTGATCGCCTTGCCGTCGACCGTGAAGTGCAGGACGGCGCCGGCATCGGCGGTTCCGGCGAGCGTCGGGTCCCACGTGATGTTGTCGGTCGACGAAGCGCCGGTGTCACTGACCAGCTTCTGCGTGACCACTGGCGCCGGCCCAGGCTGCACGGCGGACTGCGCAGTGGCCAGCGTGAAGGTGAACGCGGCCGAGCCGGTGTTGCCGGCGGCATCGGTCTGGCTCGCGACGATCGTGTGCTGGCCGTCCGCCAGGCCCACCGGGGTGTACGACCAGACGCCGCTGGCATCGGCGGTCGTGGTGGCGGCGATCGCTCGACCGTCGATGGTGAAGTGCACCAGCGTGTCGGGGTCGCCGGTGCCGGTCAGCACCGGGCTGGACGTCGCCGTGCCGCCGGCGAGCCGCTCCGTCACGACAGGCGCCGTCGTGTCGAGCTTGAAGATCAGCGACGCCGTGCCCGTATTGCCGGCGGCATCGGTCTGGCTGGCGACGACCGTGTGCTGGCCGTCGGCCAGGCCCACGGGCGTGTACGACCAGACGCCGCTGGCGGTGGCCATCGCGGTGGCGGCAATCGCCTTGCCGTCGACCGTGAAATGCACCACGGCGCCGGGATCACCGGTTCCGGTCAGTGCCGGATCGGCGGTGATCTTGTCGCTGGCCGAGGCGCCGGTGTCGCTGGCCAGACGCTCGGTCACGGCCGGTGCCGTCGTGTCGGCGGGCGGGTTGATCACGGGATTGCCGCCGCTCATCGTCACATTCGGCCCGGCCACGACCTCGCCGCCGCCCACCATCGCGAGCGTGCCGCTGCCCTGCAGGTTGGCCAGCACCGTCGGGTTCGCACCCCAGCCGTAGTATTCGCTGCCGACGCCGGTCAGCGTCACCTGGCCGCCCGCCAGATAGCCACCGACCCCGGTCTTCTGCACGCCGTAGGTCGCGAACCCGACATCGACGAAATTGGCGCTGCTCCCGACAAGGGCGCCGACGCCCTCATTGTTCTCAAAGCCGCTGTCGCGCACCAGTGTGATGCCCGACGTGGCGTAGAGGCCGGGACCGTAGTTGTCCACGAAGTAGGCACCTCTGACAGTCATGTCATGAGCGCCGTTGTCGAGGATCAGGCCGGCGCCCCCGTTCTTGCGAAAGCCGCCGCCCATCCATTCCAGCCCGCTCGCCGTGCCGCCGCCGGCGCTGTTGGCGAAGCGCGCGCCACCCTCGCCGTTGCCGTGCATCCACGACTCGAGCACGGTGCCGTGCGACACGTTGCCCAGCACGTCGAGCCCGATGCCGCCGACATGCTCGACGTTGACATTGTTGATGCTGAGGTCGCGGATCACGCGATCCTTGCCGTCGGCCACGATCTTGATGCCATCACCCTCGCCGCCATTGCCCAGCACCGAGAAGTTCGACAGCGTGAGGTGGCCTACGTCCACGCCGGGCGCGACGATGATTTCGATGACGGGCCCGCCGCCCGCGATGTGCGAAATGATCTTGGCACCGCCCAGGTCGATGCCGGTTTCGGCCTGGATCGAGCTGGTGATGTTGATGACGATCGGCGCGGTGACGGTATACGTGGTGGTGTCCGTCAGATGCGTGACCGTGCCGCTCGCGATGGCCGACCGCAGCGCGCTCTCCACAGCGTCCGTGCCGGTGCTGCTCGCCACGCTGGCCGTCGTCGCGGCGCTCACGGCGGCCAGGGTCGGCAGCGCGACGCCCTGCGAGTCGACCACGACGTGCGCCTCGTTGCCGCCGCCGACCCCGCTCACCGCCACGCTCGAACCGGTGACGATCCTGCCGCTGTCGCCGACGAGGAATGCCCCGCCATTGCCTTGAAGGTCGGCCAGGGCCGTCGGGTCGGATCCGGCACCCGTGTACGTGCTGGTGTTGCCGACCAGGGTGGCGCTGCCCGCCAGATAGCCCTGGATGCCGACGCCCTGCACGCCCGACGTCGTGAACGTGTTGTTGTTGAAATTGCCGTAGTTCTGGAACCACACGCCAGGCCCGTGATTGTCCTGGAACGTGCTCGCGCTCACGGCGGAGATGCCCCACGCCGCGCTGATGCCGACATCGGCATTGTTGACGAAGGCGGCACCGTCGACGGTCAGGTCACGCGCACCGTTGTCGAGGACCAGGCCGGCGCCGCCATTGTCCTTGAGCCCGCCGCCGAACCAGCGCAGGGCGCTCACCTGGCCGCCGCCGGCGCTGTGCGCGAAGACGGCCCCGCCCTTGGCGTTGTCGATCATCCACGAATCGCGGACGCTGCCTTCGAACACGCTGCCCTGCACGTCCAGGCCATAGCCGCCGACATGCTGGACGGTCACGTTGTCGATGGTCCAGTTGTAGACCCAGCGGTCATTGCCGTCGGCCACGATCCGGATGCCGGCACCCTCCAGGCCATTGCCGGCAATCGTGAAGTTCGACAACGTCAGGTAACGGAGGTCGACACCCGGATCGACGACGATCTGGATCAGGGGCGCGCCGTTGGTCACCTGCGAGACCAGCGTGGCGCCACCGCCGTCGATGCCGAGCGCGCCCTGCGTCGTGCTGGTGACGTGGATGACGATCGGCTGGTCGATCGTATAGGTCTGGCCCGAGAGATGGGCGACATAGCCGCCCTGGATGGCAGCATTGAGGGTCGCGCCGAAGTCGGCGTTCGTCGTCGTAGCCATAATGTAATCTGTATTTCCTGGTGTAAATTATTGCGTATTTCTGAAAGTACTTGAGTTGAAAATTCAGTTTTCTGTAATGGACATGAAACAAAGCGCTGGATGAAATCCAGATACGGCTTCCTAATGAACATGCCTGCGTTGCTCAACGCCTTACGCGGTAGCGCCGGCGGTGTCGACCACAACTATGATCGAAATGGATAGAACCGGCGCGGCGCAGGCGAATGCCTATGCCTGCAGGGCACGGTGCAGCTTGCGCATCGTGCGCGCAGCCGTCTCGGCCGGCAGGTTGGTGAAGCTCAGCAGCAGCCCAGGGCCTGTCTCGGCCTCCATCGCGAAGCGCGACAGCGGCTCGGGCGAGAGGCCGACAGCGTGCGCGCGCATGACGGCGGCGGCATCGTCTGCGCCCGCCGGCAAGCGCACGATCACATGCATGCCGCCGGCGGCGGCCTCGACCGCCCAGTGGGGCTTGGGCAATGCTGCGAGCGCCTGCAGCAGCGCCTCGCGACGCTCGGCGTAGAGCCCGCGCATGCGCGCGACATGGCGCGCGAAGTGGCCTTCGGCCATGAACGCGGTGGCGGTGATCTGATCGGCAAGCGACGGCTGCGGCTGCAGCAGCGCTGCGCTTGTGGCGAAACGCTCGATCAGCGGCTCGGGCACCACGAGGTAGCCCAGCCGCAAGGCTGGAAACAGCACCTTGCTGAAGGTACCGACATAGAGCACGCGGCCCGGCGCATCGATGCTCTTGAGCGCCGGCATCTTGGGTCCGCGATAGCGGAACTCGCTGTCGTAGTCGTCCTCGATGATCCAGGTGCCGTTGGCGCCAGCCCAGGCCAGCAGGTCGGCGCGGCGCGCGGTCGTCAGGCTGGCGCCCAGCGGGAACTGGTTGGTGGGCGTCACGACAACGAAGCGCGCCTCGGGTGCGCGGGCCATGCCGGCGGCGATATCCAGGCCGTCGCCGTCGACCGGCACCGGCACTGGCCGGCCACCGGCCAGCGCCAGCGCATCGCGCCCGAAGAAATAACCGGGATCCTCGACCCAGACCTCGTCATCTGGTTTCAGCAGGATGCGGGCAATGAGGCCCAGCGCACCCTGGAAGCCTGCGGTGATGAACACCTGATCGATGCTGCAGACCACGCCGCGCGCGATCGCGAGATAACGCACCAGCTCGCGGCGCAGCGGCTCGTAGCCCGACGTGTCCTGGTAGGTCATCTGCGCCGTCGACAGGCCACGCGCCGTGCGCGCCGCCAGCCGCGTCCACAGCTTGCGCGGAAAGGCATCGAAGGCCGGCACGCCCATCTGCAGCGGCCGGGTCGTGGCCGACCAGATCAGGCTGGGCTGGATCACCGGCCGCTGCGCCGCCTCGCGCCGGCGCGCGGCCCGCAGGTGATCGGCCTGCAGACGCGGCGCCACGATGGTGCCGGCCGCAGCATGCCCCTCGATCAAGCCGTCGCCGGCCAGCACGTTGTAGGCCAGCTCCACGGTGGCGCGCGCCACGGCGAGCTGGCTGGCGAGGCTGCGCGAGGACGGCAGGCGCGTGCCCGGCGCCAGCCGGTCATCCAGGATCGCGGCCCGGATGCGGGCCTCGATCTGGCGGTAGATCGGCATGGCATCGCCGCGGTCCAGCCGCATGCCGTGCAGCGCCGCAAGGCCCCCGGTCATGGCCTGCTCGTTCGCTCCGGTCTTGGCCCTGTCGCCGCTCGGCACCGATGGCTACCTCTTCGCCTGCAGACGCCAGACATTCAATGGAGGCTACGATGAAGGCAAGGCTCGATGCACACAAGGTAGCGCCCGAGACGATGAAGGCCGTCATAACGCTCGCCGGCCACGTCAACAAAAGCGGCCTGGAGCCGTCACTGATCGAGCTGGTGAAGCTGCGCGCCTCGCAGATCAACGGCTGCGCCTATTGCGTCCACCTGCACAGCCGCGATGCGCGCGCCAAGGGCGAGAGCGAGGATCGCGTGCAGCTGCTGGTGACATGGCAGGAATCGCCGCTGTACACTGACCGCGAGCGCGCGGCGCTGGCATGGACCGAGGCGCTGACCCTGCTCGCCCAGACGCGGGCGCCCGACGATGTCTATGACGAGGTGCGACGGCACTTCTCCGAGGAGGAGACCGTGAAGCTCACGGCGCTGATCGGCACCATCAACCTGCTGAACCGCTTCGGCGTCGGCTTCCGCATGGTCCATCCGGTCCAGGTGAAGGCGGCCGCGGCATCATAGCAATCGGCTGTTGTCGTCCCAACCGTGGCCACAGGAGGAACCTCATGCGCTTCCCGATCGGACGTAGTTTCGCGGCGGCGGCCTGCGCCGGCCTGCTGCTGGCCGGCGGCTATGCCCTGGGCCAAGCCAAGGCCGGCGGCGACACCGTCAAGCCGATCTTCGCCCAGAAGCTGGCGACGATGCCGGGCAAGACCATGACCGCCATCACGGTCGACTACGCCCCCGGCGGCAGTTCCGCCGCCCACCGACATGCCGATTCGGCGGAGATCTTCGCCTATGTCGTGCAAGGCGCGGTGCGCTCGAAGGTGAATGACGGGCCGGAGACGGTCTACAAGGCCGGCCAGTTCTGGTACGAGCCGCCCGGCGCGCGCCACAGCGTCAGCGCCAATGCCAGCACCACGGAGCCGGCCCGCATCCTGGCGGTGATCGTCGCCAGCGACGGCGCCAACCTCACGACGTTTGAAAAATAGTGCTCACCACGGCCGTTGGGGTCGCATAGCCGGCTCGCACCCTGAGCACAGCGCAGCCGTTGGCCGCAACCAAATGGCGGAGGAGTGCTTCATGGTGAGCAGGTGAATGCTTCGCATTCACCTGTGCTCACCATGAAGGCTACAAAAATCACTGCGGCTTGCGAAGATGCTTGAGGTCAGCAGTACAGAGGGATGACAGCAGCGTCGGGCTGCGGCCACATGCGATACCCTTGACTCTTAATCGCACCTCCCCGACCGCGGCTTTGTCGGAAGCCAGCCCTGCTTGCGGCATGGGCGACAACGCGAGGGAAAGCTGGTTCAATCCTTTCGACGCCGCCGGGCCGGCATGTCGGAACACGACAGCCGGGATACGGGGCGCGGGAGGAAACATGAAGGTCTCGTACGGCTGGATCGTCGTCGCCGTCGGCATGGTGGTGAGCTGCATCGGCTTTGGCGCGATGTTCTCGCTCGCAGTCTTCCTGGAGCCGATCTCGACCGCGACGGGCTGGTCGCGCAGCGGCGTCTCGGCGGCCGCCACGCTCAACTTCCTGTGCATGGGCGTGGCATCGCTCGGCTGGGGCGCGCTGTCGGACCGCTACGGCACGCGCATCGTGGTGCTGGCGGGTGCCACGCTGCTGGGCATCGGCCTGGTGCTGGCCAGCCAGACGACATCGCTGCCGGCGTTCCAGATCCTGTTCGGCATGATCGTCGGCGCGGCCAACGGCGCCTTCTTCGCGCCGCTGACCGCCCTGGCGATGGCCTGGATCGTGCGGAACCGCAACCTCGCGGCGGCGCTGGTATCGGCCGGCATGGGCATGGGGTCGATGACCGTGGCGCCACTCACGCGCTGGCTGATCACCGACTATGACTGGCGCATCGCCATGCTGGTCCTGGGCGGCCTGGTCTGGTGCGTGATCCTGCCAACGGCGCTGCTGCTGCGTCCGGCGCCTGGCACCGTGCATGCCGGAGGCAGCATCGCCGCTGATCCCGACGATCCAGGCCTGACCGTGGGCCAGGCGCTGCGCACACCGCAGTTCGCCATCATCGCGCTCACGTTCTTCGCCTGCTGCGCCACGCATTCGGGCCCGATCTTCCATATGGTGAGCTATGCCATGGGCTGCGGCATCGCGGCGATGGCGGCCACGACGGTGCTGAGCGCGGCCGGGCTTGCCGGGCTGGGCGGGCGTATCGGCGGCGGGCTGATCGCCGACCGCATCGGCACCAAGCCCACGATCGTGTTCGGGCTGGCGCTGCAGGCGGTGGCGGTGTCGCTCTACCTCGTCGTCGACAACCTGGCGAGCTTCTACGCGCTCTCGATCCTGTTCGGCACGGCCTATGGCAGCGTCATGCCGCTCTACGCCATCCTGGTGCGCACCTATTTCGGCGCCCGCATCATGGGCACGACGTTCGGCGCCGTGTCCATGGTGTCGAGCCTGGGCATGGCGCTGGGTCCATGGATGGGCGGCTGGGTGTTCGACACCTTCGGCGCCTATCGCTGGCTCTATATCGGCTCGCTGATCTTCGGCGTCGCCGCCGTCGGCATCGCGCTCACCTTCCGCCCGCCGGCCGCCGGCGGTGCCGGGCTGCGCAGGGCGGTGCCGCAGGCGTCGTAGGCATCATAAGGTGCCTCCGCAACGAGCCGAAGGCTGCCAGGATCGTTTGCCGGCCGGATGTCACCAGCCCCCTTTGATGGGAGTGCCGTTGCTGGTGAACAGATTCGACCGAGCTTCCTGGAACACGATGTCCTCGGGCCTGAGCTTCAGAGTATTGCCCTTGAAGAACTGAAAGAAGTTGATCTTGGGCGCTGCCCTGGCGTGCTTCAGGAAATCACGTGTGAGAAAGATGACCTTGAGGCTCTCATCCTCGCGCAAATAGCCCTCATAGGTGGACGGTATCGGTTTGCTGGGTCGCTGGGCCTTGCCGTCCCGGAGAATCGTCCACGTGCACAGCCGCCGATAGAGCTTCGGGTGGACGATGAGGCCACGGTCGCTGCCGATCGGCGGCAGGTTTGCCTTGGCGCGCGCTGTGAACAGGTCATATTTCAGACCCTTGTTCAGTTTCCCGACCTTGGCATGATAATGCGTTACCAGTCGATCCGGCACCTGGGCACCGGTCCTGGCGGCCGAAATCTTCTCGATGATCTCGGGACTCAACATGCTCTCATAGAATGCGGGCACCGCCAGCCCCTGTTCGAGCATTGCGTTGTTCAAGTTTACATCGGTGCCACCGACCGTCACGAAGATGTCTCCTACGAAGCGTCCGTATTTGTCGATGGCTTCGCTGGGGGTATTCACGCGCGTGCGGAACTGGCAGGGAACCTCAGCGCCCGTGCCAACGGCCTGGACTAGACGATGCAGAACCAGTGCGGCAGACCCACTGAGCGGCTGGTAGTATTCAACATTGACCTTGCGGTTCGCTTTCGGGATCAGGACGACCGTACGGCCATCGTAGATCTTGTAGTGGAGCTCCGGCGTGTCGATGCCCTGCATCCGGATCGTGACCTGGCGCACACCGGCATTCGTTTTGCCGCGCGGCTGGGTGACAACCTTGTTGGCGTATTTTATGGATGCCGGCGGTAAGGTCTCCTTGTCGTAGCTCAGGGCGTCGTCGAACTTATGAGTGACCTTGGGCTTGGCGGTCGGACTACGGGCGAACTTGAACGCGTCGGTGACGCCCTTGGCAATTGTTATCTTGACCGTGTCTCCATCCGACTTCCCCTTCGGCCAGAATTGATCGAGTCGAATGACACCATCGATGGTCAGCAAACCCGGTTTGGCCATGGTCAATCCCCCAAGCCCAGTTGTCTGACAACGTGTTCTCGCGCGCGCCACCGATTGTTCTGGCGCGCTACGGCATCTGCCGACTGATCGCCGCCGCCGTGCGCAAGGACAGCGCCGCGAGCGTCAGAGTCGGGTTCGCCGTCGCGCTGGTCGGAAACACGCTCGAGCCGACGACCCAGAGATTCGGCACGTCGTGGGCCCGACCCCACCGGTCAACGACCGAGTTCGTCGGGTCGTCTCCCATGATGCACGTTCCCATGATATGCGCCGCGGTGTTCCATTTTCCTTCCGGCATCGTTTGCTCACCGACAACCGTCGCCCCCATCATACCGAACAACTCTTTCGCGGTTTCGAAGCCCTCTCGTAACGCCAACCGCGTGTAGTCGCCGACGTCGAACGTGAAGAGCGGCCGCGGAATCCCCAGAACGTCCTTGTTCGTCGACAGCTCAACGCGATTGCCCCGCTCGGCGAGCATCTCCGTGGAGAAGCTCAGGCGCAGCATTTTCGGAATCTGATCGCCGATCGCCGGCGGCAGTGCTGACCCGTAGTTCCCGCTCCTCAACAATTTGTCGATGACGGTTGCCGGAGAGCCGGTACGCCCCCAGCCGTCATTGCCGATGGTCATGCGAAAGGCACTGCGCGTGTCGCGGAAGGCGCCATCGCGGAATTCCTCGATGCTGGCGATGCTTTGCGGCCCGCGGAAGGGATAGAGAGGCACCGGAAACGACGCGATTACCTCGAACTGGACGTGATCCATCAGGTTCCGTCCAACCTGTCCGCTCTTGTTGGCGAGATCGTTGGACATGAGCAGGATTTTCGGGGTCTCGATCGCGTGCGCAGCCAGCACGACCATGTCGGCGCTAACGGAATGTTCCTTCTGTGGATCGTCAGAGCGCCAGTTCTTGTAGTACACCTCGGATACTCGCCCGTCCCCACCCGTCTCGAGACGGGTCACGACGGCCGCCTTCCTGAGTTCCACGCGCGGATCCTTGAGCACCCGTCGCAGGTGCACCGTGGCGTCATACTTGGCCTGGATCGGACACAGGGGGATGCAATTCGAATGACCCTCGCAGGCCGGTCGGCCATCGTAGTCGATGGAATTTCGAGCCTGCGGCGTGGTCACGACGCGGATCTTCATTCCCCGCGCTATCTTTCCCTCGATGCGTTGCTTGACCTGCTGATCGGCGTAGCCCAGCGGAATCCCGCGCATCGGAAACGGCCGGCTCCGATATCCGCCGTGCAATCCATCCCACTCTTCGTGGTTCCCGGAAACCCCGAGTTCGTCTTCGGCCTGGCAATACCAGGGTTCGAGTTCGTGGTAGTCGATCGGCCAATCGCGGCCGACCCCGAAATTGCTCTTCAGCTTGAAGTCGCTCGGGATGAACCGCGGTGTGTTTCCTCGCCACGACCATGTGCTTCCGCCGACCATCCGATTGTACCCGGCCTTGAACGGATCCTTGGTCGCGTTGGTATAGTCGTAGTAGTTCTTCGGGTCGTTCCTCTGATCCACGAGCTCCCGCTGGGCTTTCTCGGCTACGGGTGCGAAGATCCGGCTTTCGAGATCCATGTACGGAGCATACATGTCGCCCCGATTACCCTGAACATCCATCGTGTGATGGAATTCGATCCGCTGCCCATGGGTGACCCCGTTATCGCCGGCCTCAAGGATCAAGATTCTGTAGCGGCCATATTGACTGAGCTTCCATGCGCACAAGGCGCCCGCGACTCCTGACCCGACAATGATGATATCGTGTTGGTTTGTCATGATCGCCCCCTGTCACACGCGTTGGGCTAATCCGCGCTCACGGTTGCCTCATCCAATAACCGTGCGGCTGGTGCGAAAAGCCGATTGGATGCGCCTTGATCAAGGGCCAGACCAAACCCTCCTCGTAGAAACCGCCGTCCAGGAACGGCGCGGCCGGTGTGTCCTCGGCCTTGAACTGGGAGAAGTACCAAATGTTCACGATTTGCTTGGCCACGAACTCGTGGGCGGCGAACTCCGGCGTTGCGCGCAACTGGGCCAGCAGCGCATCGTTGATTGGCGGCTTCGGTGTTGCGGATCCGATGGCCTTGTATGCGTCCTGGAGCGCCGGCAGCCGTGTCGAGAAGACCGCCATAAGCCGGCGCTGATATTCCTTGGCAATGGGCTCGCTGAAAGCCTTGTCTTCAGGGTCGATCACAATGTTGTCGTGACCTGTCAGTAGAGCAGACAGCTCCATGAATGCCGTGATGTCATCCATTGGTCGTTCCTCCCGAGCCTGAAGTTCCAGCGGTCACGAGAAGGCACGGTATACTGACCCATTGAAACGACTACTTTTAAAATTCATAGTCGGATAAGAATTCAATTATAGCACCAGCAGTAGTATTGTTCCATGGATATTTCCGTCGTCCTGGAATGCCAAGACTCGGTCACATCGGTGTTTGGACTGGCGCGCGAGACGTGCCAGTGGCGGCAGATGCCTGGCGGGTACTGCTACCAACTCGACGGACACCCTTCGGGAACCGCGCCAGGGATCTGGCACCTACTTCAAGTTGCAGCAGACTGAAGGAAACACTGGAAGCAGCAGCGTCCGGTTGCGGACCCGTCACTGGCCCTTCACCGTGCTCAGGATCAGAATCTCAATCGTAGAACGCAGGCGCGTGCTTCTGGCTCAGGCTTTGCGGCTTGTCGTGGTTGATCCAGAGCTGGGCCTTCTTCTCCGCCAGCAGGTCGGCGATGCGCTTGAACGATGCCTGGGTCTGCTCGGCGCTGGTGTTCATCGAGGCCACGCGGCGGTTGTCCCAGTTGTCCTTGAAATGGGCAGCATCGCCGCTGAGCACCAGCCAGCCCGTCTTCGCGAGGTGCACCAGCAGCGACTGGTGGCCGGGCGTATGGCCCGGCGTGGCGATGATGGTGACGCTGCCGTCGCCGAAGACGTCGAGGTCGCCTTCCAGCTTGCGAATCGGCCGCTCGATGATGAAAGGCGGCTTCTTGTCGGGCGCGAAGGCCCAATCGACTTCGGCCTTCTGGATCAGCACTGTCGATTGCGGGAACATGTCGACATTGCCGACATGATCGCCATGGGTATGCGAGACGGCCACGAAGCGGATATCGGCCGGCTTGACGCCTGCTTCGGCAAGCTGCGCCGCCAGGGTCTTGGCGCGCGTCGCCGTGCCGACGGGCGTCACCAGCGGCTTCTCGGCCACGGCATCGGGATAGCCGGTATCCCACAACAGCCAGTCGACGCCGTGCCGGATCAGATAGCAATTGTCCGAGAGCTCGATCGGCTTGCCGACATTGACGCCCGGCGACCAGCGCGACTGGTCGCTGGCGGCGTTGTGGCCGCAATCCATGACATAGAGCCGGTCGACAGTCTGCGCCATCGCGCCTGACGCAACCAAGCCGGCGGCGGCCAGCGCCGCCAGCACAAGACCGATGGACGACCGATGCGCGCGCATGCCGACCTCGCGATCAAGCTTCGTCGGCACAGCTTCCCAGGTTCACGGGCCCGATTCCAGGGCGCGGCGTTCACAGCATCGCGACCATCACCACTCGCGGATCTTGACCGGCGCCTGGCCCAGGCCGCCCATGTTCTGTCCCGGATAGCCGGTGATCAGCTTGTAGGTGTTGTCCACGACCAGCATGGCGTGCTGGTGGGTGCTGGCCGAGACGCCGTGGATGACATAGCGGCCATTGTTGATCTGCTTCGCCACCCACCGCACGCCGACGCCCGGCTGCGCCGTGACGGCGCGCAGATTGTCTCGAAGGTTCGTCAGATCGAACGTGGCCGGCGCGACCGGCGGATTGCTTACCAGGTTGTTGAACATCTGGGGATGGCCGCGCACGACATGGACCATCCCGTAGGCGCTGCCGTCATCCCGAGCGCAGCGAGGGATCCCCCGCGAATGGCGCACCGTGCGCCTTGCCGCGGGAGATCCCTCGCTGCGCTCGGGATGACAGGAGGGCTACACGTGTGCCGGACGCGCCGGCTCACGCCCGCAGGTAGCCCATGATCACGTCGATGACGTGGCGCTCGCGCGCGGCCAGCGCCGACGACGACATCAGGTCGCGGTCGAAGATGGTCGACAGCGTATGGATGTTGGAGAAGTAGAAGTAGCAGACGCCGGCGATCGACATGTAGAGCTGCAGCGGATCGACGCCGCTGCGGAACAGGCCGGCGGCGCGGCCGCGGCGCAGCACGCGGCCCAGGGCCTCGATCAGCGGGCTGTTGATCGCCTTCACGCGCGGCGAGCGGCGGATATGCCGGGCGCGGTGCAGGTTCTCGCTGTTGAGCAGCACGATGAAATGCGGATTGCCCAGGAAATAGCGGAAGGTGAAGCGCATCAGGCGCCGCATCGCCTGCACCGGCGCCAGGTCGTCCAGGTGCAGCGCCTCCTCCTGGGTGCGGATATGGGCATAGGTGTGCTCCATCACCGCCAGGAACAGGCCCTCCTTGTTGCCGAAGTAGTGGTAGAGCATGCGCTTGTTGGCGCCGGCCCGGCGCGCGATGGCGTCGACGCGGGCGCCGCCCAGGCCGCGCTGCGAGAACTCGTCGGTGGCCGCCTCCAGGATGCGCGCGCGCGTGCGCTCGGGATCGCGCGTGCGCGCGGCGCCGATGTCATCGACCGCGACCTTTCGCTTGCGGTTGGAGCGCTCGCCACGCTTGACGGCGGTCATGCCAGCTCCGCCCCGGCCAGCGCGATGATATGACGGTCGCGCTCCAGCCCGGGCAGCGCGCCGCGCAGCATGCGCACGAAGGCGCGGGGCGACGTGGCGCCGGCGGCGCGCAGCCAGCGCGCCACCTCGTCATGGGTATCGGGCACGTCCATCAGGAACGGCCCCGGCGCCGCCGCCAGCGCCCGGCTGGCGAGCGCCAGGCCGATACCCTCCTCATCAGCCACGATCGGGCCGATCGAGGTCGCAGCCCGGCCTTCGCGGCCCACGGCATAGCCCGCGACGCGACCATCGCGCTCGGCGATCCATGCCAGATCGGGGCGGCGCGTCCGCAGATGGGCCAGGATGTAGCCGCGCTCCATGGCGCTGCGCGCGACGTCGAAGGTGGAGACGCGCACGAGGTCGGCCTCGAGCATGGGTCGCAGCAGCACGTCGGCCGGCGGCGGCACCGGATCGCCGGCGCGGTCGATGTGCCAGCGCGGAATGCGGTACAGATCGCGGAAGCCCAGCGGCAGGTAGACGGGACGGCCCAGCTCGGTAGCATCCAGGCCGGCCGCCGCCCCCCGCGCCTCGACATGCGCCAGGCAGCGCTTCAGCAGCGCCGTGCCCAGGCCGCGGCGACGCTGGGCCTGGGTCACCAGCACCATGCTGAGCCACGACAGCCTGGCCCCCAGCGGCAGCGCCAGCGCGCTGGCGACCCAGGTCCCGGTGTCGTCGACGACGCCCAATGCCTTGCCGTGGGTCAGCATGAAGCGCCAGTCGGCGACGTTCTGGTTCCAGCCGGCTTCGATCGACAGCGTCCATGCCGCCTCGGCGTCCTGTGGCCGCAGGTCGCGTTCGATGAGGGGAGTCATCCTTCTCTCCCTTCCCCGCTTGCGGGGAAGGTGGCCCGAAGGGCCGGATGGGGAACCGACGTGGTGGTCATTACGAAAACCACGTTGGCTCCCCTCCGCCCCTTCGGGGCACCTCCCCAACTTCGTTGGGGAGGAAGCTCAATACCGCCCATCGCGCACCTCATAGTGGGTGGGCTTGTCGAGCGAAGGCATGGCGCGTGTCAACCAGTCGGCGGTCCAGTCGATCATGGCCGCCAGCGGCACACGCGGCGGGCCGAACGCGGCCGTCATGGCGGCGGCGTTGTTGATCCAGCCGGCGGGTGCCTCGGTGCCGGAAAATTGCGCCTTCCTGCCCAGCAGGCGCGCGAACTCGCCGGCCAGCCAGCGCACGCTGACGGTCTGCGGACCGGTGACGTTGATCGGCGTGGTCGGCGCCGTGGCGTGCGCCAGGCAGCGCAGCGCGATGCTGTTGGCGTCGCCTTGCCAGATCACGTTGACATGGCCCATGGCGAGATCGATCACCTCGCCATCGCGCACCTTGCGCGCCACGTCGTGCAGCACGCCGTAGCGCATGTCGATGGCGTAGTTCAGCCGGACCAGTCGGCCGGCCGTGCCGTGGACCCGCGACGCCTGCTGGAACATGCGCTCGCGCCCGACGCAGGACCAGGCATAGTCGCCCGAGGGCGGCACCGGCGGCACATCCTCCGTCGCGCCGCCACCGTCGACATCGACGAAGGGATAGACGCAGCCGGTCGAGAACGCGACGATACGCGCCGCGGCGAAGGTCTCGGCGACATGGGCCGGCACCAGCACGTTCATCGCCCAGGTGAGCGGCTCGTTGCCGGTGGCGCCGAACTTGTGGCCGGCCATGAACACGACGTTGGGCGCCTGCGGCAGGCGCCCGATCGCGCTGCGGTCGAGCAGGTCGCAGGCGATGGTCTCGATGCCGTGCGCCTGCAGCGCCTCGCGCAGGCCGGGCTTGCTGAAGCGCGCCACGCCGATGACGCGCCGCCGCGGGTCGGCGCGCCTGGCCAGCCGCGCCAGGGTCGGGCCCATCTTGCCGCCCACGCCCAGCACCAGGATGTCACCCGGCGCCCGCGCCAGGTCGGCCACCAGCGCCGGCGTCGGCTCGGTCATGAAATCTTCCAGCGCCGCGACATCGGCGAAGCGCGTGGGCAGGGTGGGATCTGTTGTCATGGTGTGGGTCGGTCGCCCTGGGATGAAGGAACGAGAGGTCGGGCCGCGTCGCTCCAGCGACGCACCGACGCGCAGCGCCGGATCATGAGCGCCGCTGGAGCGGCGCGGCCCGACCTTTCAACAGAATCGGCCATCGCCTAGCCTCCCGCATTCGCAGGCACGATGCGGGCCTTGGGCGCGGCGGGCATGGGGCGCAGCGCCGCGATGTCGGTCTCACCGGCGACGGCGAAGCCGGGACAGGCGAGCGAGCCCAGGCGCAGGCGGCCCTGCTCGATGCGCAGGCGGGCCGGGCCGCCGGCGCGGTCATAGAGGTCGGGATGCGCGGCCGCGAACGACGCCTGCTCGGCCGCGGGCGCGAACGACATGCCGTCGATGAAGTGATGGCCGTTGCGCTCGACATGGGTGAGCCCCAGCAGCGATACCAGCGCCAGGTCCTGCTGCACGCTGACGCCAGCCAGGGTCGTCAGGTCCTCGGCCGACATGAAATACTGCGCCGTGCCGGCCCGGGCGTTGAGCCGCGCCACGCGCGCCGCATTGAGGATCGATTTGTAGAACCCCTTGCAGTTCTTGCTCGACACGCCGGAATAGCCCAGCGCCAGCGCCGCCGGGAACGTGCCCAGCTCGCCGTCCGACTCGTCGATGATGAGCTTCTTGCGACGCGCCAGCGCCTCGACCGGCCGGGCCAGCGCCACGGCGCGCTTGATCGGCTGCTCGATGAACATGATCGAGGACACCAGGCGCTGCAGCGCCGGCGTCTCCTCCATGTGCCGCCACAGCTCGCCGATGCCCTCGACATCGTCGTACTGCTCGTTGCCGTCGAGCGTGGCGCGGTAGTCGCCGGCATCGCGGTCGAGCACGGCGGCGATGCGCGACAGGCGGTCGAGATCGGCACGCACATCGCCGCCGACCTTGAGCTTGTAGTAGCGGCCGCGATAGTGGCGCACCACCTCCTCCAGGGTCTCCGGCAGGCCGTCGTCCACCCGCTCGCCCGGCTTCTGGTCGGCAGCCACGATGGGATCGACCAGCCCGACAGTGTGGCGCACGTCGATGCCGCTGCCGGGCGCAAGGCCGGCGAGGAAGGCGGGCAGATCTAGCCCGGCGAGGTCGGGCGTGAGATCGGTGATCGCCAGGCCGGGGATGTTGCGCCGGATCATGTCGGCGAAGGACCAGCCGTTGGCGCGGCCCAGCGCGTCGAGGACGGCACGGTCGAGCAGGGCCGGCCCATAGGACGCCACCAGGGGCACGAGGTCGAGCGCCGCGCCGCGCGCCAGCTGCTCGCGATAGGTGCCGGCGTAGAGGCCGAAGGCGGTGCTCCAGCCACGGCCGCGGTAGAGATCGATGGCGATGTCCAGCGCCTGGCGCAGCTGGTCCAGGTTCTGCGCATCGCTGTAGGCGAGGTTCTTGTCGAACCACTTGGCGCCCAGGCTCTCGGCCGCGATGCCGGTGGCGGTGCGCCCGTCGGGCAGCGCGATAGTGGCGCGGACCACCGCCTGCGTGGATTGCGTCACCGTGATCACGCCGAAGCGGAACGGCAGGCGCAGCGTGACGTCGCGCTCGTAGCGCTCGACGGACTCGAGCTTCAGCTTGGGGGCGTCAGTCATGCCAGCGTCTCCAGGATGCCTTGGACGTAGCCGATCGCGCGGGCGGCGCAGGTCGGGCCGTCGGGGTGATAGTCGAAAGGCTCCATCGCCACCCAGCCGCCGTAGCCGCCATCCTTCAGCGCCCGCAGCACGGGCGCGAACCTGTCGTCGCCCTGGCCGGGGCCGCGGCGGTTGCGGTCGTTGAGCTGGATATGCGCCACCATGCCGGTCGGCAGCCAGCGGCGCAGCGCATCGGCGACCGGCTCCGGCTCCATGCTGCCGGCGGCCAGGGTGTCGATCATGGTGCGCAGGGCCGGGCTGCCGATGCGCTGCACGATCGCCGCCGCCTCGCCCAGGGTGTTCACGAAATCCGCCTCCGGCCGCGACAGCGGCTCGATGCAATAGACCACGCCGGCGCGGCGCGCATCGTCGGCGATCGCGGCCCATGCCGCCTCGCCGCGCGCCGCGGCGGCGGCCGGGTCGGCCTGGTCGCCGATGCGGCGCTGCGCCGGCGAGCCGTGCACGAGATAGTCGCCGCCCAGCTCGGCGCACAGGTCGATCAGCCGCCGCAGGATGTCGACGGTGCGATCCCAGGTCGCCTTGTCGCCCGACGTGATCGACAGGCCGGCCGGACTCACCAGCAGCCAGTGCAGGCCGCTGACCGCCACGCCCGAATCGGCCAGCGCCCGACGCCAGGCGGCACGCTCGCCGGCCGGCGCCGTCCACGCCGTCTCGCCCAGGGTGAAGGGCGCGACCTCGAGGCCGGCATAGCCCAGCGCCGCCGCCAGCGCACATTGCCGCTCGAACGGCAGGTCGCGGATCACTTCGTTGCACAACGACAGGCGCATCGGATATCCCACTTGCTCTGGTGTCTTCATGCCCGGACCTCGACGGTGCGACGCTCGCGGGCGGCGGCGAAGACGGCATCGCAGACCGCCGCCATGGCGAGGCCGCTGCCGGCATCGGCTTCGGGCGACCGGCGCGCGATCACGGCCTCGACGAAGCTTTCGAGCTCGGCAGCAACGGCGTCGCGCGGCGACGGCGCCGCGAACGTCGTGGTCTGCTCGGGCCCTGACACCGGCTCATGGCCGCCGCCGGCGATGCGCTGCTGGCGGCACGATCGCCAGCGCACGCTGCCGGTCATGAAGTCGGCCACGGCCTGGCCGGCGTCGCCGGTCACCGACAGGTGCTTGCGCGAGATGCCGCCAGCCACGTAGGGGTCGAGATGCTCGCCGGCCACGATGCACGACGCATCGACCCGCGCCGTCGGTCCGTCCTGCCAATGCAGCGTGATCGAAGCGATGTCCTCGACGCCGCGGCCCAGATGCTCGACCAGCACCGCCGACACCGCGTCGGGCGTCCGGCCGACCGTCCACAGCACGAGGTCGATCACGTGCACCGCGTCGTTGAGCACGACGCCGGCATCGCGCCGCGGCCGTTTCAGGGACAGGAACGCAGCATCGATCCAGACCGGCGCGCCGACGTCGCCGGCGCGCACGATGTCGCGCAGCCGGCGCGCCGCGGGATGGGTGCGCAGCACGTAGCCCACCTGCACGATGCGCTCCGCCTGCCGCGCCCGCGCCGCCATCGCCGCGGCCTCGGCCCGGTTCATCGTCATCGGCTTCTCGATCAGCAGGTCGCAGCCTGCATCGAGTGCGGCCAGGGCCACCGCGGCATGCGTATTGCTGGGCGTGACGAGATCGACCACGTCGACATCGGGGAGCGCCATGCGCCAGTCGGCCACGACACGGGCCTGCGGCAGCGCCGCCTGCGCCTGGGCGCGGGCATGCGGATCGGGATCGGCGATCACCAGGCGCTCGGCGAAGCCCAGCGTTGCCCAGGCCTGCGCATGCACGGCGCCGAACGCGCCGTGGCCCGCCAGCAGCACCCGCAACGTGTCTCTCTTGACGCCGGTCGCCATTCTCGCCAGTCTGTCACAAGTAACCAAACCGTTACTTAGCGAATCTACGTCAAAGGGGGAAGCGGTGAAAGGTCTGACGCAGGCACGACTTCCGTCCTCCTAGAATCCACGCACACTCGGGGCGACAGCGGTGGGTAGCAAGATCCTGCGATGGTTTGGCGACAATTGGCCGGCGATGGCGCTGTTCGTCGGGCTGATCGTCGTCTGGCAGCTCGCGGTCAGCCTGCTGAACATCCGTGAATACCTGCTGCCCAGCCCGATGGCGGTGCTGCGCGCGTTCATCGAGCCCGAGACGCAGTGGTGGCCGCATCTATGGGTGACGACCCTGGAGATCATCGGCGCCTTCGTGCTGGCCGGCGGCGTGGGCGTGGCGCTGGGCGTCGCCATCGCCTGGTCGCCGCGGCTGGCCAGCGCCCTGGTGCCGTTCCTGGTGCTCGTCAACACGCTGCCCAAGGTCGCGGTGGCGCCGCTGTTCCTGCTGTGGCTGGGCTACGGCATCGTGCCCAACATGCTGATCGGGGCGCTGATCGGCTTCTTCCCGGTCGTGATCAACACGGCCGTGGGCCTGTCGCAGGTCGACCCCGAGATGCTCGACCTGGGCCGCGTCTTCTCCGCGCCGAAATGGAAGATCTTCGCCAAGATCCGGCTGCCCAATGCGCTGCCCTACATCCTGAGCGCGCTCAAGATCACCGCCACGTCGGCCGTGGTCGGCGCCATCGTGGGCGAGTTCGTGGCCTCGCAGAAGGGCCTGGGCTACGTCATCATCACCACGCAGAGCAGCATGAACACGCCGCTGGCGTTCGGCGCGCTGGTCTGGGTGTCGATCGTCGGCCTGGCGCTGTACGGCGCCGTCGTCGCCATCGCGCGCTGGGCCGCGCCCTGGGCCGAGGCGACTCAATGATGTCATCGGGGATGAGGAGATTGCCATGAGATGGATGGTCCGCGCTCTCAGCGCCGCGGCCGCAGGCCTGGCCGTCGTCGCGCCGGCAACGGCGCAGCCGCTGGAGAAGTTCACCTTCGCGCTCAACTGGTTCGCGGTCGGCGACCATGCCGCCTACTGGGTGGCGCTGGAGAAGGGCTACTACAAGGCCAAGGGCCTGGACGTGGTGCTGGAGAACTCCAAGGGCTCCGGCGACTCGATCGCCAAGGTCGATTCGGGCCGCGCCGACGCCGGCCTCGCCGACGCCGCCGTGGTGATCGCCTCGATCGCGCGCGGCACCACGATCAAGGACGTCGGCATGGTGTTCGACAAGACGCCGCTGAACTTCTTCAGCGCCAAGAGCGCGCCCATCACCAAGCCCAAGGACCTGGAAGGCAAGACGGCGGCGGCGCCCCCGGGCGACAGCCAGCGCCAGATCTTCCCGGCCTTCGCCAAGCTGCATGGCATCGATGCCAGCAAGGTGAGCTGGGTCAATGTCGAGCCGGCGGCCAAGATCGCGGCCCTGGCCGAGAAGCGCGTCGACACGGTGGGCGACTACAACACCGGCCTGCCGCTGTACGAGAAGGCGATGGGCGCCGGCAATGTCGTGATGCTGTCATGGGCCGATTTCGGCTTCGACATGTACAGCATGTCGATCATGGCCAGCGACAAGACCATGAAGGAGCGCGGCAAGGCGCTGAAGGCCTTTCTCGAGGCGTCGTACATGGGCTGGCGCGACGTGATGGCCGATCCCAAGGCGGCGCTCGCCATCCTCAAGAAGCGCGTGCCGGAGGTCGACCTGTCGGTGATCGAGCCCAACATGATGATCGGCCTGTCGCTGATGAAGACCGAGCGCTATGCCAAGAACGGCATCGGCTGGATCGACGAGAAGAAGATGTGCGACTCGGTGGACCTGGTGAACACCTATATGGGCCTGCCCAAGAAGGTCGACTGCAAGGCGACCTTCACCACCGAGTTCTTCACCAAGGTCGACATGCCGGCCGCGCGCTGACGGCAAATCCGCATCGCCCGTCGAGGAACTGCGCACCGTGAGCAACGAGCTGATCGACCTCGACGGGCTGGGCATGACCTACGCCGCCGACAGCGGCCCGGTCGAGGCGCTGTCGGGCATCGACCTGAAGGTGGGGCGCGGCGAGTTCGTGTCGCTGGTCGGGCCCAGCGGCTGCGGCAAGTCGACACTGCTGCGCATCATCGCCGGCCTGCGCCCGGCCACGCGGGGCAGCGTGCGCGTCGCGGGGCGGCCCGTGACCCGCCCCATCGCCGATGTCGGCATGGTGTTCCAGGCGCCGATCCTGCTGAAATGGCGCTCGATCCTGGACAATGTCCTGCTGCCGGCCGAGCTGGCGGGCAAGGACGCGGGCCGCTACCGCGACCGGGCACAGCACCTGCTGCAGACGGTGGGGCTGGGCGAGTTCGCGGCCAAG
The DNA here is from genome assembly GCF_008039615.1 of Vineibacter terrae. Lineage (GTDB taxonomy): Bacteria > Pseudomonadota > Alphaproteobacteria > Reyranellales > Reyranellaceae > Vineibacter > Vineibacter terrae. The sequence goes on along the minus strand of NZ_VDUZ01000005.1, from coordinate 70,953 downwards.
CTGCCGCGCGAGCTGTCGGGCGGCATGCAGCAGCGCGCCTCGCTGTGCCGGGCCCTGCTGCTGGACCCGCCCCTGCTGCTGATGGACGAGCCGTTCGGCGCGCTGGACGCCATGACGCGCGACGAGATGAACCTGGAGCTGCTGCGTATCTGGGGCGAGACCGGCAATGCGGCGCGCAAGACCGTGCTGTTCGTCACCCATTCGATCTCGGAGGCCGTGTTCCTGTCCGACCGCATCGTGGTGATGACGCCGCGCCCCGGCCGCATCGCCGCGGTGCGCACCGTCGACCTGCCGCGGCCGCGCACGGTCGAGGTAAGGGCGTCGGCCGCGTTCGGGCAGCTGTCGCTGGAGATCTTCCGGACGCTGACGGGTAGTTGACGGTCTGCCCTTGACGGTGACCGGCAAGCTCGCTCAGTCTAAGCCAATAAGTAACCAGTTCGTTACTTCAGAGACATGAAGCAGGGAGGGGTGAGCGATGAAGCGCACAGTGTTGGCGGCGATCGCCGGGCTGGCGTTCGGCCTGATCGCCGGCGCCGCGTCAGCGCAGGACTATCCGTGGAAGCCCGACCGTCCGGTCACGATCATCGTGCCGTGGGCAGCCGGCGGCTCGACCGACCAGATGACGCGCATCGTGGCCGCCGAGCTGGAAGCCGAGCTGAAGCAGAAATTCGTGGTCGTCAACCAGCCCGGCGCGTCGGGCTCGATCGGCACCAAGAACGCGCTGGAGGCAGCCAAGGACGGATACACCTGGGCCGCGGGCGCAGCGGTCGATGTCGGCACATACCGCGTCCTGGGGCTGCTCGACACCGACCTGAAGGACTGGAGGGCGTTCTTCGCGGTCGCCAACGTCAGCGCCATCGCCGCCAACCCGGCCGCCGGCTTCAAGGATTTCGGCGACTTCCTGGAGAAGCTCAAGCGCGACGGCGACAACATCCCCGTCGCTACCGCCGGCCTGTCGTCGGCCGGCCACAACATGATGGAATCGATCCGCGCCGCCACGCCCATCAAATACAAGCACGTGACCTACAACGGCGGCGCGCCGGCCGTGGTCTCGGCCGTGGCCGGCGAGACCAAGGCGGTGTCGCAGCTGCTGGTCGAGATGAGCGAGCACATCAAGGGCAAGCGGCTGGTGCCGCTGGTCGTGATGGCCGAGAAGCCGGTGATGCTGGAGGGCTACGGCGAGATCCCGCCGACCGTCAAATGGCTGCCCAAGATGCCGGCACCGATGAACTATTTCGGGATCTGGGTGCACAAGGACGCGCCGCCAGCCGTGATCCAGACCATGGAAGCGGTGTGGAGGAACAAGATCGCCAAGTCGGAGGCGGTGCAGAAATACGCCAATGCCCGCAGCGCCATCTTCGCGCCGCTGTTCGGCGATGAGGCCCAGACCGAGGCGTTCAAGATGATCCGCTACACGGCCTGGCTCTATTTCGACGCCGGCAAGGCCAAGGTGTCGCCCGACACGCTGGGCATCCAGCGCCTGCAGTAGCAGAAATCCTCCCCAGCTTTGCTGGGGAGGTGCCCCGAAACGACGTTTCGACGCTGTCGCGTCGAAACGTCGGAGGCGGAGGAGAGCCGACGTGGTCTCAGTTGCGGGGACCACGTCAGCTCCCCCTCCGGCCTTCGGCCACCTCCCCCACTGCGTGGGGGAGGAATTGAGGTCACCGCATGCCGCAAACGCCGTCGCCGCCGCCGTCCTTGATGCCACATGAGGAGCCGCTGCCGCCCCGCTACGACCTGTGGACGGCGGCGGTGTTCTTCTGCGTCGGGACCGCCATCCTCTGGCTGTGCTGGCAGATGCCGACCTACCGCGAGCAGGGCGAGATCTACACCGCGCCCGGGCTGGTGCCGGCGCTGCATGGCGTCATCATCATCGTGCTCAGCCTGTGGCTGGGCTTTCGCGCCATCGGCCGCGGCGCCCTGCACGCGCCGCGCGAAGCGGCCGCGCCACGCGAGGGCTACAGCAACACCCGCCTGTTCCTGGCCGCCACCCTGTGCCTGGCCTTCGCGGTCGGCCTGGTCGGCCGGCTGCCGTTCTGGCTGGCGGCGGCGATCTTCGTCTTCGCCTTCGCCACCCTGTTCGAGTGGCAGCCCGGGCTAGCGCCGCGTGAGCGTGCGCGGCGGATGGCCATCGCCGCGGTGACGGGCCTCGCGACCGGCGGCATCGTCGTGCTGGTGTTCGAGCGCGTCTTCCTCGTGCGCCTGCCCTGAGGACCGACACCATGCTCGACAGCCTCAGCCAGTTCGGCGCCGCCTTCGGCACGTTCATGTCGCCGGGTGCGATCGTCACCGTCCTGTGGGCCACCTTCCTGGGAATCGTGATCGGCGCCCTGCCCGGGCTCACCGCCACCATGGGCGTGGCGCTGATGACGACGCTCACCTTCACCATGCCGCACACCGAGGCCATCCTGGTGCTGGTGTGCATCTATGTCGGCGCCATCTATGGCGGCAGCCGCAGCGCCATCCTGCTCAACATCCCGGGCACGCCGGCCTCGGCCTGCTCGACCCTGGACGGCTTCCCGCTGGCGCGCCAGGGGCTGGCCGGCCGGGCCATGGGCATCTCGACCAGCGGCTCATGGCTGGGCACCTTGTTCGGCACCCTGTGCGTGGCGACCCTGACGCCGGTGCTGGCCGAGCTGGCGCTGACATTCCAGAGCTTCGAGTTCTTCTGGATCGCGGTGTTCGGCATCGTGATCGCCGGCACGCTGTCGGGCGGTGATGCGCTGAAGGGCTATCTCGCCGGCTTCCTGGGCCTGTGGATCGCCACCATCGGCCAGGAGCCGCACTACAACTTCCAGCGCTTCGCCTTCGGCTATCCCGACCTGGCTGGCGGCATCGGCCTGCTGCCGGCGCTGGTCGGCGCCTTCGGTGTGGCCGAGGTGCTGCAGGCGATGCGCGCGCCGGCCGCCAAGGCTGTGGCCAACACCGTCGACTCGGTGATCCCGCGCATCGGCGACGTCCTGCAGTACTGGAGGACGATCCTGCGCTCCGGCGCGATCGGCACCTTCATCGGCATCCTGCCCGGCCTGGGCGAGGACACCGCGGCGTGGTCGTCCTATGCGGCGGCGCGACGCGCCAGCAAGGAGAAGGAGAAGTACGGCAAGGGCTCGATCGAGGGCCTGATGTCGGCGGAAACCGGCGAGAGCGCCTGCGTGCCCGGCGCCATCATCCCGGTGCTGACGCTCGCCGTGCCCGGCTCGGCGCCGGCCGCCGCCCTGATGGCGGCGATGCTGATCCACGACATCAACCCCGGCCCGATGCTGATGATCCAGACGCCGGAGTTCTTCTACCAGATCGTGGCCATGCTGGTGATCGCCGACATGAGCAAGCTGCTGTTCGGCCTGACCCTGGTGCGGCCGCTGCTGTGGATCCTGCTGGTGCCGCGCGAGCGCCTGATGCCGATCGTGTTCGTGCTGTGCACCGTAGGCGCATTCGCCATCACGTCGCGCGTCTTCGACATCTATGTGATGCTGTTCTTCGGCCTGATCGGCTTCGTGCTGCGTGAGCTGAAGTTCCCAATGGCGCCGATGATCCTGGGCCTGGTGCTGGGCGAGCTGCTGGAGAGCAACCTTACCCGCGCCCTGGTGCTGTCGGACGGCAGCATCGCGCCGTTCTTCACGCGGCCGATCAGCGGCGTGCTGGCCGCGATCACGATCTTCTCGGTCGTATGGTCGATCCCGGCGGCGCAGAACGCGATCCGGGGCGGGATGCGGGGCCTGCTCCGGCGCCGCGCCACGGCCGGCTGACGGCCCGGTTGCCCGCGTCGCCGCCGCTTCCTATATAGCGGCAGCGTGCGACAGCGCAGGAGACGACCATGAAAGTGCGCATCGACTACTGCAGTGGTTGAGGCTACAAGCCCCAGGCCCTCCGTGTGAAGGCGAAGCTCGAGCAGCTTGGCATCGGCGACATCGACATCGCGCCCGGAAAGTCCGGGCAGTTCGACGTCACGGTCGACGGCAAGCTGGCTTATTCCCGCTACCAGACCGGCCGCTTCCCGACCGACGATGAGGTCGACGCGCTCGTGGAAGCGTGACGGCAGGCACGGGCCCAGCCCCCTTTGGGGCTGGTCCCTGCGAAGGTCGATCACTCGGGACGGCGCCCTGGCAGCACTGCCGCGGTGCCGACGTGGCGGCTGAGGATGGTCCAGCGCGGCGTCTCCTCGCGCACCGGAAAGTTGTCGGCCAGGTATGGCGCGTATTGCGTCACGGCCTTCAGGGTGGCGGCGGCGAAGCTGGGACGCTTGGGGATCAGCACGACATCGACGTCGTCGAAGACGTTCTCGGCCGAGCGCGCCGGCGCGCCGGGCCAGAGCCACAGGTTGCCGCCGCGCGGCGGCGGATAGCCCAGCATGAATGGCAGGGCATTGACCTGATCCATCACCAGGATCCTGGCGGCGCCGCGCTGGCGGTCTGCGAACAGGGCCGCAGCGTCGACCAGCCCTTGCACGTATTCGGACTGGGACACGTCCCCGCTGGCCCGGCTCTCGCCCACCCGATCGCGGACATGGTAGGGAACGGCACCGCCATTGAGGACCATCGTCGTCAGGTCGACATCGGCGGGCACCGCCAGCCCGCGCAGATTGGTGCTTTCGACCGTAAGCAACGCAGCATCATGGCGCGCGACGAGGTTGTAGCCGACAAGCGTGGTCGCCGCGCTGACGATCGACAGCAGCGGGAATACCAGGACCGCCAGCAGCGGGGTCGCCACCGCCGCCGGCATCATCGCCGGCCGGTCGGCCGCGAGCACTTCGTAGACCAGGAAGGCGATGACCATCGCGACCGGAACACCGGCGCCCTGGGCATTCTGCGTCAGCACCAGCATGCCCATGCCGAGGATGAAGGCAGCGGCGATGACGCGCTGGAACGGCGCCCGGCCCCGCTGCCACAGCCAGAGCAGCAGCAGCACACCGCCGCCGTAGAGAGCGTACTCCGCCTTGCTGGCGAGGAAGATGCGGATATGGTCGGGCAGGGAGCCGCGAACATAGCCGGCGTGGGCCGCTTCCCAGATGTCGGCAAGATAGGCGTGGTTGTAGGGCGCCGCGGCGTTGGCGAGCACCAGGACCAGCACACCGCCCCACAGGAGCGGCCGGGCACGCACGTGATCCGATGCCAGCAGCGCCAACGCCAGCGCCCCCAGCCCCGCCGCCGCAAAGGTGATCTTCAAGTAGAACATCGCGAGCAGCAGCAGGCCGGCGACCACCGCATCCAGCCATGCCGCCCGCCGGCTTGGCCGCGGCGGCAGGAACACGATCAGGCACAGCACGGTGATCGCGCTCCAGCACCAGCGATTGTAGGACATCGCGAATGTGTAGGCGTTGGGCTGATCGCCGATATTCGCCGGCAGCAGCACCAGCAGCGCAACGTAGAGCACGAAGATGCCGGCCGGGAGCGGCGGCAGGCGACGCGCCGCCGCCATGACGGCAGCAGCGAAGATGAACGCCAGAAAGATCGTCTCGCCGACCAGGAAGGCCTGCGGATGCGGGCCGACGATGTCGAAGCCCAGGCGCGTCAGCAGGAAGCTCAGCACGCCCACCGGGTCATGGTAGTCGACATGCGGCACATGCCCCTGCACCAGCCGCCAGGCGCCGGTGAGGTTGAACAGCAGGTCGACCGTCATTTCCCGCGACAGCAGCCGCGGCGGTGACAACAGAAGCCAGATCCCGCCCAGCAGCGGCAATCCCAGGAGCCATGCCAGGTGCGGCGCCGACGTGTCGCCCTGCAGCAGGCTGCGGCTGACGTTGGCGATCAGCGGCCGCGGCGGCGTGTCTTCAGCTCCCCGGATACTCCCGCCGTCCTTGAGCACGACCATGGCCGCACGCTTCCCCGCCTGCATCGGTCGCCACGTCGGCGTCCTTTGCCCCGTCTCGAACGGGTAGCACGACCCACTGCCCACCGGCGGTGACCAACTTGGCGCCACCGCGCTGCAGCATTTAGTCAAGAAGATGAGGAAGCTGCGTCTACATGCCAGAAACACGTCAATTTATTGCTTACTGACGCGTTTCTGATGGATCGTGACAAATTTGGCACCTAGGCCCAGACATCGGCCGTGATGCTCTTGTACCAGTTGACCGTGTATTCAGCTTCAAGCTTGCGCTCGTTGAGCGTGGTCGGCGTCCTGACGCTGACACCACCGGCGTTCGGGGTCGTGGTGATGCCCTTGTCGCTCACCTGGTACACGTCCGTGGTCGAGATGCCGTATTCGGGCGTCACCAAGCTGTAGCAGATGTTGAACAGCGCCGGCGCGCCGGGCGTCCTGCCCGCCAGGCTTGCCACGATCGCCGCCGCCACGACCTTGCCCTGCGTGTTGGCCGACGACCCTGATTTGGGCATGGCGCCGGCCACGGCGGCATCGCCGACGACATAGACATTCGCCGCCCTGGTCGAGGCGAAGGTCATGGGATCGACCGGACACCAGCCGTTGTCGCCCACGAGGCCCGCGGCGTGCGCAATGGCGCCGGCGCGCTGCGGCGGGATGACGTTGATCACGGCGCCGGTCTCGCTGCCGAAGCCCGATTTCACCGTCATGGATGCGGGATCGACGCTCTCGACCTTGCCGCCATCCTTGCCGGCGATCCACGTCACCATGCCCGGGAACTCGCTCTCCCAGGCTGCCTGGAACAGGCCCTGCTTCGAAAAGACATCCTTGGCGTCGAGCACCAGGATCTTCGATTTCGGCTTGCTGGTCTTGAGGTACCAGGCCACGACGCTGACGCGCTCGTAGGGTCCGGGCGGGCAGCGGAACGGGTTGGCCGGCGCGCACAGGATAAAGGTGCCGCCGTCGGGCATCGCCTCGAGCTGGCGGCGCAGCAGCAGGGTCTGCGGCCCTGCCTTCCAGGCATGCGGCATCTTCTCCGCCGCCGCCTCGCTGTAGCCCGGCACGCCGGTGAAGCTGAGATCGACGCCGGGCGATACCACCAGCCTGTCGTAGGCATGCTTGGTGCCGTCGCCCAGGCTCACGGACCGCGTCGCCGTGTCGATGGCAGTGGCTTCGCCCTTGACCACCTTGATGCCTGCCTTGCGCAGGCCGTCGAAGCTGTGCGTCAGGTCATCCAGCTTGCGAAACCCGGCAATGACGTAGTTCGAGAACGGACAGGTGACATAGCGGTCGTCGCGCTCGACCACGGTCACATCAAGCGCCGGGTTGGCGCGCTTGAGGTAGCGGGCCGTCGTGGCGCCGCCGAAGCCGGCGCCGACGATGACGATCTTGCCGGCAGCGCCTTGCGCCAGGGCCGGCATGCCGATCACGCCCAGGCCGGCCGCGGCACCGGCAGTCTTCAGCAGGGAACGGCGCGTCGTGGTCATGGCCCCCTCCCTCACTTCAAGGTCGCGATGAAGTCGGCGATCGCGGCGATCTGCTCGTCGCTATAGCCTTTGGCGATGCGGTTCATGATGGTGCCGGGCCGCCGGTCGGCCTTGAAGTCGGCCATCTGGCGCACGATGTGGTCCCTGGGCAGACCGGCCAGGGACGCGATCGGCCCGTCGCTTTTGCCGGCCGGACCGTGGCAGACGTAGCAGGTCTGCGCCATCGCCTGGCCCGACGGACCGGTCGCCTGCGCCGATACCTGCAACGGCAGAAGCCACACGGCCAGCACCATGGCTGGAACACGGATGCCCATTGCCTGCCTCCCCCGACGTCATTGCTTGCCCCAACGCGCGACTGTACCACTCAATCCATCCTCCCGCCCAGCGGCGGGATGGCCGCTACCGAGGATCAATCCTTCGGCGTGCGCGTCGGGGTGACGCCCAGGCGCTCGGCGAGGTCGCTGGTGATCCTGGGCGGTGCCGTGCGGCAGCCGCGCATGCACGGCTCGGAGGCGCTCTTCGTGTCGGGGCGTGGATCCTCGGCGATGAAGCCGTCGCGGTTGGGCAGGCGGATGGCCTTGAGCCCGGCCGCATCCAGCTCGGCGTCGGCCGGCAGCAGGTCGTTGAGGTGCAGGATATAGGCCGTGACCGCGTAGACCTCGTCGTTGGACAGCGATTGCGGCGCGGTGAACGGCATCGTGCGACGCACATAGTCGAACAGGGTCGGCGCGTACGGCCAGTAGCTGCCTACGGTCTTGCGCGGGTCGTCCGAGGTCAGCGTCCCGTTGCCGCCCATCAGCTCAGGCCAGCGGCCGTTGCCTTCGCCAAACTCGCCGTGGCAGCTGGCGCATTGCGACAGGTAGATCTCCTCGCCCTGCTTCACGGTGCCCTTGCCCGGCGGCAGGCCCAGCCCGTCATCGCCTCGCACGTCGATGTCCCAGCCCTGGATCTGCGCCATCGTCGCGGGTTGGCCGATGCCGTAGACCTGGGCATAACCTTCGCCCGTAGCGAAAGCCAACCACAGAGACACAGAAACGCAGAGAAGCTTCCCTCCCCCACGCAGTGGGGGAGGGGGCCGAAGGCCGGAGGGGGAGCCGACGTGGTCTTTGTTACTAGGACCACGTCGGCTCCCCTCCGCCCCTTCGGGGCACCTCCCCAGCCTCGCTGGGGAGGGATCAAAGAATCTGGACATTGTTCACCGTGCCGTCGGGGTTCACCCGCCAGGTCTGCTGCGCGTTCTTGTGATAGATCGAGTTGACGCCGCGCACGGCGCGCAGCTGGTCGATGGTCGGCTGCACATAGCCCGACTCGTCGATGGCGCGGCTTTGCACCAGGGCCGGCGCGCCATCCCAGGTCCAGGGCAGGCGGAAGCGCGTCAACGCCTGGCTCAGCACCGGCTCCTGCAGCTGCGCGCTCTGCCAGTTGTCGCCGCCGTCGAGCGAGACGTCCACGCGCTTGATGCGGCCACGACCGCTCCACGCCAGGCCGCGGATCTCGTAGAAGCCCTTGCCGAACTTCAGCGGCTTCTCCGGGCAGGGAAAGGTCACCACGGAGTTGGCGTCGAGCACGAAGGTGAACTGGCGTGCCTTGCCGTCGGGCATCAGGTCGGTGTACTTCGACGTCTCCTCGCGGTGCTGCCAGGGCCGGTCGCCCAGCTTGATGCGCCGCAGCCACTTCACATTCACATTGCCTTCCCAGCCCGGCACCATCAGGCGCACGGGATAGCCTTGCTCGGGCCGGATACGCTCGCCGTTCTGGGCGTAGCACACGATGCAGTCGTCCATCGCCTTGGCCAGCGGGATCGAGCGCGTCATCACCGCGCCGTCGGCGCCTTCGACCAGCATCCATTTGGCTTCGGGCCGCACGCCGGCCTCCGCCAGCAGGGTCGACAGCTTCACGCCGGTCCACTCGCAGCAATGCACCATGCCGTGGGTGAACTGGCAGCCGTTCATCTGGGCGCCCTTCCACTCCATGCCGCCATTGGCGGGGCATTCGAGGAACAGGATGCGGCTCACCGACGGGAAGCGCACCAGGTCGTCCATGGTGAAGATCAGCGGCCGGTCGACCATGCCGTGGATGATCAGCCGATGCTGCTGCGGATCAATCTCCGGCACGCCGGCATGGTGGCGCTCGAAGCACAGCCCGCTGGGGGTGACGATGCCCTCCAGATCGGGCAGCGGCGTGAAGCTCACCGACGACTGCTCGGTGGCGGTGAGCCATTCGACGTTGCGCCGCACGACGTGCTTCTCGAACGGCGAGGGATTGCCGTAGGGCTTCTCGCTGACCCCCGCGCCCAGCATGCGGGTCCATTCCGGCACGTTGGGCGGCAGGTTCTCGCCGCCCTTGGCCAGCGCCAGCCTGGGATGCAGCAGGCCGGCCGTCGCGGCGGCAGCGCCTACACCCGCCAGCAGGCCACGGCGGCTGCTGCGCAACGGCGGCGCCGCCACACGCATCGCGGCCACCTGGCGCGCCACTTCGTTGCGATCATCGATCGCCATGTCCCTCACTCCGTCATGCCGCGCGTGTCGGCACCGATCACATGCACGGCACGCGTGTCGTCGAGCCTGACGACCGGGTTGGCCTTCAGGTGAAGCATCACGACGTCGTGCACGGGCGGACCTTGCGTGCCTTCGTTGACCGATGCCCAGCCGGCGACGATATAGGTCCTGGCCGGGTCGATCTTCTCGCCGGTCTTCAGAAGCGTCATGTCGCTGATGCGGCTGCCCATCGGCGCCGCCACATCGATGGCGTAGGCCATGCCTCCGACCCGCACCATGTCGCCGCCCTGCTGATAGTAGGGATCGGGGTTGAACAGGTTGTCGGCGACGTCCTCGAGGATCTCCCTGAGGAAGCTGCCTTTCATCTCCGAGCGGTAGGCGGCGGGATAGGTGATGGCGGTCTGGTTGTAGACGTCCTCGACCGTGATATCCTGGCCGGGCAGCAGCGTGGCGCCCCAGCGGAAGCCCGGCGACAGCGCGATCTCGGCATCGCGCTCGGCCAGCAGCGCGCGGCAGATCAGGTCGTCCATGGTGCCGCCGAAATTGCCGCGCCGATAGAGCGTCGAGTCGGTGCGCGCCAGCACCTGCGACAGCAACGCCTTGTGCGGCGCGCGGATCGCGTCGATCTGGCGCGCCATGTCGGCGTCCGGCGCTATCACATCGGCGAAGACGGGGATCAGCCTGTAGCGCCAGCCGGCGACGCGGCGATCCTTCACGTCGAGATCCAGCCGCGACAGGAACTTGCCGTGGCTGCCCGATGCGATCAGCAGCGAGTCGCCGACCTTCACCGGCTGCGGCAGCGCGTCATGCGTGTGGCCGGTGAGGATCACGTCGATGCCGCGCACGCGCGCCGCCAGCTTGCGATCGACATCGAAGCCGTTGTGGCTCAGCAGCACGACGAGATCGACGTCCTTGGCGCGCAGCGCCTCGACGCGTGCCTGGATCCTGTCCTCCTCGATGCCGAACGACCATTCCGGGATCATCCAGCGCGGGTTGGCGACGGGCGTGTAGGGAAACGCCTGGCCGATGATGCCGATCGACACGCCGCCGCGCTCGAACACCGCATCGGCGTCGAACACGGGATCGCCGAAGCCGGTGTCCTTCACGTTGCCGGCGAGGAACGGGAACGTGAGGCTGTCCTTCAACGTCCTGACGCGCTCGGCACCATAGGTGAACTCCCAATGCGCCGTCATGGCCTCGACGCCCAGCGCATTCATCGCCTGCACCATGTCGGCGCCCTCGGTCTTGAGCGCCGTGTACGATCCCTGCCAGGTATCACCGCCGTCGAGCAGCAGGGTGCGCCCCGGCCGTTCGGCACGGATCGCCTTCACCAGCGTGGCCATGCGGTCCAGGCCGCCGACGCGGCCGTAGCTCCTTGCCAGCGCCGCGAAATCGCTCGACGCCAGCGCGTAGGCATCGGCCGAGCCGGCCTTCACGCCGAAAGCCTGCAGCAGCGCCCGGCCCGTGAGGTGCGGCGGCAGGCCCGTCACCTCGCCGACCCCGATATTGACCGACGGCTCGCGGAAATGCAGCGGCACGAGCTGGGCGTGGATGTCGGTGAAATGCAGCAGCGTCACCTGACCCAGCGGCTCGAAGGCCAGCAGGTCGGCCTGGGTCAGGCGCTGCTGTGCCAGCGCCCGCGTGCCGCCCACCCCGAGCACGCCGGCGGCCAGCCCCAGCTGGATCAGGTCACGGCGCGAAAGATGGGGCATGGGTCACTCCCTCCCCCACGCCTCGGCAGGGGCGGCCGTTGATCCCCGACACCCTCTCCCCGCGGGAGCGGGGAGAGGGAGGGGCCCGCGCGCAGCGCGGGAGGGTGAGGGGTACGTCCGGCCGGACCCGGTATACAGGCGCATGATTTGAACGTTCCTACCCCTCACCTTCCCATGCCTTCGGCATGGGCCCCTTCCTCTCCCCGCTCCCGCGGGGCGAGGAGAAATCGGGGAGGATCATCAGGCCAGCGTGATCTTCTGCTCGGCGGTGTAGACCGAGCCGTCGTCGTCCTTCCATTCGAAGGCGAGCGTGCCGCTCTCCTCGACCTTCACGAAGAACGACAGATAGGGGTTGGCCGAGATCGCGGGTTCCAGCTTGCCCGAGAACACCGGCTTGCCGTTGTAGGTGACGGCCATCGCGTTGACGATGCGCCGCGGGATGGTGTTGCCCTGCGTGTCCTTGCGCTGGCCCGATTCCATCGGGTGGGTGATCAGCGTCTTGATCTCCAGCACGTCGCCCTTCTTGGGGTTCTGCGGCACGCGGATGCGGGGCTTGATGTCGTCGGCCATGATGGTTCTCCGGTGTATCCGTGCTCAGCCGCCGCAGCCGCCGATGGTGACCTTTACCTCGCGCGCGGCGCTCCACAGCGTGCCGTCGCTCATCTCCGCGACGCAGACGATCTTCTGGGTCTGCGCCATGCGCACGCGCAGCTGCACCTCGCACTTGCCCGCCAGCGGCGTGAAGAAGAACGAGGCCACGCCCGGGTTGGGGTTGCCGTCGGCGACGATGTGCAGGGCCTTGACGTGGTCCTTGTCGGTCATCGGGCTCTCGACCGACACCGTGACCGGCACGGCATTGCCGTTCTCGGCGATCTCCGGCGCCTTCAGGGTCACGCGGCCTTCCTTGGGCTCGCCCTTGGCCAGGGTCTGCAGCAGCTGCTTGGCGGTCTCGGGCGTCGCCGCCGCCGGCCGTGCCGCGATCGCCGTGAGGGCCGCGGCGGCGGTCATGCCCAACGCGCCCACCAGGACGCGCCGGCGGTTCATTGCCAAGTCGTTGGTCATAGGTCGTCCTCTCAATGCCGGATGTTCGGCGCGGTGAGCTTGAGGCCCTGGTTCAGGCTCTTCAGGTAGAGCTCAAGATCACCGTATTCGGGTGCATCAGGCGGCAGCTCATTGGCCCGCACCTGCACCGCGCACCACTGGAAGCGCTTGCGCACGTCCCAGGTCTCGCCCGTGCCGCGGCTGGTGCGCCAGGTCGGGAAATGGTCGAGCTGGCCGCGGAATTCGCCCAGCCACTGGCCGCGCAGCCATTTCAAGGCCCCATGCTCCTGTGTATGGCAGTCGATGCACGCGAAGTTGAGCTGCCCGATCTTGGTCTCGGTCAGGGTCTTGCCGCGCGCCACCGCCGCCTTGGCCTCGGGGCTGGAGGCATCGACACGGATCTCACGGCCGTTGGAGAGCGAATGCAGGTAGACAGACAGGTCGGTGTTCGCGGTGCTCTGCATGCGCCAGTCGACGTCCAGTGTCGCCTTGGCATGGCGGTAGATGAACTCCTCGACACCTAGCACCTTGTTCAGGCGCGGCTCCCACCGCGGCATCGACGTGGCCCAGCCGGCGAACGCCGCCTTGGCGTCGGCGTGGCACGACACGCAGCTCTTGCCGTTGCCCACTGGCTTCGCCGCCAGCGCCGCGCCGACCTCGATGCGCTCGGCAGCGGGGTTCACGAAAGGATCGAGCGCCTCGCGGTCCTCGACCGGCTGCTTGCGCTTCTGGGGATCGTCGAGCGCATCCTTGAACGTCGCCGGCGCCTTCAGCGTCTTCAGGAAGGCAACGATGTCGCCGACCTCGCCCTTGGTGTAGAAGCCGTGCGCGCCCCATGGCGGCATCGATGTCTGCGGGTTGTAGACCCGCGCGTCGTAGACGTAGTTGAACAGCCACTGGTCGGTGCGGCCGGCAGCACCGATCTCCGACAGGTCGGGCGCGAAGCTGCCGGGCGTTTCCTGGCTCGACGTGCCCATGACATGGCAGGCCAGGCATCCGCCGCCGCGGGCACGGGAGAAGGCCAGCTCCTGGCCCTTCTTCGGATCGCCCGTGACGGTGGCGATCTCGATCTCCTGCCCCGGCGGCCTGGTCAGGTCGCGCCTGGCCAGGGTGTTGTAGTCATCCCACCGCGCCGCGTTCCAGCCACGGTAGCGGGTCCACGGCTCGGGTGCCGCCGACCCCTCCAGATGCAGCGGCGCCGGGGCCCTGGTCTGAGCCACCGCAACGGTGGCCGGCGCCACGAGCAGGGCGATCACGGAGGCTGCAAGGCATAATGACAGGGCGCCGCGACCATCCCCAACCTCGCTTCTGCTCCCCTTCAACGCGGCCGGCCACGGCCGTCTTACCTTGATCCGCATCACAGGCGCTTCCCCTCTTCGCGGGCCCGTTCGTCCCGCGCTGTTCTAGCACTTCGTTGCAAGCGTGGTCCGAAGCCGCTCGATCTCGATGCCCAGCAGGCCCCAGAAGTGATCCTCGCCGGGGTAGCCTGTGATGCGGCCCACCTCGCGGCCGCAGGCCACGATCACGAAGGTGGGCGTGACATCGACCGGCCTGGACAGGCGCACGCCGCCATCCGTGCTGCGATCGGCATCGACGCGCCGCAGCGTCAACAGGCGTCCTTCGGGGGTCTTGCCGTACACCGGTCCGATGTCGCGGTCCCAGGCCGCGCACCACGGGCAGCTGCGGGAATGGAACATCACCAGCTCAGCCGCCATGGCCATGGCGGCACCGGCCATCAGCATGGTGGCCGCGACCACAGTCCCCAGCACTGCGCGGCCGAACCGACCGATCATGCCGACGTTCCCTCGCCATCGTGCAATTCCAATTGTCGCTTATATTAGAAATCCCTAAAGTGCTTTGCAACGGCAAAGCCGGCACGATCGCGCACAGATGCTTGAAGGCGTCGACAGGAAGCAATTCGAACGCAGCGCCGCGAACGCGGCGCAGCTTCTCAAGGCGCTGGCCAACCAGCGGCGCCTGATGGTGCTGTGCGCCCTGGCCAATGGCGAGCGCTCGGTGGGCGCGCTGGCGGCCGAGGTCGGCCTCGGCCAATCAGCCTTGTCGCAGCACCTGGCGCGGCTGCGCGGCCTGGGCATCGTCGCCGCAAGGCGCGACGCGCAATCGGTCTACTACCGGGTTGCCGATCCCGCGGCGGCGCGCCTGCTCGAGACCCTGGCGGCGATCTTCTGCCCGCCACGCCAGGCCGCGAGCAGACCGCGCGGCTCCCGGCGTGCTCAGGGCTTGTCGGTTAAGGCAAGGAGCGCGGCAGGAGCCGCGCGGTCCGGTTGAGCACACGTCTTCCTGGATGGCTTGCTGCGCTGGTGGCGGTGCTGACGCTGGCCGGCCCGCAGGCCTGCGCCGAGCCGGTGCAGATCCGGCACGATGGCCGGACGCTGAATGCCGACCTGACGCTGCCGCAAGGCGGTGATGTGCGGGACGGGCTTGTGGTGCTGGTGCACGGCACGCTGATGCATGGCCGCATGGAGATCATGGCGGCGCTGCAGAAGGGCCTGGCCGAGCGCGGCGTCGGCAGCCTTGCGATCACGCTGTCGCTGGGGATCGACGACCGCCGCGGGCCCTATGATTGCGCCACGCCGCATCGCCACATGCTCGACGCCACCGCCGGCGAGATCGGCGCCTGGACGCTTTGGGCCAGGGAGCGCGGCGCCGCGCAGGTCGATCTCGCCGGCCATTCGCGCGGCGGCGCGCAGGCCGCCTATGCCGCCGCCACGGGCGCGGCGCCGGACATACGGCGCCTGCTGCTGATCGCGCCGGCGACATTCGATTCCGCCGCGATCGCGACGGGCTACGAGAAGGCGTTTGGCCTACCGCTGGCACCGCTGCTGACAGGGGCGGCCGGCCTCGCCGCGACGCCGGATGCGCTGCTGCGTCCGATCGGCTTCCTCTCCTGCCGCGACGCCGCCGTTGCCCCGCGCACGTTCATCGATACCTACACCGTGCCGGAACGCCACGACACGCCGACCCTGCTCGCCCGCCTCAACCAGCCGGCCCTGGTGGTGATCGCCGGCAACGACGAAGTCGTGCGCGGCCTCGATCGCGTGCAGGCCGTGCCGGGCCGGGTGCGTGTGGTCAACGTCGACGGCGCCGACCACCAGTTCCGCGACCTGTACGGCGACGATCTCGCCGACGCAGTGGCAGCGTTCGTGAAGGAGTAGGCTTCGGGCCCTCCAAGACGTGATCTCAACGGCTCCAAAAGTGCATCCTTCGGACGGGCCTCTGGCTTGGCGTCTATCAAGCGCGGGGCCTCGAGCGCGGCACCGGCGGAAGCAGCGGGTCGATCAGACCGTCGATGTCGGCGAAAAGATCGGCCCGCCACCTGCCGTAGGCGGACACCAGCCGCCGGAAGTCGCCATCGGACAGCCTCGTCCGCGCCGTGAAGCGTCCCAGCACGATGTGAAGCACGCCCAGGCCGTCGAATTGGGCGAACAGATCGGCCAGCGACTTCGTGGTTCCGCACGACGACGCCGGCTCGAACGGCAGGGTGGGCATTTCCGAGTCGTAGAGAGCCGATACCGGTATCGATTGCCGCCAGTCTCGCCGCAGGGCGCAGGCCAGGGGCACGTACCATTGCGGTGTCGCCGGGCGCATGACATGCCGCAGAACCAGCGACTCGGCGGGGCCGATGTCCGTCTCCGGTATGCCGATCCTCCGGGCCACGTGCCGGAAGATGCGGGTCTCCTTCTCCATCACTTCGCAGATGCTGCGCGCGGCCATCAGAACCGGCGTCGATTGCCGCGCGTCATCGAGCAGGCGGCCAAGGAACCTGACCTGGTTTCGCATCACCTCGATCATCGGCATGCCGTCACAAATCGCGAACCCTGTCCGATCGACTTCATCCGTCAAGGTGATGAACCAGAACTGGTCGTTGGTCGGCGTCGCCGTGATCGGCCATGGCCGATCGTCGTACCAACCGCGCGTGACGTCATCAGCCGATGCACGGCGAAGGCCGCCTCGCGCCAGTCGCGCCTGCAACCGGACGATGGCCAGCAATTCGCCCGGACGCCACGGCACGCCCTCTACCGCGAGCTCGGACAGGAATCTCGCCAGCTCGCTCCACTTTTCCGGCTCGTCGACAACGCGCTCAACGAAATCAGCCGCCTCAAGGACCGACATGCCCCAATCTTCCAGGGGCAATAACCAGGCCCCTTGCGCTGACTTCACGGGGATCGACATGATGCCCCAATCTCGGGGGTTTGTGTGCGAGCGCCAGCCTTTGAGGTTTCTTGCCTGGTCCCATTTGCCGGCCCGATCAAATGTCCGACGCTCCAGGAGAAGGCGCTTGTCGTCTGGAAGAAGGTCGCCGCTTTCCGATAGCACGGCCAGTGCCCTCTCCGGCTCATCGGCTGACAGCGACGCTTTGATCGTGCGGATCGCCCATTCCCGCCGCAGGCTCACTGGCAGCGCGCGCCCCTCTTCATCCGTCGGACTGCGATCAAGCATCACCTTGAGCGTTCCCCGACCTCCGACATGGGCGATTTCGTCGACTGCCGACGCCAGATCCAACCGCGCTCGGGAGGTCCATCGTCCCGGAATTGTGTCGAGGTCGAGCCCGGCGGCGAGCCGGTGATACAGCTCCTCGACGCGATCGCGCTCGGCTGTGGCGGCGTTCGCCGGATCAGCCTGCCGCCTGAGGTAGTAGTCGGCTGCGGCGCGATGCAGCGCCTCCGTTTCCCGTGGCTTTTCCTCGCGCATCAGCTCCAGCATCTGGCCGCGGATGTCGGCGCGGTGGCGCACGCTTCCGTCGGGCTCGACCCTTACGAGATCCTTCTGGCGGCGAAGCACATCGAGGATTGCCGCGATCCGGTCGTCGGAAAGGTCGGGGTGTCCGAGGACGGGCAGCATGACCTGGCGTACGACGTCGTGATCGATACGGCGCAACACCAGGCCGGGGTGCACAAGGTCCCGCAGATCCTTGGCGACGTGATCGAGAATCCGCCCATACAGTATCCCTTCGATCAGCCGCTTCCTGAAGAGGCCCCTCAGCGTGTCCACGAAGCTCACGCTCGCCGCGTCGGCACCCTTCTCCCGCACCAGCCGTGCCGCCAGCAGCAAGGCGAGCGGACGACCGCCGACTTCGTCCGCGACCTGGGCCGAGATGGATGGGCTGACGCCGCGTCGCTCGAGGAAGGACTGGCGACTGGCGCGATCCGCGAATTCTTCCAGGGTGTGCCGCGCCGCGGTCGTGAAAAAGCCCTTGGCGTCGTCGCGACCGGCGATCAGAACCCGCGTCTGGGGCATGGCGGCGTGGACGGCTTCGATGAATCCCTGAAGCCGGCGAACCGCCTCATCTCCCAGAGCCTGGGCTTCTTCGAGCGTGTCGAACACCAGGAGCAGCGGCAGGTCGGGCGCGTCGCTGGACGTGATCTGCCGTGAAAGCCCGCTCAGGAATGAATAGAGGACCTGAGGCGGCAGCAGGTCGGGAGGAATCCGGGCGTCATGCATGGCGGCCGCCTGCCGAGATGCCGTCCCGCTTTCGCTCGCCGTGCTGCCTGCCGCGCGTTGCCGTTGCTCCATCCATTCGCGGACCTGGGCGCGCAGCTGCCGCAGATCGTCATGGCCCGCCGGCAATTGCCAGCTCAGCTGCCGCACGATCTCCAGAAGCAGCGTGCCAGGTTGAGCTGCCGTGACCGTCGAGCGGTCGAAGTCGAGATAGGCGAACCACATCTGCTGCCCGGCGTCCGGCTGCACGTGCTGCAGGATGAACTTCGCCAGCAGAGTCGATTTGCCGATGCCACCGACCCCGCTCAGGATCATCGTTGCCGGTCGACGACCGGCCACGCGCCGCACGGCGCGGCGGATGGACTCGCCGATGCCCTCCGACTCCAGAACGTCGGCAAACACCCGCAGATCCCGCAGTTCCTTGTCGCGGCCGACAAAGAGATCCCGGCCGGTCTGTGGATCGTAACCCGTCAGGAAACGGAACGCCTCGAGCAGCTCCTCGAGCTCGATCCGGCGCAGCTCGGCGCGTGGACTGACGGGCAGGCTCGATGCTTCCGGAAGCCACCCCAGCACGGACCTGTAGGCCGCCAGGGCTTCGCGGCTGGCGACCGCGGGATCGATGCGCGCCCCGCTTGCGAGGCTGGCCAGGGCCTGGCTGAGGGCATCGCCGGCCGACGCACCCAGGGCCTGGAGCTGCTGCTGCGCCTCGTCGACCCCGGCGCGCAGCCCATCGACCGTGGTCGCCACGTCGGCGAATATCTTTCGGCGCTCGTCCGCCTTCAGGATCCACTGCGTCGTGTCACCTTCGGCCGCGACATTGCAGACGTTCAGCAGCTGCCGGAGGTCGGCCACGCCGGCATCGGGAAACAGGCGCGCCGGCTCGAACCGGCCCAGAAACGCAGCCGTCTTCAGGATCTTCTGGTAGGTCGATGATCCAACGCTGCGCCAGCCGACGTCGGGCGCAGGTGCGCGCGATGCCCGGGCGATCTCCCGCAGATCGGCAAGATCGTCTTCGGGGATCATCGGCGCCGGATTCGGCACGTTCGCCAAGGCCCTACTCCTCGCCGGCGGCATCCGCCCCCTTGCGGCGGCGCGCGGCCCATCTTTCCAGCGCCTTCGCCAGATGGGACACGGAGGTGATACCGAGGTCCCTCGCCTGCTCGACATAGGCGCTCGCTTCGCGCAACTGATCATCCAGCGGCTTGCCAAGCGCATCGCGCACATGCGCCATGAACGGCGCCACGGCAGTCCCCGATAGCAAATTGAGGTCGCTGCGCCAGATGCGCTCGGGCTGAACGCTCGCCAGATCGCCGCCATAGCCCAGCAGCACGTAACGCAGCGGCTGAGCCGGCCCCGATTCGTCGCCAGCGATCATGGCGACGAGCAGGTCATGCGTCTCCTGTGCAAACTGCACGACATCGAGCCCGTCGAAGATCAGCCACAACGTCCGTCGCGCCGGCGCCCCGCCGGAGTCCACGGCCAGCAAGCCCTGGGTCCACTCGCTGAGCTTGAGGGTGATCCAGCGCGCGCGCTGGCGACTGTCCGGGGCCGGCGGCGGCTCGGCATCGACGTGCCCCGATATCTCGTTGACGAGGCGCCGCGCGAATTTCTCCGGCGTGTCGCCTGCGAATTTTTCCGCGTCGAACAGGAATGCCTGCTGGCCACGGCTCATGGCCAGGCTGCGCACCAGCTCGCCTGTGAACGTCTTGCCCGAACCCGTCGCGCCGGTGACGGTGATCGTCGTCAGATCGCTGCTACCGTCGATCATCGCCTCGATGCGCTCGGCGAGATCCTGCCGGCCAAGAATCGGCTTGTTCTCGGCCGTCACCGGCGACAGGAAGGCAGGCTTCGGCGCAAGTACGTTGCGGCCGCCGCCGGCACCGGTGATCGCTGCCTGGATCAGCGCCACGGGTATCCCCTGATTGACCCGTGCCGCGTCATAACCGGCATTGTGCAGCGCCTGAGGTCTCCAATCGACCGAGAAGCAAGGCGCGCCGGAGGAACCGTGAACAGTGGGCGTCTTGTACCGGATGCGCTGCCGGCAATTGGAAAAGGTATGAACCAGCCCCACGGACAGGCGCAGATCGGCGCCGCCCGGATGATGCGCGATCAGCATCTGGGTGCCGCTCTGGGCTGGCGTCGCCAGGTTGGCAAGGTCGATCGAGCCGCGCGGCGAGTTCCTGCGGTACCTGGGCGGAATCTTGCCGATCGGCTTCGCCAGCTTGATCAGCGCGAAGTCGAGGCGGCCCGGCGTGATCTGGGGCAATGGCCCCGTAGGCTTGTCTTCATCGTCGTCCCTGACCGACGACAATTCGAGCCAATCCTTCGCGGCGTGCACGATCGTGCGAAAAGCCCCGATGGGCTTGCCCGCCAGTACGATGTCGTCGAAGACGAACTCCATCTGCAGATCGCTGCCGGGCTTCGCGACGCCGTTCGTGTCGATCAAGGATCCGACCGTGTGATGAGCGGTGAGCACATGCTGGTCACTGACCAGGAATCCGGTCCCCTTGTCGGTCCCCTTGACGCGGATCTTGCAGATCGCCGGGCCAACCCGCGACATGCCCTCGGCGAACTCGGCCCAGCGCGCAAAGATATCGTCGCGCGCCTGCATGGCCTGCATCGCATCCTGATCGTTCCGATCGATCACCTCATTGAGGCCAAACCGCAGCTTCCCGATCTCACGGTGGTAGAAAAGGCCTTCGTACAAGGCGATTCGCGCAAGATTGACCGCCGCGGAGGTTCGTGCCGGATCAAGCAGCGCCAGCACGGCGCCCTCGACGCTGCGGTCTGCGCCGCGAAAGGCGACCGGATCGTCGGCGCCCTGATTCATCAACATCTGGCGCAGCCCTTCGAACTTCAGGCATTCCTCCGCCACATAGGCCAGAATCTTGCGCTCTCGCTCGGCGGGCGTGATCTCCGCTGGTGGTAACGCGCCATCGTCAGCCATGACAGCCGCCTACCTGAAATTCACCGCCGCCAGCATCGGGTCGTTGACCAGGGTGGGCAGCAGAACCGCATGGTTCGCCTCCCGGTAGCGGCCGCCGTGATGCAGGCCGACGACGGTGTGTGTCGCCAGATCGGCAACGCACGACCCGGAATTGCCGCCCAGCGTCGAGCAGTCGTGCGACAGATCCTTGTTCGCGACACTGGCAGCCATGATCCGCCCTGGCGACAGGCGCTTCTTCTCGTAGATCCCGCCATAGATGCGATGCATCTGGGTGGGATCATTGCGGCTCGAATCCGAAGCGGGATAGCCGGCGGTGTAGACGTTGTTGCCGGCAGCCACGAAGCCCGAATCCTTTTGCACGCTCAGCGGCTTGGGGAAGGCGTGACCCGGCGTGCCTCTCGGGTTTGCCTTCAGCAGCGCCAGATCAAGCGTCTTGTGGATGCCGACGATCTCCACGATCGGGAATTCCGCGCGCGCGGCGGACCCGAACTCCTCCTTGAAGTCGATCATGATCTTCATCGAAGGCTTGATCCGCCACCCCCCGGCCGCCTTGGCCGCGAACACCTCCGCGACATGCGCGTTGGTCATGACCAGGTTCTTTCCAATGACGAAGCCGGTGCCGGCGTAGGGCAGCTCCGGATAGCCTTCCGCGATCTCGATGCGGCACACGCTTTTGAGGACGGTAGACATATCGGGGCGGAAGGGCGCCAACATCTCCCAGGCACCCTCGGGAACGACGAAGGTATCGTCCCGCACGAGCAGCGCCGGTCGCCCCCTCAGGCGGATGATCGCCTCCAGCGCGCTGCGCTGCGGCGCCGACAGCGGCGCCTTCGGTCCCTGCTGCCGCAGCGCCGTGAAGGTGTCGCTGAGCAGCTCGCGCAGGTCGCCCTCGCTGGGCCGTTCGGACAGGACGCCGAAGGCGCCCGGATCCTCCCGCGCCGCCGTGCTGAGGGCACCGGCCATGCGTGCGATGTCCTCGGCATCCGGCACCTTCGGCGCACCGGCTGCGGTGCCCTCCTGCAGCGACTCCATCCGGCCGGTGAATCCGCCGAGCGCATAGAAGCGCTCCCCGGCACCGAGACCTTTTGATGTTGTCCTCGCGCCGAGGATATCCGGTCTCTTCCCCCTGGATCCCCGAGGCGCCTTCTTATTTGGCTGTGACTTTCTCATCCCAGCCTCCCCAAGTACGTATTCTTGTCCCCTTGACATGATCTCGCAGATGACCTGCTGGCGCAAGAGGTCGGCGAGTATTGTACCATCACATTTCAACCGGCCAGCAAAAGCCATCCGCCGGCGGCGGCGAGGGCCACGGTCCACATGAGGTCAAGGTTGATCCAGGCGCTGCGCAGGATGGACAGGCCGAGCCAGGCATAGACCGTGACCGCGATGAGCCCCGTCACCACCAGCATCGACAGCGTATGCACGCCCACGCCGATGAGCGCGGTCACGATCGGCCCGGCAGCGCCGGGCGCTGGCGCGCCGTCGGGAAAGCACAGCGGCATCAGCACCGGCCACAGCATCAGGCCGGCGCCATGACCGGTCGCCATGAGGAACGACCACAGCACCAGACCCGCCATGCCGGTGCGCATGCCGACGCGCACGCGATGACGCGCGCCGTAGCGCCAGTGGTAGAACGCCCAGCTGATCAGGGCGAGGCCGGCGGCAATGCGCACCGCGCGCGGCGGCACCATGACGCCGGCCGACACGAAGACCATGGCCATGGCGGCGACCGACAGGGCATGGCCCAGCGCGATCGGCAGCAGCGACAGCCAGACGAGACGGCGGTCCTGGCGGTGCAGGCCCAGCGCCACCGCGAACAGCCAGCCCATGGCCGGATTGAGGCCATGGAAGGCGCCCAACCCGGCCAGGGTCAGCCAAGGCCAGGGGTCGGTCATGGCTATTCACCTCTCCCGCGAGCGGGAGAGGTCGCCGCGCAGCGGCGGGTGAGGGCTTCACGCACGGCGCCTCGATTGTTCGCCCTCACCCTCCCACGCTTCGCGTGGGCCCCTCCCTCTCCCGCTTGCGGGAGAGGGTCTACGGATAGCAGTACGAATCGGACGAGCAGTCGCCGCCCTCGAGGCGGACCTGGTGCGGCCGGTGCGACTTCGGCCACTTGACGAAGAACTTCGGGTCGAAGGCGATGCCGCCGGACGGATCCGCGTCGAGCTTGACCATCCAGCCCTCGATGCCGTCGGGATAGAATTGCGGGTCGATGGCGCCGTAGAGCGAGTTGGTGAAATAGACGCGCCGCCCGTCGCGGCTGATCTCCACCATCTGCGGGCCGCCGTTGAGCGGACCGGCCCCCGACGGATGCGCGGCGCGGGAGACGATGCCGCCGATGCGCACCTTGCCGGTGAGCTTGGGGTTGAACGGGTCGGACACGTCGTATTGCTGCAGGTCGCCGGTGCCCCAGCAGGCGACGTAGAGGAACTTGTCATCCATCGACAGGTCGATATCGGTGACCAGCGGCGGGCATGCCTTGAAGCCCTTGAGCACCGGCGGCAGGTCATCCTCGCTCGCCGGCTCGGCCGGGATCTCGATCACCTTCTTGACCGCCCACTTGTCGCCGTCGCGATACCAGGTCCAGATCGACGACGACAGGTTCTCCAGGCTGATCACGCAATTGACGAAGCCGTAGGCCTTGGTGGGGTCATGCGCCGGCCGCAGCTCGAAGACGAGCTGGTGCTTGTCGCCGAAGTCGATGGTCTGCAGGTGCTTGCGCTTGTTGAGGTCCCAGAAGTGCAGGCGGCGGCCGTACCTGGCACCCAGCAGGACCTCGGGGATCAGCCCGTTCTCGAACGTGTCTGGCGTGCCCCACTCGCTGGTGACCATCGTGTCATGGCCCAGATGCCACCAGGCGTCGTAGGCGAAATGCTGCGGACCGCGATCCATCTCCCATTGGCCGCGGACGTCGAAGCTCTCGTGATCCATCAGGAAGATGCCGCCCGGCCCCTTGCCCTCGCGGTTGCCCAGCGCCGCGACATAGATGCCCTCGGGACCGCAATGCACGGTGTGGGGGCGGGTGTAGCCGGCGCGCTCCGCGACCTCGGCCGGCTCGATCACCTTGACGATGGCCGGCTTGCGCGGGTCGGGCCTGGTGTCGAGGATATGGATGCGCGAGGAGCGCAGCCCGGGCACCACGAGGTAGCGCCGTTCCATGTGCGGATGCGGCGCGTTCGGGCACAGGCTGGACGAGCAGGCATTCCAGCCGAAATGATGCAGCTCGTCGCCGACATTGGGCATCGGCGTGTTGCCGACGATGCTGCCGTAGCTCGACGATGCGGGGTCGACATCGACCACGGCGATCGCGTCGGGCTGCTTGCGATCAGGATCGAAGGCAGCCACGTAGGCCAGTGTCTCCGGCGCGGCCTTCATGGCCATGCGTGGTGACGGATAGAAGCTCGGGTCGGGTGTCCAGGTCGCCACGGCGACTCTCCTTTCCCTCGGAATGGGCAGTGAGGTCGTTGCTTCGTCCAGTCGGACCGGCGGCACGATCGCGCACGCCGTCGTCCGGGCTGTCGTACCGGTATGCACGCTGCGCCGGGAGCTGCCTGCTGTCATCGGCACGACCCGGCGCCACACGACGCCGCGCTGATGGCCTCAGCTTACGGCATGCCGCCCCTTCTTGCGATCGCTTCTTGTGGCGCCGTGCGGCAGCCGGCTCGTGCGCTGGTTTCGGCGGGTGCCTTGGTCACGATGTCGGATTGGTGCCGAACAGCACATCGAGCGGATGACGCCCGGCCGGCACCGTCACCGGCTTCAGGGCGAGCGCGATCTCGGCGGCGGTGATGCCCGGCAGCTCCAGGCCGAACCGGCCCATCCGGTCATGGATGCGGACCGCAAGATCGGGTGCATCGCGCCGCAGCCCGACGAGACCCGCCGCCAGCTTGTCGAGCCCGTCGGCCGGCAGCGACGTGAGCTCGCCGGTGATCTCGATATCCTCGATCACGCCGTCGCGCTCCAGCAGGCGCAGGCGCACGAGGCCGCCGGCGCTGCGGCGCACGAGGTCCACGAGCTTGAGGCCGCCGGTGGCGCGCATGCCGGCGTTGGCCATGCGCTGCCCGCCGGCAAAGATATGGCGCATCTGCGCCATCTGCGTCTCGCGCCGCTCGATCGCGGCCTGCTCGTCCTCGCGCAGCGTCGAATCCTGCAAGGTCCAGCCCAGCGTGTCGCCCACGCCCGCCATCAGCGCGGTCCGTACCGCGGCGCGGTCGACCGGCCGGCCGGCCTGCGCCAGCCGCTCGCGGATCAGATCGCGCAGCTGCGCCCGGATCTGATCGGAGGGCAGGCTCGCCTGGCGCACGACGGTGTCGGCGTCGAAATCCGTCACCAGGCTGCCGCCGACCACGACGGCCTTGCCGACCACGCCCGCCTGCACACCGCCGATGCGGTAGCGCGCCAGCTCGATGCCGCCCCAGGCGCAGCGCTCCACCGGCACGCCGAAGGCCTGCCATGCCCGCACCAGCGGCTCGGTGAAGCGGCCGTAGAGCACGACCGCGCTGCCGCCCGCTTCCGGCCGGCCGCGCGGCAGCACGAAATGGACCATCATGGTGTTGGGCGACAGCGTCAGCGCCGGGCCGCCGGTGGCGCGGCGTATCACCGCCATGTTGCTGCGGGCGCAGGCCTGGATATCGACCTCGCGCGAAACGTCCTGGTGGGCGCCGACGCTGACGAACGGCGCGTCGGGCTCGGCCAGCACCATCACCGGCGCATCGCCCGGCGCCATGGCATCGGCGATGCCATGGTACAGGGCCTGCGCCCGCAGCGGTGAGGTGCGCCCGGCATCGATGAGCCGCACACCGTCGGGGCTCCCGCTTGTCGTCACCGCATCTGCCATCGAGACCCCCTTGCCGTCCGCCGGTCGCGGCGCGATGGTGGCGCATGCCCCGGCGGCTCACCATCATTCTGATCAACAGCGATCCGCGCAACCCCGCGGAGCTGGGCGCGCCGCTTTACCAGGCGGCGGTGGCGGCCGCGATGGACTATGAGGTCGAGGTCATCTGCACCGGCGCCGCCGGCCCGCTGATGTGCCGGGGCCGCGCGGCGGCGATCGAGATCAAGCCCGGTTCCGGCCGCACGGTCTACGACTTCATCCGCGAGGCGCATGGGCACGGCGCACGCTTCCTCGCCTGCGCCACCAACCTGGACCTGCACGCGATCGCTGCCGACGACCTGATTCCTGAATGCGCCGGCCTGGTCGGTTCTGCCTATATGGTGGAGCGCGCCATGGACGACGACACGCGCGTGCTGACGTACTGACAAGGAATGGCGATGGCCACGGTGAAAGGCTGCGAGCTGCCGGACGAGCTGCTGTACGACGTCGAGAACATGCTGTGGTATCGGCCGCTGGCCAACGGCGCCTACCTGGTGGGCGGCACCATGGTGGCGGTGGGCATGGCCGGCTCGATCGCCGCTGCGACGCCCAAGCGCGCCGGCCGGCATGTGACCGCAGGCCAGGCCTGCGCCGTGATCGAGTCGGGCAAGCTGGTGTCGGCCGCCAAGGTGGCGTTCGCGGGCGAGATCCTGGCCAGCAACGAGGACCTGATGGAGAACCCGCGCTGGCTGGAAGAGGACATGTACGGCAAGGGCTGGTTCGTCCAGCTGCTGCCCGACGACCCGGCAGCGGCGCGCGCGGCGCTGTTGACCGCAGCCGAAGCCGTGCCCGGCTTCCTCGACCTGATGGCGCGCGAGAAGTTCGACGGCTGCGGGCAGAGGTGAGCTCCGGAGTCCTTCGGACCGCGCGCGTCCACGCGCGCAGCCGCCTGAAGCACAGCCAAGAACGGATTTTCGCGCTGACGCACCGATGCGCGCGTGGACGCGCGCGGTCCGAAGAAGGCGGGGTGGCTCAGGGCAGGTCCAGCGCCGCCGTGAGGTCGCCGAGACGGCCGCTGCCGGCGGCCGCCATGGCGTCGTCACGCGCCTTCAGGCCGGCCAGCACGGGCAGGTCGAACCGCCGCGTGATGAAGCGCAGGATCGAGGTCGTGTCGTAGAGCGTATGGTCGACGGTGCCCTTGCGCGCGAACGGCGAGATGATCAGCGCCGGCACCCGCGTGCCCGGCCCCCAGCGATCGGCCTTGGGCGGCGCGGCGTGGTCCCAGAAGCCGCCGTTCTCGTCGTAGGTGACAACCACCAGCATGTGGGCCCATTGCGGGCTGCGCTCCAGATGCCCGATGATGTCGGCAAGGTGCTGGTCGCCCGACACGATGTCGGCGTAGCCCGGGTGCTCGTTGAGGTTGCCCTGCGGCTTGTAGAACGCGACCTGCGGCAGGCTTCCCGAGTCGATCGCCTTGATGAACGCGCGGCCCACCAGGCCGCCATCCCTCAGATGCTCGGCGCGCTCGGCGGTGCCCGGCGCCAGGCGCGCGAAGTAGTTGAACGGCTGATGGTGGTACTGGAAGTTCGGCGTCGGCATGGAGTTGCGGCCGTCGAGCGTCGCCTGCCAGGCGCCGGCATACCAGGCCCAGCTGATGCCCTTGTCGCTGAGCAGATCGCCGATCGTCGCGGCGGTCTGCGGCGGCAGGGTGTTGGGCGCATCCGGATCGGCCAGGCGCGGATCGCCGTCCTTGGGTGGTGCATTGCCGCTGGGCTGATACGGCGGCTGCATGGTGTTGACGGCATAGAAATCCGGCGTCAGGCCGCTGTCGTGCAGGAATTTCGGGATGCCCTCCATCGCGGATCTGGGCGATTCGGGTGCGGCCGTCAGCGTCACCCCGTCGGGCTCGACGGCGCTGATCTGCGCCTTGGCCGGGGTCTGGTCGGCGTTCGGGTAGTACGGCGTGCAGGCGCAGACCAGCGCGATATGATTCAGGAACGAGCCGCCGAAGGCCCCCATGAAGAAGTTGTCGGCCAGCACGTAGCGGCGGGCGACGTCCCACATCGGCAGGGTCGAGCCGTCGTAGTGGCCCATGACGAGGGCGCCGGTATTGCCATAGGCAACGAAGCGGTCGTTGCGACCGCCGTTGATCTGCATCTGGTTCTGGTAGAAGCGGTGCCACAGGTCGATCGTCGCCACCGAAAGCGACCGGTTGAAGCCCTTGGGGTCATCGATCGCGAACGGCGCATTGGGCAGATGCTCGGTCTGCGCCTGCGTCACCGGCGGGTTGACGCCCTTGGCGGTCAGCCCGTTCCAGATCGGCGGCAGCTGGGCCAGCGGCGTGCCGTCGCGATCGACCTGGCGCGTGGCATCGGGCGCCAGGTTCTGCAGGCCGTTGGCGCCGGGGAAATGGCCGTAGAGATTATCGAAGCTGCGGTTCTCGGCGTAGATCACGACCACGGTCTGGATCAGGTCGAGGTTCGGGGTGTCGGCCGCGTGCCCCAGCCCCGGCCAGCTCGCGATCCAGGCCGCGCCGAGGGCAGCCGCCGGCACGGCCCTCCATGTCGAACGACGTGTCATCATCGCCCTCCCCAGCACCCGCAGTGATGAACCCGCGATGTTCCAATGATATGACAATGACCTGACGGCAAGCGTATCAGCGGCCGAGGGACACAATCCTCAATGCACGGGATCAAGCCTCAGCTTCCGGCCCTGGCGGTCGAAGAAGGCGCCCTCGTTGACCGCGGCATGATCGGCGATGACCCGATCCTGCACCTGCTTCAGGCGCGCCCGCGCCTGGGCGTCGCTCAGCGGGCCACCCGTCTCGCCGGCGGCGGCGAAGACCGCGACCGCGTTCCAGGCCAGGTCCGACCGATCGAGCAGCGCGCGGAACTCGGGCCAGGTCAGTTCATTGCCGATGACATTGGCGTAGGACGAGCCCAGGGGCCAGATCGTGCGCGCATCGGTGCGCACCAGCAGCAGCAGCGCCGTGAAGCCGCGGGTCGCCGCGAAGGTTTCCTGCAGCCAGGCATCGAACGCCGCCGACATGTCAGAAATCCACCACCGACTGGAAGGCCGGCGCGTCACTGGTCATCAGCGACAGGAAATCGGCATCGAAGCGCGCCCGGTACCAGGCTTCGAAGGATGCGAAGGCCAGCACCGGCGCCTGTGGCGACGGCGGGGATTGGGTCGCCGCCGGCGGCCGGTCGGCGGCCCGCACCGCGGCGGCCACCGGCACGAGGCGCCCGCGCACCTCGGCATAGGCGGCATCGGCCTCGGACCAGCCGGTCCGGGCGCAGGCATGATCGACACCGGCTGCGACGGCGGCGGCATCGTCCTCGATGGCGGTGATGGCGGCAGCCAGGCCCTTCAGCAGGTTGAGGCGACGGTAGGCGCCGACCCGCGCCGCCTCGAGCTGCGCCAGCCGATCGCGCGCCTGGATGCGGAAGTCGGCTTCCAGCCGCGCCGCCGATTGCGCCTGCCGCTCGAGATCCTGGATGAACGCGGGCATGGCAGATGATCAATCCCGCAGGGCGTCAGAACTTTCCGCGCTCGAGACGGAAGATGTCCGGCGTGGCGCGATTGGCGATGTAGCTGACCCGCAGGCTGGCCTCGCCGGCGGCTTGCGGCGCCGCCTCGATGCGACCCTCGGCCTTGCGCTCGACGGCCACGCCGTCGGCGACGACCTGGACGGCGCCGGTCTTCTGGTCTTCCGCCGCGAACAGCAGCAGCGTGCTGGGGCCCAGGGGGATGCCAAGATTGACCCGTCCATCGCGCCAGCCGAATTCATTGAAGTAGTTCACCAGCTGGACGCCGGCCACGATGTACGGGGCGCTGTCGGTCTTGTCGGTCTTGTCGGTCTTGTCTGCCTTGGCCTCGCGCGCCCAGACCACGTTGACCTGGATCAGCTTCTTGCTCTGGTAGCCCAGGATGTAGACCACCGCGGCCGGGCCGGGGCCAGGATCGAGCGACGGCACCGACACCATCAGCGCCGCGGTGCGCTCGATGGCGTTGGCCGTCTGGCGGATATCGTCGGGCTTGACCCCGAAATCCTTCTGGATCGCCGCCCGCACCTCGGCTTCGGTCATGCCGAAATTGGCCGAGCGGAAGCCCTTGACCTCATACGGCGCCTTGGTGGTGGCGGCCGGCGTCTGCGGCGGTGCCGCGGCGCTGGGCGCGCCGGGCGCCGGCGTAGCCGCAGGCGCGGCCGGCGCCTTTGGCGCCTGGCTCCACGACGGGCCAGTCCCGATCATCACGGCCAGCCCGGCCACCAACGCCACCCCTGATTTCGCGATCATCCTGTACATCCACACTGTCATTCGTTGCACCACCATGCGCTCAGATCACAGCGCGATCAACGCGCCTCGCGCCGATTCCGCCGGCCGCCCCTCGTCGCTCAATACACGTTCTTGCTGCGCCGACGGGCGCGGCGGGTGGCGAAGGCCAGCAGGGCGCGCGCGGCGATCAGCAGCGCGATGCCGATCAACGCAACGGCCAGGGCGCTCTGGATGCCGGACCGTTCGAGCCGGGTCATGTAGAGCAGCGCCACGGCGATGGCGAGGCATGCCATGAACAGGAACACGCCCAGCCACCACAACACCAGGCAGACGCGCTGGTACCACCGCAGATGGTCGGTCCAGTACAGGCCGTGCCGCAGAAAGCTCATGGCCTGCGCTTCGGCAGGCCGCCGCCCTGGCGCCGTCCGGCCCCAGCATCGGCCGGGCTGTCGCAGGCGACAGCGAAGCCCGGCACTGCCGCGCTTGCGATGACAGAAGGACCATGAACGATCGCCCGCTCCAGAGCGCGGCAGGAGCGAAGGAATACCTTATCTTGCATAACGAATTGCCAACAATCAGGTCCGCGTCAGAGCAATAGCCATCAAATACGTTTTTCACACCCGGCGATGATACAGGCGTGCGCCTGACAGGGGCAAGGCGCACGGCACCGCCGCCATCGCCATCACCAGGCAGGGTCTCAGAGCACGAGCATCAACGCGGTCAACAGCGTGAGCCCGATGCCGTATCGCAAGCCGGCCCATCGCCCGCGGCGATGGACCGGCAGAAGAGATGCGGCTGCTATCGCGCTTCCGTCCAGCTTTCCGAGAAGGCGAGCGCGCAGGTGCTGAACGGCCGGCCCTCGCGCTCCCGCGGCCAGGGAAGCCCCTTGGCATCGACCCCGTTGCGCGACAGGCGCGCCGCCAGCGCCGGCACGAGGACCGTGCACACGCCGTACGGACGACCGGGCGTGGCATTGGGCTGCGTGTGGATCAGCAGCGGATCGCCGATATCATGCCAGGTGAGGTTGATGTCCTCGTCCCGTGCCGCCACCCGCTCGGTCCAGAAATAGCGCGGGTCACCCGTCTTGCTGAACGTGGCATCGACGGCGGGGATGGACACGTCCAGCAGCTCGGGATTGAGCATGCCCTGCACCGTCTTCTGCAGCCAGCGCGCCATCGCGATGTTGTCGGTGTAGATGCGCCAGCGGTTCTCGGTCAGCTCGCTCTTGAGATAGAGGACGTGGCCCGGCCCGGCGGGGCAGAAAAGGATGCGCCAGAAGCTGGCGTCGGTGGTGTTGGCATCGCCATCCTTGGCGCTCAGCCGGATGAAAGGGTTCTCGCCGGTGAGAATGACGCGGTTCGGATCTGCAGTGCTCATGTCATTGGCTCCCATCGTCAATCGGAGGAAGGATCGGACCTACAGCAGGTCGCCGCCGCAGGCGCCGGCCGTGGTGCCCGTCGCCTTGAACGCCTTGATCACGTTGCGGCCGGTCGTCCATCTGTGGACCTCGTCCGGGCCGTCGACCAGGCGCTGCGAGCGGATGCGGGTGTACCAGCCGGCCAGCGGCGTATCCTGCGAGTAGCCCAGCGCGCCGTGCAGCTGGATGGCGGTGTCGACGACCTTGTGCACCATGTTGGCCAGGAACACCTTGGCGATGCCGTTCTCCTGGCGGATGTCCATCTTGCGCTCGGCCTTGTAGGCGATGTGCAGCAGCATCAGGCGCGCGATGTAGAGCTGGCTGGCGCATTCGGCGAGCATGAACTGCACCGCCTGGCGCTCGTCGAGCTTCTTGCCGAACGTGCTGCGGTTCGTGACGTGCTTGGTCGCCATGTCGAGCGCGCGCTGGGCCATCGCGACGTTGTGCATGCCGTGCCGCAGCCGGCCATAGGCCAGGCGATGCTGGCCCATGCTGAAGCCATTGCCCTCGCCGCCCAGCAGATTCTCGGCCGGCACCTCCAGGTCCTTGATCTCGATCTCGGCGTGGCCGCCGCCCATGATGTGCGTGAGCGGCCCTTCGATGGCCATGGTCGGGATGTTGCGCTTGATGCGATAGCCGGGGTTCGGCAGCTCGACCAGGAAGGTCGAGAACTGGCGGTGGCGCGGCGCGTCGGGATCGGTCTTGGCCATCACCAGCGCGATGTCGGCGGCCGTGGCCGCCGAGGAGAACCACTTCTCGCCGTTCAGCAGGTATTTCTCGTTGCCGACCTTGTCGGCGCGCGTCTGCATGCCGGTGGCATCGGCGCCGGCCGCCTTCTCGGTCATCGAGTAGCAGATGCGCTTCTCGCCGTTGAGCAGCGGCTTGAGGAACTTCTCCTTCTGCAGCGGCGTGCCGTGCTCCAGCAGGGTCAGCATGGTGGCATCATCAGGGCCCTGCGTGTTCATCGACAGCGCGCCCAGGTGGCTCTGGCCCAGCTCCATCTGCACCAGGGCGTTGGCCAGCGGCCCCAGCCCCATGCCGCCATATTCCTTCGGAATGAAAGGACACCACAGGCCCTGCGCCCGCGCCTTCTGGCGCAGCTCGGCCAGAACCTTGGAATAGTCCTCGCCGTCCAGGAGGCGCTTCTCGGCCGGGATGCACTCGTCCTGAACCCATTGCCGCACGCGCTCGCGCATGGCCTTCGCTTCGGCCGGAATCTCGAAATCGATCGTCATGGCGTTCTCCTGTCAGCCCGGTCGGGTCGGCGAGAGACTATGGCCGGGACCGGCGGCGGTCCACCTATTGCGGCTGGATGCGCGCGATCCGCACGTACTCGGCCCATTTGACGCGTTCGGCGCGGTCGACCTCGGCGCACTGCGCGAGATCCAGGCGCCGCGGTGTCAAGGCGAACTCCTCGACCAGCCGCTTGTGGATCTCGGGCGCGAAGATCGCCTCGTTGATCAGCGCATTGAGGCGCTGCTTGATGTCGTCGGGCACGGCGCGCGGCACCGCGACGGCCAGGAAGCCCGTGGTGCTGAAGCCGGGGAACGTCTCCGACAGCGCCGGCACGTCACGATAGAGCGGGCTGCGCTGTGGCAGCGAGATCGCCAGCGCCCGGGCCTTGCCGGCGACGACCTGGCCGCGCGACGCCGTCAGGTCGACGAACATGAAATCGATGTTGCCGGCGTAGAGGTCGGTCCAGGCATTGCCGATCGCCTTGTAGGCAACGCCCTGCCACTCGACGCCGGCCTGCTTGGCCAGCACCTCCGAAGGCACCTGGGAGCTGGCGTTGAAATAGCCGAAGTTGAGCTTGCCGGGATTGGCTTTGGCGTAGGCGATCAGGTCGGCCAGGGACGCATGCCGGCTGCCGGCCGGCACCACCAGGAAGGCGCCGCTCGAGCCGATCACGCCCACGACCTGGAAGTCCGTTTCCGGGTCGTAGCCGGGGTTCCGGTACATGTGGATGTTGGCGGCGTTGGTCGAGGTCGTGGCCAGCATCAGCGTGTAGCCGTCGGGCGCGGCGGCTTTCACGGCCAGCACGCCGACAATGCCGTTGGCGCCGGGCTTGTTCTCGACGACGACCGGCTGGCCCGTCTTGTCCTCGATGAACCTGCCCACCAGCCGCGCCGTGATGTCGCCCGAGCCACCCGGCGCGAACGGCACGATGATGTGGACGGCCCTGGCCGGCCAGGTCTGCGCCGCCGCCGGCGTGGCGGCGAGCGCGCAGAGCGCGAGGAAGGAGCGGCGCGCGAGCGCCGGGCGATGTGGCGTCATGGCATCGCAGCTTAATCAAAATGACCGCGCTTGCGAGTCGGCCGGGATCCTCACCCACGCAACACATGAAACCACAAGACGTCCCGGCGCAGTTGGCGCGAAACGTGCTGGCCTTACCGTGCGCCCAACCCGACACGGCCAACGGAACGAGAGGAGGCCTCCATGACCCCCATGCAGAAGGCGCTGGTGCAGACGAGCTTTGCGCGGGTCGTGCCGATCAAGGAGACGGCTGCCGATCTTTTCTACAGCCGGCTGTTCGAGATGGATCCGTCCTTGCGATCGCTTTTCAAGGGCAGCATCAAGGAACAGGGCACGAAGCTGATGGCCATGATCGCGATTGCCGTGAACGGCCTCGACCGGCTCGAGGCCCTCCTGCCGGCAGTGCAGGCGCTGGGCCGTCGTCACGCCGGCTATGGCGTGACGGAGCGGCACTACGACACCGTCGCCGGCGCGCTGCTCTGGACCCTGGAAAAAGGCCTCGGGCCGGCATTCACCGAGGAGGTCCGGACGGCATGGGCCGCCTGCTACGGCCTGCTGGCGGACACGATGAAGCAGGCCGCGTCCGAGACATCGACTGCAACAGGCGACTGAGCGCAAGCCGAACTGCGGTGTCCCGCAGGGCTGCGGCTGACCCGGCGCGACCGCCGCTGCAGGTGGCGGCCGCCAGTGACGACGGCCCGCTGATGCCTCAATCTATCTCACAACTCCGGCTTCACGCCGGCAGCCTTGATCACGCCGGCCCAGCGCGCGATCTCGTCGGCCAGGAAGCGGCCGGTGCGGTCCGGCGACCACCCGCTCGGGATGATCGCCCATTCGATCAGCCGGTCCTTGACCTCGCCCGCCAACACGATGTCCGCGATCTTGCGTGACAGGCGGTTCGTGATCTCTGCGGGCACGCCGGCCGGCGCCAGCACCATCATCCAGGTGGCGGATTCGAGCGCCGGACCGCCGTCTTCGGTGATCGTCGGCACCTCGGCCGCGGCCGGCAGGCGTTCACGCGACAGCATCGCCAGGGCCTTGATCTTGCCGGCCCTTGTTGGCGGTCAGCACCAGGGGCGCGATGCCCATCAGCGACACCGGCGTGAAGCTGCGGATGGGATCGAACGGCAGCTTGCCGGCATAGAGCGTGGCATTGGCGGCGTGCCCGGCGATGACCGTCAGCAAGGTCAGCCCGTCCGGCGCCGCCCGCGAAACGGTCTCGGCGCCGATGATCGAGTTGGCTCCCGGCTTGTTGTCGACCACGATGGTCTGGCCCAGAGCAGGCCCCAGCTTGGTGCCCACCAGCCGCGTGACGGCATCGGTGATGCCGCCGGCAGGATAGGGAACGACCCAGCGGATCGGCTTGTCCGATGCCGCCCGGCCCATCGCGGGCAAGCCAAGCAGGGCAGCGGCGGCTCCGGCACCAAGGGCGCGCCGGCGTATGGCGATCGTCATTTCAGTCTCTTCTCTTGGACAGTCACAAGCGACTAGGCGGCAAGCAGGGCCTGCGCGTCCTGCAGCGACACGGGCGCATCGTCGAACAGGCGGTCGCAGACGGCGTTCTCCCAGCGATCGTCGGGCAGGCTGAAGGGATCGGAGCGGCCCAGGCGATGGTCGATGACCAGGCGCGCCATCAGCAGTCGTCGTGCATCGCCGCCTTCCGCGCCCAGCCGCGCTCCTTCGCTTGCCATCAAGGCCGCGCTCGCGACGTGGTAGAGGCCGGTCGCCGCCTTGCGGCTCGACGCCTCGGCCTGCGGCTGGCGTGCGACGGCCTCGGCGAACGCGATCGCGCGATCGACCAGCTGCATCAGCTCGCCTCGGAACTGACCGGGGAGCGGCGCGTCCTTCAGGTGGCCGTGCAGGCCGGCGGCCAGCGCGACATGGGCCTGCTCCTTGCCCACCGCGCGGCGCACGATATCGAGCGCGTTGACGCTGCTGGTGCCTTCCCAGAGCACGCCAAGATGAGCGTCGCGCACCAGCTTGGCATTGCGCCAGTCCTCGATGTAGCCGTTGCCGCCGCGCATCTCCATGGCGCCGGTCGCGACCGCGACATTGTCGCGGCAGGCGCGGTACTTCACCAGCGGCGTCAGGATCCGCAGCTGCGCCTCGTCGTTGGCGGCGAGCGCGGCGGCCGCGGCCAGGCCGACCGACAGCGCCTGCTCGGTGGGCAGCATCAGCTTCAGCAGCTGGCGGCGCGCCAGCGGATGCTCGATGACCCGCCGGCCGAATGTGCGGCGATGGCGCGCCACCTGCAACGCCTCGTTGAGGCAGCGGCGCATCATGCCGGCGGCACGGAAGCCGTGCGACAGCCGGCACAGGTTGACCTGGTCCATCATCTGCTTCAGGCCGCGCCCGGGCTCGCCCAGCAGGTAGGCGACCGCTCCTTCCATGATGGTCTCGCCCGAGGCCATCGAGCGCGAGCCGAGCTTGTCCTTCAGGCGCGCGATGCGATAGCGGTTGCGGCGGCCATCCTCAAGGTGCCGCGGCATGAGGAACAGCGACAGGCCGGCATTGCCCGCCGGCGCACCTTCACACCTCGCGAGCAGCAGGACGACCTCCGAATCGACGCAGGAGCAGAACCACTTGTCGCCCCACAGCTCCCAATGGTCGCCGGCGCGCCGCGCCGTGAGCGCGCTCTGCGAGACGTCGGAGCCACCGGCCTTTTCCGTCATGAACTGCGCGCCGCGCAGCAGCGCATCCATGTCCTGCGTCAGCATCCCCGGCAGGAAGCGCTGCTTGATCGCCGCGTCGGCATAGTTCTGGATCAGCACGACGCAGGTGTCCGTGGCCGACACCGGGCACAGCAGGCCGAACTCGGACTGCGCGAACAGGTAGTTGAAGGTGTACTTCACCACGGGCGGCGCGATGTCCGGCCACTCGAGCACGCCGGCGCGCCGCGACATGGCGTGCATGCCGAACACGCCATACGCGATCCGCTCCATCTCCCGATAGGCCGGGTGATATTCGACCCAGTCCTCGTCGCGGCCGAAACGGTCGCGTTGATGGAGGATCGGCGAGCGCTTGTCGGACTGCATGGCGCAGTCGTCCAGCACGGTGCCCGCCAGCGCCCCCAGCCGGTCGAAATGCGGCTCGAAGTGAGCCCGTGCCGCCGGGTCGAGGTAGAGCCCCAGCAGATCGCGGATCGACCGGTCGATCTGCCAGAAGTTGAGTCCATGGCAATCTGGCGCGATCAGATCGGATCCGATCGGGACGGCGCCAGGTTGGATCTGTGTGACGGCATTCATGAGGTTTTCTCTCGCCTGAAAGCGGAAGATTTCGATTTCGGTGGCGCGAAGCCAGGCGCCGCGACCGGCCGCGACAAACGACTAATTGACAATAAATCGTTGATCTGAACTCAATAGATAATCACCATGGCCCGCCGCCTACCCTCCCTCACTG
Organism: Vineibacter terrae; assembly: GCF_008039615.1. Classification (GTDB taxonomy): domain Bacteria; phylum Pseudomonadota; class Alphaproteobacteria; order Reyranellales; family Reyranellaceae; genus Vineibacter; species Vineibacter terrae. Next base: position 33,835 of record NZ_VDUZ01000005.1, on the reverse strand, counting down.
CGCTGCGTGCGTTCGATGCCGCCGCGCGGCGCCGGCATTTTTCCCGCGCGGCAGAAGAGCTCGCCGTCACGCCCGGTGCGATCAGCCGCCAGATCCAGGCCCTGGAGCAGGCGCTGGCTGTCCAGCTGTTCCGGCGCAGCGGCCGCAGCGTCGAACTCACCGAGCGGAGCCGCACCTTCGCCAGCGAGGTCGCTGATGCGTTCGACCGTCTGGCGCTGGCCGCCGACAGGGTGCGCGGCCGCAATCACCCGGGACCGCTGTCGATCTGCGCCTATCCGACATTCGCGATGCGTTGGCTGATGCCGCGCTGGCGGAAGTTCCACGACCTGCATCCCGGCATCGACCTGCAGCTTGCCACGTCGCTGGCGGCGGTCGACGCCGTCGACGGCGGATACGACGCCGTCGTGCGCATCGGCGATGGCCGGCTGCCGGGCACGATTCGATCGCGCTCGCGCCGATCGACGTCTTTCCGGTCTGCGCCCCGAAGCTGCGCCGCAAGCTACGCCATCCGCTGGATCTGCGCGGCCACGTCCTCATCCATTCCGCGACACGCCCGCACGACTGGCCGCGCTGGCTGCGGGAGGCGGGTGTCGAGGGGCAGATCGACGGCAGCCACGGGCCCCGGTTCGAATCGCTGGGGCTGGCCTATCAGGCGGCGATCGAAGGCGTCGGCGTAGCAATGGGTGTCGGCTGCCTCGTGGCCGACGACCTGGCGGCCGGCAGGCTGGCCCGGCCGATGTCATTCATCTATCGCAGCCGGTGGACGTTCAACCTGATCTATCCCAGCGCGCGGGCCGCCGACCCGCGGCTGGCGGCCCTCTGCGCCTTCCTCCGCGCCGAATCGGAGGTCGGCAGCCGGCCCTGAACGCCATGCGTCTCAGGCCGGCGCCTTGACCTGGTCGAGATAGGCGCCGTAGCCCTGTGCTTCCATGTCGTCACGATGGATGAAGCGCAGCGAGGCCGAGTTGATGCAGTAGCGTAGGCCGCCGCGATCGCGCGGGCCGTCGGGGAAAACGTGACCCAGATGGCTGTCGCCGTGCGCCGAGCGCACCTCGATGCGGATCATGCCGTGCGAGGTGTCGCGCAGCTCGCTCACGTTGGCGGACTCGATCGGCCTGGTGAAGCTCGGCCAGCCGCAGCCCGACTCGTACTTGTCGGTCGAGGCGAACAGCGGCTCGCCCGAGACGATGTCGACATAGATGCCGGGCTCCTTGTTGTGGAGGAGCTCGCCCGTGCCCGGCCGCTCCGTGCCGCTCTGCTGGGTGATGTAGTACTGCTCCGGCGTCAACGCCGCGACGGCTTCGGCAGTCTTGCGATACTCGGTCATGATGGACCTCCGTTTCCCCCAATATGGGATACCGGGTGGTCGCGGGCAATCGGGCAGCGCGGCCGCGGCTGGAGCCGACGGCAGCGACGATGCCGGCACCTCCGAGCTCGACCGCCAACGAGACATCAGCTCCGAAGCAGAATTGTGGGCCGAAACTCAACAACAGATCAGACTGGCGATCATTCAGTCTCTCCTCTCCTCTGATCGGATTGGCATATGAGCTTCAGAATCAGACACGTGAATCGGTGATTTCCACGGCAAACTCCCGTTTTAATAGTTATTATTTCTTATACACAACTATCAGTATATGTCTCTGTGCAACAGAATCAGCTACCATTCCGGTCTCAGGGGGGGGTGCCATGGAGCAGTTGATCCGCGTAGCCATTGCTGCCGCAGCGGTGCTTGTTGGGAGCTTGGTTTGGAGGCTAACGCGAGACAAGATCGGAGCCTTTGCTGCGGGGCTCCTGTCGACGGCAGCGGGTCTTTTGGTCGGCGCGGTGATTTTCCTCTCTGGATATGTCGGCCAGTTCATCCTCATCCGTGTATCGGACGACTACGCCTGGAGCATGATCCAGAAGAGCATGGAAGTGTCCGGTCTCGACCTGAGATTGCTGTTCGAGGTCGATCAGCGCATCGAGCCGGAGTTCAGGCGCGAAGCGATCGCGCTGAGCCGGAAATACACAGGAAACCGCAAGGCGCTGAGCGACGCCAGCGACGAAGTGGGCCGGGCGATATACCGAAAGTACATCGGTCAAAGGGCGCCGCATGGCAGCCCCGCTTCCGTTACCGAATGGGGGCGTGCGTACCTGGCGCTGCTGGAAAAGCTTGCGGCAACGTCAAAACCGGCTTGTGGTGAGTTCTCGCTGGGGCGCAGCGCCGGTGTGACCCGGATGCTGTCCCACCTCCGGCCTGAAGTGAATAGGATGATTGTGGCTGCCGTGTCCGCCTACAAGACAGGCGACGCGCGCAATCCAGTGCCCACCGAGAGCGCCATGGAGGCTGTCTGGATAGAGATGTACACAGGCGCGGGCACCCCTTTCACCGCTCAGGACCTGGATGACCTCGACAAGATCGAGACGCTTCCACATCCCCGGGCATGCGACCTCACGGTCGCCGTCTTCAGAAGGGCCGTCGTATTGTCGCCGGAGCATCGCGTGATGTTCTTCCGCTGGATGCTTTACGACAGCTTCAAGGACTGACGGCGGATATTGCCGAGCACCCGACGAAGTAGGATTGGCGGAAGAGAGTGGGAGTCGAACCCACGAAGGACCGTCCAACGACCCTTACTGGATTTGAAGTCCAGCCGCCCCACCGGGAGCGTTTCCCTTCCCCATTCGCGGCGCCGTGCACGCCGCTCGCCCAAGAGGCGAGGCGGACACTACGATGGTCCGGCGCCTTTGACGAATCGCTCGTATCGGTCCTTGTTCACCACGCGAACCTGATCGCGCAAGGTGGTGACGCCGCCGCGGTCGAAGAATTCCAGGATATGGATCGCCACCTTGCGGCCGCCGCCGATGCGATCGCGGAACTCGGCGGCCTTGAACCTGCCGTCGGCGGCCTTGGTCGCGAGGTCGGCGGCGATCCGGGCCATCTCGACCACCGGCCCACGCAGGAAGAAGTGGTCGTGCGCCACTTGCCAGACCAGGCCCATCTTGCTCAGCCGCCGCAGCAGGTCCCGGACCTTGGCCTCGGCCACGTCGTAGCGATCGGCGAAATCGCGCACCCGCGGCGGGCCGAATGGACTCTGCTCCATCACCGGCCGGATCCAGCCCCACAGCTTCTCGTCCTCCGGCGAGAGGCGCACCGCATGGCCCGGCAGGCGCAGCCACGGCCCGTCGGCCTCCAGCGCCCTGGCCGCCAGCAAGGCGGCGGCGATGGCGCCGAAGGATGGCGCCGCGATCTTCATCGGCAGGGCCACACGCAGCTTCTCGGGCTCCAGGCCGGGGCTGTTGGGCTGCTTTTCGTGATGCGCGCCCAGGGTCTGCGTCACCGCCGCGGTGATCGCCGCCAGCTGAGCCGGGGACAGCGCGATGCTGCCGCCCGATCCATCGGCCATCGGCAACGCGTCCAGGCTGGCGGCGGCCACGGCGGCATCGCGCGACGCGGGCCGCAGGTTGCGCGCCTGTCCGAAAGCCACAAGGTCGATGATATAAGGCGGTAGCGCCGCCAGCGCGGCGAGCGCCGCGACGGGGTCGGTCTGCCGCAGCGCCGACAGCAGCGCCAGGCGCTCGGGCCGTCGGCGGAAGCGCGTCGGCGGCCAGGGGTCGAGCACCATGCCGCCGGCCATGGTGCGCCGGGCCGACTGGTCGCGCAGGATCAGGCGATCGCCATGCAGTGCGCCGACCGGCCGATCGAGCACGAGCTGGGCCAGCGCCGCGGCGCCGGGGGCCAGGGTCTCGGCATCGAGCAGGACGACACGGCCCATCACATGGGCGGCGCCCAGATGCAGGTGCACCGGCGTCCAGTGCCGCATCGGACGCTGCTCGTCGGCGAGCAGGCGCAGATGCACGTCCAGCCGGTCGGTCGGCCGGCGCAGCTCAGGCGACACCAGCCAGTCGCCGCGGTGGATCGCATCCTTGGCGATCTGTGGGCCGGCGACGTTGAGCGCGCAGCGCTGGCCGGCGCGACCGGTCTTGGCCGGCGTGTTCTGCGCGTGGATGCCGCGCACGCGCGCCGCGGCGCCGGATGACAGCAGCGCCAGCGGCTCGTCCTGGCGCGCCTCGCCCGCGAACACCGTGCCGGTCACCACCGTGCCGGCACCGGCCACGGTGAAGCAGCGGTCGATCGGCAGCCGGAACCAGCCATCGACGGCGCGGTCGGCGGTGGCCTCGGCCTCCAGCTCCAGCCGCGCCTTCAGGTCGGCGACACCGAGTCCGGATTGCGCCGACACTGGCATGATATCGGCATCGGCCAGCGTGGTGCCGGCCAGCATGGCGCGTATCTCGCCTTCCAGCTCGGCCAGCCGGTCGGCGTCGGCAAGATCGGCCTTGGTGATGGCAACGATGCCACGCGCCACACCCAGCAGGTCGAGGATCGCCAGGTGCTCGCGCGTCTGCGGCATCGGCCCGTCGTCGGCCGCCACCACCAGCAGCGCGACATCGATGCCGCCGACGCCGGCCAGCATGTTGTGGATGAAGCGCTCGTGGCCCGGCACGTCGACAAAGCCCAGCGTGCGGCCGTGCGCCAGCGGCAGATAGGCGAAGCCGAGATCGATGGTGATGCCGCGCGCCTTCTCCTCGGGCAGCCGATCGGTGTCGACACCGGTCAGCGCCCGCACCAGCGTCGTCTTGCCATGGTCGATATGGCCCGCGGTGCCGACGATCATGGACCTCTCCCGCTGGCGATCGAAGAGCGCGCCAGCGCTCTTCGGGTGAGGGCTTCACGCACGACATCTCGTGTGCATCCCTCACCCTCCCATCGCGCTGGCGCGCGACGGACCCCTCCCTCTCCCGCTGGCGGGAGAGGGGCTACGACGCACTCTGGGACGATACCTCTCATGCCCCATCTCCCGCCGCGATGCGACGCTCGGCTTCGGCGACCTCGTCCGGCGACACAACCTGCCGCACGCGGACCAGGAAGCCGGCGGCAGTCTCGCTGCCCTGGCGCTGTGCGCGCGTAAGCCAGCGCCAGGCCATCATCTGGTCTGCCGCGACGCCCAGCCCCAGGTGATAGGCGGCGCCGAGCATGGCCTGCGCTTCGGCATCGCCCAGGCGTGCTGCTGTCTCGAACCAGCGCGCAGCCGCGGCCGCATCGCGCGCCACGCCCCAGGCGTTGTGATGGATCTGACCCAGCCGGCACATCGCCGAGGCCACGCCCTGCGCCGCCGCCGGCTCGGCCCAGCGCCGGGCCAGCAGCCAGTCGCGCTCCATGCCGACGCCCTCGCACGCCATCCAGCTCAGCATGTTCTGCGCCTCGGGATCGCCGGCCTCGGCGGCACGCCCGTACCAGCGCGCCGCCTGCGACAGGTCGCCGTCGGTGCCGCGGCCTTCGTAGTACATCAGCGCCAGGTTGCGCTGCGCCAGGGCATCGCCGGCCTCGGCGGCATGGCGGAACCAGCGCACGGCTTCGTCATCGTCGCGCGGCACACCGTTGCCGGTCGCGAACAGGCCGCCCAGATTGCTCTGGGCGCGGGCCACCCCCTGGTGCGCCAGCGCATGCCAGATCGTGAACGCAGCCTCGACGTCACCTGCGTCAAACGCCAGCCGCGCGCGCTCAAGCGCCGCATCGACCGGCTCGGCGGCCGGCCGGCGCAAGAGGCGGCTGAGCAGGCTCATGGCGGCAACCCGTTGCGGCTGCGGGCAACGTCGCTCATGCGCCACCCGGCATCTTCAGATGCGCCAGCTGGGCGATGAAAGCCGCTTCGTCTTCCAGGCAACGCAGGTCGAGCTTCAGGCATCCGTCCTCGATGCGCCCGACCACAGGCATCGGCAAGGCACGGAAAGCGGCGGCCAGGCGCTCGACGGCAGCGCCGCTCCTCGTGCCCGTGGCCTTGATCGACAGGCAGTGGCTGGGCAGCAGGTCGACCGGCAGGGCACCGCTGCCGATCTGGCTGCGGCAGGCCTCGACCGCCACCTCGGCCTGGCCGGTCAGCGCCCGGGTCATTGCCGGCAGCAGGCGGTGCGCGACGGCATCGATCTCGGCGGCCGGACGCGTCAGCAGGCGCAAGGTCGGCAGGCGCTCGGCCAGCCGGTCGGGATCGGCGTAGAGCCGCAGGGTCGCCTCCAGCGCCGCCAGACGGCCCTTGTCCAGGCGTAGCGCGCGCTTCAGCGGGTTCTTGTTGAGTTTCTGGATCAGGTCCTTGCGGCCCACGACGATGCCGCATTGCGGACCGCCCAGAAGCTTGTCGCCGCTGAAGGTCACGAGGTCGGCGCCGGCCTGGAGCGCTTCGCGCGGGGTCGGCTCATGCGGCAGGCCCCAGCGTTCCAGGTCGACCAGCTGGCCGCTGCCCAGGTCATTGGCAAATGGCAGACCATGCTTATGGGCCAGCGCCGCCAGCTCGGCCTCGGGCACGCTGTGGGTGAAGCCGACCACGGCATAGTTCGAGGGATGCACCTTCATCAGCATCGCCGTCTCCGGGCCGATGGCTGCCTCGAAGTCGCGCAGATGCGTGCGGTTGGTGGTGCCGACCTCGACCAGCCGGCACCCGGCGCGGGCCATGATGTCGGGCACGCGGAAGGCGCCACCGATCTCGATCAGCTCGCCACGCGATACCGGCACCGCCTTGCCCAGCGCCAGGCTGTTGAGCAGCAGCACGACGGCGGCGGCGTTGTTGTTGACGACCGTGGCGTCCTCGGCCCCGGTCAGCTGCCGCAGCCACGTCCGCACATGATCGTCGCGCTCGCCGCGGCGGCCGTCGGCGACGTCGAACTCCAGGTTCGATGGCCGGCCGAGCACCTCGGCCATGGCCGCAATCGCCGCCTCGGCCAGCAGGGCGCGGCCGAGATTGGTGTGCAGAACGGTGCCGGTGAGATTGAACATCGGCCGCTGCGAGGGCGCCATCCGGGCCGCGAGCTTGTCGGCCGCCAGGGTGGCGACGCCGTCCTCGTCGGCCACGGCTTTTGCGGTGCGCAGGTCGGCAAGCGCGGTGCGCACCGCCTCGACGGCAAGGGTGCGGCCATAGCGCTCGACCAGAGCTTGCGCGGTCGCGCCCTTGAGCACACGGTCGACGGCAGGGAGGCGGGAAAGGTCAGCGGTCACGGAAGGCTCGCACGCGAGACGATGGGCTTCCACCTCTTATACCAGCGCCCCGCCCGCTTCATCTACGCGAAGACCATCCGGCGCATATCCGGCAGCTTCGCCGCTCAGCCCGCAGACGACAGCGGCGGCAGGTCGCCGTCATCCCCATCGGGCATCAGGTAAAAGCTGGGGCAGGCGCGAGCCCAGCCGGCCTCCGATACCAGGATATCGAGCGGCAGGCTGGCGAGGTCATCGGCGACCGGATCGATGTCGGCATCCTCCTCGAGATAGAGGATCTTGGTATAGGTGCGGCATTCGTTGCAGGTCTCGGCGCGCACGGCCTTCGAGCCGCCCTCGATGTTCTGGTAGGCGATGCCCTTGGTCGAGACGCAATGGGCGCACTGGATGCGGGTATAGTTCCAGCGCGTCTGGCACAGCGAGCAGCACAGGAAGCGCGCCCCCTGCCGGCCATGCGCGGCTTCGACCACCGACGCGATCGCCAGCGACCCGCAGACCGGACAGAGGCTGCGGGGCTCGACCGGCGCCAGATCGGCGGGATCCAGCAGCGCCGCCATGCATGCGAAATGCAGCTCCAGCGCCGCCCCCGCAAACAGCACCTCGGCCACTTCCCCGTCCTGATGCTCCTCGCGCAGCACGCGATCGGCCAGCGCCTCGAGCGAGGCATCGTCGCGGCCGGCAAAGGCAGCCAATGCCTGCGCCGCCGGTTCCGGCATGGCGGTCCCTGTCAGCTCCGTCGCGATGGCGCGCGCGCCGGCCACGAACGAGGCATCGCGCTTCCAGGCCAGCCGGTCCAGCACCGGGAGCTCACGGGCGTGACAGAAGGCGATATGGTCCTTGCCGGGCAGTGTTCCCGCCGGCAGCTGCCCGACCGCGCCGTGCTGCGCCCGCGCGATCGCGGTGAGGAAGCGCAAATAGGGTTCCAGAGCGTGACCGGGTGCGAGCGCGGCCAGACGCTCGGCGCGGGACTCGAACAGCGTGGCGGCATCGGGCAGCTGCGCGAAGGGCGGCACGGCGATCTGGCCGATGTCGACCGGCTCGGGAACAATCTTACCTTTGAGGGCCATGGCGACACCGTTTGCAGGACATGTCTGACGATAGGCAGCGCTGCCGGCGGCAGCACCCCGGCTCAGGCCGGTTTGAATAATGTGCGTGCGTCACCCCGGTAGGACATTGTCCCATGGTGGTTCAGCTTGACCTCGGGATCGAGCCAGATCTCACCGCCGATGGCGCGCCAGCGATGGCAGAAGCCATAGTCTTCCGACAAGTAACGGCGGGCACCATCGATGGTTTCGAGAACGCAGTCGAACAGGGCATAGCAATACGGCGCCTGCGGTGCCAGGGCTTCGTCCGGTGTGTAGCGGGTCTGTGGATAGGCCGCCATCATGCGCTCGAGCACCGGTCGGCGGATCATCAGGAAGCCCGATGCCGCATCCAGGATCTCGACCGCGCCCGTGGTCGGGCACTGCCGGACACGGCCATCGGCGTCGTGCTTGAGGTTGAGAGCGTAGGTCGGGGGCATCTTCTTCTTCGGATAGGCACCACAGATCATGTCCTTGTCGGCGGCAAGCAGGCGCAGCACGGCGTCCGGCGACCACTCGATGTCGGCGTCGATGAATAGCAGGTGCGAATGCGGCGATACCATGAACGTCGCGACCAGCGCGTTGCGCGCCCGCGTCACGAGGCTCTCGTCCGGCACGGTGACGACCTCGTGCGGCATGCCCTTGCCCAGCAGCAGCGCCGATGTGCGCAGCATGGATTGGAGATAGGCATTGGTGACGACGCCGCCGTAGCACGGCGTGGCGATCATCAGGCCGGAGAATGTCGTCATGCCACGCCCGTGCGGTCGATCGTGATCGCGCCTACTAGCACAGCGTCCCCCGACAATCGACACCTCGGCCCTCGGGCGCGTTGGCCGCAACCACCGATCGCCTGTGACGGCGAAGCCGCTTCTGTCATGCTCGCCGACCCGTGGTGGCGCTTGCCCGGAGGATGCCGGCGTGAAGATCGCGGTCGTGACGCCGTACTGGCGCGTGATCCCCGAAACGCTCGCCCGCTGCATCGGCTCGGTGCAGCGGCAAACGATCGCAGCGACCCATTACCTCGTGGCTGACGGCGAGCCGCAGGCCTTGGCCGCCAGGAACGACGATGTCCACCTCGTGCTGCCCGCGAATGTCGGCAACACGGGCGCGACCCCGCGCGGCATGGGCGCCCAGCTGGCGTTCAACGACGGCTGCGACGCCGTGGCTTTCCTCGACGCCGACAACTGGCTCGAGCCCGACCACCTGGCGAAAGCCACGGCTTTGCTCGAGCGGGAAGGCCTGGACATCGTGTTCGCGCGCCGCCACATCGTCTTTCCCGACGGCGAGCGGCTGCCACCCGGCGACGAGGAAGACGAAGCCGGCGACCATGTCGACACAAGCTGCCACGTGATCTCCCGGCGGGCGTCATTCATGGCCGGCATCTGGGGCATGTATCCCGGCGCCTTCGGATCCGGCGGCGATCGCCTGCCGCTGCACGTGATTCGGCTGATGGGCCTGCGGACCGGCTTTCTCGCTGAGCGCACGGTCTGGTACGAAACCAACTGGCCCCAGCACTATCAACGTGCCGGCAAGGCGCCGACCGGGCCGCTGCGCCAGCCCTCGCGATCGGTTGTCGCGTGCTTCGACCCGGAAACCTATCGGCAGCACACCGGGATCACGTTGCCTTTCCTGCCCGGGCCCCGGAGCGCAAGGCCGGAGAAGAAGCATCCGCACGACTGGCGCATCGCCGTCGTGACGCCTTGCAGGGACGGCGATGGCACGGCATTGCGGCGCTGCATCGACAGCGTCCGCCGCCAAGGCGATCGCGTCAGCCACGTGGTCGTCTGCAACAGCCCGCCGCCAGCCGAGGCATCCGGCGTGATGTGCCTGTCCCTGCCATGCGGCAGCCCTGCCGATCACGGCGGCACGGCACGCGGCCTGGGCGCGATGCTGGCTTTCCAGCTGGGTTTCGACGCCGTCGCCTTCCTCGACGCCGGCAGCGTCCTGAGCCCTGGCCATCTCGACGCGGCCCGCGCCGCGCTGGCGGCGCATCCGGCTGATGTGCTCGTGTCGTCGACCGCGGACGTGCTGGACGGCCTGCTGATCGCGCGCAACGCCGCGCATCTGGGCATCCTCGCGGCGCAGCTGCCGCCCCTGCCCACGCGCGCCCACGCTGCCGCCCTGATGGTCATGATCGCGCGCGCCCGCGGCGCCTCGGTTCACCGCCTGGCGACAGGCGCCCCTGCCGATGCTGCGCCGATGCCACCGGCGACACCGTTCACACTGGATGCATCGACGCTTTTTCAGAGGACCGGGGTTCGCGCCGCCGGCGCCCTCACTTAGCCTTGCCGACCTCCTCGCGCAGCCACTTGCGATGGTGGCGCCAGGCCCAGCCGCCGGTGACCGAGCCGCGGGTCATGCCACGGATGGTGCCGCGTATCCAGATCGCGGCATAGATATGCGTGATCACCACCGCGATCAGCGCCACGGCCGACAGCGCGTGCACTACCGCGGCCAGCCGCTTCTGCTCGATGGTCAGCAGGTGGCCGAACTGCGAATCCCACAACGCCAGCCCGCTGGTCAGCAGCAGGATGGTGAGCACGCACAGCGACCAGAAGACGAGCTTCTGCCCGGCATTGTACTTGCCGGCCTCCGGCACCTTGGCCTCGTCGCCCGACATCACGTGATTGATGTTCTTCATCCAGGCGCTGTCATCCTTGGTCCACAGATTGAAGCGCCAGAAGCGGATGACCAGGCCGAGGAAGCTCAGCATCGCCACCACGCCCATCCAGGGATGGATGATGCGCGTCCAGACACCGCCGCCGAACAGGTCCGACAGGAAGTACAGCGACGGATGGAACAGCGACATGCCGCTCAACGCCAAGCAGATCATCAGGATGGCGTTGATCCAGTGATTGAGCCGCGCGCCCGGCGTGTAACGGTCGAGGATGTTGTTGTGCTCTGCCATGACACGCTCCCTTTCTTAACCTCTCCCGCAAGCGGGAGAGGTCGACGCGCGCGCAGCGCGCGGCGGGTGAGGGGTTGCACACGAGGTGCCTCGTCCTTGGGCCCTCACCCTCCCATGGCTCTACGCGCCACGGGCCCCTCCCTCTCCCGCTTGCGGGAGAGGGAGAGTTCTACGCCGCCTTGTCGCGGCGCATCTTCTCGGCGGCTTCCTCGTCTTCCGTCTGGACCTCGTTGGGGCCGTGCGTGACGTAGTGGAAGAAGGTGGCCAGCGCCGCCAGGCCGACACCGGCCAGCAGGATCGGCTTGGTGATGCCCTTCCACAGCTCGACCAGGGGACTGATCTTCGGGTCCTTCGGCAAGCCGGCGTAGATCTCCGGCTTGTCCAGGTGCTTGAGCACGTACATCACATGCGTGCCGCCGACGCCGGCCGGATTGTACAGGCCGGCGTTCTTGTAGCCGCGCTCCTTGAGGTCCGCTATCCGATGATCGGCCCAGGCGACCATGTCGGACTTGGTGCCGAAGGAGATCGCCTGCGTCGGGCACACCTTGGCGCAGGCCGGCGCCTGGCCGACCGCGACACGGTCGGAGCAGAGCGTGCATTTATAGGCCTTCTGGTCCTTCGCCGAGATGCGCGGGATGTTGAAGGGGCAGCCCTTCACGCAGTAGCCGCAGCCGATGCAGTTCTCGGAGACGAAATCGACGATGCCGTTCTTGTACTGCACGATGGCGCCCGGCGCCGGGCAAGCCTTGAGGCAGCCCGGGTCGTCGCAATGCATGCAGCCGTCCTTGCGGATCAGCCACTCGAAGCGGCCGTCGACGTCGATTTCCGTGAAGCGCATCAGCGTCCAGGTGTTCTCCGTCAGATCGTGCGGGTTGTCGTAGACGCCGACATTGACGCCGATCTCCTCGCGCAGGTCGTTCCACTCCAGGCAGGCCGACTGGCATGCCTTGCAACCGATGCAGCGCGACACGTCGATCAGCTTGGCGATCGGCACAGTCTCGCGCTGGCTGGGCGGCGTGGTGGTGGTGGCCGAGCGGCGGCGGATGTCGAGGGATTGAAGATTGGCCATGGTTGCCTCCTTCCCCTCAGACCGTCGCCTGGCCGAGCTTCTTCACGTCCACCAGGAACGCCTTGAACTCCGGCGTGTCGGTGTTCGCGTCGCCGACATAGGGCGTCAGCCGGTTGGCACCGAAGCCCTTGCGGGTCGCTCCGGTGAAGCCCCAATGCAGCGGGACGCCCACGGTGTGGATCTTCTTGCCGTCGATGGTCAGCGCCTTGATGCGCTTCGTGACCACCGCCACCGCCTTGATCCGGCCGCGGTTGGAGCGGACCTCGACCATGTCGCCACCGGAGATGCCCTTCTCCTTCGCCAGCTCCTCGCCGATCTCCACGAACTCCTGCGGCTGCAGCACGGCGTTGATCTGGACATGCTTGGTCCAGAAGTGGAAGTGCTCGGTGAGCCGGTACGTGGTGGCGACATGCGGGAAGTCCTGCGGCTTGCCGAAGACCTCCAAGTCGCCCTTGAAGACGCGAGCCACCGGATTAGGTCCCACCTTGGGGTGCAGCGCGTTGGCGACCGGCGCCTCGAACGGCTCGTAGTGCTCAGGGAACGGCCCGTCGCGCAGCAAGCCGCGGGTGAAGAGCCGGGCCGAACCTTCGGGGTTCATGATGAACGGTCCGGCACCGGCCTCGGGCTTGCTGGTGACCACGAAGTCGGGCACGTCGTAGCCGGTCCAGCGCTCGCCATCCCACCACACCTGCTTCTTGGCGGGGTTGAACGGCTTGCCGTTCACATCGCAGGAGGCACGGTTGTACATGATCCGCCGGTTGGCCGGCCATGACCACGCCCATTTGGGCGTCAGCCCCAGGCCACCCGGATCGCTGTTGTCGCGACGGGCCATCTGGTTGCCCGCCTCGGTCCAGCTGCCGGTATAGAGCCAGCAGCCGCTCATGGTCGTGCCGTCGTTGCGCAGCTCGCCGAAGCCGGAAAGCTGCGTGCCCTTGCGCAGGATCATCTTGGTCGGATCCTTCGGGTCGACGACGTCGGCCAACGCCTTGCCGTTGAGCTCGCGCGCCAGCTCCTCGGGCTTGGGGCTCAGGGGATCCTCGTAGTTCCAGGTAAGGTTCACGAACGGATCGGGGAAGGCGCCGCCTTCCTTGCGGTAGAGATCGCGCAGCCTGATGAAAAGCCGCGCCATGATATCGATGTCGGGGAGCGCCTCGCCCGGCGGCTCGGCACCCTTGAAGTGCCACTGCAGCCAGCGGCCGGAATTGACCAGCGAGCCGTTCTCCTCGGCGAACACCGTGGTCGGCAGGCGGAAGACCTCGGTCTGGATCTTCGCCGGATCGACATCGTTGTGCTCGCCGTAGTTCTGCCAGTACTCGCTGGTTTCGGTGGCCAACGGATCCATCACGACCAGGAACTTCAGCTTCTCCAGCGCCGTCTGCAGCTTGCGGCGGTTGGGGAACGACAACAGCGGGTTGAATCCCTGGCAGAAGTAGCCGGTCATCTTGCCTTGATGCATCAGCTCGAAGGCGCGCAGCACGTCGTAGGCGACATCGAGCTTCGGCAGCCAGTCGTAGGCCCAGTCGTTCTCCTTTGTCGCCGCGTCGCCCCACATGGCCTTGGCAAAGCTGACGTAGAACTTGTCGTAGTTCTGCCAGTAGCTGGTCTGGCCCGGCCGCAACGGCTTGAAGCCGCGCGTCTTCATGTAGGTCGCGTAGTCGGGCTCGCGATCCCTGGCCAAGGTGAGGTAGCCCGGGATCAGGTCGCTCATCAGGCCGATATCGGTGAGCCCCTGGATGTTGGAATGGCCGCGCAGCGCGTTCATGCCGCCGCCCGACACGCCGATGTTTCCCAGCAGCAGCTGGATCATCGCCATGGTGCGGATGTTCTGCGAGCCCTTGGAATGCTGGGTCCAGCCCAGCGCGTACATCGACGTCATCACCTTGTCGACCGCCGACGTCTCGGCGATCAGCTTGCATACCTCGAGGAACTTGTCCTTGGGCGCGCCGGTGATGCGCTCGACCATCTCCGGCGTGTAGCGCGCGTAGTGCGTCTTCATGAGCTGATAGACGCAGCGTGGGTCCTGCAAGGTGGGGTCCGACTTCACGAAGCCGTCGTCACCCAGCTCGTAGTCCCAGGTGGCGCGGTCGTAGTCGCGCTTGGCCTCGTCGTAGCCCGAGAACAGGCCGTCCTCGAACTTGAAGTCGCCGCGGATGATGTAGGACGCGTTGGTGTAGTTGGCGACGTACTCCTTCTGGATCTTGTCGTTCTCGACCAGGTACTTGATGACGCCGCCGAGGAAGGCGATATCGGTCCCGGGCCGGATCTGGACAAAGAGGTCCGACATCGCCGCGGACCGCGTGAAACGCGGATCGACGACGATCAGCTTGACCTTGCGATAGTGCTTGGCCTCGGTCACCCACTTGAAGCCGCAGGGATGAGCTTCGGCGGCATTGCCGCCCATGATGATCACCAGGTCGGTATTCTTGATATCCGCCCACAGGTTGGTCATCGCGCCGCGTCCGAATGTTGGGCCCAAACTGGACACCGTCGGACCGTGTCAAACCCTCGCCTGGTTGTCGAAGACGACCATCCCCAACGAACGGACGACCTTGTAGGTCGCCCACGCTGTCTCGTTGGAGGTGGCGGATGCTGCCAGGAAGCCGGTGGAGATCCAGCGGTTGACCGTCTGGCCGTCGGCGTTCTTGGCGATGAAGTTCTTGTCGCGGTCGTCCTTCATCAGGCGCGCGATCTTGTCGATCGCCTGATCCCAGGTGATCCGCGTCCACTCCTTGGCGCCGGGCGCGCGGTGCTGCGGATACAGCAGCCGGGTCTTGGAGTTGATGAAGTCGATCAACGCCGCGCCCTTGGGGCAGAGCGTGCCGCGATTGGTCGGATGGTCGGGATCACCCTCGATATGGATGATCTTACCCTTCACGTTCTTCGCCCCATCGCCCATCGAGTACATGATCACGCCGCACCCGACCGAGCAGTACGGGCAGGTGTTGCGGGTCTCGGTGGTGCGTTCCAGCTTGAAGGCGCGCACGGCGGCCTGCGCCGCCGCCGGCGAGAAGCCCAACGCGGTCAAGGTCGAGGCGCCGACAGCAGCGCCGGTGAGCTTGAACAGCCCGCGTCGGGAGACCGTCACGGCTCCCATGTTGCTTCCTCCTCCACGTCCGCGTCGGAGGTGCGACCAGGAGGCAATTCCGCAGTGTCAAGCCTGCCCCTGGCGTCGCGCCCCAACGGTGCCTGATTAGCGGCGCTTATTGACCTCCAAAGCTTATCTTTGAGCACAGGGTTCCGGCAAGCGAAACCCGCGCCAATCGTAGCGTCCCGAGCTGTGACTGGCGCGATTGTGAGTCGTCAGTCAGTTCAATCAATGACGATCAACTCGCCGGTACAGTCGCGTCGCCGGGACTGGCATAGTCTGCCATGCCACGTATGATGCGCTCTATCGTAAGGACTGACGAATGCCCGCCCGCAACGTCGTGTTGACCGATCACCATGAGAAGGTGATCGACAAGCTGGTGAAATCGGGGCGCTATCAGAACGCCAGCGAGGTGCTGCGCGATGGCCTGAGGCTGGTGGAACAATGCGAGGCGCGGGAGGCTGCCAAACTCAAGGTACTTCAAGAAGCGGCGCGGTCCGGCTTCAGCGACATCGACGGCAGCCGCTACCGACACATTGATGACGACAACCTCGAGGACCTGATCCGTGAATTGGGGCGGCAGGCAGGCGCGCGCGCCGACAAGACCTGATTCCTAAGGCATGCCCGCCTATCGACTCGCAGCGGCCGCCGAGGCCGACATCCGCGATTTGCTGGCGTATTCACAGTCGCAATTCGGCGCACTCGCCCGCGAGCGATACGAAATACTCCTGATCAGCGGGCTGCGTGACCTCATGGCCGATCCGATGCGAGTCGGCGGCTTGGCGCAACCGGAGCTTGGCAAAAACGTCCGTAGCCACCATTTGCGGCATAGTCGCGACCGGACGCGGCATGAGCATGGCATTGTGGCCCGGCCGCGTCATTTGATCCACTATCGTCTTGCCACGACGGATCTGATCGACATCGGTCGTGTTTTGCACGATGCCATGGAGATAGAGCGGCACCTGCCCGCCGACTATAGTGTCGGGGAGTAGGCATCGATCGTGTCATCCGCTTTGTCCCTCGCGACCACCGTCAAACCGCGCCTCGAGCTCGTCCTCGTCGGCGGCGGGCACGCGCATGTCGAGGTGCTGCGGCAGGCGGCGATGAAGCGGCCGGCGCATGTGCGGCTGACCGTGATCGCGCGCGACCTGGAGACACCCTATTCCGGCATGCTGCCGGGGCTGCTGGCCGGGCACTACAGCCACGGCGATGCCCATATCGACCTGCGGCCGCTGTGCCAGGCGGCAGGCGCCCGGCTCTATCACGCCGAGGCCATCGGCCTGGACCTGATCGGCCAGCAGGTGCTGTGCGACCGTCGCCCGCCGGTGCCGTTCGAGCGACTGTCGCTCGATATCGGCTCGCGGCCCGACATGGCCAGCGTGCCGGGCGCGGCGCAGCACACGCTGCCCGTGAAACCCGTGGACGGGTTCCGCCGCGGCTGGGCCGCGATCGAGGCGGGGCTACGTGATGGCATCGAGAAGCGGCGCATCACCGTGATCGGCGCCGGCGCCGGCGGCGTCGAGCTGTGCCTGGCGCTGCAGCACCGGTTGGCCCAGGCAGGGCTGGGCGGCAAGGCATCGTTCGCCCTGGTGACCAAGAGCGCCACGGTCCTGCCGACGCACCCGCCGGCGGTGCAGCGGATCTTCAGCGCCGTGCTGGCCGAGCGCGGCGTGGCGGTGACGACCGGACAGAGCGTCAAAGAGGTGCAGGCCGATGCCGTCGTGCTCGACGACGGCACGACGATGCCGAGCGACGTGACGCTCTGGGTGGTCGATGCCGGCGCGCCGGCATGGCTGCGCGACACCGGCCTGGCGCTGGACGACCGCGGCTTCGTCAAGGTGAACCAGTACCTGCAATCGACTTCGCACGCCGACGTGTTCGGCGCCGGCGACGTCATCGCCTTCGGGCCGCGGCCCCTGGCCAAGGCCGGCGTGTTCGCCGTCCGCGAAGGACCGGTGCTGGCCCACAATCTGCTGGGATCGCCCGACGCAGCGCTGCAGGCCTATGTCCCGCAACGCCGGTTCCTGACCCTGGTCTCCACCGGCAACCAGCATGCCGTGGGCGCGCGCGGCCGGCTGTGGGTGCGCGGCGACTGGGTGTGGCGCTGGAAGAACCGTATCGACCGGCGCTGGATGCGCATGTACCAGGCGCTGCGGCCGGGCGCGATGGCGATGGGCGGCATGGCGCCGGCGGCGGCGGACGGCGGCGACGCGATGGCTGCGATGCGCTGCGCCGGCTGCGGCGCCAAGATCGACGGTGACATCCTGCGCCGCGCGCTGCACGACGTCGCCATCCCGCCACGCGAGGGCGTGCTGCTGGGCGTGCGCGAGGCCGAGGATGCCTCGGCGATCGCCGTGCCGCCGGGCCAGGCCCTGGTGCAGAGCGTCGATTTCTTCCGCGCCCTGATCGACGATCCCTGGCTGTTCGGACGCATCGCGTCGCTGCACTGCCTGTCCGACCTCTTCGCCACCGGCGCGGCGGCGCACAGCGCGCTGATGACCGCCGTGCTGCCGCACGCCCCGCCGCGGCTGCAGGAGAACGACCTGCGGGCGCTGCTGCGCGGCGTGGTCGAGGAGCTCAAGCACGCCGGCGCGACGCTGATCGGCGGCCACACCGGCGAGGGCATGGAGCTCAGCCTGGGCCTGACCGTGAACGGCCTGGCGCCGCTAGCACAATTGCTGCGCAAGGGCGCCCTGAAGGCCGGCGATACCCTGATCCTCACCAAGGCGCTGGGCACCGGCGCGCTGTTCGCGGCCGACATGCGCGGCGAGGCACGCGCGCCCTGGGTCATCGCCGCGATCGACTCCATGCTGCGGTCCAACGGTCCCCCGGGGGAAGCGGCCCGGGCGGCCGGCGCCATCGCCTGCACCGACATCACGGGCTTCGGGCTGGCCGGCCATCTGCTCGAGATGCTGCGTGCCTCGGTCCTCGACGCCGAGCTGTCGCTGGGCGCCGTGCCAACCCTGCCTGGCGCGGCCGATCTGGCGGCGCGCGGCATCGAAAGCACCATGGCGCCGGCCAACCGTGCCGCCGGCGAGCGGTTCATGGCATTGGCCACCACCCGTGCAGGTCTGTTGTTCGACCCGCAGACCTCCGGCGGTCTGCTGATCGGCATCGCGGCCGACAAGGCCGACGCGCTGCTGGCGGCGCTGCGGCCCCATGCGCCGGACGCGGCGGTCATCGGCCGCGTGCTGCCGCGCGCCGGCGCCGGGCCACGCATCGCGCTGGTCGATTGACGTTCTTGCCGCGTCGTGCACCTATCGGCCAGGGAGCAGTGGGCAGCGTTCGACATGAAACTTCTGGGCATCGTAGGCTGGAGCGGCAGCGGCAAGACGAGCCTCATCGAGCGGCTGTTGCCCTGCCTGATCGCACATGGCATCACGGTCTCGACCGTCAAGCGCTCGCATCACGGCTTCGACGTCGACACCGAAGGCAAGGATTCCTGGCGCCACCGCAAGGCCGGCGCGCACGAGGTGATGGTGGCGTCGGAGCGGCGCTGGGCCTTGATGCGGGAGAACCGCGAGGGCGGCGAGATCACGCTGGAGGCGCTGCTGGCGCGCATGACGCCCGTCGACCTGATCCTGGTCGAAGGCTTCACCGGGCACACCCATCCCCGCATCGAGGTCTGGCGTGCCGCCGAAGGCAAGCCGCTGCGCGCCGGCGATGACCCCGGCCTGCTCGCCGTGGCGGCGCCGCGCGCCGACCATCATGCCGGCGCGGCTCATCCCTGGCTCGACCTCGACGACACCGAGGCGGTGGCTTCGTTCATCGAAGCCTGGCTGCGGCAAGAATAGTCGGACAACGAAGCTCACGAGGGAGATGTCGCATGCATCGTCGCACGCTGCTCGCCACCGGCCTGTCGCTGGCGGTTCCCCTGCCGGCGCTGGCGCAAGCCTATCCGTCGCAGCCGATCCGCTGGATCGTGCCGTATCCGGCCGGCGGCGGCACCGACGTGGTGGCCCGCACGCTGGCGGAAGAGATGAAGGCCGGGCTGGGCCAGCAGATCATCGTCGACAACAAGCCCGGCGCGGCCACGATCATCGGCGCCGAGGCGCTGAAGCAGTCCAAGCCCGACGGCTACACGATCGGCACCGGCGACACCAGCACGCTGTCCTCCAACCCGCACCTCTACAAGACGCTGCCCTACGATCCGGCCAAGGACTTCGTGCTGATCGGCATGATGGCGCGCTTCAACCTGCTGCTGGTCGTGCACCCGTCGGTCGAGGCCAGGACGGTGAAGGAGTTCATCGCCCTGCGCGCCGCGGCCAAGGAGCCGCTGGGCTACGCGACGCCGGGCATCGGCACGCCGCATCACCTGGCGATGGAGCTGTTCAACCAGCGCAGCGGCAGCAAGGGCCTGCACGTGCCCTACAAAGGCGCCGCGCCGGCGGTGCAGGACCTGATCGCGGGCCAGGTGCCGTCGATGTTCCTAGACCTCGCGGCCGGCATCCAGCACGTGCGCTCGGGCAAGGTGCGGGTACTGGCCGTCGCCTCGGCCAAGCGCCTGGCGGCGTTGCCCGACGTGCCGACCCTGGCCGAGGCCGGCGTCGCCGACAGCGAGGCCT
The DNA here is from genome assembly GCF_008039615.1 of Vineibacter terrae. Lineage (GTDB taxonomy): Bacteria > Pseudomonadota > Alphaproteobacteria > Reyranellales > Reyranellaceae > Vineibacter > Vineibacter terrae. Next base: position 14,105 of record NZ_VDUZ01000005.1, on the reverse strand, counting down.
ACGCCCTGCAGGGCCTGGCCGCGCCGGCCGGCACGCCCAAGCCGATCGTCGAGCGCCTCAATGCCGAGCTGGTGAAAGCGGTCGGCAGCCCGACCGTGGTCAAGCGCTTCGACGAGCTGGGCGTCGAGCCGATCTCCAGCACGCCGGAGCAGTTTGCCGAGACGGTGCGCGCCGAGTCGACGAAATGGGGCGCGCTGATCAAGGAGTTGAAGATCTCGCTCGATTGAGGTCGTACGCTACGGAGGGGCCACATCTTCCTCCCCAGCTTTGCTGGGGAGGTGCCCCGAAGGGGCGGAGGGGAGCTGACGAGATCTATGTAATGAAGATCACGTGGGCTCCCCCTCCGGCCTTCGGCCACCTCCCCCAACTGCGTTGGGGGAGGGTGTCAAAAGTCCAGCGGCGCGTTGTCGACGACCTCCTTCATCACGAAGAAGGTGCGGGTCTGGCGCACGCCGGGCACCGCGATCAGCCGGCTGCCGTGCAGGCGGTTGAAATCGGCGATGTCATGCACCCGGATCTTCAGGAAGTAGTCGAAATCGCCGGCGACCAGGTGGCAGTCGAGCACCGCCGGCAGCTTGCGGATCGCGGCCTCGAAGGCGGCGAAGCTTTCCGGCGTCGAACGGTCGAGCACGACGCCGACCACCACCAGCGTGCCGCGGTTGACGCGGTCGGGCGCGATGGCGGCACGCACGCCCGTTACATAGCCGGCGTCGAACAGACGCTGCGTGCGGCGATGGCAGGTGGCGGCGCTCACGTTGACGCGCTGCGCCAGCTCGGCATTGGTCAGCCGCCCGTCCTTCTGCAGCAGGCGCAGGATCTTCAGGTCGATCCTGTCCAATTCGTCGGCCATGGAAGAACCTTCCGTATCCTGGTGCCGGCCCGAGAGATCATACCAAACTCTCCTCCTCGGCAGGTGCCAAGGGCCACGGACAGGCAATCAACCAGAGAGCACCTTTCCCGCAACCTGCGTTAGCCTCCGGTCGTTCGCGCCACAGGGAGGCATCACATGCTGGAGAAATTCGAGCGCTACAAGCTGACCTTCGGGCCGACGCCGATCGAACGGATGGCACGGCTCTCGGCCCATCTCGGCGGCGGCGTCGAGATCTTCGCCAAGCGCGAGGATTGCAACTCCGGCCTCGCCTTCGGCGGCAACAAGCTGCGCAAGCTGGAGTACATCGTGCCCGACGCCATCGCATCAGGCGCCGACACGCTGGTCTCGATCGGCGGCGTGCAATCCAACCATACGCGCATGGTGGCGGCGACGGCGGCGCGGCTGGGCATGAAATGCCGGCTGGTGCAGGAGGCCTGGGTGCCGCACGAGGACGCGGTCTACGATCGCGTCGGCAACATCCTGCTGAGCCGGGTCATGGGCGCCGAGGTCGAGCTGGTCGACGCCGGCTTCGACATCGGCATCCGGCAGAGCTGGGAGAACGCCATCGCCGACATCAAGGCCAGGGGCGGCAAGCCGTACGCGATCCCCGCCGGCGCCTCGGTGCACAAGTTCGGCGGCCTGGGCTATGTCGGCTTCGCCGAGGAGGTGCGGGCCCAGGAGCAGGATCTCGGCTTCCGGTTCGACTACGTCGTCGTCTGCACCGTCACCGGCTCGACCCATGCCGGCATGCTGGTCGGCTTCGCCAAGGACGGACGCCAGCGCCGGGTGATCGGCATCGATGCGTCGGCGACGCCGGCGCAGACCAAGGCGCAGGTGCTCGACATCGCGCGGAAGACCGCCGACCTGGTGTCGCTCGGCACGCCGGTCACTGACGACGACGTCGTGCTGATCGAGGACTATGCCTATCCCTGCTACGGCGTGCCCTCGGAAGAGACCAAGGCCGCGATCCGGCTGTGCGCGCGGCTGGAAGGCGTCATGACCGACCCGGTCTACGAGGGCAAGTCGATGCAGGCCATGATCGACCTGGTGAAGAAAGGCTATTTCCCGGCCGGCTCGAGGATCCTGTACGCCCATCTTGGTGGCGTGCCGGCGATCAACGGCTACGCCTACGCGTTCCGCAACGGCTGAGGGTGAAGGCCTCCGTCATCCCGAGCGCAGCGAGGGATCTCCCGCGACAAGGCGCACGGTGCGTCAGTCGCGGGAGATCCCTCGCTGCGCTCGGGATGACAGCTTGTCCAGGATGAAGGCTCGCAGCCTCAACGCGCGAACAGGCTGCGGGCGATGATGGTCTTCATGACCTCGATCGAGCCGCCGGCGATCTTGGTGTAGCGCGCGTCGGCGTAGGCGCGCGCGATCGGGAACTCGGTCATGTAGCCGTAGCCGCCGTGCAGCTGCAGGCACTCGTCGACCACCTCGCACTGCAGCTCCGTGGTGGTCATCTTCGCCATCGCGGCGTCGACCGAGTCGAACTTGCGCTCCAGGTGCAGCTCGATGCAGCGGTCGACCAGCACGCGCTGGGCCACGATCCTGGCCTTCATCTCGGCGATCTTGAACTGCGTGTTCTGGAACGCCGCGATCGGCTTGCCGAAGGCGTGGCGCTGCGTGACGTAGTCGATGGTCCACGCCAGCGCCGCCTCGCAGGCCGCTATCGCCTTCACCGCCTGGGTCAGGCGCTCCTGCGCCAGCTCGTTCATCAGCAGCGCGAAGCCCTGGCCCTCGGTGGCGAGGATGTTGCTCACCGGCACGCGCACCTGGTCGAAGAACAGCTCCGAGGTGTCCTGTGAGTGCATGCCGATCTTCTTGAGCTGCCGGCCGCGGCGGAAGCCCGGCCGGTCTGTCTCGACCACGATCAGGCTCATGCCCTTGGCGCCCTGCTTGGGATCGGTCTTGCAGGCGACGATCACCAGGTCGGCGGTCTGGCCGTTGGAGATGAACACCTTCTGGCCGCTGATCACGTACTCGTCGCCTTCGCGCACGGCCGTCGTGCGGATCGCCTGCAGGTCGGAGCCGGCCGAGGGCTCGGTCATGGCGATGGCGCCGATCGCCTCGCCGGTCGCCATGCGGTTGAGCCACGCCCGCTTGAGCTGCTCGCTGCCGTACTTGAGGATGTAGGGCGCGACGATGTCGGAGTGCAGGCTGAAGAACACGCCGGTGGCGCCGGCGCGCCCCAGCTCCTCCATCACAATCACGCTGTGGCGGAAGTCGCCGCCCATCCCGCCATACTCTTCCGGCACGTCGCACAGCAGCAGGCCGGCCTCCCCGGCCTTGAGCCAGACCTCGCGCGGCACCCGCGCATCCTGCTCCCATTGATAGTAGTGCGGTGCGATCTCGCGCTCGACGAAGCGGCGCGCGGTTTCGCGGAACATCTCGTGCTCGGAAGAAAAGAGCGTGCGGGGGATCATGGCGTGTCCAGGCGTATCGGTGAGAGCGACGTTCTGCGGCCTTCCGCGGCCGGCGCCAAGCGACGGATGCCGCCGGTACCGGCTCGCGAAACGATCAAGCCGCCGGCAGCAGCTTCATGCGCTGCAGGGCTGCGAACCAGGCCGCGAACATGTCCTCGGTATCCAGGCAGTCGGCAAAACCCGCCTGGCGAATCTTCACGGTGCTGACCAGGGCGGGAGGCGGCGGCAGCTCGCGGCCATGGGCGAAGCTGAAGTCGGCATAGAAGAACGAATCGCCGACGAACTGCTTCAGGGTGCCGGACCGCAAGCCATGGCGCTGCACGACCGCGGCCCATTCGGCCTCGCACGCCGGCATGTCCTGGGCCAGGCGCAGCGGGCGCGCCTCGCCGGGCGTCGTGCCGAGCGCCTGGGCGATCGCCGGCCACACATTGTGCCAGGAGAAGACGTCGCCATTGGTGACGTTGAAGGTTTCGCCCGCGGCCGCCGGGCTGGTGCCGGCCCAGTCGATGGCGCGCGCCAGCAGGTCGGCGCAGACGGCCTCGGCCAGGTAGCCGGGGCCGCCCGGCCAGTGCAGCGGCTCGCCGCGCGCCTTGAGGATCGCGGCATAGGCGCCGATGGCCGACAGCATGTTCATGGGGCTGCCCGTGCCATGACCGAAGATGATCTGCGGCCGCAGGATGGTGAACGTCCAGTCGCGGCCTTTCTGCGCCGCGCGCAGCCGGTCCTCCTGCAGCCAATAGAAGTTGGCGTGGTCGTTGCGCGGCCAGCGCTCGCGCGCCGGCACCCGGATCGGCCGCAGATGCGCGCCATAGGCCTTGGTGCCCTGCAGCAGCGTCACATGCCGCAGCGCCGGCGCCGCAACCAGCAGCGGCCGCATCAGGTTCTGCAGCATGGCGAGATTGGTCTGCATCTGCTCGGTATCGCGCCAGCCGCGGATCAGGCCGGGCTTCTCATAGAGGGCCGTGAAGACGACATGCGTGACCGCGCCCAGGCCGGCCGCGGCCGCGGCGCAGGCATCGGCATCGGTGAGGTCGAGCGGCAGGAAACGGTAGGCGCAATCGAGGTCGGGCGGGCGCCGCGACAGCGCGATGACCTGCGTGCCGGGCGCGGCGGCGAAGCGCGCAACAGCGGCGCGCCCCACGATGCCCGAAGCGCCGGCGACGAGAATAGTACGATCAACCACAATGACCCTCCGTTGCAGCAGCGCAAAGCGCCAGCCCTACTCGATCCGGATGCCGGCATCGGTGACCACCTTCTTCCAGGTAGCGCTCTCGCGGGCAATGCGGGCGGCGAGCTCGTCCGGCGTCGACGGCACGGACTCGATGCCCTGCCTCGCCAAGGCCTCGCGCACCTCGGCGGCGCGCAGCGCCTTCACGAACAGCCGATTGAGCGCCGCGACGATCGGCGGTGGCGTGCCCGCCGGGGCGACCAGGGCATACCAGTTGGTGGCGTCATAGCCGGCAAAGCCCAGCTCGGCGATCGTCGGCACATCGGGATCATAGGGTGAGCGGCGCGCGCTGGTCACGGCCAGCGACCGGATGCGGCCCTCGCGCATGAAGCCCGTGGCCGTGGGGGCGCTGGCGATCAGCGACGGGACATGGCCTGCGATCAGATCGTTCATCGCCGGGCCGCCGCCGCGATAGGGCGCGTGCGTCAGCTTGGCGCCGCTCATCGCCCGCAGCAGCTCGCCGCCGAGATGGCCGGCGCTGCCGATGCCGGAGCTGCCGTAGGTCATGCCCTCGGGCCGTTTCGCCAGGTCGAGATACTCGGCCAGCGTGCGGGCCGGCACGGACGGATGCACGACCAGCACATTGGCGAACTCGACCGCCATGCTCACGGGCGCGAGGTCGGTCTGCGGGTCGTAGCCGGCGCTCTTCATCGCGTAGGGATTGACCGCCAGCACCCCGACATTGGCCAGCATGACGGTGTAGCCGTCGGCCGGGGATCGGATCAGCTCGCGGGTGGCGACATTGCCGCCGGCGCCGGGCTTGTTATCGACCAGGACCGACGGGCCGCCGTCGCGGCCGATCTCCTGGGCCAGGATGCGGCCGACGGTGTCGCCGCCGCCGCCGGGCGCGAAGCCGACCAGGATGCGGATCTGCTTCGAAGGGAACGCCTGCGCCCGGACCGAAACCGGCGCCAGGCCGGCCATCGCGACACCCGCCAGCAACGATCGCCGATGCATGAAGCGCCTCCGCCGTGGAACCGAGGATGCGACGTGCGGACGGGAGTCATAGGCCGGCTCAGCCGGTGCTGTCGAATGCCGCGGCGATGGCGGCACGGTCGGCGCCGGCGCGCAGCAGCAGGTCCAGCAGCAGGCGCGCCTTGAGCGGCGGCAGGCGGCCGGCATAGATCAGGCCGGCGGCGCGCAGCGCGATCTCCGACCCGGATCCTTCGTAGGTGTGGCGCAGCAGCGGGCCGCCGCCGGTGCGCGATGCCACGACCACGGGCAGCTGCGCGGCCAGCATCGTGAGGCGCGCCACCATCGGCTCGGGCACATGGCCGCCGCCCATGGCGCCCACCACCACGCCGCCATAGCCCAGGTGGCGCGGGCCATCGAGCAGCGCGTCGAGCAGGGCGCCGTGCTCGCCCAGGCCGAGCCAGAGCAGCGCCACCGGCGCCGCGCCGGCGAACCGCGACGCCGGCGACGCGCCGACGATGGCGCTCACGACTGCCTTCCAGTCGCGCACCGGCTGCATCAGCGGCACCACGCGCGTCTCGGCGAGGGTGGCCACCGGCCCGGCCGACGGGCTGTGGAAGGCGTCGAGCCGGCTGGTCTGGGTCTTGGCCACCTCGAGGGCGGCATGGGCATGATCGAGCATCGCGACCAGCACGCCGACGCGGCGCGCCGTGGCCCACGGCGTCGCCGCGACGCGCACCGCCGCCAGCACGTTGCCGGGACCGTCGGCGGAGGCGAGCGCGGGATTGCGCATCGCCGCGGTCATCACCACCGGGATGTCGACGTCCAGCAGGAGGTCGAGCAGAAAGGCTGTCTCCTCCAGCGTGTCGGTGCCCTGCGTCACGACCACGCCATCGCAGGCGCCCTGCTGGACCATCGCCTCGATATGGGCCGCCAGCGCGTAGACGGCATCGAGCGTCAGGTTGCTGCTGCCGGTGCGCGCCACGGTCCGGGCCTGCACATCGGCGACGGCGTCGAGGCCCGGCACCATGCGCACCAGGTCGTCGCCGTCCAGCCCGTGCTTCATGCCGTGCTCGCCCGGCTGCGTGGCGATGGTGCCGCCCAGAGCGAGAAGATGGATGCGCCGCTTGGTCATGCGTCAGCCACTCCTGATGTATCGATTGTCATCCTACGCCATCGCATCCGTGCCTTGACGAAAATCGCATGGCAGCCGAATGACGATCCTGTATCCTGCCCGTGTCGCATGAACCATGTTCCTGCGGCATCGTTCTCAGGGCGGGGTGGAAGTCCCCACCGGCGGTATGTGCGAGCCATCGCACGAGCCCGCGAGCGCCTGCCGGCTCTGCCGGCAGGGTCAGCAGATTCGGTGCGAAGCCGAAGCCGACGGTCACAGTCCGGATGGAAGAGAACGGGAAGAGTCCGGTGCGGCGGCCGCCTGCGTGCGACCGCCTGGCCGGAGGACGCTCGTACGCCCTGATTCTGTGTTCCCTTTGGAGGACGACATGAATCAGGTCCCTCAGCAGACAATCAGCAGATCGCCCCGCATCGCCTTCGTGCAATCCTGCTGGCACAAGGACATCGTCGACCGCTGCCGCGAATCGTTCACGGCCGAGATGGTCAAGCGCGGCTTCTCCGAGGCCGACATCGAGGTCTTCGAGGTGCCCGGCGCCTTCGAGATCCCGCTGCAGGCCAAGATGCTGGCACGCACCGGCCGCTACGCCGCCATCGTCGCCTCGGGCTTCGTGGTCGACGGCGGCATCTACCGGCACGAGTTCGTCGCCGATGCGGTGATCTCCGGCCTGATGCGCGTGCAGCTCGAGACCGACGTGCCGGTGATCTCGGCCGTGCTGACGCCGCAGCGCTTCCACGAGCACGACGTGCACCATCACTTCTTCTACGAGCACTTCGTGGTCAAGGGCGCCGAGGCCGCCAACGCCTGCGCCGCGACGCTGGCGAACGTCGCGCGGGTGCAGCGCATGGCGGCGTAGCCTTCCTGATCCTCTCCACGCTTCAGCGTGGGGAGGACGTGCCGGGCGCGCATCACCTGTCATCCCGAGCGTAGCGAGGGATCTCCTGTGGATGGCGCACTGTGCGTCGTTCGCAGGAGATCCCTCGCTACGCTCGGGATGACAGAAGCGCTTCTTCTTCACTCCGCCGCGGCGGCCTTGACGCGGCCGGCGCCGAAGAGCGCGGCCGCCTGCTCGTCGGTGTAGTAGCCGCGCCTGAGGTCGCGCGCGATCGCCGCCGGATCGCGCTGGCGCGGGTCGCCGTAGCCGCCGCCTCCGGGCGTCGTGACGCGCACGACATCGCCGGGGCCGACCTCGATGTCCTGGTCCTTCGACAGGTGCGGCGGTGTGTAGGTGCGGCCGCCGGTCTCGATGCGCACGGTGTTGACGCCGCCGTCGCCGCCGCCGAGCGCGCCCTGCGGGCCGACGCGGCCGTGGTCCATCACCATGGAGACGCGCGCCTCGCCGCGGCGGATGCGGATGGCGTAGCGCACGCCCATGCCGCCGCGATGCCGGCCGGCGCCGCCGGTGCCTTCCGCCAGCGCGAACTCCTCGAACAGCACCGGGTAGTACTGCTCCGTGACCTCGACCGGCGGCATCTTGGAGATGCCGATCGTCGAGCAGCCGTTGCTCAGCCCGTCGCCCTCGAAGCTGCCGCCATAGCCGCCGCCGGTGAACAGGTACATCACATAGGAGCGGCCGCGCCTGGGGTCGTAGCCGCCGATCGCGAGGTTGCCCGAGGTGCCGGCCGGCGCCGCGAACAGCCGGTCGGGGATCGCATGGGTGAGAGCCGCGAACACCGCCTCGGCAATGCGCTGGCTGACCTCGGCGGCGCAGCCCGACACCGGCCGCGGATACCGGGCGTAGAGGAACGTGCCTTCCGGGTCGATGATCTGCAGCGGCTCGAAGGTGCCGGCGTTGATCGGCACGTCGGGGAACACATGCTTGATGGCGAGGTAGATCGCCGAGCGCGTGGTGGCGATGACGCTGTTCATCGGCCCGCGGCAGGGCGGGCTGGAGCCCGTCATGTCGAAGCCAAGCGTCTCGCCGCGCTTGGTGATCTTCATGCGGATGGTGAGCGGCTCATCGACGACGCCGTCGGAGTCCACGATCGAGCTGCCTTCGTAGACGCCGTCCGGGATCGTGGCGATCCGGGCCCGCATCTGCTGCGCCGCGCGGCGGCGCAGCTCGGCGATCGCCGCACGCACGACGTCCTCGCCGTAGCGGTCGACCAGGTCGGTCAGGCGCCGCTCGCCGGTGTCGAGCGCCGCGGCCTGCGCCTTGATGTCGCCGATGCGCTGGTCGGCGATGCGGATGTTGCTGAGGATGATGGCCAGGATCTCCTGGTCCATCACGCCTTTCTTGAAGAACTTCACCGGCGGCAGGCGCAGCCCTTCCTGCTCGACCTCGGTGGCGCTGGCCGAGAAGCCGCCCGGCACCATGCCGCCGACATCGGGCCAGTGGCCGGTGTTGGCCAGCCAGGCGAAGAGCTCGCCCCTGTAGAAGAACGGCTTCACGAAGCGCACATCCATCAGGTGCGTGCCGCCGAGATAGGGATCGTTGACGATGAAGACGTCGCCGGGATCGACGGTGCCGCCATAATGGCTCTTCACGCGCTCGATCACGGCCCGGGTCGAGTACTGCATGGTGCCCACGAACACCGGCAGGCCGAGCTCGCCCTGCGCGATCAGCGCGCCGTCGACCGTGTCGTAGATGCCGTCGGAGCGGTCCATGCCCTCGGAGATCACCGGCGAGAAGGCCGAGCGCACGAAGGCCAGGTCCATCTCGTTGCAGACCTGGTTGAGGCCGTTCTGAATCACGGCCAGCGTGACAGGATCGATGGTGGTCATGGTCTTTGCCCGACGACGTGAAGATTAACCACAGAGACACAGAGGCACAGAGACAGCACAGAGGATGAAGAGCTGCGCGCATTCGGCGCGCAATGGTGTCTTCCTCTGTGTGATCTCTGTGTCTCTGTACTACTAACCTCAAGAATCTTCGCGAGCCGCGGTGATTTGGTAGCCTTCATGGTGAGCCTGTCGAACCATGAAGGCGTCGCACGGGCGGTGGTGCGGCGCTTCATGGTTCGACAAGCTCACCATGAAGCGCTTCCTCCGCCCTTTGGGTTGCGGCCAAAGGCTGCGCTGTGCCTCTGTGGTTCATCTCTTTCATCATGCGACCTCCAGCACGAGGTTGCCGAGGGGGTCGAGCAAGACCTTGTTGCCGGGCTCGACGACGATGGTGGTGTCGAGCTGCTCGATGATGGCGGGGCCCTCGAAGCGCGCATCAAGCGGCAGGCGGTCGCGCGACAGGATCGGCGTGTCGTGCCAGCCGCCTTGCTCGAACCAGACCTGGCGCGTGCCGACCGTGGCACCGGCCACGTCCCTGGCCTTCTCGCCGCGCATCAGCGCCGCCAGGTCGATCGATGGCCGGCGGCCGATCACGGCGCTGTGCAGGTTCACCAGCACGGCCCGGATCTCCGGCAGCTCGACGCCGAAGCGCCGCCAGTAGGCAGCCTCGAAAGCGGCGCGCAGCTCGGGCACCGACACGTCGATATGCGGCAGCGGCACCGTGAGCATGTGGCTCTGGCCCTGGAACTGCATGTCGGCGAAATGCAGGCGCGTGATGCCTTCGATCGCCACGCCCTCCTGCCTCAGCGTCGCTTCGCCCTCGGTGATCTGCGCCTCGAGGATGGCGCGCACGCGTCCCTCGTCGAGCGCCGGCAGCGGCGTGTTGACGGTGCGCACATGGTCATGGCGCAGGTCGGCCACGACGCAGCCCAGCGCGTTGGTGATGCCGGGCCGCGCCGGCACCAGCACCTTGGGGATCGCCAGCTCGCGCGCCAGCGGCACGGCATGCAGCGGGCCGGCGCCGCCGAAGGCGAACAGCGCGAAGTCGCGCGGGTCGTAGCCGCGGGCCAGGGACACCAGCCGGATCGCGCCCGCCATGCGATCGTTGGCGACGCGCAGGATCGCAGCCGCGGCCGCCGCCCAGTCGAGGCCGAGCTTGTCGCCGACCTCGGCGGCGATGCGGGCGCGCACGTGATCGAGCGAGACCGGCGTGTCGACCGACAGCAGGTGGTCGGGATTGAGCCGGCCCAGCGCCAGGTTGGCATCCGTGATGGTGGGCTGCTCGCCGCCGCGGCCGTAGCAGATCGGTCCCGGCCGGGCGCCGGCGCTGTGCGGTCCGACCCGCAGCATGCCCGACGGATCGACATGCGCGATCGAGCCGCCGCCGGCGCCGATGGTGTGCACGTCGACCATGGGCACGTGGATCGGCATGCCGTACTCGAGGTCGAGCTCGCTGGAGACCTGCGGCACGCCGTCCTTGATCAGGCCGACATCGGTCGAGGTGCCGCCCATGTCGTAGGTGATCAGGTTGTCCTGACCGCAGGCGCGGCCGGTGTAGGCGGCGGCCATCACGCCCGAGGCCGGCCCGGACATCACGGTGTTGACGGCGTGCGCGGCGACCATGCCCGCGGTCACCGTGCCGCCATTGCCCTGCATCACCAGCAGGTCGCGCGCGAAGCCGCGGCCTTTCAGCTCGCCGACGAGGCGGCCGATATAGCGGTCGAGGATCGGCTGCACGGCGGTATTGATGCTGGCGGTGGTGCCGCGTTCGTACTCGCGATATTCCGACACGATCTGGTGGCCGGCGGTGACATAGGCGTTGGGCCACACGGCGCGCGCGATGTCGGCGGCGCGCAGTTCGTGCGCCGGATTGATGTAGCTGTGCAGGAAGTGGATCAGCAGCGCCTCGCAGCCGGCGTCCCGCAGGCGCTCGGCCGCCTGGCGCACCGCCGCCTCGTCGAGCGCCGTGACGACCTCGCCCTCGGCGTCCATGCGCTCGGGCACCTCCAGCCGCAGCTCGCGCGCGATGAGCGGCTCGAAGCTGCCGGTGAGGCCGTAGGATTTCGGCCGCGTGCGCCGGCCCAGCTCCAGCACGTCGCGGAAGCCCCTGGTCGTGATCAGCCCGACCCTGGCCACCTTGCGTTCCAGCAGCGCGTTGGTGGTGGTGGTGGTGCCGTGCACGACCGCCTGCAGGGCGCGCGGGTCGAGCGCCGCCGCCTCCAGAGCCGCCACGACGCCGAAGGCCTGGTTGTCGGGCGTGGTCGGCACCTTGGCCAGCGACACGGCACCGCTCTGCTGGTCGACCGCGATCAGGTCGGTGAACGTGCCGCCGACATCGACGCCGACGACGATGGAGGGCGATGAGGTCATGGTGTGCGTCCGCAATAAAACGACTGCGCTCGCGGCATCCCTTGGCGCGAAGCCCGGAAACAGCGGGAAGGGTCCCGCCTCAATACCGTCAAGGACTTAGGCTGGCGCTGACGGGCGACGCGACAGCTGCGCGAAGCTGCGGAAAGGGGGTGACGCCCGCGCCGGATCGCGTGACAACAACGATAACAATGACAACAAGTCGCTGACGCGCCGCCGCGCCATGTTGCGCTGCAACGGCAGGACTCGCGCGGCAAGACCTCAGGCATGCGTGACCTCACCCTCCACCGACGCCGATCGGGGGGCGGATATGGGAGCCGGCCAGCTGCCCGACAAGCGGAATGAAACCAGACATTTTGTTCCTCCATCCTCCCCACGCAGTGGGGAGGTGCCCCGAAGGGGCGGAGGGGAGCCGACGTGGTTTGGTAATATAGACCACGTTGGCTCCCCCTCCGGCCTTCGGCCACCTCCCCCAGCGAAGCTGGAGGAGGCAAGACTCCTCACACCGACAGGTACTGCTCGCGCACCGTGGGATCGGCGCGCAGGTCATCCATGGTCCCGGCAAAACGCACACGGCCCTTCTCGACGACCACGGCATGGTCGGCGACCAGCGACGCGAAATGCAGGTTCTGCTCCGACAGGATCACGCACAAGCCCTCGGCGCGCATGGCGCGGATGGCGGCCGCCATCTGCTCGACGATCAGCGGCGCGAGGCCCTCGGACGGCTCGTCGAGCAGCACGCAGCGCGGATTGCCCATCAGGGTGCGTGCGATGGTCAGCATCTGCTGCTCGCCACCCGACATGCGCCCGCCCGGCCGGTCCTTCATGCGGCCCAGATTGGGGAACAGCTCGAACAGCCTGGCGGGCGTCCAGGTCGGCGCGCCGGGACGCGGCTTCTGGCGCCCCACCTCCAGGTTCTCCATCACCGACAGGTCGGTGAAGATGCGCCGGTCCTCGGGCACGAAGCCCAGCCCCAGGCGCGCGATGCGATAGGGCGCCAGGCCGTCGATGCGGGCGCCGTCGAGCACGACCGCGCCCGCCGCCGGCCGCACCAGGCCCATGATCGATTTCAACGTCGTCGACTTGCCCGCGCCGTTGCGGCCCAGCAGGGCCAGCACATCGCCGGAAGATGCCGCCAGCGCCACGTCGGCCAGGATATGGGCGCGGCCGTAGTAGGCGTGCAGGCCGTCGACCTGCAGCATCGCACCGGGAGGGCCTACGTCACTGCGCATGGCCGTACATCGCGCCGGAGCCGAGATAGACGGCCTGGACCTGCGGATCGGCGCGCACCTGGTCCGGCGTGCCCGACGCGATCAGCCGGCCGCGGTCGAGCACGATCACGCGATCGGCATGGGCGAAGACCACGTCCATGTCGTGCTCGGTGAAGAGAACGGCAATGCCGCGCTCGCGCGCCAGCCGCGCCGCCAGCTCCATCAGCTGCACCCGCTCCCGGGGCGCCATGCCGGCCGTGGGCTCGTCCATCAGCAGCAGCCTGGGATCGTTGGCCAGCGCCACGGCCAGCTCGACCCGCTTGAGATCGCCGTAGGCCAGCACGCCGCAGACACGGTCGGCCTGGTCGCGCATGGCGACGCGCTCGAGCAGCGCGTCGGCCTCGGCGCGGTAGAGGCCACTGGCGCGCGCGAACATCGAGCCGATGCGCCGATGATGCGACAGCAGCGCCATCTGCACGTTCTCGCGCACCGTCATCGACACGAAGGTGGCGGTGATCTGGAAGGTGCGGCCCACCCCCAGGCGCCAGATCCGCCGCGGCGGCAGGCCCACGATGCTGCGGCCGTTGAGGCTCACGCCGCCGGCATCGGGCCGCAGCTGGCCGTTGAGCATGTTGAAGCAGGTCGACTTGCCGGCGCCGTTGGGGCCGATCAGCGCCAGCAGCTCGCCGGCCGCGACGGCGAAATCGACGCCATCGACCGCCCGCACGCCGCCAAACGACTTGGACAGCCCGCGCACGTCGAGGACGGCGGCGCTCATGCACCTCTCCCGCGAGCGGGAGAGGTCGACGGTCGCGGCAGCGACCGGACAGGCATATCGGTCGTCGGCCGATATGCCGAGGTGAGGGCCTCACGCACGGCGCCTCGTGCTGGGCCCCTCACCTTCCCATCGCTGACGCGATGGGCCCCTTCCTCTCCCGCTTGCGGGAGAGGAGACCTGAGCCCACTCATGCACCTCATCCGGCGGGTGAGGGCCTCACGCGCAGCGCCTCGTGCTGGGCCCCTCACCTTCCCATCGCTGACGCGATGGGCCCCTTCCTCTCCCGCTTGCGGGAGAGGAGACCTGAGCCCGCTCATGCACCTCATCCGGCGGGTGAGGGCCTCACGCACGGCGCCTCGTGCTGGGCCCCTCACCTTCCCATCGCTGACGCGATGGGCCCCTTCCTCTCCCGCTTGCGGGAGAGGAGACCTGAGCCCACTCATGCACCTCATCCGGCGG